>NZ_JABAID010000040.1 GCF_012641335.1 Novosphingobium sp. ERN07
CCACACCAAAGCCCTTTTACCCATAGACCTGTGCGAGCCCCACCGCGGGTCGTACTTGTAAGACTTTCGTACGCCTGCCGGCGCCCGAAACCCTTCGACGTGTCCGCCATGGAGCAACGCTTCGAGTCCTTGCGCGGCTACAGTCGTCTGCCGCGCGGCCGTGAAAATCGAGGGCGTGCGCTCACGGACGAGCAGATCATTGCGGCCGTGCTGGGACTCGTCGCCATCCAGCCCAGTTGGGCCGGGCATGTCGCCGCAGTCATCGCCCGGCTCAAACCGGTGGGCGGGCCAACCGATGCGTTTGGTGCGGCCCCTGATCTGACGGCTGCAATGTGTTATCTTTTGAGGGACGAAGCCTCGCGCCAAAAACTGGTCGCGGTGCGCCTGTCGGTTGCGGAGGCCGGAACCAACAGCAACGGCATCGCCGTGATCACGTTCGACGAAGCGGGCGAACGCAAGCGCGTGTCGTTTGTGCGTGACGAAGCGGTGTCACTGCTTCAGCCCGGTGCCGCCGCCGACGCATTCGATCCCGATCAGCGCAATGCGCCAGCCAGCCGAGAACTCGTACTCAATCGCCGCTTCTTCGATCGCTTGGCGCAGCGCGTCGATCAGGCGCGCAAGCATCCGTTGCCGCCGACCGGCGATGGTGCCGAATACGACAAGGAGGACGCGGAAAACGCGCGCCGGGAACGTCTGGGCGCTAGGCCGTCTTCGCACTTCCTGAACATCGGCGTCGATAATCAGGTCACGTGGCCGCGCACCGAAATGCGCGTTAAATTCGATCGCTATCATCTCGTCATGATGCCCAAGACGAAGGAAAACGTGCCGTCGGTCCACATCGAATTGACGGCGAACAAGCTCACGATGGAAGAAGCGATGACGGTCATCAACCGCTTCCTGAGCGTGATGACTTGGTGCGACGATCAGTACGCGATCGCCGAAGGCGGCTGGGGTGGTGGCCCTGTTCCGGTTGCTGTGGCCAAGCGGAATCTGGCGTTCACGACCGCGTACCAATGGCTCTTCGATCGCGACATTCCGTCATCGGAAGATGCCCGGCGTGCGCTTGCACTGTACCGTGAAGCGCGCAACGCCGAGCAGAATTACATGATCAGCTATGCCGTGCTGGGCTACTACAAGATCATCGAAATTCACCATCCGAGCTGGAAGGTGGCGACCAAATGGATCGCGGATAATCTGCCGCCGATCCTGACTGATCCTCACGATCAGCATGGCATCGACAAATTTCTTGAAGCGTGCGGCGAAGAGAAGCCGGAAATCTACATCTACGCGGCGTGCCGTTCGGCGGTGGCCCATGCCAGCCCCAATCGCAAATCTGATCCCGACGACACGGTGGAACTGCGACGGCTGCACAACGCAGCCGACGTGATGCGCCGTCTGGCGCGGCGTTTCATTTCGATCGAGCTCGGCGTGTCGGATAATCCTTTCCCGCTCGCAGGCGAGGCCGATGAGCAAGCGCTTTAAGGGCAAGACCTGCGTCTATTGTGGTTTGGAAAGCGGATCGACCACGGGCGATCATGTCTTCGCGCGGGAGTTCCTCCCGATCGAGCATCGCGCCAACCTTCCGCAAGTGCCCGCGTGCGAGCGCTGCAATGCCGACAAGGCCAAGCTCGAGCATTATCTGCTGACCCTGCTGCCGTTTGGCGGCAACCATCCGGCGTCCACCGATCTGCTGACAGCAAATGTACCCAGGCGGCTAGCCAAGAATGTGAAACTGCACCGGCAGCTTGCCGAGGGTCGCGGGCCAGTGCTGGTGAAGGAACGCGGCATCCTACAGCATTCGATGGCCTTGCCGTTTGAAGGCCGGAAATTGTCCGAACTGTTCGTGCTGATCACGCGCGGCATGGTCGCCCATGCCTTCGGCGCGCAAATACCGCAGGACTATTCCGTCAATGCGGGAATTCTGACGGAGCGCGGCGAAGAGATCACTCGCCCGCTATTGGCGATGAACGCGAAGGAGCGCGCGGTGGCTACGCTCGCTGACGGGCTGATCGAGTATGAGGGCGCACAGGCATTTGATAATCCCGCACGGACCATCTGGCGATATCGGCTCTATGGCGGCGTGTTGTTCGCGGACCCGAACAGCAAAGGGCACGCGACCAAGAACATATGGGCGATCAGCGCGCCGGACCCGCTGCCCGGCCTATTCGCGGACTGAGGGTCGCAGGCTGCCAGCGGCGTCAGAACGGAAGCGTCGATGGATCGACCCACCCGTCGAATTTTTCTGCGCCGATCGCCCAGAGATTTCCGCGTTTTGCCGCGATGGCCACTGACGGCCGACCCGTCACGATCCACGTCGGAAACTTCATCAATTCCGTTTGATTGGCCAGCCGTGCCAGGCATCGATCGACAAAGATTTTGCCGCGCTGGGAAACGATCGACTGGCCATCCATTTCCTGACCTTCCGGAATGACGGCCAGCTCATTGTATCGCAGGTAACGGGGCAGCTCGCTCGACTTATCCCACGCAACGGCGGGCATCGGCGTGGTGGGTAACGTCGCGTCTTCCGGCAGAAAGTACGTGCTCACGTCGATCAGCCGATCCGCGGTTTCGACCCAGAAATGCGAGAAGCGTTGGCCATCGCTGGCAAAGCCTTTCATGCTGGGCGTCTTGGCGTCTTTCGAGAGAATGAAAGCCACCGACTCCCCGCCGACCGCCCATGCGCGCTCGCCAGCTTCGCGCAGCAACGCGAGTGTGCCGAATGTCGCGTAGGAACAGCGTTTGTAAAAGTCGTCTGGAAACTCCTCGCGCAACGTCTCGGCGACGATCGCAAGGCGGTGTTCCAATTGCCGCAGGTGCATCTGAGTCATGCCACCGCCCACGTCATTGAATCACGTTCAATCTTGCCGCTCTATGTCGGCAGACCAAGATACACCTCATCCTCGTTGAAAAGGCCGGACTGGATCACATGCGCTTTCATCGCGGCGGGATCGGTTGAATACGCGATGAGCGCCAAGCTGGATTTGGCTCGGCTGCAGGTAACGTAAAACAGCCGTCGCGTGCGATCGAGCGAGGAGTCCTTGCCCTCTTCCACATTCTTCAAATCGCTGGCGCTCGGCGCTTTGGCTCCCAGCAGCTTGTCGTATCCGAAGAGAAAGCCACGCGCGTCGCCGTCGTCCATGAGAACCATGACGCGATCGAATTCGAGCCCTTTGACCCCCTGATGGGTGTCAAAGGAGGCCTCGTGCGCAACATAGGAGGCATAGGGCGCGATCATCGAGAACGGGCAATCCAGAAGGGTCAGCAGCGCGGCGATATTCTCGCCGACCGGATCAGCTTCTTCGTCGTCTTCGGAAACGACCGGCTCCGCGCTCGATGCGGCCAAGGCGGCCTTAAGGCTGTCGGGAACAACGAAGAGATTGGTGCTCGCGACGTTTTCCAGGACGGCGCCGCAAGTCGGCTCGCCGTTCGCCCAGAGCGACATCAGGCTATCGATCGCCGCCTGTGCTGTGCGCAGTTGATCCAACGGCTTTTCCGAGCCTTTGAGCATGTCCTTGCTCAACAGCGGCGACGCGTCACGGATGATTTTGGTCGCTAGGAACTTGTCGCCCCGCTGGGTGGCCGTAACCAGCGGAAGAACGCTGTGCGTAAAAAATCGGGTCGGCGCGAAACTGCCGTCGAGAAACGCTGTGCGGAACGCCTCGATCGGCGCAATCGCCTCGAATAGTTGCTCAAAGCCCATCCGCTTCGCGGCCATGTGGTGCTCAAGCGTGAGAATCTTACACTGGTCGCGGTCACTCCAACCCGCATCATCGGTGAGAGCGGCCATATAGGCGCGAACCCCATCCTCCATCGCGGGCTTGTCCAGCGTATCCACGGGGAATACGAACAGCCGCGCCCATCCTTCAATCGCGTCGTCGCGAGGCTCCTGAACCTGCTCGTCTGCGCCCGATCGAATGGCGTTGATAAGGCGCACGATACGCTTCGGGCAGCGATGATTCAGGACCTTCTCGGGCGTTTCCCAGCCCGGCGGCAACGCGCTTTCGATGTTCTCTTTGCCGTCCAGATAAATGCGCTGCATGGTGTCGCCGATGAGCCCTAAACAGAAACGGCTCGCGTGCGCCTGTTGAACCGTCAGGAGGGCATCGATCAGCGTCTTGTTCGTGTCCTGACTCTCGTCGATCAGCAGGAACGGATATCTCTCGACGAACATGCGCTGCATCAGCGACTTCTCAAGCAGGAACGTCGCGAAAATCTTGATCACTTCACTGTGATTGAGGGCGTTGCGTTCGCGGTTATCGCTGTTGGGATTGTAGGTGAAAGCCTTGATCTCATCGAGCCGAGCAAGACGGCGCTGCTTTGATTCAATCGACGCCAGCCGCGCAGCGGACGCTTTCGTACCAGCGCGGCCCTTGGCCTCTTCGGCCGTCAAATCGGCGATTTCCGTTTGAAGATTGGTGCGCAGCCATTCCCGTATGTCGGAGTTGAACCCCTGAATTTGCGACCATGCAAAACTATGGATGGTTTTGACGACGAAGAGCGGATCGTATTCCAGCCGACGCGTGATCTCGTCGCAGGCTGCATTGGTGTAGGTGATCACCGCGACATGCCTTGCTCGCAGGCGAAGCGTGTCCCGGTATTTTGTCGCGATGTGCCGAAGCGCGTTGACGATTGACCGGGTTTTCCCGGAGCCAGCCCCGGCGAACAGGAAGAAACTCGTGGGATTTTCCAGATCGAGATACGCCGCGATTTCGTCCTCGACCCCATCGTCGCGCGTGACATTCGATTCGACTGGAGCGCTCTCAACGTTCACGCGGCGACCCCATCGCCAGCGTCGGCATCGGCGACAGCCTCGGCTTCTACCGGCGCTATCGCGACCAGCCCCAGCTCGGTCTGCTTTTGCTCAAGCTGTGCGGCCAGCCATAGCAAGCCTTCGCGAATGTATTTGGGCGGTTTCAGATCGCTGGGATTGTCGATCTCAAGAAGATCGAGTGCGAATTCCGCTTTGCTGCCGCCTTTCAAGGCATCCTTCATGGCTGCGCTGAGTGCCGCGAAATCCGCGCTATCAGCGATTGCGGTTCGGAATTTTGCGATGAGGCCTGTGCCGGGAAGTGTAGCGAACAACTCGATGTTGCCGACCACGATCGCGTCTTCCAGCGTGTAGGCCAATGCCTCGGTCACGGCACCCTTGAACTCAATCTCGATCGGACACTGATATGCGACGCGGAGCGTGAATTGTTCTGCGGCATAGTCCTTGGATTTCTCTGCCTCGGGCTTGTCCAGCAGCGCGTCCAATTCCTCGATCTCGGGCCACCACGTTTTGAGGGTGTGGTTACGCGTCGTGTAGTCTGCGCCACGCACGGGCGCCGCACTGAAACCCGCTGCGTCCTGCGAATCGATGTCGGTGACGACCAGCGTTGTTAGTCCGATCTTCTCGATGAGGCTGCGCAGCTTGTGGGCATGGCTGCCTCCGATTTCAAGCCAGGTGATGTAGCTCTCGGCGAGCTTATCAAACTCTGCATGCGAGTTCACGAAGTGCGGAACAAGAATTCGCTCGGCCGGTCCTTCGATTAGCACGGCGGCGTCGGCGAAGAACAGATCGCAGTGGGTGACTTTCAGGTAGCGGGTAACGAAGCGCTTGGTTTCTTGCTCGCCGCCAAAAGCCTCGCCGACATTCACCACGCACGAAGTGGGGATGGCGTGTTCGCTAGCCGGGAGCCGCCGGAAGTAGCGCAGAGAATCGAAGTGACATTCGTGGGCAATGTGGCTGGAATGGGTGCTCACCACCATCTGCGTCACGAAGTTAGAACCAGCTCCTAACTGATCGTGATTGCGAAGGATTTTGTGGGCTTGCCGGATAAAAACCTGTTGCACCTGCGTGTGCAAATGCACCTCGGGCTCTTCAATCAGGACAAGATGTAGCGGCGGGATGATCGCGTCATCGGACGCTTTGCTTTGCGCCTTTCCAACCCTCATCCAGCTGTCGCGAAACGCCATCAGGCGGAACACCATGGAAATGAGGTTCTGGTAGCCGAGACCGTTAGAATCTTCGGGCAGATACAAATTGATCGAAGCGCCGCCCGCCTGCATCGGCACGACAAATTGCACGGCGGCGTCGTGGTTGAGGCCTTCGACGGGCCTCAGGCGTGTTGAGATATTGAGTTTGGGATCTGTTACGCCGGGATAGCCCAGCGTGTGCATTTCCTTGAGCGGGCTTTCAAAGCCATCGCCGAGACGAACGTTGAATGCCTCTTGAGCCTCCTCGATCGCCTTGAGCGCGAGAAGGTCTCTCGCATCTGGACTCTCATACGGATCAAGGTGGCTTTTGTAGTATTGCCGAAGCTGGGACGACAGTTTGCGAGACGTCGATCCTGATCCTGACGCTTCGCCTTCGTCGATGCTGCTTTCGCCGGCATGGCCAAAGCCGCGCTGCGCGCTGATCTCGTCAATCCGAATAAGGCCCTTGAATGGGTCGCCATCAATGGGCTCGTTGCCGTTCAGGGGCTGAGGCTGAGCCCGACCGTGCAGCGGATCGACGCACGCGGAGGGGTCCAGCACGTAAGTATGGATCGTGAAGTAGCGCGTGACGCGGCGTTGCAGAAATTCGACCAGCGTCTGCGGCCAGATCGCAACCTGAAACTTTGCCGCATCCTGACCTTTTTCTTCGGCAAGCGCGGCACCCGCCGTTTGCAGATCGCGGGCGTCCGCGCGCGCCGTCAGGTAGTCTTTCTGAAGTTGCTCTCGGTCCTTTGGTTCGTACCTGACGCGAACCCCAAGGCGGCCACCCGCCCAATCCAACGTCGGCAGGATGCCCTGAACGTAATGGACCTCATTCTCTTCGACCTGCATCCAGACGTCGAGAAACGGTAGGAACGCATCCCATTCCGGTTCCGGCAAGGCTTGCTGAGCGACGTGGGCCGCCTCCCAGGCAGCGCCCATCCCGTCGATGCCCGGCCAATGGGAGAGCGTAAAATCGTTGAAGCAAAAGCTGGTGCGTTCGCGATCGACGAGAAAGTACCGCAGGGCGGTGATCGCCGATGTCTTTCCGCTGTTGTTTGCGCCAACGAAAACGGTCTTGTCAGCCGACAAGCCAATTCTCGTTGAAATCAGCTTTCTAAAATTCGCGATTTCAACAAATTCGATCCGCATGACCCCTCCGGACCCGTAGTATATCCCAATCAGTGCAACCTGCAATGGAAGGCAATTGGTTCAAAATGGAGGATTATTGCCCTTCCTGCGAACGACGTGCGTTCACCATTTGGACGCGTTCAATGAGCGTCGACGCGCTCTCGATTTGTACATCTATATGGGCGAGTCATCGACGCGAGTCTGGTTTTAGAGATCTCGAGCAACTAGCGGCCGGTTCGAAATCGGCCTAATTCGAGTTGTACGCGCACCACCCGCTACGATGTCTGCTTATGCCGCTCCGGCGGCCACAAGCCGCCAGTCCGGTTGCGGCCCAATTCCAGTCAATCAAGGTAGAGACGCAACGAGCCAAACAGCGATCTGATTGACCGCCAAAGCGGTCAGCCAGTCATCGCCCCTGGGAAGGGCAAAATAGTGGCCCCACTCCGCAACGAATCCAAGAGGTCGGACCACCATTGCGCCATCAGGACACGCTCCTTCCAGTGGGTGCCGCGATGGTAGGCCGCACGCACCTTGTCGCTGTCACCATGGGCAAGTGCGCGCTCGATGGCATCCGGTGACCACTTGCCCGACTCGTTGAGAATAGTGCTCGCCATTGCCCTGAAACCATGAGCGGTCATTTCGTTGCTGGCATAACCCAAGCGGCGCAGTGCTGCATTGAGGGTGTTCTCAGACATCGGCCGTGTTCGGGATCGCATGGAAGGGAAAACATATCCCGACGAGCCAGTGATCGCTCGGATTTCCTGCAGGATCGCGATCGACTGCCGCGAGAGCGGCACGTGGTGCGGTTTGCGCATCTTCATCTTCTCGGCCGGGATGGTCCATAGAGCGGTTTCCAGGTCGATCTCATCC
>NZ_JABAID010000041.1 GCF_012641335.1 Novosphingobium sp. ERN07
CACCAAAGCCCTTTTACCCATAGACCTGTGCGAGCCCCACCGCGGGTCGTACTTGTAAGACTTTCGTACGCCTGCCGGCGCCCGAAACCCTTCGACATTTCCGACGTTGAGGCTGCCAAATGAGCATCCCGAAAGGTCCCATGGCGAGAGTGGATACCGGATGACGCTCTTTCAGAGTGCGGTTACTGACCCTAACTCTCGGGAGGCTACCATGCTTGTAGCAGATTGACCTCTTGCACCCGTCGCTACCCGGATCCGATAAAATGAAGAAAGAGTATGTCGCCTTAATCGCTCTCGACCCGCCCCCATCATGTAAACGGCCATTCCTTCATAAATGTCTTAGAGATGCGAACTGGGACTGCCGCGAATAATCGCGGCAATCTGCAAAGGTGATTTCGCACTGAGCACCAAGCGGGATGTTCTCTTGTATCTTGGGCGGCAAATAAGGACTTCGGCCCGTCATCGGTTTCTTTAACCGGTCGTCTTTCAAGACAATTGGACACACGCCACAACCTCAATGTAAGCTCTGGTCGGAACCACTTTCGTTTTGCTTGGCGCGTTTAACTCAGGCGGTGAGGTCAACCCTGCTGATCGTACCCAGATACTGCTGCATTAATCCCAGAGTGGTCTGAAGACTGGTGAACATTGCCGCATTACCATGCTGGCGCGCCCAC
Organism: Novosphingobium sp. ERN07; assembly: GCF_012641335.1. Lineage (GTDB taxonomy): Bacteria > Pseudomonadota > Alphaproteobacteria > Sphingomonadales > Sphingomonadaceae > Novosphingobium. The sequence goes on from NZ_JABAID010000041.1 coordinate 675, forward strand.
GACATTCCGTCCCTTGCTGACTGCATGAAGTCGACAGCCTCTGCATCGTCGAGACCTGTATAAGCGCCGCTGACAGGGATTTTCATTGTCATCCCTAAAAATCCCTCGGTACTGCCAAGCGAGATCTCCCCGCTTGTTATCTTGGCATTGACCCAGTCGGACAGATCCTTGCGCGTCATGTGCGTGAAGTCGACGGCTTGGGCACCGCGATCCTTTTCCTTGCTCGGGCTGCTGGCCGCAGCTGCGATCAGGTTGGCAAAGGAAGTAGATTTGGCGCTGCTCGTCGCGGCGTTTGACATGCGGGCACCATGGCCGGCAGTAGTGACACTCCCTGCGATATTCATCGAGCCCTCCCGTAGCTGTGCTCTATCGCAGGCAGTAAGCAAATGATGTGCCACATTTGGAGGATTGACTATTGTTGTTACTTTTCAGAAGGTTTTGGTTCAGATAGGCATGAAGCGAACCGTGCGCTGCTGCAAAACCCCGACTGCGACCGGAAAGTGTTTGCCGGGTATCGGAAAATTTTTGCCAGAGCTATCGAATAGCTGGCAGCATCACCCGTCTGCGCACACTCCACGCACTGCCTGCCGCAAGAACTGATGTCCGGCGTCCCTGTCGAAGCGCGGGTGCCAAGCCTGCCCGACGACGACGGGCTCAAGCTTCAGAGGCAAATCAAAGGACCGCAATCGCGTTCCCATTGCTTCGGCTGAGCGGCGGACATGGTTCGGCACCGGGGCGATCAGGTCGCTCTCGGGGAGCGCGGCCAACGCAGTCTTGGGGAATGGTACGGTCAGGACGACGCGGCGTTTGAGACCAAGATCGGCGAGCGCCTTGTCCACCGAACCTAGCGCACGGCCGCGCCGGGAGGAACTGATCTGATCGTATCGGCAGAAGCTCTCCGGCGTGATCGGGGCGGCGAATATCGGATGATCGGCGCGGGCCATGCCAACAAAATGATCGCGAAACACCGTCTGGATGCGCACCTCTGGCCCCATCTCGCGCAAGGCACCAATGTCGAGGTCGATCCGCCCCTCACGGAGAGCGTCGTCATCGCTCTCTCCTTCAGGGGCAAACCGCAATTCAACCAGAGGCGCTTGCGCGCGGAGGCGTGCCAACAAGCGGCCAGCGAACGCGCCCACGAAACCGTCGTTGGCGCGCACGATGAAGCGGCGCTCAAGCTTGGCGAGGTCAAGCGTCGTGGGGCGCAGCAAGGCAGCGGCATCCTCGACCACGCGATGCACATCGTCATGCAGTTCCAGTGCTCGCGCGGTTGGCACCAGGTCGCGACCGGCGCGCACAAGCAGCGGATCGCCCGTGACCTGACGCAAGCGACCCAGCACCCGGCTGACCGATGGCGCGCTGATGCCAAGGCGCTCCGCCGCGCGGGTGACGCTGCGTTCCTCCAGCAGAATGTCGAGAACGGAGAGGAGGTTGAGGTTTGATACGGACAAAGCGGCGATAATCCCGATTTCATTTCACGAAACTATAAACGATCATATCCGTCATTTCTGAAATACTCAATCGCACGCATGTTCGGGACCGACCCTCATTCGGACCTGTTTCATGCGCGATGCTCCATTCCCATCCCGACCCAACCGACGCGCGACCCTGCTGGCCTGCGCTTGCCTGTTCACGCTGTCAGCCTGTGCGAGCGGCAGCCTGTCGATCCGCCCCACTGAAGCGCTGGTGGATACGACCGCCCTTTCAGCGGGAAAGGACATAACCGGCGCGATCATGCAGCCGGGTGCGCCCGCTTCAACCTCATGGTGGACTGCTTGGGGCGATCCACAACTTGATAGGCTGATCGCGTCGGACACCCTGACTGCGCCATCAATCGCCGAAGCCGCTGCGAGGATGCGCCGCGCAGCCGCCGGGGTTGACACCGCAGCAGCCGATCGCCTCCCAACCGTTGATGGGTCAGCCCGGGCAGTCGGCGAACGGTTTCCCAACCATAGCGTCTTTCCTGCGCCCTATGCCGGCAATTGGGGAAGCGAAGGCAACCTGACTGCCAACGCCAGCTACGCGATCGATTTCGGGGGAAGGCGACGAGAGGCGCAGGCCGCGGCGTCGGCGCGCCTGGAGGTGGCGCGTGCAGAGTCGGACGACGCAACCTTGCTGCTGCGCACGGCGCTGGTCGATGCCTATGTCCGCTTCGATGCCGCTTCCCGCCAGCGCGACATAGCGATGGCGGGGCTGGCCCGGCGTCAAGGTGTGATTAACCTGATCGCAGCGCGCGAACGCGCTGGCCTCGCCACCGGGATCGAGACAACGCAGGCGCGCGAGGCGATCACCGCTACCCGTGAAGACATCGCCCGACTCGATGGCGAGATCGCCGCGCGCCGTCATCAGATCGCGGCGCTGTTGGGACGTGATCCGGCGTTCGCGGATGGGCTGGCCCCTCCGTCGCTCAAGGCGATCGGCGACCCCGTGCCCTTGTCCGCAATCCCGGCCAGCCTGCTGGGCGCCCGCCCGGATGTGACGGCTGCGCGCGCCACCGTCGAGGCGGCGGCGCGCGAAATCGGCGTCGCCCGTGCCGCCTTCTATCCCGACGTCGATCTCATCGCCTTCGCCGGGGTGCAGAGCATCGGTCTGGGTTCGCTGCTCCGGGCCGGGAGCATTGCCACCGGGGCGGGACCGGCGGTGTCGCTGCCGATCTTCGACGGCGGACGACTGCGCGCCAATCTGCGGGGCAAGACGGCGGAATATGATGCCGCCGTCGCCGCTTATAACGGCACGCTGACCGAAGCGCTGAACCAGATAGCGAACGGCGTAACCGGCTTGACGAGCGAACGCGCCCGCCAGAGCGAAGCGCGGGCTGCCGTCGCGCATTGGCGGCGCATCCTCGACCTTCAAAAGTTGCGCGAGCGGCAGGGCCTGTCCGGCACAGCCGACCGCCTTTCGACCGAAACCGCCCTGCTGCTCGCCCAACGTCGCGTGGCGGAGGCCGATGCCCGCGTCGCCATCGCGCAGGTCGCGCTGATCCGCGCGCTGGGCGGGGCCTGGGCGCCCACTCCCTCTCTTTCAGGACAAGCACAATGACCGACACGCCGACATCTCCCTCCGCCGACCCGGCGACCGTCCGCCGCAAGCGGCTTCTCATCCTGGGCGCCGGTGTCGCCGTCGTAGCGTTGGGCTGGGCCGGCTATAGCTGGCTGTCGGGCGGCGATAGCCGCTCGACCGACGACGCCTATGTGAACGGCCATGTCGTCGCCGTCACGCCGCAAGTGGCCGGCACCGTCATCCGCGTCGGCGCAGACAATAGCGACCGGGTTACGGCCGGAACGCCCCTGATCGAGATCGACCCGAGCGATGCCCGAGTCGCGCTTGCCGCGGCTGAGGCCGACCTTGCCCGCGCCGTCCGCAATGTACGCGGCCTGTTCGCGAGCGATGCTCGGTTCGATGCAGAGATCGGCGTCGCGCAGGCGGGCCTCGACAAGGCGCGCGCCGACCTGTCGCAACGGCAGGCCATCGCCAATAGCGGGGCAGTCACTGGCGAGGATGTGCGCCACGCCGGCGATGCGGTGCGTAGCGCTGAGGCCACACTGGCCGCTGCTCGCGAAGCCCGCGCGCAGGCACTGGCCCAGACCAGCGGCGCGACGCTCGCCTCGCATCCCGAAGTGCAAGCCGCCGCCGAACAGGTCCGTGCGGCGGCGCTGGCGCTGGCCCGTGCGCGCATCGTCGCGCCGGTCGGCGGGATGATCGCGCAGCGCAACGTGCAACTCGGCCGCCGGGTGGCGCCAGGCGATCGACTGATGGCCGTAGTGCCGCTCGACGGGCTGTGGATCGACGCCAATTTCAAGGAGGTCCAGCTTGACGGCATCTGTCCCGGCCAGCCCGCCACCGTCACGGCCGATATCTATGGCCGCCGGATCACCTATCACGGCCGCGTCGCCGATATCGAAGCCGGTAGCGGCGCGGCCTTCGCGCTGCTCCCGGCGCAGAACGCGACCGGCAACTGGATCAAGGTGGTGCAGCGCGTGCCGGTCCGCATCCGGCTCGATCCGGCCGAACTGGCCCGCAATCCGCTCCGTATCGGGCTGTCGGCGAAGGTGACGGTCGATACCGGCCGGTGCGATCGCAAGGCCCGGCCTGCCGCCCCGCAATCCGAAAGCGTCGCTCTCTATGATGCGCAGACGCGCGAGGCCGATGCCGCCGTCGCCCGCATCATCGCCGCCAATATCGGGCGTAAGCCATGAGCGCGAAGCAACCGATTATCCCGCTTGAGGGCGGCAAGCTCGCGCTGGCGGCGACCACGCTCGGGCTGGCTTCGTTCATGGCCGTGGTGGACATCACCATCGCCAATGTCTCGGTGCCGACCATCTCCGGCAATCTCGGCATCGGATCGGAGGAAGGCGAATGGGCGATCACTTCCTTCGCAATCGCCAACGCGATCTGCATCCCGCTGACCGGCTGGCTCGGTCGCCGCTTCGGACAGGTGCGTCTGTTCGTCGGCGCGGTGGCGGCGTTCACTCTGGCCTCGATTCTCTGTGGTCTTGCCTGGTCGTTCGACTCGCTGCTGCTGTTCCGCGTGCTGCAAGGCGCGGTGTCGGGGCCGATCGTGCCGCTGAGCCAGGCGCTGCTGGTCGCGGTTTTCCCCCTGGAGAAGCGCACCTTCGCGGTCGCGATGTGGGCGATGACCAATATGGCCGGGCCGGTCGCCGGGCCGCTGCTCGGCGGATGGATCACCGACAGCTATAGCTGGCCGTGGATCTTCCTCGTCAACGCGCCGGTCGGGCTGTTCGTCGTCGTCTCGACCATCGCCCTGCTCAAGGGACGCGATACGCCCTCCATGCGCCTGCCGGTGGACCTGCGGGGCCTTGCCTTGCTGGCGCTGGGCATCGGCTGCCTGCAAGTTACGCTCGATCGCGGGCGGACGCTCGACTGGCTTACTTCGCCCGTCATCTGCGTCACGGCGATCCTTGCCGTCGTCAGCCTCGTCACGCTGGTCATCTGGGAACTGGGCGAAACGCATCCGATCATCGACCTGCGCCTGTTCGCCCATCGCAACTTCGCGGTGGGCACGATCGCGGTCGCAGCGGGATTCGGTCTCTACTTCGCCTCGCTGGTGCTGATCCCGCTCTGGCTCCAGACCAATCTTGGCTACAGCTCGACCTGGGCCGGTCTCGTCACCGCGCCGATGGGGCTGTTCGGCATCTTGCTGGCCCCCTTCCTTGGGCGCTGGGTGGCAAAGGGCGATGCCCGCATCTTCGCCAGCATTGCCTTCCTCGCCTGGGCGGCGGTGGCGTGGTGGCGGTCGGGGACCACCACCGGGATCGACGCCGCCACGATCGCACTGTCCCATCTGGCGCAGGGGATCGGCATCGGCTTCTTCCTGACCCCCGTGGTCAGCCTGTCGCTGGCGGGCGTGCCGGTCGAGAAGTTGGCCTCGGCCTCCGGCCTCCAGACCGCGATCCGCATGATGTCGGGCAGCCTGATCGCCAGCCTCGCCACGACCTTCTGGGACAGCCGCTCGCGTTTTCACCAGACCCATCTGGGTGCACGGTTGAACCCGTTCGATGAGCGGAGCGCCGTCGCGGTCGCCAGTCTGCGCTCGTCTGGCCTGTCGGACGAACAGGCATGGAGCGTGATCGCCCGCGCGCAGGACGTGCAGGCGCACATGCTCGCGCTCAACGACTTCTTCCTTTTCTCCAGCTTCGCTTTCCTCGCCGCGCTGGTGATCCTGTGGTTCGCCCGCAATCCGCACACAGCGCAGCCGGGCAAGGCGTGAGGATCACGCTCATGAACCCGCTCAAGTCCCGCACTCTCCACGACGCCCATGTCATCGGCGTCAAAGACATCAGCCCGAAGATGCGGCGCGTCACCGTCGCCGGGGACGCCTTCAAGGCTATGCATGTGGATCGTCCGGCCATGTGGATGAAGCTGTTCTTCCCCATGCCGTCCAACATCAAGCGGCAGGGCCGGGCCTATACCATCCGCGCTTGCAATGCTGAAAAGGGCTGGATGGTGTTCGACTTCGCCCTACACGGCGATCAGGGGCCAGCAGCATGGTGGATCGCCCGCGTCCGCGAGGGCGACAAGCTACAGATTGCCGGCCCGAGGTCTGGCTACTGGATAGATCCGTTGCAGCACGAACAGGTGCTGATCGGCGACGCCACGGCGCTGCCCGCGATAGCTGGAATCGTTGAGCAGCTTCCCACCGGCACACGGGCACAAGTGTTCATCGAGGTCGCTGATGCTGGCGAGGAGCAGGCGCTGATTTCCTCGGCGAACCTGACGCTTCGTTGGGTACATTCCGGCGCGGCCTTTCCCGGAACCACGGGCAAGCTCGAACTCGTGGTGCAAAAAGCGGACTTGCCACGTTCTTGCCAAGTCTTCCTCGCCGGCGAGGCGTTCATGGTCCGCGCCATGCGCACGCATTTGCTGGTCGATCGTCGCATCCTCCATACGTCGATCGACGCAAAGGGCTATTGGCGGCTAGGCACTGCGGACCATAGAGATCGCGATCAGGTGAGATCGCCGACATAGCGGACGTACGCAGGGCGACCCTGCCTTGCTGGAACACAGGAGATTGGCATCTTAATGAAGTAGAACGTGATCTCATATCACGAATCGGCTATAAGTTGGGGATCGAAATTGCTTCTCCAGAAGAATGGCGCGTGCCTGCTCGCCGCGTTCCTGTCCGTTTGTTCCGTCGGCGCGCGTGCGGATTAAGCGGGCCGTCGCTTCATCACGTCGGACATTGTCGTCACGTCCAATCGCACGCAGGAACGGTAGGAGAATGTCGCCTCGTCCATGGAAGTGGTCAGCGAGGAACAGCTTGCCAATACGGTCGCCCTCAACTTCATCGATGAGCTCAAGAAGAATGCGAGCGTCGACGTCATCCAATATCCCAACGGGCTTGGTGATGTCGGCTTGTGCGGTTTGCGGCCAGGCTTCGAGTGCTCGATCAATCCGCAGCTGCTGGTCCTCGTCGACGGTCGCCCGATTGAGAGTCGGGTGACCTCGTCCGCTTTGGTTGACCGGATAACGAAAGCTGTCAGTCTCCTCTCGGCCCAGCTTCAGTCGTAACGCCACGCCGCGCGCACAAGCGCTGAACGTCGGCTTCTGACAAGAGCAGACGCTCAACCTGCTGCATGGGAACGACGGGTTTGTCGAAGGGTTTCGGGCGCCGGCAGGCGTACGAAAGTCTTACAAGTACGACCCGCGGTGGGGCTCGCACAGGTCTATGGGTAAAAGGGCTTTGGTGTG
>NZ_JABAID010000042.1 GCF_012641335.1 Novosphingobium sp. ERN07
ACACCAAAGCCCTTTTACCCATAGACCTGTGCGAGCCCCACCGCGGGTCGTACTTGTAAGACTTTCGTACGCCTGCCGGCGCCCGAAACCCTTCGACATAGCAGTCGTAGGCCGGCGCGAATGAGAGCTCCGGTAGCTGCCGTCCATTCATAAGTAATTTTGCGCTGGAGATTCGGGAAATTCCGGGAAGTGAACTAATAGGCATCCGGAAAGTATTGGGGTGCGATCCTGTGAGGCCTATCAATAAGACTTTTGCTGCATGCCCTGCCTGATCTGCGGCGATCCGAAAACTGTCCGCAGTCACTTGGTGCCTCGCTCGCTGGCGCTAGAGGTAAGGGGCAAGGACAAAACATTGTCACTTCTCTCGCGCACTCCAGGTCGCCCCCAAAGCATGCAGGCGGGCCCGTTCGATCGCGACCTTCTGTGTGACTACCATGAAAAGGTGACAGCGGAACTCGATACTTGTGGAATGAAGTTCATCCGCAAGGCGCGCCAGTTGGTTCGATTGTATCCCGGCGCCCAATCCGTTGACGTTCCCAATCCGTCCCCGGCTAAGCTGTCACGCTTTGTTGCCAGCATCGTGTGGCGGTGCTTCGTCAGCCCACATGGTGAGAACGATCTATTTGCGCTGGCAGAACATCGTGCGACGCTTGAGCGATGGGTGTTTGAGAATGTCTCATCCGACAATCTGACCGCCGTCGCCGCAGCCACCAGTTACACTGTTGGATCTCTTAAGGGACGCATGATCGTCCTTCCATGGCGTGTCGCAGTTCCCGATCGCTGCATATGGCATATGGAGCTTGGCGGCATGTCATTCCTCATGGAGGCCGGCTTCTATTCCAAGTTCAAGCTTATCCCCCCGGCGCGGCTGGAGTTGGCGGATCCAGTAATGGTTTCCATCAACGATGAGACGGATGCGCTAGCTTGGCAGCCGACCGCCGATATCTTGCGGGCGATGCAATCGAGAAATGCGACAAGGCAGCGCTAGGCTGCAGCAGGTAACCGCCGATATTGGTACGAGAGGCATGCGGTGTTGAAGGACTGAACGATCAGGCACCGCCTATGTCACGTCGGAACGTTCCGGTCGGGCCGCGCTTCCTTGGCCCAAATAATGCGCCCATCCTTGATGAAGAAGTGGCTTCGGCATCCGCGAATGCGCCAGATAGAGGGATGCAGACTCGCGCGATCGCCCGTGGCGCCACAGGCGATCCAACTCGGATCGTCGTCGCGCATGAGGCTTAGCTGAACTAGCTCGCCGCAATCACACGGGCAAAGAAACGCTGCTGCCCAAGGGTCGTCCGCGTCACCGATAAGATAGACGCGGCGGGCGGCTGGGGCGTCGGGTGTTTCATTGCAACTTTCGATCGTCCAGATGTCGCGCCCCAAAACGCGCGCGAACCAGGAGCGGATGCGAGTGACCAGCTTCATACCATAAATGCTTTCACGCTAAGTTCGGGCATGTCGAGCAACGGCACAATATCCCCGCGCCCGACATGACGGGCCAACAGCGAGCACGGTTCGCCGTCGGGCTCGTATTCGTAGATGCCGTGGCTGAGGCTGATCCGATGCACAGCATAATCGGCGTTCGGATCCAGGCGATACGGGTGCAATCGCGCGAGCAGTTCGTTGACCGCAAGTGAGGCAATCAGACTGTTGAGCTGGATGACCGCGGGACGATCTTCCTCCACCCCCTTGATATACCCCTCTCGACGCAGCGCGCGGTATTGCGCGGGATCGGCGCGCATTAGTCCGGCGACGCGGACCTGTTCGATCGAATAGACGTGCCGGCTAAACAGGCTCGATCCGCCCGGCTTGAGATAGTGCACGGTGCCGCACACCTGATCAACGCCGCCGACCCCATCAGCTTCAAGCTTTACACCGAGATCGAAATACGGTTGTCCGTAAAAGGAGGCGAGCCGGTTAAGCAGGTGGCGGCCGTCAATGCTGTCCATGCACCCGAAGACAATATCGCACGACGCGATCGCGCGGATGGCATTTGGGTCGAACAGCGATACTGGCCACGTTTCGACGCGCGTACCGAAGCCCAGCTCCTCGATCGAGCAGGCCATGACGTCGACCTTCAATAACTGTTGTTCGGCGTCCTCGAGCCGACTGTTCACGATCCGGTTCAGATTCTTTGGCTCGATGCGATCGGGGTCGACAAGCACGAGCTCACCGACGCAGTTGCGTGCCAGCTGGTCAATGACGACGCTCCCTGTCCCCGAACAGCCGACTACGCCGATCCGTAGCCGACCGAGCGCGGCGAAGGTGCCGGCGCCGAAACTCTGAGCGATCCGGCGGCCATGTTCGGGAACGAAGTCCGTCACAGGCGTAGTATCCCACACGCGGATGTCGTCCCCGACGCATAGAACCCGATCGAATGCCGGAAATCCGCCGTGTTCGTCGAAGAGCCGCCCGAAGATCCGCTCCCCGTCGAGCATGACGGCGCTACCGTGCGGACCATCAGCCCAAGCGCTGATACTGGCAGAGAGCTCCCGATCCGATACGTCGTCGGTTTCGGAGAACCGGTTGACGCCCTCATGACCGTGGATCTTGACCAGACTCAGACCGCGGCGTGCTGCTCGGTCCAAGAGGTCAGGCAGGATATCCGTCGGCCATGTCACACTGTCTGACGTCCGGGAGCAAATGTCATATGGTATCAGGTGAACATCGTTTACGATCAATCGCACGCGTTTCCCGTCCATGGCGCGACCACAAAGCAACAGCGCGACCGCCTCCTTGCCGTCGCCGGGAAAGAGATGGTCACGGAGCATTCGATGCTGGTCTTCGGTCAGCGTGAGCGAAATGGACATCGAAATGCTACCCTTTACGGAGTTCGCGCGCCAACCAATCGTCAACCAATGCAAAGTGGGTAGATAGACTGTCCAGTCCCGGCCTCCACGGATTGGTACCAGTCCGGTGGCGGCTCCATCGCTGCCATATCTTGTTGTCGAAACTGTCGTCGCTGGTCGCACCGATCGCCCGCCCGTCCACCCGGTGCAGTGCCGGACTGAAGTAGACCATATCGATCTGCGTGTCGGGATAGCCAGGATCGATCCTGACATTCACGTCGACCTTGTCGACGTTATAGCCCGACGGCACCGGCCAGCCGTAGATTACGACCCTGGGATTTCCGCCTTCGGCGACCAGTTCGTAGACGAGGTCGAGATTTTCGAGCCAGTCGGCGTCCTCTTGAGGCATCGAAAATTGTCGCCGCCCCGCGCCCAGCCCCTCGGTCTGATCGAGCGGGAGCGTGACAAACTTTTCGACCCCCGGTTCGCGCAGATCGACGCGTTCGTCCAACTGCAGGCGCTGCGGCTTACCTTTGTCTTTGAGATAGAGCGCGAAATGCTCGGGTGGCGTCTTGCCGGCGAGTGTCAGCAGCTCCCGAGCAGTCGGCGTCGCGTTGTCGAGCTCGTACTCGTTCTTGTCGATCTGAATCTTGAACGGCTTCGACTTCTTATCGTCGGTCATCGCGGGTCTCCTTTGTCCATGCCGCTTCATGCTGGTGACGAGTTGGCTCGCGGACATCGAAGCATAAGAAATTTATTTTATTTGGTGGTTGTCCGCGTCGTGTGTTGAGACCAGCATAGAGGCACATGGCAGCCACGCGCGCACATTCGGCAGACGACCAATATGCCTCCACAGCAGAGGCGGCGATGGCGGTCGCAGCACTGACTGAAGCCGATTTCGCGCGTCTGGGTCAGATTGCACGGCTGCGCGCCCGTGGACTCGAGCGGCTTGGTTGGGACGATTTGCTACACGAAGCCGTCGAGCGTACACTTGATGGCAGGCGGCGTTGGCCGTCGTCGGTTCCGTTCGTGGTGTTCATGCGCGAGGTGATACGCAGCATCGCCAGCGAAGCTCGGCGCGTTCAGGTTTGGGAAGTTTCGGGTAGTGCGGCTGACGACGCCATTGCGGCCATGCCGGCGCCAGCAGCTGATCCCGAGCTGGAAGCAATCGGGCGCGATTTGTTGACGTCGATCGAGCAACTGTTCGTCAATGACGATACGGCGCTCGGCGTGATCCACGGACTGATAGACGAGCTGGCCCCCAGTGAAATCCAGGATAGGCTCGGTATCGACCAAACAACTTATGATAGCACACGCAGGCGCATTCGGCGTAAGATTGCGGCGGCCCAGGAGATGTTTGCATGAAGGCCATGATCAATAATGTAGGTGCGTTGACTGACCGCGCCATAGCGCTGGTCGAGGACGCGTTGATTGAGTGCCGAGACGACGAGGTTCTGGCATCGTCGGCTGCACGCGGCATTGCGCGCGAGGCGCGTGCGGTGGTTGATTCCGTTGTCCGCCGTGCACGACCTGCCGCCTTGACTCGGCCGGTTGAGCCCCGCCGCGTCAGCCGCCGTGGTGCGCGTCGGGCGGCACCGCAGCGAACGATCATGCGTGACCTCCTTGTTGCCAGTGCGCGGGTTCGCGATATTACGGGCAAGGTTGACGTCGAAGAGATGAGCGATATCGAGATCGATGTGGCGCTGGAGCAACTGGCGGCGCTCGGGATAGTGCCCGACGAAAAGAAGTAGGGAAGCGATCGATGGTGCGGATAGTCGAGAAGAGATTTGACCGGGTCGGCAAGCGCCGCGGCAAACTCACGTCGCGCAGCATGACGAGTGCACAGGGCAAGCGCGTACAGGGCGCGCGCGTCGATGCGCAAAGCGAGTCGTTTGGCGAAGATCTGCTAGCATCGTTTGCGCGCTCGGTTGATCGCGCGCGTCGCGAAAATAAGCTTCTGTTTGGTCATCGCGATCGTGTAGATGGCGACGACGTCTAGCCGTCCCAAGCTCTGGATCGTCGCGGGGCCAAACGGTTCGGGCAAGAGCACGCTCTACGACACCACGCTAATCGACGATTTTGGGCGATCGGTGTGGATCATCAATCCCGATCTGCTCACCCAACGCATCGTTGACCAAGAGAGGCTCGAGCGTGATACCGCGAACCGCCAAGCGGTCGAACGGATCATGGCATGGCTCGAAGCATCGTTGAAAACCCACCATACGGTTGGCGTCGAAACCGTGCTGTCGACAGACAAATATCGGGCACTAGTCGAGGCTGCGCGTGAGGGCGGCTTCGAAATTTGCTTGATCTACGTGATGCTGCGTTCGCCCGAACTCAATATCGAACGCGTTCGGGTTCGCGTGGCTCGAGGGGGTCACGATGTGCCTCGTGAGAAGATCACGGCGCGATTCTACAGGTCCCTCGCGCAGCTGCCCTGGTTTCTCGATCACGCTGATCGCGCCTATATCTTCGACAACAGCGGTGCCGAACCTCGGCAAGTTGCCGAAAAGCTCGACGACGGCGCGATTGCGCTTGATCCTGATGCCCCAGAGGCGTTGCGGCGCGCGCTCGCCGACCCGCCCCAAAACTGAGTGGGTCGCCTCCGCCCTTCTATCTACCGTCCTGACAGATTGCCCGTTGCCGCGCGCGGCCGGCTGTAGTCTAAGTTGCTTCAGAACGACGTGAGTCCCTCGCGTCGCCGGGGTAACGACCCCGAACATCGGCGAGTTCCGACCGGATGCTGACATGACGACCGAAATCGCCGTAATCAACCGGCTCGGCGTTGCGCTAGCTGCCGACAGCGCGGTTACGATTCCGGGCTATGACGGCGGGGACAAGGTCTTCAATACCGGCGACAAGCTGTTCGAGCTGAGCGAACTCTATCCTGTTGCGCTTATGGTCAACGGCAGCATGGATTTCCTCGGGGTACCGTGGGAGATCATAGCCAAGGAGTTTCGCTGTACGCCGCCCAAAGATGCAGCGAAGCTGTCGATCGAACAATGGATGGTGAGCTTCCTCGCGTTCGTGGCAGACCATCCCACAGTAAAGCCCGACGATGTCAGCCGCTGGCAGGATGGGCTGATCCGCGAAGAGGCCGAAGGGCTAAGTGAGCTTGTGCGCGATCGGCTAGAAGAGGTTGCCGCGCAAGATGGTAATCAGAACCTGCAGCACATCCTTCAAGCGCTGTACACTGAGACGATGAAGGCACGGATCGAGTATTTCGTCCAAGAGCCGACGCTCTCCAGCCTTGAGGGATTGGCGGAGAAAGATGTCATCCCGACAGTGCGATCTCTAGTCGGCGAGTTGGAAGACGGAGTACTCCCGTTTGAACCCAACGACGATCAGCGCGAAATGTTCTCTCGTCTGGTCACACAGCGCTTGCTTAAGGATTTGGATCGTCTGACTGCTACCGGCCTGATCATCTGCGGCTTTGGCGGCAAGGACCTATTTCCGTCATTGTGCGCAGTCGACATCGACGGCCATGTCGCGCAGAAACTACGATATCGCCAATCACACAACGTGACGATCGAACGCGGCGGCGACACCGGGGCGGCCATCTCGTTCGCCCAGACCGATGTGGTCGACCGCTTGCTGCGCGGCACCGACAACCGTTTCATCGACGAGGCGCGAAAATTCATTGAAGAAAATGTGTCGCAGAGTCTCGCGGCCAATTTCGCCCGGCTCAATCTCAGAATCGTCAAAAGCGATGACACCGAAATTTCGGCCAAGGATATGGGGGGGCACCTTGGCAACCTCATCGCCCTACAGTTCGAGACAAAGTTCGTCAGGAAGTTGACCAAAGAATTCGAGCGCAAGTTCAAAGAAACGATTGCGCTCATGCCTAAGCAGGACCTGATCGAGCTCGCCGAGGCGCTCGTCAGTATCACGGCAATCGAACGCAAGGCGTCGGACGACGCCGGCACCGTCGGCGGACCCATCGACGTTGCGCTGATCACGCGATCAGAAGGGTTCGTGTGGATCAAGCGCAAGCATCATTTTAACGCCGAGTTGAACCCGAGATACATGTGGAGGCGTTTCGGCCTCCTGACCAAGGAAGAGAGCAATGGCCAGGCGCAGAGCTAGCAGCGCGTCATTCGGCGTGCCACACCGATCGACGCCGACAAGTCGGCGGTTCGAGGAATCGATTCACCAGTTGACGACCGAGTCGATCGAGGAGGCACTCAAGGAGATCGAGGAAGCGCTGCAGAAGCGATATGGCCAACGCCCTGCCGAGCGGAAGAAGCGACCCGCCTGATCGCGGGCTCGTATAGCGCTAATCTAGATGAGCTGAATCAGCACACTGCCTCGAACACAAAAATAATACTCTCAGATGTCCGCGAGCGTAGCCACGGACAGCCTATCCCTTTGAATGCCAATCATGGGGTTCGGGAGCGGTGTCGCAAGCCGGCTTACCCGACAGCGCGGGGAAGGAGGAAGACGAATATGGGCAAGAACCAACATGTGGTGCCGCACGAAGGCGGCTGGGCGGTCCGCGGAGCGGGCAACGAGCGCGCGACATCGGTGCACGAAACTCAGGCTGCTGCGATTGAGGCGGCACGCGGAATCGCGCGAAACCAGCACAGCGAGCTGCTGATCCACGGCCGCAACGGCCAGATCCGCGAGCGAGACAGCTTTGGCGGCGATCCTTTCCCGCCGCGCGGCTGAGAAACCTTGGGGCTGCGCACCTGCGCGGCCCCTACCGCAATCGGCGGCTTTTGGGGTGCTGAAAGCGATTGCGAACCACCGATATTGGGGGCGCGCAGCTGCCATCATACATAGCCAAACGAAGGGCAGCGATCCGCCAGCAGCGCCTTAAAACCTGCCGTTCCGGTTTGTCCGCGAGCCTGGACATCGGTGCGAGGGTTTCTGCGGCCCGCCGAATGGCCGCTTCCATTGTAGGCGGACATTCACATCCGCAGCGCTAAACGGCAAGAATGTCGAAGGGTTTCGGGCGCCGGCAGGCGTACGAAAGTCTTACAAGTACGACCCGCGGTGGGGCTCGCACAGGTCTATGGGTAAAAGGGCTTTGGT
>NZ_JABAID010000043.1 GCF_012641335.1 Novosphingobium sp. ERN07
ATAATCTGCGCCTCGGTGAAACGGCTCTTCCTCATGCGTCTGCTCCTTACAGTGGCAGACTCTACATCAGAATGAGGGAACTTTCGGGGGGCAGGTCAGTCATAGCACCAGCGCTCCTCGACAATCAGGGCGCGGACACTCGGCGCTTCACATCACCCACGCAGGGTGGGTTCAGGACATCGCTTACTTAAGCACCTATAGGACGTCATCACACACCGGACGGCAGCAGCAAGCGCGGCTCACCAGACGGTTACGGCCATAGCATCAAGCTTGTGCAACGAAAGCACCCACCGGCACCCCGGTGCGATCAAGCGGGCGCTGGTCCTTGGCGACAGTGACAAGGTTCGCGCAGGTGCGCAAATCCTCCATCCAGAGTTCGGCGATGATGTTTCCTAATTGGTAACGGTCAGGAGATCGGGCAAACGATAGGGTGAGGCCGACACCATCAGCTTGATCGGTCGGCACTATGCCAGTCCTCAAGGAATATCTCGCTTGCGCGCCAAGCTAATGCCATGATCGGGCCATTTGTATTGCCGGTGACTTGCTCGGGCATAACCGAGCAGTCCATCACCCGAAGTCCCGAAACACCCTTAACGCGCAAACGTGCATCCAGCACAGCATCATTAGAGTCCCCCATGCGGCAAGTGCCGATGGCATGCTGGCAAGTACCGTCGGCGCGTGCTGCATCGAGGATCTCATCATCGGATTGCACTTGCGGCCCAGGCCATGTTTCCGCCTTAATCATCGGCGCGACTTTTTCATGCCCAAAGATCGAGCGGAAGAAGCGAAATGTCCCGATGATAACGTCTCGATCATGCTCAGTTGATAGAAAATTGGTTTTAATAATTGGGGCGTCATCGGGGTTAGCCGAACGAACCAGCACACTGCCTTCACTTGTGGTACGTGCGGGATAACCCATTGCATTAAGGCCGGGGTGAGGCTCTAATTCAATCTTCGCAAGATTGCGTTTGGTAGACAATGACCAGAATGTCACTTGCGCATCTGGCCTCGGCAGATCGGGACGTGATTTGATGAAACCATTGATATCATAAGTCGTCGCCAAAACGCCGCTTCGTGAAACAAAATAGCGCAGCGTTTCAGCCAAAAGACCCGTCCCTTGCAGCCGCGAATTGTGGCTGTAATCCTGATTGAGCGACACTTGGGTAGTGATGATTTTATGCTCACGCATATGGCGCCCGACGCCGGGGTGATCGAATTTCACTTCAATTCCCAGCGACCGCAGCTCTTCGGCCGGGCCGATGCCGGAAAGCTGGAGCAGCTTTGGTGTCGCTAATGCTCCTGCCGCAAGGATCACTTCGCCGGCAGTGCGATATTCGACCGGCAATCCGTTGCAACGACCGGCCACCCCACGCACGCGGGTGCCGTCAAACAGCAGGCGGTTAATCGCGGTGTCAGTTACGATTGTCAGGTTTGAGCGCTTCTCTGCCCGACGCAGAAAGGCATCGCGCGAACTCCAACGACGCCCCTTGTGAATAGTGACAGGGGAATAGCCGATTGTCGCGTCATCGCTTTCATTGGCATCTTCTGCACGCGGCACACCAAGGTCGGTTGCGGCATCAAGCAAAGCTTCTGTCAACGGGCTGCGGTGGCGCTGTATAGAAACGTGTAGTGGTCCGCCAACGCCCCGCTTACCGCCATCACCCAGCGTGTGGTCTTCCATCTGCTTGAACACGCGGCCCATTTGATCCCAGCCCCAACCGGTACAGCCTTGCCTTGCCCAACTGTCGTAATCCTCGGGGTGGCCACGGCAGTAAATCATGCCATTGATCGCGCTAGATCCGCCTAGTCCGCGCCCGCGCATCCAGATTGCCGGCTGATTGCCGTTACCCATATCGGGTTCAGTCATAAAGATGGTCGTCAATCGCTGGTCCATCAGCGTACGGCCAATGCCCATCGGCATGGTTACCAGCGCGCTGTTGGTCCGACCACCAGCTTCGATCAGCAGTACTTGCACTTTGGGATTGGAAGAAAGGCGTTCGGCCAAAACACACCCGGCAGAACCTGCGCCGACGATGATGAAATCTGCGTTGTTCATATCAATGCCTCAACTAGCAGCCAGTGGCTTGCTTCAATTGAATTCCACACCGCCATCAATGTTCAAAGTTTGGCCAACCACATAACGCGCGCCATCGCCGGCAAGGAAAATCGCGGCCTCGCACAGATCGCTTGGCACTCCGAGCCGGCCTGCTGCGATAGTCGCGCAAATGTTCAGATCGATATCCTCACCCGTCACTCCCAGTAGCCCGCCCGCATAATTGCGCTTGATCTGATCCCACATGGCTGTTTGCATATAGCCCGGCGCAATGGCGTTGACATTGATCCCGTGACATATCAGCGCCTGTGCCAACGATTGCGTGACGTTGATGACTGCAGCTTTGCTGGCAGAATATTGGAGCGCCATTCCCGCCCCATGGCGGCCAGCGATCGAGGCAATGTTGATGATTGCCCCGCCAGTACCTTGTAGGACCATTCTGCGCGCTGCTGCTTGGGCAACGAAAAATGAACCGAACAAATTGACGTCGATTGTCTGGTGGAAACTTTCGCGCGTTGTTTCTAATATCGGCTGATAGCGCACAATTCCTGCAGCATTTAATACGAGGTCAATTCCCCCGAACTGCTGCACGCATGAGGCAACCGCAGCCTCAATGTCGCAATCTTTGGCGACATCCATACCCATCGCTGCACCGACCCCGCCTTCCTCTACAATTCGCGCTGCAGTTTTGGACGCAGTTTCAGGATTTAAATCGGTGCACAAAACAGCCGCGCCTTCACGCGCCCATGCTCGCGAAATTTCCTGCCCAAGGCCGCTGCCAGCGCCGGTAACCAGCGCGCGTCGTCCTGACAGCCTCATGCTTCAAGCTCACCATAAATCAGCGGAATTACCTCATTGATATCCAGAATCGGGTTCGTACCATCCCAAATCGCTGCTTGCGCAATCAAAAAATCCGAGAGCGGCTTCACGCTGGGGATCAACGCTTCTGAGATCTCAATCTGTGGCCATGCGTCGCCAGCCCCGCAAAAATAGGCAAAGCGGCAGGGCCCGCCCGCTGCACGGCCCTCGTGCACAAGCGTCAGACCCCGATCGAGAAGCCGTTGGTGCGCGCTATCGTATTGCGCAGGATCATCGAACCACGATGATACATGTTGCAATCCTGTGCGCCCCGCCTCCAGAAAATCACGATATGCGCTTGGTGCGTCATTGTGCTGCTGGATGATTTCAACCTGCAATCCTGCAGAATGCCCCACGGCAACGCTAGTGACAGGCGGCTTTGCGCTGGAGCCGCGATATCGATAATCTTCGTCAAATTCGAGATGTCGAAAAACAACGAATGGGCCAACGCCAACAACATGCGCCCAGTGCAACATTGCTGCATCAATATCATCAACAATAATACCAACCTGGCGCAGCGGACCTACCAATCGGGTCATGGCGCGTTTCTCCTGTCTCGGTCTTTAAAAACTTGAAAGTGATACCGCAAAATCGAGGGCCGACATTTCTGCCGGCCCTCCGTTCGATCAGAAATAAACGTTGATCGCCGCACTGGCTGACCATGGCCGAGCAGGCGCGCCAGAGTTGCCCGTCGAAGTGTTGTTCACGTAAAAGTGATACTTGGCGTCAGTGAGATTCTCGCCAAACACCGACAAGCGGTAATGCTTGTCAGGCGAAAGCCATGATACCCGCGCGTTGAGGATGAAGTAATCACCCTCTTCGACAACGTTGGCCGGGTCCCAGAAAAATCCGCTGTTGTATGAACCGTTTGCCGACAATTGCAGCTCGCCATCAGCCAGCGGGACATTGTACGTTCCGGAGAGATTTGCGGTGAATTCCGGCGTGCGGATCATGTCTTTGCCGCTGGCGTCACCCGGACCTTGAGAGTTTCCGCCAATCGCCACGCCCGATGCATTGCGCAAAGGCCGCGTGATGATTGCACCCTTGAAGTCCTTATAGCGCGCATGTGTCCATGCGGCCCCACCCTGAAGCGAGAATGCTTCGCTGACCGGTAAGGTGAATTCAAAATCGGCACCATATATCTCGGCAGAGGCAGCGTTCTGCAAAATCGTTGCTAGGCCCGAACCGCTGTTAGTCTGTATCTGCACCTGAATCTGGTTGTACTTGTAGTAGAATGCCGAAGTGTTGATGATGACGCCGCCACGGTTTTGTTTGTAACCGATTTCAAAAGCGTCAACCGTTTCAGGCTCAACCGGTGTGGGACTGAGAAACACGATATTGTAGTTGCCGCTTTTGAAGCCACGGCTGTAGCTGGCGTATATGCTCGATGCCGGATCAAGTTTATAGCGGATCACGGCGCGCGGCGTCCAACTGTTCCACCGCGTCGAATCGTTGACCAGTTCGAGGCCCGGGATGCCGCCGCGTGCACTTTTTTCCTCGCTGCTAAAGCGCAAACCACCGGTTAGCGTGAGTTCCGGGCTCAAATCGTAGTTTATCTCGCCATATGCCGATTCTGCAACGGTTTTCACGCTCGTAAGGATCGATGCGGTGCTGGCACCGGTAATGAACAGATCCGTCGTGGTCTTGTCGTTATAGTAGAATGCACCGGCGATGAAATTGATCGGACCGTCAAAGTCGGACGAATAATTCAACTCCTGGGTGAAGTTGTCTTCTTCGGTCGGGATGCGGGCCGTAGCTAGGAACAGCGGTGAATTATCGATGTCCGAAACCAGATTGGGCTCGATCCGCTGATAGCTGGATATGCTGGTGATGGTTCCGGCATCCAAGTCGATCTTTGCGGTCAGGCTTGCGCCGTACTGCTTGGTGATAATCGAGGGCGTCTGGTCAAGCGCGACTTCGTAGAACCCGCTGGGGAATGTTACACCAAACTGGCGTGCGATATTGTTGCCGTCAATCGGGCGTACCGCAAAGGGTGAGTTATCGTCCGTACGCGAATAATTACCAGCTAGCACAAAGCTGACTGTCTCACTGGCATCAAACTTGATTTTACCACGGGCGGCAAAGCTCTCGGCCTGCGCAACCTTGCTGTTGGTCATCACATTTGTGACGTAACCGGTGTTGTGACCATATTGCACAGACAGGTTGGCCGCCACGTTTTCTGACAATGGTGCGTTGACATAACCATCAAGCCGGACCTGATTGAACCGGCCATAGCTAGCGCCCGCCTTGAACGAAATGTCCTGGCCCGGATCAGCGGTCACAACGCTGATGGCGCCACCGGTCGCATTGCGGCCGAATAGAGTTCCCTGCGGCCCCTTCAGCACCTCAATCCTCTCGATATTGTTGAATTCGAACAAGTTACCGGTTTGGCTGGGCTGATAAACACCATCGACATAGATCGAGACGTTGGCGTCAGCACCGGGCCCCGTCACCGAAGTGCCGATGCCGCGAATTGTCGGCTGCGCAAACGCACCCTGCACGGCGTAGTTAAGGCCGGGTGTGACAAGGCCGAGATTTTGTGCGGAGGTGACACCAGCAGCATTCAGAGCTTCGCCGGTTTTAGCGGAGATGGCGATAGGAACATCGGTCAAACGTTCACTACGGCGTTGTGCAGTAACAATAATTTCACCCTGCTCATCCAGAGCTGAATTACTTTTCGCAGCAGCCTCTTGGGCAAATGCGGCCGGTGCACCCAACACAGCGACAAACGCAACGGACAGCAGCAAGCGCTTCTTCAACATCCCCGACCTCCCTGTTTCAGCCGGCATTTGCACCGGTCTGCCAAGCACGATTTCACGGCCAGCAGCCGCTGAGGGGAGCTTCTATTGCAAAAGAAGTGTATTTGTCAAGACACTTGTCTAGTCAAATGCACGCGAGGCTCGCTCCTCAAACATTGGTGGACCGATCGGTGCAGAAGAAAGGTAGCCAAAAAAACCCTGCATTGCCTCGGCCTTGAAGGTATCAAGCGGCATGTGCAGTCCCGGAAATACCGTATGCAGTGCTGTCTGCTCAATCTTGTAAAGCTCCAAGTGGCCGCGCGCCCGTTTGTGATGATCAGGCTTGCCCTCATGCGTGGCCTGAAACGCCGCGAACCGCTGGCCCAGAATATCGATAATCTCGTCGCGTCCATCAGAGAAAAAATTGGCCATATTCAGATAAAGGTCTGAAACGATGTAGTAAGAAAAAAGCCAGTCCCGCTCATCCTCGAACGAGGCAAAGAAAACTTTTTCGAGCCATATACTTACGCTTTCCAGCGTAACATCCGGCAAACGCAATAGCGTGGAAAACATTTGCACCTTTAAAGTGTGCTTCTTGATTATTATTTCGAGTAACACTTCTTCTTTGCCGCGGAAATGCGTGTAAAAAGTTGCACGACTGATATTCGCCCGAGAAACGATGTCATCGACAGTCGCGTAATGAAATCGTTTCTCCTTAAATTCGATTTCCGCAGCAGTGATGATCTTGGCGCGGGTGTGCATGCGCTGTTGCGACCGGGGTGTGGCCTTGGGTCGCATGGAACTGCTCAAAATGGTATCAGAATTCTTTGCAGACTTATTGCTCATCATGACCATACTCAACCGCATTTGAAAGCGAATTTATCCCTCAGCAAAGGGTTAGAATGCTAGAGCAACTTATGGCTCGATGCCAAAGCGGCGAAATTGGTCATTTCACCTAACTTTGACGACTATCCAGAACCTTTCGACGGATTTTCCAAACACCATGCCCCATTGCCTAGAAGCACACAATGTTTCCTCTGACGAGATGTCCTCAGCGTTGATCGCATCGAGAAGGTCAGCCTTTCCGTGTCCCATGGCAATCTGGACACCCGCAAAAACTCCTCGCGTTGAGGTCTTTGCTGTGATTCATTCGGGGCATTGGACGGAGAGGTTTGATGCACCCACGCAGCCTGTTTTCAC
>NZ_JABAID010000044.1 GCF_012641335.1 Novosphingobium sp. ERN07
ATCATCCTCACCCACACCAATGACGAAGTGCGCGAGCTCAATGACGCCGCGCGCGGGCGGCTGCGTGACGCGGGCGAACTGGGCATGGACGTGTCGATCGCTGCCGAGCGGGGCGAACGCCGGTTTGCCAGTGGTGACCGCATCATGTTCCTGCGCAATGAGCGCAGCCTTGGCGTCAAGAACGGCACGCTGGGCATCGTCGAACACGTGACACCGCAGCGCATGGGCGTGCGCACTGACGATGGGCGCAGTGTTACCTTCGATACCAGGGACTATGCCCACCTCGATCATGGTTACGCCGCCACGATCCACAAGGCGCAGGGCATGACCGTGACCCATGCCCATGTGCTGGCGACACCGGGCATGGACAGCCATGGGGCCTACGTCGCGCTTTCGCGCCACCGGGCCGATGTCCACCTGCATTATGGGCGCGATGACTTCGCCAATCAGTCGAAGCTGGTCCGCACGCTCAGCCGCGAGCGCGGCAAGGACATGGTGAGTGACTACAAGCCGGAAACGGATCTTGCCGTCCAGCTGCGCAAGGCCTTTGCCGAACGGCGCGGGATCACCGTCGGTGAGCGCATCATGCAGATTGCGAGGCAGGTGCCCCAGCGCGCGAAGTCGATCTTCGCCGGCTTCCGTCCCCATGCGCGCAAGCTTGAGCCGATGCCGCCCGAGCAGGCGGGCATGTCCGGTCAGCGCCGCGCCGTCGAACGCTTTGTGCGTGCCACGGGCGATATCGTCCAGATGCAGCAGCAGGGCTTGCCGGTTCTCCCCCACCAACGCGACGCGCTGGCGAAGGCGACGAGCGTACTCGATGCCATCCGCGCCCATGCCGCCGCCGATCTTGCCAGCGCTGTGCAGCGCCAGCCCGAGCTCATCCGTGAGGTCGCCGAGGGCCGCAGCCAGGGTGCGGTTCGCGCGATGCAAGCCGAGGCGGACGTCCGCGCCGACCCTGCGCTTCGGGCTGACCGCTTCGTCACCGACTGGCAGCGGCTCGGGCAGGCGCGGCAGGCCATGCAGCGCGATGGCGATACCAAGGGTGCGCAGAGGCTCACCACCCGCATGGCGGACATGGCGAAGGGCTTGGAACGCGACGCGCAGGTCGAATCCCTGCTGCGCGGTCGCACCAGCGAACTGGGCATCAAGACAGAACCCGGTCGCGATCTGGCCCGCGACCTTGCCGCTTCCATCACCATGGAGCGGAGCCGGTCAATCGGCATGGGCCTGTAGGAGAAACGAAATGGATACCGATACGGACGACGTGGAACTGACCCTGGACCGTGAGCAGGCCACCGCCCCTGACTTGCCCGCCCCGGAGGCCGCAGGCGACCCCGCTGCCGAGGCGTTTGCTCGCCTTGAAGGGGAAATGGCCCTGATGCGCCGAGCGGTGCAGCAGCTTGCGACCGAGCGGGCGGATATCGTCATACCGGACTATGGTGCGACGCTCTCTGAAATGACCAGGCAGCTTACCGCAGTTTCCAGCGATATCGCTGCCATGGCCGGGCATCCGGCTTTGCAATTGACCCCGGAGAGCCTTGGACGGCAGATCAACTCCGTGGCCGAAGCTACACGCCGTCTCGACGATGACAGGATGGGCCTGGCGCGGGAGGAATTGCTGAACGCGGAGCAGGCGATGCGTTCGGTGACCGCGCACGCCCGCCTGGCCGTTGATCAGCGCCGTCAGTTGTACACCATGGCAGGCGGACTGCTTGCAGGCGTCCTGCTATGGTCAGTCCTTCCCGGCGTCGTAGCCCGCGCGGTGCCGCAGAGCTGGCATTGGCCGGAACGTGTGGCGGCTCGTGTACTGCGCGAGCCGACGATCGTGGACGCAGGCATTCGTATGATCCGGTCGGAGAACCCCCAGATGTGGGAGGACATCACCGAAGCTGCGAAGATTGCCGATGTGAATCGGGCGGAGATCAAGCGCTGCAGGGCCGCCGCACGCAAGAGTGGACGGGGCGTCAATTGTACAATGAAGGTGGGCGGATAGTTAGCTGTCCTTCACGTCGCCATTTTTGCTTGTCGGACCCACTGCGGGACAGGTGATTGGCTATCATTGGCCGTAAAATGCCGATGTATGACCGGCGCAGATTGCGGACTGACCGAAATGGCGTCTGTGGACGCCCCTAAGAGCCGGATCCGAAACTAAGTTGAGTGGTATCAGCGGGTTAGCTTGACGGCTTGCCCAGTCGTTGATTTAGGGGTTTCGCCAAAAACTACCTTGGATACAACGATGTGGACCGATACCACTCGCGCTCTCGATGCGCGAAGCGGGTTGGCTTTGCCAACTGATTTGACCGATGCCGAATGGGCAATTTTTGACCCCCTTCTTCCTCCACCAGCAAGAACGGGCCGACCCCAGGAAGTGGGAGATGCGCCGGATAGCAGAGGCCATCTTCTATCTGCTCCGGGGTGGGCTGCCATGGGGAATGCTGCCGCCTTGCTTTCCTCCAGTCTCAACGGTGCGCCGTTGGTTCTGCCTCTGGCGCGATACGGGATTGTGGCAGGCGCTGAACCATGGGCTTCTCATGCTGGTCCGCGAAGTGCAGGGTCGCGAGGCCACGCCAAGCGCCGGTGTAATTGATAGCCAGAGCGTCAAAACCACGGAAAGTAGCGGCCCTCGGAGCTACGATGCCGGGAAGAAGATCAAAGGGCGCAAGCGACACATCCTCACCGACACCGAAGGCAATCTGGTTCACGCCGTTGTCCATACCGCTGACATTCAGGATCGCGACGGAGCTCCAATCGTCTTGGGTGGCGTAATCAAGCGGTTTCCCTGGCTTGAGGCACGTATTCGCTGATGTCGGATATGCTGGCCAGAAACTGAAAGATGCTCTGAAGCCTTTGGGTAGCTGGATGATCGCAATCATCAAACGCTCCGACATGGTCAAGGGCTTCGAAGTCTTGCCCCGCCTGTGGGTTGTCCAAAGGACAATCGCCTGGCTCAACCGAGATCGCCGACTTGCTAAGGACTTCGAGCGAACCATCGCATCCGCCACAGCTTGGCTGTTCCAGCCTCGGTCCAAGCCTTTATCCGGCGTGCCGCAAGGTATTGTCTTTCAATGAACTAGTTTCGAATAAGATGGTGTGGTTTCCGCCCTCCCCAGACGGCATCGCCATGTGCCAAGTTAGTGGAGTTGAAAGGCCACTGAGCGGAAAGTACGGCAACCGTGTCAAAGGATACGATGATTGGGGTGGATTTGGCAAAATCTGTTTTCCAAGTGCACGCGACGTCGATGACAGGTCAGCTTCGGTTTTGTAGAAAGCTGCCACGGCAAAGTTTCTTCAAGTTCATGGCGGAGCAACCTCCTGCTGTAGTCGTGATGGAGGCTTGCGGCAGTGCGCATTACTGGGCTCGCGAGATAACCCGCCTGGGGCACGAGGTGAAGCTGATTGCACCGCAATATGTGAAGCCGATTGTGAAGCAGCAAAAGAACGATGCGGCAGACGCCGAGGCGATCGTGATCGCCGCCCAGAGACCGGAAATGCGCTTCGTCGAGCCAAAATCAGCCGAGCAGCAAGGTCGGGCAATGCTGTTCCGGGCGCGGAACCGGCTGGTTCAGCAGCGCACCGAACTGGTCAACATGCTGTGCGCTTTCCTAAGAAACAGCCATCTCGGGCTCTTCGGGTAATTCCTGCAGTACGAAGCCGAAAGCCTTGGCGCGCCGTTGCAGATTGCCGATCACGCGGCTGCGATAGCGCTCTTCGTATTGTGTCGCACCGGGGTCATGGTACGCCATGCCGTGTCGCAACGCGTTGTAAAACAATACGGCGAGTTTGCGTGCAGTGGCGGTCACGGCCTTCGCTTTTCCGGCCCTTGCAGACAGTCGGCGGTAAAATGCACCAAGCGCCGTATCGGTCCGGCCAATCGTGGTTGCCGCAAGGCGCAGCAGTGCTGCAGCCCGGCTCGAAGATCGCCGCGTTTTCGATGACAGCAGCTTACCGCCCGATATCTTGTTGCCAGGCGCCAGGCACAGCCATGATGTGATGTGCTTTGAGCTTGGCCACGCCGCAAGGCCGGTGCCGCATTCCCCGACCAGCTTCAGGGCAAGCGACGGCCCGATGCCGTGGATCTGGGTCAGGTCGACGCCCAGCACGCGATACAATGCCGAACGAACTTCAAAGTCCGGGGCATTCACTTGTCTGGTCTTGGTCCGAACTTTGGGTAGGCGCGCAATGTGGCGACCCCGGCCTTCGGTCGGAAACTTCCGCGCAAGAGGCCATAGCTGTGCAGCCGTTGAAGCCAGGCCGCATCATTCACATCGGTTTTGCGTCCAGGGACATTCTTTGCATAGCGCGCATTGACGAGGATGACCTGGAAGCCGTGTTCTTCCAGCACCTCGAAGGCGGGGATCCAATAGACGCCGGTGGATTCCATCGCCACTCTTGTCACGCCACATGCTTTGAACCAGCGCGCCATATCGTGCAAATCGCCGGTGAACGTGCCGAATGCGCGCACGGGCCGATCGTCAGCATCGGAATTGACCGCCGCCATGTGCATTGTCGAACCAATGTCGATGGCAGCCGCGCCTGGCACAACCATCGGCATATCGCCGAACTTAGCGGATACTGATCTACTCATTCCACATCTCCTCCAGAATAGGAGGGTATGGGCGATGCAAAACGTCATTTTCCTAACCGGGGTCGCCGCGATACGGCGCCACCATTCTCAAGTGCGCAACAGCCCACGGGCCACGTTTTTTAACGGGGTATCATGCCACCAACAAGCGATCGGCCGCGACCCTCCGGTCTCCTCCATACCACGACCCGTTTCTACCGCGCACAGGCGGGCCAAACCCGAGACCGTTTTTTACGAGCTTGGTCATGTGGTGCCTCAGGGCATCAATAACGTGCCCCGAATTGCCGCCATCATCACCGAGCCCAATAGCGATCTGCCTGAGATTGCGCGGATTGAATGCTTCGATTTGCTGGAGCAGATCGAAGCAATGGACGTTCGGATTGCGACAAGCGACCGCCGGATCAAGGATTTGGAAGGGCGAACAGACATTGCCCGAAGGCTACAGACCATGCCCGGCGTGGGGCCGATGACGGCTCTGGCGGTCGAAGCGTTTGCCCCACCCATGGAGAGCTTCAGATGCGGCAGGGACTTTGCCGCTTGGCTGGGTTTGCTGCCAAAACAGCATTCGAGCGGTGGCAAGATACGTCACGGCCGCGTCTCCAAAGCAGGGCAAAGCGACATTCGTCAACTGCTTATCATGGGCGCATTGTCGCGACTGAACTGGATGGGCCGAAAATCGATCCAAGAAGCATCGTGGCTAGGCCGCATGCTGACGCGCAAGCCGCGAATGCTGGTAGCAATCGCATTGGCTAACAAGATGGCCCGGATGATCTGGGCGATGTTGACCAAGCACGAGGATTACAGAACCCCGGCAACGGCAACCGCCGCCTGATTCCAAGGCGTCGCAAGGCCCGCGCTGGCAAGGGGGAGTGAGAAGCCGACGACCCGAACGGGGCAAAATGATCGAACAGATCTGGATCAGGAAAACCAGTTTAGAGTCCCGAGCTTCGAGCTCGTGAATCAGATTTGCACCTCATCTGCGCATCACCATACCGGCCAGCGGCTTCTGGAACACGCCGCAATCAAAGGCCTGACAGAAGACCGCCTCGATCACATGCTCAACGATTCAGAAACCTCTTGCCTCACGGGCGGCAACCACAGAAGAAGATTTTCACCTGCTTGGGAATTCCCGACGTGAATCAAACTCAGCGCGCCTTGGTATGAGGAGACCTGTGATCGGGTAGGCGTGGACATCAACCTCGGTATCTGATTCTAATAGCTTTCTGAAGAGGAGAGCGGGACGTGGCGCTTCGTTCTATAGGTCAGGAGCGGTTCGGTTTTGCAGTTCACGAGCGCCCCGGCTCGTCGCTCGACGAGTTGGCAACGCTGATCGCTTTGGCAGCCGGTCGTAACCCTTCTCGATCCAATGTATTCGGCCGCCAAGGGTGAGCCTGCCTGGCGCCTTTGGCGATGTTTAAGGCGCTGCTGCTCTCGATCTGGTACGATCTGTCGGACGTGAAGCTGGCGGAGGCGCTCGATGATCGCGCGTCGTTTCGTCGCTTCTGCGGCTTTTCCAGCACCGAGGCGACACCGGAGCGCACCGCCTTCGTGCGCTTTCGCCGGCTGCTGGTCGTCGGCGGCCTCGACGGCAGCCTGTTCGAGGCTGTAACCACCCAACTCAAGGCCAAGACGGTCACGGTGAAGACCGGTACGCTGGTCAACGCCACTATCATTGCCTCGGCCAGCGAACAGGATGACGATGGCCGCTGGGTCAAGCATAAAGGCAGGAGGGCGGTCCACGAGTTCAAGGCCCACGTCGGCGCAGACGCCAACACGGCGTTGGTCGAGAGGATATCGGTCACACCGGCCAATGTGAAAGACGGGCGCGCCGGTCCGGTGGCGCTGCCCGACGATCCAGGCGAAATCTTCGCCGACCGTGCCTATCTCGGTTCGCATTTCGGCAGCGCCGTCCGCGCCAAGGGCGGCACGCCGCGCATC
>NZ_JABAID010000045.1:0-2500 GCF_012641335.1 Novosphingobium sp. ERN07
TGGTTGCGGGGGCAGGATTTGAACCTGCGACCTTCAGGTTATGAGCCTGACGAGCTACCGGGCTGCTCCACCCCGCGTTGGGGTATCGTGCTTGAGCGTGAGCTGGCACGATGGTCGTTCCCTTATCGTCCTTGCTTTGATGCTGGGACGGATATGGGAAGGATTTGTGAATGGGTTTTTGCTTCAACAAACGCAAGCTTCAATGCCTGGCGACGCCCTACTCTTCCAACGCTTGAGCGTTAGTACCATTGGCGCAGTCCGGTTTCACGGCCGAGTTCGAGATGGGATCGGGTGGTTCACGGACGCTATGGTCACCAGGCAATGGAGCCTGCGGATGTTGTTTTAATCGATGCGTATCTTCAGATGTGTGTCTGGCTGGAAAACCGTCCGTCGCAACCGCGCTGCTGGTAAGATTGTTACCGTGCAGGGCTGTCATTGATGGTGGGACTCTTCAAGCATGAACAGAGTTATTAGGACCGGTTAGCTTCATGCGTTACCGCACTTCCACACCCGGCCTATCAACGTGGTGGTCTACCACGACTCGATGATACCTTATCTTGAGGGAGGCTTCCCGCTTAGATGCTTTCAGCGGTTATCCCGTCCATGCATAGCTACCCTGCTGCGCTCCTGGCGGAACGACAGGTACACCAGAGGCATGTTCATCCCGGTCCTCTCGTACTAGGGACAACTCCTCTCAAGTATCGACGCCCACGGCAGATAGGGACCAAACTGTCTCGCGACGTTCTGAACCCAGCTCACGTACCACTTTAATTGGCGAACAGCCAAACCCTTGGGACCTGCTCCAGCCCCAGGATGTGATGAGCCGACATCGAGGTGCCAAACGATTCCGTCGATATGAGCTCTTGGGAATCATCAGCCTGTTATCCCCGGCGTACCTTTTATCCGTTGAGCGATGGCCCTTCCACGAGGGACCACCGGATCACTATGACCGACTTTCGTCTCTGCTCGACTCGTCAGTCTCGCAGTCAGGCAGGCTTATGCCATTGCACTCTAACAGCCGGTTTCCAACCGGCCTGAGCCTACCATCGCGCGCCTCCGTTACTCTTTAGGAGGCGACCGCCCCAGTCAAACTACCCGCCACAGAGGGTCCCCGAACCGGATAACGGTCCTGGGTTAGACATCAGAAAACAACAGGGTGGTATTTCACCTATGGCTCCACACCAGCTGGCGCCGGTGCTTCAAAGCCTCCCACCTATGCTACACAATTCTTTCCTAATGCCACTCTGAAGCTGCAGTAAAGGTGCACGGGGTCTTTCCGTCTAACCGCGGGTACTCCGCATCTTCACGGAGAATTCAATTTCGCTGAGCATATCCTGGAGACAGTGGGGAAGTCGTTACGCCATTCGTGCAGGTCGGAACTTACCCGACAAGGAATTTCGCTACCTTAGGACCGTTATAGTTACGGCCGCCGTTTACCGGGGCTTCAATTCGGAGCTTGCACTCCTCCTCTTAACCTTCCGGCACCGGGCAGGCGTCAGACCCTATACGTCGTCTTGAAGCCGACTTAGCAGAGTCCTGTGTTTTTGCTAAACAGTCGCTACCCCCTGGCCTGTGCCCCCTCATACTGCTTGCGCAATGTGAGGGCCTCCTTCTTCCGAAGGTACGGAGGCAATTTGCCGAGTTCCTTCAGGATACTTCTCTCAAGCGCCTTGGTATACTCTACCTGACCACCTGTGTCGGTTTCGGGTACGGTCTATACGGTGGGGCTATTTCCTGGAACCATTTCGAAGCCACTCCAATCCAATAAGGAGTGACAACACACATGATCCGTCACACACCACCAGGCCCACGAATATTAACGTGGTTCCCATCGACTACCCCCTTCGGGCTCGTCTTAGGGGCCGGCTCACCCTGCTCAGATTAGCTTTAAGCAGGAACCCTTGGTCTTTCGGCGAGAGGGCATCTCACCCTCTTTGTCGCTACTCATGTCAGCATTCGCACTTCCGATACCTCCACGACCCATTACCAGATCGCTTCTCAGGCCTACGGAACGCTCCGCTACCGCTCGGACCGAAGTCCGAACCCTAAGCTTCGGTGCATCACTTTAGCCCCGTTACATCTTCGCCGCAGGAACCCTTGTTTAGACCAGTGAGCTGTTACGCTTTCTTTAAAGGATGGCTGCTTCTAAGCCAACCTCCTGGTTGTTTTGGGATTCCCACATGCTTTCCCACTTAGTGATGACTTGGGGACCTTAGCTGTAGGTTAGGGCTGTTTCCCTTTTGACGACGGACCTTAGCACCCGCCGTCTGTCTGCCGAACAAGTCTCGTTGGTATTCGGAGTTTGGTTAGAATTGGTAGATCTCGCGACCCCCGCATCCATCCAGTGCTCTACCCCCAACGGCATACATTCGACGCTCTACCTCAATAGATTTCGCGGAGAACCAGCTATTTCCCGGTTTGATTGGCCTTTCACCCCTAAACACAACTCATCCGAGAATTTTTCAACATTCAACGGTTCGGTCCTCCAGTGCGTGTTACC
>NZ_JABAID010000046.1 GCF_012641335.1 Novosphingobium sp. ERN07
TTTAATCCCGTCGACGTGTTCGAAGCGTACCAAACGCTTAACCGTTGATCACGGTGATACGCGAACCCGCTTCACGCCAATTTGTCCACGCCACCTAGGGAATTACGGTGACAGGGCGAATTACGGTGACAAATTACGAAATTACGGAAATTACGGTGACAGGTGCAATAACCCCCAAATTATCGCTTCATGCCCATCCCCTGTATCGCCAGAACGCCGCCTACCATTTCCCCAATATGCCCACGATGTAAAACCGCCCCCCCCCCAACGGATCACCTTCGTCAACCGTCGCCAATTAAGGGATTTATGCTCGTTTCACCGTTATTCCTTGCTCACATGCGCGGCGGTGATCGGTGGAACAGTGCCTCAAGATCGCGTCCGGCGTGTAGTACGCGGGCGATCCCGATGGGCCGCATCGCGGGATCATAGGCGATCAGATAGGACAGCACTGGCCAGAACCGCACAGCCTCGTCGGTAAGATCGTCGCGCCGATGCCCGGCGCCCGGCGTTGTCGCAAGGAAGCGCAGCGCCTTGGTGATCTGGGCCAGCACATGACGCGCAACCTGCGCTCCGGCCTCATCGAGGTAATAATCCCTGACCTGCTCAATATCCCGCGCCGCTTCGGGCGAGAGGATATAGCGACTGGTCACTCCCGCCCCTGCTGAGCCTCGGTTGCCACAAGATCGGCATCGAGCCGCGCCATGAAGGCTTCGCCATCACGGCCTTGCCCCGAACGCAGCGAGGCCATCCCCGCCGCGATCTTTTCGCGCATCGAGGCCTTGTACAATTCCTGCACCTGGTCATGCTCCTCCATCAGCCGCAGCGCCTCACGCACGACCTCGCTGGCGGAGGTGTAACGTCCGGCGCTCACCTTTTGGTGGATCAGCGATTCCAGTTCAGGCGTCAGGCTGACGTTCATGGCAAAGCTCCTGCTGCGGCCAATCGCGCTGATAGACCAATAACAGGATTTAGCAAAGTTCGTTATCCGCGCTTTGCCCTCTGCCGCTGGCTGGGTTGTAATTATGGTGACACCGGCCACCCCCGCCAAATAGCCGCCTCATGCCCATTCTCCGTATCGCCGGAACTACCCGGATCATTCCCCCATATGCCCACGACGTAAAACCGGTTTCCTACACGGATGGCCCCTGTCATCCTTGGCGGCTTTTTGACATCGTCGAACCCAAACGCTGTTCAGCGCCGCTCGAAAAGGCGACGCCCTCTGAACTTCATCAACTAACTCTGCCCAAGCCCCTGAATTCGCATGATTCGCGTTTTTTCGCCCCCGGAAGGAATGAACAAACGCCAAAAGGCCCGGAAAACCGGGCGCCCGAAGGCGAGGATCACATTTTCAAAGGGTGATGGTGCGGTCGAGAAGACTCGAACTTCCACGGGCTTTCGCCCACAACGACCTCAACGTTGCGCGTCTACCAATTCCGCCACGACCGCAAAATCAGACGGGGTGCAATGGCCGGTGGCCAGCGCCCCGTGGTGGGGTAGGAGCGCGCCCCTAGCAAAGCAATTTGGTGCGCGCAACAACGATCAGGACTTTTTTCAAATCAATCCGGTTTCCAGCCGATTTCGGCGACTTTGGCGGCCTTGGGCACATCGGTTACCGCCGCGTTGATCGTGACGCTTTCACCGGGGGCCAGCTCATCCTGTGGCGGCGGGACGTCCCAGGTCTTGACCACCTTGTCATTCGAATCACGCAGCACGATCAGGATTTGCGGCAGGGCGCGCACATCCTTGCCGGTGTTGGTCACCGTTCCGCTCGCGCCGAAATATTCGGTGCCGTTGGGAAGCTGGCGGCGATCCTGCTTTTCGGGCGGGAACGACAGCACCAGATCCGGGCGGTCTGCGCCAAAGGTCTGCGCTGCGCCGGGCAACCACTTGGGCAGGCCGTAATACCATGCAGCGCCAGCCAGCCCGGCCACCGTCAGCGCAAAGGCGACCGCGGCAATCGTCCACATCTTCGTCGGATTGCGACGAGGGCGGAACGGTGGCTGGTGTTCGAAGGGCGATGTATCGGTATCGTCATAGACCGGTGGCGGGGTGCGACGCGCGGCTTCTGGCAAAGGCGGCGGCACGACCGGCTCCGCACGCGTCGGTGCAGACGTGCTGGCAGCTTCGGCTACAAGCGCAGGCGGCGTGGCATCTGCCTGTGCCGGAACCGATGCTTCTGACGGAGCCGCAACAGCCACTTCCGCCGATTCGCGTTCGGGCAGGTCCGGGCCGTTCTGGAACCAGGCATGGCGGCACCGTGCGCAGCGCACGGTCCTGCCGTCGACACCGATGGCGCTATCGGGAACGACATAGCGCGTCGAGCAGGCGGGGCACGCGATGATCATGGCTTCGGGTTAAGCATGGTCACACGTGTTGAAACAATAGCTTCACAAGCGAAGAAACGCTTCAACGGCCTTTTTTCCACATGGATTGCCGCGTATGGCCTATCTGGCGTAATCATCGCTGCGCAGCAAACAGGTACAGTCTCCTCCTCATGAGCCAGAACGAAGACGCGGAGATTGTCCATTTCGACAACGTTGGCCTGCGTTACGGCACGGGAAAGGAAGTGCTGACGGACATCAGCTTCACCCTTTATTCCGGGCGCTTCTACTTCCTCACCGGCGCTTCGGGCGCGGGGAAGACGACGATGTTGAAGCTGTTATACCTCGCCCAGCGCCCTTCGCGCGGGCTGATCCGCATGTTCGGCACCGATGCGATCACCCTGCCGCGCGATCGCCTGCCCGGCTTCCGCCGCCGCCTGGGCGTGGTCTTTCAGGACTTCCGGCTGGTCCCGCACCTTTCCGCGTTCGACAACGTGGCCCTGCCGCTGCGCGTGGCGGGCGTGCCCGAACGCGATATCGTGAAACCCGTTACCGACATGCTCGAATGGGTCGAACTGGGTGACCGCAGCCACGCCCGCCCGGCCACGCTTTCGGGCGGAGAGCAACAGCGTGTGGCCATTGCCCGCGCGGTGATCGGCAGGCCCGATATGCTGGTGGCAGACGAACCCACCGGCAACGTCGATCCCGACATGGCGATAAAGCTGCTGCGCCTGTTCGAAGCGCTCAA
Organism: Novosphingobium sp. ERN07; assembly: GCF_012641335.1. Classification (GTDB taxonomy): domain Bacteria; phylum Pseudomonadota; class Alphaproteobacteria; order Sphingomonadales; family Sphingomonadaceae; genus Novosphingobium. The sequence goes on from NZ_JABAID010000046.1 coordinate 3,070, forward strand.
CCGGCTCGGCACCACCGTGGTAGTCGCCACGCACGACGTGCATCTGATCCGCAAGGTGCCGGATTCGCTGATCATGCGGCTCGACAAGGGCCGCCTGTCAGACCCCACCGGCGCGCTCCGCTACCCCCCCCGCCGGGTTTCGCCCACCGCGCGCGCCGATCTGACGCGGGCATGACAGTGGTGGCAGACCTCACCAACGGGCTGCGCGGCGAATGGCGCGAACGCGCGAGCGCCGAAAGCCGCCTGTTGCCGCAAGGCAAGCTGTCCGGCCCCATGCCGTGGGTCATCGCCATCATGATCGGGCTGACAGTGGTAGCCAGCGCCAGCGGCCTTGCCCTGCGCAACACCGCGCGGCTGGCCAGCGCAGACGTGGCGGGCGGCGTGACCGTACAGATCGTCAACGGCGCCCCGCGCGAGCGTGACCGGCAGGCGCAAGCCGCGCTCGAAGCGCTGCAAGGCGCACCCGGCGTGGCTTCGGCGCGATTGGTGCCGCAGAAAGAACTCGATGCGCTGGTAGAGCCTTGGCTGGGCACCACGGCGGGCGATGATGTCAACGCCCTGCCCGTGCCTGCGTTGATCGACGTGCGACTGTCCGGCACGGCTGACAAGACCAGCGTGAGCGCGCTGCGCAAACAGATCGTATCGCGCGCCGCCGATGCGCGCGTGGATGCGCAGGCAAGCTGGCTCGCCCCGGTGTTCGAAGCCATTGGCGCATTGCAATGGCTGGCGGGTGGGTTGATCGCGCTGCTGGCCTTTGCCACGGTCGCCACCGTGCTGCTGGCAACGCGCAACGCGCTCAGCAACCATCGCACCACCATCGAGATCGTCCATATGCTCGGCGGGACCGATGCGCAGATCGCACGGATATTCCAGCGCTCTATGGCGGTGGATGCGGCGGCGGGCGGCATTGGCGGGCTGTTTCTTGGCGTGGTGACGACGGGGCTGCTGGGCCGCCAGTTCGCTGCGCTGGGATCGGGCATGATGACCGCGGGTGGCCTCGGCTGGACCGATTGGCTGGCGATCTGCTGCATCCCGGTGGCCGGTGTGCTGCTGGCGGTGCTGACCGCGCGGTTTTCGGTGCTTAACGCGCTGAAAGGGATGCTGTGACCAAACGCGGCATCTTCCGGCGGCTGCTGTCGCTCCTGCTCGTCGCCTGGGCGCTGGGCTTCTTCTGGTTTGCCATGTTCCTGCCGCAGCCGGTGATCGAACCGGTGCGCACCGATGGCGTGGTCGCGCTCACCGGCGGGAGTGGCCGCATTCCCCACGCGCTCGATGTGGTCGAAAAAGGCCGGGCCAAGCGCCTGCTCGTCTCCGGCGTTGATCGCGAAGTGCGCCCGCGCGAATTTGCGGTGGAATACAAGGTGCCAGAACGCCTGATGGCCTGCTGCGTCACGCTCGGCTACGATGCCGTGGACACGCGCAGCAACGCGGTCGAGACGATGCGTTGGATCAGGGAGAACAAGCTCCGCTCGATCCGGCTGGTGACGACAGACTGGCACATGCGCCGCGCCGCCTTCGATCTGGCGGCAGAAGCGCCCGACAGCCTGATCATCGTCGAGGATGCCGTGCAATCCAAGCCCAGCTTCCGCATCCTGTTCATCGAATACAACAAGCTGGTAGCGCGACTGGTGGCATGGATGATCGGCTGGTGAACTTGCGCAAAGTCCTGTCCGTGCCGCGCAGTCTGGCGTTCTATCTGACGTTTTACGTCGGCTCTGTGGTGTTTGTGTGCGGCGCGGTGCTGTTCATGTCGATCTCCAAACCGCTGTTTCGCATGTTCGTGCGCGGCTGGAGCGGCTGGCATCGGCTGTGCTGCCGCTGGCTGCTGGGCATTCGCGTAAAACTCGAAAACCCGGTGTTCAAACCCGGCGTGCTCTACGCGATCCGGCATGAAGCCTTCTTCGAAGCGATAGACCTGCCGTGGCTGTTCCGCCTGCCGGTGGTCTTCGCCAAGGCCGAACTGCTGGCCATCCCCGGCTGGGGCCTTGCCGGGCGCAATTTCGGCCTGATCGGAGTGGAGCGCGAGGCCGGGGCAAAGGCGCTGCGCACGATGCTGAACGAGGCGAAGCGGCTGATGGCCGAAGACCGCCCGCTGATCATCTTCCCCGAAGGCACCCGCACCCCGCACGGCACACCGGGCAAGCTGCAATCGGGCTTTGCGGGTATCTACAAGCTGCTGCGCCTGCCGGTGATCCCGGTGGCGGTGGACAGCGGGCCGCTCTACCACCGCACCTGGAAGCAATCCGGCACGATCCGCTACCGCTTCGCCCAGGAAATCCCCGCAGGATTGCCGCGCGAGGAAATCGAGGCGCGGGTGGAAGCAGCGATCAATGCGCTGAATGGGTGAGGTAGATTGGGTCTTTTGGGCGGACGTTGGGACATGTACGAACCCGCTGGCGCGGGAGTGGCGCTTGTTTTGAGGCTTGGCAAGTGATCGGCGGCCTGAGCCTAAGTTGAGGTCTGGGCCAAGTAGGCA
>NZ_JABAID010000047.1 GCF_012641335.1 Novosphingobium sp. ERN07
GATAATCTGCGCCTCGGTGAAACGGCTCTTCCTCATGCGTCTGCTCCTTACAGTGGCAGACTCTACATCAGAATGAGGGAACTTTCGGGGGGCAGGTCATCGGTGACAGTTTCTCCATCCAGCGTTCGATATGCTTCTGCGTGATGTCCTCCAAATGGCGCGTGCTATGACCCGCATACCAGTCGCTCCAAGCCGGGGCTGAAGCGACATCGGTCACGGGCAGAGTTCCCATCACGTCTGAAAAGCGTCGCATAATTTCATTTCGCGTCGCGAGACTGAAGCTGGCAAGATCATCTGCCGAAAACACAATTTGCATCCGCGAACCCCAACCATTGGAATGACTGAAGATCGCGAATACCGGCAGGACTTGAAATTCAGGTAAATGTTTGTGCAACCCGTTGCACGCAGTGAAGCTAGAGAATGTCTTGCCGCTCGCTCAAGACGCGCATTCTTACAACGTCACTTTCAAAGGCACGGGGACGGTAATAGCCTGATACAACTCGATGTCTGCGCTGTGTCGAAGCTCTACCGCCACCGAAAATCTTTGAGTCTTGACCTCTTTTGGAGCCCATCGCCTCCTGCACCAGACGGCGAGGAAGTATCGGTCACCGTAGGTGCTCATGTCGGTTTTAGCGGTAAACGATCCACGTTGAAGAGTTCCCTTTTCCCGGATTTGGGAGCCGGGAAACGTTTTGCACTCGTTACGTTTTGGAAAAGGCGGTGGGTCGCCTTCAGCTTTCTCCCACACCCTGAACTTGTCGAACACGTCTTGTTCGGACGCTCCACGGATAAGCCGCCATCCCATAGTCACCCCAAGGTAGTCTGCTCGTGTCCGTCGCACGGGCGGGTCGAATGCGAGCGCAACGGAAATCTCTCGGCTTCCCTTGGTAGTTTGGAACAGCTTTGGGATAGGCACCTCATAGACAGCAAACCGATCCAGTCCAATCTCGTCATTTGTGAAGAATGCCACTCGGTTGTCATCAGATGCGATGGCTTCGTCTATGTTTGCGACGCCGTTCCCGCACACATCCAGCGGTGCACGCGGGCTAAGCGCACACAATATGCTTTCTGCTGCTGCGGGAACTCGAGCAGAAAGAGCCAACATCGCACGCAGAAAGTTCGCAGGAGCGTCGGGAAATTGTTCTAGTAAGATTGCAGCCTTGTGAGCCACGATGGGAGCCGCAAAAGATGTTCCCGATCTCGCACAAAATAGACGGTCGACTGGTTTGTGATGGAACGTCCAAATACCCGCTGACTTTTTCGTTCCCCCTCCTACCAATTTCATAGTCGGACCGTCCCATACGGAAGTCCCGCCATAATCGACCAAATCTGGCTTGATCATCCCCCTGATCCCCGGACCAGATCGTGTGAAGGGACTGGGCTCGTCAGCTTCACAAACCGGGAGAACACCTACGTAGTCGGCATCCTCTTCGACGATCCCATTAGTATGGGCGAGCGAACCCACAGTTAGGACGTTCGCCGCAGTGCTGGGATCAAGAAGGCGCGAAGAAGGCTCCAGCAGATATCCGGGATAATGCTTTAATATGTCCTCACCTAGTCCCGCGAGCCCCTTCTGGTTGCCAGTCGAAACAATTATGAGCACGTCAAGCTCAGACGCTAATTCGTCTAATGTTCCGGCCCAAGAGCCAGCTTTGCCACCGTCGTAAATCAGGTTTGGATCACCGAGCGAAATGTTAAAAATCCGGCATCCGCTGTCCTCATGTAGATGGCGAATTGCTTTCTCCATCAAATCGGGGACTGTAACATCGGTTGGGAACTCGCCCTTTTCGTCAACTACCCGAGCGCTTGACATAAGGAACGGCGCATCGAAGTTCGCTTCCTGCAAACGCCCACTGACGTCTCCGTATGCCGCCACTGAAGCAACCGATGTTCCATGCCCTTGCTCATCAGCGTCAACCCAGCCGTTCATGGCAATAAAGCTGGACTTCATTGTATAAGCGAGAAGAGGGTGGCCGGAATTGATGCCGCTGTCGATTATTGCGATGACTACCGCATCAGGTGCAGGCGGCGCACCAGCAGGTGTATCTTCGACGGAAGCGTCTTCGATGTCATCGAAGGACAAGTCTGGTTTCGGAGGCGCTTCGACTATTGCGACCTCCGGCAAATCCAGAGCAGCCAGCAATGCTTCGCCTGACGCTTCTACCCGACAAAGAAGGAGATTTTTACCTAAATACGTATTGTGGATCGTCCCGCCATGCGCCTTCAAGGCATTCTCCAAGCGATACACGAAGATATTAGCCTGCTCGTGCTCTCCCGGATGGAAAAGTTCGATATCTAAAAGATAGTCTGTTTCTTTCTTGAAGTCGCTGGGCTTCTCAATCCCTAATGACGATAGACTGCTTCCGATGCGGTCCTCGGCCTTCGCAATTCCAACGCTTTCAATCGCTTCGATAAGCCCTGCATATGCGGGGCCAATCTGTCCTGCCGGAATGGGGCCTTGGTAAGAGGCCAATCGCTTGCGGAACTGCTGAAGTTCTTTATCGGTTGCGAAGAGTAGAAGCGTCTTGTTTTGGTCTTCTGAAAGGACCACCAGACCCATCTTTGCCCATTCGCCTTCATCGACGAACCCTGCCACCTCAATGCGCAGGATTAAAGACGGATCAACTCCTTCTATGGAAGGTGCTGCCTTAAATTCTTCGAGGACTGCCTCGACCTCTTGAGCTAACTTCGGTCCGTGCTCGCCCCTATTTCGTTGCGGATTTCCACCGAAGCCGGGCGGTTTTCGCCGCGTAAGCTCGCCCTCCAACCGTTTCAAAGGGAGGTGAGAATGTTTAGCCATTTGACCCCATCACTTGCGGCAAATCCTTAATCGAGAATTTCACGCTCCACTTCGGCCCGGCTAATTTCATGGTCAAGTGCCGACTTGAAGCAATGCTCAGGAATTGCGTTACGTTTCAGAAGGATTGCTGATCGGATCGCATTTAAGCAAGCCCTTTCGACTTGCGCGTATGACATCCCAGTAAAATCGGATGCATATTGAGCTATATCAAAATCGGCCGGGAAATTCCTCGTTTTCATGTATAGAAGCCGACGAATTTGTGCGACAGATGGCTTGTTGAATAAAATAACTTCATCAAATCGTCGAAGAATTGCGCGGTCAATTGTTTCTTCGAGATTAGTCGCGGCTATCAGAATACTTCGGCCATCAAAACGGTCGATCATCATGAGTAGGCTATTTACTACTCGCCGTATTTCACTGTGCTCAGTAGTGTCATTGCGTGCCCGTGCGAGGGCATCGAACTCGTCGAAGAACAGGACCATAGGTCTTGTCCGAGCAGCATCGAATATCTTGCGAAGGTTAGTTGCAGTCTCGCCAAGGTGAGATGCAATCAGCGCATCAAGCCGAGCTACGACGAGGGGCATTTTCAGTTCGGCGGCGACCACCTCTGCACACAGCGATTTGCCGCAACCCGGCGGGCCACAAAACAATACCTTCGAGCGAACGCGAAGCCCATGTCGCCGAATGTCGTCGCCATGCCGAACCTCGTTCGCAAGGCCGAGCAGAGTAAATCGGCTTTCCTTGCCGATGATGATGTCACGGGCGGATCGCTCCGGGCTGATTATCTCCACGAGATCGCCAAAGCCCTCGCGAGCGGCGGTCGCCGAACTCAGCTTTCGGGGCGTTCGGCTAGGCGTAGGAGGCGAGCTTTGTAAATCCAGTTCGTCAGCGCCTGACAGCATCGACCCCGATCTACTCTCTGGCGACGCCTTTCGCAGGAAAAATTTGTCTTGGTTCCTATTCACCTGCGCTACTCGGACCTCGCCTATATTGCTTTGCTCGTCGCTGTCATGTGCGACAGCCTTGCTGTGATTATCGAGCATCGCTGCCTCTCTGCCCCGCGTTGAGATATCCCTACGCAATGTTGGTTCGTGAGGAAAGGGGCGCTGAGTTCGGCTGGTCAAGGAATTCTGCGGAAGAGTTCTGCGCCGAAATAATCTATCGCACGGCCCTGCCCATGTGGGATAACCTAGTCCCCGACAAAACCGCCCCACACGGGTGGTCTCGGCTCCAGTGGAACGGCGTCCCGCATGGTCTATGATCCATGTGCGACTTTCAGGCTTGCAGGTATGTTTGGTCGCCGCAGGCCCATCCCAGCACAAGCGGACGACCGGACGGCGTGGTGACGACGCGGGCTTGGCCCGGCTCTATGTCACCTCCGCCGAGCAGCCTGATGAAAGCCGCAAAGTCGAGGAACCAGCGACGATCTGGCGAGAATGAGTGCACAATCATGCCAGCGACCGATGCGTCAAAGCGGTCGGCCTCGATGAGAGCAGAAACCGTGCGGTGGAGAAGCTGGTAGCGAATGACTGGTGGGCAACCGGTCAGCCCGAGCATCTTGCAAAGATAGGCGAGGCGTTCAATCTTGCCCGGCGACGACGACCGGCTCCAGTCTGCAACCGTCTCGCCGAACGCTTCGCCTACTTTCCCTTCGATGGTGTAGGTGGCCAGCCCTCGGTCATGTCGGACAAGTGTGAAAATGTCTGACTGGCTTTCGCGGGTGCCACCCGGCAGCACGGTCTTGTGTTCGGGAATAGCAAGGAGCAGCGTCGGTGGACCGAACGCTTGATCCATGATCGCCGCAACTTCGGTAGGGAGACTGGAAGCAGCTTCCCAGCAGTAGGCGAGTGTGCGGGCCGAGTAACCAATTCTCCATTGCAGGTCCGGCTTGGCGAGAAAACGTTGCCAGTCGTCAGGGCCGCTTGACGGGATCAAGATGTTGGCCATTGTCTTGTCTGCCCTCTTACAATGGCGCGCAATGGCCGCAGACTTGGGAAAAGGAACCATCCCACCGCCCGATTGATCTGGCGAAGGCCCGCAAGTCGTCAATGTCGTCGGATACAACTTTGCGGTAGCCGCGCCCTGTATAGGCACGATCATCGCGAGGCACGTAAATGAACCGGCAGCCTGCCCGATGGAGCACAGCGTAGCCGGGGCCAGCAGTGGACCGGACGTTGACAACGAAGCCGCCCGGATGTGCCGTAAGCCACGCCATGTAGCCGCCATCGTCGTCAACGAACCCAATCATGCCATCTCCCTCATCAGGCGACCTGTGCAACGGGTTGCACGGGATTGCCGGGGAAGGTTGCTGCTAGGTCGGCAGGGGAAGGCCAAATCGAAACCGCAGCATTAAAGAGCGAGGCGGCGCGATTGGCGATGGTCGCTTCGTTCCATTCGTGGGGATGTTCCTTCAACAATCGGGCGTTCAGTTCCAGCTTTGTGTGATCCCGCAGACCACCTTGCTTCGATGGTTGACCGTCCGGCGCGGTCCAAGGACCGTGACTAGGCGGCGTGGACAAATTTGAGCCAGTATCTGGCTGTGGCGATATGGACCATGCCGAGGAAGCTATTGGCAAGCTGATCGTAGCGGGTAGCGATC
>NZ_JABAID010000048.1 GCF_012641335.1 Novosphingobium sp. ERN07
CGCCGGTGATCGACGCGCGGTTCAGTTACCGCGGAGAGGATGTCGTGGCCACGCTCGATCGAACCTGTCGGAAGGCGGGTTATCCGAAGACCATCAGGGCGAAGCCAGTCGACCTGCGCGCCGGGCAGACGATTGCGCGCTCTTCCTCGGTCATGCACCACGCCAGGCGCTGAGGCCGGCTTGAGCGATCCTGGACTGCCTGCTCGCCGCGCCTGCGCCACTTGCGGACGGTTTCGTCGCTGATCCCATAGCGCTTTGCGACGACACTGGCGGGCTCTGTGGAACGAGCGATTTCCGCCCGCACAACAGGTGTGGTTCGGGCCTGGGGATGTATCTGCACCATCACGAAACCTCATCAACCAGAGCAACAAAGCGCCATGCATGATCCGCAATAACACTGCTTGCCATGTCCCAATGATGTGTCGCAACCAGACAATTAACATCAACCGCGCCATTATCACCTGCTACGATCAACCCGCCAACGGCTTCCTTGGAATGGTCCATATCGGCACCGCGAGATACTCGCTCAAATTAATCCACGCCGCCTAAATTTTTCGCTCGGAGTCAATCCAATAGGGATCGCGCAGGATACGTTTGCGTAGTTTGCCAGAGGCGTCTCGTGGCAAATCCGAGCGGAATTCAATCACACTTGGTATCTTATATTTCGCTAAGCGCTGCGAAAGCGCGGTATGTACCTGCGTCGCGTCCAGAGTAACGCCCTGCTTTAGCTCTACAATTGCGATAAGCGCTTCACCATACTCGCTGTTTGGAATGCCAAATACGGCGCTATCCGCGACTTCATCAATACGAGCGATCTCTGCTTCGATTTCTGCGGGGTATATATTGACCCCCCCACTGATGACCATATCGCTCTTGCGATCGGAAAGATACAAATAGCCCTCTTCGTCTTGGTACCCGATATCGCCAGCCGTTATCAGGCCGTCTCGCTCGGCGCCCGCCCGCTTTAGGGGATCGCCCTTATACTCAAAGTCTGGCATATCAGGATGGCCCGCGTATATCTCGCCAACCGTACCAGGCGGCAAGATGGCGCCTGTCTCATCATAAATGCGGACCGTTACGCCTGCCGGGGGGCGGCCAACTGAGCCTGGTCTCTCTAGCCATTCTGCAGCGGTAATGAACGCCGAGGGAAGGGTTTCGGACGATGCATAATACTCGTGGACTATAGGCCCCAGCCATTCGATCATGGCTCGCTTGATTGAAGGCGAGCACGGTGCGGAGGTATGCATAATCCAAGTTAGCGACTTTAGATTGTAACGTGAGCGTATAGAAGGCGAGAGCGCAAGCAACCGAACGAACATGATTGGAGGCAAATATTGATGCGTCACGCGATGCAAATCGACGAGGCGCAGAAAATCTTCGGCATCGAACCTCGGTTGTAGAATTATCTTGGCATTTGCAAGCCAAGCCAGCCGCGCCTGCGCGCCGGGCGCACCATGATACATCGGCGTGGCGATGACCGTCGTTACAGGATCGCCCCCATTTCCGAACGTCTGCTCGAACATGCCGAACATTCGTGCGGTCAGACCCATCATTAACTCGAACTGGGCCGCACTACTTGGCAGACGACGAACGCCCTTCGGGCGCCCGGTGGTGCCCGATGTATAGAGGGTTGGTATCGTAGGGATGCCCGGCGGCAAGGAACGGGCGGTCCATTGATCGGCCCATTCTTCGTATGATTTTAAGTCCGCTGGTATCGCGGCATCCTCATCGGAAATCCCATAGGCCACTCGTATCTCCACAGGTGTCTCTAGGACAAGAACCTGTACGCCGGTGGGTATCGCCGCAGACACCCGCCGAAACAAGTCGGCATGCACGACAAGCAACCGTGCCTCACTGTCCTCAATAATGTAGCGGGCTTCATCGCCAGTGTAATGCCAATTCAAAGGCACGAGTTGGCATCCGGCGTAGCCAGTAGCTTCGATCAGTTCAAAGAACGCGAAGTCATTCCTGAGCATGACAGAAACGGTTGCCCCGCTTCCAATTGTTTCGATTAGGCCTACCGCAATGCACGCGGCACGATCCCGTATGGCTTCAAAAGTCCGGATTCTCTCGCCGCTGATAATATGTCCACCTTTATTGACCTTGCTCATCGCGTTCTCTCCCGTTGTGCTGTATCGCGCCGCCGCCCTAAGATGGTTGACAACAACCCTGCGTTCGCCATCAACATTCTTCTCACGTCTGGCACTGCCGCTGCCATTTCACGTCGCCACTTATTGATCGAGAGATCGCCGTCACTCTGCTCGACATCACCAGCAAGCGTGAGGCTACGCACCAGACACCTGTGGAACACCGACATGATCGGGCTTCCGCAAGCTTGGCGAAGTGGCTCGTAGAACTGCGCAACGGCAGTGGAGAAGGGTGTCTCCGCTAAGCACATCGTTTCCCATTCTGCGCGCATTCCGTTAGCTTGTCCGGCTGCTAGTGCAGTTTCAAGCATCCTTGCTTCCAGCGGAACGAGAGCTTCGATGATTTCATCATCATGGGGGTGTGCATGATGCAGATAGCGCGCAACGCTGTCGACGATCTGTGTCTGGTCAAACTCTCCCACCCAGATTCCGCTGTTGCGCCCGCGTTGCACAACTACTAACCGAAGACGCGCCAAATAGGAGATGGTCGCTCGGAAGACCGAGCGACTGACACCGAAGCGGCGGACAAGATCGGCCTCCGTTCCCAACAGTTCGCCAGGCTCCATAGCTTTCGCGTTAATTTCGGAATGAATGCGCCAGGCTAGTACATCTGCTGCGCGGATTTTGGCGGGGCCATATTGGAGTGCCAGCGTAAGACGGTCGGTGTCTTGGCTTATAGCAACCGGTGCAGCCATTACCGCGTCGCTCATCACGCGCTGCGTGAACTTGTCGGATAGGTCATGCAGAATGGCGAGTGCAGAGATATCTTCGCTAAGGATTGCCTCAACCTGGCGAACCCGCAATGCCACCAACTCGGAAAACATGCTGTCCATACCCTTCGACGGATCATGCGTCTGCAGATATCCGACCACACTCACTTTCATCAGTGCGTTTACCAGCATGCCCAGAATCGGACTGCGCGCAGTATCGAGAATGCGTTCGTACAACTCGGCCATTGGCGGCAGTATTCCGTATTTGGCTTGTTGCGTTACTGCGCGACAAGCCGCCCTGAGCGGATCGACGTCCCGCGCGCGCGCGCGCGCCGCCGCCAGCCGAAACGCAATCGCTTCTAGTTGCGGACGGATGCTGAAGACATCTGCGATCGAAAGACGGGCGAAAAACATAAAGTTGCTGAGTGCCGTCGCTGCTGCATCCAACGGCGTGGCGGAAATGAAAAGGCCACCAGCGCGACCACGGCGACGTTCTACCAGCCCCTCTCTTTCGAGGATCAGAACTGCTTCGCGAACGAGCGCGGGGCTGCACCCAAGTTCCTCGGCAAGACCATGTTCGCTGCCAATAGATGCACCGAGGGATAGCTCGCGCTTCAAGACTGTGTTGGCTATGCGATCCGCCAGCGCCTCGGCACTGCGCACCGGTGGCTTTCTAATATCTGAATGATCCACTGATCCCCACCGCTTGCGGGCGATTATATGCAATTCGTGCTCCCGCCGTATTGGATGCGACAAACAAGCCGATATCCTTGTTGAAGATATTCTCTGCCCAAGCCGAGACTTTGTCGCATCTGAATATGATATTATTTTACACTGGCCGTGTCAACAAGTGGGGTCGAGGTGGGGGAATCTCCTCAAAAATCCCTACGATTTGCATAAACTGCTGCACAATGGAGATTCTTTCTCCCATAGTGAAGGCTATTCCCGGCTCAAGGTATGATGCTAAAATAAGGGAGGCCACTTTTGTCGGAGCACATGCTACGCCATCAACCGCGCCATGCATGGCCATTCGTAGGGATGCTCACAGTGTTGAGCTGGCTTTCACTTCTTGATCGCCAGATCCTCGCCTTCGCATTGCTCTATTCGACGGCTGGAATCGACATTGGATGGGCGGTAGATCGCCTCAGTCGCCGCTGGATCATTTACGTGGGAGGGACCATATGGAGTATCGCAACTGCAGCATGTGGGCTGGCCAGCACCTGGACGCCTCGAGACACCTCTGGTGCGCAGCGGCTTGAGATGATTCAGTGCCTTTGCAAATGAGCGTAGGCGTGGATGGCTGGTCAGCGGGGTTTCTTTGATCTTTCGGACCGGTCCGCGGCGCTGAGCGCCGCGGGCGATCCGCTTGAACGCTTGGCGCCGGTCGTGGACTTCGAGGTTTTCCGCGGGCCGTTGGTGGTGGCCCTTCGGCGCAGCGTTCGCGGCAAGGGCGGCCGAGCACCATTCGACCCGGTGCTGATGTTCAAGATCCTGGTGCTGCAGGCGCTCTATTCGCTGTCGGATGAGGCAACCGAGTTCCAGATCAAGGATCGCCTATCGTTCCAGCGCTTCCTGGGCCTGGGCCATGATGGCACCGTGCCGGATGCGACGACGGTATGGCTTTTCCGCGAGCGGCTGGTGCAGGCCAAAGCGATCGACAAACTCTTTGCCCGCTTCGATACCGCACTCACGGATTGGGCTATCTCGCTATGGGTGAGCAAATCATCGACGCCACGGTCGTTCCGGCACCCAAGCAGCGCAACACCGAAGCCGAAAAGGCGGCGATCAAGGAGGGGCGCATCCCCGAGGACTGGAAGCCGGTAAACGCCCGGCAGAAGGATCGCGATGCCCGCTGGTCAATCAAGTACAGCAAAGCCAAAATCCGCGAGGGTGCCGACCCAAAGGCCCCAAAGCCCGTTGATCTTGCTATTCCCATGTTCGGCTACAAAAACCACATCGGCATCGACAAGGCCCACCGCCTGATCCGCACGTGGGGCGCCAGCGCTGCCAATGCTCACGACGGGGCGCGGCTGCCGGACCTGATCAGCAATGGCAACACCGGCTCGGGCGTTTGGGCAGATACGGCCTACCGTTCGAAGAAGAACGAGGCGTTACTCGCCGCCGATATGTTCACGAGCCATATCCACCAGAGGCGCATGCTGAGGCGGCCGATGCCCGAGCGGATCGCGAAGGCCGATAGTGTTGAAAAACTCAGCCTTGCAGTAATCGCACAGTCCTGATTCACTGGCCCTGTCGTGGGGAGACAGGCTGATGATGGGTGCTCGGACTGTGATGCAGGAGGCGCTGTTCTACAGCTTCAACCTGGAGGACCATGTGCCGCAAAGCCATCTGCTGCGGGCGGTTGACCACTTTGTGGACCTGAGCGGCATTCGGGAGAAACTGCGGCCATTCTATAGCGAGACGGGCCGCCCTTCGATCGATCCTGAACTCATGATCCGGATGCTGCTCATCGGCTATTGCATGGGCATCCGGTCAGAGCGGCGCCTGTGC
>NZ_JABAID010000049.1 GCF_012641335.1 Novosphingobium sp. ERN07
ACCAAAGCCCTTTTACCCATAGACCTGTGCGAGCCCCACCGCGGGTCGTACTTGTAAGACTTTCGTACGCCTGCCGGCGCCCGAAACCCTTCGACATTCCTGCCGATCCCTTGCGACGTGTCGAAGGGCAGGTTCGGCGAAGAACCGACATTCGACGGCTGTACGACTGCCACCGCACAACAACGTAGATTGCGCTTCCTGCACACCGGCGGCTTCCCGGAAGCCGATAGCCGAGTCTTCATCTGTTCAGTCGGAAAGCCGGACACTAAAGGCTGACCTGATTGTTTCCTCCGCCGGCCATCGCGACCCTTCGCGTTTGGCCAAGTTTCTGCTTACTTTAGCGCATCTTCGCGCTACGCTTGTTGGAGGGGTCAGATCGGCCGGGGGCAAGTTGAGCCAGCAGAGCACAGAGCAGACCGAAAGCCCAGACTTGGATACGGTTCTTGCGGCTCTTCGCCGGGACTATACCAAACTAGGGCCGAGGATAAGAGAGCTACAGCATGAGGTACTGTGCGAGTGCACAGGCGTCACTCTTCGACTGCATTTCCCGGCATTCCGGCAGGGCAAAACTACGGTTCACGAACTGGTGGAACTGACATGGCTTCATCTGACCCCTTTCGCGCTGACGCGAAAGGAAATTGATGCAGTGAGAGCGCTGCAGTCGACCTTGCCGTTCGACGATTTCCTGGTCAAAACCACTCAACTCAATGATGCGGCCGCCAAGCTTTTCATCAAGGCGCACAAGGCAACAAACCGGAATGGCGAAGCTGGCGAGCTACTGTTGTACCTCCTGACAGAATGGATTTTAGGCGCTCCACAGGTCATCGCGAAGATGACCTTAAAAACCAATCCGCAGATGCCCGTTCACGGCGCGGACGGGGTCCATGTTCGATACTGCCCTGAGACCGCGCGGCTTTTTCTGTATTGGGGAGAGTCGAAAATGTATGGCGACGTCGGTGCAGCCATCACGTCCGCCGCGAAATCGATCGCAAAATCCTTGGAGCCGGACGAGCTGGACCACGAACTACAGCTTGTTCAGCGAAATATCGATTTCACAGGATTGGGCACCGAAGGCAAGGAAGCCCTTCTGCGATATCTGGATCCGCATGAGGAAGAATATAACGAGCGCAAGGACGTCATCACCTGCCTGATCGGCTTCGATTTCGACGGCTTCCAAAAGGCCAGCGCCGCCGGCGACCAAGGCGCGGAGGATGCCTTTAGAGCGTTGGCGAAGGAGCATCTCGAAGCGGTCGCTCCTAAGGTTGCCGCTGCGCTCGAGGCGGCGGGACTGGAATCCCAGGATGTGGAGCTCTTCTTCTTCCCGCTCCCAGCCGTGCAGGAATTTCGCGATCTCTTCCAGGCCCGTATTGGCTGGCTTCCATGATGCAGGAACTGGCAGACAAAGTTTGGGGAAATCCCAGATTTCACGACGCGGCGCACCGCATCGAGCTCGCATGGCTCACTAAAGAGATCGGCGGCGTCGATGCCGGCCCCGCAGACATTAAAGATGCCACGCGGCTGATGCGTTCAGCGGCCATCCTGGCTTGCTCGGAGACAGCAGATCATCGACGCGCCGCCTTCAGGGTGGCGACTTGTGCATACGATCTGTTTGGCACCGAGCAGGCACCCTTGGATCAGGCCCTGCGCGTCGTGCTCATGCGTCTTGGTAACTTCCCATCCATCGGCACGAGAGCAGACGTAGGGTCCGCACAGCCCAGCCTTCCGTTCGCGCTTGTCGCTGAAGAAATCGCGTCGGCCGATGCGCATGAGGTGACGATAAACGGGCACACGGTGCTGCTAACAGACTTCCAGCAGAAGCTATGGCTTAGCCTTATGCAGAGCCGCCGAATTGCGCTAGCCGCGCCCACATCGGCGGGAAAATCCTTTGTATTGCAGGGGTATCTTTCGGCGCTCTTTGGCAACGACCAGGCAAAATCGGTTGTCTACATCGTCCCGACTCGTGCCTTGATCGCTCAGGTCGCGGAGGATCTGAAGGTTCAGTTTGAGGGAACGACACACGATGTTCCCGACATTGTCACGGTGCCGGTCGACGCGGACACCACGCTTGCCGAGCGCGCCATCTATGTGATGACGCAAGAGAGGGTGCAACTCGCTCTCGGCGCCCATCCCGACTTTAGCGCCAGCGTCATCATCGTCGATGAAGCGCATTCGATCGCGGACGGATCGCGGGGGGTTCTGCTTCAATGGGTTATCGATGATCTGCTTCTCCGCAATCCGACATCCCAGATCCTCTTCGCCAGTCCGGCAATCCGCAATCTGGATATCTTCGGCCGGCTATTCGGCTTGGACGACGTGATCGAATTCTCGTCTGTAGAGCCGACCGTTGCCCAGAACTTCCTGGTCACCAGCATCGAGTCAGCGAACAAGGGCAAACTTTCGATCAAGACTGCAGGGGACGGATCAAAGGCGCTACGGTCAGTCGCGACGCTGCAGCTGGATCGAACGGTCGCGAGCCGAACAGAGAAACTCGTCCATATTCCGGCGGTACTCGGGCGCGGACATTCGAACATCATCTATGCAAACAGCGCAGCGGAGGCCGAGAGTGTTGCGCTTCAACTGGCCGAGCTAATGTCTGATCGCGAGCCGACTGTCGCGCGCTTGGCTCTGTCGGACTTGGCTAAAGAAGCGGTCCACGCCAACTACGCGTTGGTTGAGTGCGTCAAGTACGGCGTCGCGTTTCACTATTCCAACATCCCCACTCAGCTTCGACGCGCAATTGAAGCGGCAGTATCGTCCGGTGAGGTCGACTTCCTCGTATGCACGAGCACACTGCTGCAAGGCGTCAATCTGCCTGCCAAAAACATCTTCATGTTTGCTCCGGAGAAGGGGCGGACCAAAGCTTTGGAGTCGACCGACTTCTGGAACCTCGCCGGTCGCGCGGGCAGACTGAAACGAGAATTCCAAGGCAACATCTTCCTCATCGACTACGACAGATGGAAGAAGAAGCCGCTCGAAGGTCCCAAGGACTCGATCATCACTCCGGCGATCGAAACCAGCCTGAACGACCATCACGATCAGCTCATGACCGTGATGGCAGGCACGCCGAGCGTTGGTCGCAGCGATGAAACCGATCTCGAGACCACCTTCGTCCGCCTTTATACCGATTTCAAAGGCGGAGACCTCAGTCAGACATTCGAACGGGCAGGCGTCGCCGCAGGCGATGCACAGTCGGGCCTGCTAGAGGCCGCGCTCGCCGCCGCAAGTGAAATGCTCACCCTCCCGGCAGCGGTTATCCGCCGGACACCAAACATATCCGCACACAAACAACAGCGGCTCTACGACCGGATAAGCGCGAAAGTGGCTCAAGGCCCCGACGTCGCTCGGACCCTCATCCCCCTGCACCCCCGCGAGAGTGAAGCTTTCCAGTCCTATGCGGATGTCCTGGAGCTTTGCCACGAGATCATTCTCGGCATCGATACCTCCAAGAATCTGCATCGGTTCCACGCTCTGATCGCGCGACGCTGGATGCTTGGCCTGCCGCTTCCTCAGATCATCGACGAGCAAATTTCACGAAATACGTCGAAGCCTGTTCGAACGACCATCAGAAACACCCTAGATTTGATCGAGGGAGACATTCGTTTCCAAGCCGTTCGACTATTTGGCTGCTATTGCGCACTTCTTGTCTACGCACTCGACAGCGCGGGGTTGGTGGACATGGTCTCGAGCATACCGTCTTTGCCGCTCTACCTGGAGATCGGGGCATCCGACAAAACGATGATCAGCTTTATTTCGCTGGGCTTGTCGCGTGTAACCGCAATGAAACTGAACGAAATGTCCGCGCGTAAGGACCTCGATACCGCCGGTGCGCTGCAGTGGCTGCGTACCCGACCGATGGAAGCGCTGGGGCTTTCCCCTCTCTTGCTTGCCGAAGTACGCGCTATCGCGACTGTCTCTTTGGCGAATTAAACATACGACTGGCTTGCAAGCCGTCATCGCCGAGGTCGAGCGCTACATGAAACGCATTAATATTGACGCCCTTCAACCGGGCGACATCGTTCTCACCGCCAGCAAGTCAGCGGCGGGTAAGGGCATTCGCGCCACGACCTTAGCCGTCGTCTCCCACGCAATGATCTGCGTACAGCACGGTTCGGTGATCGATTCCACCGGAGACGGCGTGCAGGCCCGCAATCTCCAGCGCGAGCTCTTCAAGCCATTCGAGCGTGTCTATGCCTTTCGCCTGCGCGAGCAGCTTTCCCCCGCGCGACTCGAACAAGTCATCAACTTCGCCCGATCGGAAGTGGGTACACGCTATTCGGTGCGCGAAGCCGTCCGCTCGGTTCTCCCAGGTAAGCGCCCGCGCGAACGCCGACAGTTCTGCTCGCGGCTTGTTGCCCGCGCCTACGCCCGCGTCGGCGTGCAGCTAGTTGCCGACGAGGACTATTGCACGCCCGATCAGCTGCGCCGCAGTCCGCTCCTCCTCGAGCTCAAGGGCATCACCGAGACCGTCTCGGCCCAAGAGCTCGCCGCATGGCGAGCCCGGCCAAACCCGGTCGCGATGACGCACGCGGCCCAGAACGCGATCCTCGATGGCGTGCGCAAGCTCGATCCGAAGGTGGAGAACTTCACCGACGTCGACCAGATCGTCCGGAACCATCCGGAGTGGGATCTTCAGATAGCGGCCCTGTTTAGAGTCTCCGGCTACCTCGAACTCTGGAAGACAGACGTCCAGATTAATCCTTGGCATTACAATGTCGAAGCGCTGGAGGCGGTCCTCACCCCAGCTAACCACGACGAAATTCGCACCCACTGTCGCGCGGTGATTGCCGAGACGATCTCAGGCGGTCAGCGATATCGCACTATGCTCGAGCATCACCGGCAGTCCCATCGGCTCGAGCCGCGCCAGACCACGTTCCAGCTCGTCGAGCTCTACGACCAGCTTGTTCGGAACGATGCGCTGCTCCGCGCCACGGCACACGATTGGCTGGAACGACATCATCCAGAGGATATCGACGACTATCTTGAGCAATAGCCGCCGCCTGATTGCGGCTAGTCAGACGTTGCTGACGTCCACCGACTTTGCGGTCGTAATGTTGAAGATGGGTAACCGATGTTCTCAGGCCACGGCGATCCAAGGCATGAGTTCGCCGACGCTGTTGGCGGGATGACCGTTGGCGAGCTTGGTGAGCGTGTCGGTCATC
>NZ_JABAID010000005.1 GCF_012641335.1 Novosphingobium sp. ERN07
GAAAACAGGCTGCGTGGGTGCATCAAACCTCTCCGTCCAATGCCCCGAATGAATCACAGCAAAGACCTCAACGCGAGGAGTTTTTGCGGGTGTCCATCTCTATCGAGGACATGCGCTTTGGTTTCCTGCGATGCCGCTTTGGCAGGATAGATGATCAGCAGACCATGCTGGATCAGGATTCATCTTCCGAAGCCGACGATACTGGCCGTTGCAGAGCACGAGGATGGCGCCAGCGGGCAGAGGACTCGATGATGGTCATGTGCCCGCCGCAGCATCGAAAGGGTGGACGATAGTCGGGAGGTTTGCCGGGCTCCGGCTCTTCTATGAGCAAAGGGACGCCCTGTAGCCTGGAGGCGAGTACCATAGCGTCCTTGCGCGTTGAACTGACGAGCAGCCCGTAATGCCGGATGCGATGAAAGCCACGCGGCACAACGTGGATAAGGAAGCGGCAGATGAACTCGCGCGTCACCAGCGTCGTGACTTGCTGGCGTTCCGCAGCAGCGCGGCGGTATACCTTGCAACGGAACGCCACGCCGCCCTGATCGAAGCCGAGGAAGCCCCGGTTCGAGATAGCGGCGCGGGGATATTGCGCGAGAGATAGGCCAGTACTTCCTTTGGCAAGCCAAGGGTGGCTTAGCACAGACCACAGCCAACGCCTTTTCCAGATGGACGATATATGCCGCAGGAACGCTTTGCGCATGGCCAAGCCTGACAAGACGTTGCAGAAGGCAAGCTTGCCAGCATCGAACGACACTCGCACGCCTGGAGAGGGAAGGACGCCGGAGTGAGGCGCGCTCGGGCCAAAGCTCAACTCTAACGAAGAGCTCAACTGCGCGGGGGTACTTCAAAGCAAGCGTCACTCCCGCGCCAGCGGGTTCGTACATCTTCCACACTTGGTCAGCCGCGCCTTCAATGAGTTTTCATGCCCGGGACGCCAGTGATACCCTGATTTCCCAGTTTTCATCTTCATCTGGTATGGCGCGCAACTTCGGGACGAAAATGACGCGGGTCATGGCTTCTCAACGGTCAAGTTTGGTTGCGAGTATGACCGAGCTGGTGGTGCGTTCGATGCCTTCGAGCAGGCCGATGATATCGATCAAAGCGTTCAGTTGCGCGCTGTCTTCCGCCTCAAGCATCGCAATGATGTCGTATTCACCGCTGATGGCGTGGATCGACTGAACCTGCGGAAGGCGCGCTAGCCCGGCTTCAACTTCGCTGCGATGGCGCGGCAAGGTCTTGATCATGGTGTGGGCGCGGATTTTGCCTGCGACATAAGCATTGCCAAGCCGCACCGTATAGCCAGCCACAATGCCTTCTTCCTCGAGCCGAGCCAGCCGCGAATAGATTTGACCGCGAGAAATGCCGAGTTCCTTGGACAACTGCGCGATGGTCTGCCGCGCATCATCACGCAATCGAGCTAGCAGGCGCTCATCAGTTTCGTCTAACGAGGCAGCGCGAGGCATGGTCCGCCCTCCCCTTAACGTCACCTGCTTAGCGCTTCGTCGGCGAAGATCGCTGTTTGCGGGACCATCCCGGCGGCAACCGTGCCACGATACATCCCCAGATCGTTTATGGCAAAGGCTGGCTTGCCGTCCGGCCCCATAGCGATCAAACCGCCGTCCCCGCCAATTGCCCCCACAGCGGCAATCGTCGCCTGCGCTGCGGTGCCGAGGCTTTCGCTTTTCCATGCCACGCGATCGCAGACCTGACGGGCCGCGCTTTCACGGATAAAGTATTCACCCGATCCGGTGGCAGAGACGGCGCAGCGCCCGTTGCTAGCATAAGTGCCCGCGCCGATGATGGGGGAATCACCTACGCGGTTCCACCGCTTGCCGGTCATCCCCCCGGTTGAGGTCGCTGCGGCAAGGTTGCCTTCGCCATCTAGCGCGACCGCCCCCACTGTGCCGAAAAGATGTGTGGGATCGAGTACGGCCTGATGCGATTCACGCCATTTCAGCAATTGCTGCCAGCGCTCTTCGGTGCGGAACCACGAAGGCGGGACTTGCTCCAGCCCCTGAAGCACAGAAAAGCTGTCCGCTCCCGCACCGGTCAGCATGACATGCGGCGATTTTTCCATGACGGCACGGGCCAGATCGACGGGATGGCGCGTGCGCGTGACGCCTGCGACGGCTCCGGCCTTCAGCGTCCGCCCATCCATGATGGCGGCGTCAAGTTCGTTACGGCCTTCTGCGGTAAACACAGCGCCGCGCCCGGCGTTAAATAACGGATTGTCTTCAAGCACGCGCACTGCCGCCGCAACGGCATCCAGCGCAGTACCATTTGCCGACAGTACCGCCGAGCCTGCATTGAGCGCTGCGTTCAGCCCGGCGCGATAGGCCTTCTCCTTTTCCGGTGAGAGCGTTTGCCGTTCGATCACGCCCGCACCACCGTGGATGGCGAGCGACCATGCAGGCACGACGGCGATCTCTCCGGCGCGTGCGGCATAGATGCGCTCAAACACCGGACCATCGACCTTGCCAGAAGGCAGATGCACGCGAGAATTCTTGTCGGCTACCGTCACTTTGACACGCGGCGCATCGAGCGGCCCCTTGCCGTCTACCTGCATCAGCCCGGCACCGTCTACCACCCAGGCATAGCCATCGGGGGCTGTGGCATGAACCCGGCCCGTGCCGTCCGGCTCCACCGCCAGCGCAGCACTTTCATCTATGCCAAGCCCGATCATCGCAGGCTGACCCTTCCGATCCTGCTGCCCTTTGGCAAGAAAGGCAAACAGGCGGCCGAGGCGATCCCGCTCCTTGAAATGGGAATCGGTAATCACACCCTTCAGCGTGGCAAGATGCAGGAAATCGGCTTCGATGGTGTTTGCCGCCCCCAATGGCGCGACCAAGGCTTCGGGGCTTTTCAGGCTGCCATCATCCATCGCGCCATAAAGCTTTTCGCCCAGCATGGCGAGGCCAGCACTGGTCCCGCCAAGCGGCCTTCCTGCGGCAACGTGTGCGTCGATAATCTCGTTTACCGGCGTGCCACGCCAGAAGCGGACATAGCGCGATTGATCGCCACCCGCGATGAAAATGCCGTCCGCCTTGCGCAGACTGGCAAGGATGCGCGGGGTAAACGCCTGCGAACGCGCGTGGAAAACGAAGATCTCTACGGACTGGACGCCGCCCACTTCGTTGAAGAACTCCTCACCGATCTCGCGCCCGTAGGACGCGCTGAGGACCACGATATGCCCGCCACCCGCCTTGGCGAAAAACCATTTGAGAGCATCCACGTTACGATCACCGCCGCCCATCAGCAGCAATCCGCCTGAAACCGGCCTCGGCGTGGGTGTGCCAGTCTTGCCGAAAACATAGTGTTCATAGCGCTGTTCGCTTGCGGATTTCGCATTTGCGGGAGCGCAGGCGAAAGCAAACGCTGCCAGTGCCAAAGCGAACAATCGGGCGACGTAAACGAGCATTGGCTTCTCCTTGCGCGACGGACGAATCCGGCGCCTTGATGGCGAATGTTACATTTTGAACACGATAAAGGACAATATGTTTTGCAAGAGAGGCATAATGATTGAAAGATCATGCAAGTTCTGGTCATGCACCAGCAACAGCGGGATTCGTGCGTGCGCTGTGCGCACTTCGGCAACAGGGGGTCTAGATGACGGGATTTGCAGGTCGTGCGCGGCGTATCATCCGGGGATTGAGCATCTGCGGAACGATCCTTGCCTGCCCGGCACTGGCACAGGATGAAGGCGCAGCGCCATCGGAAACGGAGGCCAGCGCCATTGTCGTCACAGGTTCACGCATTCCCACGATCCGCGATCAAGGCCCCTCGCCCGTTACGACGATCACGGCGGACACGATCCGCGCCAACGGCTATACCAGTGTGCCCGAACTACTGGCCGCGATGACGCAGAACAGCGGTGAAACGCAAAGCCCGCAGTCTGGCAGCAGCGCAGATTTCACGCCCGGCGCGCAGCAGGTCGATCTGCGCGGGCTTGGCCCGAACCACACACTGGTGCTGATCAACGGCCGCCGGATTGCCGATTTTCCACTGCCCTATATCGGTCGCAGCAACTTTACCGACATTTCGAACATCCCCGTCAGCCTGATCGAACGGGTGGAAATCCTGAGTGGCGCGGGATCAGCCATCTACGGGTCGGATGCCATTGCCGGCGTTGTGAACTTCAAGATGAAGGAAAAGCTAGACGGCGTGACGCTGGATTACCGGCACGGACGGACAGAGCACGGTGGTGGCAATTCGCAGCGCTTCACTGCAACGGGCGGTTTTTCGCTCGGCCGTCTCAGCTTCGTCGGCGGGATCGAATATCTCGATCAAAGCCCGCTCTGGGGCTATCAGCGCAGCATCCAGAACAGCACTGACGACAATCCGGTCAACACCACCGCCCGCCGCACATTCTATCGGGCGGACGAAAATGTCGACTACATCGATCCGCCGACAGGAGCCTGCACGGCACTGTCGGGCCTCAATCTCGGTTCGGTCGGCCTGTTCAACCGCCCTCGCTATGGCGACTTCTGCGGCAGCAAGGCCTCAATCGGCTATGGCACCATCATTTCCGCGCGTAAGGGCTTCAACAGCTTTGGAACGCTGACCTATGATGTAGGCGACGATACCAAGCTGTTCACCGATTTTCAGTTCGGCATCAGCAACGTCAAGCTGATGTATGACGTGACAAGTTGGGCCTATGAAAGTTCGTCGAGCAGCGCGGACAACTATTTCTACAACAGCTTCACCGATCAGTATGAAGACTGGGGACGCCAGTTCACCCCGGAGGAAACCGGCGGCTTCGAAATGCAGCGCACGCGGCAAACCACGTTCAGCATCACGCCGGGCATTCGCGGCAAGCTAGGCACGGCGTGGAACTATGAAGTGTCGCTCAACTACAGCCGCTACGGATCGACCGTGCGCTGGCCGCAAATCGTGGCAAGCAAGGCCAACACGCTCTTCCTTGGTGCGCAGCAGGGTGTGAACGAGGACGGCTATGCCATCTTCAATGCCAATCCCGCACGCCTCTACACCGCGCTGACCCGTGCCGAGTATGTCAGCATTTCAGCCGATACCGTCTATCGTCCCTATAGCTGGACCAGCAATGCGCAGGCCACGCTGACCAACGGCGAACTGTTCCAGCTTCCTGCTGGGCCGGTGGGTTTTGCCGCCGTCGCGGAATACGGCAAGCAGGGCTACAACCTGCGCCCCGATCCGCTGGCGCTAACCGACTATTACTATAGCTGGAAGGACAGCGACGGTAAGGGATCGCGCACGCACGCGGCGATCGGTGGCGAAGTGCGCGTTCCGCTGGCGTCGATCGTTTCGGTCAATGGCGCAGGCCGCTACGATACTTTCGGCTTTGCGGACCGCAACGTGGGCAAGTTCACCTACAACCTTGGCGCGGAACTGCGCCCGGTGGGAAGCATGTTGTTCCGCGCAGCCTATGGCACCGCCTTCCGCGCGCCCGACCTGCACTATGTGTTCACCGGCCCCGGAAACCTGCAAAGCAGCGTTGACGACTACTATCTGTGCGGCGTGGAAGAGCCCGACGTAGACGTGGGCGATTGCACCTATTCCGGTACCGGGGTGGTGGTAAACCGCACCGGCAACCGCAACCTGAACGCTGAAACGGGCAAATCGCTGACGGCAGGCTTCGTGTTTGCGCCATCGGCCAATTTCCAGTTCACCGTCGATTACTTCCGCGTCACGCTGGATAATCAGGTCGATGATCTCAGCATCGATACGCTGGCTCGCACCGAAGCTGATTGCCGCCTTGGCACCTCGTCATCGCTCACGCCCACATCGCCCACCTGCATTGATGCGTTCTCGCGCATTACCCGCTTTACCAGCGGATCGCTAGCAGGGCAGATTTCGTCGATCCGCGTGAATCCCATCAACATCGCGCGCGAACGCACCAGCGGCGTGGACTTCTCGTTCCGCGGTTCGCTGCCCACCCCGGTTGGCCGGTTCACGCTGAACCTGTCGCATAGCCACGTGCTGGACCACACCTTCATTCAGTATCCCGGCGATCCGGCAATCGACAAGATGGCGGTGGACAGCGGCTACTACCTGCCGCGCGACAAGTCGAATGGCAGCATTACATGGGAAACCGATGCGTTGCAGTTCACCGTTTCGGGCACGCGGCTTGGCAAGCTGCCGAACTATGATGAGGATGCCTTCATCAAGGCCAGCTACCTGTTCAACGCAACGCTGCAGGCCGATATGACCGATCGCCTGCGCGCTTCGCTGACTATCCGCAACTTGTTGGATACGATGCCGGTGAAAGATCCCACCTGGTCGGGCTATCCCTACTACAACGCAAGCTGGTTCGACAGCACGGGCCGCTCGGTCTTCATGCAACTGACCTACAAGATCGGCGGATCGCCGCTCTGAATTGCCGGACCGGTAGCGACGATCGTTGCTACCGGTCCCGACCAGTAGGCTAAATGCGAGCCTGCACCAGTGTGAATGCGAAGCCGCCAGCTTCGGCCGTCTCGGCCGTGATGCTACTGTGCCCCAGCGCTGACACGAGCAAGGCCAGACCGGAACGGGGTATGGCGCTGGAGCCGCGATCGAACCATTAGAAAAAGCACTGCTCGTCGCCACGGTTGAGACTGGGGCCGTTGTCTCTGATCCGCAATGCAATGTTTTGTGCATCAGCGGTTAGGCAGATTTCAATCCGGCTGCCTTGCGACGTAATCTTCACAGCATTTTCAAGAAGGGTGCGCATTGCAATGGCAGCGGCCGTTTCGGCTCCCCGCATCGTTGCACCGTCTACCATTTTCGCATTCAAACTGATCGACTTGGCCGAAGCAAACGTCAATATTTCTGCTGTGATATGATTGACGCAGGCTCCGAAATCGAAAGTCGCGCCGTCCAACGAGCACGATCCGGATATTGTCTTCGACCGAGAAATGGCTACGCGTCTGCCGCCGGATAGCCTTCACAATCCGCTCGGCAGGCGCCTTGGTCGGCGACCTTTTTAATGAAGGTTGGAGCTTCATCTTCGTTCCTGCGTCACAACGACGATACCCCAACCCTCGTTAATCACAACGTCAAATCTGTGCCATTGGTGCTGACGGCGGGCACTGCCGGTGATGCAAAATGACGAACGCCTTTGGCCGCTGGGAAAGTCGCGCTATTTCTGAAGTCAGAGCACGTTCAGTGGCATCGCTGAGGCATTTTGCCCTATACCCACGGCTCGTGTTACGAAAAACGCGATCAGGGAGAGAGCACAGTGGCCCGGTCACCCAGCATGTCGAGCCTTCGCCTGTTCCTGCTGGTCGCACGGACATGCAGCTTCAGTGAAACTGCGCGCATCGCCAACCTTTCGCAACCCGCGCTGAGCCGCACGATCAAGTTGCTCGAAGAAGACCTTGGCGTTCGTCTGTTCGATCGCAATTCGCGCAACGTGATGCTGACCGATGCGGGCGCTGCACTCGTGCCCATCGTCGAGCGCCTGACGGCAGACTTCGATATGGCATTTCGGGAATTGGACCAGACGTTCAGCGGGGAACGCGGGCGCGTGGTGGTCGGCGCTTTGCCATCGGTGGCGGCAGACTTCCTGCCCAAGGCGATTGCGCGCTTCCTGCAAACCCGTTCGCGGGTGGAAGTGATCGTGCGGGAAAACCTGACGGGCGGCTTGCTGCAGAACCTGCAGGATCGCTCGATAGACATCTCCATCACGATCCCGCCTGCTGGCACATCGGCAATCCGCTTCGAGCCGATGTTCGAGGACGAATATGTGCTGGTTTGTCGGCCGGACGATCTTGCCACCATTCCCGATCCTGCACCGTGGCATATTTTCACCCAGCACCCCTTTATCGCGATGGAGCCGCGCAGCAGCGTTCGGATGATGACCGACAGTGTGTTTGCAGCGGCGGGCATCGATGCACCGGCTCGTTTTGAATGCGCACAACTCGCAACCGTTGGCGGGTTGATCGGTGAAGGGCTTGGGATTTCACTGCTTCCCCGATCCACTTTACCCTTGATGGCGGTGGGCAAACAGATTTCCTGGCGAACCACGCAAGCACCAATCGCCTCGCGCACCATCGGGATATGCACGCTGGCCGACCGAACCTTGGCTCCGGCAACCGAGGCATTCCGGCGTTTGCTGCTGGAAATGGCGGTCGATGCAAAATTCTGATCAATCGATCAGGTAACTCTAATTGTTGGATTGATGCACTTGCGGCATGAACCGTGTGAACGGCGTTTCAGCCACGGGAGAGTGATCGAATGCTGCTGGTGGTGATTGCGCTGGCAACGCTGTTGCTGCTGCTTGCAGCGATCCTTTCGAACCGGGTGTCGCCGCTTGTCGCGCTAATTCTCATTCCCAGCCTTGCCGCGCTGGCGCTGGGCCAAGGCAATATGGTGCCCGATTACGTGATAAAGGGCATCGGCCAGATTGCACCGATCGCCGGCATGTTCGTTTTCGCGATCCTGTTCTTTGGCATCATGACCGACGTTGGGCTGCTCGCGCCGCTGGTAGGCGGCATCCTGAAACTGGTGGGTCGGCGGCCTTCACGGATTACCGTTGGCACGGCAGCACTGGCCCTGCTGATTCATCTGGATGGCTCAGGCGCGGTCTGTTTCCTTGTTACCATACCAGCGCTGCGCCCGTTGTATGACGAACTCGGCATGGACCGCCGCGTACTGGCCTGCACTGCGTCAATGGCGGCTGGCGTGAATTTTCTGCCGTGGACGGGGCCAACAGTGCGCGCGGCAGCATCGCTCAAACTCTCCGTCAGCGAGATTTTCACACCGCTGATATGGGTGCAACTGGTGGGGCTGGTGTTCGTCTTTGCCGCTTCATGGTATCTGGGATTTCGTGAAGAACGCAGGCTGGGACTTGCTCACGCTGCCGCTGACGATGCGGGAGAACCGCCAGCCATTGCGGCCCGCCACGCCGGTGACCCCGCCAACCTTCGTCCGCGCCTGTTCCCGGCCAATCTGTTGCTGACGCTGGCGGTTGTGGCGCTGATGGTCAGCGGCGTAGCAGAACCGGTGGTGGTGTTCATGCTTGGCACTGCAATTGCGCTGGCGCTGAACTACCCCGCGCCTGCACAGCAGCGCGCGCGGGTAGAGGCTCACGCCCCTGCGGCAATGCTGATGGTGGGCGTGCTGCTGGCGGCGGGTGCCTTTACGGGAATCTTCAACGGCACCGGCATGATCAAGGCACTGGCTGATGCCAGTGTGGCGCTGGTTCCCGAAAGCTTTGGACCACATATCCCTGTGATCCTTGCCAGCGTGGCCATGCCGCTCAGCCTAGTGTTTGATCCCGACAGCTTCTATTTCGGGGTTCTACCGGTGATTGCTGAAGTGGCCGGGCACTATGGCGTAGCGCCGGTAAAGGTCGCACAGGCCGCACTGCTGGGGCAGATGACCACTGGCTTCCCGGTCAGCCCCCTCACCCCGGCGACCTTCCTCGTCGCAGGTCTCAGCGGCATCGAACTTGGCGCACATCAGCGCTTTTCGATCCCGTGGCTTTTTGGCGCATCGCTGGTGATGACCGGCGCAGCCACGCTTTTCGGAGTTTTTGCGGCATGAACGGGCGGCGCATCCGCATCGGTTCGGGGGCAGGCTTTTCGGGCGACAGGATCGAACCCGCAATCGAACTTCTGGAACATGGGCAGCTCGATTATCTGGCCTTCGAATGCCTTGCCGAAAGGACCATCGGGCTTGCGCAGGCCGCGCGGCAGATTAATCCCGGTGGCGGCTTTGACCCGCTGCTGGAAGCACGGATGCGCGCGGCCATGCCAATCGCCCGGCAAAACGGCGTGCGCATGATCAGCAACATGGGCGCGGCCAACCCGCTGGCGGCAGCCCGCGCCACCACACAGATCGCGCGCGAACTGAGGCTGACGGGCTACCGCACCGCAGCCGTGCTGGGCGATGACGTGCTCGATCTGATCATGGCGCACGATTTTCCGCTGATCGACCGCGAAGGGACGAGCCGCGATCTGGGCAATGCGGTGGTTTCCGCCAATGCCTATCTTGGCGTTGAAGGCATCGTCGCCGCGCTGGGCATGGGCGCAGACACCGTACTTACCGGTCGCGTCTGCGATCCGGCGCTCTTCCTGGCCCCGCTGGTTCATGCGTTCGGCTGGTCGATGGAAGATTGGAACCGGCTGGGACAGGGCACGATGATCGGCCATCTGCTGGAATGCGCAGGCCAACTGTGCGGAGGCTATTTTGCCGATCCCGGCGTAAAGGATGTGGCAGATCTGGCCCGGCTGGGCTTCCCGTTTGCCGATGTGGACGAACAGGGGCTTGCCACGTTCGGCAAGCTGGCAAGTTCTGGCGGCGCGTTGACCGAAGCGACCTGCAAGGAACAACTGCTCTACGAAATCCTCGACCCTGCCGCCTACCTGCAAGCCGATGTTATTGCCGATTTCACCGGCGTGCGCATTGCTGCGCAAGGCCCTGATCGTGTGGAAGCTGCTGGCGCTATGGGCAGCCCGCGTCCCGATACGCTCAAGGTTTCCATCTGCTATGAAGACGGGTTCATTGGCGAAGGGCAGATTTCCTATGCCGGGCCGGGCGCGGTGGAGCGCGGCAGGTTGGCACTGGATATCGTGCGCGAACGGCTACGGATGCGCGGTATGGATACCGGCGCGATGCAGTTCGACCTGATCGGAATCGATGCAGTGGACCGCCGTGCATCCACTGGCTCCTGCGCCCCACGAGAGGTACGCGCCCGTGTGGCGGGCCGGGCCGATACGCTACACCTTGCCGAAAGCATTGGGGCCGAAGTCGATGCACTTTACACCAACGGTCCGATGGGCGGCGGTGGGGTCAGCCGTTCAGCGCGCAAAGTTCTAGCCGTGGCATCGACGCTGATCAATCGCGATCTGGCCTGCCCTCGCGTTGAAATAGAGGTGGCCTGACATGATCCTTCGCGACATCGCGCATGTGCGCACGGGCGATAAGGGTGACACATCGCAAATCGCGGTCTTTGCATGGCGGGCAGAGGACTATCCGCTGCTGATGCGCACGGTTACCGCAGCGCGCATCAGCCAGCATCTGCCGCACCTTGTCTGCCGCCGGATCGAACGGTTCGAACTGCCGGGACTAAACGCGCTCAACTTCGTGCTCGAAGGCGCACTTGCGGGGGGCGTGACCCGTTCGTTGGCGCTGGACCCGCACGGCAAGACGCTGGGTGCGCAACTTCTCGACATGCCAATCGATGGAGAATGCCTGTGACCGTGAACCGTGGGCGCTTTATGGCGGTTGCCGGGCTTTCAGCAATGGCGCTGGCGTACGCAGGTCATGCTTCGGCAAAGGTGAATCGTATCGTCGTCGATACGGTCACGCCTGCCGAAAAGGTGGCCGATGCGCCGAACTATGAAATCGTTTCCGGCCATTTCGAAGGAACGCTCGATCCGCGCCTGCCTGCCAACGCAGTGATAACCGACATCGCCCACGCGCCGCGCGATGCCGCAGGGCTGGTGCATTACAGCGCGACATTTCGCCTTGCACGTCCGGTCGATCCGGCAAAGGCAAGCGGCGTGCTGTTCTATGACGTGCCCAATCGCGGCAACTTCATGATCAGTGCAGACCCTGACGGCCACGTTCGATTGGTTAGCGGATGGCAAGGCGATCTGCCCACCGATGCAGGATTGCAAACCGCGACCGTGCCGGTGGCGAAGGGCAAGAATGGCAAATCCCTGACCGGGCCGGTGCTTGTGCGCTTTCAAAACATTGCCGCAGGAACGCGCAGTGCAGCCATCACCGGCAGCATTGGTCGCCCTACACCTCGACCAGAACCCGTCTCGCTAGACACACGCAAGGCCAGATTGTTCTACCAGACGCCCGGCAGCGCCGCGCGTCATGCCATCTCGTCACGCGACTGGGCCTTTGCCGACTGCATGGACAAGCCCTTTCCCGGCACGCCCGATCCACACAAGCTGTGCCTGCGCGAAGGGTTTGATCCGACGCGTGCCTATACGCT
Organism: Novosphingobium sp. ERN07; assembly: GCF_012641335.1. GTDB lineage: Bacteria > Pseudomonadota > Alphaproteobacteria > Sphingomonadales > Sphingomonadaceae > Novosphingobium. Next base: position 11,909 of record NZ_JABAID010000005.1, read on the forward strand.
GGTCTATACCGGCAAAGACCCGCTGGTGCTTGGCATTGGCTTTGCCGCCACGCGTGATCTGGTTGCCCATTTGCGCCATGCGCCGGATGACGTGGCGCGGGCAGTGCGCTGGACGGTTGCCAGCGGCACATCGCAATCGGGCAATTTTCTCAAGAGTTTCGTCAACCTAGGCTTCAACGCCGATGAAACCGGGCGCATCGTTTTCGACGGGATCAATCCCAACATCGCCGCGCGTCAGGTTCCGCTCAACCTTCGCTTCGGCGTGCCAGGCGGGGCGGCCCGCGCGTTCGAGCCGGGCAGCGAAGGCACATTGTGGTGGTCCCCCTATAACGACAAGGTGCGCGGACTTGGCACAACCAGCCTGCTTGATCGCTGCACGCTGACCAACACCTGCCCCAAAGTGATCGAGACATTCGGGTCGGCCGAATTCTGGGGCCTGCGCATGGCACCGGGCCTTGTCGGCACCGATGCGGCGGCTGACGTGCCCCTGCCCGCCAATGTGCGCCGCTATTACTTTCCCAGCGTGACGCACGGCGGATCATGGACTGGAGGCTTCAAGCCTGCGGGCGATGGTCCGGTGCCGGGGTGCCGATTGCCGGGCAACCCCAACCCTTCGCTGGAAAGCCTGCGCGCGAGCCAGGCCATGCTGGTGGATTGGGTGCGCAGCGGTGCAGAACCTAAGCCCAGCGCCTATCCCACGATTGCAGACGGCGATCTGGTACGAGCAGATGCGCAGGCGATGGGCTGGCCCGATGTGCCCGGAACGCCCGATCCCTCACGGATGCTGAACGTGATGCCGAACTACAATTTCGGCAAGGGTTTGCGCCACCGCGATGTCAGCGGAGTGTTGACGACGGTGCCCCCGGAACAGCGCGGCACGATCCCGCAACTCGTGCCGCGCGTAAACGCCGATGGCAACGAGACATCGGGCATCGCTTCGGTGCAGTTGCAGGTTCCGCTAGGCACCTATCTCGGCTGGAACGAGGCCACGTCGGGCTTCGATGCAGGTGGCGGATGCAGCTTTATCGGCGGCTTCGTCCCGTTTGCACGCACTCGCGCCGAGCGTCAGGCCAGTGGCGACCTACGCCTTTCGCTTGAAGAACGCTATGGCGATCACGCAGGTTTCATGGCGCAAGTGCGCAAGGCTGTGGAACGGCAGCAGGCGGCAGGGTGGCTCCTGCCCCGCGATGCCGAACGGCTGCTGCGGCAGGCCGAACAGAGCGATGTGTTGCGCTGAGAACGATCAATAGCAATTCCTGATCAATCGATCAGAAACTTGTATTTCCTTGCTTGAACAAGCTGAGGCAAGGTCATCTTCGAGGATTGCAGGAAGGGTTTTCATACCGTCGACGCCGCGTGGCGCCGATCGCGGACCGGGCGCAGGGGCGCTCGCGGACGCTCCCTTCGTGCATCGTTTAACGGGAGGGAACGTCATGTCCGTAACACCGAACGCCAGCCATCGCCTGGGGCTGTCTGGCATTTCCGCACTGGCACTGGTTGCCGCCACGGCTACGCCAGCATTTGCCCAAAGCGCCGACGATGCAAGCACCGACGCACCGCCCAAGGCCGAGGAAATCATCGTTACCGGCACCTATCTTGGCAATGTGCGGCAGGAAGACCGCGCATCGCCGGTCCTGTCGGTCGATGCAAAGGCCCTGCAGCGCACCGGTGTTACGTCGCTGGGGGATCTTACCCGCTTCATCCCTCAGAACGTGGGCAGCGTCGGCGGGATGCAGGATCTAGCCAAGGGCGGTGCCGACACGCGCGATACCCGTTCGGTCAACCTGCGCGGCCTTGGCAGCGGCTCCACGCTGGTCCTGCTGAACAATCGCCGCGTTACCCCGCAAGGTGGCGACGATTTCGTCAACCTCAACAGCCTGACGCCGGACATCGCAATCAGCCGCGTGGAAACGGTTCTGGATGGCGCATCATCAACCTACGGTGCCGATGCCGTAGCAGGCGTGTTCAACGTGATCACCAATACCACGTTCGAAGGCGCGCGCATTTCCGCCCAATATACCGGGATCGACAAGTCAAATTCGTGGAACGTGCAGGCGATGGTCGGCATCGGCAACGACACGTTCCATTCGGTAACCTCAGCCTCCTATCGCTTTACTGACAATCTGCAGAACGCTGATCGCGATATCACCAATTTCTTCAATCCATCGGGCGCAGGCTTCCCCGGTCGCTACACCCTAACCGGGCGCCCCACGACCGCAAGCGGCGGGAATGTGGTGATAAACGGCAACGACTACACCGCGCTGTTCGACGCCAAGGCCGTGGGCGGACGGTTGACCGTGGTCGATCCGAACTGCGGCAAGGCAGGTACAGAAAGCACCTATATCCCCTCAACAGGGGCTACGTTCGGCCTTGGCAACTGCGCGTTCAACTTCCAGCCGCAGAACCCGATCCGTCCGCGTTCGAAAAGCGTGAACATCCACAACGACACGACCATCGAAATCGCACCCGATCACACGCTGTTCGCTGAGTTCAGCTACTACCATCAGGATTCGCAACGCTTTGGCGTGCCGTCCTATGCGCAGAACGCCGGCAATGCGACGATGCCCGCCAGCAACCCCTACAACCCGTTCGGTGTGCCCATCGTATTCTTCGGCCGCGCCATCGGCGCAGAGGGCTTTCCCGGCGGTTATGACCACCGCGTCATGCGCGATACCGTAAACCAGCACCACTATGTCGTCGGTGCGCGTGGCAAGCTGGTGTCCGACTGGAAATACACCGCCAACGTGTCCTACTCCGCATCGCACACCATTGCGCGCGACAAGGACACGGACATGAACCTGTTCCAGGCCGCGCTGAACGGCTTTGGCGGACCGAACTGCAACTACCTGTTCAATGGCGCTGGCGGTGGCGCTGTGGCCGGACGGGGAAGCTGCCTTTATTACAGCCCCTTGCAGACCGATCTTTCGAAGATGGACCCGTCGCTGATCCATAACCTTCAGACCGACGTTTATTTCAACTTCAAGCGCGAATATTATCTGGCAGAAGCCGTGGTGAACGGCACACTGGCGAATATCAACGAACATGAGCTGGCAGTGGCCATCGGCGGCCAGTATCGCCGCGAAAAATCGTCATCGCAATATTCCGACCTGCTGCTCAGCGGCTTCGGCGGCTTTCTTGGCAAGCGTCTGAACACACAGTTCACCCGCACGGTGAAAAGCGCATTTGTAGAAGCCAACTATGAAGTGATCGACGGGCTGAACGTGAACGCCGCCGCGCGTTACGAAGACTACGGCGGATTCAACACCACCACGCCCAAGGCTGCAGTCAACTGGCGCATCATTCCCGAAGTCAGCCTGCGTGGATCGATCAGCCGCGCTTTTCAGGCTCCCACCATCGCCAATGGCGCGGCCAGCCTGATTTCCACCGGCGTGGGCAACGTGACCGATCCGACAACCACGCCACCCGACACCACGTTCCGCACGATCCAGACCTTCGGCAACCCGAACCTGAAGCCCCAGACAGCAGACGTGTTCAACATCGGGGGCACCCTTCTGCCGATGTCGCGCGCGCGCATCTCGCTGGATTACTGGCATTACAAGTATAACAACCAGATCCAGTTGCAGAGCGCGCAGGCAGTGGTGAATGCAGCACCGCGTGGTCCTGCGGTGATCCGCGATTCCAGCGGCAATATTCAGGCCGTGCAGGTCACCTCGTTCAACGCGCCAAGCGGCACGGCCACCTCAGGTCTTGATTTTGCGGCATCAATCGGTTTCGATATTGGTGAAGTGGGCGTCACGGTGCGCGATAACCTGACCTATCTGCTCAAATACGATATCGATATCGGCTCTACCACGCCGGGCGCGAAGTCGATCGTCTATAACGGGGTGGGCTTCCGCAACCAGTTCGTCCAGTCGCCGCTGTCTTCGGCTGCGGCACCGCGCTGGCGCAGTGTGGCCGGGATCGATCTGGAATACGGCAAGCACACCCTTTCAGGCACGTGGCGCTATACCTCAGGTGTGATCGATGATCAGGGCATTGCGCTCAACACCAGTGGCACGGGTTCGGTTATTCCGGCAACCGCCACCACAAAGATCAAATCGTTCTCGGTGTTCGATCTACAATATGCACTGCGGTTCGGCAGCGATGATCGCTTCGACCTGACTCTTGGCATGATCAATGCCTTCAACACCGCGCCGGGCTTTGCCCGCTTCAACGGCTACCTGCCGACCATTGCCGATCCGTTCGGCAGGCAGGTCTATGCGCGGGTGGGCGCGCGGTTCTGAACGCACTTTACGGTGGGCCAGCGATAATGCGCTGGCCCACTAGCTTTATCAAAGATGCCGCCCCAGCGCGGCGCGCCACGTCTCAACCCTTGCGGAGCGCGCCCGCTCATCCATCGCCGGTTCGAATACCGTGCGTGGCGAAATCATGTCGCGCGCCGCTTCAAGATCGGGGTAGAGGCCAGCCCCAATCGCCGCGAGAATTGCCGCGCCGCGCGCCGTGGTTTCCACATCAGCCGGGCGTTCGCAGCGCAGGTTCAGCATGTTGGCAATGTCCTGTGCCAGCCAGTTGTTCGCACTCATCCCGCCATCAAGCCGCAGCAATGACCAGCCCGCACCATCGGCGGCAAAGGCGCTGGCAAGATCGTGGAAGACATGGCCGATGGATTCCAGCCCAGCGCGGACGATGTGCGCCCGTGTGGCGGCAAAGCTCAACCCTGTGATGCTGCCGCGCGCGTCCGCCAGCCAATAAGGCGCGCCAAGGCCCGATAGCGCGGGCACGACGACCACGCCTGCGCTATCTGCCACCGAAGCAGCCATCGCTTCGCTATCTGCCGCGTTATCAAGCAGCCCCACGCTGTCACGCATCCATTTGACAAGGCTGCCGGCAACGAAGACCGAGCCTTCGAGCGCGAAGAGGCGTTCGCCATTGACCTCGCTCAGCACCGTGCCGAGCAAACGATGGGTGGAGCGCGGCGGGCGCGTGCCCATGTTTGAAAGGATAAAGGCCCCTGTGCCCAGCGTCGCCTTGGCCTCGCCTACGGCAAAGCAACCCTGCCCGATGGTTGCCGCCTGCTGATCTCCGGCAAGGCCAGTAATCGGGATGGCTGCACCAAACAGATCGGCGCGGGTTTCGCCAAACGCTCCGGCACTGGGCACGATTTCGGGCAGAGCAGATAGAGAGACGCCAAACAGATCGCACAACCCCGCATCCCAGCCCTGCCCCGTCAAGGCCATCAACATCGTGCGGCTGGCGTTCGTCACGTCTGACACGTGCAGGCCGCCGGTAAGGTTCCACACAAGCCACGATTCCACTGTGCCAAAGGCCAGGCGCGGACCAAGCGCGGCGGCTTCAGGCACGTTCTCCAGCACCCAAGCCATCTTGCTGGCCGAAAAATAGGGATCAAGCAGCAGCCCGGTGGCTTCCTGCACCACCGCCTCATGCCCCGCTTTACGCAAGAAACGGCAGCGCTCCTCGGTGCGGCGATCCTGCCACACAAGCGCGCGAGTGACGGGCTGGCCCGTTTCGCGATCCCAAGCCACCACCGTTTCGCGCTGGTTTGTGACGCCGATAGCGGCCACACGGTCTGCTCCGCCTGCCCGCTCCACCATCGCGCGGGCGCAGCGCAGCGTGCGCTCCCAGATTTCGGTGGCGTCATGTTCGACAAGGCCGGGCGCGGGATAGTGCTGAGTCAATTCCTCCTGCGAAGACGCCAGAACCTCACCGCCCAACGTATAGAGGATGGCGCGGGTGGACGTGGTGCCTTCATCAAGGACGAGGATGCATCGGTCATCGGTCATTGCGCGGTCATCTCTCCCAAAAAGCAACGCAGGCGTTCCTGCTGTTGCTCTGACAGGCGCAGGCCCAACTTGGTGCGCCGCCATAGAATATCGTCTGCCTCATGCGCCCATTCGCGCGAAATCAGATAGCGAACTTCACGCTCTGTCAGACCGTGGCCGAAATGCGCGCCACAATCGGCAAGGTTTTGCGCATCGTCCAGCACCGTGGCCGCTAGCGTGCCATAAGCATGAAGCAGACGCTTGGCCCACGCGGGTTTGAGGAAGGGGTAGCGTGCTTGCAGATCGGCAAGGCGCTGCTCCACCTCCCCCACGCCAAAATCACCGCCGGGGAGAGGCTGTGTATCTGTCCAGTGTGCACCCGACAGCGCAGGAATACGCTCGCCCATGCGGTCCACCGCCTCTTCCGATAACGTGCGGAACGTGGTGATCTTGCCGCCAAACACCGAAAGGATCGGCGCGCCTTCGGATCGGTCGCTCACCTCGAAGCGATAGCCGCGCGTTGCCGTCTCCGGCTTGCCCGATCCGTCATCAACCAGTGGCCGCACACCGGAATAGGTCCAGACGACATCGGCGGGCGTCACCGGTTTGGCAAAGAACCGGCTGGCGCCTTCGCAAAGATATTCGATTTCCTCAACGCTGGCCACGATGGGCTGGCCTGCCTCGTGGTCCCGGTCGGTCGTACCGATCAGCGTGAAATCGTGCTCATAGGGGATGGCGAAGAAGATGCGCCCATCGGGAAGCTGGAAGATATAGGGATGCGGATGGTCGAACAGCTTGCGCACCACGATGTGCGATCCTCGCACAAGGCGGATCGACTGTGTGTGATCCTCCCTGCTGCGATCCAAGATGGAAAGCACTGAAGGCCCCGCCGCATTGATCACCGAACGCGCACGGAACGTGCCCTGTGCGGTTTCGATCCGCCACACATCACCCTCGCGCTCCAGCTTTTCGACCGCACAACGCGTGCGCACTTCCGCGCCTTTATCCGCAGCATCGCGCGCGTTCAGAATCACCAGTCGCGCGTCGTCCACCCAGCCATCTGAATAGACGAAGCCGTGGACAAACTCACGCTTCAGCGGTCTGCCTGCCGGATGACGATCCAGCCTGATTGTCTCCGTCGCTTGCAGCAGCTTTCGCTTGCCAAGATGGTCGTAAAGAAAAAGGCCCAATCGCAGCAACCAACGCGGACGCAGCCCCTGCACCCACGGCAGCACGAAACGCATCGGCCAGATGATATGCGGCGCGATAACCCAAAGCTTCTCGCGCTCCCCCAAAGCCTCGCGCACTAGCCCGAACTCGTAATGTTCGAGATAGCGCAGGCCGCCGTGGATCAACTTGCTGGAATTGGACGATGTGCCGCTGGCAAGATCGTGCGCTTCCAGCAGCAGTACCGAAGCCCCGCGACCCGCAGCATCGCGGGCTATTCCAGTGCCGTTGACGCCGCCGCCGATCACGGCAACGTCAAACACGTTCTGGTCCACGGCTTCAAACATCAGATCTATTCTCTCAGATATTCAGCGGCCCATGCTGGATATGCGGCAGGACGTAGCGGGCAAACATGTCTGCTTCCTGCGCGTGCGGATAGCCAGAGAGGATGAACGCCTCGACCCCTTCGGCCTGATAGGCGCGCAGCTTGGCCAGCACCTGATCTGGCGTGCCGACAATGGCCGCTCCGCAACCAGACCGCGCGCGACCAATCCCGGTCCACAGGTTCTCTTCGACAAAGCCATCGCCATCCGCCGCACCGCGCAGCTCCTGCTGCCGCTGCACGCCGAAGTTCTTGGCATCGAGAGACTTTTCGCGGATTGCCTTGCCCGTATCATCATCCAGCTTGGACAGCAGACGGTCGGCATAGGCTCGCGCCTCGTCCTCGGTTTCTCGCACGATCACATGGACACGATAGCCGAACTTCAGCGTGCGCCCATAGTTGGCGGCGCGGGCCTTCATGTCGGCGATCGTTTCGCGCACTTTGTCCATCGTGTCGGGCCACATCAGGTAGACGTCCGATGCTTCGGCAGCACATTCGCGCGCATCATGGCTGAGGCCGCCGAAGTAGAATGCAGGACACTTGCCCGAAAGCGTGCCGATGCGCGGCGGATCGAGCTTCAGCTTGTAAAACTCACCCTGAAAATCCAGATGCTCGCCGTTCAGCAGCGTGCGCACGATCTTCATGATCTCGGTCGCGCGGGCATAGCGGGGACCGCTCGCTATCGTCTCGCCCGGCATGTCGGACGAGATGATGTTGACGTTCAGCCGCCCGCCGGTGCCCGCAGCATTCGGGCCAAGGATGCGGTCCAGCGTGGCGATGCGGCGTGCAAGCTGCGGTGGCCAATCCTCGCCCATGCGCGTGGCCCAAAGCAGCTTGATCCGGCGCACCTGCGTGGCAACCGCCGCAGCGAAGGCCGTGGTATCAAGACCCAACTGGTAGCCAGAAGGCAGCAGGATATTGTCGAACCCGCCCTCTTCGGCACGCAGCACGATGTTGCGGCAATGCTCCCAGCTTGACTGCAGGTATTTGTCCGGCACGCCCAAGAACTCGTAATCATCGTCGCACAGTGCCGAGAACCAGGCGATCTCGCAATTCTGTTCAGCCATCTTGCCTCTCCTTCTGCGCGGCGGACGCAAGCTATTACCGGCAAAACCGTCAACCGGTGCCGTCCGCCCTCAATTTGCAATCGTAAACTTCAATACGTTACGGCTGTTACGGGAGCCGCTCACCCCGCGCCGCGACGAGCACGGCGTACCAATCCTGACGTGTCCACTGCACCTTGAGCGCCTGCGCACCCTCGGCAATCCGTTCTGCCTTTTGCGATCCGATGATCGGGATAACTCCCGCTGGATGCGCCATCAGCCACGAGTAGGCCGCCACCGTGCGCGAAACACCCTGCGCCTGCGCCACAACGTCGAGCGCCTCGGCCACAGCGATGTCACGCGCGCTTTCCGGCGCAGCCAGACACCCCCCGCCCAGCGGTGACCACGCCATCGGCGTCAGGCCCAGCATCATTGCCTGATCCAGTTCGCCGTTCTCGAAACAGTCGATGCGCAGCGCGCTGATTTCCGGCTGCGTCGTCACCAGTTTCTCGCCCAGAAAGTGGTTGAGCGCCGCGATCTGGTGCGTGGTAAAGTTCGAAACGCCCAGCGTCCGCACTTTCCCCGAAGCCACCGCATCATCCAGCACCCGCGCCGTTTCGTGGGGGTGGGCCAGAATATCAGGCCGATGGACCTGCCACAGATCGATCACATCGGTTTTCAGGCGAACCAGTGAATCTTCGATGGCCTTGCGCAGATAATCCGCGCTCTGATCATAAGGCAGCGGGGGCAGAATGCCGCCCTTGGTGGCCAGCACCATGCGTTCGCGCAGCGCAGGCTCTGCGATCAGCACTTCACCCAGCAGCGCTTCGGCATCGCCAAAGCCGCCAGAGCCATTGAAGCCATAGATATCTGCCGTATCCAGAAAGTTGATTCCGGCATCGAGCGCGGCGTGAACCAGCTTTGCGGCTTCCGCCACTGTGCGTCCATCTTCGGCAAGCCGCCACATGCCCCACGCGATGGGCGATACGGCAATGCCGCTCTTGCCAAGGGGGCGGAACTCAGGTGGCTGGGGCAAAAGGCTCATGAAACAGTCCTGTGTGGCGGCGCGACAGATGCGCGCTCTATCAAGGTATGAGGCAAACGGCGGTGGGTGATATCCCCGCCCGCGATGAGGATTTCGGTGGCCGTGCGCGCAAGCTCGGCCATCGGTTGGTGAATCGTGGTCAACGGCGGCCAGACAGTGCGCGCCAGCGTGGTATCGTCAAAACCCGCCACTGAAAGCTGCGCCGGCACATTGATGCCCCGGTCGTGCGCCACGGCAAGCACGCCCGCTGCCATATCGTCATTCGAAGCAAAAATCGCGGTGGGGCAATTGGGCAGGCCCAACAAAGCTGCCGCGCCCCGCGCGCCGGAATCGAAATCGAACTCACCTTCGCACACCAGAATCGGGTCGTAGGAAATCCCCGCCCGATCCAATGCGCGGCGATAGCCGAACAGACGGTCATCCGAAGCCATGTGGTTCTGATGACCCTTGATGAAGCCAATGCGGCGGTGCCCTGCGTTGATCAGGTGCGTGGTCATGTCATCCGCCGCCTGCGCATCGTCCATGAACACAGAACTGGTCAGCGCATGGTTGGTGCCGGGCGAAATGCGCACGAAAGGAATGTCCATCGCTTCCAGTGCCCGCAGCACCGGATCGCAATCCGTAACCGGCGATGACAGGATGATGCCATCGACATGCGTTTCGCTGACAAGGCCCCGCACCTGTTCACCCACTTGCGGGTCGGCCACGTCTACCGGTTGCGCCAGCAGGCGGATGCCGTTGGCGCGGCAGAAATCCCAGCAACCGGTCTGGATCTGAAACATGTAATAGGGGCTGTGATTGTCATAGATCAGCGCAATCTGGTTCGATTTTGCGCCGGAAAGAATGCGCGCGGCCACGCTCGGTCGGAAATCGAGCGCGCGCATTGCTTCCTCAACACGAGCCTTGGTATCGCCGCTGACATAGGGATGCCCGTTCAGCACGCGGCTGACAGTCTTCACCGCAACGCCCGCCTTAGCCGCCACGTCCCTGATGTTGGCCCGCTCGTTCATCCTTCCAGTGCCCCTTTCAAACCTTCGAACAGTGGCGCGAACGCGCTGTTCGGACGGTAGAATACTGGTGGCTGACCAATCGGCGCAGGAACATCGTGCGTGCCGGGGGCGAAATCCGCACCCGTCCAGCAATGCCGCCAAGCCTCGGTCCCCGGAAGGACGACCCGACGAGCCTCGGCCCCTTCCTCGATCGCCGGTGCCACCAGCAGGTCTGCACCGTAGAGGAACTGGTCCTGCACCGTAAAGAGCGCGGTGTCCTGCGGATAGTGGAGGAACAATGGGCGCTGCGCAGGCAAGCCACGCTCACGCGCTTCGCCACACAGATAGCGGACATAAGGCGCAAGGTGTGCATGAACCCGGCTCCAGCCTGCAAAGCAGGCCATCAGTTCGGGTGTGCTGTCGTACTGAAGATTGTCGTCCGGCCGATTACCCTCGTGGCTACGCATAACCGGAGCAAACGCCGCCAGTTCGCACCAGCGCGCCATCAGTTCTGCGGTCCGCACATTGCCGTGCAGCGATGTGTATCCACCGCAATCCGAATGGCTATAGACATTGCCGACCAGCCCCGCCGAAAGCGCACCCGTTATCACGGTGCCGATACCATCGTGGCGGGTGAAATCGACCGACTGGTCTCCCGCCCACAGCAACGGGCAATAGCCTTGCACGCCCGAAAATCCGGCACGCATGAAGAACAGCGCATCGCCGGTCTTGCCCCGGCTTTCCAGCGCACGCGCATTCACTTGCGCCCACAGCACTGGCCAGCGATTGTGGGCTTCCATCGGATCAGACCCATCGGCCAGCGCAAGATCTGTCGGCAGGTATTCGCCAAAATCAGCCATCCAGCCGGAAATGCCGATATCGAGCATCTCTTCGCCCAGAATGCGCGTGGCGAACCATTCGCGGGTTTCCGCGCGGGTGAAATCGACCACGCCGCAATCGAACTCGCCAAAATCGACGAGATGGACTTCGGAGGAATCCTGCCTCAGGCAGAAGTGCCCGCCTGCGCGCGCCTCTTCGTAAAGGTCCGCATCCACGGCGATATAGGGATTGGCATAAGCGAGGAAGCGGATGCCCCGTGCGGCAAGATCGGCAATGCACCCGCGCAGATCGGGATAGCGCTCAGCGCTGCGCGCCCCGCTGTGCCAGTCCCAGAACAAGCGACGGCCAAAGCTGGTTTCGCGAATGCCCGCCCAGTCTTCGCACCACAAACCCGATACGGCAGCGCCCGCTTCGATGAACTTTTCGAGCCGATCAAAGCTGCTGGCACCCGATTTCAGCCCGACAATTGCCCCGCCAATCGCCCAATCGGGCAGTTCGGGCTGGCGGCCGAAGCGCGTGGAAAGCTGGCTCACCAAGCCTTCCGGACCATCGTCGGCAAACACCTCGAACCGCGCAGCCCCGCTCCACACATCAACCCGGTGCGCCGCAGGATCGGTGAAATCGAGCACGCTGTAGCAACTTGCGTCGAGATGCACCGCCAGCCAGCGCGAAGTGACGAAGGTCGGCTGCGGATAATTGGTGTTCCAGTAATCACCGCCCGCCATGCCTTCGGCGTCCATCCGCTTCGTCAGCTCAGTAGACTTGTCGCGCCCCACCCCTGGCTCGCTCGTCCAGATCGGAAATCTGCGGCCATTCAGCGCAAGGTAGCTCATCTGCTCGCCCCCGCCCCAAACGCATTCACCCGGCTCGGCATGAAAGCGCAGCTGCAGACGGTCGTGATCAACCAGCAGGCTGCGAATTTCAAACGCGCTTCCACAGATGGTCAGCCGGGCCACCGCACGATCGCCAGCGAGGAATTCACCCCCATCATCCAGTTCCCGCCACCCCGCGGGCGCAATGGCATCAAACGGAGAATCGGAAATGTTGAAATTACCGCGATACATCAGCACGTCGGCCTGCCCGCACGCCATGACCAGCGCAGGACAATTCGGGTTGTGGCGCAGCACCACTCGATCCCCAAATCGGAGATCGAACCCACCATTTCCGGCTTCGATCCGCAGTTCCAACAGCGTTTTCCTCATCCCGGCAGCTATGCTGTGGCGCTTTGGCCGCAGGCTCTGTCCGTTTTTCTGACACCGCTTGACATATCCGTCCAGCCATAGCAGATCAAGCACCAATCGCGGCCGATCGACGAGGGAGCATGACTACCCTTGGAAGACCGCTTTTTGCAGGGAGAGACATCGTGAAGTTCACCCAGAATCCATCCGTGCGCGCATTGGCGCTGTCCGCCACTGCGCTTTCGCTGGCCTTCGCCGGTCAGGTCCACGCGCAGGAAGCCGCCGAAGAAACTGGCGTGATCAGCGAAATCGTCGTCACCGCGCAGAAGGTGGCGGAGAACGTGCAGGACGTTCCCATCGCGATCACCGCGATCACATCAGACCGGCTCGAATCCGCAGGCACCACGAGCCTCGAAGGGCTGACCCAGCTCGTCCCCTCGGTCACCTTCCGCAAGGGCACGACCAGCGCCAACAGCGCCATCGTGATGCGCGGCGTGGGCACGATCACCTTCTCGGTCGCCGCGGAACCCAGCGTTTCCACCGTGGTCGATGGCGTGGTCCTCAGCCGTTCGGGTCAGGCCTTCATGGATCTGGTCGACGCACAACGCCTCGAAGTGCTGCGCGGCCCGCAGGGCACGCTTTTCGGCAAGAACGCTTCGGCAGGCCTCGTCAACATCGTATCGAAGGGCGGCACCGACACGCTCCAGGGCGAAGCCCGCGCCGAATACTACGAAGGCGAGGAATATCGCCTGCGCGCCTCGCTTTCCGGCCCGCTGGGCGAAGGCCTCTCGGCCCGCGTCACCGGCTTCTACGGCAGCTACGATGGCAACATCACCAATATCTTCGGCGGCAAGAACGACAAGATCAACGGCTACGAGCACTACGGCGCGCGCGGCATCCTCGATTACGAAGGCGACGGATCGCGCTTCCGCCTGATCGCGGATTACTTCAAGGCCAATGACGATTGCTGCGCCGATGTCACCACCGTCAGCCGTGGCGCAGTGCTGGATGCAGAACTCGGCCTGCCGGGCGGCGTCGCGCAGGGGCTGAACCAGCGCTACGTCAACCACAACCTTGTCACCCAGACGAAGGACCGCCAGTGGAGCCTCACCGCTTCGGGCGATTTCGACGTGTTCGAAAGCCATACGCTCAGCGTCATTGCAGGCTATCGTAACTGGCAGAACGAAGAAGTGCGCGAAGGCGATTTCCTGCCGCGCGCCATCGTTGGCACCGGCGAACTGCACGATAGCGGCGAAGTGCGCACACAGCAGCTCAGCCTCGAAGTGCGCCTTGCCTCGGACCAGACGCAGCCGTTCTTCTATCAGGTCGGCGCGTTCGCGTGGGGATCGAACAACCAGCAAGACTTCACTCGCCGCAACATCACGTGTGCCACGTCAACGCTGCCAGTCGCAGCTTCCGGCGCGCGGCCTTGCAACGTGGCCGATACGGTCAACACCCTGTTCCCCACCGCCACCTCGTTCAGCGATGTGCAATCGCGCAACTATGCCGTGTTCGGTCAGGCCACCTATCGTTTCAGCGACATGATCTCGCTCACCGGCGGCCTGCGCTACACGTGGGATGATCTTGATTTCACCCACACCCGCGCACCGGCGGTGAACGCCACCACCGGCCTTCCCGCCACCGGCCCCGGCACCAACGGCAACCCCGCTGGGGGCACGCTGGCTTCGGGCGGAAACGGCACCAACACGTCTGCCGGATCGAGCAGCAACGGCAACCTTTCGGGCCGCGCCGTCCTGCAGATCACGCCGAGCGACGATGTGATGCTCTACGGCAGCTACACCCGTGGCTACAAAGGCCCGGCGTTCAACGTGTTCTTCAACCACACCGCACCGACCAACGCCGTGCCAATTGATGAGGAAACCTCCGACGCTTTCGAAGTGGGCCTCAAGTCGCAGTTCCTCGACAACCGCGTGCAGTTCAACGTTTCGGCCTTCACCGTCACCTACAACGGCTTTCAGGCCAACAACTTCGTGCTGCTCAACGGCGCGGTCGTTTCGAACCTGACCAACGCGGGTTCGGTGCGCAGCAAGGGCTTCGAAGCCGATCTGCTCACCGTGCCGGTCGAAGGGCTGACTCTGCGCGCCAGCGCCGCCTATGCCGATGCCAAAGTGCTGAAGTTCAATCCGAACCCCTCAACCAACGCGCCCGACGCCCGCAACGGCACCCGTCTGCCGCTCGCGCCCAAGTTCACCTATACGCTGGGCGGCAGCTACGAACGGGATCTGGGTGGCATCAAGCTCTATCTCGACACCGATTTCCGCCACGTCGGCAAGCAGTTCTCCGACCTTGGCGAGAGCGGCCCGATTGACGCCTATGGCATCTGGAATGCCGGGATCGGCTTCTCGGACGCGGAAGACCTCTATCGCCTGACGTTCAACGCCCGGAACATCACCGACAAGTCCTACGCCCTGCTCAACGTCAGCGCCGGCCAGCGCCTGCAAATCCCGCGCGACGCCGACCGCTACTTTGGCGTGAGCCTGCGCGCCAAGTTCCAGTAACCGCCCATCCCTCCCTCGGGCGGAAGGAGAGGCTCCGGGCGATGGTCCGGGGCCTCTTTTTTTAAGCGCGGTCAGATAGTTGGCAGTTTGACTTGATAACTGTCAGTCGTTCGCGTTGAAGGGCGCCAGATATCCGTCGAGCAACTCGAAAAGTTCCTCAACGAGCCCTTTGAATTCCTCTTCGTCTGCTGAATCGTGGGCTTCGTCCAAAGCTGACACCAGAGATCTCAAATTCTGCAACGAATCCTGTTGCAGCGCCACGCTCGGGTTATGGCGTTCGGGCAACTGCAGAAGGACTGAGTTTGTACTTCCGCCAAGGCGTTTGATGGTGTCCATGTCGGCTTTCTCAGCTTACCCAAGTTGAAGTTATGCCGGGCTTTTCAATGATCCAGCGTCCTGCCTCCTTTTTAGCCATCATTTGATAGCCTTGACCGCACAGGGGGCACCTGTCCCCGAAGTCTATGAAGGCGTGTGTTGTGATGGCTCCGCGTTTGTTCAATTGAACAAACTGAACGGGATTAAACACGATGGGATGGGTGCATTGTGATCTGCGCTTCGCCACCGGCAATGCTGCAAATGCTGCTTCTGGAAGCTGCCCAAGGTTGGGTGATTTCAGAATTCGATAATCAACTCCGAATTCCTGCACCCAGCGCCCGCCGCGCTCTTCCAACATTATTGGCGTCGGCTCGATATCCTTGCGGAAGCAAGTATCGCCAGAAATCTTGCCACTGATCGCCGCCGCACGGACAGCCAAAGTGAGTACGTTCACAACATCCGTCTCATAGATTTCGGGTGGTGAACTACTTCCACTGAGCAGGCATGAACTTATGCTGATTGCCAAGCCTGCGATCTTTGCCGGTGTCATCTTAGGCAGGCTGGTGCTTTGCGATCTTCCTGTCAATCAAGGAGCTTCGTCCAAATGCGCCATATTGATAGAATTGGCAGTGACCATAGCAATGAACCTTACTTGCCCTTACTCCCCCGCCGCCAGTTCCAGCTTGGGTAGCATCAGGTGGATGAAAGCCAGCGCGACGAGGTAGGCGCTCCCACAGATCGCAAACAGCGGCACATAGCCCAGCCCATTGGTCAGTGACCAACCCGCAAACTCGATGATCCCTGTGCCCGAGAGGTTCCCCGCAATCGCCCCCAGCGCGATCACGCTGGCGACGCGGGTGGCGGGGATCACGTCGGCGGTCATGCCGAAGACGTTGGTGGAAAAGCCCTGATGCGCAAACAGGCCGAGGCCAATCAGCAGGGCGGCGATCCACGGGCTGTCCGTCAGCAGTGCCAGCGGCATGGCCAGCACGACCAGCGCATAGAACAGCATCGACGTTTTGCGCGCGCTGTTCACGGTGAAGCCCCGGCTCAGCAGGATCGGGTATAGCCCGCCCGAAGTCAGCGCCCCCAGCGCCGCCAGCGTGAAGATGATGGCAATGGGCCAACCCAGCGCGCCTTGACCCAGTCCGAACTGGCGGTTGAAGAAATCGGGCATCCAGAACAGCACAAACCACCACACCGCATCGGTGCAGAACTTCACCCCGATCACCGTCCATGTCCGCCGGTCACGCAGCAGCACGCCCCACTGCACGCGGGCGCGTTCAGGCACGTTGCCAAGAGGCTGCAGGTTGCGCGTGCCGAACCACCAGCCTGCCAGCCACAGGAATCCGAGCGCGCCCGTCACCACGAAAGCCGCCTTCCAACCAAACGCCAGCGCGAAAGGTGGGATCAAAAGCGGCGTAAGGATCGCGCCGATATTGGGCGCAGTGTTGATCAACCCGATGGCGAAATTGCGTTGGGCGACGGGGAGATAGGTCGCTGCCGCCTTCAGCCCCGCAGGCGTCGAAACCGATTCACCCGCTGCCAGCACGATCCGCGCGGCCACGAATTGCTGCACGGTCTGCGCCAGCGCGTGCGCCATGCCCGCGGCGCTCCACACGGTGACGGCAATGGCATAGGCCACGCGCACGCCCAGCCTGTCAACGAACCAGCCAACGAACAGCAACGTTCCTGCCGCCGCGATCTGGAACGACGAACCAAGGTGCGCATAGTCCGCGTCTGACCAGCCGAACTCCGCCTCCAGCGTAGGCTTGAGCAGCGCCAGCACCTGCCGGTCAACATAATTTAGCGCATTTCCAAGAAACAGCAGCGCCACCAGTGCAATGGCCGCGCCACGTCCCATGCCGCCTTGGCCCATCGCCTTACCCTGCGTCATGCGAAACTCTCCCAACTCCAGTCGCTCTGCTGGCGCTTCCTGCTTGCACGATAGCCGCTTCCGCGCGTAAGGGAAGCACTATGTGACACCGTAGGACATAAAGCGGGTCAATCGCGGGAGAATAGCACGTGGTACGGCAGGAGATCGATTGGGAGTCCCTCCCCTCTGCGGCTGACCTGTTCGGGGAAATGCACCTTGCCGAAGTGGTTCCTGCCACCGCAGAGCCGCGTGAGACCGTGTTTCACGGCCTCGCCATCTGTGCGATTGCCGCTGCTGCCGCCGCGTGGCTTTCAGAACATTACCATTTCCCCATCATCCTGCTCGGCCTGCTGATCGGCCTGTCACTCAGCTTCGTAGCGCGTGATCCGCGCAGCCACATGGGGCTTGATTTCGCATCGCGCACCTGCCTGCGCTTCGGCGTGGTGCTGCTCGGCTTGCAAGTCACCTTTTCCCAAATCGGCTCACTGGGGCCGGCCCCCTTCGCCGCGCTGGTGGCAATCATGTCTGTCACGTTCATCGCCGGGATCGCGGGCGCAAAGCTGGTCGGCCAATCGCGCTACACCGGCATTCTGGCGGGCGGCGCGACCGCGATCTGCGGGGCCAGCGCAGCAATGGCGCTCTATGGCGTGATCGGGCGTGAACGGTTGAGCCAGGCGCAGTTCGCGATAACGCTGGTCGTCGTCTCGCTCGCCAGCGCGCTCGCCATGTCACTCTACCCTATTCTTGCCGAATATCTGCAACTGACCGACAGCCAGGCGGGCTTTCTGATCGGCGCGTCGATCCACGATGTCGCGCAGGCTATCGGCGGCGGCTATGCCTTTTCGGAAAACGCGGGCAGCTATGCCACCATCGTCAAGCTTTCGCGCGTCGCCCTGCTCGCACCGGTGGTCATCATCACCGGCCTTGCCATTGGAAATGTCGAGCAGAGCAAAGACGGGCCGATCTGGAAACGCCTCGCGCTGCCGTGGTTCATTGTTGCGTTCTTCGGCGTAGTCTTGCTCAATTCGCTGACCAGCATTCCCGCCGCTGCAAGAGACGCTGCGCTGGACGGCTCGAAAGGCCTGCTCTTGATAGCGGTAATCGCTACCGCCATGCGCAGCCGTCTGGACCTGTTGATGGAAACCGGCCTCAAGCCCGCCATCCCGGTGGCCAGCGCCACCGTGGTCAGCTTTGCGGCCTCCCTCGCTGCCGCGCTGCTAATTGCTTAGCCAAACCGCATTGCCAGCACCTCCGCCACGGCATCGGCATCCGCAGGCTCTATCGGAGCCTTGTAAACGTTGATCATCTTCGCAACCGCATCGCGCCAGAACTGTGCGCCTTTGCCGCGTGGCTGGGTGGTGATGTATTCCAGCGAATGGCAGGTCGAACAAGCCGCAACCACCGGCTCGCCCGCCTCGTCGGCCAATTCGGCAGGCACAACCTCCTCCGGCATGTCGAACGTCACAGGCTTCGCAGAAACGGCAACAGCTGACATGGCCAGTGTGGCAGAGAGCACCAGCGCCCGCATCAAACCGCCTCCATCCTGATCGTCTCCACTGGATTGTGCATATAGCCCGCAGGTTGCCAGCGCGCGGACAACGGCTGAACCTCCCCGCCCGCCGTCTCCGCCCGCACTTTCACCGTGTGCTTTCCAGCGGCAAACGTCACCCCAAGCCGCCATTCACGGAAGGAATAGCGCCCCAGATCCTCACCCATCCGCGCCTCCTGCCATGTGCCCCCGTTATCAGCGGAAACCATCACCCGCCCCACCGGATCGCCCCCGGCAAAGGCAATGCCGCGCAGCTCGGCCACGCTTCCTGCTTTCACTTGCGCGCCATCGACATGGCTGGTGATGAAAGAGCGCACGTTGAACCGCCCGATGGGCTTGGTCTTGTCGCGCTTCTGCCCCGGCTCCACGCAATTGCAGTCGTTGTCGGGGATGCGATAGGCGGTCTTCATCCAGTAGCCATCGAACTGGGCGTCCACCACATTGATCTCGTCCAGATGCTTGACCCAATAGGTGCCATAATGCCCCGGCACGATCAGCCGCAACGGATAGCCATTCAGGAAAGGCAGGTCTGCGCCATTCATCTGAAACGCCACCATCACCTCGCCATCCAGCGCATGATCCACATCGAGCGCCTTGACGAAATCGGGGATGCCGTCGAGCGGTGGATTGTCCATCCCATTAAACGTCACCTGCCGCGCGCCTTCACGAAGGCCAGCCCTTTCAAGCAAATGCTTCACGGCCACACCGCGCCACCGGGCATTGCCCATCGCCCCGTTGCCAAGCTGGCCACCGCCCACGCGCGGTTGCACAAAGCCCCGGCTATTGCCCGAACACTGGTTCACCGCCACGATCTCGCGCACCGGAAAATCGCGACGGAGGCTGGCCAGCGACAATTCCAGCGGCTTGCCCACATGCCCGCCCACTTTTAGCCGAAACGTGCCGGGATCGATCACCGTGGGCAGGCCCGACAAGTGATAGCGCACGAAAAACGCATCATTGGGCGTCAACAACCCATCGTTGAACACCGCAAACGGCGTTTCCAACTGTGGCGGGCGCGTGGTCAGCAGGATCATCTCCCGCTTCTGCGGCATTCGCACCAATGGCCTTGCGCCATTACCGAAGGGCAGCGTCACGGCCGTCTCAGCCAGCGCCGGGCCGCCAACAGCGGCTGCGCCTGCTCCGGCAAGAAACATTCTGCGATCAAACACGGCCATTTCCTCTCCGGCTGCGCTAGGATTCTTTCATCCTTTTCGCCCAACCAGAACAGTATGTCCACCGTTGGCCAGAAATTGCTATTATGCCAGATGGGGTAGACCAGCCATCTCCTGCCCGTCTCATCCTTTTGGCCGGAAAGCCTGACTTTATCGGCAATCCGTTTGGCGGGATCATCATCGTGCAATAGCGCTCGGCCAAAGCGGCGAGATTCCGCCAATGTAGGGAGATGCACCGGTGCGTGACCACGAACTGAGACGTCGTGCGGTAGGGGAAATGCATTTGCGCCGCTGGCCCGTGCTGCCGGTGCCATGCCACATCGTGCAATGGGTGCTGGCCATAACCGATGCAGAGCGAGCAGACGAACTGGCCGCGATTCAAGCACGCTGCGATGTGCGCGATGCGGTGGGCAATCCTGCCCATCGCGAAGGCCGGATCAATGCAGCTGTCACCTTTACGTGGGAACGGCAAAGCGAAGGCAGCAGCCTGACCTTGTTCGCCAGCCCGTGCGACGAGGCAGGCTTTGTCGATGCCCAAGCCGATCCGCTGATTGCGCAAGCCATCACATGGGCGCAAACCCTGCCCGGCCAGATCATCCGTAGCACGCGCGTGTGGATTGGCGAAAGCGATGCCGATATCGCGCGCGTGATGGCGGGCCACTCTCTCAATCGCGATGAACTTGTATCCAGCACGCTGGGCGGGGATATCCGCATATGGTCGGACTTCCGCGTCATGGTGGATGGCTTCGGGCGCTTGCTGGTGGCGGCAAACGGGGCTGATCCGCGCGATCTGACACGACAGATGCAGCGGATGCAGGAACTTGGCAATTACCGGAACAAGGCTCTGCTCGGCCTGCCGGTGGCGCGCGAATGCTGGCCCAAGCTGGATGCAGCCGAAGCCCGCCTGCGCGATCTGGCAAACCGCATTGCCGATAGCGACGCACGTGACGACAGCCTGCTGGCCGAACTGTCCGGGCTTGCGCTCGATCTCGCCTCGGTTTCGACCGCAATATCGTTTCGCATGGATGCGACCCGCGCCTATGGGCAGATCGTTGAGGAGCGGCTTGATCAACTTGACGTGCAGCCGGTGCAAGGCTTCGCCTCGTTGGTGGATTTCACCCAGCGCCGTTTCCGCCCCGCGATGAACACCTGCTTCGCCACGAGTGAGCGTATCGAACGACTGGGGGCGCGGACCGAACAGTTGACCTCGCTGCTACGCGCCCGGATCGATACGCGGATAGAAAACCAGAATGCCGATATGCTCCGCTCGATGGAACAGTCGATCACGATGCAGGCGCGGTTACAGCAACTGGTTGAAGGTCTGTCTGCCGTAGCGCTCAGCTATTATGCGCTGGGATTGCTGAAGTACGCGCTTTACGCGGTGCCCGACGGGGTTCTGGGCATATCAGACGAACTGGTTATCGGCCTGCTGGTCGTACCCGTGGTGCTGGGCGTGTGGCTGGCCATGCACACGGTCAAAAGCCGGGTGCTGGCGCACACCTGATACAGGTGCGTCAGGCTGCTTTCGCCCTGCCCGCCCTGTATCTTTCGATCAGCGGGGTGAACGGGAACAGCCACTGTTCCTTGATCGACAGTCGACGACGATCATCCTGCCCGACGACCGAGGCCTCCCCTTCCTTGTAGGTTCCGAAAATCCGGTCCAGCACGATCAGCGAATTGCCGTAGTTGCAGCGCGTGTCCTCATAGGGCACCGAATGGTGCAGGCTGTGATGGCGGATGGTTGTAAAAAAGAAAGAATAGAACAGCGGCGGATTGGACCGCACATTGGCGTGGGCAAATGTGGAAACAACCCCCATCACGCCATACCCCGCCAGCGCAGCGGACTGCTGCAGATCGAACAGCGCCACCACGCTCAGGCTGATCAGCCAGAGTTCGACGGGATTGCCGACGGCACCCTTCATGGCGTTGAGTTGCGTGATATGGTGATGCGGTGCGTGCGTCAGCCAGAACGGCGTGGAATTGTGCATCAGCCTGTGCATCCAGTATTGCCCGAACTCCACAAGGAACACGACCAGCGCCACTTGCAGGAGCCACGGCATATGTTCAGCCCAGGGCGTGGCGATGCCCCATGATTTCTTGAGCGTTTCCAGCGGCTGTTCGGCCAGGAAATTGGTAGCCTTGGAAATGACGGTAGCGCTGAGCACGACGTAGAAAAGATCGGTAAAGAACTCGCGCCGGTTCATGCGCCAGCCTGCGTGCCGTTCAAACGGGATTTCCAGCAGCAAGACCGTGAGCGTGATGGCCGAACTGACTCCAATCACGACCCAGGTGTTCTTGATCCACGCTTCGGGCGCAAAGGCCCAAAACGCGACCACGATGGCCACCATTACCGGCGGCAGCAGGTCGATACCGAGTTTTCCGATGCCCTTGGTCATGCCCGAACAGCTTTCCTGAAATCGTAAGAAAGGTATGCGGCCCAGAAACGATCATAGCATACGTCGTATGACGTAAGAACCCCGCGTTGACGGGGCGAAGAGCGCGGGCCAAAGTCCTTGGCAGGGCGGTATCATGGCGTGCAGCCAATATTACCATACGCAAAAAGCGTAATACGCAGCCTCGGCAAATTCCCCCATCAAGATGATGTTGCAGTGCAAAAGGGGAATCACCAGTGCTCAGACTGATCAGCAGGACCGGAAAGACGCTACTGATCGCGGCGACGCTGGCAGTGGCCTCATGCTCGCCCTCTGCCGATGCCCCTGCGGCAAAGCGGACCGAATTCAGCATCGGCTGGTCCATCTATGCCGGCTGGATGCCTTGGCCCTATGCTCAGCAGGCCGGGATCGTGAAGAAGTGGGCCGACAAGTACGGCATCAAGATCAACGTAGTGCAGGTGAATGACTATGTTGAGTCGGTGAACCAGTACACCGCCGGCAAATTCGATGGTGTAACCGTGGCCAACATGGACGCGCTGACCATCCCCGCTGCGGGCGGCAAGGACACCAGCGCGATCATCGTGGGCGATTATTCCAACGGCAACGATGGCGTGCTGCTGAAAGGCGGCAACAGTGTGGCCGCGCTGAAGGGCCAGTCGGTCTACTTGGTCGAGCTTTCGGTTTCGCACTATCTGCTCGCCCGCGCGCTCAATTCCAACGACATGTCGCTGACCGATGTGAAGACGATCAACACATCCGACGCCGACATCGTGGGCGCGTTTGCCAGCCCCGATGCCAAGGCCGCCGTCGCATGGAACCCGCAGCTTTCGGTGATGCGCGGACAGGCGGGCGTCAACCAGGTGTTCAGTTCCGCCGACATACCCGGCGAAATCCTTGATCTGCTGGTGGTCGATACCGCCACGCTCAAGGCCAATCCCGATCTGGGCAAGGCACTGGCAGGCATCTGGTACGAAACCGTCAGCCTGATGGTGCGCGACGATGCGCAGGGCAAGGAAGCCCGCGCGGCGATGGCCAAGCTGGCCGGAACCACACCAGACGTGTTCGACGCGCAGCTCAAGACCACCCGGCTCTATGTCGATGCAAAGGAAGCCGTGGCCGCCACCACAGCGCCGCAACTGATATCGACGATGACCAAAGTGCGCGATTTCAGCTTTTCCAAAGGGCTGTTCCAAGGCGCGCCCTCTGCCGATGCGGTGGGCATGGGTTTTCCCGGCGGCGTTACGCTGGGCGATCCTGCCCGCGTCACCCTGCGCTTTGACGAAAGCTTCATGAAGCTGGCCGCCGACGGCAAGCTTTGATCCGCCCCGCGTTCAAATCCCCCCTGATGGAGGCGCAAGAATGCGCTGGGTAAACCGACAGATCGGACGCCGACAGGCGATCGGCCTTGGCGCGATCCCGATCGTCCTTCTGGCAATCGCCTACCTCGTTGCATCGGCACAGCGCCACGCGCTGAACCCCGCCGACAAGATCCTGCCACTGCCGACGGGGATGGCATCGGCGCTGTGGAAGATGATGCAGCAGCCCGATGCGCTTACTGGCAATCTGGTGTTCTGGGCCGATACGCTGGCTAGCCTGCAGCGCCTCGGCCTCGGCCTTGGCATTGCGACGCTGATGGCCCTACTGGTGGGTCTGGTGCTGGGCGCGCTGCCCCCGGTGCGCGCCATGTTCGGCCCGCTGGTGACCGGCATCGCGGTGATCCCACCCATTGCGCTGCTACCGATCCTGTTCATCGCGCTGGGCCTGGGTGAGACAGCCAAAGTGGCGCTGATCGTGATCGGCATCGCCCCAGTGATGGTGCGCGACGTGGCCGGGCACGTGGGCGCTTTGCCTCGCGAACAGATTGTCAAGGCGCAGACCCTGGGTGCAGGAAGCTGGCAGATCCTGCTGCGCGTAGCGCTGCCGCAAGCCCTGCCCCGGCTGATCGTGGCGCTCAAGCTGGCGCTGGGGCCGGCGTGGGTATTTCTGATCTCGGCAGAAGCCATCGCGTCCGACGTCGGCCTTGGCTACCGCATCTTCCTCGTCCGCCGCTATCTCACGATGGACGTGATCATCCCCTACGTGGCGTGGATTGCCCTGCTGGCGATCCTCATGGACGTGGCCCTGACCAAGCTGAGCCACAAAGCCTTCCCTTGGGCACACGGGGTGGCACGATGAGCGCGCTTCTCTCGTTGCGCGACGTGTGGGTCGAATATGGCGACCGCATCGTCCTTGAAAAAGTCGATCTCGATGTCGAGGCAGGCTCCTTCGTCTCGGTCGTCGGGCCATCGGGCGCGGGCAAGAGCACCTTCCTGCGGGTGGTACTGGGCCAGGAACAGGCCACACGCGGCACGATCACGCTGGATGGCGTACCGCTGCCGCCCGAATGCGGCCCTGACCGGGGCGTGGTGTTCCAGAAGTATTCGGTGTTCCCGCACCTGACCGTGCTGGGCAACGTGGTGTTCGGGCTGGAATGCACCGCATCCCCGCTGCTGGGCCGCCTGTGCGGCGCAAAGCGCAAGGCGGCAGAGGCCGAAGCGGCGGAAATGCTGGCAGCGGTGGGCCTTGCGGACAGTATGCACCTTTACCCGGCACAGATGTCCGGCGGGATGCAGCAGCGCCTTGCCATCGCCCAAGCTCTGATCAAGCGCCCGCGCATCCTGCTGCTGGATGAACCCTTTGGCGCGCTCGATCCCGGCATCCGAGCCGACATGCACGCGCTGATCACGAAGCTGTGGCGGCAATACGATCTGACCGTGATCATGGTGACGCACGACATCCGCGAGGCCTTCACTCTGGGCACCCGCGTGCTGGCGCTCGACAAGCGCCGCCATGACCCCCATGCGCCGCACCGCTTTGGCGCAACGGCAGTCTATGACCTGCCGCTGACCAAGCCTGCGCCGGTAGAGGAAGAGGACGAAGCGGCATGACGCCCTCCCCCGAACCGCTCGCGCGGATGAGCATGAGCCTGCCTGCCAGCCTGTTCCGCAAGCTGGACATGATGGTGGAAGAGCGCCGCCTGCCCTCGCGCTCGCAACTGATTGCCGAACTGATCCGCCACGCGCTTGCCGCGCACGAGGCCTATACCCGACCCGAAGAGATGCTCGCGGGCACGATCACCGTCGTCTATCGCGGCGACCGTGGCCGGGTGCGGCACCAGTTGGCGCAGACGCAGGCGCACTACCTCAAAGAGGTGATCTCCTCGCAGCACGTCTTCCTGCAGGATGACCAATCACTGGAAGTGCTGCTGGTCCAAGGACCGGCGGTAAGGCTCAAAGATCTTTCCGATGCGCTGCGCCGGGTGCGCGGCGTGCAGCAGCTTGAACTCGTAACGACAACCGCCCTTCTCCCGCCGCTCTACGAGCAGGACGGAAGCGAAGGCGAAACCGATGGAGCGGTGGAATGACGCAGACCCTCGCCAACCCGATGGCCGCGCGCGATCATGCGCGCAGCATGGGCGGCACCGTGGTGGAAGCCATGCCGGTGCTGCCGCCTGTTGCGTCAGACCTTCCGGCAGGTGTCTCTGCCGATGGCGTCGTGTGGGAAGAAACGATTGCGCCGGGCGGCTATGCTACGCGACGTTTGGCGCGCGGCAGCCGTCTGCGACTGATCGATGTGGAGGGCGATGCCTGCGCCGGACTTCAGGTGTTCAACGCCGAAATGCCGACCGAGCGGCTGAACGTGGCCGATACGGTTAAGGTGCAATGGAACGCCTATCTCGCTGCGGGCAAGCTGCTGCTGTCGGACATGGGCCGCGTGCTGATGAGCATCGAGGCAGACGATGCCGAAACGCATGACTGCTTTTCCGGCACGTCGAACGCTGCCACGAACGCTGCGAAATATGGCGAAGGCCGCAACAGCGGGGCCTATCCCAACGGGCGCGACCGTTTTTTGCTGGGCGCTGCGAAGCATGGGCTGGGGCGGCGCGATGTGCATCCTTGCGTGAACCTGTTCAAGGGAACGCGGATCGAACTGGACGGCACGATCACGCCGCAAGTCGGCCCCTTCGCACCGGGTCGGCAAGTGGTGCTGCAGGCGGAAATGGACGTGATCGTGGTGATCGCCAATTGCCCGCATGTGCTTGATCCAAGGCCGGAATACAGCGCCACCCCGCTGCGGGCAACCGCGTGGCGCGGGCCGGTGACCACCGAAACCGACCCCATCCGCAACGCGACGCCGGAGGGCCTGCGCGCCTTCCTCAACGTCGAAGACTACTACCGCCGCTGAACAAGGATTGAAGCGATGAGCGATCCCCATCTCGCCGGCCTCTCCGCCACCATCGTCCACGACGAAATCGTGCCCGCCCGCGCGCCCTGGCTCTACCACGTGCTGAAAGGCCAGACGCTGCGCATCGTCGATCTTGAAGGCAATCAGGCAGTAGACTTCCTGCTCTACAGGGCAGCCGACGACGCCGAGCGCTACAGCGCGCAGGATACCGTGGCGGCGCAGGGCAACCTGTTCCTGCGCACGGGCACGCAACTCATGTCGAACGAAGGCCGCCCGATGATGACCATCGCGGCTTCGGCGGTGGATTATCACGATACCATCGGCGGCGCATGTTCTTGTGAATCCAACACCTTGCGCTATGGTCATCACACAAAGTCGCAACATGCCTGCGTCGAAAACTTCCTCGAAGCCAACCTGCTGGAAGGGCGCGGCAAGCGCGATATCGTTTCGAACATCAACTTCTTCATGAACGTGCCGGTCGAGGCTGACGGGACGCTGGGCATCGTTGATGGTATTTCGGCCCCCGGCCTGACCGTGGACTTGCGGGCAGAAATGGACGTGATCGTCGTCGTCTCAAACTGCCCGCAGATCAACAACCCCTGCAACGCCTTCAACCCCACCCCTGTTCGCATGATCGTGGCCGCATGACTTTTGATACCGTTCTGATCGCCAACCGCGGTGCGATTGCCACCCGGATCATCCGCACGTTGCGGCGCATGGGGCTGCGCTCGGTCGCCGTCTATTCAGACGCGGATGAAGGCTCGCTTCACGTGGCGGAAGCTGACGAGGCCGTCTGCATCGGCGGCGCGCGACCGAGCGAGAGCTATCTTGACATTGCCAAGATCATCGACGCGGCAAAACGCACCGGTGCGGGCGCAATCCATCCGGGCTATGGCTTCCTTTCGGAAAACACCGAATTTGCCGCCGCCTGTGCCGAGGCAGGCATCGTGTTCATCGGCCCCACAGCGGACAATATCCGCACCTTCGGGCTGAAGCACAGCGCACGCGAACTGGCAGCCGCGCACAACCTGCCGCTCGCCCCCGGCAGCGATCTTCTGACCGGTGAAGTTGAAGCCATCGCAGCAGCGCACGCCATCGGCTTTCCCGTCATGCTCAAGGCCACGGCGGGCGGCGGCGGCATCGGGATGCGTGTGTGTGAAACCGAAGCCGACGTGCGCGATGGCTTTGCCGCCGTCGCGCGACTGGGGCAAAGCAACTTTGGCGATGCAGGCGTGTTCCTCGAACGCTTCGTGCGGCGCGCGCGGCACGTGGAAGTGCAGATCTTTGGCGATGGCGCGGGCTGCGTGGTGGCACTGGGCGAACGCGATTGCTCGCTCCAGCGGCGCAACCAGAAAGTGGTGGAAGAAGCCCCTGCCCCGCTCCTCCCCGAAACCATTCGGCAGGCACTGTTCGCCGCCGCAATCCGGCTGGGTGAAGCGGCAAAATACCGCAGCGCAGGCACGGTCGAATTCCTCTACGATGCCGACCGCGAAGAGTTCTTCTTCCTTGAAATGAACACCCGCCTTCAGGTGGAGCACGGCGTGACCGAAATGGTCTTCGGCGTGGATCTGGTAGAGTGGATGATCCGGGGCGCAGCGGGCGACTACGCCTTCCTCAATACCGCACCGACCACGCCAAAGGGCCATTCCGTGCAGGTCCGGCTCTACGCCGAAGACCCCGCACTCGATTATCGCCCAACCTCCGGCAAATTGACGTGCGTCCAGTTCCCCGAAGGCGTGCGGACCGAAACGTGGATCATGGCGGGCAGTGAAGTCAGCGCGTTCTACGATCCGATGCTGGCCAAGCTGATCGTCCATGCAGAAAGCCGAGAAGCCGCTGTGGCCGCAATGCAGCAGGCCTTGGAGGAGAGCCGGATCGACGGGATCGAAACGAACCTGCGCTGGCTGGGCGACGTGGTTGCCTCTGCCGCTTTCACCACTGGAGAGGTTTCCACCCGCGCGCTGGAGAGTGTGCACTACGCCCCGCAAAGCATCCGCGTGGTCAGCGGCGGCACCGCCACCACCGTGCAGGACTGGCCGGGGCGGCAGAAGCTCTGGGCCGTAGGCGTGCCTCCGTCAGGCCCGATGGACGACCAATCGTTCCGCATCGGCAACCGCCTGCTGGGCAATCCCGAAGGCATGGCCGGGCTGGAAATGACCGTGACCGGTCCCACACTCACCTTCTCGGCCCCCGCGCGCATCTGCCTGACAGGCGCTGATTTTGGCGCAACGCTTGATGGCATATCCGTACCGCTGGGCCAACCTATCGCCATAGCGGCAGGTCAGACGCTCAGCATGGGGCGCGCTTCCGGCGGTGGGATGCGCGGCTATCTGCTGATCGCGGGCGGATTGGACATTGCACCCTATCTCGGCAGTTGCAGCACTTTCGAACTCGGCCAGTTCGGCGGCCACGCTGCGCGGCGGCTGGTGGCAGGCGATGTGCTGCACCTTGCTGGCAAGGCGACGGGCGAGGCACCACTAGGCATTCCCCTGCCCGAACTGCCCACCGACTGGACCCTTCGCGTGCTTTACGGCCCACACGGTGCGCCGGATTTCTTCACCGATGACGATATCGACATGATCGTCGCCGCTGACTGGCAGGTGCACTACAACTCTAACCGCACGGGCGTGCGCCTCGTCGGCCCCAAGCCCGAATGGGCGCGGCGCGATGGAGGTGAAGCGGGATTGCACCCATCGAATATTCACGACAATCCCTACGCCATCGGCGCGGTCGATTTCACCGGCGACATGCCGATCATCCTCGGCCCTGATGGCCCTTCGCTGGGCGGTTTCGTCTGCCCCTTCGTGGTGATCGCCGCGGATTTGTGGAAGGTCGGCCAGCTTTCGGCAGGGGACAAAGTGCGCTTCGTGCCTGTGAACATGGCCGAAGCGACCGCTGCGACTGCCGCACAAACCGACCTGCTTCTGAACGGCACCAAGACGCCACCTAGCCGCACCTGCGCTGTCGCTACGCAGACTCCGGTGCTTGCAGAACTGCCTGAAGGACCAGCACACCCGCGCACGGTTTATCGTCAGCAGGGCGACCGCAACATCCTTGTCGAATACGGCCCAATCGTGCTCGACATCGAACTGCGCATCCGTGTTCACGCGCTGATGATTGAACTGGAACGCATGGCCCTGCCCGGCGTGATCGACATCGTTCCGGGCATCCGCTCGCTGCAATTGCACTTCGATGGCGCAGCGCTGGATCAGGCCGCGGCGCTGGCCGCACTCATCGCCGCGGAAGAGCGGCTGGGCGATCTGGAGGATTTTGCGATCCCTTCGCGCATTGTCCACCTGCCGCTAAGCTGGCGCGATCCCGCCACGCTGGAGACTATCGAGAAGTACATGGGCGCGGTCCGCGATGATGCGCCGTGGTGCCCGGACAACATCGAATTCATTCGCCGTATCAATGGCTTGCCCGATGTGGCGGCGGTGGAGAACCTGATCTTCGAGGCGAGCTACCTCGTCATGGGTCTGGGCGATGTCTATTTGGGCGCGCCGGTGGCCACACCGGTCGATCCCCGGCACCGCCTTGTCACCACCAAATACAACCCCGCCCGCACCTGGACACCGCCCAACGTGGTGGGCATCGGTGGGGCTTACATGTGCATCTATGGCATGGAAGGCCCCGGCGGTTACCAGTTGTTCGGACGCACCATTCAGGTGTGGAACACCCACCGCCAGACTGCCGACTTCACCGAAGGCAAGCCGTGGCTGCTCCGCTTCTTCGACCAGATCCGCTTCTACCCGGTAAGCGCCGAGGAACTGGCCGAATGGCGGCGCGATTTTCCCAGCGGGCGGCGGTCGATCAGGATCGAACCTTCCGAGTTCCGCCTGTCCGATTACCGCAAATACCTTGCCGATAATGCCGATGCGATCAGCGCGTTCGAAGCCAGCCGCAAGGCTGCGTTCGATGCAGAGCGTGCCGACTGGGAAGCCAAGGGCGAGTTCGACCGCGTTTCCGCGCTGGCCGATGCCGATACACCCACCGAAACCGTCATCGCCGTGCCTGATGGCGCAGACGTGGTGGAAGCGCCGTTCGGAGGCAGCGTGTGGAAGCTGCTTGTGGCCCCCGGAGACGAAGTTCAGGCGGGCGATACGATTGCCGTGCTGGAATCGATGAAGATGGAATGCCCGGTGCTCAGCCCCAATTCGGGCAAGGTCGTGGCGCTCTATGTCAGCGAGAAGCAATCGTTGCAGCCGGGTGCGCCGATCTTTGCGCTGGAGAAAGCAGCATGAGCGCGCCCTTCCGGCAGAGTGCCACCGTGATTGCCGAAGCGGTGCGTTCAAGCGCGACAAGTGCGGTTACGGTGATGGAACAGACGCTGGCGCGCATCGCTGCCTATGACGCGGTGCAGCCGCAGGTGTGGATCAGCCGCGCATCGGCGGAAAGCCTGCTCGAACAGGCCCGCGCGGTGGATGCCCGGGTGGCAGCGGGTGAGCGGCTGCCGCTGGCGGGCGTGCCCTTTGCGGCCAAGGACAACATCGACGTTGCCGGGTTCGAAACGACCGCAGCCTGCCCCGCCTTTGCCTACAACCCGCAAGCCGATGCCACGGTGGCCACCAGACTGGCTGGAGCAGGCGCGATCTGCGTGGGCAAGACCAATCTCGATCAGTTCGCCACCGGGCTTGTCGGCACACGCAGCCCCTATGGCATTCCACGCAACGCCTCGAACCTTGCCTATGTCAGCGGTGGTTCGAGTTCCGGATCTGCGGTGGCTGTGGCGGCAGGGCTGGTACCGATTGCACTGGGCACCGATACCGCAGGCTCTGGCCGCGTGCCCGCCGCATTCAACCACCTGATCGGTTTCAAGCCCACCAAGGGCCGCTGGTCCACCGCCGGGCTGGTTCCTGCTTGCCGCAGCATCGATTGCATCAGCGTGTTTGCCGATGATGTGGCCGATGCGCGGCTGGTGGATGAGGTGATAGCCGGTTTCGATCCCATAGATCCGTGGTCGAAGCCGCTGGCCGACCGCAACCTTGCCGCCAAAGTCATCGGCGTGCCCCGGCGCGAACAGCGGCTTTGGTTTGGTGATCTGGAATCCGAATATCTCTATGACATGGCGCTGGAAAAGCTGGGCGAACTGGCGACAGTCGTCGAAATCGACATGGCCCCGCTGCAGGAAGCCGCGCTGCTGCTGTATAACGGGCCGTGGGTGGCAGAGCGCACTGCGGCCATCGCCAAGCTGCTGACCGAAAACCCCGAAGCCGTCGATCCCACCGTTCGCAGCGTGGTGGAAGCAGGTTGGGACAAGAGCGCGGTCGAGCTGTGGAACGGCATCTACCGCATGGCCGAATTGAAACGGCACGCTGATGAACTACTGCAACTGGTGGACATGCTGGTGTTCCCCACCACGGGCACGACCTATCGCGTGGACGAACTGCTGGCAGCTCCGGTGGCGCTCAACAGCAATCTTGGTGCCTACACCAATTTCGTGAACCTGTTGGATATGGCCGCCGTTGCCGTCCCTGCGGGCCAGCGCGCCAATGGCACAGGCTTTGGCATCACGCTGATCGGCCCGGCAGACAGCGACCGCGCGCTGATGACCGCCGCCGAAGCATGGCTCGCCGCCGCGCAATTACCACCCCCACCCCCGCTCGATCTGGAGGGCAAGATGCAGACCGTGAAATTGGCCGTCGTTGGCGCACATCTGGAAGGAATGCCGCTGCACTGGCAGCTTACATCACGCAACGCCACCTTCGTGGGCGCGTTCGAGACTGCGCCCACCTATCGCCTCTACGCCATTGCCGATAGCGTGCCGCCCAAGCCAGCACTGGTGTTCAGCGAAGATGGCGCGGCGATCAAGCTGGAGGTTTATGAAATGGGCGTAGCCGAATTTGGCAGCTTCGTGGTGGACGTACCGCCGCCGCTTGCCATCGGCACCGTCACGCTGGCCGATGGCAGCAGCGTGAAAGGCTTTGTTTCAGAGCCGCGCGCGCTTGCCGGGGCGGAAGACATCACGCACCTTGGCGGGTGGCGCGCCTATATCGCCAGCAAATCCTGATCCATCAGCCAAAGGCCTTCCCCGATGCTCCGCAAGACGCTCGTTCTCGCCGCCGCTTTTGCGGCCTCTACCGCCGCGCACGCTCAGGTGGAGCAGGCGCAGACCGTGCCGGGCTTTGCCGATTTTCTCGCCGTGGATGGCGATGCGGTGTGGGCCACCAATCGCGGCAAGGTTGAGAAATGGTCGCGCACCGGCAAAGTGGCTGAAGTGCCGGTGGCGCGGCCTTGCGGGGCGATGGCCATCGAGTTCGGCTCGCTATGGGTGGCCGATTGTGCCGAACGCACGCTGGTGCGGATCGATCTGGAAAGCGCAAAGATCGTCGCCACTATCCCCACAGGCATCGCCAACCAGAAGCAAGGCGAACTGATCGTGGCCACCGGCGCA
The DNA here is from genome assembly GCF_012641335.1 of Novosphingobium sp. ERN07. Taxonomy (GTDB): domain Bacteria; phylum Pseudomonadota; class Alphaproteobacteria; order Sphingomonadales; family Sphingomonadaceae; genus Novosphingobium. Next base: position 44,733 of record NZ_JABAID010000005.1, read on the forward strand.
GGGTCAGTGTGGATTGCCAGCAAGCCCGAAGGCGCTGTGGCGCGCGTCGATCCTGCAACCAACACGATCATAGCCAACATCCCGGTGGATGCAGACACATGGTACGTAACCTACGGCTATGACGCTGTGTGGGCGGTGAGCGCGACCAAGCAGACGTTGCAGAAGATCGACCCCAAGACCAACACGGTCATCGCGCGCGCGCCACTTGGCACCATGCCCGGCTTTCTGGCCGCAGGCGAAGGTGGCGTCTGGGTGCAGGAACAGGGCGATGGCACACTGGTCCGCGCAGACCCTGCCACCGGACAGGTGGTGGGCCGAGTAAAGGTCGGCGCGAACCTGAAGTGGGGCGATATCGACACCGGCGGCGGCAAGGTGTGGCTACGCACAACCGACGATCAGGTCTTTGCGGTGATCGATCCCGCTTCGATGACAGTCACCGGCCGTCACGGCAAACCCGCAGGCAGCGGCGCAATCCGCTACACACCAAAAGGTGTCTGGACCAGCGCGCATGACGAACACACGCTGTCGTTCTGGCCTATGAAAAGCCTGCTGGCCGCGCCGCAGCCTTTAAACTCAGCGTGTGCCGGTTTGCGAAGCGTCGATGCAGGTGACAAATCCCGTCAGCATCTGTTCGACCGTCTGTACACCTGCGTCCGTCAGGCGGACCCATGATCTGCGACGGTCATTCTCGTCAGGGATGCGCACTGCCATGCCGACGCCCATCAGCATGTCGAGATACCGCAGGCCTGTGGTCGACGGGACGCCTGCCGAAACGCACACGCCCGATACCGACATCTTCCGCTTCTCTATCTTGGCAAGGTAAAGTTCGGTCAGCATGAGCCAGCCCGATCCGGCGGGTTGCAGGCCGGGGAGCAGATCCTCGCACTCCTGCAGATGCCGACGATAGTTCTTGGCAACGCGGTAGAGGTTCATCGCGAGACCATGCTCCTCACGGGGCTTCTGGAGAAAGTGGACAGCCGACATGTGATCTGACCCTGCATATTGTTGAAGCAGTTGAAGGCCGGACCGCATGTGCTGGGCACATGCGGTCCGATCAGAGTGCGACCCGAGGACTTTGAGATGCCCGCTGCCTACCCCGGATGGCAGCGGATTGCCGGATCTCTGGCGCGTGATCGGCAGGATGGATTGCCAAACGTTCCGCGATCCAGAACGGAACCTTCAGCCCAATGCCAGCATCGCAATGCCGATCAGCGCCCAAAGCGCCAGCGCAAGACCGGGGGCCGCCAAAAGTTTCGGCACGGCAAAACGTTCTCGCCCATATTCCGAATCCGCCCCCCAGCCAGCTTGACTGCTTTCTGCCCGTTCCAATTGCGCCGCTCCCTTGACCCGACGCGGGACAAGTAACCGACAATTCAGCAAGACGGTTGTAAAGAGATGTAAACTTGCAGACTTTGGCGTTACCAGCGCGCAACCGCACGGTATGGCGGCATTCTGAAAGGCTGGCCGGGGCAGATCATGAAAATCGGAATCGTTGACGATGACGACACGATGCTACAATTCGTGTCGCGATTGTTCGACGCCGAAGGATTCCGCTGCGTATCGTTCCGGCGCGGTCGCGATCTTGTCAGTGCGCTGGCCCGCGAAACTTTCGATCTGCTGATCCTCGACTGGAACATGCCCGATATGTCGGGTATGGATATCCTTAACTGGGTGCAGGCGCAGATCGCGCCCTGTCCGCAAGTGATCATGCTGACCAGCCGGTCAGACAAGGACGACGTGGCCGCCGCGCTTCACGCCGGGGCAGACGATTATATCGTAAAGCCCGAATCCGCGATCGTAATCACCGCCCGCGTTCACGCCGTGCTGCGCCGCGTGCAGCCTAAAGCCACGACGGAACGGTTCGAACGGTTCGGTGCCTATGAGTTTGACCGGACAGCCGAGACCGTAACGCTGGGCGGCGACCCTATCGTTCTAACGGGCAAGGAATTTGCGCTGGCCTATCTGTTCTTCGCCAATCAGCATAAGCCGCTGTCGCGGGGATACCTGATGGAATCAGTGTGGAAATCGGTGGCCGATCTCACGACCCGCACACTTGACATGCACGTCTCGCGCATACGCGCCAAGCTTCGGCTCCGGTCAGAAAACGGATACAGGCTGCAGACAGTGTTCAACTATGGCTATCGTCTGGAGTCCTGCTGATGAAGCGTTCAACTCTCGCACGGATCGCAGGCTTGCGGATGCTGCCGCTGGGCGTGGCGGTTGCCCTGACCATCGGGGCTGCTGATCCTTCCGCCGCCAAGACGAGCCGTATCCCGATTGTCGATGCCACTGCGTTGCAGAACATCATCGAATATGGCGTGCGCAAGGGCGACAACCTCTTCACGCTCGCCCAGCAATCGCTGGTGCGACCCGAAAGCTACCGCGCGGTGCAAAGGCTCAACCAGATTGTCGATCCGCATCGCATCCCGGTGGGCACGGTCCTGCGCATCCCCGTAAGCCTGCTGAAAGCCGAACCGCTTGTTGCCCGGATCATTGCGGTTCGCGGCAATGTGGTGATCAATCAGGCCGGACAGCAACTCGTACCAAGCGTAGGCAGCGAGATCGCACCGGGAGCCGCGATTGAAACCGGCGCAGACGGTTTCGTTACGCTGCAACTGCCCAACGGATCGCGCACATCGATGCCCACCCGCACCCGGATGCGGATCACCCGGCTTCATCGCATCACGCTGACGGGCAGCATCGACTACGATCTTGCAGTCGAAGACGGCAAGGTCGAAACCTCTGCCAGCCCGCTGGGCAAGGACCGCAACAACCGCTTCCGCATCCGTACTCCGCGTGCCATCGCGGCTGTGCGTGGCACCCGTTTTCGCGTGGGCTTTGCCGAGGATGCATCGTTGGCCGAGGTGCTGGAAGGGACCGTCTCGGCCAGCAGCGACGCAACGCGAAGTGAAGCGAGTCTGACCGAGGGGCTGGGCGCAGTGGTGTCGGCCAGTGGCGATCTTGCCACCGAACGCCTGTTGACCGCGCCGGACCTGCTGCAACCGGGCCGGATCCAGACTGACCCGCTCGTCAAACTGGCGCTGGCATCCCTTCCCGGCGCGCGTGCCTATCACGTGCAGATATCCGAAGATGCAAGCTTTGCCAAAGTGCTGGCCGAACAGACAGGCACCGTGCAGGACTTTGCCTTTGCCGACATTCCCAACGGCAGCCTGTTCGTGCGGGTCAGTGGCATCGCCGCTTCGGGCCTTGAAGGCTTGCCTCAGACATTTGCAATGCGCCGTGTTCTTGCAGGCGTCACCGCTTCGGCACAATCGGATGCCGATACGATGCGCTTCACGTGGGGTGGCGAAGGTGCTGGACAGCGCAGCTACAGCTTTCAGCTTGGCCCCAGGCCCAACCCCGGCCAGCCCGATGCCGAAACCACATGGTTGGTGAACGAGACAGGTTTGCAGACCGGCGGTGTCCGTCTGCGCAATCTTCCGCCCGGCATCTACCGCTGGCGCGTCGGGGTGCGGCAGGATGACGGCACCGATGTGATAGAGAACTGGCTTCCCTTCGAGCAGCTTACCGTGGCGGCACCGGAATAGCGCGTGCTTCACAGGCGGCTCTATGGCGAATGGTTTGTCGTCGCGCTGGTGACCGGCGCTCTCGCGTGGTTGGCGACTGCCAACCAGCGGCTTTCGATGGTGGACAACCGCATCTACGATCTGGCTCTGCGTCTTGCGGCACCGCAGGTAGACGATCGCATACTGATCGTCGAGATTGATGAGCCGAGCCTGAAAGCGCTGGGCCGCTGGCCGTGGCCGCGCAGCGAACATGCGAAGCTGCTTGATACGGTGGCTCACTATCGCCCAAAGGCCATCGCATACAACGTCCTGTTTCTGGATGAAACGCCGCAGGACTCCGAACTGGCAAGTGCACTGGCGCGCGCCGCGCCGGTCTATCTTCCCGCGCTGATCGAATCCGATGGCACGGGGCACGCGCTGGCCACGCAATTGCCGCCGCCCATGCTGGAAGCTGCCGCCGCCGGGCTGGGCACTGTCGAGCTTCTGCCAGACGAGGATGGCGTTATCCGCGCTATGCCCGCAAAGGCGGCACCGGGCGGGATAGCTCCGCTCTTTTCGCACCTTGCCCCCCCTGAAAAGAGTGATAGCAAAGATGAGGCCCTGATCGCTTATGCCCCGCGCGAAGGCTATCGCCGCATATCCTTTGCCAGCCTTGCCGCAGGCGAAGTGCCTCATGCCCTGATCCGCGACAAGTTGCTGCTCGTCGGCGCAACCGCGCCGGGCCTTGCCAACCAGCAGCCCGTGCCGCGCTTTGCCGGGGGGCTGCTTTCGGGCGTAGAGATCGAGGGCAATCTGCTCAACACCCAGCTACAGAATGCCGCAATCCACACGCTCGCCCCGGCCAAGCGCGCTTCACTGGCGCTGATCCCGCTGCTTGTGCTGATGATCGGCTTTCTCAGGCTCTCCCCATCCGGCAGTTTCTGGCTGGCGATCGCGCTGGCCGCAGGCGTGCTGGTCATCAGTCTTGGTGTGCTGGTGCTGGCGCACATCTGGCTACCCCCTGCAGGGGCTATAGCCGGCCTTCTGGCAGCGCATATCCTGTGGGGCTGGCGACGGTTGAACGTGATCGGACGGTTCGTCATCTCACGCATCGCCACCTTGGAAAAAGAGCCTGGACTGGTCCTTGCAACCCAGCCGACGCGGCGGGGCGCAGATATCGTATCGCGCGATGCCAACCGCCTTTCCGACCTGATCGAACAGCTTCGCCAATTGCGCAGCTTCGTGAGCGAGGCCGTGGAGTGGTTGCCCGCCGCGATCTGCGTGGTGGATGGCAACGGGCAGATCGTGCTGAGCAACCGCGCCGCCACAACCCTTTTCGGCGATGGGCTGGTGGGCAGGCCGATCACGAGCGTCACTGCAGGCCTGTCGCTGGTGCCAGACAAGGATCACGGCCTGTTACGGGATGCGCAAGGGCGCTTCTTCCTGCCCGAAACCGCCGATTTTTCCGGCGACTACCGCATCTTCAGCTATGCCGACGTAACTGATCTGCAGCGTATTGCCGAAGAGCGCGACGATATTCTCCAGTTTCTTTCGCACGATATCCGATCCCCAAACGCCGCCATCGTCACTCTGCTGGAGACGGAAAAGTTGGGCGGAAATTCCGGCTCTCCCAAGGCTGCTACCGAAACGCTCGGTGCCATTCGTCTCCATGCCCGCCACGCGCTGAAATTGGCCGACGATTTCGTGCAACTTGCCCGCGCGCGGCGCAGGCCGATGGAGCCAGAGCCGGTCGATCTGTGCGACGTCGCCCGCGAAGCTGCCGACCTTGCATGGCCCCGCGCCCGGCAAAAGCAGGTCGTGGTGCAGGACGAATGCGTCGATGGCGAAATCTGGGTGTTGGGTGACCGCAGCCTGATCCTGCGCGCAGTGGTCAATCTGCTGGAAAACGCAGTGAAGTTTGCGCCGGACGCCACGACCGTCCGTTTCGGGGTGGAAGCCGTTGATGCCCGCGCGGTGCTCACCGTCACCGGGCCCGGCCCTGAAATGCCGCAGGGCCGCATGGCCAACCCCTTTGCGCTCTATGCAGAAGGCCGCGCTGCTGATGAAACCGGCAGTCTGGGCCTTGGTCTGGCATTCGTGCAGACGATTGCCCAGCGCCACGATGGCAAAGTGACCTACCGCCACCACGCGGGCTATGGCGCGCAGTTCACGGTCGAACTGCCATTGGCACAGTTGGAAGATGAACTGGGCGAGGCCTGATGCGCCTCAATCCCGCCCTGAACGAAGGGTAACCCCAGTGCTACGATCCGCAAGCGCCGCCACTGCGCGTTCGGCCAACGGCATCAGGCTGGTGCTGAAATCGCCCTTGCAATGATCCTCTTCCGCCCATGCCCGCACAGGTGGCGCTCCGGCGGTTTCGAACACAAGCAGCAGCCGCTGGGTGCGATCTTCGCAGTTCTGCAACAAGCGCCGGCGCTTCGCTCCGGACACGACCCGACCATCATCAGTCAGCACGGCAAGAGACGATGGCCGTTCCGCGATTGAAACCGTAACTCTCGGTTCGCCAGACTGGGCAACCACCGACGCCACATTCCTACGGCCCAATGCCTCAGCCACGGCGGATCGCGCTGCATCCGAAACGCCGCCAGCCGCATCGGATGATACTACCGCAACTGCCGCCAACCCACCAATGCCCACGCCACCAAGGCCCATCCCATCGTAACCGGCGCGGGTTTCAATAGGACCGGCGCAAGCGCCCAGCACGGCAAGAACGCCAGGCATAATCATAAATTGCTTTGCACCGATCATCACACGCCGCCCTGCTGCGATGGAAGTTGCGCCGACCTAGCCGCTCCTGCGCGATCTGGCAAATGCAACGCCATCGGCACGAAGCGGTGATTGCACTTGCCGATGGCGATGGCACGCGCCACTCTCATGCAATGAGTGCGAATATCGCGGCATTGATGGCGCTGGCGTTGTTCGCGCTGCTATTCGGCGTTGCCGCCACGATCGAACGTGGCGAGCTGAAATGGCGGGCGCAGCCGCGCTTCCGCCACGGAGCCTATACGCTGGCGCTGGGCGTCTATTGTTCAAGCTGGACCTTTTACGGCGCGGTCGGCACCGCAGTCAGCGAAGGCTGGAATTACCTGCCGATCTACCTTGCGCCCGCGCTGTTCCTGATCGCAGCGCCCGGCTTTCTGGGCCGATTGGCCGAAGAGGTTCACCGCGAACGCACCTCCACGATATCGGATTTCATTGCCGCGCGCTTTGGCCACGATCCGGGCGTGGCGCGGATTATCACGGTCATCGCCCTGTGCGGGACGGTGCCCTATATCGCGCTGCAATTGCGTTCCATCGGCACGGTCATAGCGGCTTCATCGGGGCAGAACGTGGCAGTTCCGGCGATGATCACCGGCGCGGTGGTACTTGCTGTCTTCGCCATCTTATTCGGCGCACGTCGCTATGAAATTGCAGGCCGCAGCGAAGGACTGGTGTTTTCCATTGCGCTGGAATCGCTGATTAAACTGATCGCGCTGGCGCTGGTCGGAATCGTCGCGATAGCGGTGCTGGTTGATGCCGATGCCGACCGCCTGACCGAGGCGACCAGCGCCATCGCGCGCCAGTTCGCGCCTGATCACATCACGCTGGAAACCGGGATCATCGCGCTGGTTTCAGCCTTTGCGATCATCGTGTTGCCCCGCCAGTTCTATATGGGCCTTGCCGAAGCGCATTCAGCGCGTGACCTGCCACGGGCGCGGCTGGGTTTGGCGGTCTATATTCTGGCAATGGCCGGACTGGTGGTGCCTATCGCCCTGGCGGGATTGCTGGCCCTGCCGCCCGGTGCCTCGCCAGATCGCTATGTTCTGCTGCTGCCATCAACCGCAGGATATGGGGCGGTTGGCGTGGCAGCGCTGCTCGGCGGCCTCAGCGCAGGCGCCGCAATGGTGATCGTTGATGCCACGGCGCTGGCCATCATGGTGTCCAACGACCTGATCTTCCCCGCCGTCCTACGCAGCGAAAGCGGTCCGCAGGATGCCGATCTGGGACGGCAGATGCTGATAGTGCGGCGCGGTGCGATTATCGGCATCGTCACGCTGGCGCTGCTCTGGGCATTGCTGGTCGATCCGGAACGTTCACTGGCATCCATCGGGCTGGTCGCCTTTGCCGCGATGGTCCAGTTCGTTCCGCATCTGCTGCTCGCGGTATCCTCGCCGGGACATGATCCGGTGGCCGCACGTGCCAGCCTGCTGACGGGCCTTGGCCTGTGGCTCTATACACTTGCCCTGCCGCCGATCCTGCCACGCGATGTTCTGGCCGAGCTGGAAGGATCGCTACTCGATCCGGTTCGGCTGTTCGGAATCGGACGCGCCACCCCGCTGGTGCATGGCGTCGTGTGGAGCCTTGCTGCCAACCTTTCGGTTTTGGCATTCGTCCGCGCGGGCAAAAGGCAGGCTCCACGCTTGCCAAAATTGCTCTCAGGCGGCCGTAGCGCAGGCAACATCGGTGATCTCACCGCCCTGACCGCGCGCTTTGTAGGCGAAGAACGTGCTTGCGCCGCATTCCCGCCGGCCCGCCATGCGCAACCTGTGGATCGTCAGGCAGCGCGGCTGGCACAAGATTTGATTTCCGGCGTGGTCGGCAATGCCTCGGCCCGCGCGCTTGTCGCTTCGGCGCTCGCGGGCGGGCGGATGAGCGTTGAAGACGTTGCCCGTCTGCTCGACGAAGGCGGGCAATCGCTCAGCTTCTCGCGCCAGTTGCTCGCCGCCACATTTGAGAACCTGCAATCGGGCGTCAGCGTTATCGATGCCGATCTCAATCTGGTGGCGTGGAACACCCGCTATGTCGATCTGTTCGGCTATCCGCCGGGACTGGTGCGCGTAGGCGTGCCGATTGCCGATCTGATCCGCTACAACGTGATGCGCGGTGCCTTCGCCGGGCCTGCAGAGGTCGAAGTGGACAAGCGCCTTGCCCACCTGCGCGCACGGCGTGCCTATGCTTCCGAACGGGTGCGCACGGATGGACGGGTGATCAAGTCGGTCGGTGGACCGATGCCCGGCGGCGGTTATCTGACGTCGTTCACCGACATAACCGAAGAAGCGCAGGTCCGCGACGAGTTGACCCGCACGCTCGAACAATTGGAACAGCGCGTGGCCGACCGCACGCACGAACTGAGCGCGGTGAACCAGCGCCTTGCTGCGGCCACGCGCGAAAAGACGCGCTTTCTGGCCGCAGCCAGTCACGATCTGCTGCAACCGCTGCACGCGGCGCGATTGTTCACATCGGCGCTCGATCGCAATCTCGAAGGATCGGCGCGAATGCTGGCGGGGCGGATCGACCGATCCATCGTGTCCGCCGAAACGCTGCTGCGCGCATTGCTCGATATCTCGAAGCTGGATGCAGGCGGCATACAGCCCAGCCCGGAGCCGGTCGCGCTCGCCCCATTGATCGGGGAAGTGGTGGAAACCCTGCGCCCGCTGGCCGAAGAAAAGGGGCTGGCCCTGCGCATCGGCCCATTGCCCGGTGCGGTGATGACAGACCCCGGCCTGCTGCGTTCGGTGCTGCAAAACCTTATCACCAACGCCGTTCGCTACACGCCAGAAGGCGGAGTCATTGTCGGCGTGCGACAGCGCGGAGACGATCTGCGGATCGACGTGATCGACAGTGGAGTCGGCATTCCCGAACATCGCCAGCACGAGATATTCGGTGAATTCACGCGGATCGGCGCGGTAGAGGCCGAAGGTCTTGGCCTTGGCCTTGCCATCGTGGATCGCATAACCCGCCTGCTGAATGCGCGGGTCGAAGTGGCATCGCGTGAAGGACGGGGTAGCCGGTTCAGCGTCACGCTCCCTGCCCTCGCCTTGCCCCAACCTTCGGCCGCAACGATGGCTCCCGCCATAACTGCGATGCCATTCCAGCCCTTGCGCGTGCTTGTAGTCGATAACGAACCGGACATCGTGGATGCGTCGGTGGCTATGATCGCAAGCCTGGGCCACCACGCAATCGGGGCGCGCAGCATAGACGAAGCCTTGGTCCATGTCGGCCAGATCGACGTGATGCTGGCTGATTACCATTTGGATGGCAGCGAGGACGGGCTGCGCCTGATCGATCAGGCCCGGCTGCGCAATCCGGCGCTCGCCATCGCGATGATCAGCGCGGAGAACGGCCCCAGCCTGCGTAACCGGTTGCGGATGCGCAGGGTGCCGCTGTTCGTGAAGCCTGCCGATCCCGCTGCGCTCGCTGCATTTCTGGCAGGTTCTGCGGCGCAATCAGGCGATGAGGTCCAGCCCTAACGAACGCGCGATCAGTGCTGCCTGCGTGCGGTTCTGCACGTCCAGCTTGCGCATGATGGCGGTCATGTGCGCTTTCACGGTCGCCTCGCTCATCCCCAGATCGAAGGCGATCTGCTTATTGAGCTTGCCGTCCAGCACTTCGAGCAGAACCTTCAACTGCGTCGGCGTCAACCCCGCCACCTCGCGCCGCACCTGCTCGACCGGTTCGTCGCTGGCAACGGTGGCAGAACGCCCCCCAAGCGCCACGCGGATGGCATCCTCGATCCGGGCAAGGTCGGCATCCTTGCGCAGAAAACCCACCGCGCCGAACGCGCGCGCCTCTTCGGCCACTTTCGCTCCTTCAGCGCTCGAAACCACCAATATTGGCACATCAGGCCGCTCTGCATGAAGCAGTGCAATGCCGGAATATCCAATCGCACCGGGCATTTTCAGGTCGAGCGTAATCAGTTTGAGATCGGGCGCATCGCTGGCGGCTTTGGCCGCCGCCGCCAGCGTGCCTGCCTCGACCACGCGCGCGCCGGGCGCAGCACTGGCCACCGCCAGTGCCAAGGCCTGCCGGAACAGCGGATGATCGTCTGCGATCAGGATCGTGTCGCTCAACCTATCTCCCCCAAGCACCCTGTCTCGGCCACCGCACGTTCGTCGAATGCGGCCCGCGCATTTGCAGCTTATCGATCAGGACAGCTTCGGCAAGTCCTGCATTATCAGTGCTTCGTCGCACCATGCCCTGTGGGAGTGTGGTCGTAGTCCACGACTTTGGTCGAATATCTAACACCAATCGCGCGCTGGCTGCGCGGCGCGGTCTGCGACAGCCTGCAACCCGGACAGTGCAAAGAGCGCACGCCGGGAGAGGGAAACATGTCGGGATCGATCGCAAGGAATGTATCCTTGCTTCTTGCAGCCAGCAGTCTGAGCCTGCCCACGCTGGCGCAGGCCGCGCCAACCAGCCGGGAAACCGACCTGGAAGCACGCCTGCTACGGCTTGAAGCGGAAATGGCCGCGATGAAGGCCGATCTGCAACAGGCACGGGCCAAGCGCACTGCCGCCAGCACGGCTGACACCGCGCAGGCCATCGAAGTCGCCCGCGCAGCCGAAGCAAAGGCCGATGCCGCCACGGCCAAACTCGCAGCGATCGAGGCAAAGCCCCAGCCCGATGGTTTCAAGGTCGGCGGCACGACCTACAAGATGGGCGGCTTCGTCAAGGTCGTCGGCAGCGTCACCCGCTTCGGCAATGGCGAAGTGGCGGGCGGTTCGCTGGGCAAGGAATTCTTCCTGCCGCAGCAAATCCCGGTCGGCGGCGCAGCCAGCACCGATGTGATCGGCCACGCCCGGCAGACGCGCCTATTCTTCTCCACCAGCACGCCGGTTGCTGGCAAGGAACTGAAAGGCCATGTCGAGTTCGACTTCGCGCTTGCCGCCGCACCGCTTGGCGCACAGCGCGCTACCAATGCCTATACCCCCACCTTCCGGCGCGGCTTCATCAGCTATGGCAACCTGCTGATCGGGCAGGAATGGACCACCTTCCAGAACGCCGCGCACCTGCCGGAAACCACCGATTTCGTCGGCCCGATGGACGGGTCTATCTTCGTGCGCCAGATGATGGTGCAATATCGCCAGCCCCTGGGCGGCGGCCTGGACCTCTATCTCGCCGCCGAAAACCCGCAGACTGAAACGCTCACCTCCACCTCCGCCGCGATGGTCGACAACGATCAGGACCGGATGCCCGACCTGATCGCCAAGTTGGCGTTCAAGGACAAGACGAAGGAGCTGCACGTCGCAGGCCTCGTGCGCAGCGTATCGGTCCATAGCGGCGGTGCGGGCGACAGTGCGCTGGGCTTTGGCGGCACGGTGGGCGGCAAGATCCTGTTCGGGCCAAACCTGCGCCACGATTTCCGCTTCGTCGCCTCCGCCGGTCGCGGCATCGGTCGCTACCTCACGGTGGGCTATGCGCCCGATGCCATCTATGACCGCGCGGTGGCCGATCGACTCAATCTGGTGGACAACATCGCAGGCTGGGCCTCGGTCAAGCTGGGCTGGACGGACAAGCTGCGCTCCACTTTCATGGCAGGCTATCAGCACGCCGATTATCCCGATACGCTGCCCACGCCCGGTCTGGCGAATGTCGAAGCGTGGAGCGTTGCCGGAAACCTGTTCTGGTCTCCGGTCCGCAATCTCGATTTCGGGATAGAGTACCGCCATGCCGTGCGCGAAGTTGCAAGCGGACTGGTCGGCAAGATGGATCGCGTCGAAATGGCGGCGAAATATACGTTCTAAGAACAAGGGAGAGGACCGATGGCAACTCTGGATGATGCCGTGCCCAAACACCACAAGGCAACGCACAACGAAAAGCTGATCATCACCGCATCGTCACTTGGTACGGTGTTCGAGTGGTACGATTTCTACCTCTATGGCCTGCTCACCGCGATTATCGCGGCGCAGTTCCTCACCGGGCTGAACCCCACCACGTCGTTCATCATGGCGCTGCTGGTCTTTGCGGCAGGCTTCATCGTGCGCCCGTTCGGTGCGCTGGTGTTTGGGGCCATCGGTGATATCGTCGGGCGGCGTTACTCGTTCATCGTCACCCTGCTGGTGATGGGCCTGTCCACGTTCCTCGTCGGCTGCCTGCCCACCTATGAAAGCGTTGGCGTGGCCGCGCCGATCATGCTGGTGGTGCTGCGGATGTTCCAGGGCCTTGCCCTTGGCGGCGAATATGGCGGCGCGGCAACCTACGTTGCCGAACACGCACCCAACGACAAGCGCGGACTTTACACGAGCTGGATCCAGATCACCGCCACGGCGGGCCTTGCGATGGCACTGCTGATCGTGATCCTCGTGCGCTCGCCCGTTACCGGCGTTGGCGAAGAAGCGTTCAAGCAGTGGGGCTGGCGCATTCCCTATCTGCTTTCGGGTGTGTTCCTGTGCATCGGCCTGTGGCTGCGCCTGAAGCTGCATGAATCGCCCGTCTTCCAGAAGATGAAAGACGAAGGCACGTCGTCCAAGCGCCCGCTGGCCGAAGCCTTTGGCGAATGGAAGAACCTCAAGATCGTGCTGATAGCCTTCTTCGGCGCCATCGCGGGTCAGGCCGTCGTCTGGTACACCGGCCAGCTCTACGCGATGTATTTTCTTGAAAAGATGCTCAAGGTCGATGGCCTTACCGCCAACACCTTGATCATCATCGCGCTTGGCCTTGCCACGCCGTTCTTCCTGTTCTTCGGCTGGCTGTCCGACAAGGTCGGCCGCAAGAAGATCATCCTTACCGGCTGCGCCCTTGCCGCGCTGACCCTGTTCCCCGCGTTCAAGACGCTGACCGTTGCCGCCAACCCCGCCCTCGCCAGCGCACAGGCCAACGCGCCGGTCAAGGTGCTGGCAAACCCCGCCGAATGTTCCTCGCAGTTCGATCCGGTGGGCGGCAACAAGTTCGATACGACATCGTGCGATATCGTGAAGAACGCGCTCGCCAAGGCAGCGGTGAACTATGAAAACATCGAAGCGCCCGCAGGCACCATCGCTTCGATCCAGATCGGCGGCACCACCATCACCGCACCCGATCCGGCCAAGGTTTCGGGTGACGAAAAGAAAGCCGCCATCGCCGCTTTCGCCAAGGAAGTGACTGGTGATCTTGAAAAGGTCGGCTATCCGGCAAAGGCCGATCCCGATCAGATCAACAAGCCGCTGGTCGTGGCGATCCTGTTCTACCTCGTGCTGCTGGTGACGATGGTTTATGGTCCCATCGCGGCCATGCTGGTCGAACTGTTCCCCAGCCGCATCCGCTATTCCTCGATGAGCCTGCCCTACCACATCGGCAATGGCTGGCTCGGTGGGCTGCTTCCCGCCATCGGCTTTGCGATGGTGGCAGCCAACGGGGATATCTACCACGGCTTCTGGTATCCGGTGATCGTTGCCGCCGCGACTTGCGTCTTCGGGCTGATTTTCCTGCCGGAAACCTACAAGCGCAACATCGACGACTGAATGACCGAGGAAGCGCGGCCCCGCTTTGGCGGGGCCGCCGACCCCAAATGGCCTACCAAGGTCGGGCTGGTGCGGGCGTGCCTCCCCGCCGATACCCGCATCAGCCTTTTCAAAAAACGGGTGAGGACATGAGCGAAGCCTACAACCGAGCATGGCAAGCCAGCATTGCCGATCCGCAGACCTTCTGGGGCGATGCGGCCAAGGCGATAGACTGGACGACACCGCCTTCTGCCACCTTCAACGATGCCGAAGGCTGGTTCCCCGGCGGCACGCTCAACACTTGCGCCAATTGCCTTGACCGCCATGTGGCGGCGGGTCGCAGGGATGCGGTGGCGCTGATCCATGACAGTCCGGTCACGGATACGGTCCGCCGCATCACCTATACCGAACTTCTGCACGAAACAGGCCGCACCGCCGCCATGCTCGCCGCTCTCGGCGTCGGCAAAGGTGATCGCGTGATCCTCTATATGCCGATGATCCCCGAAACGGTCTTCGCCATGCTCGCCTGCGCAAGGCTGGGCGCGATCCATTCGGTGGTATTCGGCGGCTTTGCTCCGCTGGAACTGGCAAAGCGGATCGATGATGCCACGCCCAAAGTCCTGCTCACCGCCTCGTGCGGGATCGAAGGCGCGCGCACCATCGCCTACAAACCGATGGTCGATGAAGCGCTGACGCTGGCCCACCATCAGGTCGAACGTGTTGTCGTGTTCCAGCGTGACCGACTGCACGCCGACCTTGCAGGTTCGCGCGATATCGATTGGGACCATCTGCGCGCCGCAACCGCAGCCGATCCGGCCCCTGCCCCTGTGCCGGTCGCCTCGGCAGATCCGCTCTATATCCTCTACACATCGGGCACCACCGGTACGCCCAAAGGCGTTGTGCGCGAAAACGGCGGCCACGCCGTCGCGCTCGCATGGTCGATGCGCAACATCTACGGCATTGATGCAGGTGATGTGTTCTGGGCGGCTTCAGACGTGGGCTGGGTCGTTGGTCACAGCTACATCGTCTATGCCCCCCTGCTGGTGGGCGCGACGACGGTCTTGTTCGAAGGCAAACCCGTCGGCACCCCCGACCCCGGCACTTTTTGGCGGGTGATTGCGCGCCACGGCGTGAAGACGTTCTTCACCGCCCCCACCGCAATCCGCGCCATCCGCAAGGAAGACCCGGACGCCACGTTCCTGACGGAAATCGGCACTGGCCAGTGTCAGGCCGTCTTCCTTGCAGGGGAACGCGCCGACCCCGACACTATCGGCTGGCTGGAGGACAAGTCCGGCCTGCCCGTGATCGATCACTGGTGGCAGACCGAACTGGGCTGGCCCGCCATCGCATCATGCTTTGCACTGGGCGATCTGCGCCGCAAGCGCGGCAGCGCGGGCTTCCCGGTGCCGGGCTATGCCTTTGCCATTCTCGACGAAGGTGGCCAGCCCGTCCCTGCCGGGCACAGTGGCGCAGTGGCGATCAAGGCCCCGCTCGCCCCCGGCGCATTCCGCACGCTGTGGAACAACCATGCAGGCTATGCGAAGAACTTCGCCACGTTTGATGGTTATTACGAAACCGGCGACGCAGGCTTTATCGATGATGAAGGCTTCGTCCACATCATGGGCCGCACCGACGATATCATCAACGTGGCGGGCCACCGCCTTTCGACCGGGCAGATAGAACAGATCGTCGCCAGCGTGGATGGCGTGGCCGAATGCGCGGTGATCGGCGGGGACGATGCTGTCAAGGGCATGGTGCCCATCGCATTCGTCGTAGCCCGCGCGGGCTTCGATGCCGACGATACGCTGGAGCGCCGCGTCATCGCCGCCGTGCGCGCGGAACTGGGGGCCGTCGCCGCGCTCAAGACCGCCTATATCGCCGCCGGCCTGCCTAAGACGCGCTCTGGTAAAATCCTCCGCAACCTCCTGCGCAAGATCGTCAACGGCGAAGAATGGACCACACCGCCGACGATCGACGATCCCGCCGTGCCCGCCGCGCTACAGACTCTGGTTCATCGGCACGAGGTGGCTTGAACGTCTAACGCCGAAAGCGCTTCACCAAGGCATCGGCCGCCGCGCAAACGTCGGCCCATGCCTGTTCGAAGTCGTGCTCGTCGCCATAATAGGGATCGATCACGGCAGTCCCTTTGCGGCCCGGCACCATATCCATCAGCAGGCGTAGATCGGCGATATGGTGGGAAGGTTCGATCCGGTGCAGGTCTTTGAGATTCTGCGGATCGAGCGCGTAAACATGACCGAACCGGTGAAAATCCTCTGCCGTTACCTGCCGCGCGCGGTAGCTGGAAATGTCGATGCCATGCGCCAGCGCCAAAGCCTGAGCACGCGGATCGGGTGGGCGGCCCACATGCCAGTCTCCGGTGCCTGCGGAATCGATGGTGATGGCAACCCCGGCCTCAACCGCCCGCGCACGCAACGCCGCTTCGGCCAGCGGTGAGCGGCAGATGTTTCCAAGGCAGACAAACAGAACCGACGGTTGACTCACGGGATCACGATACCTCTTTGGCTGGGTCGCCCCATGCTTATGAGTAACGGATCCTCTCCCTGCACCGCAGTGAACATGTTACGTGACGAAATGTCCAGCCATTTCAAGCTGACAAGCACCTGCCCGATGGCACCGCCCAGCGTCTCGCCGGGGCCGAGCAGCACCACGCGATCAGGCGCAAACTCGCGCATCGCCACGGTCATAGCCGCCGTGAAATCATAGGGCTGCAATATCTGGTGCCCGAAGGTGTACTCCCACAGTTCGTCCGCCCGGCTCTCGAACCGCCGCCACACCTTCCCCCGCCCGTCGATCAGCGGGATCTGTGGCTGGCCGAACCATTCGCGCGGGAACTGCGCACGGGCCGCATCGCTGCTGGCCTGCATCAGCGGCGTATGAAACGGTCCGTGCCCCGCCAACCGCATCGGCGGGCGTGAAAGCGGCGGCAAGTCGTTCGCCAGCGCATCCAGCGCCGCCTCAGCCCCCGCTACCACCAGCATCCCGCCCAGCCGGATCGAAGGCAGAACGCCATGCCGCGCCATCGCCGCCTCGACCGTTGCAACGAGGGCCGGATCGACCGTCCAGTCCTCCCCCGCCAGCACCAGTACCGCCTGTCCACCCGCCGCGTGCTTCTGTGAGTTAAGACCCATCCCATCGACAATCGCAAAGCCATGCTCGCCCGATACCGCCCCGGCGCAGGCCAACGCGGTGTACCAGCCCATCGAATTGCCGGTCACTGCCACCACCTCGAAGCGCTCGCGATCCAGCTTCAGGAAATCGAGCCAGGCACAGGCATGGATCAACGGCGCGGCATTGTCGCCCCGCAGATGCGCGGGCGTGAACTTCGCCGCCCCATCCAGTGCGGTCAGCGCCGCCTTGCCCGCCGAAGCACGCATTGCATCGAACCGCCCCAGCCAATCGGCCCCGCCATTATGCCGCGACAGATAGCCAAGCTCCGGCGGATTATAGGTGCCCCTACCGGGACAGACGACAACAACCGTCTCCTTCACTGCACCCCCTCCTCTTCAGAGGAGGGGGCCGGGGGGTGGTGCCCCCCCACCATATCCAGCACCTTAGCCACAATCCCATCCCTGCTCGGCAAGGTATGCGTCGCCGCACGCGCAAGCGGAATGAAACTGTCAGTCGCGGCCACGCGCGCAATCGCCTTGCCCGGCGCCCGTTCCGCCAGCAGCGCCATCAGCGCCTCGTTCTGTCCGCCCGTCACACGGCATTCGTCCACCACCAGCACGCGTGGGCACGGCGCAACCGCCGCCAGGACCGCATCGTCATTCACCGGTCCCAGCCAACGCAAGTCGATCACCCGCACGTTGACGCCCTGTTCCGCCAAGAGCTTCTGCGCCTGAAGCGACAGGTAGAACCCGTTGCCATAGGTCACCACGGCAAGGTCGGTCCCCTCACCCGCAACCCCAATCTCGCCAAAGGCAATCGCTCCTTCCCCCGGCGGCTGATAAACGCTGGCCCACAGCCCATCGCCCGCCTCATGCAGATCGCGCGTCATATACAGCGCAATCGGCTCCACAAAGACGACCACACGGCTCTCCTCG
Source organism: Novosphingobium sp. ERN07 (assembly GCF_012641335.1). Taxonomy (GTDB): domain Bacteria; phylum Pseudomonadota; class Alphaproteobacteria; order Sphingomonadales; family Sphingomonadaceae; genus Novosphingobium. The sequence continues at coordinate 62,502 of NZ_JABAID010000005.1, forward strand.
TGCGCCAGCCGTACGCATTCGCGCAGCATCGCCACCGCATCGCGCCCGTTCGAAGGCACCGCCAGCACCACGCCCGGAATATCGCGAAACACAGCCAGCGAATTGTCGTTATGGAAGTGCCCGCCAAACCCCTTCTGATAAGGCAACCCCGCAATCCGCACGACCATCGGGTTGGTGAACTGCCCGTCCGAAAAGAACGAAAGCGTCGCCGCCTCGCCCCGGATCTGGTCCTCGGCATTGTGGACATAGGCAAGGAACTGGATCTCCGGCAACGGCAACAACCCATTGTGCGCAGCGCCAATCGCCAGCCCCAGGATCGCCTGTTCATCCAACAAGGTATTGATAACCCGCGCCGATCCAAACCGCGTATGCAGCTTCTGCGTGGCGGCATAGACCCCGCCTTTCGGCCCCACATCCTCGCCACAGACAATCGCGTTCGGATATTGCAGCAGCAGGTCCGCCAAAGCCCAGCTTATCAGCTTCGCCATGTGCTGCGGCTTGGCCATCGCATCGGCATCATCAGCAAACAGCGCCGCCCGCGCCTGCACTGAGGCCAGCGGACACGCAACGCCTTCGCGCCCCTGCGGCACGATGCTGGCCATCACCGCCGCCGCATCGGGCAGCTTGGGCCGCTTGATCGCCAGTTCCACCTGCCGCTCCAGCGTCGCCTCGATCTCGTCATACACTCCGCGAACCTCGGCGGCGGTCATCACGCCTTCCTCGATCAGCAGCGCCGCGCTCGCCAGCAGCGGATCGCGCTCTTCCTCGGCGCGAACCTCATCCTTTGAACGATAGGCAAGCTGCACGTCATTGCCGGCATGGCCATAGAGCCGCACTGTCTTCATATGCAGGAAAACCGGCTTACGTTGCCGCCTTACGATCTCTTCGGTGCGCTTTACTGCCGCGTAGGTGTCGATCAGATCGCACCCGTCGCAGGCAATATAGGTCAGCCCCGCGCGGCTCGAAAAGTTCGCCTCGATCCACCCCGGCGGTGTGCGGGTGGATATACCGATCCCATTGTCCTCGCACAGGAAAATGATGGGCATCGGCGTGCCCTGAAACGCCGCCCAGCACGCCGTGTTGATCGCCCCCAGCGCCGTCGAATGGTTGGCGCTGGCATCGCCAAAGCTGCACAGCACCACGCCATCGCGCGCCAGCACCGTGCCTTCAAACCCCATCTTGCGCGCAATGCCGATGGAAAAAGCTGCGCCGACCGCCTTGGGCAGATGGCTGGCGATGGTCGACGTCTGCGGCGGAATGAACAGCCGTTTCGATCCCAGCACCTTGTGCCGCCCGCCCGAAATCGGGTCTTCGGCGCTCGCCGCAAAGCTCAACAGCATGTCCCACGCCGGATTTTCGCCCGGCACACGGTGCGCGCGATGAATCTGGAACGCGGCATCGCGATAATGCAGAAACGCCATGTCATCCACGCGCAGCGCTTCGGCCAGCACCGCGTTGCCCTCGTGCCCCGACGAGCCGATGGTGTAAAACCCTTCACCCCGCGCCTGCAGCTTGCGGCTCATCCGGTCCAACTGCCGCGAAAGCGCCTGCGAGCGGAACAGCGCCGCCGCCCGGTCCGGCGCAAGCCCCACGTCCTGCAGCCCCAGATTTGATCGCCGCCGCAACGTGCCGTTGTCCAACGCATTCAGGAACTGCCGGTGGACCTGCTCAGCGGCATCAAGCGACATCTTCAATGGTTTCCTTCGTAACGAATCCCATCGATAACCTTGCGATCAGCGCAAGTCCACGACCTCCACCGCCGGAAGCTGGACCGCCCCCGGTTGCTCCGCCCAGTGCCGGGTGTTCAGCACCCCCCCATCGGCGCGCAGTTCAGCCACCAGGGCGGTATCCACTTCGGCAAAGACCCATTGCGCCGCGCCTTCAACACCCATCGCCAGCACGCCATCTTCGGGCATCCCGCGATCCGGCGGGCCATAGACCGCCGCCGCCCCCCGATTGACGTCCACAGCAGGCGACCACTCCGCCTCCCCCACCGTGGGCGAATGCACTGCATAGCACTGCCCCTCCAGCGCCCGTGCCTGCGCGCCTAACCTTACGCGCCAGTAACCATGCAGCGAATCCGTGCACGAAGGCACCAGCAACAGATCCGCCCCGGCCTCCACACAAGCCCGCGCTAGCAGCGGAAACTCGCTGTCGTAACAAATGCTTACAGCGATTTTCCCAAGTGCAGTGTCAAACAGACGCAAGGCCGATCCCGCGGCGATATGCCACAGCTCGCGCTCGAACCGGGTCATCACCAGTTTGTCCTGCACGCCCACTTTGCCATTGGGTGCAAAGAGCCGCGCGGCGTTGCGAAAGCGCCCATCGGCGTCCTTGCGCGGGGCTGAGGCGGCCAGAATATGCAGGCCCGTCCGCGCGGCCAGTTCAGCGTGCAACGCATCCACACGCGGCAGCAGCGCCGAAACCGTCTCGATGGACCCTGCCAGATCGCCCATCGTTGCCGGATCAAGGCTGGCCAGTTCCATTGCGCCATATTCGGGAAACACCGCCAGCGACGCCCCAGCCTGCGCTGCGTCTTCAACCCAGCGCGTCAGCTTGGCCGCATAGGCATCCCAGCTATCCAGCCGATCAATCGGATATTGCGCGGCGGCTACGGTGAAACTCACCACTGCTTCAACCAATACTGCATCACGTTCACCCGTTCAGCCTCGGCCCCATGCTCTTTCCACGCCAGTTCCGTGGTCAGGCCCGGCACCAGCCCATATCCCCGCTTCGCCCAGAACGCATCGAGCGGCATATAGCCCGCAGGCCGCGCCGGATGATTCCCGGCCCGCACCACCGCTGCAAAACAGGCCGCATTTGCGCCGCACTGCATCGCCTGCCGCTCCCGATGGTCGAAAAAAGCATGGCCAATCCCTGCCCCACGATATTCGGGCAGCAGCACGCTTTCCCCAAAATAGAACAGCCGCGCCACATCGATCCCCCGCTCTTCGAACGGCCTGCGGAACTCCGCCTTCTGGTGCATCATTGGGGCCGCCGTAGCGGCCCCCACGATCCGCTCGCCGTCAAACGCCGCCACCAGCACTGCATCGAGCGCAGCCGCATATTCGGCCAGATAGTCTGCCTCATAAGCCGCATCCCCATCGTAGAGATAGGGAAAGTCGGCAAACACGGCGATCCGCAACCGCCCCAGATCGTCCAGCACCGCCGCAATCTCAGGTCCGGTCAGCGGCCTGACCGAAATCGCCATCAGCCGACCACCTGTTTCATCCAATCTGCCAGATTGTAATACATCGTCAGCCGCGTGATCTTCCCGCCATCGATGGCAAGGAACGCGCCCGCCGGCAGCACGTACGTCTGCCCGCTCGCTTCCGGTAAACCCTCGTCCGTCGCCAGATATTCGCCGTGGACCACGAACTCCGCCGAAGCACGGGTGCCATCCTCGCTCGCCATCAGCACGATATCGGCCAGCCGTTCCTTGTAGCAGCGCTCCATATGCCCCAAAAATTCAGCGAACTTGGCCTTGCCCGTCACGCGCTCGCCCTGATTCACATCATGCGCCACATCATCGCTCAGGCAATCGAGCATCCCGGCCCAATTGCCCGCGTTAAACGCCGCGTAATAACGGGTAAGCAGGGCAATCGCATCAGTTCGGGCAGCAGGGCTGGTCATCGGCATTTACTCCTTTTGACCCGATCTAACGCCAAGCGTCGCGCCGTTCCAGCGCCCTGCCGTGCAAGGCTTCATTGCAGCCCCGCGTGCAATTGCACTTTTGCGCTCGTTCGCTTATGGGCCGGAAGAACGCCCCGGCGCTTGCGATGGATTCGCCTCCAACGCGATGCCGGGGTTTTGTATTCTGGCCGGGCCGCTGCCCGGCGCCGTGCAGGAAGACCGATCATGTCCCGTCGCCGCCAGATCTACGAAGGCAAGGCCAAGATCCTTTACGAAGGCCCCGAACCGGGCACGATCATCCAGTATTTCAAGGATGATGCCACCGCGTTCAACGCGCAAAAGCGCGGCACGATCAACGGCAAGGGCGTGATCAACAACCGCATCAGCGAATATGTGTTCACGCGCCTCGCCCATATCGGCATCCCCACCCACTTCATCCGCCGCCTGAACATGCGCGAACAGCTCGTGCGGCAGGCAGAGATCATCCCGATCGAAGTGGTCGTGCGAAATATCGCCGCAGGCTCCATCTCCAAGCGCCTTGGCATCGAAGAGGGTGAGCCGCTGCCGCACACCCTGATCGAATACTATTACAAGGACGATGCGCTGGGCGATCCGATGATCGCCGAAGAGCACATCGCCTGCTTCGGCTGGGCATCGAACGAGGAAATGCAGGACATCTCCTCGATGGCCATCCGCGTGAACGATTTCCTCTGCGGCATGTTCGCGGCGATCAACATCAGCCTCGTCGATTTCAAGCTCGAATTCGGCCGCATCTGGGACGGCGACTACAGCCGCGTGATCCTAGCCGACGAAATCAGCCCCGACGGCTGCCGCCTGTGGGACATGACCACCGGCGAAAAGCTCGACAAGGACCGCTTCCGCCGCGACTTGGGCGGCGAGGAAGAAGCCTACCAGGAAGTCGCCCGCCGCCTCGGCCTGCTGGAAAACGACGGCGGACCGAGCGAGGTGTTCGACTTGGGCGCACATCGCAAGCTGCGCGGAAAGAAGTAAGCTTTAACGCACGCTGCAACAAAACCCCCCTCCGGCAGCGGAGGGGTTTTTGTTTGCGCCGCTACCGCCAAGCGGGCAAACCACCGCGCAATGATCTTCCGCCGCCTGCTTCCCCTCGCCACTGCCCTCACTCTCGCTGCCTGCGCCGCGCAACCTGCGACCATCGCCAGCGCGCCCAAACCCACGTGGGCGTTCGAGCAGAGCGACCTGCCGCCCGATCCCGCCTACCGCTATGGCCAGCTTCCCAACGGGTTGCGCTTCATCATCCGCCAAAACGCCACGCCCGCAGGCACTGCGCTGGTGCGCATGGACATTGCCACCGGGTCGCTGGACGAGCGCGAGAGCGAGCGCGGGTTCGCGCATTTCATAGAGCATATGGCCTTCAACGGCTCGACCCATGTGCCCGAAGGCGAGATGATCAAGCTGCTGGAGCGCAACGGCCTGTCGTTCGGCGCAGACACCAACGCGCAGACCTCGTTCGAACAGACGCTCTACATGCTCGATCTGCCGCGCGCCGATCCCAAGCTGCTCGACACCGCGCTGATGCTCATGCGCGAAACGGCGAGTGAACTGACGTTTGATCCGCAGGCCGTGGCACGCGAACGCGGCGTCGTGCTGTCCGAACTGCGCGATGGGCAAGGCTGGCAGCGCACCAATCTGGAAGACCAGATCGCCTTCTTCTATCCGCAGGCGACTTATCCCAAACGCCTGCCCATCGGCACGATCGAGGCTCTGAACGCCGCAACCGCCGAAACGCTGAAAGCCTTCTGGACGCGCGAATATGTGCCGTCGAACATGACGCTGGTCGTCGTGGGTGATTTCGAACCCGATGCGATAGAGGCCGCAATCCGCGCCCGCTTCGCCGATTGGCAAGCAAAGCCCGCAACCCCGCGCCCCGATGAAGGCAAAGTCGATCCAAAGCAGAAAGCCCGGACCGACATCCACATCGATCCCTCCTTGTCAGAGCGCGTCACCGCATCGCGCCACGGGCCTTGGCTGGATGAGCCTGACACCGTGGCCAATCGCCGCACCGCCCTGTTGCGCCAGATTGGCTACGGCGCGGTCAACCGCCGCTTTCAGCGCATGAGCCGCGTGCCCGATCCGCCGTTCCGTGGCGCAGGCTTTGGCACCAGCGACGTGTTCGAAATCGGTCGCACCACCAACCTCATCGTCGATACCGTGGACGGCGGCTGGCAGCGCGGGTTTGCCGCCGCAACCGGGGCCTATGCCCGCGCCCTGTCCGGCCAGTTCACGCAGGCCGAGATCGATGAACAGGTCGCCAATATCCGCACCGCGCTGGAAAACGGTGCAGCCGGGGCCGACACCCGCTCGCACGGCACGCTGGTCGCCGCCGCGCTTGCACTGGTGCGCGATGATCAGGTGCCCACCACACCGCAATCGGGCCTCGATCGGTTCAACCAGTTCGCGCCCACGATCACGCCAACGTCGGTCATGGCCGCGCTCAAGGCCGAGGCTGTTCCGCTCAAAGACCCGTTGATCCGTTTTCAGGGCCGCACCCCGCCCACCGGGGGCGAAAAGGCGCTGCGCCAGACCTTTGCTAAGGCCACCCGCGCCAAGGCACCGGCGGGCGAAGTCCCCGCCCCGGTGCCCTTTGCCTATACGGATTTCGGCCAGCCCGGCGCGGTCGTTTCCGATATCATCGAACCGCTCTACGGCATCCGAGAAATCCGCTTTGCCAACAACGTCCGCCTCAACCTCAAGAGCACCGATCTTGCAAAGGACCGCATCCAGCTCAGCCTCAATCTCGATGGCGGCGAAATGCTTGACAGCAAGGCCGATCCGCTGGTGACCGAGATGACCGCCGTCCTCGCGCGCGGCGGGCTGGGCAAGCATAGCGAGGACGATCTGCAAACGCTGCTTGCGGGCCGCTCGGTCGGGATGGGCCTTGGCATATCGGGCGATACTTTCGTCACCGATGCTTCCACCACCCCGCGCGATCTGGCGCTGCAACTTCAGCTCTGGGCCGCGCTGATCAGCGATCCCGGCTATCGCGCTGAGGGCGAAGTGGCCTATCGCCAGAACATCGCCAATTTCTTCGCGCGCCTGCGGTCCTCGCCCGGCGCAGCACTGGCGAACAGCATCGGCGGCATCCTGTCCGACAACGATCCGCGTTTTACCCTGCAAAGCCAGGAAGACTACGCCGCACTCAGCTTCGCCAAGCTGCGCACCGCGCTGACCGACCGCCTGACCAACGGCGCACTGGAAATCGCGATAGTGGGTGACATTGATGAAGCCGCCGCGATCGATGCTGTCGCCCGCACGTTCGGCGCTCTCCCCTCGCGCGAAGCCGGTTTCCGCCCCTACACCGCCCAGCGCCAGCGCAGCTTCACGGCCTCACGGGGCGTGCAGGAAATCCGCCACACTGGCGAGGCCAACCAGGCCATCGTCCGCATGGTCTGGCCCACCCGTGACGATAGCGATGCGGACGAGGCCGTCGCGCTGTCGCTCCTCGATGCCGTGGTGGGGATCGAAGTGCTCGATACCGTGCGCGAAAAGCTGGGCAAGGCCTACAGCCCCGGCGCATCCAGCGCCCTGAGCCGCGTCTGGACCGGCTATGGTACCTTCACCATCAACGCCTCGGTCGATCTGGCCGACGTGACCGCCACCCGCGCTGCTCTGGTCGAAACGCTGCGCGCACTGGCCACTGCGCCGGTCGACCCCGACGTTCTCCAACGCGCCCGCGCACCCATGTTGGAACGCATCGACAATGCGCTGAAAACCAACAGCGGCTGGATGGCGCTGGCCGAAAATGCGCAAACCCGGCCCGACCGCCTGGCCCGTGCCAAGGCCGCCCGCGCGCGGCTGGAAAAGGTCACCGCCGCCGATCTTCAGGCCCTCGCTCGTCGCTACCTTGCGCCCGAAAAGGCGGTGGAACTGCTGGTCCTGCCCGAAGGTGCGCCAGCACCCTAAGCCACCGTGTCCTGATAACGCCGCACCGCCACCGTCCCAAGCACGCCCAGCATTCCCGCCAGCACGCCCAGTTCCCACGCCGCATCGCCAAGCGTCCACCCTTTCAGCATGATCCCACGCACCAGCCGGATGTAATGCGTGGTCGGCAGCATCTCGGCCAGCCATTGCGCCCACGTCGGCATTCCCCTGAAAGGAAAGGCAAAGCCGGACAGCAGGATCGATGGCAGCATGTAGAAGAAGCTCATCTGCATCGCCTGAAGCTGGCTTGTCGCCACGGTAGAGAGCATGAAGCCCAACGCCAGACTGGTCACCATGAACAGCAGCGTCGATGCCAGCGTGAGGGTAACAGAGCCTTCGAAGGGCACGCGAAACACCACTTGCGCCGCCATCAGGATCACCGCCATCTGCACCACGCCGATCACCAGATAGGGCACGATCTTGCCCACCATCACCTCGAACGGGCGCAAGGGCGTGGCCAGCAGGTTCTCCATTGTCCCCTGCTCCACCTCGCGGGTTACCGAAAGTGCGGTCAGCATCACCATCGTCATCGAAAGCACGATGGCCAGCAGCCCCGGCACCGTGTTATGGCTGGTAATGCCTTCGGGATTGTAGCTGCGGTGAATGACCAGATCAACCGGCGGTTGCCCCGGCATCCGCATCGCCAGCGGGCCGATCAGATCGTGCGAAAGCGCGCCGTCCACTGCCTGCTGGATCGCCCCGATGGCATTGCCGGTCGAAGCAGGGTCGGTTGCGTCGGCCGTCACCAGCAGTTGCGGCCGCGTGCCGCGCACCAGATCGCGGCCAAAGTCCGGCGGCACGGTGACAAGGAACTGCACCACGCCGTCTTTCAGCAACCGCTCTCCCTCACCCGGTGCGGACACTACATGCGTAACACGGAAATAGGTGGTGTTGCGCAAGGCCGCATCGATGCTGCGCGAGAACTGCGAAGTGTCGTTGATTTCCAGCGCCATCGGCAAGCCGCGGGGATCGTTGTTGATTGCAAAGCCAAAGATCGTCAGTTGCAAGATCGGCATCATCAGCATCATGCCGATCGTGCCCGGATCGCGCATCATCTGGCGCACTTCTTTGAACACCATCGCGGCAATTCGCGTGAAGGCAGCACGCCAGATCACGTGACCACCACCGAATTGTCCTCTGCCCCACGCATCAGGTGAATGAAAACATCCTCAAGGCTAGGCTGGGTTCCACGCCACTCCACGCCGTCAAACTCTGCCACTGCGGCTCTCAGGGCTGAAACATCGCGCCCACAGACGTGGATTGCCGTACCGAACGGCGCCGCCATTTCGACGCCGGGCCTGCCCTCGATCCGCGCTGCCAACCGGTCTGCTCCCGGTCCTTCTCCGATCAGCGCTTTCAGCCCCGATCCCGCGATTACCTCGCTCATCGTGCCGCGCGCCAGCATCCGGCCATAGGCGATATAGGCGATTTCGTGGCAGCGCTCGGCCTCGTCCATGTAATGCGTGGAAACCAGAACGGTCATCCCGCCTTGCGCCAGCTCGTGAATCTGGTCCCAGAACTCGCGCCGGGCCTGCGGGTCAACGCCCGCCGTCGGTTCGTCCAGCAGCAGGATTTCAGGTTCGTGCAGCACGGCTGCCGCCAGCGCCAGCCGCTGCTTCCACCCGCCCGAAAGCTTGCCCGCCAACTGGTCCGCCCGCGTTGCCAGCCCCAGCGCGTCCAGCGCTTCGGCCACCCGCTCGCGCCGCCGGTCAAGCCCATGCACGCGTGCAAAGAATTCCAGATTTTCGGCAATGGTCAGGTCGGAAAACAGCCCGAACTTCTGGGTCATGTAGCCGACCCGCCCCTTGATCGCGCCCCTTTTGTGGCCAAGATCAAGCCCCAGCACAGTCCCACCTCCGGCATCGGGGATCAACAGCCCGCAGATCATCCGCAGCGTTGTGGTCTTGCCCGATCCGTTTGGCCCCAGAAATCCGCAGATCGAACCGCGCGCCACCTGCAGGGTCAGATCGTCCACCACGATGCGTCCGCCGAACCGCTTGGTCAGCCCTTGCACGTCGATGACGGGCGCTTCGCCGTTCACTGCACGGCAACCGCCACAGGAAGGCCCAACGGAAGCGGCTGCGCCACGGGCAGCGCGGCTTCCACCATGAACACCAGCTTGGCCCGCGCCCGTTCTGAATAGATCACCGGCGGGGTAAACTCGGCACGCGGACTGATATAGCTGATCGTCGCCGCCCGCGCCGCATCACCACATCCATCGCAGGTAAAGCGCACTTTCGCGCCCACTTTCAGCGCAGCTACCCGGTCCTGCGGCACGAAAAAGCGCAGCTTGCGCTGATCGTCGGGCAGCAGAGCAAGCACCGGCTGGTTTGCAGGAACCCACTCGCCCGGATCGAAAAAAGTCTGCTGCACCACGCCGCGCGCGGCTGCCACCGGCGCGATTTCCTGCCGACGTCGTGCCTGCGCGCGCAATGCCGCTTCCGCCGCCCCCACGCTCGCCTGCGCTGCCGCCTGCTGTTCGGGGCGTCCTGCGGAAAGCCCTCCGCTCGCCAGCACGGCCTGCGCCTGCTGCAGCGCTGCACTGGCGGAATCCCGCGCGGCCCGTGCCGCATCGAGTTGCGTTCTGCTGGCAAAGCCCTTGCCCGCAAGCGCCGCGATGCGCTGATAGTCGGCATCCGCGCGCACCGCCTGCGCCTTGGCCGAAGTCAGCGCCGCACTCGCCGCCGCCTGTTCCGGCGCGCGGTTGCGGCCTTGCGCCAGGTCCGCCGCCTGCGCCTTGGCCGCCGCCACTTGCGCGGCCAGTTGCGCCGCATCGGCATCTGCGGTCTGCGGATCGAGCGTGAACAGCGCCTCGCCCTTGTCTACCGCCTGCCCGCGCATGACCGGGCGCGCCGCCAGCGTGCCCGAAACCGGCGCGGCGATCAGTAGAGGCTCCCCTTCGACATAGCCCAGCCAGCGGGCATCCTCGCTTTCGGGACGCAGCAGTGTGTAAGCGCCAGCTGCAACCGCCACGATACCCACTGCAATCAATGGCTTGGGTGGCATCTTCATGCCCCTTCCCCCTTGCGCAGCCCGCCCAGAATAAGCCCGGCGTGGCTCTCGGCCATCCAGTCGATGTCCAGCGGTTCAGCGCCCACCGGTTCGAACACGTTGCGCCACAGCGCCGCAAAGATGATTCCGCCCGCCACGCTGCGCGCCGCCATTTTCGGATCGGCACAGGCAAATTCGCCGCGCTCCACCCCGTGGATGATCAGGCGCTCCACCGCGCCAAGCACGCAGATCATCGCCGTTTCGTGATAGAAGCGCGCCAGTTCGGGAAAGTTGCGCCCCTCGCCCACGATCAGGCGGGGCAGGAATGCCATTTCCGGGCTGGCCATGCGCTTCATCGCGTTCTTCACAAAGCCGCGCAGCAGCGCGGGCGCGGGCAATGTGCCGTAATCGCTTGGCAGCAGCGTCGGCATGATGTCGGTAATCACCGCCGAAACCAGCTCGCGGAAGAGCGCCTCCTTGCTGTCGAACGAAAGATAGAGCGCGGCGCGGCTTATCCCGACGCGCTTGGCCACATCCTCCATCCGTGCGGCAGCAAAACCTCGTGTGGCAAATTCCTCGCGCGCGGCGTCGAGGATGCGGTCGCGGCGGTCGGGCGGGGTTACGCGGGGCATGGCGCGACAATAACTGACATGTGCGTCATGTAAAGATCGGAAAAAGCGGTGGCAGGGTCGGCTGCTGCGCGTGGGGTGCGAGTAATGCGGGCAACCCTGCCACCGGATGGACATAACCCTGTCCTTGGGGTTCCTCAACCTAACCCGAAACTGCCCCCGATGCGTGATCGTTTTCCTACTTACGCAAAGCGCGCTAGGCTCCGATTCATGGAGCAGACACCACGCCCTTTTCGCCCTCTTTTCCGCCGCTTGCCGGCGCCTGTCGGTGCCGGCAAAGCCTGACGGAAGAGCCACGCGAAAGTTTCTCTGGACCGTGTAAACTGTGTAAACCCTTTCAGGAAAAGCGCCGTGAACCTGAACGGAATTGCCCCATCTTGGCCTTGCTCTTCGCCGCATCCGGTTGCATAGGCCGCTCCAAGATTCTCACACCTGCCAGCGTCCGAAAGGCCCCGTCGATGAAGGTCCGCGTCATTGTCACCCTCAAGAACGGCGTGCTCGATCCGCAGGGCCGCGCCATCCATCACGCATTGGAAGGCCTCGGATTCGAAGGCGTGAACGATGTGCGCGCAGGCCGCGTGATCGAACTCGACGTGGCCGACAGCACGTCTGACACCACGCTTGACGAGATGTGCAAGAAGCTCCTCGCCAACATGGTGATCGAAAACTACCGCATCGAAAAGGCGGCCTGAGCGCAGGAGCGAAAGACATGGCCTTCACCTCCGCCGTCATTACATTTCCCGGCTCCAACTGTGACCGTGACATGGCCGTGGCTATCGAACAGGTCTGCGGCGGCACCGTCCACCGCGTGTGGCATGGCGATGCCGACCTTCCCGAAGGCCTCGATTTCATCGCCCTGCCCGGCGGCTTTTCCTATGGCGATTATCTGCGCTCCGGCGCGATGGCCGCCCGTTCGCCGGTGATGCAAGCTGTGGTTCGCGCGGCAGAACGCGGCGTCACCGTGCTCGGCGTGTGCAACGGCTTTCAGGTGCTGACCGAAGCTGGACTTCTTCCGGGTGCGCTGATGCGCAACGCCGGCATCCGCTTCGTCTGCCGCGATGTGGCGCTGACCGTGGACAACAACCAGTCGCTGTTCACCGCAGGCTATGACGCCGGCCAGCAGATCAAGATCCCCGTCGCGCACCACGATGGCAACTACTTCGCGGATGACGCGACGCTGGACCGGATCGAGGGCGAAGGCCGCGTGGCATTTCGCTATGCCGAAGCCGTCAACGGCTCGGCACGCAATATCGCGGGCGTGCTCAATGATCGCGGCAACGTGCTTGGCATGATGCCTCACCCCGAACGCATGATCGAACCGGCGCACGGCGGTTCCGATGGTCGCGCGCTGTTCGAAAACGTAGTGCGCGGGCTGGTATCGGCCTAAGGTTCAGGCCCGCTGGCGTTGGCGGGCCGTGCCGAACAGGGCCAGCGCATCGGCCCCGCTCATCGGGCGGCCGAAGTAATAGCCCTGAATTTTCTTGCAGCCGATCTTGCGGATCACTTCAAGTTCCAGTTCCGTCTCCACGCCTTCTGCCGTGGTCGACATTTCCAGACTGTCGGCCATCGCCACCACTGCACGGCAGATGGCAAGGCTTTCCGGGTTTTCCCGCGCCGCGCCCTGCACGAAGCTGCGATCCACCTTGATCGTCGAAAAGCGCATCTTGCGCAGATAGCCGAGCGAGGAATAGCCGGTCCCGAAATCGTCGAGCGCCACGCCGCAGCCGATGCCCATCAGGTTTTCCAGCGTCATCTGCGCGGTTGTGCCATCGCGCACGAAGATGCTCTCGGTCACCTCGATCTCAAGCCGATGCGGCGAAAGACCGCTGGCAGTGAGCGCGCCGACCACCGTTTCGGCAAAGTAGGGGTCGAGCAACTGCTCACCCGATACGTTGACGGCGATCTTGACGTTATCGGGCCATTTCATCGCCTCGAAACAGGCGGTGCGCAGCACCCATTCGCCAATCGGCACGATCAGCCGGGTGTCCTCGGCGATGGGCACGAACTTCGCGGGGCTGACAAAGCCATGTTCGGTGCTGATCCAGCGCAGCAGCGCTTCGAAGCTCAGCACCTTCTCGCTCATCGCGTCGACCACCGGCTGGTACATCAGCGAGAACTCATCACGTTCAAGCGCGTGGCGCAGCGCGAACTCCAGCTTGCGCCGCTCTTCGGCGTGGGCGTGGAGCGATGGTTCATAGGTGCAGTGCCGCCCGCCGCCTTCGTCCTTTGCCCGATAGAGCGCAAGGTCGGCGTTGCGCAGCAGCGTCTCCACCGTCGCCCCATCACGCGGGCCGAACGCGGAACCGATGCTCGCCCCCACATAGAGCGTGTGGTGATCCACCTCATACGGCATCGACAAGGCAGAAATGATCGCCTTGCTGAGATCAGCAATGCGCTGCACATTGCCTGCATCGCGCACCACCACACCAAACTCGTCACCACCCAGACGCCCGCAGACCTCGTTTTCGCGGACGATCTTCTTCAGCCGCTCTGATACCAGCGCCAACATCTGGTCACCCACCAGATGGCCCAGCGTATCGTTGATCGCCTTGAACCGGTCGAGGTCGATCATCAGAAACGCGCAGTTGGTGCGCCACTTCTCGGCATAGACCATCGCATCGCCAAGCGCCTCGGTCAGCATGAGGCGGTTGGGCAGGCCGGTCAGCGTATCATAGCGCGCAAGCCAGGCGATCTTTTCGGCGCTTTCGCGCTGTTCGGTCACGTCGGAGCCGACCCCGCGGAAACCGATGAACGTTCCGTTTTCATCGAATTTGGGCGAAGCCGAGAGTTCCCACCAGCGCGGGGAACCGCGCAGGACGACGCGTACCATCAGATTCGAAAAGCTTTCGCGCCGCTTCAGACGCTCGGCGAGATCGTGCAGGCTGGAATGAAAATGGCCGGTGTCCCACGCTTCGCCCGCGATAAGCTGGATCAGCGGCTTGCCTTCAACGTCTTCGGGATCATCGCCCAGCGCAAAAGCAAAGCGTGGACTGACCGAACGGACGCGGCGGGTTGCGTCAACCTGCCACAGCCAATCGGCATCACCTTCTTCAAATTCGCGCAGCAGCAGCGAGACGACTTCCGCCTTTTCGGCCATGCCCGCCTCCGCCACGCGGGCACCAAGAAAATTGCGCGCAGCATCAACTGCGCCAATGCTGACAATGGCCACGAACGCAAAAGCGACCGCCGCAGCGGTGAATTGGCCCCAGATTGCGAAAGTGACGATTGCGGCAAGCCCGACGACGCCGGAAAACATCACCGTGGCAATAGGCAGCGCGGCAAAGGTAATCGCCATCCCGGTCATCAGCAGCGCCAGCACGGTCCAGAGCATCATGCGTTGAGCCGGATCACCAAAGTGCGAAAATACCAGCATCGGCACGGACCACACCACGGCAACGCAAAGCGAGCTTATCGTCTGCCGGTGCATTTCCCGCCGCGAAACCCTGCGACGATCGGCATCGCGCAACGAGCGATCGAAGCGCGCGCCCATGATCAGCACACCGATCAGCACGGCTATCCAGCCAACGAGCGCTGCAACATGCAGGTTGCCGGAATAGATCTGCAACACCAACAGCGCTGCCAGCGCGTGGGCGAACAACCGCGCGAATGCCAACTTGCCAAGGCTGGAATACTGCAGCCCGCGCAACCGCCCCCAATCGCCCTCTGCCGGTTCGCGCAGGCCAATCACCGCGAGTACGGGAAGATCGGTCACGCGGGTTTCGCTTGTGGGTGCAGGCAGGCTTATCACATGCAAGGCAATACCGGCAATTTCTTAGCCAAAAGTAAGCAAATCCGGCGCTTTGGCGACAATGATGGTAAAAAGATGGCCCGCCGCGCTTCACTCGGAAGCACGACGGGCCGGACTTTCCTCCCCAGGAAAGGTCCTTAAGTGGCTGGTGCCAAAGCCTTAACGGCCAAGGGCACTGCCAAGCCTGTGGTAAAGGTTCGAAAACTTAACCGATTCCGGCTGATCTTCGATGGCCTTCAAGTAGTGCAGTACGGCTTCGCGGATCAGCTTGAAGTCCTCGGTCGAGAGGACCGCGCGGGCACGTGCAGGTTCAGCCATGTTGGGTCTCCTTCTTGGATCTTCGGGGCGTGATTGCCGCGAGGATTTGCTTCATGGGGATGGTTTGTGGTTGGCCACCCCCACCCCAACCCCTCCCCTGAAGGGGAGGGGCTATTTCTGCGCTGCGTTATGCAGCGAACTGGTTCATCGTGTTGTGGACGCCGCCGGCCTTGAGCGCGGCTTCGCCAGAGAAGTATTCTTTGTGATCATCGCCAATGTCGGAACCCGACATGTTCTGGTGCTTCACGCAGGCGATGCCCTGACGGATTTCCTCGCGCTGGACCTGCTTGACGTACCCGAGCATCCCTTCTTCACCGAAATAGCGCTTAGCGAGGTTGTCGGTGCTGAGCGCAGCCGTGTGGTAGGTCGGCAGCGTGATCAGGTGGTGGAAGATGCCCGCTTCGCGCGCCGCGTCCTTCTGGAAAGTGCGGATGCGTTCGTCGGCTTCCATGCCCAGCTCGGAGCTGTCGTAGTCCACGCTCATCAGCTTGGCACGGTCGTAGGCCGAGACATCCTTGCCGGCTTCGACCATCGCATCATAGACCTGCTGGCGGAAGTTCAGCGTCCAGTTGAAGCTGGGGCTGTTATTGTAGACCAGCTTGGCATTCGGGATCACTTCGCGGATGCGGCTGACCATGCCGCCGATCTGGCCGATATGCGGCTTTTCGGTCTCGATCCACAGCAGATCAGCGCCGTTCTGCAGCGAGGTGATGCAATCGAGCACGCAGCGATCCTCACCGGTTCCGGTGCGAAACTGGAACAGGTTCGAAGGCAGGCGCTTCGGCCGCATCAGCTTGCCGTCGCGGCTGATCAGCACATCGCCGTGGCCGAGCTTAGCAGCGTCCACTTCTTCGCAATCGAGGAACGAATTGTACTGATCGGCAATGTCGCCCTGTTCACGGGTATAAGCGATCTGCTTGGTCAGGCCTGCACCCAGCGAATCGGTGCGGGCAACGATCACGCCATCATCGACACCCAGTTCCATGAAGGCGTAACGGACCGCGCGAATCTTCGCGAGGAAGTCTTCGTGCGGAACGGTGACCTTGCCGTCCTGGTGGCCGCACTGCTTTTCGTCCGAAACCTGATTTTCGATCTGGATGCAGCAAGCGCCCGCTTCGATGAACTTCTTGGCGAGCAGATAGGTCGCCTCGGCGTTGCCGAAGCCTGCGTCGATATCGGCAATGATTGGCACAACGTGGGTTTCGAACTCGTCGATCTTGTGCAGCAGGCGGTGGGTGTTCACCGCATCGCCAGCAGCCTTGGCCGCATCGAGTTCGCGGAACAGGCCGCCGAGTTCGCGGGCGTCGGCCTGCTTCAGGAAGGTGTAGAGTTCCTCGATCAGATCAGCGACCGAAGTCTTCTCGTGCATCGACTGGTCAGGCAGCGGACCGAATTCGCTGCGCAGCGCCGCGACCATCCAGCCCGACAGATAGAGGTATCGCCCCTTGGTGGTGCCGAAATGCTTCTTGATCGAGATCATCTTCTGCTGGCCGATAAACCCGTGCCAGCAGCCAAGCGACTGGGTGTAGTTCGCAGGATCCGCATCGTAGGCAGCCATATCGGCGCGCATGATCTTTGCGGTGTAGCGCGCGATATCCAGCCCGGTGTGGAACCGGTTCTGCAGGCGCATCCGCGCGACGCTTTCAGGCTCGATGCCATCCCATGTCTGGCTGAACGGAGCGATGGCCTTCCCGGCCTCGACGATCTTGCTGTGGTAGGTCATGTCCCGTGTTCCCTCACGTGGTGTGCATCTGGTGTGAGGTTGGGATAACCACCGAATCGCACTGGCGGAACGGCCCACGCGGTCATGTTGTCAAGCTTTACAGAATATGCTTGTAAAGTTGTGCAGGCGATACAAAAGGCCATGTGTAATGTCGACAAGACCGCTTTATCTGGGGCCGCGCCTCAAACGCATCCGGCGCGAATTGGGGCTGACGCAGCAGGCGATGGCCGATGAACTGGGCATTTCCCCCAGCTACATCGCGCTGATCGAACGCAACCAGCGCCCGCTGACCGCCGACCTGCTGCTGCGGCTGGCGCGGGCCTACAAGCTCGACATGGCCGATCTCGCCAGCGATGAGCGTGACGATTACGCAAGGCGGCTAGCCGATGCCCTGCGCGATCCGATCTTTGCGGATATCGATTTGCCCGCGCTCGAAGTGTCAGACGCTGCGGCCAGCTTTCCCGGCGTGACCGAGGCGCTGCTGCGGCTCTACGGCGCGTGGCAGCGTGAACAGCAGGCGCTGGCCGAACAGCGCAGTGCACTGCCCGGCCCCGGTGCCAGCGATCCGGTGGGAGAAGCGCGACGCTTTGTGGCGGCAAGGCGCAACTATTTCCCCGCCATCGATTCGAAAGCCGAGGAACTGGCAGGCGAAATCGATAAGGCAGGTGGCCCGGCGGAATGGCTGCGGCTGCGCGGGGTGCGCGTGCGTTTTCTGCCGCCAGACGTGATGATGGACGCGGTGCGCCGCTACGACCGGCACAACGAACAGTTGCTGGTGGACGATACGCTGCCGCCATCGGGGCGTGCATGGCAACTGTTGCAGCACATTGCCTATACCGCGCTGCGAGGCGAAATCGCCACCGTGATCCGGGGGGAAAGCTTTGCCAGCAATACGGCGGCGCAACTGTTGCGGCGTGCGCTGGCGGGATATGCGGCGGCGGCGCTGGTCATGCCTTATGATCGCTTTGCCCGCGCGGTGGATGCGCGCCGATACGATATAGAGGCGCTTTCTGGGCAGTTCGGGGCAAGTTTCGAGCAGGTCGTCCACCGTCTCACCACGCTGAACCGCCCGGGGCAGGAACGTGTGCCGTTCTTCTTCATCCGCGTGGATGCAGCAGGCAATGTTTCGAAGCGGCTGGACGGCGCAGGGTTTCCCTTTGCCGCGCATGGTGGAGGGTGTCCGCTGTGGTCGGTGCACGAATGCTTTCGCACCCCGGGCGAAATCGTGACGCAATGGCTGGAATTGCCCGATGGGCAGCGTTTCTTCTCGTTGGCGCGCACCGTAACGTCGGGCGGCGGCGGGTTCAACCGTCCCCGCACCACGCGGGCCATTGCGCTGGCCTGTGCGGCGGAACATGCGCCACGGCTGGTCTATGCAGCGGGTGTGGATGCGAAGGTGGCGGCGGCAACGCCCATCGGCGTAACCTGCCGCCTGTGCCACCGCGCGCAGTGCACCGCGCGGGCAGAGCCGCCGATCGGGCGCGAGATCCTGCCGGACGACTATCGGCGCGGGGCCGAACCGTTCAGCTTTGCCGAATCCTGATCGCGGCTTGCGGTGGGGGGTGTTGGGGGCTATCGGCGCGCTTCCTGCCGGAGCGCCCGGCTTGTTGAAGGCCCTGCCCTTGTCCAAGATCATTCCGCTTGCCGATGTCGATCCCGAACTGATCGAGCAATTGCTCGACACAGCGTTCGAACCGGCGCGGCGCGGGCGAACCGCCTATAAGGTCCGCGAAGGGATGGAATGCCTTGGCAACCTGTCGTTCGCGGCGCTGGATGACAATGACATGCTGGCCGGCACGATTCAGAGCTGGCCGGTGGCGCTGACCGACGCCGAAGGGCGGATGCACCCGATGATCATGGTCGGCCCGGTGGCGGTGATGCCGCACCTGCAGGGCGAAGGTTTTGGCAAGGCGCTGATGACTGCCGTGCTCACCGCCATCGATCCCCGCGCGCCACTACCGCAAGTGTTGATCGGCGATCCTGAATATTACGAGCGCTTTTTCGGCTTCAGCAACACCCACACCGCCGGGTGGACGCTGCCGGGGCCGTATGAGCAGCACCGCCTGCTGTGCCGCACGGCGAATCCCGCCGTTCTGCCGCAAGAGGGCATGTTGGGGCCTTGGCGGCGCTGATCCGATCTGGCATCGGCAACCGGTGCCCTACGTTCCGCCCCCCGAACTCGCATCGCTCAGCCTTGGCCAACTGGCCGAGCAGATGGCCGCGCGCAAGCTGCCCCCGCTCGATCAGTGGAACCCGCAGGAGGCGGGCGAGAGCGAGATGCGCATCGCCGCCGATGGGCGCTGGTTCCATCAGGGCGGCGAGATCAAGCGCCCTGCGATGGTGCGGGCATTCTCCTCGCTGCTAACGCGCGATGCGGATGGCCAACACTGGCTGGTGACGCCGTTTCAGAAGCTGGCGATAGAGGTGGAGGACGCCGCGTTCATCGCCGTGGACATGCAGGTGAAGGCCGATGCGGCGGGCCAGCCTGCCCTCGCCTTCCGGCTCAACGCCGATGATCTGGTGCTGTGCGGGGCAGAGCATCCCTTGCGCGTGGGCGGAACAGCAGATGTGCCTGCGTTCTATCTTGCGGTGCGGCACGGGCTGGAGGCGCGGCTCAATCGCAGCACTTATGGCCAGTTGATCGATCATGCGCTGGCGCTGGGCGGGGATGAGCTGGCGGTGGAAAGCATGGGCGCGCGATTTGCGCTGGTGCCAACGCCGTGAGCCTGCTGAACCGGCTGACCCGCCTTTATGAAGAAGGCCATCGCGAACCGCTGCAAGACCTCTACGAGGACTGGCGGCCCTTGCCCGAACACGGCCTGCGCCCTGCCGCCGTGCTGATTGCGGTGACGGACCGGGTGGGCCATGCCGATGGGCCGGGTGTGCTGGTCACGCATCGCCCTTCGCACATGCGCGCGCATCCGGGGCAGGCGGCGTTTCCGGGCGGCAAGCTCGATCCGGGTGAAACGCCGGTGGAAGCAGCTCTGCGCGAGGCGAACGAGGAGCTGGGCATCAGGCCCGAAGACGTGACCGTGATCGGCACGAGCGACCGGTTCCGCACTGGCACCGGGTATGACATCACGCCCGTGCTGGCAATGGTCCCGCCCGATCTGCCTATCACTCCGAACCCGGCGGAAGTGGCAGGCTGGTTCGAACCGCCGCTGGGCTTCCTGCTCGATCCGGCGCAACATGTGTGGCAATCGGCGGAGTTTCAGGGGCGCAAAGGGCGCTACATCGAGATCATGTGGAACGAGCATCGCATATGGGGCGTGACGGCGGCGATCATATCGAACCTTTCCAAGCGGATGCGATGGCATGACTGAACGACTGCCCGCAGCGGCGTGGACCGCGCGCGATGATCTTGCAGCGCTGGTGCAAGCGCTCGACCCGCAGGTGCAAGGCAACTGCCGCTGGGTTGGCGGCGTGGTGCGCGATACCCTGCTGGGTTTTGCGCCCAAGGACGTGGACATGGCCACAACGCTGCTGCCCGATGAGACGGCGGCACGGCTCAAAGCGGCGGGAATCAAGGCCGTTCCGACCGGCATCGCGCATGGCACGATCACGGCGGTGGTCAGCGGCGGCTCGGTGGAGATCACCACATTGCGGCGCGACGTTTCCACCGATGGTCGGCACGCCACAGTCGCGTTCTCAACCGACTGGCAAGATGATGCGGCGCGGCGCGATTTCACAATCAACGCGCTCTATGCCGATCCACGCACGCTGGACCTGTTCGATTACCACGGCGGGCGCGATGATCTGGCAGCACGGCGGGTGCGCTTCATCGGCGATGCTCGCCAGCGCATCCGTGAGGATTACCTGCGCATCCTGCGCTACTTTCGCTTTCAGGCGCGGTTTGGCTCCACGCCTGCTGATGCCGAGGCGGAAGCTGCGGTCAGCGAACTGGCAGCGGGCATGAAGGGTCTTTCGCGTGAGCGGGTGGGCTGGGAACTGATGGCGTTGCTCACCCTTCCGGACCCTGCGCCAACGGTGCGGCGCATGGCGGAACTGGGCGTGTTGGCGCAGGTCTTGCCCGAAGCCGTGGTGACCGGGTTAGAAGCGCTGACCGCGCACGAGCAATCGGCGGGCGTTGGCCCGGATGCGCTGCGGCGGCTGGCCGCGCTGCTCCCCGCTGACACCGCTCTGGCCGAACAGGTCGCCGCGAGGCTGCGACTTTCGGTGGCACAGCGCAAACGGCTGGCCACGGCGGCGGCGCGCGATGACGCAGCGCTGGATGCCAGGGCGCTGGCCTATCGGCTGGGCATGGTAGAAGCGCAGGACCGGCTGTTGCTGGCGGGTGAAAGCGTGGGCGTGTTGGACGGGTGGGCCGTCCCAACTTTCCCACTAAAGGGCGGGGCTATCGTGGCGCGTGGGGTCACGGCAGGGCCGGAAGTGGCGCGAACCCTGCGGGCCGTGGAAAGCCGCTGGATCGCTGAGGGTTTTCCCGATGAAGTCCGCGTTGCTGAACTGCTCGACGCGGAGCTGGCGAAGGGCTGATCCTTAGCCCTTCCATTCGCGGCGTTCTTCTGCCGCGCGCAACACTTCGTAGGACACCTGCAGTTTCTGGAACTGCTCCGCCGCCGCCTTGTCTCCGGGGCGGACGTCGGGGTGGACTTCCTTGGCCTTGGTGCGCCACGCCTTCTTCACCGCATCGAAATCGGCATCGGGATCAAGGCCCAGCGTTTCCAGCGCGCGCAGTTCATCGCGGCTGCGGCTACCATCGCCCGCACCACCCCATGCCGTCCATGCCGACTGGCGGTAGCCGGATGTATCGCCGCGCTCGGCCTGTTCGCGCTCTTCGGCCTCTTCCTTGTCCAGCCCTTCGAAATAGTTCCAGCCCTGATTGTATTCGGCAGCGTGCTGCTGACAGAAGTACCAGCGATCAGGGCTGTTGGGCGATTTGGGCGCAGGGCAATCGCCCTTTTCATTGCACCCGGCACGGTCGCACAGGCGCACCGGCGCAGCTTCGCGCGCGCTGCCGTAGCCGCGCCATCGGGGAAAACCCCAGTCAGAAGATCGAGTGTTGCGCGCCATTCCTGCTGCAAAGCCAAACGTGGAGCCAAAGGTCAAGATGCACCCGCTAACGGGAAAGCAAAAAAGGCCCGGCGCAGCGTCCGGGCCTTTCGCATCATGCCGATGAGATCAGTTTACGGTTACGGTCACCGCACGGCGGTTGCGCGCCCATGATTCCTCGTCGGAACCCAGCGCAATCGGGCGTTCCTTGCCATAGCTGACCACCGTTACGCGCGAAGGATCGATGCCAAGGCTGACCAGATAGTTCTTCGCCGCATTGGCGCGGCGTTCACCCAACGCAAGGTTGTAATCGCGGGTGCCGCGCTCGTCCGCGTGGCCTTCAATCGTCACAGCCTTGTTCGGATAGCGGCCCAGCCACTGCGCCTGGCTTTGCAGGATGCCCTGATCGGACGCATCGATGTTGTAGCGGTCCAGATCGAACAGCACCGTATCCGACATGACCGAGGCGAGGAAATCGGCCTGGCTGCCGGGCACAGGGCCGGTCGGCTGCGTCGGGCCTTGCGTGGTCTGCGTGTTGGTCGTGCCGGGTTCAGGCGGCAATTCCTTGGGCTTCGATGCGCAAGCGCCCAGCGCCAGCGTGGTGGCCGCGATTCCGGCGATCAGGAGCGAACGGTTCATGGCATTCTCCTTTGGGAGGGACGGGAGAGATGGTGCGGGCATCGTGCGGTTTGCACGCGCGAATGACAAGAGGCGGTTTTCCAGGCGCTTCAAGGTAGGACCGGTCCCCATGCAGGGTCCGAACCATCGACCGGGGTGTTCAGCTTCCGTTCGTTGCGCCCGGTTAGGTCAACCTGCCAGATGCCGGTCTTGCCGCTGCCGCGTTCGGTGCGGAAGAACTGGATGATGCGGCCATTGGGCGACCATGTGGGCGCTTCATCCTGCCAGCTATCGGTCAGCGTGCGCATCCCCTTGCCATAGGGGTCGGTCACCGCAATCTTGAAGTTGCCCGCCATGTGCGTGAACGCGATCTGGTCCCCACGTGGCGACCATTCGGGCGTGGCAGCGCGGCCCCCGAAAAAGCTGATGCGCTTCTGGTTCGATCCATCGGCGTTCATAACATAGAGCTGCTGCCCGCCCGACCGGTCGCTTTCGAACACGATCTTGCTGCCGTCGGGCGAATAGGAACCGCCAACGTCGATGCCGGGGCTGTCAGTCAACCGCGTAGAGGTGCCGCCAGTGGCGGGCACGCGATAGATGTCGGTATTGCCCGCCACCGCCATCGAATAGAGAATCCACTTCCCATCGGGCGACCAGCGCGGCGCAAACGTGGGATTGGTGCTGGATGTCACGAGCGTCTGCTGCCCGGTGCCCACGTTATAAACGTAAATGCGCGGCGCGCCGTTCAGATAGCTGAGATAGACGATCTTGCTGTAATCGGGCGAATAGCGTGGGGTAAGCGCCGTCGCCTGCCCATTGGTGATGAAGCGGTGGTTCGCGCCATCCGAATCCATGATCGCCAGTTGCTTGCGGCGACGGTCCTTTGGCCCCGTCTCCGCGATATAGGCGATCTTGCTGTCAAAGAACGGGCTTTCGCCGGACAGCCGCGAATAGACCATGTCGGCGCACTTGTGCGCGGCGCGGCGCCACTCCTCCGGCTTCACAACATAGCCTTGCCGCGCCAGTTCACTCCCCAGCGCCACGTCATAAAGATAGCAGCCGACCGTCAGCCGCCCATCGGGGTTCGCCTTCACGAAACCCTGCACCAGCATTTCCGCCGAACGCCCGCGCCATATGTCGAACGTGGGCGCGGAAACCTGCGGGAATGCCACAGCGGGCAACTGATCGGGGCCGAGCGGCTTGAACAGGCCATTGTTCTTCAGATCGTTGAACACCACCCGCGCCACGTTGCGCCCCAAGGCATCGGTCGTGCCGCCTTCCGCTGCCGTGGCCACGCTTTCGTTGGTGGGGAACGCCGGGATCGCGATGCCAAGATCCTGCCATTCGTTCTCGTCCGAAACAGAGCCGGTCAGCCCTTCATCAGCAGGTTGTGCCGCCGAATCCGGCAGAGCGACCTGCTGCGCGGCAACCAGCGCGGGAATCGAAACGAGGCCAGCGGCAAGGACCAGAAAACGCAACTTCATTGGGACAACTTCCTGTCAAAGCGGAAGGCGGCGACGCGCTTCCAGCCAGCATAATACATGTCGGGCAGGTCGAACGGCGCAGCAAGCTGCACCGCACGGATCGCCTGCTCGGCGTGGCGCTTGGCCTGCGCCTCGTTCGCCGGGGTGATGCCCTGTTGATCGACAACGCGCGGACGGCCTGCAAGGGTTCCATCGGCGTTGAGATCCCACGCAAGGATCGTGATCAACTTGTCTGCGTCCACGCCCTGCGGCGCGGCCCAGTGCGGCTTGATCTGGCGCGAAATAGCCCCCGCCAGCGACGAACGTACATCCGGTCCGATCGTGGCCGCAGGCGGCGATTTGGCGGTGCCCGGCTTGGTCGCGCCGGGAATGCCTTTCAGAAAGTCCTGCCCGACCCGGCTACCGCCAGCAGGTGCATCGGGGCGACGGCGCGGGCTGGTATCGGCAGTCGCCGTCTTCGCCGGTGCGGCCTTCGCAGGCGTTGCCACTTTTGCAGGTGCAGGTTTGGGCGCAGGCTTGGCGGGAGCAGGCTTTGGTGGCGCAGGTTTGGCCGGTGCCGGTTTGGGAGGCGCCGGCTTGGGCGGCGCGGGCTTGGGCGGCGCGGGCTTCGGCGGAACCGGTTTGGGCTGCGGCTTGGGTGCTGGTTTGGGTAGCGCAGGCTGCGGTTTGGGCACGGGCGGCGGCGGCACGGGCTTTGGCGGTTCCGGCTTGGGCTGCGGCTCGACAACCGGCTCTGGCTGCGCCTCACCCAGTTCGGGCGCAACGTCTGGCGCAGCTTCTGCCATCGGATCGGGCGAAGTCGATTGCTGCGACACCTCTTCAGAGAACGTCACTTCCATCCGCTCCGGCGGCGGCTTCACCGTCTTTCCCGGCGGAGAGAGCGTGAAGGCGACAAGCAGCGCGACATGGGCCGCAGCCGCAATGGCCAGCCCCGCGCCTTCCTGCTTCGTCAGCCCTCCTGCGGTCATGTCTCGCATCAAATCAGGCCTATTGCGGCGCGGATGAACTGTTGGTGACCAGCGAGATCGACTTGAAGCCCGCCGCGTTCAATTCGCCCATCACCGCGGCCACGCGGCCCCAATCGAGCACACGATCCGCGCGTAGCGTAACGAGCGGCGGTTTCTCACCGCGCTGCAGCCCGGCCAAGCGGTCGGTCAATTCGCCCGGCGCAAGCTGTTCGTCATCGAGGAACACCGCGCCCTGTGCGTCGATGCTGACGGTGATCTGGTCCTGCTGCTGGTCCAACGGATCGGCCTTGCTGTCGGGCAAGTCCACCGGAACGCCTGCGGCCAGCATCGGCGCAGTAACCATGAAGATGATGAGCAGCACCAGCATCACGTCAACCAGCGGCGTGACGTTGATCTCGCTCATCGCGGCGCGGCCTCCCCGGCCTCTGCGCCCGCGCCCGCCTCCGCCGCCTCCAACAGACATCGCCATGCCTCAGGCCTCCAGTTCGCGGCTGAGCGAGGCGTGGAACCGGTCAGCAAAGCGATAGAGCCGCGTTTCAAAGCGGTTTACGCGGTGCGAAAAGCGGTTGTAGGCGATCACCGCCGGAATCGCCGCGAACAGGCCGATCGCTGTGGCGAACAACGCTTCGGAAATGCCGGGGGCGACGACTGCAAGCGACGAATTCTGCTGCGCACCGATATTGAAAAAGCTGTCCATGATGCCCCAGACGGTGCCAAACAGGCCCACGAACGGCGCAACCGAACCGACCGTGGCAAGGAAGTTCAAGCGGCTGGCCAAGGCATCGGTTTCCTGCACCACTGCGCCATCGAGCGCGGTGGTCAGCCGCTGGCGCGTGCCTTCGCGGTCAATCGTCTTGCCGTTGGTGGAGCGTCGCCATTCGGCCAGCGCGGCATTGGCCACGCGCATGGAGGGCAGATCCTTGCCCTTCTGCTCTTTCTGAAACGCATCGATATCGCGCGTTTCCCAGAACGCGCGCTCATATTTATCGCAGGCGCGCTGGGTGCTGCCCATCTTCAGCGAAAAGCCGATGATGATGGTCCATGTCCACACGCTGGCCAGCACAAGGCCGACCATGACGCCCTGCACCACGTAATCGGCATCAAGGAACAACTGCACGGGATTGAGCGAGGTCGGCGCGAAGGAAACGCCATTGGCGAGCATCGGAAGAATCATGCGGCTTTCGGTCCTTCAAGGGCGGTCGTTATGGTTTGAAAAGCTGCCACCCATTCGCGCGGCTGGCGGCGCGGGCGGCCATTGGGAGCGACGAAGGCGACACGCACCTTCGCCTCGCACAGAAGCGTGTCTTCCCTGAACGCACGCTGCACGATCCGGCAGGTGGCGGGGGAAAGTTCAGCAACATGGCTGCGGATCAGCACGTCGTCATCCAGCTTGGCCGGTCGCAAATAGCGCAGGTCCATTTCGCTGACCGCATAGGCCCCCTCGCCCGCTTCGTGTGCGGCGCGCTGGTCTATGCCCAACAGACGCAGCATGTCGGACCGGGCGCGTTCGAACCAGCGCAGATAATTGGCGTGATAGACCACGCCCGAAAGGTCCGTGTCCTCAAAATAGACGCGGACCGGATAAAGGTGCTGCGGGCCATCGAACAGGCCGGAAGGCGGTGCGGGGATTTGCATTCGCGCAGGACTCTAGCCTTGCGACGAGTCGTTGGGCAAGGCTTGGTTAACCGCTTGCCCCCGTGACGGACCTTTTCAGCGCACAAGGCCGTAAACTCGTGCATGGCACCATCGAGGCGTCAGAATGGCACACATATCGGGCCGAAAGGACCGCCGCAGGGGCTGGTTGCCCCTGCAAGGGCGTTTCGGTTCGAGATGGAAGCCATTCTGGCGTCCCTTCGGGATTTGACCAAAACGGCCATCTGCCGCGTCAGTCGGGCTTGAAATATCGACATATTCCTGTGCCCTCCTTCCTTGCACATGGCCGTTTTGCCTCAAACCTCGATGGTGCCATGCACGAGTTTACGGCCTTAGCATCGGGCCGAGCGGCTGCCCGGCAAAGAGATGTATGTGCAGATGCGGCACTTCCTGATGGCTGTGCGTGCCGGTGTTGGCGAGCAGGCGGTAGCCCGGCGCAACGAGGCCCAGATCGCGCGCCACCTTGCCCACGGCGCGGACAAAGCCTGCGATTTCAACGTCAGAAGCCTTGGCCGAAAAATCCTCCCAGCAAACATAGGCTCCCTTGGGGATAACCAGAACGTGCGTGGGCGCCTGCGGATTGATATCGTGAAAGGCCAACGCGAAATCGTCTTCATAGACCGTGCGGTTGGGAATTTCCCCGCGCAGGATCTTCGCGAAAATGTTCTGGTCGTCATAGGGAAGCGTTGCATCAACGGCCATGTCACATGCTCCGGCTGGCTTTTTCGACGATGCCCGATGTGCCTTCACGCCGTTGCAGTTCGGCCAGAACATCGGCCAGCGGCACGCCCTTGGCAGACAGCAGCACCATCAGGTGAAAGATCAGGTCCGCCGCTTCGCCGACCAGTTCCTGCCGGTCCCCGGCGAGTGCGGCGATGACGGTTTCGGTGCCCTCTTCGCCCACTTTCTGCGCGATCTTGGCAATGCCCTTGGCATTCAGCTTCGCCACATAGCTGGCAGAAGGATCGCCCGCGCGGCGCTCTTCAATCGTGGCTTCAAGCCGGGCGAGAATGTCACCGTGTTCCATGCAACGCGCAATGGCGCGGATGGGGGGCGGTGGTCAAGTGGATGGTCGAGGGTGGGGAGTAGCAACCACCTTCGTCATTCCCGCGCAGGCGGGAATCCAGTCAAACAAAAAAGCCGTCGCAAAAGCGACGACCCTCTGGACGCTGGACTCCCGCCTGCGCGGGAATGACGATGTGTAGGCTTTACCCCCGCCGCTTAGCGATCTGCCGCCCGACGATCAGGCCAACCAGCCCCATCGCAAACAGCGCGCCATCGGTCGGTTCGGGAATGGAAATGCCGCCCGACTGCGCCAGCGCAGGCGATGCCGACGCGATGGCGATAAGGAGGGAGGAAACCAGACGTACCACGGTGACAAGGCCTTGCGGTTGTTAAGACCTTTGCCCTGCCAGATGCGGCGATTCGGTAAAATCCCTTATATCATAAGGTTAATGCCCCAATGTGGGACTCACGATCTGGCAGGCAGCCCTGCCGCGCGCAACGCAGCGTGCGCCTCGGCAATCGAGTGTGTGCCGAAGTGGAAGATCGAAGCGGCCAGCACGGCGCTCGCGTGCCCTTTGGTCACACCTTCCACCAGATGATCGAGCGAGCCGACGCCGCCGCTGGCGATGACCGGAACCGGCACCGCATCGGCAATTGCGCGGGTCAGTTCAAGGTCATAGCCCTTTTGCGTGCCGTCGCCGTCCATAGATGTGACCAGCAGTTCGCCCGCGCCCAACGTGGCAAGGTTCACCGCATGGGCCAGCGCATCAATGCCGGTAGCCTTGCGCCCGCCGTGGGTGAAAATCTCCCACTTTCCGTGAGCCACCCGCCGCGCGTCGACCGAGCCAACCACGCACTGCGCGCCGAACTTCTCGGCGATGTCGCGCACCAGTTCGGGCCGGGCGACGGCGGCGGAATTGACCGCCACCTTGTCGGCCCCTGCAAGCAGCAGCGCGCGAGCGTCTTCCACCGCCCGAACCCCGCCGCCAACGGTTAGCGGCATGAAGCAGACCTCGGCGGTGCGCGCGACGACATCGAGCAACGTGCCGCGCCCTTCGTGGCTGGCGGAGATATCAAGGAAGCACAGTTCGTCCGCACCGGCCTTGTCATAGGCGCGGGCCTGCTCTACCGGATCGCCCGCATCGCGCAGGTCGACAAAGTTCACGCCTTTGACCACGCGGCCATCGCGAACATCAAGGCAGGGGATGACGCGGACGCGAACGGTCATATCAGGCCTCGGCCATCGCAATCGCGGCTTTGAGATCAAGCCGCCCTTCGAACAGCGCGCGCCCGGTAATCACGCCTTCGATCCCGTCATCCTCGTGAATCTTGAGCATCCGAATATCGTCGATGCCCTTCACCCCGCCGCTGGCGATCACCGGAATCTCCACACGCCGCGCCAGTTCGACCGTGGCATCAAGGTTCACGCCTTTCAGCAGACCATCACGGCCAATGTCGGTGAAAAGCAGGCTGGCAACGCCCGCATCCTCGAACCGGCGTGCCAGATCGACGACTTCGACGTCCGACACATCGGCCCAGCCCTGCGTGGCCACCATGCCATCGCGCGCGTCCACCGCCACGACGATGCCGCCGGGAAACTCCTTCGCCATGTCCTTCACGAACTGCGGGTCTTTCAGGGCTGCGGTGCCCATAACCACCCGCGAAACGCCAAGGTCGAACCAGCCCGAAACCGCCTCGCGCGTGCGGATGCCGCCGCCAAGCTGGACATGGCCGGGGAAGCTCTTGAGAATGCCTTCCACCGCCTCGCGGTTCTCGGCACGGCCTGCGAACGAGCCGTCGAGATCGACGACATGAAGGTATTGCGAACCAGCCTCGGCAAACAGGCTCGCCTGATGGGCGGGATTGTCGCCATATACGGTAGCGCGATCCATATCGCCCTCAGCGAGGCGGACGACCTGGCCAGCTTTCAGGTCAATGGCGGGAAAGACGATCATGGCCAGCGCGCCTAGCAGCGGATCAGGCCGAACGGAAGACTTCCTTGGGCATATGCGTGATCCGGCAAGCAAGATCCGCCTCTCCCGATGCGACGATGAAGCGATCATCAAGTTCGGCAATGCCGGTGGTGAACACCACATCGCGTAGATAGAGCAGATCTTCCAGCGGGCGAGTGAGTTCGGCGTTCGGCTCCAGAAGCGGGGTGTGGCTGCCTGCGATGACTTTCCACGGCTGGTCTGGATCGAGCAGCGACCAGTACGTTCGGTAGATTCCCACGATCTCCTTCGGCTCCACGCCGTGCCACAGCGAGAGCCACCCCCGCTGCCCGTCCATTTCTGTCAAGATCGGCGGCGTACCCCCGCCCATGCGCGCGGTGGCGGCGGTGCCGGAATGGGGGCGGATGCCCGGCTGGATATCTGGCCGCCAGTGCAGCGCGTCGGGCGACCTGGCAAGGTTGATCGACGGCCCAGACCGCCATTCGCTGCCGGGCGGATAGGCAAAGTAAAGATCGCCCAGAGGCCGCGTCTGCGCCCAATGTTCGCCTTGAACAAGGCCTTCGAAAATCAGCATGTCCTTGTTCTGATGATCCAGCACCAACCCTTCGAACGTCCAGTCCAGCCCATCGCATGAGGAATAGAGCGTCGTCGAATGGCGCTCGGGGCTCACCGAACAGGTGGTCATCAGGTAGGCCCCCTCTCCCATGCGCGAGATGCGGGCATCCTCGATGCCGTAGGCCTGATAGGAACCCTGCGGCGCGATGATCTTGTCATAGTGCGTATCAACGAGTTCCAACCCATCGGGCGACATTTCGACCGGGAGCAGCCACGATAGCGAGGTGAGCGCCATTACCTTCCACCCTCCGCCGCCATTGCTGCCTGATCCCAGCATGAACTTGCGCGGGTCCGATGTGTCGGCAAGCTCTAGCGGCCAACCATCCAGCACATATCCTCCATCATGCCAGCGGATCGCGTGGACCTTGCCCTCGCGGATCGGGTGCCGCAGCGCCTCGGCCACCCGCACCATCAGCAGCAAGTTGCCGTTCGGCAACACGGTCATCCCCGGATTGAAGGCGCCGAGCACATAGGTTTCCGCGCCGAAGTGCCCGCGCAAAGGCGAGCGTTCGAGGTCCACCATGAAAGGGGAGAATACCAGGCGATCAAACGGAAACTGGGTCATGCGGGAAAAGGCTCCTTCTCAGGAAGGAAGGCCCCGCAAGGCTATCGGGTTCCCTCAGGCTACCCCGTCAGGGCTTCCATTCAAGGAAGCGCGACAGCAGCGAAAGCCCATAGGCCTGGCTCTTTTCCGGGTGGAACTGCACGCCAAGGATATTGTCGCGCGCAACTGCCGCCACGATGCCGCCGCCGTGATCGCTCATCGCTGCGATGTGCGCGCCTTCTTCCGGCACAAAATGGTAGGAGTGGAGGAAATAGGCCTCGCCCGCTTCCAGCAGTTCCGCGCCGCCAGCATGGCGCATCGGGGCGACATCGTTCCAGCCCATATGCGGAACTTTGATGCTGGGGTCCGCAGGTTCGATCACGCGCACTTCGCCGCCGATCCAGCCAAGGCCCTGGGTCACGCCATGCTCCACGCCGCGATCGGCAAGTAATTGCATTCCCACGCAAATGCCAAGGAACGGCGCGCCGCCGACAAGGACGCGCTCCTCCATCGCCTCGACCAATCCTGAAACGCACCTAAGTGCACCTACGCAGGCCTTGAAGGCACCAACGCCCGGCAGAACGATGCGATCCGCCGCCCGAACCACGTTTGGATCGGCAGTGACGACCACGCCCTGCGCGCCTGCCGCTTTCAGCGCATTTTCGACCGAGCGGAGATTGCCCGCGCCGTAATCTACGAGCGCGAGAGTCTCAGCCACCGAGGATGCCCTTGGTCGAGGGAACCGCATCAGCCTTGCGCGGATCAATGGCGATAGCCTGCCGCATGGCGCGGGCAAAACCTTTGTAGATGCCTTCGATGATGTGGTGGTTGTTCGACCCGTAGAGGCTTTCGATGTGCAGCGTGATCCCAGCGGCCTGCGAAATCGAGGCGAACCAGTGTTCGAACAGTTCAGTGTCCATCTCGCCCAAGCGGGGTTGCGTGAAAGCGGCCTTCCAAATCAGCACCGGGCGGCCCGAAATGTCGAGCGCGACGCGGCTCAGCGCTTCGTCCATCGGCGAATAGGTGTGGCCGTAGCGGGTTATGCCCTTCTTATCGCCCAGCGCCTGCGAAATCGCCTGTCCCAGCGCGATGGCGCTGTCTTCGGTCGTGTGGTGCTGATCGACGTGCAGATCGCCCTTCACGCGGCATTCCACATCGATCAGCGAATGGCGGCTGAACTGTTCGATCATGTGATCGAGGAAGCCGATACCGGTTTCCACCTTGTAGGTGCCGGTGCCATCAAGGTTCACCGACACGGCAATGTCGGTTTCCTCGGTCTTTCGCGTGATCGATCCGGTGCGCATGGAAAGCGCCTATACGCCCCTCTTCTTGAGAATCAATCACTGTGCCTACTTGACCCGCGCGCGCCTCAAGGCCAGTTGTGGCGGCATGACCGATGCACCTGACAGCCTGATCCCCTACGACGAAATCGTGCAGGAAGCGCTGCGCGCCGTGGTTGGCCGGGTCTTGGGCCAGGTCGTATCATCGGGCGGCGCACTGCCCGGCACGCACCATTTCTACATCACGTTCAAGACCGGCGCCCCCGGCGTGGATATTCCGCAGCGCCTGCGCGAACGTTTCCCTGACGAGATGACCATCGTCCTCCAGAACAAGTTCTGGGATCTGAAAGTGGATGACGACCATTTCAGCGTCGGCCTTTCATTCAACCAGATCCCGTCCACACTGGTGATTCCGTTCTCTGCCATCACCGCCTTCGTCGATCCAGCGGTAGATTTCGGCCTGCAATTTCAGGCGGTGGTCGATGACGAGGCCGAACCGGTCGAGCCGGCTGAAAACGATTCGCCGGAACAAGCCGACAAGGCCGCCGTTGAACGCAGCGATGACGGGTCGAATGTCGTCACCGTGGATTTCGGGAAAAAGAAGTAAGGGGCTTTTCGGCCCGTTGACAGAAGGTCTGGGCATGACGAAAAGTGGCAAGAAGGTTATCGCGGTGGCACAGAAAGCCGCCAACAAGGTGCCTGCCCCTAGCCCCAACCCGATGACGAACCTGATTCTTGCCGACATCGCCCTGCGCGCCGGTGGCGCACTTTTGCGGCGTGGGGTTGAAAAGGGCCTTGTTGGAACCGCGCTCGGAGCGAACAAGGCCGGAAAGATCATCAAAGGCCGCACAATGATGCAGACACTGGTCGGCACTGCGCTGGCCCGTGTGGCAACCCGTTCCGTTCCCGGCGCAATCGTGGTGGGCGGCGGGCTGGTGGCCAAATCGCTTTACGACCGCAAGCAAAAGCGCAAGGCCGAAGTGGTTGGCGCAGCCGCAGTCGAAGAACAGGCCGAACGCGGCAAGAAGGCTTGAACGCCGCTGGACGGACCGATACGCACTTGACCCACCGGGAACCGTTGCGCCACTAGCGGGCATGGCACCTGTATCTTCACCCAGCGAATCCGAAGGCGACGATACCCTGCACCGGCGGGGCTTGATGCTGATCCTGTCCTCGCCATCGGGCGCGGGCAAGACGACCATCGCCAAGAAACTGCTGGCGCTGGATGCCGAAATCAAGGCTTCGGTTTCGGTCACCACCCGCCCGATGCGCGAAGGCGAGGTTGACGGGAAGGACTACTGGTTCGTCGATCAGGCCGAGTTTGACCGCATGGTCGAAGCCAACGATTTCTACGAATGGGCCGTAGTCTTCGGCAATTGCTATGGCACGCCCAAGGGCCGCATTCGCGACCGGTTGAAAGCGGGCGGCGACGTGCTGTTCGACATCGACTGGCAGGGCACGCAACAGCTTTATCAAAAGGCACAGGCCGATGTGGTTCGCGTGTTCATCCTGCCGCCCAGTCTTGAAGAACTGCACCGCCGCCTGACCGGGCGCGGCACCGACAGCCCCGAAGTGATCGCCGCACGCATGTCGCGCGCGCAGGCCGAAATCAGCCATTGGGACGGCTACGATTACGTGGTCATCAACGACGAGGTTGAGGGCTGCTATGAAAAGGTCCGCGAAATTCTGGCGGCAGAGCGTATGAAGCGCACCCGGCAGACCGGGCTGATCGATTTCGTGCGCGGACTGATGCGAGGGTAATCAAGGCAACCACCACCTCGCAAATCACTCTTCCACCTGCGACATTTCAGAGTGGCCGCATTTAGACACACCACCCTAGTTCTCCCCTGATCTTGCCGGAGCACGCCCGAGCGGCCCGCAAATTGCCTTGTGGAGAGGGTTTATGATCGAGATGGAATGGAACCGGGAAGCCGATGTGGTCGTGCTCGGTTCTGGCGGCGCGGCAATGACGGCGGCGATTACCGCGCATGATTTTGGCGCGAAAGATGTCGTGATCCTTGAACGCAACGGCATGGTTGGCGGCACCACCGCAATGTCGGGCGGGATGCTGTGGATTCCGAACAACCACCACCAGCGCGAAGCCGGGATCGAGGACAGCGACGAAGATATCGTCACTTACCTCGATTCGCTGGCACCGGGGATGCTTGATCCCGAAACGCTGTGGGCGTTCATGCAAAATGGCCCAGAAATGCTTCGCTATCTGGCCGAGAAAACGCCGGTGCGGCTCTGTGCCTTTGCTGATTTCCCTGATTATCAGCCCTATTCGCCCGGCGCGAAGCCGGATGGCGGACGCTCGCTCGACAACGAAGCGTTTTCGTTCGAACGGTTGGGCAAGTGGGCTACGCGCGTCAATCCCAGCAAGATGGCCTACCCTTTGCGCGGCAGTCTGATGGAAGCCATCCGGGGATCGATGGACGAAGAGACGCTGGCCGAGCGCGAGCGTGGCGATTATCGCGGGCTGGGTCAGGCGCTGGCCGGATCGCTGTTCCTTGCGGTGATCGAACGCGGCATCCCCGTGGAGTTCGAAAAGCGCGCGCGCAAGCTGGTGAAGGACGGTGACCGCATCGTTGGCGTGATTGCCGAAGACGCCAATGGCAAGCCTTATACGGTGCGCGCACGGCGCGGCGTGGTGATCGCCACCGGCGGGTTCGAATGGAACGAAACGCTGGTGAAGACTTTCGTGCGCGGCCCCCTCACCGGCCCTGTCAGCGTGCCTGAAAACGAAGGCGATGGCCTGCTGATGGCGATTGAGGCCGGGGCGCAGCTTGGCAACATGCAGAACGCCTTCTGGATGCAGAGCGTGCTGGAGTTCGAACCGCAGCACCGTTCGGCCAAGCCGAACTACCTGCTGGGATCGGACGAACGCGCGCGGCCCGGTGCGATCCTCGTCAACCGTTCGGGCAAGCGTTTTGTCAATGAAGCGGCGAATTACAACGCGCTGGGCAAGTCGCTCCACGCCTTCGATGCAGGCACGCATTCTTACGCCAACCTACCCTACTGGCTGATCATTGATCAGCGCTATCGCAACAAGTATCACACATTCAAAACGCCTGCTGGCGGGCCGGTGCCTTCATTCATGATGCAGGCCGATACGCTTGAGGAACTGGCGGCAAAGGCCGGGATCGATCCGGCAGGCCTGACCGCAACCGTTGAACGCTTCAACCAGATGGTGCGGAACGGCCATGACGACGATTTCAACCGTGGCGACAACACTTACGACAATTTCTACATGTGGGGCGACATGGACTTCGATCCGCCGCACCGCACGCTGGGCGTGATCGACCAAGGGCCGTTCTTTGCGGTCAAGATGGAAGCGGGCGCGCTGGGCACAGCAGGTGGGCCGAAGACCAACGCCGATGCGCAAGTGGTGGACTGGAACGGCAATCCCATCCCCGGCCTTTACGCAGCAGGCAACGCAATGGCGGCGGTTCTGGGCGACCTTTATGGCGGTGCGGGCGGCACATTGGGGCCGGGTATGACCTTCGGCTATATCGCCGGGCGTCATCTGGCGGAGCATCTGCCTAACGTTTGAGTGTCACCAGCAACCTGTGCCCCCGCGAAGGCAGGGGCACTTGGGTTCAAGTGCGATCAATGCCCCGAAGGATCTATCGCTGTATCGGGAATCCAGCCATTGACGATGCCACCGTCGATCGGCAGCGGCGTGCCCACCACGTAATCGCCCGCACGACTGGCAAGGAAGATCGCGCCGCCAGCCATATCCTCGATCGTGCCGACGCGCTTCGAAGGAATGCCCTTGGCCGAGGCTTCAGGGTTCTTTGCCGCCGCCTTGTTCATTTCAGACGGGAATGCGCCGGGGCAGATGCAACTGGCGACGATCTGGTCCTTGATCAGCCGCGCGGCCATCCGCTTTGTCAGGTGGATAAGCGCCGATTTCGACGCCTGATAGCTGTAGGTTTCCCAAGGGTTGAGACGCAGGCCATCGACCGAGGCGATGTTGATCACCTTAGCGGGCTGTTCCTTGCTGGCGGCAGCCTTGAGCAAGCCGTGCAGCTTTTGCGTGAGGAAGAACGGGGTCTTTACGTTGAGGTCCATGACCTTGTCCCAGCCAACTTCGGGGAAATCCTCAAAATCAGCGCCCCATGCGGCCCCTGCATTGTTGACGAGGATGTCGATCTTCTGCTCACGCGCAGCAAGATCGGCAGCAAGCTGTTCGATGCCTGCAACGTTCGAAATGTCACCGGCAATAGCGATGCACTTCTCGCCAAGGCGAGCGGCGGTTTCTTCAACCACGGCGGCCTTGCGCGCAGTGATGTAAACACGCGCGCAACCGGCGGCGATAAAGCCTTCGGCGATCATCTCGCCAATCCCGCGTGAGCCGCCGGTAACGACCGCAACGCGGCCTTCGAGACTGAAGAGTTTGCTGAAGTCCATCGGTGTTCTCCCCTACCCCCTCCTCTTCAGAGGAGGGGCGTGAGACTTGGGCCGCACAGCGGCCCTTAGTCGCAACGGGGTGGTGCTTTTGCACGCCACCACCCCCCGGCCCCCTCCTCTGAAGAGGAGGGGGAGGTTATTCAATAGCCGCTGAGCTGGGCCACGCGCTCGGCATGGTAATATTGGTCGCCCATGAATTCGGACAGCGAACGGTCGCGCTTCATGTAGAGGCCGATGTCGAACTCGTCGGTCATGCCCACGCCGCCGTGCATCTGCACACCTTCGCGCACCGCAAGGTTGCAGGCCTTGGCGGCCTTGGCCTTGGCGACCGAGACCATCAGGTCCGCACGTTCCGAACCGCCATCCAGCAGTTGCTGCGCCTTGATAACGGCAGCTTCGGCGATTTCGAGTTCGGAATAGAGGTGTGCGGCGCGGTGCTGGAGAGCCTGAAACTCTCCAATGAGTTGGCCGAACTGCTTGCGCGTCTTGAGATAGGCGGTGGTGATATCGAATGCCCCCTGCCCGACGCCGGTTAGTTCTGCTGCGGCACCGATACGCCCGGCGTTGATGACCTTGTTCAGCAGTGTGCGCCCGCCGTCGACATCTCCGATCACGCAATCGCCATCGAGTTCCACGCCATCGAACGTGACGTTGCTGGCCATCGCGCTGTCGACCAAGCGCAGATTTTCGTACACCACGCCCGCCGCATCCTTTGGCACGGCGAACAGCGTGATGCCGTCTGCATCATCGTCACTGCCCGACGTGCGCGCAGCGACGATGATCGCGTCCGCCGAGGCACCTTGGACGACGAAGGCCTTGCGACCTTGCAGACGGAAGCCGTTGCCCGCGCGTTCAGCCTTGCAGGCGATGCGTTCGGGGCGATGCTTTGGGCCTTCGTCAACCGCGACAGCCAGCACGCTGTCACCCGCGATCACGCCGGGGAGCCAGCGCCCGCGCAGATCGTCTGACGCGCCCGCCAGCGCGGTCACGCCCATAACCGAAGTGGTCAGGAACGGCGACGGGGTGAGGTTGCGCCCAATCTCGCGCAGCACGATCCCAGCTTCGACATGGCCCATCGCAAGGCCGCCATCCGCCTCGCTGGCCAGCATTCCGGTGAGGCCCATCTCCGCAAACTGCTTCCACAGGGCATGGCCGAAGCCATCCTGACAATTCATGTCGCGGAAGTGGCGCAACTGCTGCTTGATCGCGCCTTCATCAGCCATGAAGCCGGTGACGGTATCGGCCAGCATGGCCTGATCTTCGGTATGGTAAAGCGGCATCGATCAGGCTCCCGGCAGGTCGAGAATGCGTTTGGAAATGACGTTGAGCATGACCTCGCTGGAGCCGCCCTCGATCGAGTTGGCCTTTGTGCGCAGCCACGATCGCGAAGGCGTGCCGCCGCTGGTGCGCTCGCTGTCCCATTCCAGCGCGGTGGCCCCGCCTGCGGCCATCAGCAGTTCGTGGCGGCGCTTGTTGAGTTCGGTCCCGGCATATTTCATCATGTTCGGCTGCGCGGGGTGCGCCTTGCCGACCTTCACCTCATCAAGGAACTTTTCGCCCATGCAGGCATAGGCCAGCGCATCGACGTCGAACTGAGCCAGTTCTGCGCGCAGGATCGGGTCTTCGAGGCCATTTCGGGCAACTACTGCGCCGATGGCGTTGAGCCGATCGCCACCGCCTGCGCCGGAAATCATCTCGCGTTCGTGCCCTAGGAGATACTTGGCCACATCCCAGCCCCGGTTCAGATCGCCCACGATCTGGTTCTTGGGTACCTTCACATTGTCGAAGAAGGTTTCGCAGAAGGGCGAATTGCCGCTGATCAGCTTGATCGGCTTGGTCGAAACACCCGGCGTCGTCATGTCGAACAGCAGGAAGCTGATGCCCTGATACTTGTTCGTCTTGTCGGTGCGGACGAGGCAGAAGATCCAGTCGGCCTTGTCGGCATAGGATGTCCAGATCTTCTGGCCATTTATCACCCAGTGATCGCCCTTGTCCTCGCCAAAGGTCTGGAGCGAAACGAGGTCCGACCCCGAACCAGGTTCGGAATAGCCCTGACACCAGCGGATTTCGCCGCGTGCGATCTGGTTCAGATAATGCACCTTCTGCTCTTCGGTGCCGAACTTGAGCAGCGCCGGGCCAAGCATCCAGATGCCGAAGCTGGAGAGCGGCGGGCGCGCGCCGATGCGGGCGCATTCCTCGCGCCAGACTTTCGCCTCTGCCGGAGACATGCCGGCCCCGCCATAGGGCTTGGGCCAATCGGGCACAGTGTAGCCCTTGGCCGCGCAGCGCTCCATCCACGTCTTCTGCGCTTCGCTCTTGAACTGGAAATCCCGCCCACCCCAGCAGACATCGCCCTCATCCCGAACGGGTTCGCGCATTTCGGCGGGGCAGTTTGCTTCGAGCCACGCGCGGATTTCCGCACGGAAGGCATCAAGGTCTGACATGGCTGTGCTCCTCTCTTAATCGAAAGGTTAAGGCGAGTCGCACGCCTCTGGCAAGCGCGGATTTTCGCCGCTTCGAACGGGTTCCGGGGCAAACGCTGCTTGCCGTAGCGTCAACCGCACGAGCATTGACGGCAGGTCTTTCCCGCCTAAGCTGACGTAAACGTAAAACGACAAAAAATGCTGGAGAGACGGATGCGATTCAACGGGAAGACGGTCGTCGTGACCGGCGCAGCTTCGGGAATCGGGCGGGCAACAGCCGTCGCTTTTGCGGGCGAAGGAGCCACCGTCTATGCCGCCGACATCGACGAATCGGGGCTGACCGAAACTGTCGGCGCATCCAACGGCAAGGTTCTGACCGCGTTGTGCGATGTGACCCGATGCGAGGATATCAAAGCGCTGATGGATCGCGCTGCTGCCGAAACCGGCGGCATCGACTGCGTGTTCAACAATGCCGGCGCGGGGGGTGATCGCGCCCCCATCGACGAAATCGAGCCGGAAGGCTGGGACCTCACGATGGACCTGCTGCTGCGCTCGGTCGCGTTCGGCATACGGTATGCCGTGTCGCACATGATCGGGCGCAAGGGAGCATCGTTCGTCAACACATCCAGCGTAGCGGCGGTGGGGCCGGGCTATTCGCCCACCGCCTATGCGGTGGCCAAGGCGGGCGTTTTGCACCTGACGAAAGTGGCGGCGGCTGATTTGGCAAAGCACCAGATCAGGGTCAATGCGGTGCAGCCGGGCTTCATCAACACCAACATTTTCACCCGCTCGCTAGACATGCCCGCCGATCTGGAAGTGCAGGCGAAGGGCGCGATTGCCGCCATGTCTGCCAGCGCACAGCCTGTGGCGCGCGGGGGGCAGGCCGACGATATTGCGCAGGCGGTGCTGTTTCTGGCCAGCGAGGCGGCAGGCTTCGTCAACGGCACGTCGCTGCTGGTGGATGGCGGCATCACCATCGGCCCACGGCATAGCTGGGATCCTGCAATGCCCGGCCTGTTCGACGCCCTGCAACAGATGGCAGAGGCTGCGAAACAGGCATGATTCCCGTATCGGGAAAAGTCCCCACCCGCCTTGCCCTGTTCAACGGCCTCGGCAGCGTTGCCTATGGTGTGAAAGACAATGGCTTCGCCACGTTCCTGCTGCTGTTCTACAATCAGGTGCTGGGCATGGACGCCCGATTGGTCAGCTTTGCCTTGCTGATCGCACTGGTGTTCGATGGGCTGATCGATCCCGTGGTCGGCCATTTCAGCGACCGCACCCGCACTGGCTGGGGGCGCAGGCTACCGTTTCTCTATTTCGCTCCCATTCCGCTTGCGCTGGCATGGGCGTTCCTGTGGTCGCCCATTGGTGAGCCAAGCTTTGCCATGCTGCTGGTATCGGCCATCCTAGTGCGCGCGCTGGTGGCGATGTGCGAAGTGCCATCGGCTGCGCTCATCCCCGAAATCACCCGCGATTATGACGAGCGCACCCGACTGACACGCTTCCGCTTCCTGTTTTCGTGGGGCGGTGGCTTGCTCATGCTTCTGCTCGCCTATGGCGTGTTCCTGCCCGATGCGATGTTGGCGCGCGAAGGCTATCGCAACTTCGGTTTGTTTGGCGCAGCGCTGATGGCGCTGTGCGTGCTGGTATCTGCCATCGGCCAGCACCGCTGGGTCAGAGGCTGGCCACCAGAGCGGGTGGCGGATGGCAAAAGCACGTTCGCATCGCTCGGCGAGATTCGGGAAAGCTTTTCGCATCCCGCCTGCCTGATCGTGATGGGCGGAATTGCGGCGGCGCTGACCGCGCAGGGCATCACTTTTGCGCTGTCGAACTACCTCTATCTCTACGTCTGGAAATTCACCGCGACCGCTTTGCAGGTCT
The DNA here is from genome assembly GCF_012641335.1 of Novosphingobium sp. ERN07. GTDB lineage: Bacteria > Pseudomonadota > Alphaproteobacteria > Sphingomonadales > Sphingomonadaceae > Novosphingobium. Next base: position 103,350 of record NZ_JABAID010000005.1, read on the forward strand.
TCCCGCTCCTCCTGTTCGGCAGCGTAGTGGGCGCATCCCTATTGGTGGGCCGTGCACAGAAGCGCTGGGGCAAAGTGGGCACCGTGGTACGCATGGCGCCTTTGGGCATGGTGTTCTGGGCTGGGCCTCTGCTGTTGCGCTGGCAAGGGGTGTGGCCAGCCGATGGCTCCACCGCGTCCATCGCGGGCATGTTTGCCTGCACATTTCTGTCCAACACTTTCACTGTCAGCGGAACGATGACGCTATGGTCGATGGTTGCCGATGTGGTGGAGGCGTCAGAGGAACAGACGGGGCGCAGGTCAGAAGGCACGCTTTCGGCAGGGGCGTTTCTGGCCAGTAAGTGCGCAGGCGGGCTGGGTGTGTTCATCACCGGCTTGCTGCTGAGCTTCGCCGGACTGGAAGCCAACACGCCACCCGATCAGGTCTTGCCCGAAGTCACCTACCGGCTGAGCCTCGCCTATGTGGCGAGCATCGCCATTCTGGCATTCCTGACCGCGTTTATCGTCCGTCGCTTCCCGATAGATCGGGCGGCGCACGAAGCGCGGCTGGCGCGGCTGGATCAGGTGGCGAAGGCCGATCCCGATGCTGCGGGCCTGCATCCATGACCCTTTGGCGTGATCCAGATCAAGGACCCACCTTAATCAGTCAATTAATTCCCTCTTGAATTCATCCCCTGCCCGTTGAACACTGCCGGGCAACCAAGGAGAGGCTCATGGATTTCGAACCGACCGACCGCCAGAAATACTGGCGGGACCGCGTGCGCCAGTTCATCGAGGATAACGTTCGTCCGCGTTACAAGGACTACAAGGCGGAGCAGGCCACCGGTGATCGCTGGAAGGTTCTGCAGGTCGTCGAACAGGAAAAAGCCCGCGCCAAGGCGGCTGGCATCTGGAACCTGTTCATGCCGCCGCGCAACGATGGCCACCACCATGTGGAAGAAAGCTTCGAGTTCGAAGGGCCGGGCCTGACCAATCTGGAATACGCCCTCTGCGCCGAAGAAATGGGCCGCATCGGCTGGTCCAGCGAAGTGTTCAACTGTTCCGCACCCGATACCGGCAACATGGAAGTGTTCCACCGCTACGGCTCGCTGGAACAGAAGGAACAGTGGCTGCGCCCGCTGATGAACGGCGAAATCCGCTCTGCCTTCTTGATGACCGAACCGCAGGTAGCCTCGTCGGACGCGACGAACATCGAAACGTCGATCCGTCGTGAAGGCGATGAATATGTGATCAACGGGCGTAAGTGGTGGTCATCTGGCCTTGGCGATCCGCGCTGCAAGATCGCCATCGTGATGGGCAAGAGCGATTTCGAAGCGAAACGCCACCAGCAGCAGTCGATGGTGCTGATGCCGCTTGATTCGCCGGGCGTGGAAATCATCCGCCATCTGCCGGTCTTCGGTTATGACGATGCGCCGCACGGCCACATGGAAGTGGTGATGAACAACGTGCGCGTGCCCGCCTCCAGCATCCTGCTGGGCGAAGGGCGCGGGTTTGAAATCGCGCAGGGCCGCCTTGGGCCGGGCCGCATCCACCATTGTATGCGCACCATCGGCGTGGCCGAAGAAGCCATCGCCAAGATGGCGAAGCGGCTGCAATCGCGCGTGGCCTTTGGCAAGCGCGTGTCCGAACAGTCGGTGTGGGAATGGCGCATCGCGCAGGCCCGCATCGATATCGACATGACACGTTTGCTCTGCCTGAAAGCGGCGGACATGATGGACAAGGTGGGCAACAAGGCTGCCGCGCTGGAAATCGCGATGATCAAGGTGCAGGCCCCGCGCATGGCACTGCGGATCATCGACGATGCCATTCAGGCCCACGGCGGTGGTGGCGTTTCCGAGGATTACGGCCTTGCCGAAGCCTATGCCCACCAGCGCACGCTGCGCCTGGCAGACGGCCCGGACGAAGTGCACGCCCGCGCCATCGCCCGCATCGAATTTGCGCGCCATTCCGATCTGCCGGGCGGTGAGCGCGGATTCAGCTCCGGTGATCTGGGTGTGGCGCGTTAACTGCTAAGACCACCTTGCGCCCCCGCGAAAGCGGGGGCCTCGGTGTTGTTACGGAACATCTGCATAAACCGACTGAGGCCCCCGCCTGCGCGGGGGTGCAGCAAACTGTAGGAACGCTGTCCCATGAAAGCCGCAGTCCTCATTGAACCCGGCAAGCCGCTGGAAATCCAGAACCTTTCCGTGGCCAAGCCCGGCCCGCATGAAGTGCTGATCCGCACCGCAGCTTGCGGGCTGTGCCATTCGGACCTGCACTTCATCGATGGTGCATACCCGCACCCCCTGCCCGCTGTACCGGGGCACGAAGCGGCGGGAATCGTCGAAGCGGTGGGTTCCGAAGTGCGCACGGTGAAAGTGGGCGATGCCGTGGTCACCTGCCTTTCGGCGTTTTGTGGACATTGCGAATTCTGCGTGACGGGGCGCATGTCGCTATGCCTAGGCGGCGATACGCGACGCGGGCCGGGCGAGGCTCCACGCCTGACGCGCAAGGATGATGGCGCGGTGGTCAACCAGATGCTGAACCTTTCGGCGTTTGCTGAACAGATGCTGGTCCACGAACATGCCTGCGTGGCAATCGATCCCGAAATGCCGCTGGATCGCGCGGCAGTGATCGGCTGTGCAGTTACGACGGGTGCGGGCACAGTGTTCAACGCCTGCAAGGTCACGCCCGGCGAAACGGTGGCCGTGGTGGGCTGCGGCGGCGTGGGTCTGGCGACGGTCAATGCTGCCAAGATCGCGGGCGCGGGCCGGATCATCGCGGTCGATCCCGTGCCTGAAAAGCGGGCGCTCGCCATGAAGCTCGGCGCGACTGACGCCATCGACGCCGGGCCTGATGCGGCGGCGCAAATTCTGGAAATGACCAAGGGCGGCGTCCATCACGCCATCGAGGCCGTGGGTCGTCCCGCTTCGGGTGACCTTGCCGTTGCCGCACTGCGCCGGGGTGGCACGGCCACGATCCTCGGCATGATGCCCCTCACCCACAAAGTCGGCCTTTCGGCGATGGACTTGCTTTCGGACAAGAAGCTGCAAGGCGCGATCATGGGCCGCAACCACTTTCCGGTGGACCTGCCGCGCCTCGTCGATTTCTATTTGCGGGGGCAACTCGATCTCGACACCATCATTGCGGAACGCATCCCGCTTTCGGGCATCAACGACGGGTTCGAAAAGATGAAGCAGGGCCATTCCGCCCGCTCGGTGATCGTGTTCGACCAATGACCGGCGCGACGATGGACGCACAGACAGCCTTTTCCGGCACGGTGACGCCCGAAGGGGCCGACAAGCTGGACGAGGCAGCGCTGACCAGATGGTTCGTGGAAAACGTCGAAGGCTTTCAAGGGCCTTTGGCGGTTTCCAAGTTCAAGGGCGGGCAATCGAACCCGACCTACAAGATCGACAGTCCATCAGGCCCCTATGTCTTGCGGCGCAAACCGTTCGGCAAGCTGCTACCATCGGCGCACGCGGTGGATCGCGAGTATCGGGTGCAGGCAGGGCTTTCGGGCACCGGCTTTCCCGTCGCGCGGCAGTATGGCCTGTGTACCGATGATAGCGTGGTTGGATCGTGGTTCTATGTCATGGGCTGCGTCGACGGGCGGACGATCTGGGACGGCTCGATGCCGGGAGCAACACCGGCGTTCCGCCATGCGACGTATGACGCGATGGTCGATACACTGGCGGCGCTGCATTCGGTCGATATCGAAGCGGCGGGGCTGTCCGATTTCGGCAAGCCGGGAAACTATTTCGGACGGCAGGTAGACCGCTGGACCAAGCAATACCGGCTTTCGGAAACCGAAACGATGCCTGAAATGGAGCGGCTGATCGAATGGCTGCCTGCCACCCTGCCCGAACAGACCCGGACCAGCGTGGTTCACGGCGATTACCGCATCGACAATATGATCTTCCACCCCACAGAGGCGCGTGTTGTGGCGGTGCTGGACTGGGAGCTTTCGACGCTGGGCGATCCGCTGGCAGACTTCACCTATTTCTGCACGGCGTGGGTTCAGGACAACGGCGGGCGTTCGGGCGTGCAGGATCTGGATCGCAAGGCGCTGGGAATTCCCGAACTGGACGCGGTCGTGGCGCGCTATTGCGACAAGACCGGGCGTGATGGCCTGCCTGATCTCGACTGGTACATCGCCTATAACTTCTTCCGTCTGGCCGGGATCATTCAGGGCATCAAGAAGCGGGTGATCGATGGCACTGCTTCCAGCGCACACGCCAAGGCCATGTCGGAGCGCGTGCGCCCGCTGGCGGAACTGGCGATGCACTTTGCGGTGAAGGCCGGGGCCTGGTAGTTCGGCGGGATGAGTGCAACGCGCAGGCTGAAAGTCTATTTCGATGGCGGATGCCGCCCCAATCCGGGGCGGATCGAAGTGGCTGCCGTACTGCGCGGCGTGGCGCACCTGCGGGACGATCTGGGCCACGGCACCAATGGCGATGCCGAATGGCTGGCGCTGATCCATGCGCTGGAATGCGCGATGGCGAGCGGTGCCGCGGCTTTCGATCTGATCGGGGATAGCCAATCCGTGATCGAGCAGGCCAATGGGCGCATCAAGGCCCGTTCAGCGGCGGATAAGACGCACTTAGCGCGGTTTCAGTCGCTTTCAGAAGGCAGCACAACGGTGCGGGTGCGCTGGATCAAGCGGGAGCAGAACCTTGCCGGGATCGCGCTGAACGTGCGGCATCCCAGATAGTGGCGCATTGCCCGCCCGCGATGGGCAGGCAATGCGCCATGCTTAGGCTGCTTCGGCTTTGCGCTCTGCCCGTTCCTGATTGAGCGCTTCGGCCATCAGGAACGCCAGTTCGATAGACTGCGCCGCGTTCAAACGCGGATCGCAGTGCGTGTGGTAACGATCGGCAAGGCCTTCCTGCGTGATCGCTACGGCACCGCCGGTGCATTCGGTCACGTCGCGACCTGTCATCTCGATATGGATGCCGCCCGCGTGCGTGCCTTCGGCGCGGTGGACGGCGAAGAAACCCTTCACCTCGGTCAGGATGCGGTCGAACGGGCGCGTCTTGTAGCCGTTGTCCGCCTTGATCACGTTGCCATGCATCGGATCGCAGGACCAGACGACCGGGTGCCCTTCGCGCTTTACCGCGCGGACCAGCGGCGCAAGGCCCGCTTCCACCTTGTCATGGCCAAAGCGGCTGATCAGGGTCATGCGGCCCGGTTCGCGCGCCGGGTTCAGCGTATCGAGCATCCTGAGCAGCGCATCCGCCGTCAGCGACGGGCCGCACTTCATGCCGATGGGGTTCTGCACGCCACGCAAGTATTCGACATGCGCCGACCCTTCGAAGCGGGTGCGATCACCGATCCAGAGCATGTGAGCGCTGGTATCGTACCAATCACCGGTCAACGAATCCTGCCGGGTCATCGCTTCTTCGTATTGCAGAAGCAGCGCTTCGTGGCTGGTGTAGAAGCTGGTGCCCTGAAGCTGCGGAACCGAACTGGGATCGACGCCGCACGCTTCCATGAAGTCGAGCGATTCGCCGATCTTGTCGGCCATTTCGGCAAACTTGGCTGCCCACGGGCTTTTGCCGATATGGTCCAGCGTCCACTGATGGACCTGACGCAGGTTGGCATAGCCACCGGTCGAGAACGCGCGCAGCAGGTTCAGCGTCGCCGCAGCTTGGCTGTAGGCGCGAAGCATCCGTTCGGGATCGGGGATGCGCGATTCCGGGGTGAAATCGATGCCGTTGATGTTGTCGCCAAGGTAGCTGGGGAGTTCAACGCCACCGATGGTTTCCACCGGCGACGAACGCGGCTTGGCGAACTGCCCGGCCATGCGCCCGACCTTAACCACCGGCTGCTTGCTGGCGAAGGTCAGAACGACCGCCATCTGCAGCAGCACGCGGAACGTGTCGCGGATGTTGTTGGGGTGAAATTCGGCAAAGCTTTCAGCACAATCGCCGCCCTGCAACAGGAAGCCCTTGCCCGCAGCGACCTGAGCCAGATCGGCCTTCAGTGCGCGCGCCTCGCCCGCAAAGACCAGCGGCGGAAAGCTCGTCAGGGTCTGCTCGACCTCGTTCAGCTTTTCAGCGTTCGGATAGATCGGCAGATGCCGTCCCTCATATCCACGCCACGAATCCGCAGTCCAGTTCTGTGCCACTTGCTATTCCTTTCAAGGCGGTGGCCTTTACGCGCGACAGGCAAGAAATGCAAAGGAAGCCTTGCGTTCACAGCAATCGACAGAAGCGAACAGGCGTAGGGGCTTTCCCTTAGCCGGCCGGTCGCCATCTCTTGGTGGATCGGCGGTTAACCGTGCAGGCTAACCAACAGGCTGCCGACCGACCCATCATGCCCGCCTTCTCCCGCCTGATTGCCAGTCTGGCAAAGTGCCGCGCGGGCAACATCCTGCCTCTGTCGGCACTAGCGATCTTTGCAGTCGCTGCGCTGATCGGTGGAGCGGTGGACATCAGCCGGGGCTGGCGGGTGCAGACGCGACTACAATCCGCCTGCGATGCGGGCGTTCTGGCCGGTCGCCGCGCCGTAACGTCGAACGGCCTCGACGACACAGCGCGAGCACAGGCCGAAAACTATTTCTACGCCAACTTCGACGAGGCGCGGCAAGGTTCGAGCGACACCACCTTCACCGCCACATCGGCAGACCGGGGCAGCACGATCAACGCGGTCGCCACTACGGCCCTGCCCCCCATCATGATGCAGTTGTTCGGCTTTACCGGCTTTGAACTGCGATCCACGTGCACCGCTTCGATGGAAGTCGGCAACAGCGACATAATGATGGTGCTCGACACCACCGGGTCGATGGACTTTACCTTGGCGGGCACGACGCAGACCCGAATACAGGCGCTGCGAACATCCATGAAGAACTTCTACGATACCGTTGCCGCCGCCGCATCGGGCACCAACGCCCGCATCCGTTATGGTTTCGTCCCTTACAGCTCGACCGTTAATGTCGGCCGCCTGATCTATAACAAAAGCCCGAACTATCTGGTCGACAGCTGGACCGTGCAGTCCCGTCTGGCGATCCGCTGGGCAAATGGCAGTTTCCGCCGCTGGGAATATCGCCCCCTGACGTTCGATGTCAGCCGGTACAAGACATTCGCAGCCGTCAGCACCAATACCGGTACGAACGGGGCAGCCGTATCATCGACCTGGGCAGGCTGCATCGAAGAGCGGTCCACCGTGTCGGAAGATGCCTTCACCTGGTCAGCCCTCAATGGCTTCGATCCCGATGGCGCGCACGATCTCGACATCGACGCGGCGCCCGATGGCACGAACGCCATGAAATGGGCGCCGATGTGGCCTGAAGTCGCCTATATCCGTACGACAACCGATTGGTGGGGCAATGTCTACATGAACAGTGCCATACCATCGTCCACGGGACAGCAGGCATTCTCCGCCTGCCCAAGCGCGGCGCGATTGCTCGGCGAGATGGATCGCACAGCCTATTTCGCCTATGCCGACGCGCTGATCCCGGTCGGGGCGACGTACCACGATATCGGCATGGTGTGGGGGGCACGGCTGCTCTCGCCCGATGGCATCTGGTCCGACAACGTTCTGGAACGGCCCACCAACGGCGGCGAAGTCGCGCGGCACATGATCTTCATGACCGATGGCGAAATGTCACCGTCATTCTCCTCCCAATCGGCATGGGGCATAGAATACCACGACCGCCGCGTGACCGATGATGGCTACACGAACGACGGCAGTCGCCACAACTCGCGCTTTCTCGCGCTGTGTGAGGCGGTGAAAGCCAAAGGCATCAGGGTCTGGGTCATCGCTTTTGCCGCAAGCATGACCACCGAACTGGAAACCTGCGCCTCCACCGACAGCTCGTTCACCGCCGAAAATGCCAGCGAGCTGGAGGAATCCTTCCAATCCATCGCCCAGCAGGTTGGCGAATTGCGCGTGGTGCAATGATGGTCCGCCAGTTGCGACAGAACGTGGAAGGCGCAACGATCGTCGAGTTTGCGATCGTCCTGCCGCTGTTCATGGTTTTCCTCGTCGGCATTCTGGACATCGGCCAGATGGTCTATGGCAAGTCCGTGCTGACGGGCGCAGTCCATCGCGCCGCACGCGCCTCGGCCAACGAAACCCGCAACGTGACCCAGGCCGATGCCAGCGTTCTCAACGCGATCCGCCCCATCCTGCCCGGCGTGACCATCGAGAGCAGCCGCACCAGCTACTACGATTTTTCCGATATCGGCCGGCCCGAAAAGTGGAACGACGCAAACGGCAATTCCATTTGCGACAACAACGAAGTCTACACCGACGAAAACCGCAGCGGTGAGTGGGACGAAGACGTCGGCAAGCAGGGCAGCGCAGGCGATGCCAACGATGTCGTGGTCTATAAGGTAACGGCCAGCTTCGAACCGCTGTTCAAGGTGCCGTTCCTTCCGGCGCGATGGGCCGACCGGACGCTTTCGGCAACTGCCGTGGTGAAGAACCAGCCCTTCGGCAACCAGACGGACTACGGATCGACCGCAGGAAGCTGCCCATGAGAAGTAAATTGCACTTCGCCCGCACGCTTCTGCGCGACACCGATGCTGTCTCGGTGATCGAATTCGCGCTGGTGCTGCCACTGTTCATGACGCTGGGCATGTATGGCGCGGAAATCGCCTGGCTGAACGCCGCCGCGCTGGAAGTCAGTCAGGTGGCAGTGTCGATGGCCGACAACGCATCGCGCATCGGCCAGACGGACAACAGCGGCGTGACCCCCACCGTCAGCAGTTCCGACGTGGAATCCGTGCTCAACGGCGCGCTTGAGGAAGGCGGAACCATTAACCTTGATGAAAATGGCCGGGTCATCCTGTCAAGTCTTGAAGGCCATCCGGTGACCGGCAAGCAATACGTTCACTGGCAACAGTGCAAGGGCAAGGGCAAACAGCAGTCAAAACACGGTAAGCCTGACACCACCGGCGGATTGCTGACGTCCATTGCCAACGGCCTGTCGCTCGGCGGCAAGACCATCAAGGCACCATCGGGCGGCGCGGTCATGGTCGCCGAAGTGTGGTATGAATACAAAGGCCTGTTCGGCACCCTGTTCGTCGACAAGATCGTCCTGCATGAAGAGGCTGCGGTCATCGCGCGCGACGACCGCAGCCTCGGCAATGGCATGACCGGTAACGACAAGAAGAACCAGTGCTAAGCAAGCTTCAGGGCTTCTTCTCTGGCACCACTTCCAATCGCCAGCTCTGGTCCTTCACCAGATAGCGCTGGGCGAGCAACTGCATCCGTTCGGGCGTTGTCTGGCTGTAATCATTGAGGATCGTGCGAATCGCGGCGATCTTGCGTGGATCGTTTGCGGCACCTTCCAGCTGGAACATGTAGAAACCGTTGCCGGTGCTGGCCCGCGTGATCAATTGCTTGAGCGGTTCAGTTACGCGGCCAATCTCGTCCGCCGTGGGCGGAGTGGTCGCCAGATCGGCAGCGATCTTGTCTGCCGCGGCAAAGAACGTGTCGAAATCCCCGGGACGCAACTGCACCATTGCGGAGATGTAACCGCCCGATGGCAGATCCAGCGGCCAGCTGGACCCGACCTGCGGCGCATAGCTTGCGCCCACCTTCTCGCGCATTGCATCGAACAGGCGGTTGTTGAATATCTGCGCAAGGATTTCGAGCTGGCGGCTTTCACGCACGCCCTGCTGCCCGCCACCGGTGGGCCATGCGACGACGGCGGCGGCCTGAGACGGGTCGCCACGATGCGTCAGAACCAGCGGCTCTTCATTGTGCGCAGGGATGTTGGGTGCCAGAGCGGGCTGTTCGACAGCAGGACGGGCAGGCAGAGCGCCGAAGGTCTTTTCCAGCGCAAAAATCGCTTGGTCCCGATTGAAATCGCCGAACATGTCGATTTCAATCGGTCCTTGCGCCAACAAAGGCTCCCACGCCGCGCGGAAGCCTTCGGGCGTCACCTTCTCAAGCTCTGCCGGATTGGGCGTGGCATAGCGCGGATCACCATCGCGCATCAACCAGTTAAGATCGCGGTTGAGCACGGCCATCGGCGCAGAATTGAAGCTTTCATACTGCAGCTTCGCCGCCGCCTTCGCGCGCAGCACGGGGTTTGCATCCCAGCGCGGCGTGGCGAGCTTTGCGGCCATCAGATAGAGCTGATCGGCAAGATCGGCGGGGCGCGTGTCGGCTGAAAGGACGAACGCGGTGTCGTCGATATTGAAATCGAGGCTCAGTTTGCGGCCCGTGGCCAAGCGGTCAAGATCGTCACGGCCCAAGGCACCGATACCACTGTCCATCAGCGCCATCTGTCCGATGGGACCATAGACCGCGTTCTGCGGACTGATCGCAGAATAGCCGCCACCGAAGCGCGCCTTAAGGATGATGCGTCCGGGCTCGGCATCGTTGGGCCAGAGCAGAACCTTCACACCATTGGACAGTTCTATCTGTTCGATGCCCAGCAGGCCAATGGGTCGTGCTGTGGCCACGGTGCCGGGCGTACCGACCGGCGGAAGATCTTCGAACTTGAGCGAATTGGCGGCGACGCGGCTGCCGGATGCGGCCTCGACCGGCGCAGTGAGCGCGGTGCGCAGCGCGGCCTCGTCCGCCTCGCCCGTCTTGGGCGTGATCATCATTGGGCGAACAACCGTGCCCTGAAACAGCGCGCGCGTACTTTTCAGAACGGCATCTGGCTTGAACAGCGGGGTTGAGCTTTTGAAAATCTGATAGACGGTATCTGGATTCGCCACGGTCTCGCGAATGTCCACGGCGTTGACGATGTCGTCTGCAGCCTTTGACCCGGCAAGGGTCGACTGCGTTTCCACAGCCACCTTGAATGCCACTTCGAACTCGGCCACCTCACGGTCGATCTCTTCCTGCGAAGGCGGTGTGGCCAATGCATCGGCGATCACCGCACGCACATCAGTGACGGCGCTTTTCCAGTCTTCGCCCAGCGGGGTGACCGTTACGATGGTGGCATCGGCAGAGCGCGAAAGCTCCTGCTTCATCTCGTCCACCGAGGCGGCAAGGTAGCTGCCCCCTGCCCGCGCGCGGCCTTCAAGGCGGCGGTTGATCAGCGCCAGCGCCAGCCGGTCCAACATCAGTGCCTGATTGTAGGCGATGGTATCGTTCACCTTTTTCCAGGGCCGCAGCACGGCCCAGTTCACGATGCGCGGCAGATCGGGTTCGACCATGACTTTGGCTTCGCCCACGGGGTTGGCCGGGTCGATCCCGACAGGGGCGACGGGCTTGCCGAAATCGGGCTGCGGAGACTTCTTGCCCGCAACCTTCCAACCGCCGAACCACTGTTCGATACGCGCAACGAGCGTGGCCGGATCGGCATCGCCCGCCACCACAATCACGGTATTGTCCGGGCGATACCACTTGTCGTGGAAGGCCTTAACCTTTGCACCATTTGCCGCCTCAAGCGTAGGCACGGTGCCGATGGGATTGCGCGCGGCCAGCAACTGCCCCTTGAAAAACAGGTTCCGCGTTTCATCCAGCACGCGCGACTGCGCACTGGTGCGTTCGCGCATTTCGGCCAGCACGATCGGCACTTCGGTCTTCACGCCGTGATCGGTAAAGATCGGCGCGGTGATCATGCCCGACAGCAGCCGGAACGTTTCGTCCAGCTTGGCAGGATCGGCTTGCGGAATGTCCAGCTTGTAAACAGTTTGCGTGGGGCTGGTTTCAGCGTTGGTATCACTACCGAATGTGGCACCAAGGCGCTGCCAAGTGGGGATCGTTTCCCCTTCCTTCAGATACTTCGATTCACGGAAGGTCAGGTGTTCGAGAAGGTGTGCATACCCGCGCTGGTCTTCGGTCTCATACATCGACCCTGCATCCACCAGCACGCGGATCGAAACCTGTTCGGGCGGCACGCCATTGTGGCGCACGGCATAGCGCAGGCCATTGGGCAGAACGCCAAAGGTCCACGCCTTGTCCTGCGGCACGTCGGAACCCTGATAGAGCCAGGGGATCGATGCCTTGGCCGCAGCGGCGGCAGGCGCCTTGGCGGGCGTCTGGGCGACGACAGGAGCCGTGGAAACCAGCAGGAGGGAAAGAACGAGGCCTATGCGCCGGGCGCGCGTGTTTTTCGATCGCATCGCCCGACTATAGGAAGCATGTGGATGAAGGACCAGTGAATAGACCTGTTATTGCGGCGCTGCGGCAGCAGCGGCTTTTGCGGCTTCTTCAGCCGCCTCTGCCGCAGCCTCACTCGCCGCCGAGGTGGCATCGGCCTGTGCCGCACGCATGGCTTCCACTTCTGCCGCACTCTTGAAGTCTACTAGCTCAACCTGGAAGACGAGATCGGAATTGGCAGGGATCGGCCCGGATTCCTGCGCCCCGTAACCAAGTGCGGACGGCACGCAAAAGCGCCAGATGCTGCCCTTGGCCATCATCTGCAGGCCTTCGGAAAAGCCAGGGATCACGCCCTCTACGGGGAATGCCGATTGCATGTTCTGATCGAACACTTCGCCATTTGCGGCAAGGTAGCCGATGTAGTTGACCAGCACGTAATCCGCCTTGGCAGGCTTGGCCCCTTCTGCCGGTTTAAGCTGCGATGCCCCTAACCCACTGGCTTTGGCCGCACTGCAAACCCGCTCGGTCGCCGGAACGATGGGGTTCAACGGCAGGGGAATGACTTTCGATGAAGGTGCCGCAGGCTGGGCGGCAGGCTTCGCCGGAGCGGCCAGTACAGAGGTAGCGGCAACAAGCAGTGCAGCAGGGGCGATAAAGCGCAGGGCGCGACAAGTGGGGTTCATCGCCCTGCCATAGCGGGCTGCCATTGCAAGCGCCATGCGTCCATCGTCCAGCACAGCGGAAAATTCGTCTGCAAGGCCTTCGTGCGCAGCCACTATCCGCTTGATCCACTTGACCGCCTGCGCGGCTGCCTTACATGCGAATCATGTTCATCGAGACCGAAACGACGCCCAACCCCGCCACACTCAAGTTCCTGCCCGGCGAACTGGTCATGGCATCCGGCACGCGCGAATTCACGTCGCCCGAAGCGGCCGAAGCGTCGCCACTGGCGCAAGCCCTGTTTGATCTGGGCGATGTGACGGGCGTATTCTTCGGGCGCGATTTCATTTCGGTAACCGCCGCCCCCGGCGTTGAATGGGCCTCGCTCAAGCCGCAGGTGCTATCGCTTCTGCTGGACCATTTCGTTGCACAGGCCCCGCTGTTCGCCGCCGGAACTGCCGCCGGAATTTCCGTTCCTGCCGAAGCGGACGAAAATTTTGCCGATGATCCGGCAGACGCGGACGTGATCGAACAGATCAAGGATCTGATCGAAACCCGCGTGCGGCCCGCCGTGGCCAACGATGGCGGCGACATCATCTACAAGGGCTTCCGCGAAGGTGTGGTCTATCTGCAGATGCAAGGCGCGTGCTCCGGCTGCCCCTCCTCTACCGCAACGCTCAAGAACGGCATCGAAAGCCTGCTCAAGCACTACGTCCCCGAAGTCAGTGAAGTGCGCGCGGCCTGAATGCGCAGATTGGTGATCGACAGTGCGACAGAAGCCTGCTCGGTCGCGCTGTTTGAGGACGACGAACTTATCGCAGGCGAATGCCTGGCACTTGGTCGTGGCCACGCCGAAAGGCTGGTGCCAATGATCGCTGCCCTGCCCGAAAAAGGGCGCGCAGACGTGATCGCAGTTGACGTTGGCCCCGGCAGTTTTACCGGCATTCGCGTCGGGATCGCAGCAGCCCGCGCACTGGCGCTGGCGTGGAATGCAACCGTAGAGGGTTATGAAAGCCTGTCGCTTGTCGCGGCAATGGCGCGCGCAGACCATCCCGGCGCGGCAATTGACGTGTGCATGACAGGCGGGCACGGCGAATGGTTTTTCCAGACATTCGGCGCAGACGGTGCATCGCTTGGCGTGGTCGAATCGCTGCCCTCGACACAAGTGCTGGCACGGAGTTTGGCGGGGATCGTTGCCGGCAGCCAGGCCGCACCCTGCGCCATTGAACGCCCCGAGGTCATAGCGCTTGACCTGCGGCCCGATGCGCGCGCGTTCGGGTTACTTGGCGCGCGGCACCTCCACGCCGCCCCTCGTCCTCTTTATGGCAGGGCACCCGACGCACGGCTGCCTGCCAAAACAGCCTGACCAGAGACGTTCATCAAGATATGATCGCCCCGCCCGACGATATCGACCGCATCATGTCGGTAATGGAACGGGCCTTTTCCGCCGAATTCGGTGAGGCATGGAATCGGCGGCAAGTTTCCGATGCGTTCACCATAAGTAATTGTCGTTATGGCCTGATCGCACCAGACGGCGCGGCGCATATTGCGGAAACAACCGATATCGCCGGTTTTTTCATGAGTCGCGCCATTCTGGACGAGGAAGAACTTCTACTTTTTGCGATTGCACCAGAGTATCGGCGCCGAGGCTTAGGTCATTTGCTGCTTTCACGTTTTCTTGAATCGGCCAAGGCAACTGGCATGGCGCGGGTATTCCTTGAAATGCGCCACGGAAATCCAGCGGCATTTCTTTACGCTGCACACGGTTTTCGAGAGATCGGCAGGCGTCCGTCCTATTACAGGACACCGGGAGGAGGCCGTATCGATGCAATCAGCCAGGAATTGATCTTTCAGGATTAATCCGATACTTGCTAGCGTTAGCAGGATTTTGCAAAATGATTCCAGACAAGGGCAAGTTCTGGTTGTAACTTTCGTTCATAGGACTATAAGACGTGATCTGGGTCACCAATCAAAGTTGATTGCAGTCGAAGCCCGATAACCAATTCCAAAGAAGGCCGGTTCGCAATGAGTGAAATTCAAAACGATATGCGGGAGACACTGATCACGCTCACCTCTGACATCGTGGCAGCACATGTCAGCAACAACAGCGTTGCCGTGGGTGACCTGCCCACGCTGATCACCAATGTCTATTCGGCGCTAGCCGGTCTCGATCAGCCCGCCCCTGTCGAAGAACCTGCGCCCGAACCGGCCGTTTCGATCCGCTCTTCGGTGAAGAACGATCACATCGTCTGCCTGGAAGATGGCAAGAAGCTGAAAATGCTCAAGCGCCACCTTGCTACGCGCTATAACATGACCCCGGAGCAGTATCGCACGCGCTGGAATCTTCCTGCCGACTATCCGATGGTCGCTCCTGCCTATGCTGAAAAGCGCCGGGAACTTGCCAAGAAGATCGGCCTTGGCCGCAAGCCCGCACCAAAGCGCGGTCGCAAGGCTGCGTCCTGATCTGAACAGGCTGTCGCGCAATACGATTGCACGCAGTTGAAGATTCGGCCCGCCAGTCTATAGACAGGCGGGCCGATCCTTTTTTGATGAGTTCCCAGTGCACCAGGCGATCGACATTGAAGCTCTCTGCGCCGAACGCGGCCTGCGCATCACCGACCAGCGTCGGACCATTGCGCGTGTCCTTTCGGAAAGCGACGATCACCCCGATGTAGAGAAGCTGCACGAACGCGCTTCGTCGATCGATCCGCGCATTTCCATTGCCACGGTCTATCGCACCGTGCGCCTGTTCGAAGAAGCGGGCATCCTTGATCGCCACGACTTTGGCGACGGGCGTGCGCGCTATGAAGCCACGCCAGAGGCGCATCACGACCACCTGATCGACGTTGAGACCGGCAAGGTCATCGAGTTCGTCGATCCCGAACTTGAACAGCTCCAGCGCCAGATTGCCGAAAAGCTCGGTTACCGGCTCGTCGATCACCGCATGGAGCTTTACGGCGTCAAGCTTGAACGCGACGGCTGACGCTTTTGATCGTCCGGCAATTTCCCTTGTCGGACGAGCGCGCATCGCGGTGCGCATTCTGGCAATGCTGCTGTTGCTGCTGGCTTGCGTGCCGCTCTATTATCTTTGGCGTATTTTACGCCTTCACAACCCTTGGCCGCGCATCTTTCTGGGCGGCATCGCGTGGATCGCAGGCGCACGGGTGCGAATCGAGGGCGCGCCTGAACGCAAGGGAGCCTTCCTCCTTTCCAATCATGTCAGTTGGCTCGACATACCGGTAATCTCCGGCGCCAGCGGCAGCGCTTTCGTGGCGCACTCCGGGCTTGCCGATGTGGGCCTGCTCAAATGGCTCTGCGAAATGAACGACACCGTGTTCGTCGCCCGCCATGATCGGCGGTCGGTTCATTCACAGGTCGAACAGGTTCGCGATGCGCTGACCGATACGGGCGCACTCGCCGTTTTTCCTGAAGGCACCACCAGCGATGGGCTCAGCCTTCTGCCGTTCAAATCCTCGCTGCTCTCAGCGCTTGATCCACCGCCGCCGGGCATTGCAATACAGCCGGTCTGGCTGGATTATGGCCAGAACGTAGCCTCTATTGCCTGGGTCGGCGAAGAACCTGGGTTGGACAACTTTCTCAAAATTCTCGCTCGACACAGGTCGGTGCCGGTAACGGTGCACTTCCTGCCGCCGTTGACCGCAGAAGAAGCCGCCAATCGCAAGGTAATGGCCACGGCGGCCCGTGACCGTATCCTCACCGCGATGAGCGTGGCGCGTTAGACAAAGCCAGACAAATCCACTATCGGCGCGCGTCATGTCTTCCGCTGCGCCCTCCCCCAAAACCTTCCGCGTCAAGAGCTTCGGCTGCCAGATGAACGTCTATGACGGAGAACGCATGGCCGAACTGCTCGCCGCTGAGGGTATGTCGGCGGCGGCAGAAGGTGACGACGCCGATCTGGTCGTGCTGAACACCTGCCATATCCGCGAAAAGGCGACCGAGAAGGTCTATTCGGACATTGGCCGCTTGCGGCGCGATGATGGCAGTGCTCCGCTGATCGCCGTTGCTGGCTGTGTGGCGCAGGCAGAGGGCGAGGAAATCATGGCCCGTGCGCCCAGCGTGAAGGTGGTGGTAGGCCCCCAGTCTTACCACCGCCTGCCCGAAATGGTTGCCGATGCCGCCGCCGGAAAGCGCGCCACCGAGACTGACATGCCCGCCGAGGCCAAGTTTGCCGCCCTGCCCAAGCGCCGCAAGTCTGCGCCCACCGCCTTTCTGACGGTGCAGGAAGGGTGCGACAAGTTCTGCACCTACTGCGTGGTGCCCTATACGCGCGGTGCCGAAATCAGCCGCCCGTTTGCCGATCTGGTCGAAGAGGCAAAGCTTCTGGTTGCGGGCGGCGCACGTGAGATCACGCTGCTGGGGCAGAACGTCAACGCATGGACGGGTGAGGATGACAAGGGCCGCACTGTTGGCCTCGATGGCCTTGCTCGCGCACTGGCCGCAAATCCAGATCTGCTACGTATCCGCTACACCACCAGCCATCCCAACGACATGACCGACGGATTGATCGCCGCGCATGGTGAGTTGGAAAAGCTGATGCCGTTCCTGCACCTGCCGGTGCAGGCAGGCAACGACCGCGTGCTGAAGGCTATGAACCGCAGCCATACGGTTGATAGCTACATGGCGCTGCTGGAACGCATCCGCGCCGTCCGGCCAGACATCGCGCTGTCTGGCGATTTCATCGTCGGCTTTCCGGGCGAAACCGACACCGAGTTTGAAGACACCTTGCGCCTTGTCGAACAGGTCGCCTATGCGCAGGCCTTTAGCTTCAAGTATTCGCCTCGCCCCGGCACCCCGGCAGCAACGATGCCCGATCATGTGTCCGCCAGTGTAATGGACGAGCGCCTGCAACGCCTTCAGGCCGCCATCAACCGCGATCAACTGGCGTTCAACAAGGACAGCGTGGGTAAGACCTGTGACGTTCTGGTCGAACGCCGGGGCAAGCATCGCGGCCAGTGGCTGGGCAAATCGCCGTGGCTGCAATCGGTACATTTCACGGGTGATGCCGACATTGGGCAGATGGTCACGGTCGAACTGGTTGATGCCGGGCCGAACTCGCTATCGGGTCGGCTTGTCTAATACGGCTGTGGAATAGTCGGCACGCGTCTTGTGCGCGCAATATCCGTACCTATGCTCTGCATCAGGCCCTAATCTGAAAGGAGCACATGGCCCGTAAACCCCACCGCGCCGACGAAGCGCATCATCGACCGGAATCGCAACACCGCCCTGACGCGCACAGGCGTGCCCGTGTCGAGGTCGAGTTTGACGAGCAGACCGTGCTTGGCACCCTGTTCGGCCAGTTCGACACCAATCTCGTGCATATCGAGAACCGGCTGGGAGTTTACATATCGGCGCGTGGCAATCGCGTGCTGATCGAAGGGCCGGACGATTCGGTGGCGCGCGCACGCGAAGTGCTGAAAGGAATGCACCAGCGCTTGCTGTCGGGGCAGGATCTCGATTCGGGCGCGGTCGATTCGCTGATTGCGATGAGCGTAGAGCCGACACTGGAGGGCATCATCACAGGCGCTCCCGGTGGCGCACCGCCCATCATGATCCGCACGCGCAAAAAAACCATCGTGCCGCGCAGCGCCACCCAGATCGACTACATGCGCGCTCTGATCAGCCATGACGTGATCTTCGCGCTCGGCCCCGCAGGCACGGGTAAGACCTATCTCGCCGTGGCGCAGGCCGTGGCGCAGCTCATCAGCGGTTCGGTCCAGCGCCTGATTCTTTCGCGCCCGGCAGTTGAAGCGGGCGAACGCCTTGGTTTCTTGCCCGGCGACATGAAGGAAAAGGTCGATCCCTATCTGCGCCCGCTCTACGATGCGCTGTACGATTGTATGCCACCCGAACAGGTCGAACGCCGCATCGCCAGCGGTGAAATCGAAATTGCGCCCATCGCGTTCATGCGCGGTCGCACGCTCGCCGATGCCTTCGTCATTCTCGACGAGGCACAGAACACCACGCCTGCGCAGATGAAGATGTTCCTCACCCGCTTTGGCCAGAACAGCCGGATGGTGGTGTGCGGTGACCCCAAGCAGGTCGACCTGCCCGGCGGCGTTGGGGCAAGCGGCCTCAACGATGCAGTGCAGCGCCTTGAAGGCGTCGAAGGCATCGCCACGGTGCGCTTCAAGACGGCCGATGTGGTGCGCCATCCCATCGTTGGCCGGATCGTCGAGGCATATGAAGGGAAGGACGCTTGACCGCGCCCATCCTTGAAATTGATATTGACCCCGTGTGGGGCGAGGACACCGATTGGGAGGCCCTCGCCAACCGCGCTGCCGAAGCAACCGCGCGCATTGCACCGGAACTGGGCCATGAAAACTTGCTCGTCAGCCTTGTCATGGCCGATGATGAAGAGGTTCACGCGCTGAACAAGCAATGGCGGGCCAAGGACAAGGCCACCAATGTCCTGTCGTTCCCGATGCTGTCGCGCGAGGAAGTGTTGCACGCTGCACGCGATACGAATGCGCCCGGAATGCTGGGCGACATGATCCTCGCCCACGGCGTTTGCACCCGCGAAGCTGCGGAAAAGGGCGTATCGGTCGAAGTCCACGCCACCCACCTCATCGTCCACGGCCTTCTCCATCTCGCAGGTTACGACCATGAACTTGGCGAGGCCGAAGCCGACGAAATGGAAGACCTCGAGCGGAAGTCGCTTGCACTGATGGGCATTGCCGACCCATATGCGGTCGAAGACTGAGCTTAAGAGGGAATTGAACAGTGCCTGAGGGCAATGACTCCACCGGCGACAGCCGTTCTGGAGACGGAGACAGTAGTAGTCGCGCGCTGTGGCGCGCGATCAGGGCCTTTTTCAAAGGGCCGGACCACGACCAGTCGCTGCGCGCGCAGATCGAAGAAGCGATAGACGAGCACGAGGGCGAGCCGAACCATCAGGACGGCAGCAACGGCGATCTCAATCCGCTTGAACGCCAGATGCTGCGCAATCTGCTCCATTTCAGCGAACACGATGCCGATGACGTGGCGATTCCCCGTGGCGAAATCATCGCCGTGCCCGCCTCGGCCACGTTCGAGGAACTCGTGGCTGCCTTCGCCGAACATGGTCACAGCCGGATGCCGGTCTTTGGCGAATCGCTCGACGAGATCATCGGCATGGTCCACGTTAAGGACGTTTTCGTGATCGTCGCGGGGATGCTTCTTTCCGGCAAGCAGCCACCCAAGGATTGGACCAGCCTGATGCGCCAGCCCCTGTTCGTGCCGCAGGCACGGGGCGCGCTTGACGTATTGGCAGACATGCGCAGCCGGCGTACCCACCTTGCCGTGGTCATAGACGAATATTCCGGCACGGATGGCATCATAACCATCGAAGATCTCGTTGAGGAGATCATTGGTGAGATCGAGGACGAGCACGACGACGCCCCGCAGGAACTGCTCCGCCGGATCGATCCCGATACATGGGACGCCGATGCCCGTGCAGAGCTGGATGACGTAGCGGAAACGGTTGATCCCCGGCTTGCAGAAGTGGAGGAAGACGTGGATACGCTCGGCGGGCTTGCCGTGGTATTGGCGGGCGAAGTGCCGCCCGTTGGGCGCGTGCTTGAACATGCGAGTGGCTGGCGGCTTGAGGTGACAGGAGGCGATGAACGCCGCCTCACCCGGCTCCGGCTTCATGCACCGCTGGCCGGACTGGCCACTGAAGAATAGGGTAGAAAGATGATCCGCCGCCTCCCCCCCCTGCGCTCGCTAGAGGCGTTCATTCGCGTCGTGCGCGCAGGCTCGGCCAAGACGGCGGCGGCAGAACTTGCGCTCAGTCCCTCGGCGCTGTCCCGCCGCCTTGGCGCGCTTGAAGATTTCGTGGGCAAGCCGATGTTCGAGCGCAAGCATCAGGCGCTTAAACTCACTGAGGAAGGCCAGCAGCTTTACGATGCTGTCGCCCCGCTGATCGACGAGATGGCGGATCGCGTGGACCGCCTGATCGATACCGGCAAGGTCATGCGCTTGCGCCTTGGCGTGCTGCCCCTTTTCGGCAGCCAGCGCCTGTTCCCGCGCCTTGGCGAACTGCGCAAGCTACACCCGCAACTGCACATCGATATCGATTCGGGCCACGCCGCCGAAACCAAACTGGGCGATACGATCGACGCGGCCATCGTTCTGTCAGAAGGGCCGGACGCCTCGCTCCATTCGGTGCGGCTCGATCACAACCGCGTCCACGCTATCACGTCCACCGCGCTGGCCAGCGAACTGGGCGAGCGCCCCGACATTGCCAAGCTTTCGAAGCAGACGTTCCTCGTCCACAATGATCTGCCGATGAGTTTCGAGGCGTGGAAAAAGGCGCTCCACCTCGAAAAGCTGGAACCTGCTGCGATCGACCACTTCGATTCGGGCCAGCTCATCCTCGAAGCAGCGGCCCAAGGCCTCGGCATCGCGATCATGCACGATGACCACTATCATCGCAGCCACGATTCGCGCCTTGCCAGGCTTTACGACATCGACGTGGACAGCCCCTATTCCTACTGGTTCGTATGCCGCCCGCGCGCCTTGCAATCGCGCCCGGTGCGCCTGTTCCACGACTGGATGCTGCGCGCTGGCCTGTAGGCCCAGTCTGCTCAGTGCCCGCAGGCCAGTGCTTCCACCACATCGTCCAACCGCGCCGGGTCACCCAGCGCGATGACATGACCGTCGGACCCGGCGTGCAACGGCTCGCCATTCCAGTCCGCCATCGTGCCGCCCGCACCTTCGACCACGGGCACCAAGGCCGCCCAATCGTGCAGTTTCAGCCCCGCTTCGCACACCACGTCTAGCTGGCCGGTGGCGAGCATGGCGTAGTTATAGCAATCACCGCCCATCACCATGCGCTTGTGATCGGTTTTCGCGGCAAGGCCCATGAAGTGCCCGCCATCGTGATCATCAAAGTAATGCGGCCCTGTCGTGGCCAGTGTCGCTTCGGAAAGTTCGCGGCAGATGCGAGTGCGCACCGGCTTACCGTTGAACGTGGTCTGCATTCCCATCGCCCCCACCCATCGCTCGCCCGTGATCGGCTGATTGATCACGCCAAGCACGGGAAAACCTTCGACGACGAGCGCAATCAGCGTGCCAAAGATCGGACGCCCGGCAAGAAAACCTGCCGTGCCATCGATAGGGTCAAGAACCCAGCTTCGGCCTGATGTGCCTGCAGTGGAGCCGAATTCCTCACCAATTATCGTGTCGCGCGGAACTTCGGCAGTCAGTATCCGGCGCATGGCCTCCTCTGCCGCCCGGTCAGCCAAGGTAACCGGGGTGGCATCGTCTTTCCGTTCAGCCGTTACGGTGCGGAAGTGCGGTCGGATCGCGGCGGCGGCAGCATCGGCAAGGCGCAGCGCGAGGGCGATATCTTGGTCCAGCTTCATATCATTGCCTGTGCCCGCCTGCGCATCGGGAGGTCAACCCGTAGCGCAAGATTTACACTTCCGCGTATTGAACAGTTGTAACATTCGATGCAGCGTGACACGGCGCACAGGTGCATTGATGCGGGGGCATTACGGCACCATCAACCATAGCGGGTTGCCTGGGGGCATAGTGGATGACACGAAGTAACCGGCCGGGGGCGGAACGATCGCCCGGCGTGAATCGCGCGATTGCTTCACCCAATGCCACGCGCGATGGCCAGCCCATTTCTTATAGCCGCGCTCCTGCTGCCGATCTCGAACGCTGGGTCGGGCGGTTTTATGTAACCGTGGTCGATACGCCGCCCGATCATCGCCTTGATTGCGGACTGTTGAGCGATTTTGCCTGTATTCGCATCCAGTTGCGGGGGCATTGGCAGGCATCCACAGCGGTCGGAGACAAAGCGGCAGGCAACGCGGCCATGCTTTTCGGCCCGCATTCGCGGCGGATGCCGATCAGCGTAACCGGCAGTTTCACCAGTGTGGGGGTGTTCCTGCGTCCGGGCGTGTGCCACGCGATCAATGGTCCTAAGCTGGCCGATCTGGTGGACAGGCTGGAAACCTTCACCGACCTTGGCCTGCCCGAACAGCGCTGGCTCGATTTGTGTCATCCCGATGACTCGCCCGAAGATTGGGTGCGAGCGATGGAGCACGAAATGCGCAGTCTGATCGCCGACCGCGCCGTGCGCGAACCCGATCCTATTTCCGCACGGTTCGAAGCCGCTGCCTTCACCGATCCCACCGTCAGCATTGCGCGCTTGGCCGAAGAATTTGACGTCGATCAGCGGCGGCTTGAACGCATCGTCCGTCGCGATTTCGGGATGGCTCCCAAACAGGTGCTCCGCCGCGCCCGCGCACTCGATATGGCCAGCCACTTACGCGGTGTGGCCGATCACGCCGAGGCCGAAGCCATCGCCCTGCGCTATTATGATCAGAGCCACCTGATCCGCGAATTCACCGAACTTTTCGGGATGAGTCCCCGCCAGTTCGTGGAACGTCCCCAACCGCTGATGACCATCGGCCTCGAATCGCGGCAAACGCGCAGACTGGAAACGATCCGCCGGCTGGAACCGGGCGAGGTGAAACCTTGGGAATGAGCGCGGGTGCGCATGGGGGAATAAGCGCGGTTGCGCATCGACACCGCCTCGCCTAGGCCGGGCAGATGGCAAGGGCTGATCGTCTCGAACGTCTCGACAAGCGCCGCTCTGAAATGGAAGCGGACTATACAGAAGCGCTGATTGCAGCGCTGGAAGTGACGGCAGCAGGCAAATGGGGCCTGTTCGACCACAATGCCGACAAGATCATGCGTGCCGCCACCGCTCCGGTGATAAAAGCGCTTTCAGACCTTGCCGATGAAATTGCCGAGGCACGCGAACAATTGTTCATGGAACCATTCACGCTCCATGATGAATTCATGGCCGCGCGCGGCAAGCCCCTCGCCAACGCCGTGGGCGAACCCAAACAGGCCCGCGCATGGCTGGAACGGCTGAAATCAGACAACAAAACTTAGTCGAAAAGGCTGGAAACCGAGCTTTCATCGGCAATACGGCGCACCGCTTCGCCAATCAGCGGAGCAATGGTTAGCACGCGGATGCGGTCACACGATGCAGTCGCCTCGGTTGGCATGATCGTATCGGAAATGACCAATTCCTTCAGCGCTGAATTGCCGACGCGGGCCACTGCGCCGCCCGACAGAACGCCGTGAGTGATATAGGCCGATACGCCCGCCGCACCCGCGTCCATCAATGCCTGCGCCGCGTTGCAAAGTGTGCCGCCCGAATCGATGATATCGTCGATCAGGATGCACATGCGGCCCTTCACGTCACCGATGATGTTCATCACTTCCGACTGGCCGGGGCGATCACGTCGCTTGTCCACAATCGCCAGTGGCGCGTTGTTCAGGCGCTTGGCCAGCGCGCGGGCGCGAACCACGCCGCCCACGTCGGGCGAAACGACCATCAGTTCCTGCGTGCCGTAACGGGTCTGGATATCCGCCGCCATAACCGGTGCGGCAAACAGGTTATCGGTCGGGATATCGAAGAAACCCTGAATCTGCCCGGCGTGAAGATCGACGGCCAGAACGCGGTCGGCCCCAGCCTCGGTAATCAGGTTGCAGACCAGCTTGGCCGAGATAGGCGTGCGCGGGCCGGGCTTTCGGTCTTGGCGGGCATAGCCGAAATAGGGGACCACCGCCGTGATGCGCTTTGCCGATGCACGGCGCAGCGCGTCGATGCAGATCAGCAGTTCCATCAGGTTGTCGTTCGCTGGATAGCTGGTGGACTGCACCACGAACACATCTTCGCCACGCACGTTTTCGTGGATTTCCACGAAGACTTCCTCGTCGGCAAAACGGCGCACGCTGGCGTCGGTCAGCGGCATTTCGAGATAGGCCGAAATGGCGCGTGCGAGCGGCAGGTTTGAGTTGCCAGCCATGATCTTCATGCGTGCGATTCCCTCGGTTCAGTCCCCGTCAGCGCCCTTAGCCCAAGATGACAGCTTTGCAACTCTTGCAGCACCCCTGTGTTGCCGCCTAGTGATCAGATCATGGCAGATACACTTCGCATCACCCTCGCCCAGCTCAACCAGTCGGTCGGCGATCTTGCCGCCAATGCCGCCGCGATGCTCGCCGTGCGCGAAAAGGTGCCCGATGCGGACCTGATCGTCTTTCCCGAACTGCAGTTGATCGGCTATCCGCCGGAAGACCTGATCATGAAGCCAGCGCTGGTCGCCTACGCAGCGGTGGAACTGGAAAAGCTGGCCCGTGTCACGGCAGACGGTGGCCCCGCCATGCTCGTCGGATCGGTCTTCGTGCGCGATGGCGCGCTGCATAATGGCGTGGCCCTGCTCGAAGGCGGGCGCATCGCGGCCACACGCTTCAAGTATGAACTGCCCAACTACGGCACGTTCGATGAAAAGCGCTATTTCATGCCCGGCCCCTTGCCTGAACCCGTGCTGTTCAAGGGCGCGATGCTGGGCCTGCCGATTTGCGAGGACATCTGGCACCCGGACGTGTGCCGTCATCTGGCCGAACTTGGCGCGGAAATCTTCATCTGCATCAACGGCAGCCCCTATGAAATCGACAAGGATGTTCTGCGCATCGATGGTGTGGCCAAACGCCGCGCTATCGATACGGGCATTCCCGTTGCCTATCTCAATCGCGTGGGCGGGCAGGATGAGCTGGCCTTCGACGGTGCTAGCTTCGTCGTCGGCCCCGAAGGCGCGCTGTGGGTGCAGATGCCCGATTGGGAAGAATCGATCGTCACCACCGTCTGGACGCAGACAGCGCGCGGATCAGGTTCCATCTGGCGGTGCGAACCGGGTGAAGTCCACGAACTCGCGGAACACCCCGAAGACATCTATTGCGCGATGGTCATGGCGCTGCGCGACTATGTGAACCGCAATCGCTTTCCGGGCGTGGTGCTTGGCCTGTCGGGTGGCATCGATTCGGCAATCTGCGCCGCCATCGCCGCCGATGCGCTGGGCCCGGACCGCGTGTGGTGCGTGATGCTGCCCAGCCGCTACACCAGCCAGGAAAGCCTTGATGATGCGGCAGGCTGCGCCCAGATGCTGGGGCTTCGGCTCGATACCGTGCCGATTGTCCCGGCGGTCGATGCTTTCGATACCATGCTTGCCCCCGCCTTCACGGACAAGCAACCAGACCTGACCGAGGAAAACATCCAGTCGCGCATTCGCGGTGTCACGCTTATGGCGCTGTCGAACAAATTCGGCCCTATGCTGGTGACGACCGGGAACAAGAGCGAGATGAGCGTCGGCTACGCCACCATCTATGGTGACATGAACGGCGGCTACAACCCGTTGAAAGACGCCTACAAAACCACCGTCTTTGCCATTTCCGAATGGCGCAATATAAAGCGCCCCAAGATCGGCCTTGGCCCTGATGGCCCGGTTATGCCGCAGCGGATCATCACCAAGCCGCCCAGCGCCGAACTGCGCCCGGACCAGAAAGATTCGGATTCGCTCCCTCCTTACGACGTGCTCGACGCCATTCTCCTCGGCCTTGTGGAGCATGAAAAGAGTGTCGACCAGATCGTTGCCGAAGGACATGATCGCGATACCGTGATCCGCATCGAACGCTTGCTGCACCTTGCCGAATACAAGCGCAGGCAGGCTCCTCCGGGCGTAAAGCTCGGCGCACGCAATTATGGCCGCGACCGCCGTTATCCGATCACGCACAGCTTCCGCACCGGCTAAGTTTTTGCGAATGATTCGCATTGACGAGAGAGGGTGGGCAACCTAATTTGCGATTCGTTCGCAAGAAAGGATGCCCATGCCCGCTCCCCAGCCGCTCGGTGAATCGTCCACCCGCTTTTCCGCGCTGATCGAAAGCCTGTCCCGCCCGCACGACGTGCGCGGCCTCTCGCTCAAGAGCCTGCACGTTACGATGGCCATGCGCCTGTGCGCATTGTTCGATGCGGCCGGGCGCGATCCCGTGCCCGACCTCGCCCAGCGTTATCGCAGCGTTGAAGCCGCCTGCGCCGTCCACGGCCTTGTCCAAACGGTGAAGCAGGTCTGGCCCGAACCCTTTATGGTCAACCGCCCCTGCTGCCTTGCAATGACGCCTGATGAAGTAACGCTGGTGGCCCTTGCCCGCTCCGCACAGGCCGGCAATCGCGCAGCCTTCACCGATGCCATAACCGGCTTCGTTCGCGCCGACCGGCACGACGCGCTCTACAACGCCACGATTCACGCCGTAGCGCTCATCCCTTCCCCTTGAACGCCCGGCGCGCTAGGGCGTTGCGCATGACCACGGTAACCCGCTTCGCCCCATCGCCCACTGGCAAGCTCCATGTCGGCAACGTCCGCACTGCGCTGCACAACTGGCTGCTGGCAAAGAAGACCGGCGGCAAGTTCGTGCTGCGCATAGACGATACCGATGCCGAACGCAGCCGCGAGGAGTATGTCGAAGCGATCCGCGCCGATCTGCAATGGCTTGGCCTCGTGCCCGAAGGTGAGGAACGCCAGTCGCTCCGCACCGACCTTTATGAGCGCGAATTCCAGCGTCTCGTTTCCGCAGGCCGCATCTATCGCGCCTATGAATCCGCGCAGGAACTGGATCTCAAGCGCAAGATCCTCTTGGGGCGCGGCCTCCCCCCGATCTACGATCGTGCTGCGCTGAAGCTCACCGAGGCAGACCACGCTGCCAAAGCTTCTGCGGGCGAGAAGCCGCACTGGCGCTTCCTCCTCGATCACGATCAGCCAATCATGTGGAACGATGGCATTCGGGGGGCGCAGAACTTCGACCCGCGCCAGATGTCAGACCCAGTGATCCGCCGCGCCGATGGATCATGGCTCTACATGCTGCCCTCCGCCATCGACGATATCGCGATGGGCATCACTGATGTTCTGCGCGGTGAAGATCACGTTTCAAACACCGCCACGCAGATCCAGATGTTCACCGCGCTGGGCGCAACGCCGCCGCGCTTTGCTCATGAAGCCCTGCTGACCGGCAGCGAAGGCAAACTGTCCAAACGCCTTGGCGCGCTCGGCATGGCAGATTTCCGCGAACAGGGCATCGAACCCGAAGCCATCGTCGCGCTGCTCGCCCGTTTGGGCACGTCCGATTCGGTCGACCCGTCGCTCGGCGCCGATGCGCTCGCCGCGAGCTTCGATTTATCCCGCTTCGGCCGCGCGCCCGCCCGCTTTGACGAAGCAGACCTGCACCGCGTCAACGCTCAGATCGTCCACCGCCTGCCCTACGCCCGCGTCGCGCATCTCCTGCCTGCTGGCATGGGCGAACCAGCGTGGGACGCGATCCGCCCAAACCTCGCGCATATCGATGAAGCGCGCGAATGGTGGCAAGTCGTCACAGGCCCGGTCACCGCACCGGCCTTCGACGACGAAACCCGCGCCTTCCTTGCCGAAGCGGCAACGGTTGCCACCGCACTCGATTGGCAGGCAGACCCGTGGCGCGCGCTGACATCGGCGCTAAAGGACAGCACCGGCCGCAAGGGCAAAACCCTTTTCCTCCCCCTGCGCCAAGCCCTGACCGGCCACGACCACGGCCCGGAGATGGCAGCCCTCCTTCCGCTGATCGCAAAGGAAGAGGCCGTGCGGCGGTTGTCAGCCTGAACAAATCCTCTCCGTTTTCACCAAGTGCAAATGGGGAAGATTACGGCTGCCGCCGCCCCATTGCCCACGCCAACGGCACCGTAGTCACAATCGGCCCGATCCAGTCGGCCAACCGATCGGCATTATCCCACACGCGCCCGTCGAACACGCCCCACCACGGCATGTTGGCGCGCAGGCCCTGCCCGAACTGTTCGATCCAGCGGTATTCCGCCTGCGCAACCTCGCGCCCGATGAAATAGCCGCAGGCCAGCGCCGCCCCTGCCCACCAGTTCCGCGTCGTCAGCCCTACCAGCGCCTGTATCAGCAGCGCCGCAATCGCATGTTCGATCAGGTTCATGCCCTCTCCAACGCAAAAAGGGGCGGCAGCCCTGCGGCCCCGCCCCTCTCCAAACTCGGCGTGAAAGCCGATCAGGCAGCCACAACGCTCGCCTTGCGGATCACGCCGGGGTTTGCCGGCGGTTCGCCCTTGGGCAGCGCGTCGATGTGTTCCATGCCGCTTTCGACCACGCCCCACACGGTGTACTGCTTATCGAGGAAACGCGCGTCATCAAAGCAGATGAAGAACTGGCTGTTCGCCGAGTGCGGCGCACTGGTGCGAGCCATCGAGCACACGCCGCGCACGTGCGGTTCTGCGTTGAATTCGGCCTTCAGATCCGGCTTATCCGAACCGCCCATGCCGGTTCCCTGCGGGCAGCCGCCCTGCGCCATGAAGCCGGGGATCACACGATGGAACTTCACGCCATCGTAAAAGCCTTCACCGGCAAGTTCCTTGATCCGCTCTACGTGGCCGGGGGCGAGATCAGGACGCAGCTTGATCACCACATCACCGGAATCGAGCGAAAGAACGAGATTTTCGTCAGCCATTGGTCGCAAATCCTTGTTGTCTTGCGCGCCGATATAGTGGTTCGAAAAATAAAGTCACGCATAGGTCTGCCGAGCGGTTGCAATTGATACGCCAGTGGGTAACCCGCCCGTATGGAGCGCGACGACGACACACTCGAAACCCTGCTCCCCGACGCGGAAACTGCGCCGGTCGAAGCCGTGCGCCCGACCGAAACCGTCAGAAACGCCGATAGCCTTGATCAGGAAGACAACACCCTGCGTCCCGGTTTCGTGCGCAAGGTTGCCGAAGCGCTTGAGGCGGGCGACGACGAGACCGTCTACAACCTCGTCGAACCGCTCCACCCGGCCGACATTGCCGACCTTTTCGAACTGATCGAACAGGATGATCGCGTAAAGCTCGCGCGCGCGATCAACGACCTTCTCGGCGGCGAAGTCATTGCCGAACTCAACGATTACGTCCGCGAATATCTGGTCGAAGAACTGGAACCCGAAGAGGTTGCCGAACTCGCCGAGCAGATGGAAACGGATGACGCCGTTGCGCTGATCGAAGACCTTGACGAGGAAGACCAGCAGGCCGTCCTCGCCGAGATGGAGCCGGAAGACCGCGCGGCCATCGAATCCGCGCTGTCCTACCCGGAAGAAACCGCTGGCCGCCTGATGAGCCGCGATGTGATCGCGGTGCCCGAAGCGATGACCGTGGGCGACCTGATCGATTATCTGCGCCGCGATGACGAGCTGCCCACCGAATTCTGGGAAGTGTTCATCGTCGATCACAAGCATCACCCGGTCGGCACTTGCAGCCTGTCATGGATTCTGCGCGCGCCGCGCAGCGTGCCGCTGGCCGATGTGATGAAGCGCGATCAGACGCTGATCCCCGTCACGATGGATCAGGAAGAAGTCGCGCTGCGCTTTCAGAAATACGCTCTGATTTCCGCCGCAGTCATTGACGAATCCGGGCGTCTGGTCGGCCAGATCACCGTCGACGATATCGTCCACATCATTCAGGAAGAGGCGAGCGAAGATATCCTGCGCCTCTCCGGTGCAGGCGATGGCGACATCAACGAACCCATACTGCTAACGGTGCGTACGCGCCTCACGTGGCTGATCGTGAACCTTGGCACCGCGATGGTTGCGGCGTCGGTCGTCGGCATGTTTCAGGGCGCGATTGCCCGCTTTGCCTTGCTGGCCGTGCTGATGCCCATCGTATCGGGCATGGGTGGCAATGCGGGTACGCAAACGCTCGCCGTGGTGGTGCGCGCCATTGCCACCAACCAGCTTACCAGTTCCAACACCGTGCGCATGATCCTGCGCGAACTGCGCATCGCTGCCACCAATGGCACAGCGCTCGGCATCCTGATCGGCAGCGCCACCGCGCTCCTGTTCTCCAACCCGCTGTTGGGCGCGGTCATCGGCTCGGCAATGGTGATCAACAATCTGGTGGCGGGCCTTGCCGGCATCATGGTCCCGGTCACGCTCGATCGCCTGAAAGTGGACCCGGCTGTCTCTTCTGCCGTATTCGTTACGATGGCCACAGATGTCATGGGCTTCTTCTCGTTCCTCGGCCTTGCGGTGTTGAGCGGGCTGGCGGCTTAACCTTTCGCATGGTTTTCTCTCCCGCTTGCGGGAGGGGTCGGGGGAGGGCCTGTTGAAGCACACTCATCGAGTCTTGAAACAATGCCCCTAAACATGACCAAAGTCGCCTACGGTGCCCAATCCCTCGCCGAAATCCATGAATGGTTTTCGGATTCAGGCCGCCGTGGCGGGGCAAAGGTGGCCTACCTCAGCACCCGCAACCGCCCCAAGCGCGCCGAGGAAATGATCGGCGGCTCGCTCTACTGGATTCACAAGCACCAACTCGTCGCCCGCTCGGAAATCGTCGCGTTCGAAGAAGCTGAAAACGGCCACACCCACATCGTCGTCAGCACCAAACTGATCGACGTCCACCCCAAACCCAAACGCGCCCACCAAGGCTGGCGCTATCTGGAAGAAGCTGACGCGCCTGCGGACCTTGGCGAAGGCGAGACGGGTGAAGTGCTGCCTGCGCAGATCGCGTCTGATCTGGCCAAGCTGGGGCTGGTCTAAGCCTTTCCTGCTGCCTCACGCGCCAGCACCTTGCGGATCAGGTCGGCGTAAACCTCCGGCTCCTGCGCGCCTGGCACGATCAGCTTGCCGTTGATCAGCACGGCGGGAACGCCGGTCACGTTCATGTCCCAAGCCTGCTGCTGCCCGGCCACAACCTGCGTGTCGATCTCAGCGTCGATCATCGCCTGCAACGCTCCCAAGCGCGGCAACCCAGCGGCTTCCGCTACATCGGCCAGCACTTCCGGGTCAGACACATTCCGCCGCGCCTGAAAGTGCGCATCGAACAGCGCCCGCTTCAGGCGCACCTGCTGCTCCGGCCCGAAATCGCGCAAGGCCCACGTCAGCAGCCGGTGTGCCATCCGCGTGTTCCACATCATCGCGGGCGGCGCTTCGCCCTCTCCGGTGTAGTCGAACGAATAGCCAGCGCGTGCCCCCGCCTGCTTCAGTGTATCGCGCACGCCTGCCGATTGCTCCGGCGTACGGCCATATTTGCGCTGGATATGCGCCGCCTGCTCCTCGCCTTCCTCGGGCATGTGCGGGTTCAGTTCGAAGGGGTGGAACCGCACCGTGGCGTCCACTTCGCCCGCCATCCCGGCCAGCGCCTTGTCCAATTGGTTCAGCCCGATCATGCACCACGGGCACATCACGTCCGACCAGATGTCGAGCATGACCTTGGCGGGCGCGTTCATTGCGCCAGCCACCAGCTGAGCAAGTGATGCGCCACGGCAAAGGGCGGCGGCGCGATGAATGCACCGTCTTCCGCGCCGGTCATCGCGTATCGCACTTCCTCACGCGTGAACCAGCGGGCGTCGTCCAGTTCGGTTTCGTCTATGGTAATTTCGCGCTGGGTCGTGAAGGCATGACACGCGATCATCAGCGAGGACGGGAACGGCCAAGGCTGGCTCGCCACATAGCGCACCGCGTCCACTTTCACGCCCGCCTCTTCCAGCACCTCGCGCCGCACCGCGTCTTCCAGACCCTCGCCCGGCTCCACAAAGCCCGCCAGCGCCGAATACCTGCGCGGCGGGAAGCGCGGCTGGCGGCCCAGCAGCAGCTCACCCTCGCTCTCCACTGTCATGATGGTGACGGGATCGACGCGCGGGAAGTGCTCGGCCTTGCAAGCCTCTTTGGTGCATGTCCGTTGCCAGCCGCCCTTGCGCAACACCGTAGCCGAACCACATCGCGCGCAGAAGCGGTGCCGCGCGTGCCAGTCCACCAGACTGCGTGCGCCGCCATAGATCGTGAGATCACCGGGCGAAAGATTGCCCATCGCCGCCCACAGCCGGGGATTGGGCGGTGCCACGCTGCCCACGATGAGCGGCGTCACTTGCGCAAAGCACCCACGGCCGTCCTCGGTCAACCCCAGAAACACCAGTTCTGCTTCCGGGTCTGCATCGGCCAGCGTGCCCCAGTCCAGCCCGCCATCGGGGTCGACTACCGGATCGATCCCCTCCAGCTTCAGCAGTCGCGCGCGCCAGTTCATCAGATCGCCAAGCCGCTCGGCATCGGCACGGATATGGTCGGCGCGGTCAAGCCCGCCGCCTGCAAATGCGATTGTCGTGTCCATCAGGCTGCGGCCTTCTTCCCCGTAACGTCGGCCAGCACGGCCTGCGCGAATTCCTTGTGCACCGGATAGGCATCGGACGGCATGTATTGCGTAAAGCACCCCGCGCGCAGACCCACCCGGAAGTTCACGAAGCCCACCGTGCCCGCAGCTCCAGCCCAGCCATACGTCCCGGCGTCCTCACCCAGCCCGACCGATCCACCCGCTCCAAAGCCGTTGCCCTTGATGAACGCCTTCGACAGATCAGCCCCCACGGACAGCAGATTGCTCGTCCCCTGCCGCACCGCAGCCTCGCTCATCACCTGCCGCCCGTCGATCGTGCCGAAGCCCAGCAGCATCCGCTGAAAGCGGTCATAATCGCGTGGGGAAGACACCAGCCCCGCTCCGCCAAACGGATAGGGGGGCCGGTCTAGATAGATCGAAGTCTTGCCCGGATCGACCGGCAGCAACATCCCGCCCACCGCCGCATAGTTGGTGGACAGACGCCCCGCCTCACTCTCGGGGACACGGAACCAGGTGGATGTCATCCCGCACGGGCCAAACACCCGCTCGGCCAGAAAGGCATCGAAGGGCTTTCCCGAAGCCACTTCGATCACCCGCCCGAGCAGGTCCAAGCCCACCGAATAGCTCCACACGCTCCCCGGTTCGTACACCAGCGGCATCGTCGCCAGCACATCGGCAAATTCGGCAAGGCTCTTCAGCGGCTTGGGCGCGTCCATCCCCGGCAGCGGCATCCGGCTCGCCTGCCCCGGCACCAGCCCCGCCTTGATATAGGCGTCCCTGATCGGCCCCTTCTGGATGATCGAATAGCCTAGCCCCGCCGTATGAGTCAGCAGGTGCCGCACCGTGATCTGCGCCTTGGCCGGGCGCAGATCGGTGATCGAACCATCAGGCGTCACCTGCACCATCATCTTGCCAAACGCGGGCAGCAGATCGGCAATGGGCTGATCGAGCCGCAGCTTGCTTTCGTCCACCAGCATCATCGCGGCCATGCCGGTGATCGGCTTGGTCATCGAATAGATGCGGAAAAGGCTGTCCATATCGAGCGGTGGCGCCTCACCCTTGGCCAGCCCGCCGCGCGCAATATCCAGCGGAGCTTCACCCGCCCCCCAGCCCAGCGCCGCGATCATCCCCGGCAGCTTGCCTGAACTGACATAGCCGTCCAGCATCCGTGTCACCGCCGGAAACTTCGCCTCTGCTGCTGCGCTGGCAAAGGCCATACGCGGCAGCAGGGACGTTCCCGCCAGCGCCCCGAATGATCCCAGCAGCGCCCTGCGCGAAACTGCCAAATCCCGCATCCTCAGCCATTCCTCTCAGCAATCGCCAGCCGCGCCGCCTTGGCGAACACGGTGGGCAGACCGGCCGCCTCAATCTCCACGACCGGCCACCACTCTCCGTCCGGGAGACTAGCCGCTTCTGCCGACGCGCAAAGCATCAATTGCAATTCGAGATCGAAATGCGTGAAGCCATGCCGCACCACGCCCGCACTCTTCCAATCACCGTCCAGCGCCGCCGCACCATCCCCCTTGGCCGACCAGCCATCGTCAGGCAGCGCGCGCATCCCGCCCAGCATCCCGCGTCCCGGCCTGCGCAACAGCAGCACCGCGCCATCGCGCTCGATCCAATAGGCGCGCCCCTGCCGCACCGGCTTGGGCTTCTTCGCCGCCTTCACCGGCAAACGCTCCGGCGCGCCCTCGGCTCGCCCCCGACACTGCGCGGCCAGCGGGCACAACATGCACCGGGGTGACCGCGCGGTGCAGATCGTCGCCCCCAGATCCATCATCGCCTGCGCAAAGTCCCCAGCCCGCACATCGGGTGTCACCTGTCCCGCAGCAAAGCGGATCGCCGCCTTCCCGCCGGGCAAAGGCTCATCAATGGCAAAAAGCCGCGCCACCACCCGCTCGACATTGGCATCCACCACCACCGCGCGCCGTCCGTACGCAATCGCCGCCACCGCCGCTGCCGTATAGTCGCCCAGCCCCGGAAGCGCGCGCAAGGCTTCCTCCGTATCGGGGAACACCCCGCCCTGCGCAGCAACCGCCCGCGCACAGGCGAGCAGATTGCGCGCCCGCGCATAGTATCCTAGCCCCGCCCATGCCGCCATCACATCGGCATCATCCGCCGCCGCCAGATCGTCGACCGTCGGCCAGCGCTCCAGAAACTTGGTGAAATACGGCCCCACGGCCGCCACCGTGGTCTGCTGCAACATAACCTCGGACAGCCAGACGCGATAGGGATCGGCCCCCTCCTCACCCGGCAACGCACGCCACGGCAATCGCCGCGCATGAACGTCATACCACGTCAGCAGACTTGGCGCGATTGCCTCAGGATCGAAGGAGATTGCGGCATCCTCTCTGGCTTGCATCGCCCACCTATGGCATGGCGCAAGGCGATATGAAAACCACCCCTTCGGACGCGGAGAAATCCAAAGTTGCCAAGGCTGCAAAGCCTGCCACAAAACCCGCGTTCAAACCCTTTGAACGCCCACGCGGCGGCGAAGCGCGCCAGATCGCAGACCTTATGCCCGCCATCGGCCGCACCGCATTCCGCCGCTTCGGCTTCGTGCAATCCAGCGTCGTCACCCGCTGGCCCGAAATCGTGGGTGAACGCCACGCGCGGCATTGTATGCCAGAATCGATCCGCTTCCCCCCCGGCGAAAAGTCCGAAGGCATCCTGCAATTGCTGGTCAGCCCGGCTCATGCGCCGCTGATCCAGCACGTGATCCCAGAAATCATGGACCGGGTGAACCGCTTCTTCGGCTACAATGCCGTCGCCAAAGTGAAGATCCGGCAAGGTGCGGTTCAGGCACCCAAACCCAAAGACACACCACGCGCCGCGCCGCCTTCGTTAAAGCCAATTCCAATGGAACTGGGGGATTCGTTGCGCGATATCGGTGATCCCGAACTGCGCACCGTGCTGGAATCGCTGGCGCGCAGTCTCGATAGCGCAACGGGGGGAAAGAAAGTCGGATGAACCGCAAACTTGCAACTGCCGCACTGGCCACCGTGGCCCTGCTCTCGCTCACCGGCCAGACGCCCGCCGCCAAGCCGAAGCCCGCCCGCCCGGCTGGCGGCACCAACTGGGCCGCCACGGCCTCGGTCACGCCCGAAGGCTATCACATCCTCGGCAATCCCAAGGCCCCGCTGCGTCTGGTTGAGTTCGTCAGCTACACCTGCCCGCACTGTTCTGCCTTCGAAGTGGAATCCGAAGGCCAGTTGAAGCTCGGCATGGTCGGCCCCGGCAAGGGCGCGGTCGAAGTGCGCAATTTCGTGCGCGATCCGGTTGACGTTACCGTGGCGCTCATCACCAACTGCCTCCCCGCCAACCGCTTCTTTCAGGTCCACACCGCCTTCATGCGCGCACAACCGCAGTGGATCGGCCCGCTCACCAATTCCACCGCCGCCCAGCGTCAACGCTGGACCACCGGACCCTTCTCCACCCGCACCCGTGCCATCGCGTCGGACTTCAAGTTCTATCAGTTCATGGCCGCAAGGGGCGTGGACCGTCCCACGCTCGACCGCTGCCTCGCCAACGAACCGCTGGCCAACAAACTGGCCCAGCAAACTAATGATGCAGTCGAAAAGCTTGGCGTCACCGGCACCCCCAGCTTCATGATCGATGGCGTGCTGCTGGCCGGCACCCACAACTGGGACGCCCTTCGCCCCCAAATCCTCGCGCGAACGAAGTAAAGCGCGCGTCTTTCTCCCCTCCCGCAAGCGGGAGGGGCTGGGGGAGGGCATGTTCCCAAACCCTGCCCTCATCCACAACCCAACCCCCACACCCCTTCAAACCCCCGCCACAATCGGCTAGCGTCCGCCCCAAACCGCCAGAAACGGGAATATCCAGACGATGAAACTCGCCCGCGCTCTTCTTCTTGCCGCCCTGCCCCTCACGCTCGGCGTTACCGCGTGTGACAAGAAGGATGCCGCCGCCACGGGCGATGTCGCCAGCAGCGAACCCATTGCCAAAATTCCCGCCCCGGCAGGCAAATCATGGGCAGAAACCTTCTCGGTCAATGCCGATGGCGGCTATGTGATGGGCAACCCCGATGCCCCGATCAAGCTGATGGAATTTGGCGCGCTGTCCTGCTCGCACTGCGCGGAGTTTTCGGAAAAAGGCTTCCCCAAGCTGCGCGATGATTACATCGCATCGGGCCGCGTGTCCTATGAACTGCGCCTGTTCCTGCTGAATGCGCTCGATATGCCGTCGGTCCTGCTCGCCACCTGCGGCGCTCCCGAAGCGGTGATACCGCTCGCCGAACAGTTCTGGGGCTGGCAGCCGCAGATGTTCACCAATCTTCAGGCGAACAACGCAGCACTCGAACAGGTTTCCGCGCTCCCGCCCGAAAAGCGCTTTGGCGGCATCGCGCAAGTGTCGGGCATGAGCGAATTTTTCGCCTCGCGCGGCGTTGCCGCCGCCCAGGGGGCCACCTGCCTTGCAGACACTGCAAAGGCCACGAAACTTGCCGAAGTGAACGAAAAGTGGAGCAAGGAATTCGACATCACCGGCACGCCCACCTTCTTCATCAACGGCAACAAGACAGGCGTCGCAAGCTGGCAGGAGCTTGAACCCATGCTGCAAAAGGCTGGCGCGCGCTGAGGCGAGGCGCAGCGGCCGGGGGGGCGTAGGCAGTGCACTTCAAGCGCTTGAAACTTTCCGGTTTCAAAAGCTTTGTCGAGCCCGCCGAACTGCGCATCGAACCCGGCCTCACTGGCGTGGTCGGCCCCAACGGCTGCGGCAAATCCAACCTGCTCGAAGCGATCCGCTGGGTCATGGGCGAAAGCTCA
The DNA here is from genome assembly GCF_012641335.1 of Novosphingobium sp. ERN07. Classification (GTDB taxonomy): domain Bacteria; phylum Pseudomonadota; class Alphaproteobacteria; order Sphingomonadales; family Sphingomonadaceae; genus Novosphingobium. The sequence continues at coordinate 140,770 of NZ_JABAID010000005.1, forward strand.
GCCAAGTCGATGCGCGGCGGCGGCATGGAAGACGTGATCTTCGCGGGCACCGCCACCCGCCCTGCCCGCGCCTTTGCCGAAGTCATGCTTACGGCGGAAACCGACCCTGACGGGCCGTTCGGTGCCGAACTTGAAGTCGTCCGCCGCATAGAACGCGGGGCAGGCAGCGCCTACCGCGTCAATGGCAAGGACGTGCGCGCCAAGGACGTTGCGCTGGTCTTTGCGGATGCCGCCACCGGCGCGCACAGCCCTGCACTGGTAAGTCAGGGCCGCATCGCCGCCGTCATCGCGGCCAAGCCCACCGAACGCCGCATGATGCTGGAAGAGGCCGCTGGAATCGCGGGTCTCCACGTTCGCCGCCGCGACGCCGAACAGAAACTGCGCGCCACCGAAACCAACCTTGCGCGGCTGGAAGACCTGCTTTCCGGCCTCGAAGCCCAGATCAACACGCTTCGCCGCCAAGCCCGCGCTGCCGAACGCTACAAGGCGGTCAGCGAGAAAATCCGCCTTTCCGAAGCCCGCCTCGTCTTCGCCCGCTGGCGCGATGCCGCCGCCGCCGCAGCTGCCGCGCGCAAACAGGCCACGGCTGCCGAAGATGCGGTGAAGGCGGCAGCCCTCCTCGCCAATCAGGCGCAAGCCGCCCAGCACAAGGCCGCCGCCGCTCTGGCCGAAGCTCGCGACGAAGTGTTCGACCGCAGGCAGGATGCCGCCGCTCACGGACAACGCATGGCATCACTCACCGCGCAACTTGAAGCTGCCGAACAGCGGGTGCAGGACATCGACCGCCAGCTTGCCCGGATTGAGCAGGATCGCGCCAGTGCGGACAAGCTCACCGAAGACGCCGCCGCCGCAATGGCGAATCTGGAGCAAAGCCTTACCACAGCCGAAACCGCGCTGGCAGAAGACACTGCCCGCCGCCCGGTTCTTGCCGCCGCTGCCGACGATGCAGACCGCGCCGCCCGCGCCGCCGAAGTTGCGCTGGCGCAGCGCGTGGCGGAACAGGCCGGGATCGATGCCGAATGGCGCGTTGCCGAAGCTGCCGTTGCCGCCGCCCGCCAGCGTCTCACACGGCTCGATGCCGACGCCACACGGATCGCGCAGCAGGCAGAAGCCTTGGCGCGCGAAGCCGATCCGGCCCCGCAAATCGCTGAAGCAGAAGCAAATAGATCGCAAGCCGCCGCTGCCATCGAAGCTGCCGAAGCGACACGCGCCGATCTCACCAGCCAGCGCGAGACACTTTCCGCACAGCGCGATACCGCCAGCAATGCCCTCGCCCAGGCCCGCGCCGATCTCTCCGGTGTTGAACGCGAGGCTGATGCCTTGGCGCGCGACAAAGCGGCACGCGAAAAGGCACGTTCTGCCAAAGGCTTGGGCCAATCCGCCATCGCCGGAACGCGCGCTGCGCCGGGCTATGAACGCGCCCTCGCCGCCGTGCTGGGCCGCGATGCCAGCGCCCCGGTCGGCCCCGCTCCCGTTGATGCAGAAGGCCGCTTCTGGACCGGCGCGGACGCACCAAAGCCGCTGGCGGATTCGCTCGCCCACCACGTCCCGCAATGCCCACCCGAACTCACCGCCAGACTCACACTCGTGCGCGTGAGCGACCGCGATGATGGACAAATCCTACAGCCGGGCGAATGGCTGGTGACGAAAGCGGGCAGCCTCAGAAGGTGGGACGGCTTCGTCGCCCGGGGCGAAGGGGCGGCAGAAGCGGCGGCCTTGGAAGCCGAAAATCGACTGATGGAATTGCAGGCGATTCTGCCTGCGCGCCAAGAGGCTGTCAGCACCGCGCAAAGTGCGCTTGAAGGCGTGCAGGAGCGTCTAGGTGCCATCTCTGTGCATCTAGGTGCAGTTCAGAAATCCATCACGGAAGCATCGGATTCCGAACGTGCAGCGCTGCGTGCGCTTGATGCTGCAGAGGCTGCGCGCACGCGCCTCGATCAAAGAAAAGCCGAAATTTCAAGAACTCAGGCGGACCTTGCGGACCAACGTCAGGCGGCACACGGCGAACTTTCCGCCGCCGAAGACAAGCGCGCCACCCTGCCAGACCCCGAAGCAGGCCGCGCCGCACTCGAGGCCGCCCGCGCCCGCAACGATGCTGCCCGCACTGCCCTGCAATCGACAACGGCGGCAGCGGCTGCGCTCGACCAGCAGATTGCCGTGGGAAAAGAACGACTTGCTGGCATCCGTGGCGATATTCGCGCATGGCAGGCCCGCGCCGGAGACGCCGCCAAGCGCCTTGCCGAAATGACCGGACGGCGCGAGGAACTTGAGGCGGAACGCGCAATTTCTGCTGCAAAACCAAAGGGTTTGATCATCGAGATCGAACAAGGCGAAAGCATCCGCGCCCGCCTCGCCACCGATCTCACGACCGCCGACGCCGCACTGGCCACAGCAGAAACCGCATCAAAACAAGCAGATAGCGCGCTGTCCTTGGCCAACGAGGCCCTCACCACCGCCCGCGAAACCCGCGCCGGCGCAGTCGCCCGCGCCGAGAATGAAGACGCACGGCGGCAGGAAATGGCTGGAATCTCAGGAGAAAGGTTCCAGTGCCCGCCCCCGCTCCTGCCCGAACGCTTCGGCTTCGCCAGTGCCGATGTTGCCAGCGCGGGCGAAGAGTCCGCCGCGATGGACCGTCTGACGACGGAGCGTGAACGCATCGGCCCGGTCAACCTCGTCGCCGCCGACGAACTGGCTGAGGCTGAGGAACGCCACGGCACATCCGTTGCCGAACAGGCCGAACTTACCGAGGCTGTTCATAGACTTAGAGGATCAATCGGAAGCCTCAACCGCGAAGGGCGCGAACGGTTGCGCGCCGCCTTTGAAGCGGTAGACGGCCACTTCCGCCGCCTCTTCGCCCGCCTGTTCGGTGGCGGCGAGGCGCACCTTGCGTTAGTGGACAGCGACGATCCGTTGGAAGCAGGGTTAGAAATCTTCGCACAACCACCCGGCAAACGCCTGCAATCGTTGACTCTTCTATCCGGCGGTGAACAGGCACTCACCGCCGTCGCGCTGATCTTCGCCCTTTTCCTCACCAACCCCGCCCCGATCTGCGTGCTGGACGAAGTGGACGCCCCGCTCGACGACGCCAACATCGAACGCTTCTGCGACCTGCTCGACGCAATGGCCGCCGAAACCCGCACCCGCTACCTCATCGTCACCCACAACGCCGTAACGATGAGCCGAATGCACCGCCTGTTCGGCGTAACGATGGTGGAGCGCGGCGTCTCGCGGCTGGTCAGCGTGGATCTGGGCGGCGCGGTGGAACTGCTTGAAGCGGCTGGCTAATCCAGCACATACCTCGGCCCCGGCCCCGCGGCGCTGGCGCGGTCTTCCTTGTTGTATAAGGCGCAGCGTTCCAGGCTGAGGCAGCCGCAGCCGATACATTCGTCGAGCTTGTTGCGGGTGCGGGTGAGGAGCTGGATACGGCTGTCGATTTCCTTGCGGAGCGAGCGGCTGATCTTTTGCCAGTCCATCACGTTTGGCGTGCGGCCTCGCGGCAGGGCGGCCAGTTCACGCTCGATCTCTGCCAGACCCAACCCCAGCTTCTGCGCGATCTGAACGAAACTGAGCCTCCGGATGTCCGAGCGCAGGAAGCGGCGCTGGTTGCCGCCAGTGCGGATAGACGTGACGAGGCCGCGATCTTCGTAATAGCGGATGGCAGACACGGCGAGGCCAGTGCGGCGCGACAGCGTGCCGATGGGGATCAGATCGTTGCGGTGCATAGGCACTCTCTTCTGGCGACGGCGAACGAAATGGCTTGATCTCAAGCTAGCTTGAGGTTGCATGTTCGCAAGCATCGATTCGCAAATGCAGCCAAAAGGACCCGATTGATGCCCGCAGCCCGCCTCGAACACGTCAACATCCGCGTGAGCGATCCCGAACGCTCTGCCGCCTTCTTCACCGGCCTGTGTGGTTGGCATGAACGCTGGCGCGGACCTGCAATCGATGATGGCTTTTCGATCCACTTGGGCAATGACGACCAGTATCTTGTGTTCTACGCACCGCCCGGCGGGCACGCCGAACGTTTTGAGAAAGGCGTGCCGTTGCAGCATATTGGCGTAGAGGTTGACGATCTGGATGCTGCCGAGCAGATCGTGATCGCCGCCGGACTGGAGCCGTTCAACCACGCGGATTACGTGCCGGGTCGTCGATTCTACTTCTATGACTGGGACGGCATCGAATTCGAGGTGGTGAGCTATGGCGGTTGAGCCACTGACGCAGGCACAGCTTCAAGCCTATCTGGCGCGGATCGGTTTCAGCGATGCGCCGTGCTGCGATCTGGAAACGCTGGACGGCATCATCGGCGCGCATGTGCAAGCCATCGCGTTCGAGAACATCGACGTGCAGATGGGCCGCCGTCTGCGCACCGATACTGCCGCAGCTTTCGCCAAACTGGTCGAAGACGGACGCGGCGGGTGGTGTTACGAACACAACGGCGTGCTGAGCGCGGCGCTGGCGGCAATCGGGTTTGACGTGATGCGCATAAGCGCGGGCGTGATGCGGCAGGTGCGCGGGGATGCGGCGATGGGGACGCATCTGTGCCTGCTGGTTGAATGCAATGGGCCGAGAGTGGTGGACGCCGGGTTCGGCAGTTGGCTGGGAGCATCAGTGCCGCTGCGGCAGGGCGCATGGGAGCAGCCCCCCTTGCCGGTCAGTCTTGCGACGACTGAAGACGGATTCTGGCGTCTTTCCGTAGGGCTAGGTGACAACGCAATGTCTTATGATTTTCGCGCGCAAGCTGCGGAAGAGGATCAGCTTTCGGCGCTATGTGATTGGCAATGCAGCGATCCAGCATCGGTTTTTGTGCAGAATCTGGCGGTGCAGCGGCGCGATGACGCACGCTATCTGGGTCTGCGTGGCAAAGTGTTTTCCGAGGTAACGGCGCAAGGTGAAGTGAGGCGGGAACTGGCTTCGGATGCTGATCTGGTGGCGTTGCTGCGCGACGTTTTTTGGCTGAACGTGCCCGAAGCGGCTAGGCTCTGGCCGGCGATCTGCGCGCGGCACGAGGCGTTGTTTGGGGCTCAAGCGGCTCCGACGACATAGCAGGCGGCGGCCATCAACAGCCCAGCGGTGCGGTTCGAGCGGAACTTGGTGAGCGGATCGACGCCGTCTTCCTTGAGCGTGACGACCTGCCAGCACAAGTGCAACGCCACGGGCAACAGCGCGAGCAGCGCAAGCGGATCGGGCCGGGCAAGCCAGACCGCCCCCGCCCAACCCGTCAGCGCCAGCGCATAGAGCGCAGCAACGCCTGCTTTGACATGCCTGCCAAAAGATAGCGCGGAGGAGCCGATGCCGACCAGCGCATCGTCCTCACGGTCTTGCAGGGCGTAGATGGTGTCATATGCCATGCACCATGCCCAGCATCCGGCATAAAGCGCAGCCAGAGGGGCAAGGCGTTCAAAGCCAGTCGCTTCTACCCAGCCGACCGGCGCCCCCCATGTGAAGACGAGACCCAGCCATGCCTGCGGCCAGCCGGTGAGGCGTTTCATGAAAGGGTAAGCAGCGACAAGGGCGAGGCTACCGAGTGCGACGAGTTGCGCTTCCCAGCGGAGTTGCAAAAGAACGACGAGGCCCACAGCGCAGAGGGTGAGCAGCCATAGCCAAGCGGCGCGTTTCGTTACCGCACCGCTGGCGATGGGGCGCAACGCGGTGCGGGCAACGCGTGCGTCAAGATCGGCATCGACGATATCGTTATAGACACAACCCGCGCCGCGCATGGCGATGGCGCCGAGCAGCATCCACGCGAGCATGGCCCATTCGCCGGTTCCTTGACCAAGGAACAGTCCCCATGCGCAGGGCCAGAACAGCAGCCACCAGCCGATGGGACGATCAAACCGGGCGAGCAGCGCATAGTTGCGCCACGGTTGCGGCAGACGCGCGACAAGGCCCTTATGCTCGCTATCAGGGACGATTTGCGCGGGATCTGTCTCGATCATGGCGCGAAGCCTTACCGGCCTGCGCGAATTGCGCTAGGGGCGAAATCATGCCCGCAACGCCCGCATGGCCGCCCAAGTCGGCCCCTCGCCTATTCGTGGAAACGCCGCTGTCGGATGGATTGCGCGTGGCAATCGAAGGCGGGCAGGCGCATTATCTGGGCAAAGTCATGCGCGTGGCCCCCGGCGACGCGGTGATCCTGTGCGACGACGTGACCGGCGAATGGCTGGCGCGGGTTGCCGAAGCAGGCAAGCGCGCGGTCATTCTGGAGGTGGAGCGGCAATTGCGCGGGCGCGAGGATGTGCCCGATTTTTGGCTCTACGCTGCGCTGCTGAAGAAGCCGAACTTCGATCTGGTCCTGGAAAAGGCAACCGAACTCGGCGTAGCCCAAGTTGTGCCGATGGTAACGCGGCGCTGCGTGGCCGACAAGCTGAACCCCGAACGCGCGCGGACGATCATGGTTGAAGCGGCGGAGCAATGCGCGCGCACCGCCCTGCCCGCGCTGGGCGATACGGTGAAGCTGGAGGCCTTGCTGCGGAACTGGCCCGAAGGGCGCAGGCTGTTTTTTGCCGACGAGAACGGCGGCGCACCGGTGGCTGAAGCCTTTGCCGCGCACAAGGGAGCGGCGGCGCTGCTGGTGGGGCCTGAGGGCGGCTTTGACGAAACAGAACGCGCCGCGATCCGTGCGCATCCGGCGGCTGTGGCGATTGCACTGGGGCCGCGCATCCTGCGAGGTGAAACCGCGGCGATTGCCGGGATGGCGCTGTGGATGGGGCTGAACGGCGACTGGATTTGAGCAGCCGCGATTTCGGTCTGATTTGCAACAAAAGTTCTCACGAATAACACTGGTATAAAGCTGTCTGGCACATTAACTCGGCGCGCATGAGCACGCGGCAAGTTTCAAATCGCAACGATCCCATCATCGAAAGCCGCGACATGCTCGTGGCCCCCATGCAGAAGGGCGAAAAGCCCAAGTCTGCGTGGCGGATCGGCACCGAACACGAAAAGTTCGTCTATCGCACCGAAGATCGGCGCGCGCCTTCCTATGGCGAACCGGGCGGCATTCGTGATCTGCTGATGGCGCTGACCGAATATGGTTGGGAGCCAATCATGGAAGGCGGCAACGTCATCGCGATGGCCGGGCCGGACGGCACGGTAAGCCTTGAACCTGCCGGGCAGCTTGAGCTTTCGGGTGCGCCGCTGGAAAATCTCCACCAGACCTGTGCGGAAACCGGGCGGCATCTGGCGCAGGTGAAGGCCATCGGCGACAAGCTGGGGCTGGCCTATCTTGGCCTTGGGCTGTGGCCCGACAAGACCCGCGAAGAACTGCCGATAATGCCCAAGGGGCGCTATGACATCATGCTGCGGCACATGCCGCGCGTGGGATCGATGGGCCTCGACATGATGCTGCGCACCTGCACGATTCAGACCAACCTCGATTATTCGAGCGAGGCGGACATGGTGCAGAAGTTTCGCACCAGTCTGGCCCTGCAACCGCTGGCGACGGCGTTGTTTGCGAATTCGCCGTTCCTAGAAGGCAAGCCCAGCGGGTTCCTTTCGTATCGCAGCCACATCTGGACCGATACCGACCCGGCGCGCACGGGGATGCTGTCTTTCGTGTTCGACGAAGGTTTCGGGTACGAACGCTATGTCGATTACATGCTCGACGTGCCAATGTATTTCGTCTTCCGCGACGGCAAATATATCGACGCGTCGGGGCTTTCATTCCGCGACTTCCTCGATGGCAAGCTTTCGGTTCTGCCCGGTGTGAAACCGACGGCATCGGACTGGGTAGACCACCTTTCCACCGCCTTCCCGGAAGTGCGGTTGAAGTCGTTCCTCGAAATGCGCGGGGCCGATGGTGGGCCGTGGAGCCGAATTTGCGCGCTGCCCGCGCTGTGGGTGGGCCTGCTCTACGATCAGACGGCGCTGGATGCGGCGTGGGATCTGGTCAAGGGCTGGGACATGGAGGGGCGCGAACGCCTGCGGGCCGAAGTGCCCAAGCTGGGGCTGGACGCCGCGTTGCCGGGGGGCGGCAAATTGCGCGATGTGGCCGCAGAAGTGCTGGCGATTGCGCGGGGCGGCCTTTCGGCGCGAGCCATGCTGAACGAGGCGGGCGACAACGAAACAGGGTATCTCCAACCGCTCGACGAGATCGTGGCGACGGGCAAGACTCCGGCAGAACGGCTGCTTGACCTCTATCATGGTGCGTGGGGCGGCGATCTTTCGCAGGTCTATGGCGAGAAGAGCTTCTGATGATCATCGTGATGGGCACCGTCCGCGTTCCGGTGGAGAACATCGAAGCGATCCGTCCGATGATGGCCAAGGTGATCGCGGCGACGCTGGCTGAGGACGGGTGCGTGCAGTATGCCTATGGACAGGACGTGCTGGACCCCGAATTGATCCACATTGCCGAAAAGTGGCGCGACAAGGCAGCGCTTGAGGCGCATTTTGCCGCTCCGCACATGAAGGTGTGGGCGCAGGAGCGTGCGACTCTAGGGCTTTTTGACCGCCGCATCCGCATGTTCGAAGCCGACGAGGGCGTCGAAGTCTGACGCTTACTCCGCGGGCTGGGCGACCGGCCTTTTGGGTGTGATTGCGCGCGCAAGCTTGCGCAAGGCGCTGGTAATCGGGCCGTGCTCTGCCATCCATGCGTGGTATTCGCGATACTTGGCGTCTTCGGCAAGAAGGTGCTTTTCCTCGGTCCGTGCGCGCCAATAGTAGACGCCGCTGACCATTGCGAGCAGTGCCGTGTTGCGGATCGCATCGACCCATGAATGGCTGGTGGTGAGGAACGGCAGGCCCGCGAGCCACCAGTAGGCGTTCTTGGAAAGATAGGCCGGGTGGCGCGTGAAGCGGTAAGGGCCGTTGGTCAGCACGCCGCGATAGGTAAGGTTCGAGAAGCGCAGGCCGAAAGCGACCGTGGCCCAAGCATAGATACCGGTAAGGATGACCAGCGCAACCGCCCATATCCACAGCAGCGTGGTGTGGCCTTCAAGCCAATGCGGCCATTCCGCGCCGTTCCAGTGGTAATCCAGCACGCCACCGCCGCCCATCAGGATGAACGGAGGGTAGCAGATCAGCGCGGCAACCCATGCGGCGAGGTGCGGGTTGGCAGTGCGGATCTGTGCATCGAGCGGCTTCATGGTAACGAGATAGCCGACCATTGCGATCTGCACATCGATCATGAACATCGTTTCGATCAGCAGCGTGGCGAACTCTACGGGATCGTGGAGCGCGTGACTCCAGTCAAAGCGCACCACCGCCCCGAAGCCGCCGGGCACGATCGAGATCATGAAGGCGCAGAAGAAGCCTTTGACCAGCCATGAAAGGGCGTGACGTTTGACCTCTTCGGCCTCCCACGGTTCGCGCCCGATCAGCATCGCGCCGAAGTGCCAGGAAGCATCGCGCGGGTTCACCAGCACGCGATCCAGCCAGATGACATAGGGCACCGCACCTAGGAACAGGAACGGGACGATGGTTTCCAGCACTTCCATCGCAAAGACATATTGCCCGCGCCAGTACCAGCGGCCGAGGCAATAGGCGAAGCCGATCACGGCCCAAGTCGCCCAAAGCCCTGCGATCTTGGTCATCGAAATGTCGAGAATTTCGCGGATCGGCCGCGGAGCGTTCCAGTTGATGCCGGTCGATGGGCGCAGATGCACCTTGTCTACCAGCAGCGACCAGCCGACCATGCCGGTGCCCGAAAAGAGCAGCGCCATCATCGCCGCGCCGGGGCCGTCCATCACCTCGTGCGGGGCGGCAAGGCCGAAGGCATCGACGATCTGCGGCCAGAAGCGGCAGACCATGACCCAGAAGAGCAGGCCTGCAAGACCCGCAAGGCCGACGCCTGCTGAAACGTCTGATGGCGGAAGGGAGGGACGCGCGCTCATGCGCACATCCCTATGACCCAAGGGTTAGGAAAGCGTTTGCGATCAGCGAAAAGCGCTGATCTTTCCGCCATCGTCGAGGATATAGAGCGTCTGGTTGGCGATCACCGGGGCGAGGCTGACGCCGGAGCCGAGTTCGGTGAAGGCGCTGGCGGTGCCGTCGGTTACCGAAGCGGTCATCACTTCACCGCGCGAATTGGCGATCCACAGGCGGTTGCCTGCGAGAACCGGGCCGGTCCAGAGGATCGGGTTCTTCTTTTTCTTTTCGTTCTTGAAGCGCTGAAGCTGCGTCATCCAGCGGACCTTGCCGTTGGATTTGGCAATGCACAGCAGCTTTGCCTCGTCCGTCAGCGCGAAGATCCATTCGCCCGCGATGGCGGGGGTGGAAATGCCCGCAAGGTTCAATTCCCAGATACGCTGGCCGGTGACCAGTTCATAGGCGGCCATGCGCCCGCCCTGCCCCAGCGCATAGACGCGGCCATTTTCGATGATCGGATCGGCGTCGATATCGGTGAGCGTGGACACCGAGGTGGCGATGCTGGTGCGCGCAAGGGCATCGGCCCAAAGCTGGCGACCGTTCTCATAGCGATAGGCAACGAGTTCGCCCGACGAATAGCCCGCAACGATGGTGCCCTGCCCAGCCGCGGGCGAGGCAACGCCAAACACGTTGGTCTGACCCACGGAAGCGTTTTCGTTCCACAGGACCGCGCCATCGGCGGCGTTGAGCGTGATGATCTGGTTGTCCTGCGTCATCACCATGACTTGCCCGAAGGCGACGGTGGGCGAACCACGCAGCGGGCCGGCGGGCTTTACGCGCCACTTGATAGAACCGTTGGCCGCATCAAGTGCGGCGACTTCGCCCACACCATTCGTCACATAGACGATGCCATCATCGAACGAAGCGCCGCCGCCGAAAGTGGAGCTGGCGTTGCTCTTTTCCGCGCGGACAGAGGTTTCCCATGCACGCGAACCGGTGATGGCATCGAAGGCGTGAACCGTGCCGTCGGTATCCATCGCATAGAGCTTACCCCCGCCGACAACCGGCGATGCGGCGAGGCGCTGCGTTGCCGAAGAGCCGCGAATGCTGGCCGTCCACGCGCGCTGCGGCGAATCGCCAATGAAGGCATGGCCATAGGACTTGCTGGCATTGCCACCGCCCTGCGGGAAATCGGCGTTCACTTCCGGCGCGGGAAGGACGACGGTGATCAACCCAATCGAATCATCAACCTTGGTGCCGGCTTCGATCTTGGAGAGGATCGGCTCACGCTGACCAACGGTGGGCGTGGTCTTGGCCTTGTCCTTGCCGCCGAAGATACCGCAACCGCCCAGCGCGAGCGCAAGAACCAGCACGCTGGCCAGCGATGCGCGCCGGAAGCTGGGGCGGAATGTGGTTTCGGACTTCATCGGCATGGTATCCTTGGAAAAATCAGTTAGCAGCCGGAACGGTGGCGCGCTGGATCACTTTAGCGGCGCCCGGATCCTCGACCGCATCGACGCCGAGCAGCCCGGCCATCTGGCGGGTGCGGCGGCGCAAGCTGTCGGGCACGGTTTCATCCTTGGAAATCTGCGCGAACATGGCCCCCGCCAGATCATTCTTGCCCTGCTTCATATAGGCAATGCCGACCAATTCGCCCGCGCTGCCAAACCATGCGTTGCCGGGGATCGCCAGCGGCTTGAGCCGTTCGACGACCTTATTAGCACCGATCTTGTCAAAGGTGAGCGATACTTCGCGGATTGTGGCGAGATCGCGATAGGCCTGTGGCAAGGCGGTATCGGCGGCAAGCGCGGCAAACGCCTTTGCAGCTTCATCTGCCTTGCCCTGTTCGGACAGGACACCGGCCTGAAGCATCCGCGCCGACGCGCGATAGCCATCGCTGCCATCCTTGGTCAGCGGCGCGACATCTTCGGTTGCCGCCTTGAGATTGCGCACTTCCAGCTTGTCGAGTGCCTGAGTCAGCACCTCGCCCTGTTCGCCGGCCACGGTGTTGCGGTGATTGTCATACCACAGCCAGCCGCCAAGGCCGAGCAGACCGGCAATGATCGCCGCGCCCACCGGCTTGCCATATTTCTGGAATGCGGTGACAACCTGATCTTCGCGCAGGGCATCGTCCACTTCGCGCAGGAAGGCGTCACCCTGAGCGCCGGAGCGTTCGGCCAGTTGTTCGGAACGGGATTGCGGACGATCGGGACGGAGAGCCAAGGCAGCGCTTTCAGGGACTATAGTGGAACATTGCTAGCGTTTGTCTGGCGCGGTGTTTAGCGGATGGGACCGCCTTTTCAACCGAATTGCTTGTTTGCGGATCGCAGCGTGAACGCTGGCTGAAGCGCCGCGCGCCAGTTCAATCGAAACAGCTTCGTGGCAAGACCCGCGCATAGGCTTCGGAATAGCGCTTTGCCATGATCTTTTCGTCGAACTCCGCAAAAGCACGAGCACGATTGGCCTTGCCGATACGCTGGCGCAGCGCTTCATCCCCGGCCAGCGCAGCCACGGCAGCCGTCAGCGCCTCTTCATCACCCGGTGGTGTGATGAAGAGGCGGTTCTCTTCGGCGACCATTTCAGCCACATCGCCCACCGCGGGGCTGGCAACGGCAAGGCCCGACGCCATAGCTTCTATCACCGATAGCGGCGCCTGCTCGCTGTCAGAAGAAAGCGCGAAGATATCGAACAGACCGATCGCAGCAGACGGATCGGCAACATGGCCCGGCAGGTGAACGCGGTGCCCAAGTTCCAGCCGGATCGCTTCAGCAAGGATCGCCTCGCGCTCTGGTCCCTCCCCCAGAATGACCAGATGCCATTCGGGCGGAAGATCGCGCATCGAGCGGACCATGCGCGGCAGGTTCTTGACCGCACGCAAGCCGGCCAGCGTGCCAAGCCACTTTTCACCGGGGCGCTTCACCAGACGTGGCAACACATCGGGCCGGGGCTTTTTGGTATAGAGCGCGGTATCGATGCCGTTGGCAATGCGCCGAACACGCCCGCGCGGCTGACGCCATGCCTTGATCGCAATATCCTCAAGCTGGCGCGAAGGGACGATCAGGCCGCTCGCCCGCGAAAGGGCGATCATGCGATACCAGTTGCGATGGCGTTTCAACCCGCCCGCCTCATCGGCATTGAAGCCATCTTCATGGTGGATCAGCGGCGGCAGGTTCATCGATGGCGAGAATACGGCGTGGGCCATCACGGCGTCCATCGCGCCCCAATTGTAGGTGAGGATCAGATCAAAGCCCTGCATGGCGCGGGCGAGGCGTTGCAGCCGACCGATGCGCAGTTTGCCAGCCAGAGGCGGGAAACCGAACGGGAAAAACGCCTTTACACGCTTATCGATCAACGATTGCGCGCCCATTGCCGAAGGTACGGCGGAAACGATGTGGTGTTCGATGCTATTGCCATAGGGCGGCTTGGACCAACGATTGATCAGCGCCACAACGCGCCGCTCCTTGCCGCCTGCATCGAACGTGGAATGCAGGTGCAGCACCTTGAGCGGGCACTTTGCCGTATCGGTCACGGGGCCTGTCATACCCGTGCGAGCAGGCTTTCGATTGCGGCCATGCTTTCGGGTTCATCAAGCGTGGGCGCGTGGCCGATGCGCGGCAGGGTGACCAGTTCCACGCCGGGCCGGGTGGACATCTTCGCGGCGGTTTCAGCGGTAAGGATATCGGAGTTCTGCCCGCGCAGCACGGTGAGCGGGCGGGTGGCGAGCGCATCGAACATCGGCCACATATCCACCTGCGGCGTCGCGCCTTCAGGCGCTTCGAACGGCTCGGCAATCTTCATATCGTAATCGAAAGCGATGCGACCGCCGGTGCCCAGCACCATGATCCGTTTGGCATAGCGCAGCCACTGCGTGATGTCCCAATCGGGATAGACATCGCCGCTGCTTTCCTGAAGCGCGCGGGCGGCGTGCATCCACGTTTCGAAATTGCGCCCCTGCCCTACATAGCCGCGAATGCGCTCCAGCCCCGCAGGCGAGACTTCGGGGCCAACATCATTGAGTACAGCCCCCGCGATGCGCTGTGGGTTGCTGATCGCCAGCAGCATGGTGAGAAGCCCGCCCAGTGACGTGCCGATGGAGACGAAGCGATCGATCCCTTCCTGCACGAGCAACGCCTCTACATCCTGCAGATAGTGCAGCGGCGTGTAGGTCATCGGGTCTTTGGCATAATCGCTGTCACCCCGCCCGCGCATTTCGGGGCAGATCACGCGCCATTTGCCGGCAAGCGATGCGGCCAGATCTTCAAAATCGCGGGCATTGCGCGTCAATCCCGGCAGGCAAAGCACCGGGGGGCGAGAGGAATCGCCATCATAATTGCGGAAATGCAGGCGCAATCCGTCGCTGCTGGTCCAGTAGCGATCTTCGTAGGTTGCCATGATCTTTCGATATTCCGCGTGAAATCGGGTGGGGCCTGCTTGCGGGCAGGCATGTGCATCGCCACTATTGCCAGATGCCAGCGCTGCCGCAAGACGCGATCTATCGCCCCTCCTCCCGCATCATGGCGCTGGCCGACTGGATCGGTGATACGGTCAAGGCGGCAGATTTCCCCGAAACCCGGCTGCGCTGGCGCAATGACCGCGCTGCGCGTGAGGTTGGCCTGGCTGACTTGAGCGATGCGGACTGGCTGCGCCATTTCGGACGCTTTGCCCCACTGCCCGACAATATGCCAGGGCCGCTGGCGCTGCGCTATCACGGGCACCAGTTCCGCGTTTACAACCCGGACCTTGGCGACGGGCGCGGGTTTACCTTTGCGCAAATGCTGGATGCCGACGGGCGATTGATGGACCTTGGCACCAAGGGTTCGGGCCAGACGCCGTGGAGCCGCGCGGGCGACGGACGGCTGACGCTGAAAGGCGCGGTTCGGGAGATTCTTGCGACCGAGATGCTTGAAGCGCTGGGTGTGAACACTAGCCGCACGTTTTCGGTGATCGAAACCGGTGAATCGCTGTTCCGGGGGGATGAACCTTCGCCCACACGCTCTGCCGTGCTGGTGCGCCTGTCCCACGGGCACATTCGCATCGGCACGTTCCAGCGGCTTGGCGCGTTGCAGCTTGAAGACGAGATGGCGCAATTGGTGGCCTATTGCCTTGCGAACTTCCCCGGCGCGGATTTCCCCGATGCCCCCCACCCTGCCGTGCGGTTCTTCAACCAGATGGTAGAGCGGATGGCCGATATGGCGGCAAGTTACATGGTGGCGGGATTCGTCCACGGCGTGCTCAATTCCGACAACATGAACGTGAGCGGCGAAAGCTTCGACTATGGCCCGTGGCGTTGGCTGCCGAAGTGGGAGCCGGGCTTTACCGCCGCCTATTTCGACCACGCGGGGCTTTATGCCTACGGCCGCCAGCCCGAAGCTATCCACTGGAACTGCGGACAACTGGCGGTGGCGCTGCGAACGCTGGTTGAGGCCGCTCCGCTGATTGAGGCGTTGAACCGCTACCCCGAACTGTACCAGCAAGCGATGACGCGGCGGTGGCTTTGGCGATTGGGCCTTGAGCCGCGCGGGCTCGAAGAAGACACGGCACTGATCGGCGTGTGCGAGAAGGTGATGGTGGAGCAAGGGATCGGGCCGGATGCGTTCTTCTTTGCGCATCGCGGCGGGCGCGAGGCCTTTGTAGACGCGGCGCTCAACGAGGCGCTGGCACCTTATTCCGCTACCGACAGTAGCCATGCTTACTGGTCGGACGAAGGCCCGCAATCCATGCTGATCGATGAAGTCGAAGCCATATGGCAACCCATTGCGGAGAAGGACGACTGGTCCGCGCTTCATGCAAAAGTGGCCGCCATCCGGCGCATGGGCGAAGCGATGGGAAAAAAGCCGTTGCCAATGGGTCATGCCGTGGCGTGAAATCGTGCGCCGAGGGTGGCCCGGCAGATGAATATTGTTTAATCAGTAAGGTCTGGAACGTTACGGTACAGTCCAGGAACCAGACCACACTGTTCGCAAGAACGCATTGGAAGAGCAGGCATTATCCGTGGCAACTGCCGAAATCGTATCGTTTGAACCTGCCACCGGTGCCGAAGTCTGGCGCGGCAAGATTGGCGATGTTGACGATGTGGTCGCACGCGCCCGGCGGGCCTGGCCCGCATGGGCGGCGCAACCGCTTGCCACGCGCATCGAACTGGTGCGCCGCTTTGCCAACGAAGTGCGCAAGGATGCCGATAAACTCGCCACGATAATCGCGCGCGAAACGGGCAAGCCAATGTGGGAAGCCCGGACCGAGGTTGAGAGCGTCGTCAACAAGGTCGAGATTTCGATCCGCGCCTATGCCGACCGCACTTCGCAGCGCAAGCTGGATTCGGCGTTGCAGGGCACGGCGGCGCTGCGCCACAAGCCGCATGGCGTGATGGCCGTCCTGGGGCCGTACAACTTCCCCGCGCACCTGCCCAATGGGCATATCGTGCCCGCGCTGATCGCGGGCAATGTGGTGGTGTTCAAACCTTCCGAAAAGACCCCCGCCACTGGCGAATTGCTGGCACAATGCTTCCATCGCGCGGGGATTTCGGCCGCAATCTTGCAAGTGCTGATCGGTGGCCCGGCAGAGGGGCAGGCGCTGGTCGCGCATGATGGCATCGATGGCGTGCTGTTCACCGGGTCGGCCCACGCCGGGATCGCGATCAACCGGAAACTGGCCTCAAACCCCGGCAAGATCTTGGCGCTGGAAATGGGCGGCAACAACCCCATCGTTGTGTGGGACACGCCAAAGGTTCAGGACGCGGCCACACTTATCGTGCAATCGGCCTTCACCAGCGCAGGGCAACGATGCACCGCAGCGCGCCGGCTGATCGTCAAGGCATCAATGTATGACGAGGTAGTGGGCGAAGTGAAGCGCCTTGCCGACCGCATCATCGTGGGCGCGCCTTTCGATGAACCGTCGCCGTTCATGGGACCGGTGATCGACAACCGCACGGCGGACGGGCTGACCGAAAGCTTCGTCTTTCTGCTGTCGTCCGGCGGTCGCCCGATCAAGCACATGGTACGGCTGAAGGACGATCTGCCGTTCCTTTCGCCCGCGATCATCGACGTGACGGGCGTGGCAGAACGGCCCGATGTGGAACTGTTCGGCCCGCTGCTGCAAGTCGTGAAAGTCGATGACTTCGACGCCGCGATTGCCGAGGCGAACAATACGCGCTTTGGGCTGTCGGCATCGCTGATCGGCGGTAATCCGCAGGATTACAACCGCTTCTGGGCAAACATCCGCGCGGGCGTGGTCAACTGGAACCGCCCGACGAATGGGGCATCATCGGCAGCGCCTTTTGGCGGTGTGGGGCTTTCAGGCAACCACCGGCCAAGCGCCTATTACGCGGCAGACTATTGCGCCTATCCGGTCGCGTCGAGCGAGATGGACCAGCCGCGCGCCAGCATCGGCGTAGGCCTGCGCAGCGAATAAGGCTGTCAGTTCTGCGGATCGGGGAGCGGCAAGGCGGGATCGACCGGGCCACCGGGCGCAATCGCCAGATTGCGCATGTTCTGCTGGCTGAGATCTGGATCGACCATCAACTGCCCCTGCAACGCTTCGGCCATGACAGGATCGAGCGGCGCGCCATCCTGCTCCACCTGCGGCGAACCGCAAGCAGAAAGGGCAAGGCACAGGCCCGGAATGGTGAAGCGTATGCAGCGCATCCATCCTGATTAGTGCCGTGTGGTTAAGAAAAAGGGAGCGCCTCGCCGTAGCGGAGCGCTCCCTTGCCGACCTTTCAGTGCGACCCGAAGGGCGGTCTAACTCTTAGCGACCCAAATCACCGACAGCGCGAACCGCCACGGTCAACTTCACGGCCCAGCAGCGCGCCACCGGCAGCACCAAGGATCGCGCCCAGCGTGCGGTCACCATAGTTACCCGCCACTTCGCGGCCAAGCAGGGCACCGGCAGCGCCGCCGATCAACAGGCCGGTCGTGCCATTCGAACGACGGCAGTAGTAACGTCCATCGTTACCGCGCCAAACGCGGGTGTTCCGATAGACCGGATCACCATAGTAACCACGGTCATTGCTGCGATAGTAATTGCGATCGCCGCGGCCATAGTAGCGGTCATTGCGCCAATCGCGGCGGTCACGACCGTGTTCCCAGCGCTCACCATCCCAGCCTTCGTTCCACTGGGTGTTCATCACGGCGGCGGACTGGCTCTGCGGCAGGACGGCAGCGGCGGCCGGAACTGCCGTGGCAACGGTCGATGCGGCAACAAGGGCCAATGCGGCATTCTTAAGGTTGAACATCATCGTTCTCCTCATTTCTCGGCGGACCCGCACCGTGTGGAGCTTGGCCCTGTTGTTTCGTTGGTTAAGGTTTAAGCTCTCCAACCTGAACAGATGGCAACCGCAGCGTCAGATTTAGATTTTGCGACAGACCGAAGCTGGTCACCGATGAAACGACTCTTTCCGAGGGGCTTGGCCCTGCCTGTTATTACTGGCAGGGCGCTGGATATGAACGAATCCATGACCTTGCGGCGCGGACTCATCGCAGCACTTGCCGCTTATGTGTGCTGGGGACTCCTGCCGCTGTTCTTTCACGCACTGCGCCCGGTGCCGCCGCTCGAACTCGTGGGTTGGCGCGTGATCTTTACCGTGCCGGTGTGCCTTGCAATCATTTCGGCACGCAAACAGTGGCCCGATGTGCGGGCAGCGATGGGCAATCGCCATGTGCTGGGCCTGCTGGCGTTGAGCGCGACGCTGATCGGATCTAACTGGCTGATCTTCGTGATCGCCATCAATACCGGGCATGTGCTGGCCACCAGCCTTGGCTACTACATCAATCCCCTGATCAACGTGGTGCTGGGCACGGTCTTTCTAGGCGAGCGGTTGACGCGGGTGCAGTGGGCAGCGGTTGCGCTGGCAGGCGCGGGTATCGCACTGCTGCTGGGTGGCGCACTGGATACGCTGGCGGTGGCACTGTCGCTCGCCTTCACGTTCGCGTTTTATGGCTTCGTGCGCAAGAAAGCGCCGGTGGGGGCCGTGCCCGGCCTGACGATAGAGACGATGCTGCTGGTGTTGCCGGGCGTCGTGATCGTGTGGTTAGCCGCCCTGTCATCCGAAGGATCGAGCCTTGGCATGGGTGGCCATATCACGCCGATGTTGCTGGCGTCCGGCGTAGTGACGGCCATTCCGCTTCTGCTTTTCGCCGTTGCCGCGCGCCGGTTGCCTCTATCGACGCTAGGCTTCGTCCAGTTCCTTTCGCCCACGCTCAGCTTCATTCTTGGGCTGACGGTGTTTGGCGAATCGCTCGACGTCACACGTCTTGCGTGCTTTGCACTGATCTGGAAGGCCATCGCGCTTTATAGCTGGGATATGCTGAAGCGGTCGCGCTCCGCCGGTTAGGCAATACGCCAGTTAAGCGTCTCACCCGCGTGAAATGGCACGATCATGGTGCCGTTGCAGTCAACAACCTCAGGCACTTCGACCGGGGCTTTCTCCAGCGTGATCGTGCCTTCGTTCACCGGCATCCGATAAAACGCCGGGCCATTGAGCGAGACGAAGGCTTCGAACTTGTCGAGCGCGCCTTCCTCATCAAACACCGTGACATAGCTTTCCAGCGCGAAAGGCGCGTTGAAAATGCCCGCACAGCCGCAAGCCGCTTCCTTCAGGTGCTTGGCATGGGGGGCGGTATCGGTGCCGAGGAACACCCGGTCGCAGCCAGACGTCGCCAGCTTGCGCAGCGCAAGCCGATGCTTCTCACGCTTGGCCACGGGCAGGCAGAAAGCGTGGGGGCGAATGCCGCCCACCAGCATGGCATTGCGATTGATGTGCAGGTGCTGCGGCGTAATCGTCGCGGCAATGTTCGGACCGGCGCTTTCCACGAATTGCGCGGCTTCTTCTGTGGTGATGTGTTCAAACACCACACGAAGTTCGGGCATGTCTGCCACGAGCGAGGCCAGTGTGCGTTCAATAAACACAGCCTCACGATCAAAGATATCGACGTGCGCTTCAGTCACTTCGCCGTGGATCAGCAGCGGCATTCCGATGCGCTGCATCACTTCCAGCACGGGGTAGATGTTGCGGATATCGGTAACGCCGTGCGCCGACCCGGTGGTGGCGTGCGCAGGATAAAGCTTTGCCGCCACGAAAACGCCTTCGGCAAAACCGCGTTCAACTTCGGCCACATCAGTCGAATCGGTCAGGTAAAGCGTCATCAGCGGCGTGAAATCACTGCCCAGCGGCAAAGCGGCCAGAATACGGTCGCGATAAGCCGCAACGCCCGCAACATCGGTCATCGGTGGCGAAAGGTTGGGCATGACAATCGCGCGCGCAAACTGCCGCGCCGTATAGGGCGCGACACCCGCCAGCACATCGCGGTCGCGCAAGTGAACATGCCAGTCGTCAGGGCGACGGATTGTCAGAGTCGTGGTCGTCATGGCCTTCCCCTTAGCCTTGGCACTGCCTATCTACCAGCCCATGACCGACACACCTTCCCGCCTGTTCGAACGCGCCCTTGTCCGCCTCAAGCCACTGGAATCCGGCGAAGACGTTGCCGCTTTCCTGCAGGGCCTCGTCACCAACGATGTGAAAGGCGCGCTGCCGGTATGGACAGCGCTGCTGACGCCGCAGGGCAAAGTGATGTTCGACTTCCTCGTCTGGCCAGACGGGTTTGATGGCCTGCTGATTGATTGCGAAGCCGCGCAGGCAAACGCGCTGGCAAAACGGCTGACGCTTTACCGGCTGCGGCGCAAGATTGCTATCGAACGCGCGGACGAACTCGGCGTGTTCTGGGAAGCACACGCTGGCGATGGCGGCGCATCAGACCCCCGCCTTTCCGCCCTCGGTCAGCGCTGGATCGCGCCCGCTTCTGCTGACGACAAGGCTGCGGACGATGCTTGGCGCGCGCACCGCCTTTCGCTTGGTGTCACCGAGGGACAGGCAGAGCTGGGCAATTCCGACGTTTTGTGGCTGGAATGCAACGCGGTGGACCTGAACGGGGTCAGTTTCACCAAGGGCTGCTATGTGGGGCAGGAAAACACCGCCCGCATGAACTGGCGGCAGAAAGTCAACCGCAGGCTGGTGGTGGTGCCGCTGACCGATTCGGACCCGCCGCGGCAGCGCGCCGCCTATCCCGATCTGGGCCTTGCAGTGGATCATCGCCGGGTCGAGGACATTGCACCAGCCCTCGCCCCGGTGTGGATGTCGCTTACGGCGCCTGAGTAGCCTGCGCAGCGATCCCTTCGATCAGCATCTGTTCGGCACGGTCCCGCGCGGCAGTGCGCGGGAGATCAAGCGCCTGGGCCAGTGGCCCACCCATCAGCGCGTCGCCCAGCGCCATCAGCGTAAGCGCCAGCGTAGTGCTGCGCTGCGCACCGGACTGATATTCATCCAGATCCACCACCAGATCATGAATCGTATCCACGATGGGATCGAGCGCATCTTCATTGCCCGATAGCAGCATCCACGAAGCAAGCGCGCCTGCGCCTTCCTTGTCGAAAGCGTCGAACGTGAGGTCCACCACATCGCGCGGGCAGCCGATGCCGGAACGGCTGGCGATCACCGCTTCGCGAATCGTCGCGCAAATAGTTTCCGCCAGATGTTTGGCCAGCGCCTTTTGCAGGCCCGCCGCCGAGCCGAAATGATGCAAAAGATTGGCGTGCGTGCGCCCGATTCGCCCGGCCACAGCCTTAAGCGTTACGGCTTGCGGTCCCGTTTCCACCAGCAGAGCGCGCGCGGCTTCGAGCGCGGCCATGCGGCTTTCTTCGGGCGGCAGACGCTTCCTTATTGACATTGATGTAAGCACGCCTAGATTGTGACCCATGACAGCCATGACCCAAACTATCGCACTAGAGCGCAGCGCCGCGAACGGCAAGGTTGCGCCGACACCCGCCGACCTGACGATCACCATCCGCGACCGTCGCTTTGGCCGCAACGAACCCGCAGGCCGCTGGTGGCTGAACAATGATCCCGTAGCAACGGCTTGGCACAATGCGCTGTCCGCCACGTTCCCGCGCGGCGAAGCATTCTTCATCGAAGCGGTAAAAGCCCACCGCGATGGCGTGCCACCCAAGCTGGAAGCCGAAATCCGCGCCTTCGTGCGCCAGGAAATCAACCACACGCGCGAACACGTTGCGTTTAACCGCGCGGCGGAACACGCGGGCTATGATATCGCGCGGATTGATAAGCGCGTTGAAGAGATGTTGGCGCTCACCAAAGACCGCCCGATCATCCTCAATCTTGCCGCAACGATGGCGCTGGAACACTACACCGCGATGATGGCGCACGAATTTCTTGCCAACCCTGCGCATTTCGCCGGGGCTGAGCAGGAAGCGGCCGACATGTGGCGCTGGCACGCAATCGAAGAGATCGAGCACAAGGGCGTCGCCTATGACACCTGGCTCCACGCCACGCGCGACTGGAGCCGGTGGAAACGCTGGAAGGTCAAATCGCTAATGATGGTGGTGGTGACGAAGAACTTCATCACGCACCGCGTCGAAGACACGCTGGACCTGCTGGCGCAAGATGGCCTGACCGGCGCGAAATGGAAGTGGAAGCTGGCGGCCTACCTTCTGTGGAAACCCGGCGTGATCCGCCGCATCCTGCCCGCATGGCTCAGCTATTTCCTGCCGGGGTTCCACCCTTGGCAGCATGACGACCGGGCGCTGATCGGCAAGGCTGACAGCGAATTTCCCGATGCCGTGATGCGGGGCTGAACGAAAAAGGGCTTCCTGCGGGAAGCCCTTTTTATTGGTTATGCTGCCCGTCGCATCGGCTCAAAACCGCCATCCTCAGGCCCGTCGCAATCGACCGGTGCTGCAAGGTTGACCGCATGAATAAGCGCTGCGGTCGGCGCGATGCGTGCCGGACTGCGCAACTGGCGCACTTCGCCGGTCGGTCGGAAACCGGCCTTGACCAACACACGCGCCGATGCGGCATTGTCGGCAAAAGGCATGGCGATCACGCGCCGGTGCCCCAGCGTGCGGGCAAGGGACAGCAAGGCCCGCGCCGCTTCGGTGGCATAGCCCTGCCCCCAGTGACGCTGCGCGATCCAGTATCCCATTTCGGCATCACCATCGGCTTCTGTCAGCCCAACGCATCCGATCAGCCGCGACCCGTGCACGCCCGGAAGCGTCACGAAGAAATGCGGGTGTCGGCCTGCCTGCGGCAGTGCGGCAAAGCGACGGGCATCGTCAGGACCATAGGGCCACGGTGCGCGCGCAAGGTTGCGGACCACGGCCTCGTCATCGATCAGGGCGTGGAGTTCGGCCCAATCCTCCGGCCAGCCCGGCCGCAGGAACAGCCGTTCGCTGCGAATGAACATCTCAAGTCTCCATTCTCGGCCCCTCTGCCAACGCGCAACTAAGCTGCTGACGTGACAGAGATATTGCGCCCTGCGCCGGATCGAACGGGGAATACGTCCGATTGCGAGGAAGCGAGTTGATATCCGAGGGAGACATGAAAAGAGGGAGACGGGCCTGGCCCTCCCCCTCTATCGGCCAGCTTCGAAAAGCTGGCGGGGCCATCCCATCAGGACGGCCCTTTGAATGACCATCCGGTTATTCTGCTGCTTCAGCCATCATGTCGACCGACACGTACTTGCGGCCAAGCTTTCCGGCGTGGAAGCGCACGCGGCCTTCGGCCAGCGCGAACAGGGTGTGGTCCTTGCCCATGCCCACGTTCGCACCCGGATATACGCGGGTTCCGCGCTGACGGATGATGATGTTGCCGCCGATCACTTCCTGACCGCCGAACTTCTTAACGCCAAGGCGGCGGCCTGCTGAGTCGCGACCGTTGCGCGAAGAGCCGCCTGCTTTCTTATGTGCCATCTCAGATTACTCCGAATTCCGTTTGCGCTCAGGCGACCGACACGATGCGCAGCAGGGTCATCTGCTGGCGGTGACCGTTGCGGCGGCGATAGTTGTGGCGACGGCGCTTCTTGAACACGATCACCTTTTCCGACTTCGCCTGAGCGATGATCTCTGCCGAAACAGTGACCTTCGCGGCGTCAGCCAGCGAATCGCCTTCACCGGCGAGGAGGACTTCACCCAGCGTGATCTTGTCGCCGGCTTCGCCTGCCAGCTTCTCGACCGCGATCTTGTCTCCGGCAGCGACCCGATACTGCTTGCCGCCCGTGCGCACGATTGCGAACATCGTTCTGTGTATCCGTTCCAAAAGCCTGCGGTTGCCCGAGGCGATTCCAAATGAGGCGCCCTACGCCTGCGAATCGCTGACAACGGGCAAAAGACCGTTTCCCCGCCATATGCAGGGCCCCGGAAAGAAGGGCGCGGATAGTCAAAGCCGGGCCTCGTGTCAATGCGATCTTGCCTGAAATCAGGCGTCTTTGCGCTGACCCCACACGCGAACACTGGCGACGGGTGCCACTCATGCTATGGCGCGGGAATGACAAAGCGCATTTCCGCCCTTGCCGCAATGGCCGCACCGGCAATTGCCCTGCTGATCGGGGGCTGCGCCGACCGCAGCCAGTTTCCTTCGCTCGCCCGCCGCCCAGCCGAGGACGCCTACCAAACTGCATCGGCAGTTCGCCCGGCCCCAACGCCGCCAGCAATCATGAGTGAGGGCCTTGCCGACCGCTTGTCCGCCCTCGTCGCGAAGGCTGCCGAAGGCCACGCCACGTTCGAATCACGCCTCCCTTCTGCGACTCGGACTATCAGCGCGGCTGGCGCTGCTACAAAAGGCAGCGAAAGCTGGTCCGTCGCATCAGTCGCGCTCGCCGGGCTTGAAGCGGCGCGTTCGCTCGTCGCATTACCGCTTGCCGATCTGGATCGGCTCGAAGCCGAAGCCAGCAACCGCGCGGTGGACGGCTCGGATGCCGATCTAAAGGCAGTGCGAGCGGCACGAGCGGAAGTGGAAGGGCTTGTGCAAGCCGAAACGCAGCGAATTGATGGACTGAAGGCGAAGCTAGGCGCCTAACCCCAGCGGGACAGATCCTCATGATCTTCAGGCCGCGGCTCGATCCAGCGCCAGCCCTGCGCGGCCTTCTCTCGCTTCCAGAACCACGATTCGCTCTTGAGATGATCCATCGCGAAATCCGCCGCTGCAAAGGCATCGCGGCGGTGACGTGCCGCCGCGCAAACCAGCACGATGGCATCGCCCGGCACCATCACGCCGCTACGATGAACAATCAGCAGCCCCTCAACAGGCCAGCGCTCCTGCGCTATGCGTGCAAGTTCCTCCATGCCGGGCAGCGTCATCGGCGCATAGTGCTGAAGTTCCAGCGCTTCTACGCCGCCACCCGCGCGCACCTGCCCCAGAAAGGTGACGATGCCCCCCGCATGGGGATGACGCGCGTTGAAGCCGGCAATTTCCGCCGCCGGATCGAACGGCGAAAGCGCAAGGCGGACCTCAGCCACCGCTGACCGGAGGCAGAAACGCCAGTTCATCGCCCTCAACCAGCACCACACCGCCCATATCGGTCAGCAATTTGCCGTTAAGCGCCATGCGCACTTTTTCGCCCAGCAGTTCCACCGCTAGCGCCGGATCAAGGCCCGCGAGAACCTGCTCCACCGGGCCAGCCTGAACGGCCATTTCACCCATGCCAGCCACGTCCTCCAGACGCCCCATGAATACCAGCCGCGCCATCGCTATCACCCTCCGGTGGTCGACATATGACGCGAAACGGCAGGCGCTCCACCGGGCTTGTCGATCGCGAAGCTGTGGCGCTGCTGCTTTTCACCCATCGCGCGGGCGAAGCATTCGGCCAGCTTGCCATCGGGATCGTCAGACCGCAACGCAGCGCGCAGATCTACACGCCCTTCGCCGCCAAGGCACATGTAAAGCTGGCCGGTTGCGGTCACCCGCACGCGGTTGCAACCATCGCAGAAGTTGCCGGTCAACGGCGTAATGAAGCCAAGCCGCCCACCAGTTTCAGCAATATCGACATAGCGCGCAGGACCACCCGAACGCGCATCGCTGGGTGTCAGCGTCCAGCGCCGTTCCAGATCGCCGCGCACCGCATCGAGCGGCAGGTAATGATCAAAGCGATCCCCCTCAACCTCGCCTAGCGGCATGACCTCGATCAGCGTCATGTCATGGCCTTCGCCATGCGCCCACGCGATCAGCGAGGGCAATTCCGCCTCGTTGATCTCTTTCAGCGCCACGGCGTTGATCTTGACCTTCAGCCCCGCTTCTTTTGCAGCCGCGATGCCTTCCAGCACTTGCGGAAGCATGTCACGACGCGAAAGTTTTGCAAAGGCGGCGCGGTCCAGCGTATCGAGCGATACGTTGATCCGCTTGACCCCCGCAGCCGCCAGATCATCCGCAAACTCGGCCAGCCGCGTGCCATTCGTGGTGAGCGTCAGTTCGTCCAGCCCATCGCCCAGCTTGCGTCCCAAGGCGCGCACGAGATCGATCATGTCGCGCCGCACCAGCGGTTCGCCGCCGGTCAGCCGAAGCTTGCGCACGCCGCGCGCGATGAAGTGCAAAGACAGCCGGTGCAGTTCTTCAAGGCTCAGCACTTCAGCCTTGGGGAGAAACTCCATCCGTTCGGGCATACAATAGGCGCAACGCAAATCGCACCGGTCGGTCACCGAAAGCCGGAGGTAGGTGATTCGCCGTGCGAACCTGTCAATCAAGGGCGATGCGCTGCTCACTTGCCCATGTATACGAAGTCACGGGGGTAAGATTCAAGGCTTGCGCCCGCATCGACAAACAAAGTCTGTCCCGTCACCGACAGGGCGCTGGCCAGATAGTGCACCGCATCGGCAATTTCATCCGCCCCCGGTAGCCGCCGCAGCGGCATCACCTCTTCCAGCCGCCGCCATTGCTCGGCATCGTAATCAGCCGTCGGCAGTATCAGACCCGGTGCCACGCCATTGACCCTCACCTTGGGAGCCATCGCCCGTGACAGAGTCCGCACAGCTGCGTGGAGCGCCTGTTTGGAGATCGTATAGCTGATCTGATCGGGCACGGGATTGATCACGCGCTGATCCAGGATGTTGACCACAGACCCCGTCCTTTCGCCCAACGCTTCAGCAAAAGCGCGCGTCAGCAAGAGCGGTGCGAAGAGGTTCACTCTGAAATGCTGCTCCAACGCGTCCGGCGTGATGGTCTGGACCGTATCGTCGTGAAACAGCGAGGCGCAGTTGACCAGAAGATCGGGTGAATGGCCTGCGGTGGCGCCCACTTGCGCCAGCAGCGTGGGCGGAAATGCGGGATCTTCCAGATCACCGGCAACCGGATGCACCGCTGCCCCCAGCCATTCCAGTTGTGCCTTGAACTCTGCATCGAATGTGTCAGCCCGGTGGGCGTGCAGCGCCAGATCCCAGCCCTCGGTCGCCAGCTTGCGCGCAATCGCACCGCCGATCCGCCGCCACCCTCCGGTAATCAGCGCCAGCGGGCGGGCCATCAGGCGAAAGCCACGCCGCGTCGTTCGCGCTTCAAGGTAATGCCAATCTCTTCACCGTTCTCGCTGATCGCCAGCTTCACGATCTTCACTTCCACCCACATCACCCGCTCATCCTGCAACAGCAGCGTTTCGATGATGTGGTCTGCCACGGCTTCGATCAGCTTGAAATGCACACCCTTGGGCAGGCCTTCGGTCGCCGCGAACTTGAGGTCCATGTAATTCTTGCTGGCCGCCAGCGGGCAATCCGGCGTGTAGCGATCCTGATGCTTCAGCCCGACACGCATGGTGATGCGCAGCGGCTGCGGCCGCCCCGTCTCTTCCGAGTAAATCCCGGTGAGCACATCGGATTCGAGATTTGCGACTTCAAGGATCAGGCTGTCGGTCATGGTCCGGCCTTTGGCACTGGCGGGCGGACGAGTCCACCGCCGCTGCAGGGTTTCAGTTTTTCCACCGCGCGAAGATCGCGGTCGGCAGGTGTCGCCCGCCTTCGCCCTTTTCGTGGATGGCCAGATCGCCGTGTTCGATCGTCCCGCCCAAATCCTTCAACGCCTCGGCCAAAAGCCCGGCAATGGCGAGCGAGGACATGCGCACGGCATAAACCGTCAGAAACAGGAAGCGGCTGTCGGCGTCGAGCAGCTTTGCGCAGTCAGCTACCAGCCCCGGCAAGCTTTCCTCAAGCCGCCAGACCTCACCATCCGGCCCACGCCCGAACTTGGGCGGATCAAGGATGATCCCGTCATAGCGTCGCCCGCGTCGCACTTCGCGCGCAGTGAACTTGGCTGCATCATCAACGATCCAGCGCACCGGGCGACCTTCCATGCCCGAAAGCGCGGCATTGCTGCGCGCCTGCGCCACCGACTTCTTCGACGCATCGACGTGCGTGACCGGCCCGTATTCCGACAAAGCCAGCGTGCCGACGCCAGTGTAGCCGAACAGGTTCAGCGTCTGCGCTTCCGCTTTTCCGGCAACCTGCTCGCCCATCCAGTCCCACACCGGGGCCATGTCCGGGAAGAAGCCGAGATGCCGAAACGGCGTGCACGATGCGGTAAACCGCACATCGTTCCAGCCCAAGTCCCAGCCCTCACGCGGCACCGGGCGATCAAACACCCAGCGCCCGCCGCCGTCTTCATCAGAGCCTGGCACAAACTCGCCATCCGCCCGCCAATCGGCAAGCCGCGGTGCCCACATCGCTTGCGGTTCTGGCCGGATGAAGCGATGCCGCCCATATTGCTCCAGCTTTCGTCCCTGCCCGGAATCGAGCAGGGCAAAGTCCGCCCAGCCCTCACCGACCATCAGCTTCGGCTGGAGATCGAATTCAGCCATGTTTCGGAGTCGCGCGTTCGGCCACATAGGTGGCCACAGCGTCATATTCGCCCGGCAAGCGGTCGCAGCGCTCCTCACGCTCGAACAGATCACCGACACGCGCAGGCAGGCCAGGACGCACGCCCGTGGCCCGCTCCACCGCATCGACGAACTTGGCCGGATGCGCCGTCGCCAGCGTCACGATGGGTACGCCCGCCGGAATGCCTTCCGCCGCACGTGCAGCGTGAAGACCGATGGCCGTGTGCGGATCAAGCACTTCGCCGCATTCCTCGAACGCCCAGCGCATCGCATTGGCCATATCGCCCGCATCAGCACGGGCCGAGGTGAACAGCGCCGCCGCCAATTCGCGCTGCGCATTGGTCAGTTGCATGGCCTTGCTCGCTTCAAAACCTTTCATCTGCGCAGCAAGCGCAGCCCCATCACGGCCACAACCATCGAACAACAGGCGCTCGAAGTTCGACGAAACCTGGATGTCCATCGAAGGCGCTGCCGTTGGAGTCACCGTACTGGCCGAGTAATCGCCGTTCGAAAGCGCGCGGTGCAGAATGTCGTTGACGTTGGTCGCCACGATCAGGCGTTCGATGGGAAGGCCCATCTTTGCCGCAACATAGCCTGCGAACACATCGCCAAAGTTCCCGGTCGGCACCGAGAACGCCACCTTGCGCTGCGGCGCGCCCAATTGCAGCGCGGCGTAGAAGTAATAGACTACCTGCGCCATCAGCCGCGCCCAGTTGATCGAATTGACCGCTGCGATCCCGAAACGCCCGGTCATCGCCGCATCATTGAACATGCGCTTCACCATCGCCTGCGCATCGTCAAAGCTGCCGTCGATGGCGATGTTGTGAACGTTGGGAGCAATGACCGTGGTCATCTGGCGGCGCTGCACGTCCGACACGCGTCCATGCGGGTGGAGCATGAAAATATCCACCTTGGCGCGGCCCGCCACGGCATCGATAGCCGCAGATCCGGTGTCGCCCGATGTCGCGCCAACGATGGTCAGGTGATCATCACCTTTCGCCAGAAACTCTTCGAACAGCAGGCCGAGCAATTGCAGCGCCACGTCCTTGAACGCCAGCGTCGGGCCGTGGAACAGTTCCAGCACCCACTGCGTCTCGTCCAGTTGCTTGAGCGGGGTAACCCCCGCATGGGCAAAGCGGCCATAGGCCTGTTCGCACAGTTCCAGCAGGCGTTCGGGCGTCAGGCAGGTGCCCACGAAAGGCTGCATAATCGTCTGCGCCAGCTTGGCATAGGGCAGCCCAGCCATCGCCGCGATCTCGTCCGCGCTGAACTGCGGCCAGCTCTCGGGCACATAAAGGCCCCCGTCCGAGGCAAGGCCTGCGAGCGTGACGCCCTGGAAATCGAGCGAGGGTGCCTGCCCCCGTGTGCTGACATACTTCATGGGTTTGCGCGGTTAGCGGCGATGGGGCGAAAGGGCAAGGATTCTGGCCTCAGCCTTTGTCCTGCCACCGTTTCCGCAAGGCCAGACCAAAGATCACCAAGGCCACGCCCGCGAAAAAGAACCACTGGACCGCGTAAGCCAGATGATTGTTCGGAACGTCAGCGGGATCGGGCCGCGCGCTCGCCGCAAAACCTGCAACTGGTGGATCAGCAATCAACCGCGCCGCGCCATCGGTATAGGGCGCGATCAGGCCCGTCACCTTGCCGCCAACCCAATCGGGGTGCTGCGGCCCTTTGGTCCAGCCCGCCTGCACCCAAGCCGTGCGTCCGCCACCAATCGCGCAATTGGCAAGGTGAACATACCCCGTCTCGCCCGCAGCGTTGCGCCCGGCAATCGAATTCCAAGGGCCGGAGATCGATTGGCATGCAACCTCGGACCGATGAAACAGCGCCAGATCGACCGCCGCCTTCTCGGCAACAGGATACGTCACCACCGTCCCATCGGCCACTGCTGCAGCATAGCGGGCCAGCATCGCCTGTTTTTCATCCAGTCGTCGCAATTGCCATACGCCGAGCCCGATCATGGTCAGTACCGCGGCCACCACAATCACCGTCGAAACAATCGGCACGCGCCGCATCAGATCAGGCCTTCCTTTTCGAGTCGCGCCATTAGCGCTGCCGCTTTGGCAAAGCGCAGCGCCACGGTCACCACCAGCGGTACGACCACGCCCCATAGCGCGATCAGCACCCAGATCGGCAGTTGCACCAGATCATCCAGTTTCAACGCCGCCAGCACCAGCAGCACCGTCACCGGCAGGATCACCAGATACATCGCCCGTCCACGCGGCTCGTACCGTTCAAGCTCAAGCCCGCAAGCTCCGCACCGCTCCGCAAGCACGCCCAGCCCGGCCCATGCGCCCCTTGCCCTGCAACGCGGGCACAAACCGAAAAGGGCAGTCGCGGTTAGCCCGGACTGCCCCTTCTTATCTTGGCTATCGCCGTGCGACATCAGTGAGTTGGATAGCCCCAGCTACCCCACACATAGATGGCAACGAACAGGAACAGCCACACCACGTCAACGAAGTGCCAGTACCATGCCGCAGCTTCGAAGCCGAAGTGCTGACGCGGGGTGAAGTGACCCTTGTAGGCGCGGATCAGGCAAACGATCAGGAAGATCGTGCCCACGATCACGTGGAAGCCGTGGAAGCCGGTCGCCATGTAGAACGACGAACCGAACGTGTTGGTGCCGAACGCGAACGGCGCTGCGCCGTATTCGTAAGCCTGGATGGCCGAGAACACTGCACCGAGCAGGATCGTGGCCCAGAGGCCCTTCTTCAGGCCGTCGCGGTCACCGTGGATCAGCGCGTGGTGTGCCCAGGTGAGCGTTGTGCCAGAGCACAACAGGATCAGCGTGTTGAGCAACGGCAGATCGAACGGGTCCATGACCGCTTCGATTGCCTTGGGCGGCCACTGACCACCAACCACTTCGGCCAATTGCGAAGGGAACAGCGAAAAGTCGAAGAAAGCCCAGAACCAGCCGACGAAGAACATCACTTCCGAAGCGATGAACAGGATCATGCCATAGCGCTGATGCAGCTGCACCACCGGGGTGTGGTCGCCCGCGTGGGCTTCTTTGATGATCTTGCCGAACCAAGAAAAGAACGTGATGATCACGCCCAGCAGGCCGAGCAGAAACACAGCAGTGCCACCGGCCATTTTGTGCATCCAGAAGACGCCGCCAACAGCCATCGTCAGTGCCGACATCGCGCCGACGAACGGCCAGATATCGGGCGGCAGAATGTGATAATCGTGGTTCTTAGCGCCGGCCATGATCGTCGAAATCCCCCAGTCAGGTCTGGTCATCTGTGCATCGCCCGGCATAAGGCCCGGCGCGCAGTTCATCTTGGCCTTTATCGCCGCGCTCGCGCCGGGTCCAGAGGCTTTTCCATCGGTTGCGAAACAGGCTTTTGCGTTGCTGCAGCAAGGCTTTCGTGCGTTTCGTTAAATGTATAGCTCAACGTGATCTCTTCGATGTCCTTCGCTGCGGGGTCATCGAGAATCGCCGGATCCACATAATAGATCACCGGCATCGGCACGTCCTGCCCGGCCTTCAAAGTCTGCTCAGTAAAGCAGAAGCACTGGATCTTGTTGAAATATTTTCCTGCCTGCTCGGGCGAAACATTGAAGATCGCGGTGCCGGTCACCGTGCGGTTAGCCAGATTGCGCGCATGATAACGGGCGATCTGGCGCTCACCGATGCGCACTTCCTGCTTCACCTGCATGGGCTTGAACTCCCACGGCATGTCCCGCGCGACATTCGCATCGAAACGGATCGTCACGACCTTGCCGGCCACCTTCACACCCGCTGCCGTCACTGCATCGGCCCGCTGTGTAGTGCCGCCGTATCCGGTAACCTGACAGAACAGGCGATAAAGCGGGACCGAAGCATACCCCAGGCCCAGCATGGCAAGTGCACCGCCTGCGGCGAGAATGCCGACCTTGCGGTTCTTGGCGCTATTCGGGACGACGCTAGCGGCCATTTCAGTGCGCTCCACCAGTTTGTGCCGCAATTTTCACGATCGAAATTGCAAAGAACAGGATTGCCAGCGATCCCAGCACGATTCCCAGAACCTTGTTCCGCCCACGCTGGCGCGTGCGATATAGATCGGTCTGCGCCTTAGACAAACGATCGGGGGCACCAGCGCCGTTCGCGGCATTGTCTTGGACGTTGTTCATCATTGCCAGCCTTGCACAGTAGCGATGCGGTCCCCTGCCAACACGCCGAAAAGCACGAAGAGGTAGAGGATTGAATAAGCAAACAGGCGCTTTTCCGGCCGCATCGTATCATCCGGTGCGGCATCGCGCAGACCAACCTTGGCTGAGAACGCCACAAATATCAGTCCCAGAACCAGCGCCGACCAGCCATAGATCGCACCCGTTCCGCCAATCCACCAAGGTGCCAGCGTCACCGGCAGCAGCAGGATCGCATAGATCAGGATTTGCCGGCGCGTCGATTTCTCGCCAGCCACCACCGGCATCATCGGAATGCCGACTTTCGCGTAATCAGTTTGCACGAAAAGGGCGAGTGCCCAGAAGTGCGGCGGCGTCCACATGAAGATGATCGCAAACAGCAACACCGGCATCAGGGTGATGTCGCCCGTTACAGCAACCCATCCGATCATCGGTGGGAATGCACCAGCCCCACCGCCGATGACGATGTTCTGCGGTGTGCGCGGCTTCAGCCAGACCGTGTAGATCCAGGCATAGTAGAAGATCGAGAAGGCAAGGATTCCAGCCGCCAGCCAGTTCACCCCAAGCCCCATGATCATCACGGACGCCGCCGATAGCGCCACGCCAAAATCGCGCGCCGATGTGCGATCCATACGACCGGCGGGCAGCGGACGCGCTGCGGTGCGCTTCATCCCGCCATCAATGTCAGCTTCCCACCACTGGTTCAGCGCAGCGGCACCGCCCGCTCCAACCGCAATGCACAGAATTGCGGTAAATGCGATCACCGGATGAATTGTGCCCGGCGCAGCCAGCAAACCGCACAATCCGCTGAAGATAACCAGCGTCATCACGCGCGGCTTGGTCAGCGCGAAGAAATCGCGCCACTCCGCAGGCAGGGCTACATCTGATCCGAGAGGCTTTGCTGAATCCATGATTGGCCGGGCCTATACGCGCAGGCGACGCTCATGGGAAGCAAAACGGGACAGGCCGTTACACGCAGCAAAAAGGCCCCCGGATTTCCCCGGAGGCCCTCTTGTTTCAGCGCGTTGGCCGATGACTTGCTCAGTGTGCGTGAGCGGCGTCGTCGATCACCGGCAGCGTTTCGAACTGGTGGAACGGCGGCGGCGAGGACAAGGTCCACTCCAGCGTCGTTGCACCTTCGCCCCAGTAGTTGGCTTCCGCCTTCTTACCAGCAAGGAATGCATAGGCGATGTTGATGAAGAAGATCACGATCGATGCAGCCATAATGAGGTAGCCGTTCGAAGCGACTTCGTTCCAGTAGGAATAGGCCAGCGCATAGTCAGGATAACGGCGCGGCATACCCTGAACGCCCAGGAAGTGCATCGGGAAGAAGATCAGGTTCACGCCGACGAAGAAGACCCAGAACTGTAGGTGGCTGAGGAACTCGGAGTGCATCCGGCCGCTCATCTTCGGGAACCAGTAGTAGAACCCGGCGAAGAGCGAAGTCACTGCGCCCAGCGACAGCACGTAGTGGAAGTGCGCGACCACGTAGTAGGTGTCGTGCAGGTTGTCGTCCACGCCGCCGTTCGCCAGCACGACGCCGGTAACGCCGCCCACGGTGAACAGGAAGATGAAGCCGATTGCCCAGACCATCGGAGACTTGAACTCAAGGCTGCCGCCCCACATCGTCGCGATCCAAGAGAAGATCTTGATGCCGGTGGGCACCGCGATCACCATCGTTGCGGCGGTGAAGTACATCTTGGTGTTTACGTCGAGACCGGTGGTGTACATGTGGTGCGCCCACACGATGAACCCGACCACGCCGATGGCGACCATCGCGTAAGCCATGCCGAGGTAACCGAACACCGGCTTCTTCGAGAAGGTCGAGATGATCTGGCTGATGATGCCGAAGCCCGGCAGAATCATGATGTACACTTCGGGGTGGCCGAAGAACCAGAACAGGTGCTGGTACAGAACCGGGTCACCGCCGCCAGCAGGATCGAAGAAGGTCGTGCCGAAGTTGCGGTCAGTCAGCAGCATGGTGATGGCAGCAGCCAGAACCGGCAGCGCCAGCAGCAGAAGGAACGCGGTAACCAGCACCGACCACACGAACAACGGCATCTTGTGCAGGGTCATACCCGGTGCGCGCATGTTGAGGATGGTCGTGATGAAGTTGATCGCACCGAGGATCGAACCCGCGCCCGAAAGGTGCAGCGAGAAGATCGCGAAGTCGACAGCGGGGCCAACCGAACCCGAAGTGGAAAGCGGTGCATAGACCGTCCAACCCGTGCCTGCGCCCTGCCCTGTGCCACCCGGCATGAAGGCCGAGAACATCAGCGAGCAGAAGCCCACGAACGTCAGCCAGAACGAGACGTTGTTCATGCGCGGGAAGGCCATATCCGGCGCGCCGATCATGATCGGAACGAACCAGTTGCCGAAGCCACCGATGATGGCGGGCATGACCATGAAGAACACCATGATCAGGCCGTGCGCGGTGATCAGCACGTTCCACAGGTGGAGCTGCTGATCGAACGTCGGATTCTGCGTGCCCAGCAGTTCGGCAAAGTAGCCGAGAACCTGAATGCCAGGCTGCGCCAATTCCCAGCGCATCATGCCGGAAACGGCACCGCCAACGACCCCCGCGAAAATCGCGAAGATCAGATACAGCGTACCGATGTCCTTGTGGTTGGTGGACATGAACCACCGGGCGAAAAAGCCCGGCTTGTGGTCATGATCGTGGTCGTGCGCATGATCATGCGCATCGAAACCTTCGTTTGCTGGAATGGTGGCCATCTCGGTCAAACCTTGTCGATAAATTCGCGTCAGGCGGCAGGCGCTGCGGAAGCGTCAGCAGCCGGGGCTTCGGCGGGAGCCGCAGCGGCGGCAGGTGCGGCAGCCGGAGCAGCTTCCGCAACCGGACCGACAGTGCCGCCGGGCTGGGTCTTCACCCAAGCTTCGAACTTGGCACGCGGCAGGGCTTCAACCGCGATCGGCATGTAGCCGTGGCGCGCGCCGCACAGTTCGGAGCACTGGCCGTAATAAACGCCCGGCTCCTTGATGAAGAGAACCTTCTCGTTGATGCGGCCTGGCACAGCGTCGAGCTTGAACCACAGCGAAGGCACGGCGAAGGCGTGGATCACGTCCGAACCGATGGTCTGGATGCGGATCGGTTCGCCTGCAGGAACGACCATGCGATTGTCGACCGCGAGATGGCCCGGCTCACCGCGCTTGTGCGCTTCTTCTTCCGGCAGCATGTTCGAGATGACCTCAAACCCGCCGTTGTCGGGATAGGTATAGCCCCAGTACCACTGGTATCCG
Source organism: Novosphingobium sp. ERN07 (assembly GCF_012641335.1). Lineage (GTDB taxonomy): Bacteria > Pseudomonadota > Alphaproteobacteria > Sphingomonadales > Sphingomonadaceae > Novosphingobium. The sequence continues at coordinate 176,592 of NZ_JABAID010000005.1, forward strand.
GTCACCTTCACGGTCACCGCGCCCTTGGGCGCCGGGTCATACTGGTGGGCCAGCAGGCGGATCGAAGGTACCGCGATCACCACGAGGATCAGCACCGGCACCAGCGTCCACACCACTTCGATCAGCGTGTTGTGGCTGGTCTTCGAAGCGACCGGGTTGGCGCGCTTGTTGAACTTCACCGCAACCACGACAAGCAGGATGAGGACGAGGATCGAGATCGCGACGATGACGGGCATCAGGATCGCGTCGTGCATCCACAGACCTTCTTCACCGATGGGCGAATACTGATCCTGAAAGGTCCAACCCTTGTCCACCGGCATACCCTTGCCGGGCGTCGGCGCCATTGGCGTGTAGGAACCGGCATCGGCCGCAGGTGCCGCAGCAGCAGCTTGCGACTCGACCGCCACAGGTGCGGCAGCGACCGGCGCAGCAGGCGCAGCCGCAAAGGCGTTGGCTCCGAAAGTCAGCGCGAAAGCGACGCCAAAGGTTCGGAAAGCTTTACCCGCAGCGCGGGCGGTATCGGCTAGACTCATCGTCAAAGTTTCCGCTTTTTCCCTGTTTGCGCGCTTGTTGCGCTGCATCAAGGAAGCGCTTGCGCGCCCCCTCTAAGTCCCTCGATCGTCCCGGCCTATACGCGCAGCAGTCTCAAGCCTCAAGCCGCACAACGCATATTTTTCATGACCCGCTCATGGCCATTCGGGCAATGCGGCAATGCAGTGTTACAGGGTGCTGTTTCAGGACGCTTTACCGGCCCCCTTGCAGATCATGCGGAAAAGGGTTGCCCCCCGCGCGGGCAAGGGCCATTTGCGGGCCATATAGATCGCCACATCAGAACGGCATTTGCAGGCAGACCCATGCAAGAAGACGATATCCTTTCCGAATTCCGCGCCAGCCAAGCCTTGCTCGAAGGACACTTCCTGCTCTCATCAGGCCGCCACAGTGCGTATTATCTGCAATGCGCGCGCGTATTGATGGACCCGATGCGCGCCTCGCGCCTTGCTGCCGCCACAGCCCAGAAAATCCCGCGCGATCTGCGCCAGCAGATTCAAAAGGTCGTCTCGCCCGCGATGGGCGGCGTAATCATCGGTCATGAAATGGGCCGTGCGCTGGGCGTAGAAGCGATGTTCGTCGAACGCCCCACCGGCACGTTTGAACTGCGCCGTGGCTTCGCGCTCACCCCCGGCGAAAAGGTGCTGATGGTTGAAGATGTCGTCACCACCGGCCTATCCAGCCGCGAGGCGATCAAGGCCATCGAAGAAGCAGGCGGTCAGGTCATCGCTGCCGCCGCGCTGGTCGATCGGTCCGCTGGCAGCGTCGATCTCGGCGTGCCGTTCTTCCCGCTCGTCGCGCTGAACTTCCCGACGTATGCGCCCGATGAGCTTCCGCCCGAACTCGCCGCCACGCAGGCGGTGAAGCCGGGCAGCCGGGCCAAGCTGTGAACAGCGTGCTGACTCCGAAACGCCTCAGGCTCGGCGTCAACATCGATCACGTCGCCACCATTCGCAACGCGCGCGGTGGCGATCATCCCGATCCGGTGCGCGCGGCGGAAATCGTCGCCAGCGTCGGCGGCGATGGCATCACCGCACACTTGCGCGAGGATCGTCGCCACATTCGCGACGAGGATCTCGCCCGCATTCAGGCCGCAACCAATCTGCCATTGAACCTTGAGATGGCGGCGACCGACGAGATGCTGGAAATTGCGCTGCGCCACAAACCGCACGCCGCCTGCATCGTGCCTGAACGGCGGGAAGAGCGCACGACCGAAGGCGGCCTTGACGCCGCCGGCCAGCACAACCGGCTCGCCCCCATCGTCGCGCGCCTGTCTGACGCCGGCATTCGCGTCAGCCTGTTCATCGCCCCCGAAGCGCGCCAGATCGAAGCCGCCATGCGTCTCGGCGCCCCGGTGGTCGAACTGCACACCGGCGAATACGCCCACGCAGAAGGCGAACAACGCGCCATCGAACTGCGCCGCATTGCCGATATGGCAGCGCTCGCCGCACGCAACGGCATAGAACCCCACGCTGGTCACGGTCTGACCTATGAAAACGTCCAGCCCATCGCCGCCATTCCGCAACTGGCCGAACTCAACATCGGCCACTACCTGATTGGCGAGGCGATCTTCACGGGCCTTGATGCCGCGGTGCGCCGGATGCGCGATTTGATGGACGAAGCGCGTTGACGGTCCGCTTCATGGCAGAAGCGGCACAGGCCCATCGCGGATGCGATGGGCGCACTCCACGGACAACACCATGATCCTCGCCATCGGCTCGGACCTCTGCAACATTGACCGCATCCAAAACTCGCTCGACCGGTTCGGTGATCGCTTCATCAACCGCGTTTTCACCGATGTGGAAAAAGCCAAGGCCGCGCGCCGCCCCTATACAATTGCAGGCACACTGGCGAAGCGCTTCGCCGCGAAGGAAGCCTTTTCCAAGGCGGTCGGCACGGGGTTCAAGGCGGGCGTCTTCATGAAGGACATTGGCGTGGTCAACGCGCCTTCCGGTGCCCCCACGCTGGCGCTGACCGGCGGCGCTGCGGCACGGCTTGCCGCGATCACCCCTGCCGGTTACGAATCCGTCATCCACCTTACCCTGACCGACGATCACCCCTGGGCACAGGCCTTTGTGGTGATCGAAGCCCGCCCCCTTGCCGGAATGCCCCCCGCTTGACCGACCAGCCTGCCCCAAAGCCTGAAGACCTCATGGCCGAGCCACAAACCGCCGAACCGCTCAGCCCTGCCGCACCGCCGCCCGAAAGCGGTGTCGATTGGTGGGCCGAGATTCGCGGCCTCGCGCTCATGCTGCTGACGGTAGTGGTATTCCACAGCATGGTCGCCAAGCCATTCTATATTCCTTCGATCTCGATGATGCCCAACCTGCTGGTGGGTGACCGACTGATCGTTTCGAAATACCCCTATGGCTGGTCGTGGGTTTCGGCCTCGTTCCACGTTCTGCCGCGCGAGCAGGAGCGCATCCTGCCCAAGACACCGGAATATGGCGATATCGTGATCGCCGTCCCACCGGATCGGGACGAGGACTATATCAAGCGCGTGGTTGCACTTCCCGGTGATCGAATCGCGGTAATTCACGGCCAGATCATCCTCAACGGCAAGCTGGTGCCGCAGCAGGCGGAGCCTCCGGTGCTGATTCCGGCCGATCCGCAGCTCTCCTGCGATGGCACGCCCTGCTACGACATGTTCGAACGCTACCGCACGCGCCTTACCGATGGGCGGGAGGTCTATGAACTGCCCGCCTTCCGCGAAACTCTGCCCAACGGCGCCAGCTATCTGGTGATCGATCACCTCGACCAGATGCTCGACAACTATCCCGAAACCGTGATCCCGCCGGGTCACGTTTTCCTGATGGGCGACAACCGCGATCATTCGGCAGACAGCCGCGCACCGGTAGAGGAACGCGGCCTTGGCGGCCCTGTGCCGCTGGCAAACGTCGGCGGGCGAGCTGAATTCGTTACCTTCTCTCTCGATGGCAGCGAAGCGCTCAACCCGCTCACGTGGTGGCCCGCCTTGCGCGATGGCCGCGCGTGGACCAGACTGCGGCCTGAAATCCGCCATACGGCACCAACGGAGCGCTGAACCCTATGGACGAAGCCAGCGCGGAATGGAGTGCAGGGCCGACCGACATCAAGGACGACCTGATCCGCCGCGAGGCGAAGAAGGCTTTCGTCTGGATCGGCGTCACTTCGCTTTTCGCACTGGTGGTGCTGCTGGCACAGCCGATCATGGTGATCCTTGGGGGAATCGTTTTTGCCGCTCTGATCGATGGCGGGCAGCGGCTGATATCCCGGCTCGCGCCTTGGCTGCCGCGTGGCATACGCATCATGATCGTGGTGCTGGGTGCATTCGCGTTTCTGATCTGGCTGGTAATCTTTGCTGGCGGGCAGATCGCCGCGCAGGCAGCCGCCCTGCCCGCCGTAATCCAGACCCAGCTTGGCCGTCTTGCCCTGTGGGCGCAAAACCACGGCATCACCGTGCGCGATTTCAACCTGCAGCAGATTGTCAGTCAGGTTCTGGGCAGCGTCGGACAGGTTACCCGCGCACTGGGCGGGATTTTCGGCGGCTTCACCACCGCCTTCCTGATCTTCATCCTGTCGATCTATTTCGTGCTGGAACCGCACCTCTACCGGCGCGGATTTGCATGGATGCTGCCCGAAGACAGCCGCGATCACTGGGAAGGCACGGCCCTGCGCATGGGCAAGGCGCTGCGGATGCTACTGTTCGGGCGAATGGTCGGCATGTTCGTCGAAGGCATTGCCACGTGGGCGCTGCTGGCGTGGTGGGGCGTGCCGATGGCGGCACTGCTCGGCCTGCTTACCGGGCTTCTGGCCTTCCTGCCCAATATCGGCGCGCCGATTTCGGGCTTGCTGATGACGCTCGTCGGCTTTTCGGTCAGCAACGAAACTGGGCTGTTCTGTATCGCAGTCTATTTCGTGGTCCAGACGGTGGACGGCAATATCATCATCCCGATGGTGGCAAAACGCACAGCCGACCTCGCCCCCGCGCTGGTGCTTGGCGCACAGTTGATGTTCGGCCTACTGTTCGGCATCCTCGGACTGATGCTGGCCGATCCCATCGTCGTCATGCTGAAAATCTTGCTCGAACGTCAGGCCGAACGCAACAGTGTGGGGCGTGATGGGCTGACAGTTCCGCCTCCCGCCTGAACACAGAGACTCCTGATGGCCCGCAAATTCCTCTACATGATCGCCATTCTCGCCGGGCTAGTGATCGCGGCGCTGTTCGCCATGCGCATCTGGTCGACGGAATTGACCCGCTTCGCGTTCGTCCCCCGCTCTGCTTATACCCGCCTCGAACCCGTGTCGGCTGATGCCTATGCCGCAAACACGATGTGGTTTTCGCGCCCCGGCGTGGGCGCGCAAGACCCATCGCAATGGGTGCCTTCCGGCGTGCAGAAAGGCAATGGTTCCGCAGCGGTGTTCTTCATCCACCCGACCAGCTATCTTGCGCGCGCCGCATGGAACGGTCCGCTTGACGATACTGACACCAACCGCCGCGCCACCTATTTCATTCAGGGAATGGCCAGCCCGTTCAACGGGCAGGCACAAATCTGGGCACCGCGCTACCGTCAGGCCGCGTTCGGAGCATTCCTGACGGACAAGGCAGAAGGGCAGATGGCGCTGGATGCCGCCTATCTCGATGTGCGGCAGGCCTTCGACACGTTCCTTGCCTCGGTTCCTGCCGACAAACCCATCGTGCTGGCCGGACACAGCCAGGGCGCGCTGCACCTGATCCATTTGCTCAAGGATCGCGTGGCCGGAACGCCGCTCGCCGCGCGCGTTGTGGGTGCCTATGCGGTCGGCTGGCCGATCTCCATCGAACACGACCTGCCTGCAATGGGCCTGCCTGCCTGCAATGGGCCAGACCGCACAGGCTGCGTGATGAGCTGGGCCAGCTTTGCCGAACCGGCTGACCCGGGCGTCGTGCTCGAAGCCTATCGCACCCGCCCCGCCCTTGATGGCAAGGCAAAAGATGCGCGCCCGATTCTCTGCACCAATCCGCTCAATGGCGGCGCAACCCCCGCTGCCCCTGCCAGCGCCAATCTCGGCACGCTGAAGCCCAGCGATGATCTGAAGGGCGGCGATATCATCGTCGGTGCGGTTCCGGCCCGGTGCGATCCCGCCACCGGCATCCTGCTGATCGGCGATCCGCCCGAACTCGGCCCTTATGTGCTGCCCGGCAACAACTACCATGTCTATGATATCCCGCTTTTCTGGACGAACCTGCGCACCGACGTGAATCGCCGCGTCACGGCATGGGAAGCATCGCGCAAGGCAGTGGCGCAATGATCACGCAGTCTGCCCTGTCGATGCGCGATGAGCTGCCCGATGGCGGCACGCTCATGGGTCTCGATACCGGCACCAAGACCATCGGCGTGGCGCTGTGCGATCCCGACTGGCGCTTTGCCACCGCAGGCAAGACGATCCAGCGCGGCAAATTCACGGCTGACAAGGCAAAGCTTGTCGCGCTCGTTACCGAGCGGGACGTAAAAGGACTGGTCATCGGCCTGCCGCTCAACATGGACGGGTCTGAAAGCCCCCGATCCCAGGGCGCACGTGCCATTGCCCGCAATCTTGAAGACCTTGGCCTGCCGATCCTGCTGTGGGATGAACGCTGGACCACGCAGGCTGCCGAACGCGCAATGATCGCGCAGGATTTCAGCCGGGCCAAGCGCGCCGAACGCATCGATTCGCACGCCGCCGCATTGATCCTGCAGGGTGCGATAGACGCATTGGCCGGAAGCGCTTTTTAATCAATCGCTTAAGCCGCTTGTCAATGCCCTGCACCTGATGCAGGGATGCTGGATGAACAGCACTCCAGACAGCAGCGGCGGACGCCCTTCCATCCCGCCCGACATGGCGTTCGATCCCTCGCGCTTCGGCAAGTTCATGATGAAGCACGGTCACACCGGCTTCATCGGAATGCAATACCGCGGTCACGGCGATAACTGGGTCGAACTCGGCCTGCCGTGGCGCGAAGATCTGGTGGGCGACCCTGAAACCGGCGTGCTTGCCTCCGGCCCGATCATCAGCCTGCTCGACAATGCCACCTCAATGTCGGTCTGGGCCTTGCGCGGCGGCTTCCGCCCGCAGGTCACACTCGATCTGCGTGTCGATTACGTCCGCGCCGCAACGCCGGGCAAGATGATCGTCGCGTGGGCCGAATGCTACCAACTCAAGCAATCGATGGCCTTCGTGCGCGGCATCGCTCACGATGGCGACATTGCCGATCCCGTAGCCCATGCCGCCGGGATTTTCATTCAGGTCGAAGCCGATGGCTGGGCCAGACCATCGAAGCCGGACGCACCGGAAGGGGCCGGGGCATGACGCTCGTTTCAGACCGCCTGCCGCCCTATGCCCGCGCAATGGGAATGCGCATCGAAGGCCTGCTCGATGGCAGTCCGCTGCTGGTCATGGATTTTTCCGACCGCGCGATGGGCCGCCCCGGCTTTCTCCACGGCGGCGCCATCGCCGGGATGCTCGAAATTGCCGCGATCATGGCGCTCCACGCCGAACTGGGCGAAGAGGACGCGCGCGTTCGCATCAAGCCGGTCAACATCTCGGTCGAATATCTGCGCGGCGGCGTTACGGTGGAAACCTTCGCCCGCGGTCAGGTCATCCGCGCGGGCCGCCGCATCGCCAACGTCCGCGCCGAAGCCTGGCAGGCGGATCGTGAAAAGCCTTTGGCAAGCTGCTGGATGAACTTCCTGCTCAAGCCAAAAACCTGAAAATCCTCCCCGTTTTTGCGCAGCACAAATGGGCCAGAACTTTTCAAATCCTCCCCGTTTTTGCCGAAGGCGCAAATGGGGAGCTGGCATTCGCGGCAGCGAATGACGGAGGGGCTTCTTACTCCTCCACAACTTTCATCAACCGCCGCTCCAGCGGAAAAAGCACGCCACCCAGATCGTGCCCGCGCTTGAGCACTTGCCCCGCCTCGCCAAACAGTGCCCACATGCCCTGCTTGCCGCGCAGCGAAGGCCGCTTCTCGATCCGTGCAGTGGGCCGCTCCGCCGTGCGTTTGAACGCGGCAAAAACCGCTGCATCCTTGCCAAAGTCCATCGCATAGTCGCGCCAAAATCCGGCGGCGACCATGCGGCCATAAATATCGAGAATCTTCAGCAGTTCGACCCGCTCAAAGCCGACCTGCTGCACGACGCGCACGTTGGGAAAGGGCACCACGCTGCCGGGCGCACCGGCGTCGGGTCCGTTCACGCTCAGTTGCGCGTCCTTCTGCCAACGGTCGTCGGCGTCGGCGCGGGCGTGCCGCCGTCCTGCGCTGCAATCAGCGCTGCAACCTGCGCCTTCAGCGCGGCCACTTCAGCCTCAAGATCATCCACGCGATTGCCGCCGTTCGGCTCGCACGGCTCCTTGCAGGGCGTGCCGTATGGAATGAACTGCTTGAGCCACGTTTCCGCCGGAACCAGCGTGGACCGCGCCTTCAGCCCGATCATCGTCGCGCCTTCGGGCACATCGTCGGTCACCACGGCATTCGCCCCCACGCGCGCCCGCGCGCCGACCGTGATCGGACCAAGGATCTGCGCGCCCGACCCGATGATCGAATCGTCCGAAAGCGTGGGATGGCGCTTGCCCGGAATGCCATTCGTGGGATTGGTGCCACCCAGCGTAACACACTGATAGATAGTCACATTATCGCCAATCTCAGCCGTCTCCCCGATCACGGTAAAGCCGTGTTCGATAAACAGATGCCTGCCGATCTTCGCGCCGGGATGAATGTCGATGGCGGTCAGAAAACGCGAGAAATGGTTCACCGCGCGGGCAAGGAAGAACATCTCCGCTTCGAACAGCCAGTGCGCCACACGATGGAAACCCACCGCCCACAGCCCCGGATAGAGCAGGATTTCCCAGCGCGAACGCGGCGCGGGATCGCGCGAACGGATCGAATCCAGATAGGCTATCAGGCCGTTGAACATGCCCCGATTCTCTCTCTAATCCCGCGTTAAAGCAAGCGCGGCTGAAATTCCCCGTTTCGCTCAGCAAGCGCATCGCGAACCAGCGATATGGTGACGGGTGCTTTACGCTCAAGAGAGAGCCGGTCAAGAGTTTCAATCAGCAACTCGATTTCCGCATGACTTCTCTCCAGCCGGGGCAGAAGATAGGCCAGCACCTGCTCCCCCAGCACAAGCCCGCGCCGCGCGGAAAGTTCCGCAACCAGCCCCGCCACCAGATCATCGTCGGGCGGCGCAATTTCGATCAGCAGTGCCGCACCCAGTCGCGATGCCAGATCGGGCAACGCGATTTTCCAGTCACCCGGCGCGCGATTCACCACCAGCAGCAGCGGTCGCCCGCTGGCCTGCGCGCGGTTCCAGCGGTGGAACACATCGTCTTCCCCCAGCGAATCGGCCCCGTCGATCACATCGCCAGCCCCGCTTTCGGCAAACCAGCGCGCAAGCAGGCTTTTGCCTGAACGCGGCGGCCCGGCCAGAATCGCCGTGCGGAAAGGCCAGCGGTCCGCCGCCTGCAAAGCCTCGATCACGGGAACAAGGCTCTGCCCCATCACCACGGTTTCGGCACCGCGCGCCGTCACCAGCGGAAGGGCAATCTGCGTCGACATCGGTTCGCTTATACGCTCGAATCACGAAGAGGCGTTACTTGCGGATCGAAAGCGCGCCCGCGCCCACTGTCACGCGCCAGCCCTGCGCGCGCAGTGCCGCTGCCAGCGCATCCAGTTCGCCCGCATAGGTCACGCGCATCACCGATGTGCCCCCGATGGCGATTGACGTGGAACTTGCGCTCTTCACGCCGGCCACGCCACGAACCGCCGCCATGCCAGCGTCCACCGCCGCAGCATCGCTCGTGGTGAACTGGACGGTGAACGTGCTGGTAGCAGCAGCCGAAGGCGTTGCTGTCACCGCGCCCGGCTCGTCACCCACCGGCTCGGCCTGAATCGCCACGGGCGCTGGCCCCAGCTTCTGCATGGTCTCATCGATCAGCGCCTGATCGATCTGCGTCACCATATTCAGCGTCGGGTCGGGTTTCAGCGTCCCATCGGCCAGCGCCTGCGTGAAGATGCGGTCAAGCTGGCCGATGGCCTGCTCCATCATCTTGGGCACTTCGCCCTCGTTCTTCGCGGTCAGCGTGAAGCTGCCCAGAAAGCGGTTATCCGGGCCATAGCGCGCCGTGAACGTGCTCTTCACCGGTCCGCCGGGAAATTCACGCTCCAGCCGCGCAATCGGCATGATCACGTCCGAAGCACCAAATTCGTCCAGAATCATGCGCCACCAGTTGCGACTGCGCCGGTCAAGCTGGCCTGCCGTCAGCAGCAGCGAATCCGATCCCGCGCCGGTTGGTCGCACATAATCAATCGCGCTATTGCCCGTGCGATATTCGGCCCAGGCCTTCTGCCACGGTGTACGGGTTTCAAACACCGTCGCCACGCCGCCCTGATACAGCACCGGGATCACGAGCAGCGGCGCAGACCGCGCCCGCGCGCCGGTCATACCCAGTCGTTCCCCCGTCCGCGCCCGGTCAAAAATCACGCCCAAAGTGGCGATATAGCGGCGCGGCCCCACCTGTTCGCGTTCCACCACCACGGCAGACACCATCGATTCGATGGTCGAATCATCCAGCCCCGGCGCGGCGCCGCCGCTACCGTTCGATTCCCACAGCTTGGCCCAAGCCTTGCGCTGCGCCTCGCGCCAGCCGTTCATCCGCGCGTCTTCGGGATTATCGCCGCTGACGTTCACTTCGATGCCGCGAATCTCGAAATCGCCGTTGCTGGCAATCGGCGGAATGCCGCGATCACCTTCGATCTGCGCGACCAGAACCGCCCCGCCCGCTGCCAGCAGCAGCGCCAGGCCAAGACCCAAGAGCTTGCGGTTCTTCGCATTTTCCAATGGCAGGCGCAGGGCGACCAAGACAACTCCGAACTTCAGTTGGGCCGCAGCGCTGGCCAGAAAGGTGCCCGGAATTCGAATTTCCGGTGCTTGCGCGTTCGCTTTTGCCCAAAGGCAAGTGGAAATCCAAGCGAGAAAGCGCTAGGCGCGCGCTCCATGAGCGAACAGGATCAAAAGCCGCAGAGCTACAGCTACGCCCAGGCCGGCGTGAACATCGCCGCAGGCAATGCGCTGGTGAAGGCCATCGGCCCCCTTGCCAAGTCCACCGCCCGCCCCGGCGCGGACGCGGAACTTGGTGGTTTCGGCGGTTTCTTCGATCTCAAGGCAGCAGGGTATAAAGACCCGTTGCTGGTCGCGGGCAACGATGGCGTCGGCACCAAGGTAAAGCTGGCGATCGATCATGACCGGCACGACCAGATCGGCATCGATCTTGTCGCCATGTGCGTGAACGATCTGATCGTTCAGGGGGCCGAACCACTGTTTTTCCTCGATTATTTCGCCACGGGCCGCCTCGACAACGGCGTGGCCGAACGTGTCGTTGCGGGCATTGCGGATGGTTGCCGTATCGCCGGATGCGCGCTGATCGGCGGCGAAACCGCCGAAATGCCGGGCATGTATGCCGATGGCGATTATGACCTTGCGGGCTTCTGCGTTGGCGCGGTCGAACGTGGCGAACAGTTGACCGGGGATCGCGTGGCCGCAGGCAACGTCCTGCTCGGACTTGCATCATCGGGCGTCCATTCCAATGGCTATTCGCTCGTCCGCCGTCTCGCTGCGGACAAAGGCTGGAAGCTGGATCGCCCCGCCCTGTTCGATAACGAACGCCTGCTGATCGACTATCTGATCGAACCGACCCGGATCTATGTGAAGAGCCTGCTGCCCTTCATCCGCTCCGGCCGGATCAACGCGCTTGCCCACATTACCGGCGGAGGTTTGCTGGAAAACGTGCCGCGCGTGCTGCCAAAGGGCCTCCACGCACGCATCGATGCCGATAGCTGGGAGCAGAGCCGGTTGATGGCCTTCCTGCAGGCACAGGGGAACATCGAGCCTGAAGAGATGGCCCGCACTTTCAACTGCGGCATCGGCATGATCCTCGCGGTAGAGCCGGACCAAGCGGATTCGCTTGCCGCAGACCTCACCGCAGCGGGCGAAACCGTTTACCGCGTCGGTGAAATCGTCACCGGCGAAAAGGGCTGCACCGTTACCGGCAGCGCGGAGACATGGTCCGCACGCGCCGCCTGGGAAGCCGTTCACCTTGGCTGATCGGACGCCCGTCGCCGTCTTCATCTCGGGCAGCGGCACCAACATGGCCGCGCTGCTCTATGCAAGCCGCGCAGCGGACTGCCCTTACGAAATCGTCCTCGTCCTCTCGAACAACCCGGATGCGTCCGGTCTGAAGCTGGCCGAGGCAGAAGGCGTCCCAACTTTCGCCCTGCCGCACAAGGGCATCCCCCGCGTCGAACATGACACGATGATGGAAGCCGAAGTCCTGAAATCGGGCGCGCGTTACATCGCGCTGGCAGGCTACATGCGCATCCTCAGCCCCGAATTCGTGGGCCGCTGGGAAGGCCGGATGCTCAACATCCATCCCTCGCTCCTGCCCAAATACAAAGGGTTGCACACGCACGACCGCGCGATTGAGGCGGGCGACAGCCACGGCGGCTGCACCGTCCACCTCGTCACCGCCGAACTCGATGACGGCCCAATCCTCGGCCAGACGCAGGTAGCGATAATCTCCGGCGACACAGGCGAAAGCCTCGCCGCGCGCGTCCTCTTTGCCGAACACCAACTCTATTCGCGCACCCTCGCCGCCTTCGTCGCGCGCGAAAGCAGCGCCGACTGGTTGTTTGAGAAAGTCCGCGCGCTGGCGGCTGCACTGCCGGAAGTGGAAGAACGCGAAAGCCACGGTTCTCCCGGCTGGCGCGTCGGCGGCAAGTACTTCGCCTATTTCAACGATCAGCACCACGGCACGCCGCATATCGCGCTGCTGGTAAAGACCAGCGGGCAAGACGAACTCGCCGCGCTGATCGAGCAGGACGAAGACACCTGGTTCCGCCCCGCCTATTACGGCGCAAGTGGTTGGGCAGGCTTGATTCTCAACCGCCCCAACGTCGATTGGGACCATGCCGCAGACTGGCTGCGCCGCAGTTGGGCCGCTGTCGCCCCGCGCCGCCTTGCCGCAATGATGGAATTTTAAAGCCATATGGCGTTCACCACGATCCGCCGCATCTATGCGCACGCCGGACTGCAATCGTTTGTAGAAGCAAGCGGTGGCCTTTTCGTGGTCGGCTTCCTTGTCAAACAAGGGCTTAGCCCATCGTTCGCGCTGGCGACCTTTGCGCTGATCCTTCTGTCCCGCTTCGCATTGCGTGCCGCCGTGCTCCCGCTCGCGCACCGATACGGCTTGCGCAGCGTGCTGTTGCTGGGCGTGCAGATCCGCGCTGCATCGTTCATAATGTTGCCGTTTATCAGCGGCTTGGGACCAATTCTGGTCACCTACATCCTTGTGTCGGGCCTTGGCAGCGTGCTCTACTGGACCGGCTATCACGCCTATGTTTCCGCAGCCGGAGACAACGCCGCGATGGCACGGCAAGTTTCGATCCAGCAGGCGGTCACCGCCACGGTGGGTATCGTCGCACCGGTGGTCGGCGGGCTGCTGCTCGGCTGGGCCGGACCGCTTGCGGGTTTTGCGATTATCGCGGTGATTCAACTACTTGCTGCCGCGCCACTGCTCGGTGCGCCCAACCCGGTGATTGATCCCGGCACCCGCGCCGATCCCGCCATCGTCCGCTTCGGCCGCCGTGTTTATTTTGCCGAAGGGCTGCAATCGGGCAGCAGCGTGGTCGTGTGGAACCTCGCCCTTTTCGTAACCCTCGGACAAAGCTTCGAAAATTTTGGCGGCGCGCTTGCTTTGGCAGGCATAGGCGCAGCGGCGGGGAGCCTGCTGATCGGGCGGTTGATCGATGGCGGACGCGCCAACCACTCGCTCACGCTGGCCTACGGCCTTGGCGGAATCGTTATTGCAATCAAGGCCTTGGCTTGGGAGCTCCCCCTCCCCGCCCTCGTCGCCACGGCACTCGGCGCGCTTGTAACGCCAATGCTCGCCACGGCGATGCTCTCCCCACTCTATGCGATGGCGCAGCGATCACAGTGCACCTTGCGGTTCAATATGGCGACCGAAGGCGGGTGGGACTTGGGCTGTTCGACGGCCGCGCTGGTCGCCGCCACGATACTTCATCTCGGATTCGGCTACACTCTGCCCATCCTCCTCGGCCTTGGCGCGATAGGGGCAATCTGGTGGGGGCTTGCGCAATGGTACAGGCAGCCCAGTACCGCCTAGGTGCAGTTAGGTGCATCTAGGTGCATTTCAGGATTGTCATCAAATCTCGCTCGCATCCACCTGCGGACGGCTTTCCCGCGTGGCGCGATAACGCACCGACGCATCGTTGGGATCGCCCGCGATGACCACGAAATCATCATGCACTTCAAGCAGTTCGCCCACGAAGGGCATGTCCTGAAACATCGGGTTTCCGACGATGCGGTAAGATACGGTATCGCCCACCTTGAACGTTGCCGCATCGAAATTGAATTCGAACGGACAATCCTCTCCACCCATACCCTGCATCCGAATCTCCTTTAAGCGCACGCTTAACAAAAAGGGCCGCCGGAGTGAACCGGTGGCCCGAAGGAGTCCCCAAGCGGGGGTGGATCAGAATTCGTAGCCGAGCGTCACGCCATAGGTGCGCGGCGGCATCAGCGTGCCACCGATGGTGCGGCTGGTCGCCACGGCATAGCTGCCTGCCCAGACCAGCTTGTCGGTCAGATTGCGGACCCACAGGTTGATCGAGGTCTTGTCGTCCGAATGGCGGTACTTCACGTTCGCATCGACCATCGCATAGGCATCGGCGGCCATGCGATCATCGTTGAATTCGGTGTGATATTGTTTCGAACGATATGAGACGTTGGTGGCGAACGTCAGGCTCGCCCCGCTCGAAAGATCGGCGGTGTAAGAGGGATTGAAGTTCAGCGTCCACTTCGGGCTCATGCGGGTGGCATTGCCCGAAAGATCCTGATCAGGAATCGACGAACCGCCGGGGCCGAACAGCGCGGCGTTCAACGGATCCTTCGAGAAGAACTTGGTGAACTCCGAATTGAGGTAAGCCGCCGAAGCATCGATCGACAGACCATCGATCGGGCGCCAGCGCAGTTCGAATTCCGCACCATAGGCCCGCGATTCCGCCGCGTTTTCAAGCGCGCTGGCGAAGAACGGCGGGTTCGGGATGGGGAAAGTGCGCTGGAACTGGCCGTTCTTGAGCTTCTGGTAGAACACCGCAAGGTTGGTCTGCACGCCACCGGCGCTGTACTTGATGCCGCCTTCGAACGCTTCGACCTTTTCGGGGTTCACGAAAGGCGTGACCGCCGTGGCTGAACGGCGCGAACCGATTTCGGCGGTGCCCGACTTGAAGCCGCGCGACCAGTTGAAATAGGCCATCACATCGTCGTTCGGGCGGAATTCCAGCCCTAGCGAGGGTGAGAAATCGTCCCAGGTCTTCGACGTGTTCCACTGCAGCGGATCGAGCACAAAGCCAGTCGCGGCGGTGCCGATGCCGCTGTTGTTCTGGATGTGGCGCTTTTCCCACGAATAGCGGCCACCGGCCTTGACTGAGAACTGATCGGTCAGATCGTAGGTCAGGTTCGCAAAGACGGCCCACGTTTCAACGTCAAGCTTGCCGTCGAACTGCACGCGATAGGGATCGGTGTTGGTCAGCACATCGAAACCGATGTGGTTTTCGACGCGAATCTTTTCCTTGAGGTAGAAGCCCGCAAAGACGGCGTGCAGCTTGTCGGTATCGACGTTGGCCTGCAGTTCCTGGCTGAACTGGTGCTGGAACACCGGCTGCCAGTGGTTGGCGCTGGTCTGCACCGCGTTCGTCTGCGCCAGCGGATAGCCGCGATAGGACGACATGTCGAAGTCGTGGAAGAAAATGGCGCGGAAATTGCGATAGGTCGTCAACGACTTGAGCGAGACGGCGTCCGACGCCGCATAGTCCATGATGCCGGTGAAGGCATACTGCTTGCGATCGTTGATCGGATCGAAGTTGGTGTTCAGGTTGCGGACGTTGCTGGCGAATGCAGCCTGACTTCCATCGGCGTTTCTACGCTGGCCAAGTGCGGTCAGGCTGGCCGTGGTGGTGCCGGGGAACGACACTTCACGGAACTTCACAGCAAGCGAGCGATCATCTTCGGTGTGGAGTTCGCCGGTCAGCAGGATCGAGAGCTTGTCGGTCGGCAGGAACTGCAGATGACCGCGCACCGACCATTGGTTGGCGTTGTCGATCTCGTTGCCGGTAAATTCGTTGATGCCGAAGCCATCACGCTTGATGCGCTGCACCGCCAGACGTGCCCGGACGCCTTCCGTGAGCGAACCGCTGACAGCGGCATCGGTCTGGATCAGCAGGGCATCGCCACCGATGGTCTGGCGGACATAGCCGCTGAGCTCTTCGGTAGGCTTGGCGGTGATCAGGTTGACCGCGCCGCCCGTGGCGTTGCGGCCATAGAGCGTGCCCTGCGGGCCGCGCAGCACTTCGACCCGTTCAAGATCGAACATCGAGCCGAGTTGCGCCTGTGCGAGGCTGACGACTACGCCATCGACGTGCAGCGCGACGGACGGATCGACGCCCGGCAGCGAGCTGGACAGGCCGATGCCGCGAATGAACAGCTTGGCGAAGTTGAAATCGTTGCCGAAACTGATCGACGGAACGAGGGCTTGCAGGCCTTCCAGATTGACAGTGTTGTTGGCGGCAAGCTGTTCAGTGCCGACAGCGGCGACCGAAAGCGACACGTCCGACAGTGACTGCGCTCGCTTTTGTGCGGTGACGATGATTTCGCCGCCAGCGGTTTCTTCAGCAGCCTGTTCGGCGGCATCTTGGGCGAAGACAGGCTGCGAGAGCGCGAAAGCAGCGGCAGCGACAAGGCTGGTGCGCGCGAGCAGGCGCGCGGATGCGCGAGTGGTAAGCATCAGGTATCCTCCCTGAAGGGCCGGTTTTCGACCCAACGTCCCCACAAAAAATGAGACGACCTTTAGTTAGCAGTCGTATGCACCGCCTACAATTATTGTTATCCCGGATAACAAGCGATTTGCAACGGAGCGTTGCATGGAGGCAACATTAGCCGATGGTCGGTGTTGCGGGAGCCGGGCTAAGGCATTTTGCAAATGCGACAGGCCAAAAGCCCACCCCGCTGCGACTAACTTCGCCTGCGGCTCAGAAAGTCTCGCTTCCCTCCCGCAAGCGGGAGGGGTTGAGGGTGGGTTTTTCCGCCCGCGTGCGAACCGATACGGATGCCAACAAAAAAGCCGGAGCATTGCTGCCCCGGCCTTTTTGCAGTCAAGGCGATCGGATGATCAGCCGACGATTTCTTCGGGCTTGAAGAAGTAGGCGATTTCGATCGCTGCGTTCTCGTCCGAGTCCGAACCGTGTACGGTGTTTGCCTCGATCGATTCAGCCAGTTCCTTGCGGATCGTGCCGGGTTCTGCGTTGGCCGGGTTCGTCGCGCCCATGATGTCGCGGTTGCGCTGCATCGCGTTCTCGCCTTCGAGAACCTGCACAACCACCGGGCCGGAGATCATGAATTCAACGAGTTCGCCAAAGAAAGGGCGTTCGCGGTGAACGGCGTAGAAGCCTTCAGCCTGTTCACGGGTCATGTGGATGCGCTTCGAAGCGACGACGCGCAGGCCAGCTTCTTCCAGCATCTTGGTGACCGCACCGGTGAGGTTGCGGCGCGTGGCATCAGGCTTGATGATCGAGAAGGTGCGGGTAACCGCCATCGGACTTATCCTTACAGATTATGGGGATTTCTTTGGGCGCGCCCCTAGCCCGGTTTGGCGGGCACCGCAAGGTGCGCTGCACAACGCACTGGCCCAAGAAAATCACAACCGACAGTTGCAGTTTTTAATCGCTTGATTAACGTTCACGTAAAGCAGAGCGGTTTGGAGATTCGGATGGCGGGGGTGTTGGCGGGCAAGGTCGTTGCCGTAACCGGCGCAGGGCGCGGGATCGGGCGTGAGATCGCCCTGCTCTGCGCCCGCGAAGGGGCAGCAGTGGTCGTCAACGATCCCGGCGTGGCGCAGGCGGGCGACGGGGGCGATGCTGGCCCCGCACAGACCACGGTGGACGATATCGTGGCGGCAGGCGGCAAAGCCTGGGCCAATCTGGCCAGCGTGGCTGATCCCGTGGGCGCGGCGAGCATCGTGGACGATGCGGTGCACCGCTTTGGTCGGATCGATGCCGTAGTGAACAACGCAGGCATCCTGCGCGACACGATCTGGCACAAGATGTCCTATGAGGACTGGACCAGCGTGATCGACGTTAACCTGACCGGCGCGTTCAACGTATCGAAGGCGGCGACCCCCTATTTCCGCGAGCAGGCTTCGGGCAGTTTCATTCACTTTACCTCTACCAGCGGCCTGATCGGCAATGTGGGGCAGGCCAACTATTCGGCGGCCAAGCTGGGTCTGGTGGCACTGTCGCAATCCATCGCGCTCGACATGGCGCGCTGGGGCGTGCGATCAAACTGCATCGCGCCCTTCGCCTGGAGCCGGATGACGGCTTCGATCCCGGCAGAAACGCCCGAACAGAAGCAGCGGGTAGAACGGCTGCAAACGAT
The DNA here is from genome assembly GCF_012641335.1 of Novosphingobium sp. ERN07. Taxonomy (GTDB): domain Bacteria; phylum Pseudomonadota; class Alphaproteobacteria; order Sphingomonadales; family Sphingomonadaceae; genus Novosphingobium. Next base: position 194,642 of record NZ_JABAID010000005.1, read on the forward strand.
GAGCGCGGACAAGATCGCGCCGCTGGTGGCCTATCTGGCGTCTGACCTTTCGGCAGAAGTTACCAATCAGGTGTTCTCGGTGCGCAAGAACGAGATCCTGCTGTTCAACAAGCCGCGCCCGGTGCGGTCCATGATCAAGCTGGAAGGCTGGACGCCTGCTGCGATTGCCGAAGAACTGATCCCCGCGTTCAAGCCCGCCTTTGCCCGCGCGGACGAGGTTTCGGCGCACGTTTTCCCCTACGATCCGGTCTGAGGAACTTCTGAGATGACCACTGTAAACCCCGGAATGGACCCGGAAATCTTCGACCAGTTCATCGAACAGTTGCGCCGCTATGTGCGTGAGAGGCTGATCCCGGCGGAGGAAGAGGTGATCGCTCAGGATCGCATCCCTGACGATATCCTTGGCGAGATGCGCGATATGGGCCTGTTTGGCATCACTATCCCCGAAGAGTTCGGCGGGGCAGGCATGAATGTCAGCCAGTATATCGAGACGGTGAAGCAGATGAGCTATGCCTCACCCGCCTATCGATCCACCATTTCGATCAACATCGGCATGACCGGAAGCGCGATCAAGAATTTCGGCACGGCAGAGCAGAAAGCGGAATGGCTGCCGCGCATCGCTAGTGGCGAGATCGCCTGCTTCGGCCTGACCGAGCCGGGTTCGGGATCGGACAGCGCGGCGATGCAGACAACCGCTGTGCGCGATGGCAACGGCTATCGCCTCAACGGGACCAAGCGCTACATCACCAACAGCCCTTCGGCAAAGATCGGGCTGATCATGGCGCGCACATCCAAAGAAGCGCTGCCCAAGAACGCGCACGTTTCGGCTTTTATCGTGGATATGACCGCGCCGGGAATCACGGTGGGCAAGCCTGACAAGAAGATGGGGCAGTCGGGCGCACACATTGCCGACGTGATCATGGAAGACGTTCACGTTCCCGGTTCGGCGCTGGTTGGCGGCGAGGAAGGCCGGGGCTTTCAGATCGCGATGCAGAGCCTTGATAACGGGCGACTTTCAGTGGCGGGCATGGGCGTGGGCATGGGGCGGCGCGCACTCGACACTGCCATCCGCTATGCCACCGAACGCAAGGCCTTTGGCGAGGCGATTGCGAACTTCCAGCTTATCCAGGCGATGCTGGCCGATAGCGAGGCCGAGCTTTACGCCGCCGAGTGCATGATTGCCGATGCCTGCGCCCGCGCGGATCGGGGCGAGAATATCCAGCGCAAGGCGGCGGCGGCCAAGCTGTTTTCGTCCGAAGCGTGCGGGCGCGTGGTCGACCGCTGCGTGCAGGTGTTTGGCGGGGCGGGCTATCTGGCCGAATATCCGGCGGAGCGCTTCTTCCGCGATGCCCGCATCTTGCGCATCTACGAAGGCACCAGCCAGATCATGCAGTTGCAGATCGCGAAGCACCTGCTGCGCGAATTCGCCAGCGAAGGGACGGTCTGGTAGCTCCATGTACCAGTTGCTGACCGGCCTTTCGATTGTCGAGGTCTCATCCTTCGTCGCATCACCCACGGCGGGCCTCTATTGCGCGCAGATGGGCGCGGAGGTGATCCGCATCGACGACAGGCGCGGCGGGCTGGACTATCGCCGCTACATGATGACGCGCGAAGGGCGTTCGCTTTCGTGGGAGAACCTGAACCGTGCGAAGAAGAGCGTGGCGCTGGATCTCCAGACGGCGAAAGGGCGCGAACTGGCGGTCTTGCTGGCGCAGCAGACCGGACAGGTGATCACCAACCTGCCGGTGGAAAGCTTCATGGCGCATGAGCGGATCGCGGCAGGACGGCCCGATCTGGTTTCGGTGCGGATCATGGGCTGGCACGATGGGCGGCAGGCGATGGACTTCACCGTAAACGCCGCGTCGGGTTATCCGCTGATGACCGGGCCGGAGGAGTGGGATCGGGAATCCGCACATCCGGTAAACCAGATCCTGCCTGCGTGGGACTTCATCACCGGTGCCTATTGCGCGTTCGCGCTCATGGCCGGGCTGCGCCATCGCGATGCAACCGGCCAGGGGAGCGAACTGCGCGTGCCATTGGGCGATGTGGCCATCGGCACGGCGTTCAACGCGGGGGCGGCGGCGGAAATGCTCTATCGCGGGGATGATCGCGAACGGATTGGCAATGCGATATGGGGCGCGTTCGGGCGCGATTTCCGCAGCCGCGATGGCAAGCGCATCATGGTGGCCGCGCTGACGCCCAAGCAGTGGAAGGCCACGGTGGAGGCCTTTGGGCTGGGCGATGCGGTGGCGGCTTTGGAAGCAGAGCTCGGCGTCAGTTTCCTTGCCAGTGATCACCACCGCTTCGTCCACCGCCACCGGTTGTTCGATCTGTTTCAGCGGGCGGCGGAGGGGTTTGACTATGCCGACCTTGCGGCGCGGTTGACGCGGGCCGGGGCAACGTTCGAACATTATCGCACCATGCACGAGATGGCGCGCGATCCCGATCTGGTGACCGGCAACCCGCTGTTCGGCCCCTCGCCCGCCAATCCCAGCGGGTTCGAATATCCCGCCCCGCGCAGCTTTGCGCATATCCCGGATCGTAAGGCGGGCGATCCGCTGCCTGCACCCTACCTTGGGCAGCATAGCGAAGAGGTGCTGACCGAGCGGCTGGGGATGTCATCAGGCCAGATTGCCACGCTGATCGATCAGGGCGTGGTGGGCACCAGTGACCGGAATCCGGCTTGATCCGATCCCCAACCCCGCTCAGCCTGAGCTTGTCGAAGGCCGCCAACCTGGTTTGCCACCTCAGGGGGCTTCGACAGGCTCAGCCTGAGCGGGTTCAGTAGAAAAGGGAAATGACATGACCCTACGCGCTCAAGGACTCAGAAGAGCCGCCATCGTGGCCCCCATCCGCACTGCCGTGGGCAAGTTTGGCGGAGCGCTGTCCTCGCTCACCGCAGGCGAACTGGGCGCGGTGATCCTGAAAGCGCTGATGGAGCGGACGAAGATCGATCCGACGCGGGTGGACGATGTGGTCTTCGCCCAAGGCTATGGCAATGGCGAGGCGCCGTGCATTGCGCACTGGTCATGGTTGCTGGCCGGGCTGCCGGAACAGGTGCCAGGGTATCAACTGGATCGGCGCTGCGGATCGGGGCTTCAGGCCATCGTCAATGCCGCGATGATGGTGCAGACCGGAGTGTCTGATGTGGTGGTGGCAGGCGGCGTGGAGTCCATGTCCAACGTCGAGCACTACACCACCGACGTGCGCAAGGGCGTGCGGGCGGGCGGCCTGATGCTGCATGACCGGCTTTCGCGCGGGCGAGTAATGAGCCAGCCGGTGGAGCGATACGGCGTGATCAGCGGGATGATCGAAACAGCGGAGAATCTGGCTAAAGACTTCGGCATCAGCCGCGAGGCTTGCGATGCCTATGCGGCGCGCAGCCACCAGCGGGCAGCAGCAGCTTGGGCTGGCGGGCTGTTCGACGATGAACTGGTGGCCGTGCCGGTGCCGCAGCGAAAGGGCGATCCGATGGTCTTCGCGCACGACGAAGGCTATCGCGCGGACGCCACGCCGGAGACGCTGGGCAAGTTGAAGGCGCTGGAAGGTGGTGTGGTGACGGCAGGGAACGCCAGCCAGCAGAACGATGCGGGCGCGGCCTGTCTGGTCGTGGCGGAGGACAAGCTGGACGAACTGGGGCTGGAGCCGATTGCATGGTTCCATTCGTGGGCAGCGGCGGGCTGCGATCCTAGCCGCATGGGCTATGGCCCGGTGCCCGCCACGGAGCGACTTTTTGCGCGCAACGGTCTTTCATGGAAGGATATCGACCTGATCGAGTTGAACGAGGCTTTTGCCCCGCAAGTGCTGGCCTGCCTGAAGGGCTGGGGCTGGGCTGACGATGATAGCCGCCACGACATGCTCAATGTGAACGGATCGGGCATTTCGCTCGGCCATCCGATTGGCGCCACCGGTGGGCGCATTCTGGCCAATCTGACGCGCGAATTGCAGCGGCGCGGCGGGCGCTATGGGCTGGAAACAATGTGCATCGGCGGCGGACAAGGCATCGCGGCGGTATTCGAGGCGGCGCGATGATCCTGTCCCCCTATGACAGCGAAGATCACGGCGAGATCCGTGAGGGCGTGCGCAAGCTGTGCGCGCAGTTTCCGGGCGAATACTGGCGCAAGCTGGATGCTGCCCGCGAATATCCAACCGAATTCGTCAACGCGCTGACCGAGGCCGGATACCTTTCGGTGCTGATCCCGGAAGAATATGGCGGGTCGGGCCTTGGCATTGGCGCGGCGGCGGCGATCCTTGAGACGGTGCAGGCCGAAGGCGGCAACGGCGGGGCCTGCCACGCACAGATGTATACGATGGGCACGATCCTGCGGCATGGCTCGGAGGAGCAGAAGCGCGCCTATCTGCCCAAGATTGCCAGCGGGGAACTGCGGCTACAGGCCTTTGGCGTGACCGAACCGACCAGCGGGACGGACACCACGTCCTTGCGCACCTTTGCCCGGCGCGAGGGCGACGAGTACGTGGTCAACGGCCAGAAGATCTGGACCAGTCGTGCCGAACATTCCGACCTGATGCTGCTGCTGGCGCGGACCACCCCGCGCGAGGAGGTGGCCAAGAAGACCGACGGGCTTTCGGTTTTCATCGTCGACATGCGAGAGGTGGTGGGCAAATCGCTGACCATCAGGCCGATCCGCACGATGATGAACCATGCGACGACCGAAGTGTTCTTCGACAATATGCGCATCCCGGCAGGCAACCTGCTAGGCGAGGAAGGCAAGGGTTTCCGCTATATCCTGTCTGGCATGAATGCCGAGCGTGTGCTGATTGCGGCGGAATGCGTGGGCGATGCCAAGTGGTTCACCCAGCGGTCGGTCGAATATGCCAAGGAACGTCAGGTGTTTGGCCGCATCATCGGGGCCAATCAGGGCATCGCCTTCCCTATCGCCAAGGCCTACGCGCAGATGCGCGCGGCAGAACTGATGGTGCGCGAAGCGGCGCGAATGTATGAAGCCGGACTGCCGATGGGGGCAGAGGCGAACATGGCCAAGATGCTGGCCGCCGATGCATCTTGGGAAGCGGGCAATGCCTGCGTGCAGACACATGGCGGGTTCGGCTTTGCCGAGGAATACGATGTTGAACGCAAGCTGCGCGAGACCCGGCTCTATCAGGTGGCGCCGATCAGCACGAACCTGATCCTGTCGTATCTGGCGGAGCATGTGCTGGGCTTGCCGAGGAGCTATTGAGGCGGGTTTGAGGCTTTATGTTGGGCTGGATTCCCGCCTTCGCGGGAATGACGAATTGAATGAACCATCGTCATTCCCGCGAAGGCGGGAATCCAGATTGCATCATCACTATCGTTCAGACTTCCCTGTCGTTTCCTGAAGCCCACCACCCAGCGCGCGGTAGAGTTCGACCATGTTGCTGGCGCGCGTCAACCGTGCCGAGATCAGCGATTGCTGCGCGTTATAGAGCGTGCGCTGCGCGTCGAGCGGTTCAAGGTAGGTCGCCACGCCCGCGTCATACCGCAATTTGCTGAGGCGATAGGCCGTGGCCGCATTGATGGCGAGGCTGGTTTGCGCGCGCAGGCTTTCGTCAATGGTGCCACGCCGCGCGAGGGCATCGGCAACTTCGCGGAACGCCGTTTGGATCGCGCCTTCGTATGTTGCCAACGCGGCATCGCGTGAGGCTTTGGCAGCGGCGAGGTTGTTGGCGGTGGCACCGCCATCGAAAATCCGCTGACGCACAGCAGCGTTGGCTGTCTTCTGGAAATCGCCGTTTTCAAATATGCCCGTCAGGCCTGCCGAAGCAAAGCCGAACAGGCCGGTAAGCGATAGCGCAGGGAAGAAGGCTGCGCGGGCCGCACCGATATTCGCATAAGTGGCGCGCAGCGAATGTTCGGCAGAAAGTACATCAGGACGGCGCAGAAGGACTTCGGACGAAAGGCCGACCGGCAGCGCAGCCAGCACCTGATCGCCTTCACCCAGCGTGGTGGGCAAAAGGTTGTCGGCCAAGGGGCCACCGGTAATCAGTTCCAGCGCGTTGCGTGCCTGCGCAAGGTTGGTTTGCAGATCGGCGGCAGCGGCCTCTGCCGTATTGAGCTGCGAGGTGGCGGTCGCAACATCGAGCTTGGTGCCGATGCCGTTCGCTTCACGCCGCACATTGACGCTGAGCGTATCCTTGCGAGTGGCGACAGTTTCTTGCGCAATGCGCAGCGCATCTGCGGTGGCGGCATAGCTGAGCCATGCGCTGGCCGTTTCGGCCACAAGTGCGATCTGCGTGGACTTTCGCCCTTCATCGGTCGCCAGCCATGTTTCGAAAGCGGCACTGCTGAGATTGCGTAAGCGGCCCCACAGATCGATCTCGTAGGCGCTGGAACCGGCCTGAACGAGGAAATTGTCAGTCACCTGCCCTTGCGTGCCCTGCACGGCAGAAAGCGTGGCGGTGCCGTTTACGATGGGAAACAACGCCGCGCGGTTTACGCGGTAAAGCGCGCGCGCGCGTTCGACATTGGCCAGCGAGGTGCGCAGATTGCGATTGTCGGCCAAAGCCTTGGCAATGACCTGCCGGAGCCGCGCATCGGTGAAGAAATCGCGCCAGCCCAAAGCATCGACGGTGGTGTCTCCTGCGGTCAGCGCCGGATAAGCCGCGCCTTGCGGCAGGTTTGGCGCGACGGGCGCTTCTGGCTGCACGTACTTGGGTGCAAAGTTGCACGCTGTCAGCGCGAAAGCGGGTAGCGCGGCGAGGAGCAGGCGTAGCTTCATGCCGGTTCTCCCTCTGCCGGCGCGGCAGGCTGCGGGGCACTCTTGCGGCCAAGCGCCCCCTTCACCAGCACGAAGAACACCGGCACAAGGAAAATCGCCAGCACCGTGGCGGAAAGCATCCCACCCATGACCCCGGTGCCGATGGCGCGGCGGCCATTGGCTCCTGCCCCGCTGGCCAGCACCAGTGGCACAACGCCCGCGATGAAGGCCACGCTGGTCATGATGATCGGGCGCAAGCGCAGGCGCGCGCCTTCCAGCGCGGCGGCCATCGGCGTTGCGCCCTTCTGCATGGCGAATTCGGCAAATTCCACGATCAGGATCGCATTCTTGGCGGACAGACCAATGGTGGTCAGGAGCGCAACCTGAAAATAGATGTCGTTGTCATACCCGCGCAGCGTGACCGCCAGTACCGCGCCAATGATGCCGAGCGGGATCACCAGCAACACCGCGACCGGCACAGACCAGCTTTCATAGAGCGCGGCAAGGCAGAGGAAGATGAAGAAGATCGAGGCAGCATAGAGCAGTCCCGACTGGCTGGAAGCGGCACGTTCCTGATAGGACAGGCCGCTCCACGCAACGGTAAAGCCTCCGTCGAGCGTACCGGCGTTTTCTTCCATGATCTTCATCGCATCGCCCGAACTGACACCAGGCGCGCCGCTGCCGTTGAGTTGCTGCGCGGCGATGCCGTTGAAGCGATCAAGCCTGACCGGGCCTTGTGTCCACTGCGAGGTGGCAAAAGACGAGAACGGGGCCATTTCGCCATTGGTGCCGCGCACGAACCACTGGCCGATGTCGGCAGGTTCGGCGCGGTAGGCGGCATCGCCCTGCACGTAGACGCGCTTCACGCGCCCACGATCAACGAAATCGTTCACATAAAGGCCGCCCCAGGCAATCGACAGCGTGGAGTTGGCAGAGGCAGGCGTGATCTGGAAGGCGGTCAGCGCTTCATCGTCGATATGGACTTTGAGCTGCGGCGTATCTTCAAGACCGCTCAGGCGCACCTGCCCCAGACGTGCATTGTCTCCCGCCATCTGAACCAGTTGGCGACGGGCGGCGGTCAGGGCCTCGCGCCCGGCACCCGTGGCATCCTGCAACCACATTTCAAACCCGGCAGACTGGCCAAGGCCACGGATCGGCGGGGGATTGAGAATGAATATCTGCGCTTCACGCGATTTGCGGAAATAGGCATTGAGACGTTCAGCAATGGCAGAGGCGGACTGGTCCGCGCCCTTGCGTTCGGACCAGTCCTTCAGAAGGATGAAGCCCTGACCGCTGTTCTGGGCAGACCCGGAAGGCCCGCGCCCCATGTTGACGAAGACGGCGTTGATATTGTCCTTCTCGGCTTCCTGAATGTAGCGCGAAATCTCGAATGCGACGGCGCGCGTCTGCTCTGACGTGGAGCCAACGGGAAGCTGGTAGTTGATCGAGATATTGCCCTGATCTTCATCGGGCAGGAAGCTGGTGGGCAGGCGCATGTAAAGCAGCACCATCGCCACGGTGATGCCCACGAAGGCCAGCATCCACGGCAGCGGGCGCGAAACGGTGCGGGCCAGCCGGTTCTTGTAGCGGTCCTCAAGCCGTTCGTAGCTGCTGTTGAACTTCGTGAAGAAGCGGCCCTTGGGCTTTTCGCGTTCGACCGGGGCCAGCAGCGTCGCGCAGAGCGCGGGCGTGAAGATCAGCGCGACGAAGGCGGAAAGCGCCATCGCGGACACGATGGTCACCGAGAACTGCCGGTAGATCGCGCCGGTCGATCCGCCGAAAAACGCCATCGGCACGAACACCGCCGTAAGGACCAGCGTGATGCCGATCAGCGCCGAGGTGATTTCACCCATCGATTTGACGGTGGCTTCGAGCGGGCCAAGATGCTCTTCGTGCATCACGCGCTCGACGTTTTCGACAACGACGATAGCATCGTCCACCAGAAGGCCGATGGCAAGGACGAGGCCGAACATCGTGAGCGTATTGATCGTGTAGCCGAACAGCGAAAGCACGCCGAACGTGCCCAGCAGCACCACCGGCACCGCAATGGCCGGAATCAGCGTGGCGCGCCAGTTCTGCAGGAACAGGAACATCACGATCACGACCAGAATGATCGCCTCAATCAGCGACTTGACCACTTCCTCAATCGAAATCTTGACGAAGATGCTGCTGTCGCGCGGGTAGGCGCTGTGATAGCCGGGCGGCAGATCACGCGCGAGTTCGGCCACCTTTTCCTTGACCAGTTCCGCCGTCAGCGTGGCATTGGCACCCGAAGCGAGATTGATCGAAAGACCGGTGGCCGGCATCCCGTTGAAGCGGCTGAGCGAACCGTAGTTCTCCTCCCCCATCTCGACCCGTGCAACGTCCTTGAGCTTTACCACCGAGCCATCGACATTGGTCTTGACCACAACGTTTTCGAATTGCTGCGGCGTTTCAAGGCGCGACCGCGCGGTGATCGTGGCGTTGAGGCGCTGGCCTTCGGGTGCGGGATTGCCGCCGATTTCGCCGGCGGCAACCTGCGTATTCTGCGCCTGCAAAGCAGATGTAACGTCCGAGGGCATAAGCTGCACGGCAGCAAGGCGCACCGGATCGAGCCACACGCGCATCGCGAAGGAGCCGCCGAAGACGTTGGCGCTGCCGACGCCTTCGACGCGCGAAAGCGGGTCCTGGAAGTGGGTGGTGAGATAATCCGAAATATCGGAATTGGTGGCACGGCCCGTCTCGTCATAGATCGAGACGACCATCAGCATGTCCGACTGCGCCTTGTTGACGTTGACGCCCTGCTGCTGAACGACTGCGGGCAAGCGGCTGATCGCGCGCGAGATCGCGTTCTGCACCTGCACTTGCGCGGTATCGGGATCGGTGCCCTTGTCGAAGGTGACGGTGATGCTGGACGAATTGTTCGACGAGGTGGAGTTGAAATAGAGCATCCCGTCCAGCCCCTTGAGCTGCTGCTCAAGGATCTGGGTGACGGAGTTTTCGACCGTGGATGCGTCAGCGCCGCCGTAGTTGGCGTTTATCGAGACGGTCGGCGGGGCAATATCGGGATACTGTTCCACCCCCATGGTGCTGACCGAAAACAGGCCCGCTGCCATGATCACGATGGCCAGCACCCAGGCAAAAATCGGGCGGTAAGCGAAGAACCGGGAGACCATCTGCCGTCAGTTCCCCGCCGTTTTCGCAGGGGCAGTGCTATCAGCTTTGGGAGCGCTGCCCGCAGGGACAACTTTGGCCTTGGCCCCTTCGCGCGCATTTATCAGCCCGTCCACGACCACCCGGTCGCCCGGCTTCAACCCGGCAGTGACCAGCCAGTTCGGGCCAACGGGCGATTCAGCGGTGATCTCGCGCTTTTCCAGTTCGTCCTTGGCATTGGCAATGAGCACGCTGGCACGACCGCGTGGATCGCGGCTTACGGCGGCCTGCGGCACGAGGATGCCGTTGGGCACCGATCCCTGCCCCACGCGCGCCCGCACGAACAGGCCGGGCAACAGATCACCCTTGGGATTGGGCACGACGGCGCGCACGGTGATGGTGCCGGTTTCGGGATTCACGTCGATGTCGGCAGGGTTGAGCTTTCCGGCCATCGGATATTCGCTGCCATCGGGCAGGATCACGGTAACCGGCGCTGCCCCGGCGACCAGCTTCCCGCTTTCAATCGCCTTGCGCAGCGCGATAAATTCCGCACCCGACTGGCGGATGTTGACATACATCGGATCAAGCCGCTGAACCTTCGCCATCGGCGTGGCCTGCGCATTGGTGACAAGCGCACCCTTGGTGACCATCGAAATACCGATGCGGCCGCTGATGGGCGAGGTGACGCGCGTAAAACCGAGGTTCACCCGCGCCGAAGCCAGCGCCGCACGGGCCTGACCCACGGCGGCGCGCGACTGATTATAGGTGGCTCGCGCATCGACCGCATCCTGTTTGCTGACCCCGCCTTGTTCGGCCAGCATGGCAAAGCGTTCGGCCCGCAGCCGATTGGCCTCAACAGTAGCTTCGGCAGAGGCGACAGCAGCAGATGCCTGCGCCTGCGTGGCCGCAAGGAGGCGGGAATCGATCTGGTAAAGCGCCTGCCCTTGGCGGACGTAGGACCCTTCCTGAAACAGACGCGCCATCACCAGACCCGCCACTTGCGGGCGCACTTCGGCGATTTCGTAGGCTTCGGTACGACCGGCCAATTCAGTGGTGAGTTCGACAGCCTGCGCCTTTGCAATCATCACGCCAACCACCGGCATCGGTTTGGGCTTTTCGGCATCGGCCGAACCGCAGGCAGAAAGGGCCAGCGGCACGAAAAGGACAGCAATGGCACGCAGGAGAAAATGCGCTTGGGACCGCAAGGACGTTCTCACTCGAAAGGATTTCGCAACCGGACACACCCGAACGCACGAGCCTGCGATTCGCCCCAGAGCTATCGCAAACCCGCCCGGCAAAGCGTGTTTCGGCGCGTGTCTAGCAGATTGCTGCAGTTGCGCACGCTCCTTGATGGTCAGGATCGACAGCTGCGACACAAAGTTACATTTGCATCAAAAACACGATTTTTCAGCGATTCGGTGGAAGGCAACCCCAAAATAGACGCAAAATCGCTCCCAAGGTGCGAATTTCCGTGGAAAGACGCGCAGGAGGCATGGTGTTTGCGGCCAGCGTTGCGTTAGCCGTGCCATCCCTTTCCAGCAGAGGACAAGAGTACAATGAACAACAGCGACCTCGCCGACATCATCGCCGCCAACCACGGCCTCTCGAAGGCTGACGCCCGCAAGGCCGTCGACAGCGTGTTTGCCGCGATCACTGACGCTGCCGCGAAGGGCGAGGAAGTCTCGCTGAACGGCTTCGGCAAGTTCAAGGTCAAGAACACCCCGGCCCGCGAAGGCCGCAACCCGTCAACCGGCGCAACCATCCAGATCGCAGCTTCGAACAAGCTGACTTTCTCGGCTGCGAAGGCGGTCAAGGACAAGCTCAACGGCTGATCCTTTCCGGCCCGGCGTCTGCCAGTGGGCGGACGCCGGACGGACACTTTGCCGATTTCTCAGTTCACCTGCCGCTCAAACCCCGCCCAGTAGGGTTCGCGCAAGGTCCGCCGCAAAATCTTGCCCGACGGGTTTCGAGGCAGCGCGGCCATTATATCGACCGATTTGGGCACCTTGAAACCGGCAAGACGCTCGCGCGTCCAATCGATAATCGATTGCGGATCGATCGTGTGGCCTGGCTTTGCCACGCAAACCGCCTTGACCACCTCGCCCCATTTCTCATCGGGAACACCGATGACGGCAACTTCCAGCACATCAGGATGGCCATAGATCGCGCTTTCGACTTGCGCGGGATAGACATTCTCACCGCCGGAAATGATCATGTCCTTGATGCGGTCGTGCATGTAGACATAGCCATCTTCGTCCAGATAGCCGGCGTCCCCCGTGGCGATCCAGCCATCCTGTGTCATGGTGCTGGCGGTTGCTTCAGGCAGGTTCCAGTAGCCCAGCATGTTGTTCGACGAACGGGTCTGAATCTCGCCTATCTCGTTGGGATCGAGTGCCGATCCATTCTCGCCGATCACGCGCACTTCCACGCCCGGCAACGGTTTGCCCGCTGAGCGCATCCGCTGGTTGCCTTCGACACAGTGGTCCTCTGGCGGCAACATGCAGATCGTGCCGGTGGTTTCGGTCATGCCGTAGGCCTGAATGAATTCGGCACGGAACATGGCGATACATTCACGCAGCAACACCAGCGGAATGGGTGATGCGCCATAGATGATGTATTTGACGCGGGAAAAATCCACGCTGGCGCAATCGGGGTGGTTGAGCAGCATCTGCAACGCGGCAGGCACGATGAAGAACCGGGTCACGCCCTTTTGCTCCACCGCATCGAACACCGCGCGCGGTTCGAACTCGGCCAGCACGATGCCGGGAAGCCCTGCGCCAATGGCCATGACGCCAAGGCCAGTGCCGCCGATGTGCGCGCATGGCATGGCGACAAGAATAGCCTCGTCATCGGTCATCGTGGTGTAGGGCTGATCGCTGCCGATAGACTGCTTGCGCAGGCCAAAGAGGTTGCGATTGGACAGGACCGCGCCTTTTGGATTGCCGGTGGTGCCGGAGGTATAGAGTTGCAGCACCGCATCGTCTGGCCCGGCAGCAACAAATTCGGTGCGCTGCTGACCATCGATCCAGCGCCATGCTTCGTCCTGCGTAAAGCACCGGCCAACCAGTGGCAGCGTGGCGAAGGCATCGGCCAGCGCTTCGAAACCCTGCCCTAGGAACACCGCCTTGGCCTGCGCATCGCCCGCGATCCATGTCGCCTCGGCAGGAGCAAGCCGCCACCCTATCGGCACCATCACTACGCCGAGCCGCGCGGCAGCAAAGAACAGCGTGAAGTACAGCGTGCTGTTCTTGCCGAACCACGCGATCCTGTCACCCTTCTCGATGCCCAGCGCCTGAAGGCCGGTAACTGCCTGCGCCGTCACCCGTTCAAGTTCGCCATAGGTCAGCGTTCGGTCCGGCCCATCCAGCGCCACACCTTGCGGGCGATCATCCGCCCAGAAGCGCAGGAACCCGTCAAACGTAAAGAGATGTGCGGTGCGTTCCGCAGTTGTCGGCAGTTCCGCAGCTTCGGCCATGCTTCGCTCTCCCAAGCAGTTTGCGGGAGTTAATCATGCAATTAAGTCCCGACGCAACCCTGCCAATCTTGACAGAGTGTATCGGGTTTGGCTGGGACCATTTCAGGCCTGCTCCATCGCCTTCTTGTAGACGCTCGTCTTCGGCGTTTCGAACAGGCGCATGACCATCGGTTCGAAGAACGATAAAGGCAACGTGTCATAGTTCGGGTCGAACGAGGGGCAATCGTACTTTTCAATGAACTCGGCTGTAGCGGCGGCGTGTTCGTGATCGGCAAACCTGTCGCGCATGTTGCGATCAAGGCCGATAAAGTGGAAGAAGTTGTAACCCTGAAAGATGCCGTGGTGCTGCACGATCCACAGCAGCTCGTCTGACACGAAGGGTTTGAGAATGGCGGCCGCGATATCGGGGTGGTTATAGGCCCCCAGCATGTCGCCAATGTCGTGCAGCAACGCCATGACGACATAGGCCTCATCACGCCCATCGCGATAGGCGCGGGTTGCCGTTTGCAGGCAATGCGTCAGCCGGTCCACCGCAAAGCCGCCGCAATCGCCTTCGAGCAAGCGCAAGTGATCGAGCACGCGTGCCCCGCCGATGCTGGCGTGGGGGCGCATATGAACCATGATCGCGTCCCAATCCGCCTGGGTGCCTTCGGTCATGCTGTGGAACTGCGCCGTGGGAAGTTCTTCCATCGCGATCGTCCTTCTCCCGCGCGCCTTTTGGCGCTTCCGTCGCGGGTGAGATTATCGCGTTTATGCCTCTTGGGAAGATGAATCGCGCGCAAATATCTGTTCGGGCAGCGAAAGCGCCAGTGCAAGGCAGCCTACCAGCAGCACGAGTATCACGCCCAGCGCGGCATAGATGCCCCCTGCCCCCATCGCGGCCTGCGGCCCGCCCAGCGCAAAATATGCGCTACCGACGAGCGCTATGCCGAAGGCGCTACCCATTTGCAGGACGGTTTTGAGTATGCCACTCGCGGCTCCGGCATGGCGACGATCAACACGGGCAAGCGCCACGGGCGATACCGGGCCGGACGATGTGCCCATGCCAATTCCCGCCAACAGCAGTGCGAGCAGCAGAAGCGGCAAGCCGGGGCCACCCCATGCGATCCACACGAAAGTGCCCGTATTGGCAATCAGCAACGCGACCGATGCAAAGACCATCACCCACTTGCCCATGCGCGCCAGATAACGGCGCCCCAGAAAGCCCATGCCGATCATCACGCCCGCGCTGAACGGGATATGGACCAGTCCTGTCTGCAAGGGCGAATACCCTAACCGCGATTGCAGCGCGTGCGCAAAGACGAACAGAAAGCCCGTGTTTGCCGCCGAAAAAATCAGGCCGATCAGCGCACCAGTGCGGAACAGGCCATCGTCGAGCAATTCAGGATCGAGAATCACCGGCTTGCCTGCCCGCGCCCGTGTTACCAGTCCATGCCACGCAGCCCACATCAGGAAAGGGGACGAGGCTAGCAGCGCGCCGCTCTTCATATCGAAACCGCCGTGCTCCCCGCGCACCAGCGGAAACAGCATGGCAGCCAGCGCCGCGCCGAACGCCAGTGTGCCAATCATATCGATCCGCGCGCCCTTGTGCGCCACTTCGCGCGGGAGATAGCGCCAGCCCGCCACCAGCGCCGCTACGCCGATGGGCAGGTTGATCAGGAAAACGCTGCGCCAGCCCAACCCAGCAATGTCGGCGGAAATCAGCAAACCGCCAAGGATAGGCCCGGCGATCCCGGCCAGCCCGCCGATTACCCCGAACCAGGCCAGCCGCCCGATACGCTCTACCGGATCGTAAAGGATTTGGATCACCGCCATTACTTGCGGTGCCATGATCGCCCCTGCTGCACCTTGCAGCACACGCGCGGCAATCAGCAGTTGCGCATCACCCGCCAGCCCGCACAGCAGCGATGCCAGTGTGAAACCAGCCACGCCGGTGAGGAACATTGCCCGTCCACCATAAAGATCGCCCAGCCGCCCTCCGAGGATCAGCAGCAGCCCGAAGGACAGCGAATACCCCGCCGCGATCCATTGCGCGGCGCTGCCGCCCAGATCCTGCCCGCGCGCGGCAAAATCTGCCTGCATGGCGGGCAGCGCGGTGTTGATGATCGTCACGTCGACGATCTCCAGCACCAGCGCCGTGATCAGCGTGAAGAAAGCGAGGCTTTTCTGCCGGTCGGTCATCTGGTCGAGCTTCTGGCTGGCATTTGTCTGGGGCATCGGATCAGATCTTGCCTTCACGCAGCATCTTCACCGCTGCGTCACAGGCCCGCGCGGTCAACGCCATATAGGTAAGCGAGGGGTTCTGGCAGGCCGAAGACGCCATCTGCGCGCCATCGGTGACGAAGAGGTTGGGCACATCGTGCGCCTGACTCCACTTGTTCAGAACCGAAGTCTTCGGATCGTGCCCCATGCGCGCGCCGCCCATTTCATGAATGGCCATGCCGCCGGTTCCGGGCTGGTCCATGCCCATGATCACTGTGCCGCCCGCGGAGGTCAACATTTCGGCCGCATCGGCCTTGGCCTGCGCCAGCGCGGCCTGCTCTTCCTTGCCGAAGGCGAACTGGATTTGCAGTTGCGGAATACCGAAACGGTCGGTCTTTGCCGCATCGAGCGTAAGCCGGTTGCTGTCACGCGGCACGCAATCGGCAAAAGCGACCAGCACCATGCGCCACATGCCGGGACTGTGGAGTTTGTCCTTCAGCGCGGTGCCAATGCCTGCCTCACGCTTGCCCGCGCCCCAGTTGCTTTGCAGTGCGCCGCCCTGAAACGAATAGCCACGGCTATGCCCTACGCCGTCCATTGCATCCATGTTGCGATAGCGGGCGACGACCACGCCGGTCGGGCGGTTACCGAAAGTCGTGCGGTCATTGAACTGCGGAAACAGCGCAATCGTGGACAGCGTGCTGGGGTGGTCCATGATCTGCGTGCCCAGCACGCCGCTGGAATTGGCAAGCCCGCGCGGCATCGCATCATTGCGCGAATTGAGCATGAGGTGGACCGAATTGAACGCGCTGGCATTGAGAAACACCAAGCGAGCAGTTGCAGCGCCGCGCGATCCGTCCTTGGTATTGATATACCGCACGCCGGTGACGCGGTTGGTTTTCGGATCATAATCCAGCTTCTCCACCACGGCATCGGTCACCACGGTCAGGTTGCCGGTGGCCTTGGCGGCAGGAAGCGTGCTGGATTGCGTGGAGAAATAGGCTCCGAACGAACAGCCGCGCGCGCAGATCGAACGGTTCTGGCATTCGGCGCGGCCCTCTTCGGGCTTGGCCACGGTCATGTTGGCGGTGCGGCCAATGGTCATGCAGCGGCCGAACTTCCCCGCTATTTCCTTGCGGACGTGCTGCTCCACCACGTTGAGTGCCATCGGCGGCTGGAACTTGCCATCGGGCAGTTGCGGCAGACCTTCAGCCGCGCCGGAAACGCCGATGAACTCTTCCACCTTGTCATACCACGGGGCCAGATCGGCATAGCGGATCGGCCAGTCGGTGCCATTGCCATCCCGCTTGTTCGCGCCGAAATCATAGTCCGACCAGCGATAGGTCTGCCGGCCCCATGTGAGCGACCGTCCGCCAAGCTGATAAGACCGCAGCCAGTTGAATTCACTGCCGGGCGCAGTGGTATAGGGGTTGTCCTTGTCGTTGACGAAGTGCCCTTGCGTATATTCGTTGAAGTGCCGGTTCTGCGACTGCACCTGATATTCGCGCGCATAGAGTGCGGCATCACCCACGCCGCGAAACGGCATTTCCCACGGCGCTTTCAGTTCCGTCTCATACTCACCGTGGACGATCTCGCGCCCACGCTCGATCATCAGAACCTTGAGGCCCGCCTGCGTCAGTTCCTTGGCCGCCCAGCCGCCGGTGATCCCGGAGCCGACCACGATCGCATCGAATTGCATGTCCGTTACCCTTGCGTATCAGCCGAAATCGACGGCGGTCCAGTCGTTGGAAATCGCCCGGTCGCCGGGCTTCAATGGCAGGTCGGGATCAAAGCGTCCGGGGACCGGCTCGTACCGCAGTTCTTCCGAACCGCCCGGCTCGCTGGTGTAATACCCTGTCACGATCAGCGCCTTGATCGCCTTCCACGGGCTTTCACTGGCGCGGCTGGCAAAAGCTTCGGCATCGAGAGCGCCCAACAACGCGGCGCGGCGCGTGGCATCAGCGCCAAGGAAATCGCCGCCCGCCCGCAGATCGAGTTCGCGTTCCAGCCACGCCACATGGCGCACCGACCCATCATTTCGAAGGAAGCGGGCGTAGGCTGCCGTATCCTTCACCGGCTTGCGGCTGTTCTCCAGCCCATGCGCCAGCACAAGAATTGCAAAGTCTCCGGCCCCCACCTCGCCCGCGCCGGGCGTAGCCGAGCGCGGAATGACGAGCTGGCTCACCTCTTTCATCAGCGTCCGCTGGTGCGATGTGGGCGCGTCCTTTTCGTCCAGTTCCGTGAAAGCGACCGCTGCCGTCGGCAGGCCAAGCGCGAGCGCCACCAATGCCGCCGCACCCATGAAATCACGCCGCTTCCAGCCAGTGGGCTGACCGTCCTGCATAGGCCACCATTCTCCCCAGACCGGCTGCACCATCCGCGCCCGTCCATATAAGAATGAATACTCTAATTTTGACTTGATCCGCAAGAGGGCTTTCAAAGATCACGCAATGCAAACAATCCCCCTTGCCCCGCCGCGCGCATCGGCCTAGGGGCCTGCGGGTGTCGGGGAGTAGCGCAGCCTGGTAGCGCATCTGGTTTGGGACCAGAGGGTCGTAGGTTCGAATCCTATCTCCCCGACCACTTCAATCGATCTGCCCGATGGCTCCGCTACGAAGCCTGATCATGGCGTTGGTCTGCACTCATGCCGATCATCGTCGACCGGGAAGAGCGTCGCGCCGAAGTCGTAGCGGTAGCCTTCGAACTTGAAGCCGCGCGCGAATCCGCCCGTTTGCTGCAGATCCACGCCGATCCCGCCAAGGCCTATGCCCCTGAAATGCGCGGCCAGACCCGCGAGCGAGCTCGAGAGATGCGCGATGCCGTGGGCGTTGTCTTGTCGGACGATGAAGAGAAAATCATCGGTTTGGTCTGGGCGACCAACCGCATCATGTTCGTCACGCCCGATGCGGGCACCGAAGTGGACAAGGGCACCACCGATCAGACCGGCACCACGATGCAGGTGCAGGCGCGGGCGGAACGCTCGGCCCCGGCCTCACCTTTGGCTACATCGCGGACCACCACCTCGGCACGCACATATCAAACCACTAGCCGTCAGCCCTTACCCCGCAAGGTCATCCGGCAGGAGGCCTTGCGGGAAATTCTGATAGCAGACCGGGCGAAGGAAGCGGTCGATGGCAAGGCTTCCCACCGATGTCGTTCGCGCGTCGGTGGTCGCCGGGAACGGGCCGCCGTGGACCATAGCGTCGCATACCTCGACCCCGGTCGGCCAGCCGTTCACGAGAATCCGCCCGACCTTGCGCTCAAGGATGGGCAACAGGGCTTGGGCAGCTGTCAGGTCTTCAGCGGCCATGTGCAACGTTGCAGTAAGTTGCCCTTCGAGACTGCGCAGCACGGCGGCAAGTTCGTCTGCATCCGCACAAGCGACCACCAGCCCTGCCGGGCCGAACACCTCTTCATGCAGACGCGGATTGGCAAGGAAAGTTGCGGCGTTGGTGCGCAGCATCATGCTGCTGGCCCTGCGCTCGTCCCCCGCCAACGCACCGGTTGCAGCAACGGTAACACCCTCTGCCCGTGCCAAAGCGGTGGTATGCCGGGCATAGGCATCGCGGATTCCATCCGTGAGCATGACTTGCGCCGAAGCATCGCTGATCGCGGCGCCAGCAGCAGCACAGAACGCATCAAGCTCTTCACCGGCAATGCCCAGCACCAGACCCGGATTGGTGCAGAACTGCCCCGCTCCCATCGTCAGCGATTGGGCAAACCCCTGTCCGATAGCCGCTGCCCGCGCTTGCAGGGCCTGCGGCAGAAGCACCACCGGATTGATGCTCGACATTTCGGCATAGACCGGGATCGGCACCGGGCGTTCCTGCGCGATGCGTCCCAGCGCCAGTCCACCGCCGCGCGATCCGGTAAAGCCCACAGCGGCGATACGGGGGTCGCGCACGAGCGCCGTACCCAATTCTGCAGATGGCCCCTGAACCTGCCCGAAAACGCCCGCGGGCAGACCCAAGGCGGCAACAGCACGCCCGATAGCCTCCGCGGCCAGCAGGGCCGTGCGCGGGTGGGCAGGATGCGCCTTGACCACGACCGGGCACCCTGCTGCCAGCGCCGATGCCGTATCGCCGCCTGCCGTCGAGAAGGCGAGCGGGAAGTTCGATGCGCCAAACACCGCCACCGGTCCCAGCGGGATCATCCGCATCCGCAAATCCGGGCGCGGCAGAGGCTGGCGATCAGGCATAGCCAGATCGATGCGGCGTTCCAGCCAATCGCCCTTGCGCACCACATCGGCAAACAACCGCAACTGGCCTACCGTGCGCCCGCGCTCCCCTTCCAGCCGCGCGCGGGGCAAGCCGCTTTCGCGCATCGCGGTTTCGATCAACACATCGCCCGTGGCCACAAGTTCATCACCGATCCGTTCGAGCAGGCGCGCGCGGACTTCATGATCCGCCATGCGGAACGGATCGAAAGCCGCATCGGCAGCGGCACAGGCAGCGGCCACTTCTGCCGGACCATCGACGGGCAAAGGATCGCCCAAACGCTTTCCGGTGGCTGCGTCGATCGAGAACAGGGGAGCGTCAGCAGCAGCCATCGTCAATTTGCCTCACATGAAAAAGGCCCGGTCCGCGTAGCAAGGCGGACCGGGCAGGGAGCAACTCGAACTTAAAACGTGAACTTGGCGCCGAGGTTGAACTGGCGACCGCTGTGGGTCAGCACGTTCAGGCGATTGGTTTCGTCCACGAATTGATCGTTCTTGGTGTCGAGCAGGTTGATCGCCTCAAGGCTCACCTTGAGATTGTCGGTAATCGCATAGGACATCTGCGCATCAAGGTTCGTCGTGCTGTTCGTGCCGTTGAAAGCGTTGCCTTCTGTGCCCGGAACAGCGGTCAGATACTTCGAACGATAAGCCACCGAACCGCGCACCGAGAACTTGCTGTCCTCGTAATAGAGCGTGAGGTTAGCTGCATTCTTCGACAGGCCAAGCAGCGGCGCTACAACCGAAGACTGTCCGTTTGCCGAAGTGAGATATTCGATATCCGACTTCACATAAGTGTAGTTCGCCAGCGCGCCGAAGTTTGCCAGAATGCCCGGCAGGAAGGTGAACGGCTGCTGGACGTTGACCTCGAAGCCCCGCAACTTGCCACCATTGGAATTGACCGGGCGGCTGACGATGAAATCGTCGGTCGGGCTGGCGGTTGTGCCGGTCAGCAGCGAATCCGGCAGGCCGAGCGCGGCGAATGGCACCGTGACCGCCAAGGTCTGCACGAAAGTGCCGATATCCTTCTGGAACAGCGCCACCGAATAGATCGCGCCCTTGGCCGGATACCACTCCACCGCGAAATCAAGATTGGTCGATTCCGTAGGCTTCAGATCAGGATTGCCCGAACTGAACGAACGATTGCCGCCCGAAACGTTCAGGTTGCCGCCGGGCGAGAGCGAGGCGATGCCAGCGCGGGCCAGCGTCTTGGCAGCGGCAAGGCGCACCAGCAGTTGCGGGGTGACGTCGAACACCAGATTGGCCGAAGGCAACCAGCGATCATAGCTGCGCTCTGCAGTCACGAAATTGATGCTCGCGCCTTGACTGGCATAGCCGGTCGAGAACTGCTTCGTGTTCACATAGCGCAGGCCCACGTCACCACGCAGCGGCAGGCCCACATCGGCCATGTTGAACGCGGTCATTGCCCACGCGCCCAGATCCTTCTCGGTCACCGTGATGTACGATCCGCGCGCCGTTGCGTTTTCCACGCCACCGGTCTGGTAAAGCGGATCGCTGTAGATGCCATAGTTGTTGGCAAAGTAATCGAGGTTCGGGACCACCCAACCGGTCGGGGTGCCCTGTGGCAGGTTCAGCCCGCGCCCGAAGCCGCTGAACAGTTGTGTGCCTGCCGCCAGTTGCGATGCGGTAAGCGAATTGACGCGCGTCTCGCCTTGAATGCGGCGCTGTTCGGTGGAGTTGTAGCTGAACCGGCGCCAGTCCATGCCGCCCTTGAAGGTCAGGATATCGCTGGCCTTCCATTCCAGCGCACCCTTGGCGGTGGTGAAGGAATTGTCCACCGTCTGCGGGCGGATGCGCACTTCCGACGTGCTGTTGACGAAACCGAAGCTGGCGGGCGACGTTACGTCAACGCCCGGCACGATGGCAGGGAAACGGCTGGAAAAGTCGTACTGGAAATTCGGGCTGTTGATCGCGTCGATGGTGACGGTCGTCTGCACCGGATTGCGGAACGCTGACTTCGAATAGCCGACAAGGCCGGTGAACTTCAGGCTTTCGCCCAGTTCCTGCTCAAGATTGCCGGTCACTTCGTAGAAATCAGTGACCAGTTTGTCGAAGCGCGCCTGCGAACGCAGGTCCACATTGTCGAACCGGCCGCTGATGATGTTGTTGTTCCCATCGACCACACCGTCACGAATAATCGTCTGCGGCTTGCCCGAACCAGAGCGCGAGAAGCTGATCGCCTGAAGCTGCGCTTCCGCGCGCGTCCCGTCGAGCCGCGAATACAGCCCGTCGACCGAGATCAACGTGCTTTCCGCAGGCCGCATCTGCACCGAAACCGCCGCGCCAAGGCGCTTCTGGTTGATATCGTAAGAGACAAGGCCCGGAATGCGCGGGTGGAACAGCGCAGTATCGGGGTTGGCATCGTTGATCTGGGCAATCGTCTTGCCCGGCAGCGTCGATGCCGCATTGAAGCCGCCATTGAACCCGCCATAGGTCCAGCGCGTGATGTTCGCGCCCTCTTCTTTGATGCGGCGCTCTTCGTATGAGATCGACATGAGCACGCCGAACGTGCCCGAATCGTTGGTCGTCGTCGCCAGCGTGGAAATGCGCGGTGTAACCTTGCGCGACAGGTCGTTGTAGCTGCCCTGTGCCGAGATGCTGACCGTTGGCTTGCGGAAATCGAACGGGCGAGCAATGGTCAGATCGACCGTCGCCCCCAGCGAACCTTCCTCGACATCGGCCGAAGCGGTCTTGCGCACGGCAAGGCTGTTGAACAGGTCGGACGAGAAGATGTTGAAGTCAAACCCGCGGCCACGGTTCACGCCACCCGAATTGTCGGTGCCGCCGGTGGTGCCGATGGCTTCCATGCCGTTGATGCGGACGCGGGTATATTCCGGGCCAAGGCCGCGCACCGAAATGTTGCGCCCTTCGCCGTTGACGCGGCTGATCGCCACGCCGGGAATGCGCTGCAACGATTCTGCAAGGTTCAGGTCGGGAAACTCGGCAATATCCTCGGCCTTGATCGCATCGATCGCCGCCGTCTCGTTCCTCTTCAGGCCCAGCGCGCTGGAAAGGCTTTCGCGGAAACCGGTCACGATGATTGCCGATTCGGGCGGCGCAGCCTCATCCGCCACCGATTGCGCGGCATCCTGGGCAATCGCGGGGACGGCGGCTAGAGTCGCCAGAGCCGATGAACAAGCCAGCGCAGCCCGTGCTGCGCGCAGATCGAAAAGTGCCATTTCGTATCCCCTCATACCTGGCCGTCGCGATGCCGCGTACCGACCAAATCATTCCCGGTCATGTTTGCCGGAGCGATCTTTGGATAGCGACGGTGCCTTGCCCAAGGCCAACCTCAATCGCGCATGGATCATTGCGCAAGTTGCACCGATCACGGCCAAGCGCTGGCGAGTAGCCACCCGCCCAGCGTCCGATACCCGCACCTGCTGCGCGATCAATGCCGTCCTTGGCTCAATCCCTGCGGAATTGGACTTGGACCGGCAATGCCGCTTTGGCTACCACAGCGTGGACAGCCTCCGGCAAGTGCGCGCAAAGCCCTAATACATTGGGAGCGTCGCATCGAATGAGGGGCCGCGATAACGATCACCCGGAGAAGACGATGCCCAGCGAACCAGCGCCCAGCGGAACTGCCACGCGCCCAACCCGGATTCGCTTTCAGATCATCGCCCTGATCTTTCTGATCACGTCGCTGAACTATGCCGATCGCGCAACGTTCTCCATCGCAGGGGAAGCAGCCTCCGCCGAACTCGGCCTCACGGCAGTGCAGACCGGCTTCATCCTGTCGGCGTTCGCATGGGCTTATGTGCTGGCACAAATTCCGGGCGGCGCGCTACTGGATCGGTTCGGCACCAAGCGGGTCTATGTTGCCGCCATCGCGTTCTGGTCGCTCTGCACCGCATTGCAAGGGTTCGTCGGCTGGATTCCGGGCCTGGCGGCAGTCACCACCCTGTTCGTCATGCGCTTTCTCGTGGGGCTGGCAGAGGCCCCTTCGTTTCCCGGCAATGCGCGGCTTGTAGCGGCATGGTTCCCAGCCCGCGAACGCGGCACCGCATCGGCCATCTTCAATTCGGCACAATATTTCTCGCTCGTCGCCTTCGCGCCGTTGATGGGTTGGCTGGTCCATACCTTTCACTGGCGTGCGGTGTTCTGGGTGATGGGCGTTCTGGGGATCGCCGCCGCTGCCATCTTCATGGCCTTCATCCACGGACCGGACCGGCATCCCGCCATCAATCGGGCAGAGCTTGATCTCATCCGCGAAGGCGGCGGCGAAATCGCGATGGAGCGCCCCTCCAGCGCCGCCGCACAGCCAACCTTCACCTGGCACAACGTGCGGCAACTGCTGGCCAATCGCATGATGCTGGGCATCTATCTTGGCCAGTATTGCATCAATGTGCTGACCTATTTCTTCGTCACCTGGTTTCCGATCTATCTGGTCAAGGAACGCGGGCTGAACATCATGGAAGCGGGCTTTGCCGCCGCCGTTCCGGCGATCTGCGGCTTCATCGGCGGGCTTGCCGGCGGCATCGTGTCCGACCGTATCCTTGCCCGCACCGGCAGCATTGATCGCGCCCGCAAGGTGCCGCTGGTGCTGGGCATGGCGCTGGCCACGCTGATCATCGGCTGCGTGTGGGTCGATGCGGAATGGCTGGTGATCCTGCTGATGTCGCTGGCGTTCTTCGGCAAAGGCGTCGCCTCGCTCGGCTGGGCCGTCATGGCCGATGTCGCGCCGCGCCAGCTTGCCGGGCTTTCGGGTGGCGTGTTCAACATGTTCGGCAACACCGCTGGCATCGTCACGCCCATCGTCGTGGGCTATATCGTCGGCACCACCGGCTCGTTCGACCTCGCGCTGGCTTTTGTCGCGCTGCACTGCGTGCTCACGATCCTTGCCTACACCGTCATCGTCGGCCCGATCCGCAGGCTGGAGCTGGCGGCGTGAGGATTGACCGGCGCGCAGCACTCTTGGGTTTGACGACCCTCGCCGCCACCGGCTGCGCTCCCCTACCCGCCCGCCCGCGCGGCTTGCCCGCAGCGCCGCTGGCGGTCGATACGCCCATGCCCACCCCCCGCTGGGCCACGCTCCAGCGCGATCTTCTGGCCGCCCATGCCAAAGCGTGCGAGGCCTACTACGCCCGCTATGTCGATGAAAACGACGCGCTGCGCTGCTTCGTGCGTTGGGGCGCGAACGATGGGCCTGATGACGCCGCAGAGTTCACCAACGACTGGGTTCTGCTCCACGCCCTCGGCGCATCAGACCGCCTGCTCGACCTGTCGCAGCGCTTCTGGGAAGGGCATCTGCGCCAGTATGCTGCTGCCCGAACCAGCGACGTGCCCATCGCGCGGCAGGGCATGTATCACCGCGACTTTCCCGTGCAGATGGACTGGCAGCACAATGCCGAAGGCCTGACCACGTTCAACGTCATGGGCCTGAGCGCACCTGCCGACCCGCGCCTTGCCGCCCGCACCCGCGCCTTTGCCGATCTCTACACCGGGCACGATCAGTCGGTCGGAAACTACGATCGCAAAGCCCGCGTGATCCGCAGCCTGCTCAACGGCAGCCGCGGCCCGATGCTGCGCAAGGCGACCCCGCTCGATTGGGCAGGCGATCCTTTCGATGCCTCACGTTTTCACCTTGAACATGGTGAGGACGATTACGGCCAGTTCCTTGCCCATTACGCCGAATATACCGATGTGGTGGGCGATAACCCGCTGAACCTTCAGGCCACCACGCTTGGCCTCAATGCCTATGCGCTGGGGCTGGGAGAGCGGTTTCGCACATGGACGCTCGATTACTTCGGCGCATGGGCAGACCGGATGCGCGCCAATGGCGGCGTCCTGCCCAGCAAGATCGCGCTCGATGGCAGCATCGCGCCAGCCTGGTGGGGCGGCACCTATGGCTGGAACTTTTCCCCCATCGTCCCGCAAACCGGTGAACGCGAACACCGTAACCGCGTGCCCCGCTCGATCACGGCGTTCTACAATGCGCTGCTGCTCAGCGGTGACATGGAATTCATGCGCCTGTGGCGGCGGCAGACCGCGATCATCAACGATGCCGGGCGCATTGTCGATGGCACGTTTTCCACGCCCACGATGCACGGTCCGCAAGGTTGGTATGGCTGGAAGCCCGGCCCCTATCGCACCAGCGCGTTCGAGATCTGGTACGCCACACAAGCGCCTGAAGACCGCGCCATCGCGGGCGACGATCCGTGGATTGCCTTCCTCGAAGGCCGTGATCCGGGCTATGCCGAACGCGCGCTTGTGGCTGATCGCCAGCGCCTTGATGCGCGCGTTGCCGCAATGCGCGCCGATACCTCCACGCCTGAAACCCGGCTGGCGGACTGGACGCTCGATTTCAACCCTGCCAGCGCAAAGGCCTTGGTCCAGACCATGACCGGCGGCCTGCATATCGCCCGCCCCACATGGTCGCGCACCAGCCCGCCACAAGGCGGCGTGCCCCTGCACTGCCGCCTGCGCTATTTCGATCCGGTGCGAAAGCGCGCGGGAATGCCCGAAGACGTGGCCGCACTGGTGACGGCCATGTCCGACCGTGAAACGCGCGTCACGCTGGTCAACACCGGCACGTCCACGCGCGAAGTGGTGGTTCAGGGTGGTGCCTATGGCGAACACCGCATCGATGCCGTGCGCAGCGATGGCATCCGGCGCGAAGTGGGCGGCAGGGCTTTTGCCATCCAGCTTGCCCCCGGTTGCGGCACCGAACTGGCGTTGGAAATGACGCGCTATGCCGCTCGCCCCACGCTGGCCTTCCCGTGGGACAGGTAAAGGTCAGCCGCCCGGCTTGATATAGGGGATCGGTGCAAGCAACCTGCGCTCTGCCCCGCGCGGATCGTTCTCCACGCGCACCTTCCGGTCGAAGATCATCGTCGCCCGTTCCTCCAGCGTAAAGCGCGGCCAGTGCGGCAAAGCGCCGCCATTGGGATCGCCACTCCGCGCCAGCCGGATAAAGGCCTCGGCCATTTCCCCTGCCACCTTCGCGGCATCCGGCGTGTTGCCGGTGCGCGCGGCTGGCAAGTGCGTGTTGGCAAAGACCAGCCCAATATCCAGCGTGTGAAATGCTCCCAGCACCCCGCCTGCTTCGGGCGATGGATAATCGAGCTGGTACATCCACGTCGGCCCGTCCTGCCGCGCCCGCGCTTCGGCCTGAACCAGATGTCCCGGCCATGACCGCGCGGCGGTGGACATGGCCAGCAGCAGTTGGCCCGCCGATCGTTTGGGATAGAGTGCGCGATACTGCGCCACCAACCATGCTGGGTCCACATCCTTGACGATCTGCTGCGCCACCCTCGCTTCCAGATTGCCCCAATCGGTATCGCCCGCCTTCAGGGCCGAAGCGAGCCAATAGCCCGTCTCGTCATGCGTATTGCCGATGATTAGCGGGATGTGCGCCGCCTCGGCTGGCGCATCGGGATGGAAAGGATGGCGCTTCAGCGCGCAATGATCCAGCGTCGATGCAAAGCTGATCTCCCCTTTGCCCTCAATCGGATCGCGCGCGCCCATCGCCTCGACCAGCCGCTCCATCGACATCTCGCAAAACGTGGCAAAGCTTGTTGCCCCCGCCGCCGCCATCCATGCAGCGGCGCGGCGGCGCGCGTTCATCGGCCCAATGGCGGTTACATGCTGGCCGCTCATCGTCGCAGCCGAATGAAACAGCGGTCGCGCCTCTTCCATCGCCATCAGCGACACCACCTTGGCCCCGCCGCCCGATTGGCCAAAGATCATCACCCTGCCCGGATCGCCCCCGAACGCTGCGATATTGTCCTGCACCCACCGCAAAGCCATACAGATATCGAGATTGCCGACATTGCCCGATTCCTCAGGCCCGCCCACTCCTGCGAAATAGCCGTAACCGAACCCCGCCAACCGGTGGTTCAGCGTCAGCACCACCACATCGCCCCGCCGCACCAGATTGCCGCCATCGTATAGCGGATCAGACCCGGAACCGTGCGCGTGCGCTCCGCCGTGCAGATAGACCATCACCGGGCGGCGGGCACCGTCCAGCGCCGGTGTCCAGACATTGAGGAGCAGGCAATCCTCGCTGATCGGCTCTTCCGCGTGGGTTTGCGGCGCAGCCGGGCCATAGGCTGTCGCCGGGGCAACATCCCGCCATGCTTCGGGCAACGCCGCACGGGCAAAGCGGGTCGCCTGCGTGTCCGCACCATAGCGAACGCCGCGAAACACCAGCACGCCATCCTCACGCAGGCCCCGCACCCGGCCATGCCGCGTCAGCGCTATGGGGTCTGCGCTGGTCACGCCATCAAGCCTGCTGCGCCAGACAATCCAGGCACAAGCGGCGCACCGCATCCAGTGCGGGGTTGGGATTGCCGCGCTTCCACGCCATGAACAGTTCCACCGGCGCTTCGGGTGTCGTCACCAGCCGCCGGAACCTCACGGCATCGGGGTGCAGGTCCACGGCCGAACGCGGCACGATGGCCGCCGCTACGCCCGCACGCACCAGCCCCAGCATAGAATGGATCTGCGTGACGTGCTGCACCACCACCGGGCTGAGCGCCGCTTCATCGAAAAAGCGCATCAGCATGTCGTGGAAATACCCCGCGCCTTTCCGCGAATACATCACCAGCGGCACATCGTGCAGATCGGCCAGCGTCAGCTCTTCCTTGTCCTCGCGCGGATCGCCATCGGGCAAGGCAACCACCAGCGGCTCGGACAGTGCCAGCGCCGTCTCGAACTCGCTGCGCACGATGGGCGGGCGCATGAACGCGATGTCCACCAGCCCGGTCAGCAATGCCTCGGTCTGATCGCGCGAAACCATTTCGTGCAATTCAAGATCGATGTTCGGCAGCGCCGTGCGCGCCTGCGCCACGATGCCCGGCACCAGCGAATAGCCCGATACGGCAGTGAACCCGATGGAAACCTTGCCCGCATCGCCCCGCGCCACACGCCGGGCGGCCAGCGCCGCGTTCTCTGCCAGCCGCACGATCCGCTGCGCTTCGATCAGGAACACCCGCCCCGCAGGCGTCAGCGCCACATTGCGGCTGGTCCGCTCCAGCAGGGTCACGTCCAGAATGCGCTCAAGCAGTTGTATCTGCCGGCTGAGCGGCGATTGCGTCATGTTAAGACGCTTCGCCGCCCTGCCGAAGTGGAGTTCCTCGGCAGCGGCGACGAAGCAACGGAGCTGGCTCAATTCGAACATCATCTCCGCATTAGCCCATTTACGCTGCCCCGACGAGAGAGCCTGCCGAAACCTTCTCCACCAGCGCACGCAGTTCGGCGTGTTCGGCCTCGGTCAGATCGGTCAGCGGCGAACGCACCGGCCCCACATCGCGCCCGATCACGCGGCACCCTGCCTTCACGATCGACACCGCATAGCCCCGCCCGCAATTGCGCAGCGTGATATAGGGCAGCACGAAATCGCGCAGTTGCTTCTGCACTTCGGCATGGTTCCCGGCGCGCACCGCGTTATAGAACGCCAGCGCCCATTCCGGCATGAAGTTGAAGATCGCAGACGAATAGGTCGTCACCCCCATCGTCAGATAGGGCGTGGCAAATGTCTCAGCCGTGGGCAGCCCGCCGATATAGGTCAGCCGGTCGCCCATGCGGTTATAGATGCGCTGCATCAGTTCGATATCGCCCACCCCGTCCTTGTAGCCGACAAGGTTAGGATTGCGCTCGCACAGACCTTCCAGCGTATCGTCGTCCAGAATAGCGTTGTCGCGGTTATAGACGATCACACCCAGCCCCGTTGACTGGCACACCGCCTCGACATGCGCAGCAAGGCCTTCCTGCTTCGCCCCCACAAGGTAGGGCGGCAGCAGCAGAATGCCATCAGCCCCGGCCTTTTCCGCACCCCGCGCGATGCCAGTGGCAATGGCCGTGCCATATCCGCAGCCCGAAATCACCGGCACACCGGCTTTACGCACCTCCACGGCGGCGCGCACCACATCGACCACTTCTTCCGGCGTCAGCGAGAAGAATTCGCCCGTGCCGCCAGCGGCAAACAGGCCTGAAAGATCGTGGCGCAGCATCCAGTCGCAATGGTCCTGAAACGCGGAGATATTGACCGCACCGTCATCGGCAAACGGCGTTACGGGGAATGACAGCAGGCCTTCGCCAAGCCGGCGTGCCATTGTGACGGGGTCCATTCGAAGCTCCTCTCCACTGCGTCAAAGCGCAGACTTTCGGCTGCCCCGGAATTAGGCCGCGCGCCGCTTCGGGTCCAAACCAAACGCGCGATGGACCAATGCACGGATTGGCTAGATCGACCGTACCAAGCCCCGCGCAGCCCGTCCGAATGCGTCAAACAACGTATGCTCAAGGGGCGGGAACCATCCGACAACGCTGCACTGCAGCAAATGCACCAAAGCCGCGCTGCCTTGGGGACTCATCGATGCCGTTCGATCCTGCGCTTCCCGTCAGCAAGCGCGATCTGCTCGCCCTGATCGGCAAGGCGGGCGGGGCATCGGCCATGTACCTTGCAATGACCAGCCTCGGTCAGGCGCAGGCCTCCCCGTTCAAGGGCGTGCCCGGCCTTGAAGGTGGATCAAAGGGCGCATCGGTGCTGATCCTCGGCGCCGGGCTGGCTGGCCTGACCGCTGCCTACGAACTGCGCCGCGCCGGATATGCAGTGCAAGTGCTTGAATACAATGATCGCGTTGGCGGCCGATCATGGACGCTGCGCGGCGGTGATCGCTTCACCGAACTCGGCGGCGCAACGCAGACCTGCGCATTTTCGCCCGGCAACTACATCAACCCCGGTCCGTGGCGCATTCCGCACAATCACTACGCGATCATGCACTACTGCCATGAACTCGGCGTCGCGCTCGAACCGTTCATCCAGTTGAACTACAACGCCTATGTCCATTCCACGAAGGCGTTCGGCGGCGCACCCCAGCGCTATAGGCATATTCAAGCAGACTTCCTCGGCCACGTCAGCGAATTGATGGCCAAGGCCGTAAAGAAGGACGCGCTGGCCGATACGGTAACCAAGGAAGACGGCGAAATCCTGCTCGAAGCGCTCCGCGATCTGGGGGCGCTCGACAAGGATTACCGCTATGTCGCAGGTAAACCCTCCAGCGAACGAAGAGGCTGGACGAAGGGGCCGGGCGGCGGCCTTTCAGCAGAACCCATCGCCTCCCAGCCGCTGACCTTTGAAGCCGTCCTGCAATCGGGCCTGTGGAACCACATTTCCGACAGCATGGGGTCCACCCACCACACCGCGATTTTTCAACCCGTGGGCGGCATGGACATGATCCCCCGCGCCTTTGCCAAACAGGTGGGCGATGCCGTCCGCTTCAACGCCAAGGTCACGCAGATCACGCAGGGCGAAACCGGCGTCACCGCCGCCTATGTCGATACCAAGACCGGCGCAAAGGCCACCGCCCGCGCCGACTGGTGCATCTGCACGATCCCCCTCTCGATCCTCAGCCAGATCGACATGAATGTGGGGCCAGACATGGCCGCCGCCATCGGCGCAGTGCCCTATGAAGCCTCGCTCAAAGTCGGCCTGGAATTCAAGCGCCGCTTCTGGGAACAGGACGAACAGATCTACGGCGGCATCACGATGACCGATCTGCCCATCGGCCAGATCAGCTATCCCAGCAGCCGCTATGGCTCACCCGGCCCCGCCACGCTGCTCGGTGCCTATGGCTTCGGCGCGTTCGCCTATGAATTCACCTCGCTACCTCCAGCAGAGCGCGTGGCCCGTGCGGTCGAATGGGGCAGCCGCATCCACCCGCAATATAGCCAAGAGTTCGTCAGCGGCGTGGCCGTGGGCTGGCACCGTGTGCCGTGGACGCAGGGCTGCTTCGGCAACTGGAGCGATGAAGCCCGCGCCGAGCATTACAAGAACCTGTGCCAGATCGACGGGCGCATCATGCTGGCGGGCGAACACGCATCCTACATCCCCGCTTGGCAGGAAGGCGCGATCACATCGGCACTCGATGCCATCGGGCGGCTGCACCAGCGCGTCATGGCTGGATAAGAAAGGAGCCGCGATGAAGTTCCAGTCGAGCATCCTGCACGTAGCCGCCGCTCTGGCATTCGCCAACATCGGCGCCGTGGCAATCGCCCAGTCGGCGGCAGAAGCATCAGGCCCCGCCAAATCCATCCTGCTACAATCCGGCGATGCCGATGGCGCTTTCATCAACGCCCGCCAGTTCAGCGAACCCGACGGTGAACGACTTTACCGCCGCGTCTGCGCCGGATGCCACATGCCCGATGCCAAGGGGGCGCAGGGCGCTGGCATTTATCCCGCGCTGGCCGCAAACGCGAACCTCGCTTCAGGCGATTATGCCGTGGTCGTAGTCATGAAAGGCCTGCACGGAATGCCCGGCGTGGGCCGCATGATGTCTGATGATCAGGTGGCCGATGTGGTCAACTACGTCCGCACCCATTTCGGCAACAGATATCGTGATAAGGTCACCCCAGCGCAGGTCAAATCCGTGCGTTGACCGCAGACCACCGTTACAGCCTTGACTTGCCCGCCCTTCCCCTCCTAGGGCGCGCACCGAAATGCGGGGCCGTGCCTCGCCCATCCATCCGCTACGCCGAGTCCTGTCGAAGGGCGTTTTTGGATCCACCCTGGCAGGGTGGAGGAGTGTATTCATGGCCAACGTAACCGTGATTGGTGCCCAGTGGGGCGATGAAGGCAAGGGCAAGATCGTCGATTGGCTGGCCAGCCGCGCCGATGCTGTCGTCCGCTTTCAGGGCGGCCACAACGCCGGGCACACGCTCGTCGTGGGCGAACAGGTCTACAAGCTGTCGCTGCTGCCTTCGGGCATCGTCACCGGCACGCTTTCGATCATTGGTAACGGCGTGGTGCTCGATCCTTGGGCGCTCAAGGCAGAGATTGAAAAGCTCACCGGTCAGGGCGTTGAAATCAACGCTGAAAACTTCGCCATTGCAGACAATTGCCCGCTGATCCTGCCGCTCCACCGCGATCTTGATGGTCTGCGTGAACAGGCCGCCGGCGCGGGCAAGATCGGAACCACCGGGCGCGGCATTGGCCCCGCTTATGAGGACAAGGTTGGCCGCCGCGCCATCCGCGTTTGCGATCTGGCACATCTCGATGCGCTCGATTCGCAGCTTGACCGTCTTTGCGCGCATCACGATGCGCTGCGAGCAGGTTTCGGCCAGCCCCCGGTCGATCGTGCTGCCCTGATTGAGGAACTGCGTGAAATCGCGCCTTACGTGCTGCAATTCGCGCAGCCCGTGTGGAAACGATTGAACACCGTGCGCAAGGCTGGCGCGCGCATCCTGTTCGAAGGCGCGCAGGGCGTGCTGCTCGATGTCGATCACGGCACTTATCCGTTCGTCACCTCGTCGAACACCGTTTCGGGCACCGCAGCTTCCGGTTCGGGCCTCGGCCCCAATTCTACCGGATTCGTGCTGGGTATCGTCAAGGCCTATACCACGCGCGTCGGCTCCGGCCCCTTCCCGACCGAGCTTGAGGACGAAACCGGCCAACGCCTGGGCGAACGCGGCCATGAATTTGGCACCGTTACCGGGCGCAAGCGCCGCTGCGGCTGGTTCGATGCGGTGCTGGTGCGCCAGTCCTGCGCCATTTCCGGCGTGACCGGCATCGCGCTGACCAAGCTTGATGTGCTCGATGGCTTTGAAAAGGTGAAGATCTGCACCGGCTATCGCCTGCGCGGAAAGGTGCTGGACTACTATCCCAGCCACGCCGCCGATCAGGCAGAGGTCGAACCGATCTACGAAGAGATGGACGGTTGGGACGGCACTACCGCAGGCGCGCGTTCGTGGGCCGATCTGCCCGCGCAGGCGATCAAGTATATCCAGCGCGTGCAGGAACTTATCGAAACGCCGGTGGCGCTGGTTTCCACCAGCCCGGAACGCGAAGACACGATCCTCGTGCGCGATCCTTTCATCGACTGATGATCGTTAGAGGGCGGCGGTGCCGCCCTCTCCGGCAATGTCGGCAATACGCTGCAACAGCGCATCGGCCCCTCTGGCGTAGGGGTCGAACCGTAATTCCGTGCCATCGTCGAATGTCACCACGAACATGCCGCCCATGCTCCGTTTCAGGCGCGTGATACTGGCGATTGGCCGTTGCACCGTTGCGCCGCCGTTGCTGCGAAACTGCATGATCCCACCGCGCCACATCGTTTCAGCCCGGCCGATCCGCCACATTTGCCAGAGACAAATCGCTGCGCCGACGGCGAAGGCGCCAACCATCCACCAGAGCACCTTCATCTGATCCGCCGCATCAGCCCGCGCCGATCCGATGAACAGCCCTACGTAAGCCATCAGACCCGCCAGCCCGGTGGCCAGCAAAAGTGCGGTCCAGTGCATCGGACCGGGGCGCAGTTGCCCCCAGCCTACCCTCTGCTTCTGGCGCGGAACGCACAGCCGACCAATGCCCGCCGCTGCAACCGTAGCGGCGGCACCGGACAGGATTGGTCCCCAGAAATTCAGCGTATCGAATGCCATTTCGGCACATTGCCATGTTCGAGTTGCCATTCCCTTGCCGACGCTTGCCGGTATGGTGAAAAGATGCGCCGCCATCTCATACTGCTCGTGCTTGGCATTTTCGGTGTTGCAGCCATTTGCGGACTGTTCCCCGGTTCGCTCCATTCTGCCAACGCCAGCGGGATCGGGGCCAGCGCGGTCCAGGCCGAAGATGCAGCCGCAATCCGTGTGGAAAAGGCAGCGCGCCGCCTGCTGCTGCTCGATGCGACAGGCGTTGTGTTGCGCCGGTTTGACGGCATCCAGCTTGGCGATGCGCCGCAAGGACACAAGCGGTTCGAAGGCGATGAACGGACGCCCGAAGGTCGCTACGTGATCGACCACGGCAACCCGCAAAGCGCCTATCATCTGTCGCTGCACATTTCCTATCCCAACGCGGCGGATAAGGACTTTGCCGAATCGCAGGGAAAGTCTCCGGGCGGGCAGATATTCATCCACGGACAACCGAACTGGATCAAAATCGGCCGTGTTCCCGGCGATTGGACAGATGGCTGCATCGCTTTATCAAATGAAGAAATCGAAGAATTATGGTCACTTGTGGGTGATGGAACCCCCATCGAGATCGTATCTTGATCCAAAATCGAGATAACGGGTCTTGACCTGATCTACGTTTGTTCCACACCTGTTCACATACGTAGAGATGCTAAGGAACAGGGCAATGGCACAGGCAGTGGCACCGTTCGAATACGCCGCCAGCACAGATCGGGCCAGCACAGATCGGGCCAGCACGGAACAGGGATGGCCGAACATGGCTGGTGGAGATGACACTTCGTTGCTCCGAACGTTCGCGCCGCTCGCCGTCACGATCTTTGCCGACCGCGCATGGCTGCGCAGCGAAATGGCCGAAGATGCCGCCGCCGCCGGGCTTCGCGTAGCCCGTACCACCGATCTGGCAACGATTGCTGCCGGGATTGATGATGCGCCTCTGGGCGATCTGGTTCTGGTCGATTGCCCAGTGCTGGAAGGCGCGGAAATGGCCGCCCTTGCCCGTCTGGATCAGCGGGTTGCCAATGGCGGGGCACAGATGGTCGTATCTACCAGCATGGGTTCGCTTGATGATGTGTTCGGCTGCCTCGATCAGTCCGCCGCGCAGATTCTCGTAAGCCCCAGCCGCGCGGATCGCGTGATGGCGCTGGGTCAGGTATTGTGCAGGCAGGGTTCGCGCGTTCGCGAACTGTCGGATATTGATCGCATGTCACTGCTGCGGCTTACCCAGCAAGTTTCCGAAATCGCCCATAAACTCGAAGCGCTGTCAGGCAGTCCGCTTGATGAAGGAAACGCTGATCGCGTTGGCGCTTCGGCTTTTTCGTTCGATGGCAGCAACGCCCGCGATCCCGCCACGCAGCGCCTTGTGCAATCATCTGCGCGCCCAGCCCGCCCTTCCCTTCCCGATCCGCGCCTTGTCCGCAAGATCATCCGCCAGCGCCAATTACGTTCACGCTTTTTCGAAGGGGAACTCTTCGGAGATCCCGCGTGGGACATGCTGCTCGATCTCACCGCCGCGCGGGCAGAGCATAAGCGCGTCTCCGTCACCTCGCTGTGCATCGCATCGGGCGTGCCGCCCACCACTGCGCTGCGCTGGATCAGCCAGATGACCGGTGCGGGCCTGTTCTGCCGGGCAGAGGATGCGACCGACCGTCGCCGCGCTTTCATCACTCTTTCAGACACGGCAACCGAAGCGATGGCCCGCTATTTCGGAGAAGTCGGCAGCGATCTTCTGGCGCTGTGAATCGTGCGTTTCCGAAGTGCACCTAGATGCACCTAGCTGCACCTAAGCGCATCTGACCGACCTCGAACGCCACCTGCATGGCGCTGAAAGGGCGCACAAATCCACCGGTTTTGCGCCCCGGCAGCGCGCCATACCGTGCGTGTTGCTCCGACAAGTGATTCCTGCCGTGTGCGGTTGGACTTCGCCAACATCTGCGCGTGCTACCTCGCTACCATCGCCTGCAAATCCAGCAAAGGCAGGCCCCATGACCGAAGCCCCCACCCGCGTCCGCTCTTTCATCGATCTTGCCGCCTTCGCCGCCCGATCAGACCTCCTCGCCGCCAGCGGTGACGGGGCCTGGGAAGCAAACCGGCAGGCGCTTTCGCTGCCCGCCGGTCCCGTCGGCGTTGCCGTAATGCGCCTTTCCGGTCAGGGCTCTCAAGCGGCACTGGCGGCTGACGAGTTCGTGATCGTGCTGGACGGTGCGTTGACCTTGCACCAAAACACTGATATCATTGATGTTCCAGCGCGGCATAGTGTGGTGATCCCCGCTAGCCTACCCTTTTCGTGGACCGCGCGAACGGCGACCACGGTCATCGTCATGCGCTGCGCCAGCGGTCCTGCAGGCGCAGATCGCCTTGTCCCAATCGATGAAGCCGCGGCGCTAACTCCCTCAAACCCGCCGCTGGCTGATCTGCTGGTAGGGCCAACGCCATCGTGCCGGAACTTCACCGATTACCGCTCCGCCAATGGCGAATTCGTCTGCGGCACGTGGGATTCCACGCCCTACACGCGCGTGGCCATGCCCTATCGTCATTATGAACTGATGCACCTGACACAGGGCGCGGTTACGTTCGTCGACGGGGCGGGGCGGAAAGCAACCTATTGTGAAGGCGATGTTTTCCTTGTGGAACAAGGTGCGGAATGTTCGTGGGAAAGCACGGTGCAGGTCAAGAAAGTTTACGCGATCTACCGCCCGGCGTAGTTTCCGCATTTCGGGGCGCAATCTTGAACACGCCGCGCAGCTTTGCCAGCGCGGCGGCATCACTGTCTTTCGGGCTGATCCGCGCGAAGAAATCGTCATTAGCATCATAGAGATAGACATCGCTAGTATGCTCTATCTGCAGGGCACCGCCCGGCATCGTGGCGCGGCGAACGAATATCCCTGCATTATCCGCCACTTGCGCCACGACTTCCGCGTTACCGGTAAGCGCGATCACCCCACCCCCCACGTGATCGACGAACTGGCGCAAGCGTTCAGGCGTGTCGCGCTGCGGATCGAGCGTGATCATTACGATCCGCACAGCTTCATCGCCCTGCCCACTCGCCTTGCGCAACCGCACCATCCGAGCCAGCGTATCGGCACTGCCATCAGCACAATCGGTGCAACCATACCAAATCAGATAAGGCCTGCCTTTAAGCATGGCGCGATCAAACACCGTGTTCCACGGCGTGACCAGTTGATAGCGCCCATCGGCATCGACGCGCGATTGCTGCTGTTCGGGCTGGCCGCTGCCCCCGGTTAGCATCAGAAACGTTGCGGCCAAACCGATCAGAAGGCCCGGCACGGCAATGCCGGGCAACATGGCCCGTGCCACGCCCAACCACGAACTGCCTGAAAATCCACCCTTGTTCCCGCCCATGACGGATCGGTATCATCATGCCGCCATGACGTCAGCGATTTTATTGTTGCTGAGCGGGGGTTTTTGCGACGGGAGAAGACGAATCTAGGCGGTTTGCAGCATTCGCCGGCGTCGCGCTTGTTGTCTTTGCCGCTGGAACGCCTTCATTTGTCTTGGCCGGCGCTGACAAGTCATCCAGCATCTTGCGCGCCGCTTCTGCCTGCCCCCCGCCGTGTGGCGAGAACGCCACCGGGATCAGGTGGGCCTTTGCCATATCGCGTTTTCCGATTGCGGCGTAATGACTCCCCAAAGTCAGATGCAGGCCTTCATCGAAGGGCGCAATTTCCGACGCTTTTTCGAGACCCTGCACCGCCAGATCGGAGGGGCGAGCGCCGCGTTCAATGAAGTTTCGGTAGAAATACATCAGCGGCAGGGGATGATCGTTTTCCAGCGCATTCAGGGCAATGAATGCGCTGTTGGCAGCGCGAAAGTCTTTGGCAAGGTTGGATTTTGTGGCCAAGGCGAACAGCGCCAGGCCCTTTTGAACATGGGCATCGACTTCAGCGGGATTCACCGCCAGCGCGGCATCGGCTGCATCAACGGCTGCCTCTTCGTTTCCGGAATCGTGTTCAGCCTCGGCCAGCGCGGCCATCACTGCCGGGTCTTTGGGATAGCGCGCCGCGACGGCGCGCATTTCTAGCACGAGCGCCTTTGCCTCTTCCTCGTCCACCCCGCGATTCTGGCGGATCCGCAGCGGCATGGCCGCCGCTTCACCCTCGCGCAGATCCCGTACAGAGACCGGGCCGACCTTCAGGCCCGCAGCCTGAATCGTGTAGGTGGAAAAAGTACGCTTTCGGGCATAGGCATCAAGCACGCGGTCAAAGGAAGCAAGATCACCAAAGGCCTCCTTTGCCGCATCGACTGATGGCTTACCCGCCACAAGACCCGCATAGTAGCGGTTGAGCTTTCCGGCGTGCGCCGGGTCCATCGAAAGTGCGTGGTACAGCAACCAGCTACGCCCATAGAACGCATCGTATTGCGTGCGCTTCTTTGCATCGTAGACCGCCGGGTCCATCAATTCGGGCAAGGTGACATCGACGGCATAGACGTTTTCGAGCAGGCGCCCCAGATTGGGCCGACCGATGCTGATCGAGCCATCGCGAAGAAAGCTGGCGGAAGCGAAGTATTCGGCCATGCCTTCATTCGCCCAGCGTGGCAGCGGAAACCGGGTGCTGCTCATTATGAAGTGGTGCGCATATTCGTGCAGCAACGTATTAAGCGATTCATCTGAGTCCGATGAGCGCCCCGCCGTGATATCGGGAACGATCGCAAGCGTTCCGCCTGCGCGCGGGATGTAGAAGCCGCTGAGATAGCGCGAGGCGTTCTTGTCGCCATAAAGCTTGCGGACTTTGTCGACGCTGCCGACTGAATAGACCGTGACGCGGTTCGACGGACTTGGCGTGGCCATTTCCTGACGCGTAAGATATTCGAGCGCAGAATGATATCGTTCAAGATTTTGCGCAAAGGCGCGCAAAACACTTTCAGATGCATCAGCATAGATGACGAAATGCGTAGTCGAAGCTTCACGCCATGTCGCATGGGCAGAACCGGACGCCAAAAGCGAAGAGGCTGCAAGAACCAGCTTGCAGCCGTACTTTCCCAAATCCGACCACTTCATTCGATCATGCCCCCGATCTGGAAGAGCATGGTCGAATATTGCCTGTCGATTGGCAAGCACAACTCACTGTATTGTGATCAAAATCACTCCGCTTCCGTCAACCGATAGGTCAGCACCGCCGTGCCATTGGCGGGGATGGTAGCGGCCCAAATGTCGCGACCATCCTTGC
Source organism: Novosphingobium sp. ERN07 (assembly GCF_012641335.1). Classification (GTDB taxonomy): domain Bacteria; phylum Pseudomonadota; class Alphaproteobacteria; order Sphingomonadales; family Sphingomonadaceae; genus Novosphingobium. The sequence continues at coordinate 233,972 of NZ_JABAID010000005.1, forward strand.
GGGTGAGTTTTGCGCCGACGGGCTTTAACTGCGTTTCGGGGTTGCGCGCGATGCGCGCTTCGAAGCTGACCGGCACGGGCCGCGCGTTGCTGGCGGTGAGGCGCACGGTGCGAGTGCGGCCCTTGCGGTCCAGTTCCTCCATCGTGGTGGTGACCTGTGTGGACGGAGACAGCAGGATTTCCACGTCTTCACCCACGGCACGGTCCTGCAATCCGCCCTCGCCCGCCAGCAGCATGGCATCGCCGGATGCTTCGAAAACCGTTACCGGGCCGCCGGGGAGCGGCAAGCCGAGGCCTTCTTCCTTGCGGTTGCGGGTGCGCAGCATCTGGCGGACCGGCTCGTTACTGTCTTCCCAGATTTCTGCGCGATAGAGCGCGTCGATCTTCACACGCGGCTTCTGCGCCAGCGCGACCTGCTTTTGCGCATTGGCGGCAACGGTGACCGGCACGGGGACGCGGTAGAGCTTCAGGTCGCCCAGCCCTTCCTGCTGGACGGTGATGGGCGCGTTCATAGCCGCCCCTTTACGCGCCTGCGCGGTGACAACGATATCGGCGCTTTCCATCATCATGGCGGGCGCTGGAGCCATAAGTGGCGGTGGCGGGGGTGGCGGTGGTGGTGGCGGAAGTGATGACAGCACGCAGCGCAGTTCCAGATCACCGCCCGAAGGCATCTGGCCGCGTTCGGTATCTTCGCGGTTCACCTCGCCCGCGATCACGGCGGTTTCGGCATCGGCAAAGCTGGTGGAATCGCTGCTGGCGAGTGTGACCCATGCGGCAAGGTCCGCCGTGCGACCATCGGGGTTCATGTGGATCACATAGTTCGATTGCCAGTCAAAACCCCATGCGAGGTAGGACAGCGAGAGCGTGACCTTTTGCGGGGTGGCGCTTTCAGTCTCTATCGAAAGCGTGGGGCGGGCCGACAAGTCCTTTGGCGCTTCGGCATAGAGAATTTCATCGTCCAGCCCGCCGCAATTGGCCACTTCGAACCCGGCGGCGGTTTGCAGGATCGCTGCGCCATCGGGGCCGGAGCGGATCACGGCGCGTTCTTCGCGAATGCCGCCGTTGCCCGGCAGCGTGCGGCGCAAGGTTACTGGCCTTCCAAACATCCGCGCATATAGGCTGCGGGGGGACAGCAGATCCGCGTCGAGGTTCTTTTCGCGCACGCCCGAAGGCAGGCCGGTGACGATGGCGCTTTCGGGGAAAAGGCCTGCGGCCACGCCTTCAAAGCGGATCGTGGACTTGCCTGCGGGCACTTCGACCGTGCGTTTCTCGGTGACGAGCGCGTAGCCTTCCAGCCAGTCCAATTCCATCGCACGGTCGCTGGCGCGATGCGGCGCACGATAGACGCTGACCGAGACGCTTTCTGGCGCGGGCGACGTGACGATGCCCTGCCCCAGCGCGGGGGCGCTGACGCATAGCAGCAGCGCGGAAAGTAGTGCGCGGCGCACCGGGCAGCTCAATAACGGGTGTCGAACTGGACGGTGAGCGTAGTCTCACCATTGGCGGGGACGGGCACCTGCCACACACGCTCATCAGCAGAGCGCTGTTCGCCCTTGATCGTCTCGCTGGGAACGCGGGTATCGTGCCACCAGTTGTCCAGCCCACCCTGCACCACTTCGACGGTGACGGGCGTAGCCTTGGCGTTGGTGACCTTGTAGGTCATCGTGGTGCGCCAGAAGACCTTTTCGGTTTCGACGGTGACTTCGGTCGGAGCCTTGCCGGGCGTGCTCACGCGATAGCGGACGCTGCGCTCCCATTCGCCGCTGTCGATGCGATCACGCTTTTCCAGCATGGGCTGGACTTTTACGTCGAACGCCTCGCCGGTTTTCAGTGCGAGGGCGGAACCCATCGGGGTGTGATCAATGCCGTTTTCGCCAATGAACTGCGGCTGGCCGCGTGCATCGCGCATGTATACGCGCACGGTGCCTGCGGGCAGCGCATCGCCCAGCCCCGCCTCACGCGCGGTGAAGAAACGCAGCACCGTGTCGGCGCTTTGCGGTTCGGTCTGGTTCTGCAACCAGCCGTTGCGGAAGTGGTAGGCCTTGGTCGCGGGCGCGCCAGCGACATCGAGGAAGCTGACCTGCTTTTGCTGGGCATTGGCCACGGTGGTGCGGCCAGCGATTGGATAGACGTAAAAGTCGCCAAGGCTTTCGCGGTTGGCGGTCTGCGTACCGGGGCGGTTGCCGGGCATGACCGGGCGCTGCGGGCGGTAGTTCTGATTGTAGCCGTTGTTGTCCTGACCCACCGCGCCGGCAACGAGCAGAACCTTGGCCTGACCGAACGTGGTGCCGCTGTTGTTGTTCAGCGTGATCCAGCCCTGCACATCGATCTTGCCCGCTGCTTCATCGAACAGGGCGACGTAATCCGCCTTCCAGCCAAAGCCGCGCGAAAGATAGCTGAGCGAAACGGGGCGGCTGCCGGGCGTGGTTGTATCGAGCGTGACCGAGAGCGTGGGCCGTGCGCGCAGGCCAGCGGGCAGGCTGGGGAAGATCACCCGCGCGCCGTACTGGTTCAGCACTTCGATCCTGTCGCCAATGCGGACCACGGTGCCGCCATTGTTGGCAAGGATCGTCGCACTTTCGCGCGCTTCGGCACCGGTGGCGGGATTGGTGCGGACGACGGTGACGGTCTGGCCGACCGCCTTGTCCATCAGCTTTTCGGGCGTGAGCAGATCGTAATCGAAGTTCTGTTCGACGATGCCGGTGCCGCCTGCGTTAAGCGTAACCGTTTCGGGCCGGATTGCGGCGGATACATCGGGAAATTCCTGCCGGGTGCGACCGGTGGGGAGGCTCATCTGGCGCACGTCCTGCACCAGCGCAAGATCGTTGTTATAGATGGTCAGCGAGACATCGCCCTGCGCCGATGCGGGTGCGGATTGGGCATTTGCAAGCGTGGGCAGCGTTGCCGCCGCGATTACTAGAACCTTGCGCATGTATACCCCTCCGTCGTTTCCCACTGGCTAGACTTTCCGTGACCGCAGATCAACGCAAGCTGAACGGTGGTTGCGGACTCGCGCGCGGCGCCTAAAGGTAAGCCTATGGCCGAACACACTTCCATGCTTCGTGATGGGTTTCTCCTTCTGGGCTTTGCGCTGATCTTCGTGCTGCTGTTCCGGCGGCTGGGTCTGGGTGCGACGTTGGGTTATCTCGTGGCTGGCGCGGTGGTGGGGCCACAAGTGCTGGGCATGGTGGGCGATGCCGAACAGAAACTGGGCATTGCGGAACTGGGCATCACTCTGCTGCTGTTTCTTGTCGGGCTGGAACTGAACCCGGCGCGGCTGTGGCGGATGAAGCGCGATATTCTGGGGCTTGGCCTGCTGCAGGTGGTATTCTGCGGGCTTGCGGTGACGGCTGTGATCGGCGTGTTCACCGAGTTCAGTTGGGAAGCGGCGCTGGCTTTGGGCCTTCCGCTGGCGCTTTCATCCACAGCGCAGGTGCTGCCGATGCTGCAATCATCGGGCCGATTGCGCACGCCGTTTGGCGAGCGCGCCTTTGCCATGCTGTTGTTTCAGGATCTTTCGATCATCCCGCTGATCACGATCATCAGCGCGATGAGCCGCAATCCTGCCGATGCCGGAGGGCCTCCGGGTTGGCTGCTGGCGCTCTACACTGTCGGCGCGCTGGCCGGGCTGATCGCGGCAGGGCGATTTGTGATCCGCCCGCTGTTCCGCCTGATCGGCAATCTGGGCGAGCGCGAGATGTTCGTCGTGGCGGCGCTGTTCACCGTCATGGCATCGGCGGCGGTGATGGAACTGCTGGGCCTTTCGACCGCGTTGGGCGCGTTCGTTGCAGGCGTGATGCTTGCCGACAGCCCCTATCGGCATGAGCTGGAGGCCGATGTCGAACCGTTCCGTTCGATCCTGCTCGGCCTGTTCTTCCTCGCTGTGGGGATGATGCTGAACCTGACGGCGATTGCCGAGCGACCGCTGTTCGTGGCCGGCATGGCGCTCGCGCTGATCACGGTGAAAGCGGCGGTGATATTTGGCATTGGCATGGCATTCGGCATGGCGTGGCGCGGGGCGATGGCGCTGGGGCTGCTGTTGAGCCAAGGCGGCGAATTCGGCTTCGTACTGTTTGCGCAGGCGCAGAACGCGCTGCTGATCGCGCCCGATGCGGCCAGCCTGTTTGGCGCGGTGGTAACGCTTTCGATGGCCACAACGCCGTTCTTAATGATGGCCACCGCTCGCTTCCGGCGCGAGGCGGAAGCTGCGCCGGGCGAGCGCGAAGGTCCGCAGCCCGATGGCGCAAACGCGGTGGTGGTGGGCTTTGGCCGCTTTGGCCAGAGCGTGACGCAGATGCTGCTCGCCTCCAACATCCCCGTCACGATGGTCGATACCGATATCGAGATGATCGATGTGGCGGCGGGTTTCGGGGCCAAGGTCTATTTTGGAGACGGGACGCGGCTGGATCTGTTGCGACAGGCGGGTGCGGGCGATGCAGAGATGATCTTCTTCTGCATGGACGGCGATCAGGCAACGCCCGATTTTGTGGAAGCGGTGCACGAAGCGTTCCCGCGTGCGGCGATCTATGTTCGCGCGTTCGACCGGCGCGCCGTGATCGGCCTGCGCGATGCGCCTGTGAACGCAGTGGTGCGCGAAGTGATGGAATCGGCGGTGAAGATGGCCCGAATCGCGCTGGCCGACGCTGGCCTTTCAGCAGAAGCGGTGGCCCGCAGCGAGGACATGTTCCGCGCCAACGACAAGGAGCGGCTAAAACTGCAGATCGAAGCGGGCGACATTCGCGTGGCGCGCGACCGGATCATCACCACGCCGCAGCTATCCGAGGGATAATACACCTGCAAGGTTGACTGACTCGACTTTCCGCGCAATAGCGCACCCGCCGGGGCGCTTAGCTCAGTTGGTAGAGCATCTCGTTTACACGTCGAGTGTGCTGAGCCCTAAAAACCACCAAAATTAAGTCGATCCTGCGTTTCTTAGCGAAGACGGTCGGGACTATGTCGGGAGGTGGGACAAGTACGAACCCGCTGGCGCGGGAGTGGCGCTTGTTTTGAGGCTTGGCAAGTGATCGGCGGCCTGAGCCTAAGTTGAGGTCTGGGCCAAGTAG
>NZ_JABAID010000050.1 GCF_012641335.1 Novosphingobium sp. ERN07
TGCCTTGCATCCCTTTGGCGGTCGCCATGCCTTTGGGCACGGCGGTGTCTGGCCTTCGGCACCTGCGTGGCGGGGGGCGTCACGGCCCTGTAGCCCCGCCTCGACGGGGTGCAACCCGTGCGCTGCGCGCCCGGGTGCTCCTTCTGCGTTTCGCCCCTTCGGGTGCACCCCGCCTTTTGCCGGCGGGGCTGTCGGTCCGCTCCTGCCGCCCCCCGCCACCCTGGCGCCGGTCCACGGCGGTTTAGGAAGGAGCGTCAAGAAGACATGAGCAAGACTGAACGTCAGAGCCTCTATGGTGAGGTCACATCGCGGATCATTACTGAGCTGGAGGAGGGCAGGTTGCCATGGGTACAGCCATGGGATGCCACGCGCTGCCCGTGCATGATGCCGCAGAACGCAGTGTCGGGCTGGAACTATTCGGGGATCAATGTGCTGATCCTGTGGGCGACCGGGATCGAACGGGGCTTTAGATCACAACGCTGGCTCACGTACCGGCAGGCCGAGATGGCAGGCGGTCACGTGCGGCGCGGGGAGAAGGGAACGGCCATCTGCTATGCCGACCGCTTCACACCACGCAGCGAAGCCGAGAAGGCACAGGGCGAAGACCGCGAGGCGCGCACGATTGCCTTCCTCAAGCGCTTCACCGTGTTCAATCTGGATCAGTGCGAAGGCCTGCCCGAAGAGCTGACCACAGGCGCTGCGCTGCCCGATCCGGTCATGGCGATTGCCGAGGCGGACCGGGTGATTGCCGCAACGGGCGCGGACTTGCGCATTGGCGGCGGCAAAGCCTTTTACTCCCCGGTCCATGACTATGTGCAAGTGCCACCACAGGCCGCGTTTCATGATCCGGTAAACTGGTACCGGACAGCGCTTCATGAGATCGGGCATCACAGCGGCCACACAAGCCGCCTGAACCGCGATCAATCGGGCAGGTTCGGTTCGGCTCCGTACATCAGGGAAGAGCTGACCGCCGAGATGACCGCAGCGTTTACATGCGCCGCGCTCGGGATCGAGCCCACCGTGCGGCATGCGGACTATATCGGCGCGTGGCTGGCCGTGCTTCGCGGGGATGAGAAGGCCATCTTCCGGGCCGCAAGCGCTGCCAGCAAGGCGGCGGACTTTATCCTCTCGGGCTACGAGGTGCGGTCATGAGCGCTGCGCTTCCACCCCGCGTCTTTCAGCGACGGGGACGCCGTGCCCTGCGCCGGATGACCGAGCGCCAGCGCGCGATCTTCTGGGCCATGCGTTTCGAGACCACGAGTTACGCCGAGCTGGCCAGAAGGCATGCGATCAGCGCCGAGAGGGTCGAGGCAGAATTTGCCCAGGCGCTGCGCATATTGGTGCGTACATTGCACGAGCCCGAACCGTGGTGGCGACGGCTGTGGTAAACCCAGGGATCGTGCGATGGCTCGTCCGCTCATGAGGTCCGCCCCAGGGACTTGCCATCGTGTGATCGAGCCGACAGGGTAGCAGGCCTCATGCGCAGCGATCTTGACCATCTTCCCGCCAACAAGCAGCGCGAGCTCGAGCGCGTTCTGCAGCTCATCTTCGAGGAATTCGAAGATGCTTTTGCGCTTGCCAGCCTCGACTGGAAGAAGAAGGGCCGCGTTCTCAAGGTCATCCTCTACGGCTCCTATTCGCGGGGCACATGGATCGACGAGCCGCACACCGCCAAGGGCTACAAGTCGGACTATGATCTTCTGATCATCGTCAACGACAAGCGGCTCACTGACCGGGTCAAATTCTGGGCCAAGGTCGATGACCGGCTGATGCGCGAGTATGGCATCACCGGCACGATCAAGACGCCGGTCAATTTTATCGTTCACACGCTTGGCGAGGTGAACGAGGGGCTTGCCCAGGGGCGCTATTTCTTCATGGACATCGCCCGCGATGGCATCGCGCTTTACGAGAGCGATGACACCGAACTGCACGAGCCCAAGCCGAAGACGCCGCACGCGGCGCTGGCTATGGCGCGGGAGTATTTTGAGGAGTGGTATCCGAGCTTCGGGGAATTTTTTGATGACTTCCGCGCAAATCTAGAGCGCGAGCGGTTTAAGAAAGCGGCATTTGAGCTACATCAGGCAGCTGAACGGCTCTATCACTGCCTCTTGCTCACGGCCTGCTTCTACTCCCCCCACAATCACAACCTCGCTTTCCTGCGCACGCAAGCCGAACGCCTCGACGCGCGGCTGACGCACGTCTGGCCAAAGGACAACCGCAAGCAGCGCGCGATGTTCGAAAAGCTCAAGGACGCCTACGTCAAGGCGCGCTACGCCAAGCATTACCGGATCAGCGCAGAAGAGCTGACCTGGCTCGGGGAACGGGTCGAGGACCTTGGCCACGTCGTGCACGAAATCTGTTCGGAGCGTATCGCGCAGCTTGAGGCGACCGCGCGCGAAGCGGGCTGATCGGGGCGCCGATGCGAGACGACTGGGTGTCGCACCCAGCTTGATCCATGCGCCGGGCAATTCACAATCCGCCGCCAGCGCTGCGGACCTGCTCACTCGCTTTTCCCATCGGCCGCTTCTGCGAAAGCCCGCCGGCCCCGCCGCCGCCACAGCGTCAGCACCTGCTCGCGGCTGTCACCGCGCAATCGAACGGCGGCCTCGACCAGCAGCCCCAGGATCACGGCGCGATCGTCATCGACCAGCTCGACGATCCCGGCTTTGACGACGAGTCCGCCGAGCTCGATCAGATGCCGCGTGCGCTCGCGCCGCTTCACCTGCCACTCCCGGGTATCATGACGCGCCTGCACCGCCAGCAGGCGGTTGCGGGCTGCCTGCGTCCTTCGCAGTGCCGCCGTGCTCGACGCCAGCAGCACCGCCAGTGCCCGCGCCTTCCCTGTGAAAGAAGGCAGCGCCCCGCTTGCGCCACGCCTCCCGCGTCGCATGCTCGGCAGCGACTGCCGCCAGCAAGGCCCCGGCGAGTTCTTCCATGCCGAGCGCATCGGCGCCGGTTGCCTGAACCAGCTCACCAAGCTGGCTTTGCTTTCTGGCCTTGAGTTGCTTTGCCTTGTCGTTGAGAGACTTGAGCTCAGCATCAAAATCACGGGGCTTGCGCATGGCAGATGTCCTTCGTTGAACTTCGAGGACATCCCAGTTATCGAGTTGACCGATTAGTCGCAATTACATGAAATCTCCTGAGATTCTGCCATCCCGAGATAGATGAAATCTTTGGAGGGCGCGCTTATACGTCGTGCCGACGTCGGCATTATGGCGTAAATGGATTGCCGTCATGGCGATCTTCCACCTCTCCGTTAAAGTCATCAGCCGGTCGAGCGGGCGCAGCGCTGTGGCCGCAGCAGCCTATCGTGCTGCCGAGCAGCTGCGCGACGAGCGCCTCGACCGGGTCCACAACTTCACCAACAAGGAGGGCGTCGTTCATTCCGAAGTGCTCCTGCCCGAAGGCGCACCGCAGCACCTGGCCGACCGGGAAAAGCTGTGGAACGCGGTCGAGGCCGCCGAGAAGCGCAAGGACGCCCAGCTTGCCCGCGAGGTTGAACTCGCCATCCCGCGTGAGTTGACGAAGAAGCAGGGCATCGCGCTGGTCCGCGAGTTCGTGAAGGCCGAGTTTGTTGCGCGCGGCATGATCGCCGATCTCAATGTCCATTGGGATATCGGCAAGGACGGTCTGGCCAAGCCCCATGCGCATATCATGCTAACCATGCGCGAGGTTCGCGATGCCGGTGATGGCAAGGCCGCCTTCGGCGCAAAAGTGCGCGACTGGAACAGAACCGAACTGGTTGAACTATGGCGCGAGCGCTGGGCGGAATATGTCAACGAGCGCCTCGCCGAACTCGACATCGACGCGCGGATCGATCACCGCAGCCTGGAGGCGCAGGGCATTGCGCTTGAACCGCAGGACAAGATCGGCCCTGCCGCGTCGCGCATGGGCGCGCGCGGGCTCGAAGCCGAGCGGATCGAAGAGCACCGCGCGATCGCGCAGCGCAATGGCGATCGGATCATCGCCAATCCCGCCATCGCGCTGGATGCGATCACGCACAGCCAGGCGACATTCACCACCCGTGATCTTGCCATGTTTGTTCATCGCCACAGCGAAGGGAAGGACCAGTTCGATGCAGCGCTGAGCGCGGTGCGCGCATCGCCTGACTTCATCGCGCTGGGCAAGGACGGGCGCGGCGAAGATCGCTTCACCTCGCGGGCCATGATCGAGACCGAACATCGCCTCGAACGCGCGACGGCAGCGATGGCACTGGGCGAGCGCCATGATGTCAGCGAGGCCGGTCGGGAGAGGGCAATGGGGCAAGCGCGTGAACGGGCGCTTGTGCTCTCCGGCGAGCAACGAGCGGCGTTCGAGCATGTGACCAGTGCGCGGGGCCTGAGTGTCGTGGTCGGCTATGCTGGAACCGGCAAGAGTGCGATGCTTGGCGTTGCGCGGGAGGCCTGGGAGAGGGCGGGCTATACCGTACGCGGTGCCGCGCTGTCCGGCATTGCCGCCGAAGGGCTGGAGCATGGGTCCGGCATTGTCTCGCGTACCATTGCCAGCCTTGAGCACCAGTGGGGCCAGGGCCGCGAATTGCTCACGCTGCGCGATGTGCTGGTGATCGATGAAGCGGGCATGGTCGGCACACGCCAGATAGAGCGTGTCCTGTCCCATGCGAGCAATGCCGGTGCAAAAGTTGTCCTCGTCGGTGACCCGCAGCAGTTGCAGGCCATCGAGGCGGGCGCGGCCTTCCGTGCGATCCATGAACGGCACGGCGGCGTAGAAATCAGTGAAGTGCGCCGCCAGCATGAAGGCTGGCAGCAGGACGCCACGCGGCACCTTGCCACCGGGCGCACCGGTCTTGCCATTCAGGCCTATGGCGAACGGGGAATGGTGCATACTGCCGATACGCGCGATGCCGCGCGCGGCCAACTGATCGACCGCTGGGATCGTGACCGGCAGACCAGCCCCGGCGATACGCGGATCATCCTCACCCACACCAATGACGAAGTGCGCGAGCTCAATGACGCCGCGCGCGGGCGGCTGCGTGACGCGGGCGAACTGGGCATGGACGTGTCGATC
>NZ_JABAID010000051.1 GCF_012641335.1 Novosphingobium sp. ERN07
CGCCGGTGATCGACGCGCGGTTCAGTTACCGCGGAGAGGATGTCGTGGCCACGCTCGATCGAACCTGTCGGAAGGCGGGTTATCCGAAGACCATCAGGGTGAACAATGGCAGCGAGTTCGTGTCGCGAGACATGGATCTATGGGCTTATCCGAGGGGTGTGACCCTGGACTTCTCGCGGCCTGGCAAGCCGACGGACACGGATGTTGTAGAAAAGCCCTTTCAAGCAGGTGCAGGCATTTTCTTCTCTCTCTGAGGCCGGTTGCGAGGCTTGGCTCGCCACCTCGACGTGAAGCCGGCATACTCTTCCTCAGCCGCCTCTACGCGCACCCGTTCAGCGGCCCGCTTTTCCGGGATGTTGTAATCGTAGGCCGCACCACGCTTGGAGTGCTCTGGCGGCAATCCTGCCTTGAGTTCGATGCTACGGAACTTGCGGGCCAGCAACGCCGGTCGCACCCAGATGTAGTCCTCACCTTTGGTCAGCATATGCCAGATGATCATGGCGAGCTTGCGTGCCGTGGCGACAGCGGCGATGGGCTTCCCCCTCTTGGCTGCCACCCTCTGGAAGAAGGCGCGTAGCGGACCCGGCGAACGCGCCGCTGCCCATGCAGCTTCAACGAGCATTCCGCGTGCCTGGCCTCGACCCTGCTTGGTTATCCTCCCGTGATAAGCGCGGCCCTCGCCAGACTGGCGCGTGCTCGGGTTCAATCCAAGGTAGCCGACCAACTTGGTTGGATCGTCAAAGCGCCGCACATCGCCGATGGCGGCCGCGACGCCGGATGCGACGGTCATATCGACGCCGGGCAGTGTCATCAGGCGTCTGATGGCCGGGTCAGCCATGGCCACTTTGGCAATATCGGCCTCTACGTCCTTGAGGGACCCTTCGATGAGATCAATCTGGGCCAGGTGCCGTTGAACGGCAGCCCGTTCATCATCCGGAAGTCGTTGGGCAGCAATCCACTTCCGCCCGCTTATGCCGGTCAGGTTGCCGTGCGGGCACGGCGGGATCAGATGGGCATGCAGGATCGACTGGATGAGGTTCTTCAGCCGTACTCGCTGGCGGATCAGCTGGGTGCGTCGGGCCACTTGTCGTCGAAGGGCGAGTGTTGCTTCGTCGGGAACCCAGACTTCCGGCAGGAAGCCCGATGCATAGAGTTTGGCCAACACCGCAGCATCGATCGCATCGGTCTTGACCTTGGCATGCGCGATCAGTCTCACCTGCTTCGGGTTGGCGATGACGACGCGATCGACGTGTGGGGCAAGGACCTCGACCACCGCTGCGGCGTTGCCAGTCGCCTCGACGATCACGTGATCGTCATGCGTGAGCTGCGTCCTGGCGAACTCTTCCAGGCGCTCGCGTAACATGGGGATACGGCCGAGCTTCACCAACTTGCCATCGAGCAGCGCCACGGCCTCGGCCGCTACCCGGTGGATGTCCATGCCAACAATCCGCATAGCCTCCACCTTGGTCCAACAAGGTTCAGGGAGCTGGCGGGCGACACGACAATTACGGATCCGCGCTCGCAGCGCATCCGGGCTAGTCGCAGGGGCGGCCAGATAACGACCTCGAGCTCGCAGCTCATGTCTGTGCGACGGCCTGCCCGCACTTTGCGTGCTCCCGGTGCCCCATGGCCCGGATCAGCAGAACCTAGCAGGTCATGCTGATCTCAGGAACGAGTCACCGACATGCATCATGCCGGATAATGCCTTCATCGAAACGTTCAACAGCAAGCTGCACAGCGAATGAGTGAACACGCCCTAGTTCCTGTCGCTGGAAGACGCTTGCGAGAAGCTGGACCGCTGGCGTAGACACTACAACGAAGAGCGACCGCACAGCGCGATCGGGAATATCCCCCCGATCATGTTGGCAAATCCGACCGGGGCCACCAGCCCTCCGGACCCGGATCAGGCGGAAAACTCTAGACCCGAGCGGTCCAAGGTTGGGTAGCAGAGCAAAAACGGCCCGGCTCTAATCCCAGCTGGTGGAAAGCATGGGGTCACGTCATCGGGACCAAACATCTAGTGCATTGCTACATGCGGGTTGAGACCAACTTGGAATGCATCCCGGCCTTTGTCAGAATCATAAATGGTGACCACCGACCCATATGCGGGATTCGTTGAACAGCAGCGTGATTTCCCGGCGCGCTTCAACAGCGTCGTGCGCGCAGATTGCCTCCACTAGCCGATCGTGGCGGCGCATCAGCCAAGGCAGCTTGGCAGGATCAATCGGCGGCAACGCATGGATGCCGAATCTTAGCAAGATCCTGATAAACAAAGAAAGAGCGCGATTTCCAGTCCTATCCGCAATCGTTCCGTGCAGGACCATTGAACGGGCGAGAAAATCTTCCACGCTGGCTTGGCCGAGATAGCTCAAGGCATTTCGAAGGGCAGTGCAGTCAGGTTCCGAAGCCGTTCCGGCAAGCTTTTCGACTGCAAGCACTTCCAGAGTGGATTGCGTTTCCCATAAATGCAGCGCGGCAATCTCAGTCGTTCGCAGATAGGTGCATACCACCTCTTCAGTGTAAGTTGAATCCGGTCTGCCGATTAGGACACCGCCTTGCACCCCGCTCTTGACGTGCACGACACCGTGTAGTTCGAGTTGCCTGAGCGCTTCGCGCAGGACCGCGCGGCTGACTGAGTGTTTCTTTTGCAAGGCCGCCTCATTGCCTAGGTTCGTACCCTCGACACACCCGGCGCGTTCGATATCCTCCACGATTGCAAATGCGACCCGCTCGCTCAGCTTCAGGTCGATGTTTTGGGATTCAAACCAGTCGGGCAACTCTTCAAAGTAATTGGCGATGCCTCTACGTCCTCTCGAGCTTGTCATCGGTGTGGTCATGGCCAGCAAGCGGCGGTACACATCCTGACGGACCAGCCGCTCGGCATCCTTGTCCCGACCTGCAAGAATGGTGTCGACCAGCTCCTTCTTGAACCGAGTTGATTGCTCGCGGTCGCGCAGAAAAACACTTTCCTCCACTCGCAAGACGCGCAGAATGTCGCGCAACACTCCGTTGAGTGTTTCGATAAACAGCGGAAGCGAAGGGTTTCGTGTTGCCTTAGCGATCGCGACGCGGATTCGCATGTTGTTCGCAACACTATCGACAACGCTCGACGTCTGCTCCAACTGCTCCAGCGCCGCGAGCATTTCGCTGCGGCTTTCGTCGTCGATCCGCTGGCTTGCGAGGCGAGCGGCAGTGAGTTCAAGCTGCTCATGCACCTCATGCTGTTCGCCAAAGCTTACGCGAGTCAGTTCGAGAAACGTCATCATGGCGCGGATCGCGGCACCACGGGGCCTAGCGAGAACTACCAGGCCTCCACCCACGCCACGTCGTGTGGTTGCCGCGCCGTGACGCTCGACTTGCCGCACCGCTTCGCGGAATGTGGCGCGCGAGATGGAGTACCGCAAACGGAGGTCGCGCTCTGTGCCGAGAGTATCACCCTCGATCCATCCCCTTGCGATAATGTCATCGACAATCTTGTGCGCAATCTGCTCACCGAGCTTCTGCTTGCGCGCCCGACCTGAAACGAACGCGTCGCGACCAACGTTTTCGGTTTTGCTGCTCAAAGCGAAATTGGCTCCTCGTTTATGACGCATTCTGGTGACCACTATATTTATGGCACTCATGCGTGCGAAGGGTCAGCTGTGCTGCTACTGCCGCAGAGATAGCGATGGCTCGGATCATGAGTTGCAACGCTTTCGGCTATATTATGGCCGAATGTCTTAGAATCCGCAAGAAACCTCCCTTAGGCACTGGCATACTGACAGACTCTGAAGCAGCGGCGTGCTGCAGCTTGCAGCCGAAATGGACAAGGATTTCTCCGAAGAAGCCAAGTCCCCGCTCTGACATGCGGCCTTTGACTCCTGCGGCATAACTAGTATACTATTTATGATGTGACGGTCGATGATGGCTTGTCATATCTTGAGGATTCGGCTTGAAAGGAGTCACATGCCCGTTAATGCGCAGGCTGTTATCGACCGGGCTTTTGCCCCCGTAACCGACGCCTACGGCTTCGAGCGCACGATCCTTTATGCACTTGGTGTGGGTGCCGCGACCGACCTCGCACCTTCTGACATGACTTTGGTCTATGAAAGGGGGTTAAAGGCATTGCCGACCATGGCGGTCGTCCTTGGCAACGAGAGCTTCTGGATGGATGACCCCGAGACCGGGATAACATTTGCTCAGGTCCTCCATGGTGAGCAGGGACTGGAAATACACAAGCCGCTTCCCCCGTCAGCGAAGCTGATCGGCCAGACTTCGGTCGAGGGTCTGTTTGACAAGGGCACCAAAGGCGCGGTGCTTCTGTTGAAACGTACATTGCACGATGATGCGGCCGGTGACCTGATTGCGACCGTGCGGGCGAGCGTATTCCTCCGTGCTGATGGCGGCTTTGGCGGAAGTTGCAAAGGGCAGCCATTGCCGTACCCGATACCCGACAGGAAGCACGATTTGTCTATCGCTCTGCCTACACGCCCGGATCAGGCCCTGATCTACCGACTTTCGGGTGACTTCAACCCTCTTCATGTCGATGCCGTTCTTGCGCATACCGCTGGGTTCGATCGCCCAATCCTCCAAGGGCTTTGTAGCTACGGCATTGCAGGTCGCGCCATCATCAGGGCATTGTGCAACGGCGATCCCGAACGGATCACCCGCCTTGACGTCCGATTCTCCGCACCAGTCTATCCGGGTGAAACGCTCGTCACCGAAATCTGGCGAGAAGGACCCGGTCGTGCCGCCTTTCGCGTCCGGATTGCGGAGCGAAATGTTGTCGCCCTCAATAATGGGCTGGTTGAGTACAAGATCTGATGTGCTCTGCCACCTGAAAACTGGATCGTTTTGAGCTAGAGTTTTCGGCCTCAGATTTTGACCTGCCCCCCGGCAGTCCCTCGATCATAACGAGAGTCCAGCGGTTAAATACGATGGCCCGGACGCCTGCACAAGCGCGTCGGGCATGATGCTCTC
>NZ_JABAID010000052.1 GCF_012641335.1 Novosphingobium sp. ERN07
GATGACCGACACGCTCACCAAGCTCGCCAACGGTCATCCCGCCAACAGCGTCGGCGAACTCATGCCTTGGATCGCCGTGGCCTGAGAACATCGGTTACCGCTAAATAGCCCTCTCACCGTCTTCAATCGTCGAGCGACACTGGGACTGACGAAATCGCCCGTCACCCAGAAGGCGGGTGCGGCAGGGCTCGACACCACGAACGGCGAGAATAAGAAAGTTACAAAGCGTCGACCAGTCGGCACTCAACGCGCTGCGCCAGCTTGAAAAAATTTTATCCCAAACGGGAATGAGGCGTTCCGCTACCTCATCGGCGCCGCAGCAACCGACAGCTAGATCCAGAGCTCTGACGGCCCGCATGGCGTTGTCCGGCATTGCCATCTCCCCCGGCGAGCGGGCGTGTGCCTTCTCAAAGCATTCTAGTGCCAGCTCTGTGTGTTTGCGTGCGAGTTCGGTCCCCGACCATAGCGCAAGCGATCTAGCCAGAAAGGGTTGGCTTTCATCGAGGGCGATTGCTTCCATTTCACCGGTTGTGCCCTGGATGTCTGTCCACCGAATCATGCAGAGGCTAAGATGCTCAAACCACCATTCCGTCGCGTCGAATGGCTCTGGTACTTGCTTCAGGATATTGCGCGCATGGCCAAGCGCGTGCCTGGTTAGCACCCGGATTTCGGGGTGACGTTCGACCGGCAGGGCATCAGCTACCGCGAACGCAAAGGCGA
The DNA here is from genome assembly GCF_012641335.1 of Novosphingobium sp. ERN07. Lineage (GTDB taxonomy): Bacteria > Pseudomonadota > Alphaproteobacteria > Sphingomonadales > Sphingomonadaceae > Novosphingobium. Next base: position 721 of record NZ_JABAID010000052.1, read on the forward strand.
CTGCGCAGGCAAACCGTCCGAGAGCCGATTGCCAGCGCGTGTGGTGGCGGCTGCGGATGAAGGGTTCCGCCAGCTCATATCCAGCCGCAGTCGCAAGTTTGGCAATTCCTTGCGAGGCCCATTTACCGATGTTCTTGTCGTTGTCAGCGGCCAGGATCATCAATGCTTGCGCGGCGCCGTCGGAAAGTTCGAAAAAGCGGCTTTTTTTAAGCGCGAAATAATCGAGGAATGCAGGCTGCTCCTCTTTCGCGCCGATTGCATTCAGGAGATCATCGACATTGCGGTCTAGCAGGCGGCGGCGCGCCTCACCCGCTCCGATAGCAATGGCCAATTCCTGCCGTTCGGCATGGGAGCTCGGTAGCTCCCGGACAATCAGCTCCCATGTGTCGAGTGAGATAGCCGCGTGCTTCAATATGGCGGCAAAAGTCCGGCGGTTTGCTACGTCGACGTCTGCAATTTTGGCTTTGTAGGCTCTGGCTTTCTCGAGCTCAGTCTCGAGGCGGTCGATCTCTGAATTGAGCGGCGGCTTGGCGGGATACTGCGCGCCAAATCCAACCCGCTGCTTTTCCAGATGTTCCACCTCCATTGATGCCTGGCGAAGCCGATCGCTTCCGGTGCTTATTGCCGGGGAGCAAAGCCAGCATGCGTCCTCCTCCGGGATTCCTGCCCGGAGCAGAAGGCGCCAAATATCGCCAAGGGCAGGGACTGGGCCGCGGAGCGGCGGATTGATCAGTACCCGAGCCGCAAGCATGATGCCGAGCGGATCCTTGGTCTCAAGCAGAGAGGTTGCGTTCCGCATGGCGTTGCGGCCCGACCAGACGACGAGATTCTCGAGCATGTCGATCACCGCCCACTGCGCGGTCTTGTCGGCATCCTTTCTCGCCCAGCGCATGAGCGCGGACGGAGCCACACAAAGCGCCATTCGCGCGGTAAACCGCAAGCCTTCGCGCATTGACGGCATGACTGTCCGGCCATGATTGACCGCAAGAGTCGCGTTCCACAGACCCGGCGTGAGCGACTTGTGAGACAGCATATGATCGACGGTCCCGATGCTCTCGGCTTCACGCTGTCGATCGCGGAAACCCCTCAGCTCGAGGCGCCTTGTCTTTAGACTGGTAGCCTGGCTGAGCGCTAACGGCCATCGTATCTTGCGCCGATGCCTCGAGAGCCAACGGCGGATATAGGGGTCGATATCGTATTCGCTACGGATGGCGCCATACTCGCATTTGGCAGCCAGTTCGCCCAAACCGCAAAGGACAGCACCGAGATTTTCGGGCACGCGGGTCGAATACTTGATCCCCGCTTTGACCATGCGCTCAAGGGCGCGATCGTTCACCCTCCATGTCCCATCCACATCCATGGTAATGAGACGCTTGATGGCCCGCTGTCGCCGCCACCTGTTCGGACCTGCGGCGCTCAACAGCCACTCGATCGCGGCATGTGAGCCCGGTGCCTGTTCAAGGCGTGGCAGCATCCCTGTCAGGCCATGCAAATGTCGTCCTGAACGGCTTCTCGCGGGTGGCATCCTTACCATCTAGCAGCTCCTGAATATATTTCGCGGCGTCGCTGCTCGCTCGCCCTGACAACAGGCTGAGACAAAAGGGCCAGTTCTTTGCCATGGCGTTCAGGCTATTGGAGAGCAGATAGATCTCGCTTGTCCCTGCCTTCGACTGAGTCATCAGGTATCGATCATGGAACGCCTGCTTGCCATTCTCCATGACGATATTTCGTAAGGACAGCCTTGGCCCAACAAGAGGCCCGGCCCGCTCCAGCACATTTTCGAGGACCTCAAGGTTTGCCTGCGTCATCTCCTCGGTTTGCTCGAGACCCGTGTCCGGATCGGTTTTGCCCCAGCTCATAAGTACGGTCAGCGGCAATCCTATGCGGTCCAGGCGGAGGAGACGGCCGATCGTGCCGTCATTGACAAACGGATCGACAAAAGTCGCCGCCTCAACGGCAGGGTCACCGAGGAGCTCGTTGAAGTAGGCGATGACGCCCAGCTCGCTATCGAAAGTCCGGGAAAACCAGCGGTCCTTGCTGTTGTCGGCAAACGCGGCCGCCATATGGTTCAATATCGAGAAGCGCCGTTCGGCGACCGGTGCCGGATCAGCCGTAACCGTTGATGTCGTGCGCGCCAGACGCGGGGCATGGGACGCATTGCGCGCTTTATCTGCGCCCTTGCCTCTTGCCCGCTGCGTCAGCCCGTCGTCGATCTGAACGGTCTTTACCACCGCGTTCAAGCCGAAGTTCACGGTTCGAATGAACGTCTGGTCATACTCATACAGTGTCTCGCCATCGACGCCGAAAAACGACGCCTTGCAGCCATAAACGGGCTCCGGGGTCGTCATTCTGTGTTCGGCGACACCCGCATCCATTGTGATCAGGCGATTGACGATGACATCGCTGTTTGCGTTCGTTGCAATGAGATGAAACCGCAGCGGAGACTTGTGCCCGTCTCGGCGGCCAATGAGAATGGTATGATCGGGCTCATGCGCGTTTGCGTTGAAAATGGTGACGGTGAAGGGATCCTCTTCCTCCCGCCAGGGCGGGCGGTCGAAAATGTCGAATCCACCGATATGGTTTGCAAACTGGTCACGAAAATCCAGGCCGAGTTCACTGTTCAGCGCTTCCAGAAGTGCTGGAATATCGTTCAACTCGGGCAGCACATCGACCGCAGCAGTGGCTCCGATATAAGACCACATGCGCGTCGCGTTGTTGCCCAGCGCGTTAGCCATGATCGCGCGCTTTGCGAGGACCTTGGCTTTCGGAGCATCGTTTTTGAGCGAAGACAGGTCGATTTGGCCGTGATCGAGCAGAGCCAGAACTGGGAGCGCTTGGGCCTCGGTGACCGTGTACTGGACAATTTCCAATTGCGCTGAAGAAGGAAGCGGGATCGGCCTGGATGATGGGAATCTGACCGGCTTCCTGGTCTTGCTGGCGCAGCCATAAAGGTGGGACGCCGTACCGTTTGCGTGCTTGATGAACGCAAGCCATATCCACCACACATCGGCGCGTGGGGGAAAAGCATGAGTATCTGTTTTGGCTCCAACCATATCTCTGATATTTAATGTAACAACCACCGCGCGCAACGCATTCTTCGGCTTTGATCTTAAGCGCGCCGATTCTGTGGACATAGCTCTGAGAGATATAAATTTTGTCGAGGGGTTTTGGGTGCCGAATTTCTGCCCGGCGAATGATGCGCAATTTGCGGTCTGATGCAGCCTTCCGCTAAATCCCCAAGGCCGGGTTGAGGGCAAGGGGTTCAAGCGGATGTGCGAATGGCTGGTGTCGTCGGCAACGGACGTTGCCAGTCGCGCCATGGATCGGCAGGAATGTTGTCTAATTGATTTCCGCATTGCTCTTCCTTTTTCCCGTTCGCCAATGGTTGTCTTCGAGGTCATCGGACAGCTTGGTAACGGTTCGTCCGAGCC
>NZ_JABAID010000053.1 GCF_012641335.1 Novosphingobium sp. ERN07
ATCATCCTCACCCACACCAATGACGAAGTGCGCGAGCTCAATGACGCCGCGCGCGGGCGGCTGCGTGACGCGGGCGAACTGGGCATGGACGTGTCGATCAAAGCTGATCGCGGAGAGCGTCAGTTCGCCAGTGGTGACCGCATCATGTTCCTGCGCAACGAGCGGAGCCTGGGCGTCAAGAATGGCACGCTCGGCACCGTCGAACAGGTGACGCCGCAGCGCATGGCCGTGCGCACCGACGATGGCCGCAATGTCGCTTTTGATACCAAGGACTATGCGCACATGGATCACGGCTATGCCGCGACGATCCACAAGGCGCAGGGCATGACCGTGGACCGCGCGCATGTGTTGGCGACGCCGGGGATGGACAGCCACAGCGCCTATGTCGCCATGTCCCGCCACCGTGACGGCCTTGCCCTGCATTATGGCGGTGATGACTTCGCCGATCAGTCGAAGCTTGTCCGCACGCTCAGCCGCGAACGCGGCAAGGACATGGCCAGCGACTACAAGCCAGAGCAAGCTTTCGCCGAGCGGCGCGGCATTACCTTCCGCGAGCGCATAGTCGAAATCGCCCGGCAATTGCCGGAACGGGCGAAGTCGATCTTCGCCGGATTCCGCCCACAGGCAAATCGGCTCGAAGCCCTGCCAGTCGAGCAGCCAGGGCTTTCCGATCAACGCAGGGCCGTCGAACGCTATGCGCGTGCCGTCGCCGATATTGGACAGATGCGCGAGCAGGGATTGCCGGTCCTGCCACATCAGCGCGACGCGCTGGAGAAGGCCGGAAAGGCGCTCGACGCGATCCGGCCCCATGGCACAGCCGACCTCTCCAGCGCCTTGCAGCGCCAGCCCTCGCTGGCCCGTGAGGCCGCTGATGGTCGCAGCCAGGGCGCGATCCGCGCCATGCAGCTCGAAGCCGAAATCCGCGCCAATCCGGTGCAGCGCGCCGACCGCTTTGTCACCGACTGGCAGCGGCTCGGGCAGGCGCAGCAGGCCATGCAGCGCGATGGCGATACCAAGGGTGCGCAGAGGCTCACCACCCGCATGGCGGACATGGCGAAGGGACTGGAGCGCGATGCGCAGGTCGAATCCCTGCTGCGCGGTCGCACCAGCGAACTTGGGATCAAGACAGAACCCGGTCGCGATCTGGCCCGCGACCTTGCCGCTTCCATCACCATGGAGCGGAGCCGGTCAATCGGCATGAGCCTTTAGGAGAAGCGTAATGGATACCGATACTGATGACGTGGAACTGACCCTGGACCGTGAGCAGGCCACCGCCCCTGACCTGCCCGCCCCGGAGGCCGCAGGCGACCCCGCTGCCGAGGCGTTTGCCCGCCTTGAAGGGGAAATGGCCCTGATGCGCCGAGCGGTCCAGCACCTTGCCGCCGAGCGTGCGGATATTGTCATTCCCGACTACGGCTCGACCCTGACCGACATGGCCAAGCGGATGTGTGCGATTTGCGAGAACCTTCAGGGCATGGCTGGTCATCCGGCGTTGCAGATGACCCCTGACAGCATCGGCAATAGGATCGCAGCGGCGGCGGAGTCGGCGCGACGCAGCGACCAGGACAGGTTCAGCCAGGCCCGGGATGATCTGCACCATGCAACCCAGACGATGCGTTCGGTAACCGCGAATGCTCGTCTGGCTGCTGATCAGCGCCGCCAGTTGTACCTTATGGCAGGCGGCGGACTGCTTGCCGGGGTCCTGCTATGGTCAGTCCTTCCCGGCGTCGTAGCCCGCGCGGTGCCGCAGAGCTGGCACTGGCCGGAACGTGTGGCGGCTCGTGTCCTGCGCGAGCCGACGATCGTGGACGCAGGTATTCGTTTGATCCGGTCGCAGAACCCCCAGATGTGGGAGGACATCACGGAAGCTGCGAAGATTGCGGATGTGAACCGGGAGGAGATAAAGCGCTGCCAAGCCATGGCACGCAAGAGTGGACGGGGCGTCAATTGTACAATGAAGGTGGGCGGATAGTTCGCTGTTCTTTACGTCGCCATTCTGCGTTGTCGGACCCACAGCAGGGCCGGTGATTGGCCAACTTCGGCCGTAGAAGGCTGACGCTTGAATGACGTAGGTTGGGGACGAACCGGGACGGCGGCTTCAAGCTGGCGATAACGGGAAAGCGGACGTTTGTAGGCTGGGCTCCACCTTTCGCTGCCGACCACCATATGCCGCTCCAAGATAGTCCGGGGCACGTCCGGTTACGCCAATAGTGGCCGGCGGCAGCGCCGATAACTTTATCGGAAGATAACGCCGAAATGGCCGCCAGCCAAAATTGCTCTGACGCCACCAGTCAGTCAACACAGACATCCTCCTTTGACTTTTGCACTGTGGACAACATGGGCTCACCTTGCACCCATCGGCGGACGCTCTAGGCGGCGTGGACAAATTTGAGCCAGTATCTGGCTGTGGCGATATGGACCATGCCGAGGAAGCTATTGGCAAGCTGATCGTAGCGGGTAGCGATCG
>NZ_JABAID010000054.1 GCF_012641335.1 Novosphingobium sp. ERN07
TTTTAATCCCGTCGACGTGTTCGAAGCGTACCAAACGCTTAACCGTTGATCACGGTGATACGCGAACCCGCTTCACGCCAATTTGTCCACGCCACCTAGTCACTCAGACCGATGCTCTGCACCTGTTGTTCGAAGGAAAACGGTTGCGGGGCGTGCGTGTCCGCGATGCGCAGGGCGAGCGTGACCTTCTGGCGCGCAAGACCATCGTCAGCGCCGGTGCGCTCAATTCGCCTACGCGGCTTCAGCGATCCGGCATCGGATCGCCAGCACATCTTCAGCGTGTCGGCGTGGCGGTAAGGCATGACGCGCCCGATGTCGGTCAGAGCATGCGCGAGCATCGGTTGCTGCGCGCCCAGTCCCGGTTGCGCTAAGGGAGGAATAACCCAGCATTTCGCGGGCTTTGCGCTGGAAAAACAGCATGGGGCGATCTGCGGCGGCTATGTAATGCGTCCGGCAAGCCGCGGTTCGATCCTGATAGCGAGCCCTGACCCGGACGCGCCGGCGGAGATTGATCCGAACTAACTTGCCACCGATTATTACCGGCGCGTGTCCGTAGCGCTGTTGCGCACCATCAGCCGCATCTTTTCGCAGCCGGCGCTGGCTGGGTTGGTGGTCGTCGACATCTCGGTCATGCCGTCGCTGGTTTCGGGCAATACCAATGCGCCAGCCATGGCGATGGCATGGCGGGCGGCCGATCTCATCGAAGAGGATGCGAAAGCACCTGCTGTCTAGCAGCCCTGGAAGCTGGCTGCGCGTTTCTCGCGGACCGCAGCGAGCCCTTCACGGAAATCCGCACTGGTGAGCAGGATGGCCTGTTGCGGCAGGTTGGCTGACCACTCCGACTCGATGGCACTTTGGCTTCCTCGTTGCAGGGCAGTCTTGATCGCGGCATAGGCCATTGGGGCCGATTGCGCGAGTTCTCGCGCCATGGCAAGGCCGTGCTCGCGCAACTGTTCGGGCGGTACGACGTCGCTGACCAGCCCGATGGCCTTTGCTTCCTCGGCCTTCACCGCGCGCCCGCGCAGACACATTTCGGCAGCCCGCCCCATGCCAATGATACGCGGAAGAAGGAAGGTGCCACCCAGCGGGGGCATGATGCCCAGCCTGATCCAGCTCTCCTGAAAGAATGCCCCATCGGCTGCAATCCGGAAATCGCAGGCGGCGGCAAGCTCGCACCCGACGGTTACAGCTGCGCCCTGAACCAGTGCGATGGTCGGCTTGGGGCAATGGTAGATGCGCCGCGCTGCGCCCTGGAAATGGGTGTAAACCTGATGCCGAATTGCTGCAGCGTCCATACGCGTCAGATCGTCAAGAAAGGCGAAATCCGCACCCGCAGAAAAATGTCGCCCATCCGCCGCCAGTACGATCGCGCGGACGGAGCTGTCTTGCACCAGCAAATCCATCGCCTCGCAGATTTCCTTGAGCGTTTGCGGGCGAGAGCTGTTGTTTGCCTCGTCGCGTGCCAAGATGACGAGAGCCACTGCGCCTTGGCGCTCGATGCGGATATCTTCCAAAACCCTAATCCCCATTGTGTAAACAACTCGGCTGGGCCGAATCAATCAATGGCCCACATTGACCCAACAGCCTCAAAAAGCCTATATATAAATAAGATGTTTTATGAGCTCCTCGCAACCATAGTGCGACCCAAGGTTGTGCAGTGGCCAAGGAGAGAGCGATGACCGAGCCTGCGCCGCCATTGACATCAAAGCCGGACCATGATCCTCGCTCTCTCCGGGCAGGAAGACCTGGCTTGCGAGTGGATGCACCGCGAGATGGGAGAATTTCTCGAAGAGTTTTTCACGAGTCTTCCAGTCCATCTGCAGCGGACACTCGAGCGCAGGATTGAGAACCTGCGGCCTCGGTGGGCCAATGGCACCTCACAGATCGTGGCGCGAATGCTTGCCAAGTAAATCGATGATTTTGTGGGTCGGGACATCGCGATTGACCTGCCCCCCGGCAGTCCCTCGATCATAACGAGAGTCCAGCGGTTAAATACGATGGCCCGGACGCCTGCACAAGCGCGTCGGGCATGATGCTCTC
>NZ_JABAID010000055.1 GCF_012641335.1 Novosphingobium sp. ERN07
TCACAGTCCGAGCACCCATCATCAGCCTGTCTCCCCACGACAGGGCCAGTGAATCAGGACTGTGCGATTACTGCAAGGCCGAGTTTTTCAACACTATCGGTCGGGAGCGACCGCTGCAATGACGGCCAGTGGACCGGCAAATGACCGCCTTGATAGCCGCCGTTCAAGGCTCAGGCTGAGGCCTTCAAAACTTGCCTTACGTTCATCGATTAAGCGGTGCGCCTAATTGACTGGTCTCGGCCGCGATTTGCCGAAGATACGGTTGCTCGCGTATTTTGCCCGTCATGAATGTCGAAGCGTGCTAACCCGCGCCACATGTCGACGAAGTCCACAGCACAGCACATCAGCGCCTTTCTCGACGAATGGCAGGCGACGACGGTGATGGTGCAGGAACGCGCCGGCCGTGGCGACAGCGCGTTCCTGAAGGAGATCGTGTTGCTGGAAGGCATGGATCGCGCGAATTGCGTCAGCAAGGCCGGCAATTCGCGCCTCGATGCCGCCGCGAAAACGCTGCTTTTACGCGAAGGCCTAGCCGCCAAACTCTCGCGGCAGACCTCGCGCAAGGCGCTGCTCCGCGGCCTCTTGACCGGCCCCCACTGAGTGGTCCGTGTTGATTGTTAGTGCAGAACCGCCTCTGAGGCCATGGCTGTCCGTAGGTGGAGCTTAGCGGAACCGGAGGGCAGCCATGGCGTGGTCGCCGTTTCCGGTGCCGGTGATCGGTACCCCAACGAGCTGTGGGGCCTGACGGTGTTGTAGTGGCGCCGCCAAGCCTCGATCAGGATCTGAGCTTCGGCCAGAGTGTAGAAGATCTCCCCGTTGAGCAGTTCCTCGCGCATCGAGCCATTGAAGCTTTCGCAGTAGCCATTCTCCCATGGGCTGCCTGGGGTAATGTAGAGCGTCTTCACGCCGATCTTCGCCAGCCATTCCTGTACGGCAGTAGCGACAAATTCGGGGCCGTTGTCTGACCGTATGTGTGCCGGCGGCCCACGAGTGGCGAACAACTCTGCCAGTGCTGCCAGCACATCCTCGCTGCGAAGTCGGCGTGCAACCGGCAGGGCAAGACATTCCCTGCTGGCTTCATCGATGATCGACAGGATGCGGAACTTGCGACCGTCGTGCGTGCGCCCTTCGACGAAGTCGTAGGACCACACGTGACCCGGATATTCAGGCCGCAGCCGGATACACGATCTGTCGTTGAGCCAGAGCCTCCCCCGCTTCGGTTGCCTCTGCGGCACCTTGAGACCCTCGCGTCGCCAGATGCGCTCCACCCGCTTGCGGTTCACATGCCAGCCGGCATCGCGCAGCAAGGCCGTCACTCGGCGGTAGCCGTAGCGACCATATTGTCTGGCCAGGGCGATGATGTCCTCGGTCAGTGCAGCCTCATCATCTGCCCCACGCGGCGTCTTGCGCTGTGTTGATCGATGCTGCCCGAGCACGCGGCATACCCGCCGCTCGGACACCGGCATCATGCCCCGGATATGATCGATACAGCGCCTGCGGCGCGCGGGGCTCAGAAGTTTCCCCGAGAAGCGTCCTGCAGGATCAGCTTGTCCAGTGTCAGGTCCGATACCGCCCTACGCAACCGAGCGTTCTCCTTCTCCAACTCTTTCATCCGCCGAGCCTGATCCATCTTCAAACCACCATATTCCTTGCGCCAGCGGTAGTAACTCTGCTCGGTCACGCCGATCCGGCGACACGCATCGGCAACAGTTCCGCCCTGGGCCAGCACGATCTCCGCCTCACGCAGCTTGGCGATGATCTCCTCCGGCTTGTGCTTCTTCGCCATTCGACTCCTCCTTCGTGGCCATTTCTAAAATAGTAAATGGGCCACTCAGAAGGGGGCAGATCAGCGCTGCCCGACGATCCAGGCGAAATCTTCGCCGACCGTGCCTATCTCGGTTCGCATTTCGGCAGCGCCGTCCGCGCCAAGGGCGGCACGCCGCGCATC
>NZ_JABAID010000056.1 GCF_012641335.1 Novosphingobium sp. ERN07
ACGAGCGAAGGGCGCGCCGAAGGGTTCACGATCGGATCGGCAACCTTTGCCAACGGCACCGGCCCAAGCTTCGTAAACATCCAAATCACACCACAGATCAATGCCCAGGCCATCAGCCTTGCGGGAGTTGCAGGCGCAACCCTCCTGCCGACGGGCACGATTGTCATCAACAACGTAGCCGCAGATTCGAACGGCGTTTATCGGGTGCCGCAATCAATTCTCACACAACTTGGCGACGGGGATTTTCAGGCCATCCTCGTCGTCGGCGGCCTTAGCATCGGTTCAACACTCACCGGCACCGCCCGTGTCCGCGAAGCATCGCCGATCCCTGAAGGGCTCTTCGTCCAGACTTTCAACGCAAGCGGCTTGGCACTGGGCGATCACGGGCCGCGCATTGATGGCGGCACAACTGCGATCCTGTTCAATTCCGACGACATTCCGAACACAGCCGGGCTGACGGCGCTGGATGGCGGCGGTTTCGTGGTGCATTGGGTAATTGATGGTGGCGCGGGCGAAGGCGGTCTGGCGATACAGCGATTTGCCGCCAACGGGACCAAACAGGGTGGCGTGACCGTACTGCAAGGGCTGTCGCCAGACTTGCTCAATGCCGCAGACATTTCCTCCTTGGACCTCCAAGCGCTCGACAATGGCGGCTATGCCCTCACATATGCGCTTGGTTTTGAGTCCGCGGGACGCAATGCCGTCGTCACCGCCAACGCAGCGAACCAGACCTTCGGCTTGACCGTAGTTGGGCGCCCGGAAGCTTTCTTCGTCGGGTCCCTGCCGTCCAATGCCCAGTTTGCACTGATGGGAATTGGGAACGATGGTCTGTCCAGAACAGTCCCGCTGACGGTCGGCGAATTTGGTGAGATACGGATTACGAATGCCGTCCTTGATCAGTTCCAGATCGACAACCGCTTTACCCTGCAAGTGAGCGGCCTGACACAGGGACAAAGCGGCAACATATTCATCTCGACGCTGCAGGACGTCAGCTACGCCCCGGGGACCGCACTGGCCAATGTAACGTCGGCTCTTGTTGCCAATTCCGATGGGTTCTCCGCCATTGCTACGGGAAGCGGACGAGCGGAATCCTTCCACATCGATTCGGCGTCCTTTGCCAACGGCACCGGGCCGAGCATTGTCTTGATGCAGATCACCCCGGCGCAAGGATTTGGGATTGATATCAGCGGCATCCCCGGTGCGTCGATTTTGCCCAGTGGCACCATCCAGATTGTCGGTTTGACTGCGGACGCGAATGGAAACTACCGTGTCCCCGATGCCCTGCTTACACAACTGGGTACAACGGATGCTCAGGCCATTCTAATCGTCGGTGGCCTTACTGCCGGATCAACTCTGAATGGCACTATCGGCACTCGCCCTGCAATTCCTGTCCCTGCAGGCCTTTTCGTCCAGACCTTCAACGCAAACGGCTTAGCGCTTGGCGATCACGGTCCGCGCATCGATGGCGGCGACACGCCTGCGTTGATCAATGGGAGCAGCGGCGATGTGAACGTCGGCGTGACCGCGCTGGATGACGGCGGCTACGCGGTTCATTGGGTGGTGGACAGTGACGGCGATCTCAACGGTGACGGACTGGCGGTACAACGGTTTGCAGCGAACGGAACCGCGCAGGGTGGCGTGACCGTGCTGCAGGGCCTGTCGCCAGATCTGCTCAATGCGGCAGACGTA
>NZ_JABAID010000057.1 GCF_012641335.1 Novosphingobium sp. ERN07
GCGGGGCTACAGGGCCGTGACGCCCCCCGCCACGCAGGTGCCGAAGGCCAGACACCGCCGTGCCCAAAGGCATGGCGACCGCCAAAGGGATGCAAGGCAGCCGGCCGGTCCGCCAGCGGCGGAGCGCTCAAACTCAGACGGTACGAACCCAGATGACTGTCGCAGTTCTGCAGACAAGGGGACGGCGCAGACGCCGATCTGGCGCTAGAATCGGCAGGAATGTCTCGCGCAGCAAGGCCTGAGACACGAACCAGAAGCTCGGCAAAATAAATTCTGTCGCATCGACGGACATGTACGGACGCCTGCGCACAGTCTGGTGCATAGTACGCATAAGCCGGGGAATCTCAGCGTCTTGACGTCCGCGCAGGCAATCTCAAATCTTGCATCTGGAGGGCATGACAACCGACCACTGTTCAGGACACTGCATCATGACCGACCGGACGCCAGACCGTATTCTCCGCCTCAACACTGTGCTCGACCGCACCGGGCTTTCTCGCGCGACGCTCTACCGCAAGATCCAGGATGGCACCTTTCCCCGGCAAGTGCGCATCGCCACGCGTTGCGCCGGGTGGCGCGAGTCAGCCGTCAACGACTGGATGCGTAATCCGATGTTCTATCACGTCGACGATGTCCGATAGCGTCCGCTTTGCGCCCGCATTTCGGACATTCGAAGGCTTAACCAGCGTTCCCAAAAGCGGCCGCTAATTCAGCTCGCGTAACTTTTGGGTGGTTGATTACGTGATTATCGACCTCGATCGGATCGGCAGATCATTGCCAAAAGGTAAGTCTGCGCTGAATTCTGTTCCTGCTCTGGACTGTCCTGAACTTTGTGGCGGTGGTAGACCGAAGGCATGATAGACACGGCCTCCACCATCGAATTGACTGCTCCCGAAAGAGAGATGCTCGCAAGCCTGAGTTTCGACCCGCTCTCGTTCAAAGGCAATCACGAGGGCTTTCTGCGCAACGCAGATTTGGCTCATCAACTCACGACCTCATTGGTTGAGCGCAAAGGTATCCCGGAGCATCGTGTCCGCTACTTCACGGACCCCGAATATTATCCGGGCGGTCGCGGCAAGTCGCGCCAGGACAGCTTCGTGAAGCACGGCAACGATCACGATGAAACGCTGCGCCATCCGCACTTCCTGAAACATCTTCGCTACTTCATCCACGGCGCCAACCTGCCTGCGGCGATCATTCAGCAATATACCGACGCCGTAGAGAACTGCGGCATGGTCAGTTCCAGCGATATCCCCGAACTGGGCTCAAAGGCACGCAATCTGGCGCGGACGCATCGGCTGGAAGGCGGCGCTGCCGCCGATGAATTCTTCAAGCTAAGCCTTGATCTCGGGCTGAGCGCTGGTCAGTCGGCACGTATTCGCGAGTCCGTGAACCAGCTGCGCCCAAGTCGTTAGCCGATGCTCGCGCAGCAACTCGCACGGGTACTTCTTGAGCTATCGCGCGCGAGTGACGTCACCACCGATGACTTGTACGAACCCGCTGGCGCGGGAGTGGCGCTTGTTTTGAGGCTTGGCAAGTGATCGGCGGCCTGAGCCTAAGTTGAGGTCTGGGCCAAGTAGGCAGACG
>NZ_JABAID010000058.1 GCF_012641335.1 Novosphingobium sp. ERN07
AGGTCGTCGGCTTCATCGACGTTCCCGTTACCGGCGACAGAACCATCGAAGCCACCGAAACCTTCTTCCTCAAGATCACTCCGCCTGCCGCAGCACCTTCAACCGCAGGCACCGTCGGCATCGCAACGATCCTCAACGACGATGCGACCGTCAACCAACCCGCCATCTCCGTCAGCAGCTATGCCGTGGCCGAAGGCGAACGCATCGCCTTCACCGTAACCCTGGACCAGCCGTCAGCGGGCTCGGTCGCTGTCAGCTACCGTCTGCTTTCAGGCCCGGGTTACGGCACATTGAGCGACGGAGAGACCTCGACGGACTTCAACCGCACCGGCACGTTGACGTTCGCACCCGGACAGACGACGGCGACGTTGCAGTTCTCGGCTTTCGGCGACAGTCTCGATGAGATCGACGAGAGCCTGACGCTTGAACTGTTCAACCCGCAGAATGCCGAACTCTCTAGCTCCGCACGATCACTCTTTGTCTCGGGCATCGTGCTTGATGAAGATGGCCTCGGCAACAACGTCGCCATCGCAGGCACTGGCACAGTCGTACATGAATCTCTGCAGCCGACCAATCAGATCGTGTTCGAGGTGCGGTTGACACAACCCTTTGCCACACAATTGCAGGTAAACTACGCCACGGCGGACGGTTCCGCCACGGCAGGTCAGGATTATGTCGCTGTCACCGGAACGCTGACTTTTGCTCCGGGACAGACAGTAGCCTACGTTCCCGTAACAGTGCTCGGCGACACCCGCGTCGAGGGAGACGAGACTTTAAGCCTGGTCCTCACGCCAACGAGCCTCGCGCTCGGGCCGTCAAGCCTCAACGTCCAGGCGATTATCGCCGACAACGACTACAGCGGCTCGAACGTCACCGGGACGGCGTTGAACGATTATCTTTTGGGCACGAATGGCAACGACACACTGTCCGGGCTCGGCGGGAACGACACGCTTGTCGGTCTTGCTGGCGGTGACGTTCTGAACGGCGGAGCTGGAAACGATCAGCTTGATGGCGGGCGCGGTGGTGATCGTGCCATCTTCGCGGCAACCCGCGCGCAGTCTACCATAACGGTGGGCACGAATGCGCTGACCGTAACCTCGGCGCAGGATGGCACGGACACGCTGGTGCGGGTCGAACAACTTCAGTTCTCCGAAGGGCTTTATTCGTTCACGTTCCGCGCGCCGGGTGCGGCGGTTATTGCCAACTTCAATCCGGCGTCTGGGTGGACCACGCAGGATCTGTTCCCACGCCATGTTGCCGATGTTAACGGCGATGGATTTGCCGATGTGGTGGGCTTCGGCTTTTCGGGCGTGCTCGTCTCGTTCGGATCGGCGAGCGGCAGCTTC
>NZ_JABAID010000059.1 GCF_012641335.1 Novosphingobium sp. ERN07
ATGTTGTCTAATTGATTTCCGCATTGCTCTTCCTTTTTCCCGTTCGCCAATGGTTGTCTTCGAGGTCATCGGACAGCTTGGTAACGGTTCGTCCGAGCCTTCATGATCGCGGCCGAGCGGAATAGATCGACGTCTCTGAGTCCCAAACGAGGTTGACCCTCTACATTTCTGACGAGATCGTCGTGGGCATGGCTAAGCGGGATGAGAAACACTGGGCTCAGGCCCAGCGGAACTCCGTCTCGTTCAGCCAAAGCGAATGAAGTAGCGCGGCGAGCTTGCGGGCAACAGCGGTTCGAGCGCGTCTGCCACCTTTGGCTTCGGCCATTGTCCTCCCCCATTGCTGCAGGGCAAACGGCCGCTTCACTTGGGTCAGTGCAACATTGGCAGCTTCGTAAAGCGCCTTGCGCAGCATGGGATCGCCAGCCTTTGAGATGTGGCCGCTGACATCGCGTTCGCCTGATTGGCTGCGTCGCGGCACTAGCCCGGCATAGGCGCCGACATCCTCGCTTCTCGCAAAACGGCGAGGATCTTCGATAGTGGAGGTGTAGGTGAGCGCAGTGATGGGCCCGACACCGGGAACGCTCATCAAACGGCTGCAGACTTCGTCGGCCTTTGCCCGGTCATTAAGCAGGCGATTGCATGCACGCAGTTGCTCCTCGATGGCTTCCATCGATGCAATGAGCGGAGCAAACAGGGCCTTCAAATCTGGCCGCTGTGCGTAGAGCGCCGCCAGGCGCTCGGTGCGCCGGCCCGGGGTTCGGGCGGTCCCCATACGCAGGCCGAACAACTTCAAGAGCCCACGCAGCTGATTGGCCATAGATGTCCGCGCCGTGATCAGCTGGCTACGGATGCGCAGCGCTGCCCTGTCGATGTGCGTGGCGGAGCCCTTCATGTGGACACGCTTGTACCAGCCAGTCCGCGCAAGCTGTGCGAGCCCCTCTGCATCGTGAACATCGCTTTTGTTGATCCTTGCGGACAGGACGCCTTTGGCGTGGCGCGCGCAGATGCACTCGACCACGACGCCGCGCTCGGTCAGGCCATGGTAGAGGAATGTTGACAGCGGCCCAGTCTCGAGGACGACACGGGCGAGTTCCGGACAATGCCGGCTCAACCACTTGGCGAGAACCTCCGGATCGCTCGCAACTACATCACGTCGGAGAACCTTGCCCTCGGCATCGACCACGCAGACATGCGTCGTCTTGTCACTCACATCCAACCCTGCATAGATCGACATCGGTCACCCTCCTGCATTGAAGCGCCATGGCGACTTCGTACCATCCAGGAGGGTGGCTAAATCAATTACGCGGTGTCCCA
>NZ_JABAID010000006.1 GCF_012641335.1 Novosphingobium sp. ERN07
TTTTTAATCCCGTCGACGTGTTCGAAGCGTACCAAACGCTTAACCGTTGATCACGGTGATACGCGAACCCGCTTCACGCCAATTTGTCCACGCCACCTAAGCGCCTTGTTGAGCGCAGAACTGACGAGCGTAAGATTGCCGATGCCTTGCACTTTCCAGTTGCGGTCATCGCGGGTCGTGGCTGGATCGGTTAGGGGCCAGTGCGCGTCCCACGTTTGCGGCATGATGTGTTCGATCTCCAGCTTGTCGAAGTTGAAGGTCAGCACTGGTTCGGACTTCAGGGCTTGCGCCTGATAGTGTTCTTCAATCGCCCGCAGAACCATAAGCACGCGATTGCGCCGAAGATTGCCGTAGAACTTTTTGTTCAGCCAATCGGTGCGGAAGGTATCATCGCTGGGCCACCTGTCCGGCCCGTCGGGCGTAGCGGACAAGGCGGCGAACAGGGCGGGGGCGGCAGGACTATCGGCAGGTAGCATGGCAACTTTCTCGACGAGCGAGAGCGCCAGCGTGCCATAGCCTCTGGTCTGCATTCCGCAGACCGTCCTGCGAACAAGATAGCTCTCAAGGATTTGGCCGCACAGATCGCAGTCGGCTCCGGTTGAGCCGGGCCTGCCCATGATCGTCAAGAGAAGTGGATGGAAAACAATGACGTCCAGCACCTTCAGACGCCGCAGGAAGGTATCGAAACGAGTTGTGCCCGACGGGGCGTCGATCTCTCGGTATCGTTGCGCGTCAGCCGCAATGCCCATCATCAGAGCCGGGACGTTGATCTTACCATCATCATTCCGCTCACCACCCGTGCCGACATAGTCCAAAAAGCGGTCATAGAGGTGCTTGGCCGAGATTGGTTCGCGAACATGTCGCGTCAGCCAGTTCAGGAGGAATGTGTCAACGCGAGCACGCGCTGCGTGCCCGGTTCCGACGTTTGCGCGCCAGTAATCGCTATCGCTATCGAACTGCCGCCAATGCGAGGTGTATAGTGATGCAGTATCCAGCCCTTGCCTCGTGCCCTCCCAAAGCAGCCAGTTCTTGATGAGGTCCGCTGGCAGTAGCGGAGTGCCGTGGGCGTTCAACGTCTCGAAGATCGCCTGCGGTTCGTCATTTACGTCGAGGTCCAGCACGATCAGGCGAAGGTGATCCTTGAGTGCGCTTGCCAGAGCCTTGGCCCGGTCACCGTGGCGATCAATGTTCAGCCATGCCGCGAACTCGCTGCGGAAGAAGGCATAAGCGTGAGCCATTCGAGTATGCGGCTGCGAAGGACCGTCTGCCGCCTTAGCGTCCATGACATCCCGGAACGGTGCTCGATCTTCGTTTGTAGGCCAGACCTTGTAGCGTTCTTCATCCTCGGCATAGGCGGGATTGCTGGTCAGAGGCTCGATCTGGCGGGATGCGATGTCCACGGCCTTTGTCGCATCCTCATCCCCGGCTACAAGTGGGCGTATTCCTTCCAATGCGTGCTCGGCTGCCTTGAGCACCAACTGGAGCGTGGTCAGACGCTGCTGTCCGTCGATGACTTCCCGGCGTGGCAGACTGAACGTTGGATTGGGTGTTTGCTCCAGCACCACCGTGCCGAGGAAGTGAGCGGACACCGGATTGCCGTTAGCGTTTAGCACCCGCTCTGCCGCTGCACGAACATCGTCCCACAGTGGCTCCCATTGATCCTCCCGGCTCCAGACATAGGGCCGCTGGAATAGAGGAACGGTATAGCGGGTTTGCTGTGTGAATACGTTCATTACGGAAATGTAGCTGGGCTGCATTTTCTTCCCTGTTCTGTCGCGGCAGAGTTCATGACTGCCGCCGCCCGACTTATAGCTCATGAGGTCGTTACCAAAGTCGAAAAGACACGAGATTTTTCGTCAATTCTGCAAGGTTTTCCGTGACTTAGCGCATTCTGCTTGGCATTGTTTCTTGTAAATAATGCAAGGAAAACAGATGCTTATCGGCTATCGACGCTCATCGACGAGCGATCAGGTTGCGGGCTACGAAGCGCAGGAGGTTCAGTTGCGTGCAACGGGTTGCACTCGCATCTTCGGCGAGATGACTTCATCGCTGGCGCAGCGCGACCAGCTTGATGCCGCGCTGGAGTTCGTGCGTGAGGACGATGTTTTGGTCGTTTGCAAGATCGACCGCCTTGCACGATCCACTACCGACCTTCTGAAAATCGTCGCGATCTTGGAGGCCAAGCGCGTTTCGCTTCGTATCCTGGACTTTGGCGGGACCGAAGTTGACACGAAGTCGCCCACCGGGCGGATGCTCCTGACTATGTTCGGTGCGGTCGCCGAATGGGAACTGGCGACAATGAGATCGCGCCAAAAGGTAGGAGTTGCCAAGGCGAAGGCCGAGGGGCGCTACCGGGGCAGACAGCCGACCGCCCGTCGCAAGACCGCACAGGTGCAAGAGCTTCAGGCATCGGGCGCACGCCCCGGCGAGATCGCAGCCCGGCTGGGGATCAGCCGCAGCAGCGTCTATCGCATACTCTCGGAGGCCGCATGACTGACGTCCTTCGCCGCACTTTTGCGGACATCACCGCTCGCCTAGAGGAAGCTCACTCGCTTGCTGTCGAAGGGCAGAACCGGGACAACACACCTGATATGCATAGGGTCATCATCGGGCACCTCGTGAATGGCCTCACCGGCCTGCATGGCACTCTGATTGCCATGTCGGCGGAGATCGACAGGCAGGGCGTGTGAGCATCTTCGACATAGACGCTTACATTGACGCGCTCCCGTCGCACCGCCTGCGAGAGCCGACGAACCCGCCTGCACAGTATCAGGTTTCGCGCTGGCCTCTCCTGAAGCCTTACGCTGGCTTCAGCGGGATTGAGAGGCGACGCGGGGGCCAGTTGGCGGGGTGGCTACAGGCGGCAGGCTGCATAGCGAAACCATCTCGCTGCGACATATGCCGGAGCCGGGATCGCGTAGGCTATCATTCTGCCAGCTACTACCATGTCGGTCGTTACCCGGCCTTGTGTCGCCCCTGCCACTTCGCTGCGCATCGTCGATTTTACGAGTGGGATCAATGGAAACGCATCATTGACGCGGCGGCGGTTACAGGCCGGGAGTGGTTTGCCCTCGCGTCTCGGCACCGCATCGACATCGCACAGCACTTGCGAAACCTTTGGGGATGGCAGGCCGCAAACATCGAAAGGTCGCCGATCTCACCGTTGCCAGACGCAATCGTCGTGATGTTGCCGGATAACATGCTGCCCCACCCTAAGCTGTCACTTGCCGATGATGGGCAGCCGTTTGCCGGATTTTAGGGGGTCGCTTCTAAAGAGGGGAGGGAAAGTCCCGACAGGAGAAGCAGCATTAGTATAGGGACGCCAAGCGGGCATGTATTTGTCAGGGCACGTCAACGCAGTCGCACTACGCTTCCCGCGTTCTCGCCGGACATGTGTCCTACGATCCGCGACGTTGGCGTGGACCGATGGCAACTGTCTGTAAGAGGCACATGGCGAACACCTGACACGGCAGACGCGATGCAGCCCTACGAGGTCGCCGAGTTGTTGACCCTTCCCCCGGTGGGTTCTGATTGGTTTAGAAATGCCGAACAGACATCGACAGGCAGAAAGCTAGTCACGCGCTCCAACACTTCCAACACGCTTGGGGATATGGAGTTAAGGGTAGAATGCCGTGGCAATCGGCAGCATGAACTGTCGGCTTGGTTGAAGAACGCAAATGCGACGCGCACACTGGCACATCTGTTGGCCCAGCACGGTGACGCAGAGAACTTTTTAGATCGCATTCGCAACCTGTCGCCGTTCGACTTCTTTGGGCAATCGTCTCGCCCCATCCCTCGGTCTTTCGGCAGCGGCGGCGACAACTGGCTTCACGACCCCGACTTAGTGCGCGCTCATCTCGGACCCGACCCGTTTGGGGCATTTCTGCCTGTTTACGTAGCCCAGCTTCAGCTGTGCGTGGCGTCGATCCTCGCTCCACCCTCTGCCGAGATATTCGTCTGCGAGGGGACTGACATCGTCGTAGTTGATGACGAGGTGTCGTGCCGTTGGGCATGGGGCGATGTCCGGGTGCCACAGATCGAGATCTATTTCGAGCGGCATCATTCCAGAGCCGTGGGGGCAGTGCGCGCAGCGGCATCAGCGGCTCTTGCAAGCCTCGACAATGCATTAGCCCGCCGATACGAAACAATGGAAAGCGACTTCGTCGAGCGTGTCGGGGACAGCCTAACAATCGGAACTGTCCTTAATGACCGCTACCGCCTCAAGACCTACGCCAAAGCCCGGTCGCGGCTTCGGTTCGAGGTGATCCGAACCGGGAAAGGTGACTACGCTAGGTTGAGTAGACCTGTGCATCCTCAAGACCGCCTTCTTTCAATCATGGAAATGGAGCGTGAAAACTTGCTGACGGCGGCGCGTTGGGGTGTCGTTGGCACTTTTTTCGAGGAGCATCCTGATCCGCAGACCGACGATGTCGCCCGCTTGTTCGCAAGGATCGCAGAGGCATGTTCGAGACACGGCGTGCTCTTGGAGCCTATCATGGCGCGCCTGCTTGAAGATGGCGGCTGTCTAGAAAGCGATGAAACGCTTCCCGATGCCCTCATGAGCGACCTTTGCAGGACAGGCATACTGCGCCGTTACGTTGTCCGGAGGCAGGATCATCGCTTGCCAGACAAACGATATGCTCTGACCCCGGCCTATCGCCATTTGGCGACCGTCATCAGAACGACCTTGGCAGGGATAAGTTAGCGCCCTGCGCTAATCGACTTCCTGAAGCTCATTGAGCGAGCCATTCCCACAGTCTTGGCAACTAGTGCCTAGTCCAGAAGGTCGCCGGGCTTGACCTTCAGCGCCCGCGCCAGCCGTTCGACGATGGAAATGGTCGGATTGCGCGCCGCCCGCTCAAGATCGCTGATGTATGTGCGGTGGATACCGGCATGATCGGCAAAGGCTTCCTGCGACATCCCGGCCTCTCTACGAAGCCGGGCTAGGTTCTTTGCCAGTCGCTGCTGAATGCCGTCCATCGACAAGGTTAGACAAGCGATGTCGCCGATCAGTCCACCGACGATCAGTGACAATGAAACTCGTATGTCTCTGATTGTCTACACCGAGCGTTTACCTGCGCCTGCCTATGCTTTCGCAAGATCAATGACTTGTGGAGGTTCGAGTGAGCGTGGACGGCAAAGTGGCGGAACGGCGCGGGTGGCCGACTTGGGCGAAGGTTACAGCGGGCGTGGGCCTGCTTTGGGTAGTGTCCGACTTGGTCGGTTGCACCATTGGCTACATGGTGGAGCATACGCCCAAACAACCCGAGAAAGCCGCAGCGGAACGGGTAATGGACAAGATCGCCCCGGACACGGTGATACCGATGGATCGCGCCGACTACCGCAAGACCTTCGCGAAGCTCGGCAAGAAGCAGTTCGACAACGCCAATGACCTCATGAAGTGGGCGGCTGTGGCTGCTGCGGAGAGCGACAAGTGCGATAAGGTCGTCGTGGTCGGCATTTCGGACTACGCGACAGCCAAGGAACTCCAATGGTTCGTGGATTGCGAAAACAAGGAGCGGTTCCAGATCAGGGAAGCGCAAGCTGTCGCCGTGCGGGCAAAGTTCGCTGCTGCCAATGTCGCAGTCGCAGAACCCAAGTCCGCGCAGTGGAAGAACTTCAACGAGCGGGTCGCCGTCTCCGACTGCAAATCGCTTGTGCAGAGCGTGATGACAGATCGAGGCTCGTTTGATGCCGCATGGACTTGGGACAGTGAGAAGGACGATCAGACCGGGCGCGTGACGATCCAGCAGGACTTCGAGGCCAAGAATGGCTTCGGCGGGACCATCAGCAGCCGATACCATTGCGTGATAGACACCAAGATCGGCGGACGCATCGTCAAGCTCAAGGTCAGGGAAGCAGACGGCTGGCGAACGCTGATCTAGGCCCGGTGGACTACTGCTGCGCAAGGTGTAGTCTGATTTGGCAACCCCTCAAGTGACGAAAGCCAAATTGAACCGGATTGAGCACCAATCAATGTGGGAGGCGATGGACTGGCTAACCGCAGTGAATTGGGCGTCCATTAGCGATTTGGGAGTGGTTGACGGTGTTACACATCCTCGCTACACGCGCCCTCGGTAGAAGCGTTGGAAAGTCCCGGTTTTCGGCGGTTTTGGGGTGTTTGATGCCGCTCCCCCTCGGCTCCACCAGGTATCATCAGATCGCCTGATCAGGCAGGCGCCTTGCGGTCTGACGTTACAAGCTCTCCATGAACGGGTAAAAGGCTCGGATCCGGGGCGGCGTGTTGCATTGCTTCGGGCCTGTCAGTGGAACAGTTACCCAGATGCATTTTCTCGATCAGGCCAAAATCTTCATCCGTTCAGGCCAGGGCGGTCCCGGCGCGGTCAGCTTTCGACGCGAAAAGTACGAAGAGTACGGCGGCCCCAATGGCGGCAACGGCGGCAAGGGCGGTGACATCATTTTCGAAGCCGTCGCCGGGCTGAACACCCTGATCGACTTCCGTTATGCCCAGCATTTCAAGGCGCAGCGCGGCCACGGCGGCGCGGGCAGCAATCGCACCGGCGCGGGCGGCGATGATCTTGTGATCAAGGTGCCGGTCGGGACGCAGGTGCTGGACGACGACCGAGAGACGGTGCTGCTCGATCTCACCGAAGTGGGTCGGCGCGAAGTGCTGCTGCGCGGCGGCGATGGCGGGCGCGGCAACGCTTCGTACAAATCCTCCACCAACCGTGCCCCGCGCCAGCACGGCCCCGGCTGGCCGGGCGAGGAAATGTACGTGTGGCTGCGGTTGAAGCTGCTGGCCGATACCGGTCTGGTCGGCCTGCCCAACGCAGGCAAATCCACGTTCATCAATCAGATCACCAACACCAAGGCCAAAGTGGGCGACTATGCGTTTACCACCTTGCGGCCGCAGCTTGGCGTGGTGCGCCATCGCAATCGCGAATTCGTGCTGGCCGACATTCCGGGCCTGATCGAAGGTGCGGCAGATGGTGTGGGCATCGGTGATCGCTTTCTGGGCCATATCGAGCGGTGCCGCGTGTTGATCCACTTGATCGACATCCACAGCGATACCGATCCGGTAGAAGCCATGCACATCGTCGAGGGCGAACTTGAGGCCTATGGCGCAGGTTTGGACGAAAAGCCGCGCCTGGTTGCGCTGAACAAGATCGATCTTGTCGACAAGGAGCTGGTCAAGGCCTTCAGCAAGGAATTGCTCGAAGCAGGCGCCGACAAGGTTTATCCGATTTCCGGCGCCACGGGCAAGGGGATGGATGCGCTGCTGGATGCGGTCCTTGACCATCTTCCGCAGGCGACTGCCACCGAACGCCCCAGCGGGCAGGTTGAGGACGCCGAAGACGAAAAGCCGTGGTCGCCGATCTAAAAAGTCGGGCTCGTTCGAATGCAGCGAGCTTGCTTCAGGCGGCGAAGGCCTCGCATTTTCCGAGCCAAGCGGTGACTTCGGGCAGGTTGCCGATCTTTCCCGCAAGGCTTACTGGTGCCTGCTTGGCAAAACGAGGCTTTGTGTCGATCGCGCTTAAGTCAAGACTAAGCAATCGCTCCAGATCAGCCATTACTTCGGCTGAAACACGTCCCTCGGACGTAATCATTGTCTCATAGTCAAACGCCGCGTGGAAGCTATATCCGGCAAAGAATTTTTCGAAGAACCTGTCTTCGCGATAGCAGATCTCAAGGTAATTCTTCAGTTCTGGGATGTCGACATTAACGACCTCTGAGAACGAAAAAATCTCCGTCGTATGATACGTGCCACTTCTCTCGGCGATCTTTGCAGAGATATAGGTTTCAAGCGGGCTACGCCGCAAGTGAACAATCGGCACTGGCAGCATGGACAGGATTTGCAGCACCCAAGGTACGTCAAGAAAACTGTGGAATGGGGGGTTGATTGAGGCGAGGCAGTTATACTTGATGTCAATCAGATTGATTTGTGACTCGGCCTTCAACTCATCGACAAAATCGGCAAATCGCGCGGGTTGGTCAATAGCTTCGTCGATAGTCGATCCGCGCTCTGTCAGCCAACGACGAAATGATCGTTCTTCGCACGTCGGATCGAGGACTTCACCACAATATACGATGCCGGGGTGCCGTTCTAGCACCGAAGCCAATGCACCCGTGCCTGAGCGTTGGCGGGACAAAAGCAGAATGATGCTCAATATCGCGTATCCTCTGGCTTGCTCTCCAATTGTTTGGCGAGTTTCCTAACTTTCCTTCGGTTCGAACCGGTCAAAAGTTAGCTTAGAAGCATATATTCGGCTTTGCCTTTCTGCTCCAATCTCGACCCTTCGGACGGTCGACAACTCCACGCTAGCGGTTCTGGCATCTGCACGCTGCAAAGACATTCTGCCCCACATATCCGACCGGTAACCCTTCACGCATCGTCACAAATCGCCTAAGCGCCGTGCCATGAAGATTACCCAGCTTGCTCATCTGATCGATGCAAAAACTTGCCCGCGCCTTGTGGTCAAGGTTGGGTCGGCCCTGCTCGTGGGTAAGGACGGCGAGCCGCGCCGGGAGTGGTTGACGGCGCTGGTGGCCGAAATTGCGGCTGCCCGTGCCGCCGGTCAGGAAGTGATCGTCGTATCCTCTGGCGCGATTGCGCTGGGTGCGCGCAAACTGGCGTTGGCCAAGGGAGGGCGTGGTAGCCTGTCCGATGCGCAGGCCGCAGCTTCAGTCGGTCAGATCGCGCTGGCCGGCCTCTGGGCCGAACTGCTTGGCCTGCATGGACTTACCGCCGCGCAGATTTTGCTGACGCTGGAAGATCTGGAAGATCGTCGCCGCTATCTTAACGCCACGGCTACGCTGGGCACGCTGCTGGCCGCAGGCGCCGTGCCCGTGATTAACGAGAACGACTCGGTCGCCACGCAGGAAATCCGATTTGGCGATAATGACCGTCTTGCCGCGCGTGTGGGGCAAGCAGCAGGCGCATCGGGCGTGCTGCTGCTGTCCGATATCGATGGCCTTTATGACCGCGATCCGCGTCAACCCGGCGCGCTCCGCATTCCGGTGGTGCGCGGCGTAACGCCCGAAATTCATGCTATGGCGACAGGCGGATCGTCATCCGGCCTCGGTTCGGGCGGGATGACGTCGAAGCTGCAAGCGGCAGAGATTGCCGAACTTGCAGGCATGGCGCTGGCGATCATCGATGGCCAGCCGGTTTCGCCAATCGGTACGGCGATCACTGCCGATCGTGGCACGCTGTTCCTGCCGCGCGGGCGCAAGCAGGCGCGCAAGGCATGGCTTGGCGGTCGGATGCGGATGCGTGGGGCGGTGCATGTCGATGCGGGCGCCGCTGCTGCACTGGAGAGGGGGTCAAGCCTGCTCGCAGCCGGGATCACCGGCGTCGATGGCGATTTCCAGCGCGGTGATGCGATTGCGGTCATCGGCCCGGATGGGCAGACCCTTGCGCGCGGACTTTCGGAATATCACGCTGCCGAATGTAAGGTGCTCAAAGGCCATCACAGCCGCGAACACGAAGCGCTCCTCGGTTACGCTCCACGCTCTGCGCTGATCCATCGTGACCAGATGGTGCTGCTGTAATGCCCGCAGAATTGCTGGCGATCACCGGGGCTACCGGATTCGTCGGCCAGACCGTGCTGGATTACGCTGCTCGTGCCGGGCTTGAAGTGCGCGCACTGGCCCGCCGCCCTCAAGACGCGCGCGCAGGCGTGGAATGGGTGCAGGGCGATTTGCAGGACAAGCGCGCGCTGCTACGCCTTGTCGGCAAGGCCAGCGTCGTGTTGCACATCGCAGGCGTGGTCAATGCGCCCGACCCGCAAGGGTTCGAAGACGGCAACGTCTGGGGCACCCTGAACGTGGTCAATGCCGCGCTCGATGCGGGCGTGCCGCGCTTTGTCCATGTCTCGTCGCTTTCCGCGCGGGAGCCGGAGCTTTCGATCTACGGCAAGTCCAAGCTGCGCGGTGAAAAGATCGTGAAGGCCAGTAGTCTGGACTGGACGGTCGTGCGCCCGCCGTGGGTCTATGGGCCGCGTGATACCGATACGCTGGAAATGTTCCGGGCCGCCCGCTTTGGCGTGCTGCCTTTGCCGCCCAAGGGCCACGCCTCGCTCATCCATGTGACCGATCTTGCCCGCTTGCTGCTTGCACTGATCCCCGGTGGTGAGGACGTGACGCATATGACGTTCGAACCCGATGACGGCACGCCCGGCGGCTGGACACACAACGAAGTGGCCAAGGCCATCGGCATGGCCGTGGGCAAGCGCGTCGCTGCGATGAACCTGCCCGCCGGAATGCTCCGCCTTGGCGCAAGGCTCGATGCGCGCTTCAGGGGCAAGAGTGCCAAGCTGACCGCAGACCGCGTGGGCTACATGTGCCACCCCGATTGGCGCGTGGGCGAAGGGCTGCAACCGCCGCCCGCGATCTGGACCCCGCAGGTCGAAACCCGCATGGGGCTTCATGCAACTGCCGCATGGTATCGCGAAGCAGGTTGGCTGAAGTGAAAGTGTGTCGAATGGCACTGGTCTTGGCGTAAATTCCGATTAACCCTTCGCATACTTGGGCAGAGATGCTTTCCGGGGGTGCGAAGGAATGGCGAGGATGATCTGGGCAGCGCTGCTGACGGCGGCTGCACCCTGTTTCGCACAAGCGGCTGAACCAACACAAAGCGCCACCGCGCTGACACTGGCTGACGAGCTCAAGGCGCTCAAATCGATAGACACCACCGCAAAGCCGGCCGAAGCGCTGGCGCGGATAGATGGTGTACTGGTGCGGGCCAGAAATGCGCGCGGGATCGATCCTGTCGATATTCAGGCAGCACAACTGGCCCGCGCCGATGCGCTCTATCGGCTTGACCGGTATGATGAAGCTTTGCCCATCCTTCAGCAAGCTGAGCAGGTGCTGGCAGGCAAAGCTACCGTTGAAAGCGTGGAGCACGCTCGTCTGCTTGATGCTATCGGTTCCACGCTGGCAGGGCTGGGGCGGAACGATGAAGCGGAGCAATGGCTTCAGCGGGCGCTTGCCATGTCGGAACGAACCGCTGGCCAACGCTCTATCGCCTATGCCTCGGCGCTCTATGGTCTCGGCCTGATCGACTATCAGCGCGGCAATCCGCTCGCGGCGCTGCCCCGCTTCGCGCAGGCATGGGAAACGGCTGATGCGCTTTCCGGCAGTTTGTCTGGGGCAGACCTGATTTTGCCGGCCGATTTCGGCATCAGTTATTCGGCCCTGCTCGGCGCGACAGGGGATATCGAACGCGCCATCGCACCAGCCCGGTCCGCGCTCGTTTGGGCCGAAACGCATCTGGGCGGCGAACACCCGGTTACGATGGCGGCGCTCAATCGCCTCGGCACGATTTACAACGACAACGGCCTTTTCGCCCAATCCATCCCGATCCTGCGCCGCACGCTCGAACATCGTTCTCGCACGCTCCCGCCCAATGATCCGCAATTGGGCTTCACGATCGAGGCGCTGGGCTATGCTCTGGACAACTCCGGCCATCGTGAGCAGGCGCTGCCTTTCTACGAGCGTGGCGCAGAGATATTCGAAACCTCCATCGTGCCCGGCCAGCCTGCGCTGGTCACCACGGCCATCGGGCAACTGGCGCGAGTCAGGCGGTGGTCGGGCGATATTGATGGAGCGCTGGCCCTGCGTGAAAAGGCCGTCCGCCTTGGCCGCGAACGTGCGCCTTCGGCCGATCACCCCGATGTGCTGTTTGCCGAACTCAACCTCGCGCGCGAATACATCCTGCTGGGCCGGTACAAGGATGCGGAGCCGCTGCTGGAACACGTCAATCAGGCCTATGCAGCGCGCGCGCTCGATACCAGTCCGCGCCGCATCGGTGGCCTGATATCCGGTGCGCAGATTCAGGCGGCGACGGGAGACATTGCTGGCGCATTGGCCAGCACAAAGGCCGCTTTGGCCCCGGCGAGAACCCGATTGCTGGATCGCGCAACGCCGCGTGCCGAAGTTTCGCGGCTGGCACAGCAGTATCAGGTGCCCTTCATCCAGCAGGTCGCCCTCGCGATTCAGGCTGGCGATATGGCGCAGGCGTTTGACGCGCTGCAACTGGCCAATCTTGGCGATTTGCAGACCGCGATTTCGGGCATGGCTCTGCTCAATTCCGCCAGCAGCCCGCAAGCTGTAGAAGCCTTGCGCGCATATCAGGGGCTTGCCGCCGAAGGTGCCCGCCTGCGCCGCACACTGGCCGCAAGCGTGGCGGCAGGCAAAACCGATGCCGTGGATCGTATCAACCGTGAAATCATCTCGGTAGACGCACGCCTGCGCGATCAGGACGCTTTGCTTGCGCGTCTGCTGCCGGGCTACGCCGCGCAGACTGCCGTTGAACCTGCGTCGCTTGATCGGGCGCGGTCAGCCCTGACACCGGATCAGGCAATCGTCCTCTATGGACTGGCGGAAGACGGTCTGTTCGTCATGGCGGTCACGCGCAAGCAGGTCGTTGCCGCCCATTCTATTGTCACTCCCCGGACCCTGCTCGAACTGGAAAGGCGGTTGCGCCGGTCGATAGATTCCGGCCTTGCCGCGGGCGGCGATGGAACATTTGATCGGCAAGCGGCGTACGAACTCTATCGCATCCTGTTCCCGTTGCAGATACGCAATGCTGTCAAAGCCACGCCCGATTTGCGGATACTTGCCGGTGGAAGTCTGGCGTCCCTGCCGTTCGCCGCCCTCGTTACGCAGGCACCATCGGGTGATGATGCATCGTCCACCGCCTTGCGCAAAACGCGGTGGCTGGTTGAAACCCATGCCGTGTCCATCCCGCTTTCCTTGCAAACACCACCAACCTCGTCCCGCGCGCGGGCAAACCTCACGTTCGCAGGGATCGGCGCCCCCCTGCTGGGTGAACCGCTGCGCCTTGCCACCCGCTCGGCACCGCTTCTGCGATCTGGAAACACCAGCGTACAGGCCTTGCGCGAACTGCCGAGCCTGCCCGGCGCGGCGGACGAGTTGCGCAATATGGCCAGCGCCTTTTCCGGCGCTCCTGCGCTGCTGATCGGGGCCGATGCCACCGAGACTGCCGTGAAGGCGGCCCCGCTCGACAAAGCCAGTGTCATCGCTTTTGCGACCCACGGCCTTGTCGGCGGTGCATTCCGTGATCTGGTCGAACCGGCACTGGTGCTGACCCCGCCACAAAAGGCGAGCGAGGACGACGATGGCCTGCTCACCGCGTCCGAAATTGCCAAGTTGCGGCTCGATGCCGATTGGGTGATCCTTTCCGCCTGCGATACCAGCGCGGGCGATGGCGAAAGTGCGCCGACATTCTCCGGCCTCGCGCGATCCTTCGTTGCAGCGGGCGCGCGTTCGCTGCTGCTGTCGCATTGGCCGGTGCGCGATGACGTTGCCAGCCGGCTGACGCTGGATACGCTGAACGGGGCGGCAAAGGGACTTTCCCGTGCAGAGGCGCTGCGCCGCGCGCAACTGGCGATTATCCGTGATGGCAAAGTGCCCGGCGCTGCCCATCCTGCCACATGGGCGCCCTTCGTGCTGGTCGGAAACTGAAACCGATGCGGCAGCGGTCGCTTGCGGCCAATGCCAAATCATGGTCCACTGCCAACGCTCACATGGTCGGGGGCAAGCACTACAAGGGGGAACATCATGGAATGGATGCTGATGCCTTACCGGCGCTATGCCGAATTTTCGGGCCGTTCGCGGCGCAAGGAATACTGGATGTTCGCGCTGTTCATGGTGATCGTCTACACGGTCGGTGCAGGATTGGTTCTGGCGGGCGGCGGATTGCAAGCCATGACGGCTGGGATTCCTGAACCCGATGCGGTTACGCCTGCTGAAGTGCCCGGCCTTGGTCCGCTCGGCTGGATTGGGGTAGCGCTGATGGTGATCTTCGCGTTGGGCAGCTTCATTCCGTCGATCGCCGTCACCGTGCGCCGCTTCCATGACCGTGACATGTCAGGCTGGTGGTATCTGGGCTTCATCGTCGCCAGCGCCATTCCCTTTGTCGGTTCGCTGGTCAGCATTGCCCTGCTGGTGCTGATGTGCCTGCCCGGCACCGCTGGTATGAACCGCTTTGGCGATGATCCGAAAAACCCAGTCGGTTACGACGTTTTCGGCTGATCTGCGGAACCACCGATGAACTGGATGATCCTGCCCTACCGCCGTTATGCCGAGTTTTCCGGTCGTTCGCGCCGCCGCGAATACTGGAGCTTCGCGCTGTTCTATTTCCTCGTCATGGTCGCCCTGAACATCGTGTTCGGCACCAACGAGGTGGAGCGCGGCAGTGGGGCTTTCGTCTACGGCACGCGGCTGGTCGGGGCGGGAAGCTGGGTTGGCAGCCTGTTCTGGTTGGTCAGCCTTGTTCCCGGCCTTGCCGTGTCGGTGCGCCGCCTGCACGATCAGGATCGCACCGGCTGGCTGCTGTTGCTTTGGATCATCCCGTTCCTTGGCTGGTTCGCGATATTGGTGTTGATGTGCCTCGAAGGCACGCGCGGTCCCAATCGCTTCGGCTCTGATCCAAAGAACCCGACGCCAGCGGACGTTTTTTCCTAAACCCGCAATACCGCGCCGTCGCGGACGCTCCACACTGAACTTTGCGCAGCGATATCGGCAAAGGGGGCCATCTCGGTCCCGGTCATCCACACTTGCGCGCCGCTCAGCGCCAGCCGCTCGAACAAGGCACCGCGCCGCACCGGATCGAGATGCGCGGCGATTTCGTCCAGCAACAACAGGCGCGGGCGCTCTCCCGCCGTCAGCCCGGCATGGCCCAGCACAATGGCGATCAGCATGGCTTTCTGTTCGCCGGTCGAACAATCCGCCGCCGGTGCGTTCTTTGCCGCCAGCGTGACAGCCAGATCATCGCGGTGCGGGCCGGTAAGCGAGCGCCCCGCCGCCCGATCCCGCCGCCGCCCATCGCGCAGCATCGCGCGCAAGGCATCCGCTTCCAGCGGCGCGTCGCTGGCATAGGCCAGCGCAGGGCGGGCAAAAGGCTGCTCCGGCACTGTTTCCAGCACGCGCCCCAGATCGGCCACCAGTGCCCCCCGCGCGGCTGCCATCGCCGCACCTGTTTCCGCCATCTGCGCCTCAATCCCATCCAGCCACAGCGGATCAGGCTCAGTGGGTTCTGACAGCAGCCGGTTGCGTTCGCGCAGCGCGGTTTCGTAGCGCGTGGCAGTGCGCGCGTGCCCCGGTTCACGCGCCAGCACCAGCCGGTCAAGGAACCGCCGCCGCGATCCTGCGCTTTCGGCAAAGATCCGGTCCATCGCAGGCGTCAGCCAGGTGATGGAAAGCCATTCGCCCAGCCGCGCTGCCGGGCCTTCTGCGCCGTTGATCCGCACCGCGCGGCGATTGGGGGTCTGCGCATCGGTGGACGTGCCGATCTGCACCGCGCCGTCTTCCATGTCTGCCGCAACGGCAAACCCGCCCGACCCATTGCGCCCCGCCATTTCCGCAGGCTGCGCGCGCCGAAGCCCGCGCCCCGGTGCCAGCAGGCTGATCGCCTCCAGAACATTGGTCTTTCCCGCGCCGTTTTCCCCCACCAGCACGTTGAATGCCTGCATCCCGTCAAGCCGCGTGGCAGCATGATTGCGAAAATCGCGCAGGGTCAGGCGGGTTAGGGACATCGTATGGCGGCGTTAGTGGGTTTTCGAGCGCTGCGCAAAGGCGCAGACCTTTGCAACTCCACTCTCGTCGCCCCGGACTTGATCCGGGGCTTGGCTTCTTCTTGCCGAGCATCCGTTTGACCGGAGCAGAAAGCCCAGCCCCGGATCAAGTCCGGGGCGACGTTGTTGAGAATCCAGCGGTAGCAGGTGGCCTGCTATCCCCGCTCGCTCAGCCCGTGCTTCTTCATGCAGTGCCGCAACTGGTCATACGTCAGCCCCAGTGCTTTCGCCGTCTGCCGCTGGTTATAGCGATTGCGGCCAAGGTGATGCTCAATGATTGCGCGTTCGTGCGCATCAACTGCCGCGCGCAGGTCTGCCACGCCATCGAGGTCTGCCGAGGGCGCTGCAATACGCACTGGTGCAGATGTCTCGCTCTCCGACGCATCCGCCGTCCGCATCGACGTTACCGGCTTCCACGGGCTCTCGAACGGATCGAATTGCACATGGCCGATGGCTTGCGTCCAGTCGTCCCAGCGATAGACCGCGCGTTCCACTACGTTGCGCAACTCGCGCACGTTGCCCGGCCAGAGGTAATCCTCCATCGCCTTTTGCACCGAAGCTGCGAAGCCCGGCCACGAATCCCAGTGAAGTTCCGCCGCCATGCGTCGTCCGAAGTAATCGGCCAGCACCGCTATATCGCCTTCGCGCACGCGCAGCGGGGGCAGGGTAATCACCTCGAAGCTCAGCCGGTCGAGCAGGTCGGGCCGGAATCGGCCTTGCTCTGCCAGTTTGGGCAGATCCTCGTTCGTCGCCGCCACGATGCGCACATCCACCCGCACCGGCTTGCTTGACCCGATGCGCGTGACCTCGCCATATTCCACCGCGCGCAGCAGCCTTTCCTGCGCGCCCATCGATAGCGTGCCCAGTTCGTCAAGGAACAGTGTGCCCTTGTCAGCCTCTTCGAAGCGCCCGGTGCGCGTGCGGGTGGCGCCGGTGAAGGCACCTGCTTCATGCCCGAACAGTTCGGCCTCGATCAGCGTTTCGGGCAGAGCGGCGCAGTTCATCGTCACCAGTGGTTCTGTCCAGCGCGATGACAGGCGGTGCAGGCGTTCTGCGATTAGTTCCTTGCCGGTCCCGCGTTCACCGATCACCAGCACAGGGCGGCGCATCGGCGCGGCGCGGCTGGCGCGTTCGACCGCATCAAGGAACGCGCCCGATTGCCCGATGAATTGAACTTCCCGATCCATTCCTCAGGATTAGCGCATTTTCCCAAGTCTCGGCAAGATTTCCCAACATTAAAGGTGGGTGACGTGGTGAAAGCGCCGAAAAATCGGCCTTTCCGCAGTTTGGCACGCGGCTTGCTAATCCATGAACAACCCGGAAATCACCGGTTCAACCCGCCGAAAGGTCATGAAAATGTACACCGCCCGCTTCTTCTCCACCCAGCTTGGTCGCGCCAGTCTCGCCAGCATCGGTGCGGTTGTGGTGATGTGCTGCTTCGCGCTCAGCCAGCAGGTCAGCCAGGTGCCGACCGTCGTGGCGTCGAGCGCGGCAATCACCGGTGAGCTTGCATGATGACCGACGAACTGTCCCCGATCCGTCCGCAGGGTAAAGAGGGTGGGCGCACCACCCGCCTTGATGTGGAACTGGATCTCCTTCGCGCTTCGGCCAACAACGCTTTTGGCCAGAGCAACGGTTCTTCAATCCGTCCTTCTTCTTTCAATGCCGGAGTAAACCTGATGGGCATCTTTTCGCGGACTCGCGATATCATTGCCGCCAATTTCAACGACTTGCTTGATAAGGCGGACGATCCTGCCAAGATGATCCGCATGATCATCATGGAGATGGAAGAGACGCTGGTCGAAGTCCGTGCTTCTGCCGCCCGCACCATTGCCGATCAGAAGGAAATGGGCCGTCACGTGGCAAAGCTGGAACGTCTTCAGGCCGATTGGTCGGAAAAGGCCCAGCTTGCGCTGTCGAAGGATCGTGAAGATCTGGCCCGCGCCGCTCTGGTCGAAAAAAAGAAGGCCGCCGACATGGGCGACCAGCTTCGCACCGAGATTACCGTCCTGGACGATGCGATGCGCGCCTACGAGCAGGACATCGAAAAGCTGCAGACTCGCCTGCGCGAAGCCCGCAGCCGCCAGACGGCCATTGCCGCTCGCCTCGAAAGCGCCGAAAACCGCGTTCGCCTGCGCACCCTGCTCGCCAGTGAGCGCGTGGACGAGGCGATGGCCCGCTTCGACCAGCTCGAACGCCGCGTCGACTATGCCGAGGGCCGCGCCGATGCGCTGAGCCTGGCCGATGGTTCGGGTAAGCCGGGCCTTGCCGACGAGATCGCCGCGCTCGCCGGGCAGGACAAGATCGACGAGGAACTCGAAGCGATGAAGCGCCAGCTTGGGAAGGAAGGCTAAGTCATGGAAGACGTTCTCGTTCCCATCGGCGTCGTCGGCATGTTGTTCGTCGGCCTGCCGTGGCTGATCCTCCACTACATCACCAAGTGGAAGACCGCGCCAACCCTCACCAGTGGCGATGAGGCCCTGCTGGAGGAGCTTTACCAGCTCGCCAAGCGGCTCGATGATCGCATGGACACCGTCGAGCGCCTTGTCGCTGCCGACAATCCGGAATTCAAACCGGCGCGCATCATGCACGACCGTGAAACCGACAATCAGAAACTGCGCGAACTTGACCGCATGTTCGCCGAACAGGGAAGGACCGTAAAGTGAGCAGCCCACGCACCCGCTTTTACCGCGACAAGGTCAACGGCAAGTTCATGGGCGTCTGTTCGGGGATTGCCGATTACACCGGCGTCGATGCCCTCTGGATCCGCCTCGGCTTCCTGATCCTCGCTTTCTCGATGGGCTGGCCCTTCTTCCTCTACTTCGCGCTCGGCATCCTTGCTTCCAAGAAGCCCGGTTACCTCTACAGCGACCGTGAGGAGCAGAAGTTCTGGCAGGGCGTCCGCCAGTCGCCCGCCCGCACTGCCCGCGAAGTGCGCGCCAGCTTCCGCGATATCGATCGCCGTCTGGCCGATGTGGAAAGCTTCTACGTCAACTCGAACCCGCGCCTTTCGGCCGAAATCGAGAAGCTGCGCTGAACTGCACCTAGCTGCACCTAGACGCATCTAACCCGTCCTGAGGGGGACTGACCGCCATGAACGCTGCCGAAATTGGGGTGTTAATCCCGATCATCGCGCTGTGCATTCCGATCGTGAAGACATGGACCAAGCACCGCGAAAAGATCGCTGAGATGCAGATCGCCGCCACCGCTGAACTGAGCGCCGAAAAGGCCGCCCAATACGCCCAGCACACCCGCGAACTTGAAGAGCGCGTCCGCGTCCTTGAGCGCATCGTCACCGACAAGGGTTTCGACACCGCCGCTCAGATCGAAGCGCTTCGCCGGGATAGTTCGGCGCTTGAAGACCGGAGGGTGTGATGGCTATCGAAGAAGTTTCAAAGCTCGTCGAACTGGCTCCTGTGATCGGCACGATTACCGTGGCAGGCGTGGCCGGATGGGTCATCATCACATGGATGCGCATTCGCCACGGATACCCGCTGGACGGGGCGTGGGGACAGGCGGTTTACCCGAAGACTTCCAGCGCCGAGCTTGAGCGGATCAAGCTGCTCAGCCAGGAAAACGCCCAGCTTCGCGCCGAACTCGGATCGGTCAAGGATCGGCTTGCCAATGTCGAGCGGATCGTGACGGACAGCGGCTTTGGCCTGACCCAGCAGATTGAGGCGCTTCGCCTTGAAGGTAGCGACAGGAGGCCCCAATGAACTGGGCCGGGCCGGAATTCGTCCTCGCCATCATCGCGATCTCGACCGGGGGCTGGGTGATCAACAACTGGATCCGCGCCCGTCACGGCTATGCGCTGGAAGACGAATGGGGCGGCAAGACCGACCGTGCCGACGATCAGGCGATGGCCAGGCTGCGTGATGAAAATGCCCTTTTGCGCCAGCAGCTTGATGCCACGCACCAGCGGCTGACCAATGTCGAGGCGATTGTCACCGACCGGGGCTTTGCCGTGGCCAACCAGATCGACGCCCTGCGTCATCAGGATGACAGGAGAGCGCAATGAGCGAAGACCTGATCTACGGCCTCGCCTTCATGCTGGTGGTCGTGCCGGTGATGTTGGGGGTGCTGTCCGACATGTACAAACGCCGTCTGGCTTTCCGCGAACGCGAACTGGAACTGCTGTCCAAGCAAACTGCTGAAAAGGCAGCGCAATATGCCGCGCAGGCCGAGCGGCTGGAACAGCGGGTGCGCGTGCTGGAACGCATCGCCACCGAAAACAACGCCGATCTGGCGCTGCGCATAGAGAACTTGCGCGATGCCAAGGTGAATTGAGGAATAATCACGATGTCATTCTGGAGTGCAATGGTTGCCATCGCTGCGATCATCGCTTTCGCCAATATCCGCATGAACCGCGACCGCAATCGGGGGAGCGGTGGATACGAGCGCGCCGATGCCGACGCTGCTTACACCGCAAGCCTCGAACGCGAAGTCGCAGACTTGCGCAAGAGGCTGGAAGTGCTGGAACGTATCGCCACCGATGAAGGCGAAACCCGCCGCCTATCGCGCGAAATCGAATCGCTGCGCGACAAGTAATTTCAATCGCAACAGGGAGTTGCTGACATGACTTCCGATTTTGTCTTAGCCTTCTCAGGCCTCACCGGTCTTGCCATGATTGCCCTTGCAGCCCTGCGCGGCTGGGACGGATGGCTGGCCTTGAAACGCCTTGAAATCGAACGCCATGAAACCGGCGATACCGCAAGCCTGATCGACCTTGCCGACATGCGCGAACGCCTGCGCAAGCTCGAAGCCATCGCCGCCGGGGTTGACCTGTGAGCGGGCGGACCGAAGGGGCCGCCAAGGCGGGCATAGGCCTTGGCTCGGCCATTGCGGTGGCGATATCGTGGAGCCTCAACAAGTCGATCATCTGGGCTGCCGTCCACGGCATCCTGTCGTGGCTCTATGTCATCTGGTATGCGCTGACGCGGCCGGGCGGGATTTCGGGCTAGCGGCAACCATCACAATGCCATGCTCCCCCGCCTTCGCGGGGACGCGGGAGGTTTGGTTGCAGGTGATGCGCACTGCCCATGCAGGCGGTGGACGCCAACCCAACCACCCGCTAGATGCGAATCATGCGCAAACTCGATGATATCCTTGAAGAGTACGAATTCCTTGATGGCGATGAACGCTATCGCCTGCTGATCGAACTGGGGCGCGAGCTGGAAGCCATGCCCGACGCGCTGAAAACCGATGCTACGCTGGTGCGCGGCTGTTCGGCCAGCGTCTGGGTCTATCCGACGCAGGGAGATGGCGGCACACTTCATTTTCTGGCTGACAGCAACGCCGCCATCACCAAGGGCATCGTCGCATTGGTGCTATCTGCGGTGCAGGATCGGCCTGCGCGTGAAGTGGCCGAAACCGACATTGCCGAAGCGCTGGCCCCGTTCGATCTGAAGAAGCAACTGTCCTCGAACCGCACCCAGGGCGTGCCGAACATGATCGCGCTGGTGCGTGAACATGCGGCACGCCTTGCCGCTGCGGCCTGAGCCGGGATTTGCGTCGTCACCTCTATCTGGCAGGCGGCATAGCGAGTGTGGCGCTGGGTACAATCGGCGCTTTCCTGCCACTCCTGCCGACGGTGCCGTTTCTGTTGCTGGCGGCCTTCTGCTTTGCCCGGTCAAACCCGGCGTGGGAGCAGCGCCTGCTCGATCACCCGCGCTATGGCCCGCCTTTGCGTGAATGGCGCGAACGACGGGCGATTTCGCGAAAAGGAAAAGTGGCGGCGCTGGGGGCAATGGCTTTTGGCGTGGTTTTGACGGCGGTGACGGCAGGCTGGCCGTGGGTGCTGATCCCGGCGGGCGTGATGGGCGTTACCGGCACATGGATATGGACTCGCGCCGAATAGCTGCGAACTGCCGATAAGAAATGTTCCTTATTTGTTCTTTTTCTGGTAGAGTCCGCAAAGACTTGAACGGAACGGAT
The DNA here is from genome assembly GCF_012641335.1 of Novosphingobium sp. ERN07. Lineage (GTDB taxonomy): Bacteria > Pseudomonadota > Alphaproteobacteria > Sphingomonadales > Sphingomonadaceae > Novosphingobium. The sequence continues at coordinate 21,495 of NZ_JABAID010000006.1, forward strand.
TCGCCCCATGATTTCCCTAACCATTGGCCCTGCTGAGGACTGGATGTCTTGGGTTGTCAGCCTGATCGGCGCGCTGGCATGGCCGCTGGCAGCGCTGGTGATCGCGCTGGTGTTCCGCCGCCCGCTGCTGACCCTGCTGGCGCGGCTGGATGAACTGAGCTGGGGCGACAAGGCGGCGCGCTTTGCCCACAAACTGGACCGGCTGGAATCCGAAGCCCCACCCGCGCTGGCCGAGCCGGACGGTCCGGAAATAGCCCTGACCGGCGATCACGGCCGCTTCATCAAGCTGCTCGACCTCTCGCCCAATGCCGCCGTGCTTGATTCATGGTCGCGCGTGGAAGAGGCGCTGCAGGGCCTTGCCTTGGCCCACGCCCTTGCCAGCACCGACGCCGCAAAAGCCAGCCGCGCCCTCCAGCAACGCGGCGTCCTGCCCGCCCGCACCGTCGGCATGATCGGCGAAATGCGCGCGCTTCGCAACGCCGCCGCGCACAATCAGGACATCTCGGTGTCCGACGCTTTGCGGTTCAGGAACTTGGCGAAGGGGGTGCTGAATGAGATCAGGTTGGCTTGATTTGCCCGATTGCTTTCAGCGCTACTTGCGGCTCTAAACCGTTGAAGTGCGTCGGTCGCCAATGCGGCCTTTTTTAAACAATATCTTCGACAAGGGCAGGCAATGGGCAAACGTATTTCTACTATGCTTGTTTTGGCGCTGCTTGCCGGTTGCAGTGAAAAGCCAGCGGAATCTGCCGCAGAAGAAGTCATTTCGCAAATCGAACCGTCGCAGGGCGATGGGGACGCGCCTCAGAACAAATTTGGTTTTGCCGAGGCTTTGGAACAACCACAGGCATCAGACTTGTTCGGCGGAGATGCACCTCGGGCCCGAACAATGGCGGCAACCCTGACTGTAGAAAAACCAGCAGAAGCGTCGTCAGCCGTTCAACCACCACCCACCGCATCCCAACCCCAAATCGCTTATTCCTATGGCTTTGGATTTCAAATCAGCGGCGACAAGGTTGCTCAGCTGCAGCGGGCACATACCGCAATCTGTGAGGGGATGACGCCAAAATGCCGGGTGATGCGGACTTCGCAAGCCAGCAGTGATGGAATTGATGCATATGGCGAAGTCGAACTTCAGGTTGCTGCGACTGAGGCGGGGGAGTTTGAAAAGGCACTATCAAAGCCTGCCACTGAACTCGGCGGGGAATTGGTATCGTCCGTTCGTGACGGCGAGGACCTTTCGGACACTATCATCGACACTGAAGCGCGGCTTCAATCACGCCTTGTGTTGCGCGATAAGCTTACCGAAATCTTGAAGAACAATCGCGGCGGGGTCGAGGAGCTGATTGCGGCTGAAAAGGCCATTGCTGACGTGAATGAGGAAGTCGATGAATCGCGTTCCAAATTGCAGCAATATCGTGGCCGAATCCGCTTCAGTGAAGTTAAAATCCAATATCAGCCCTATTTTGGGGATTCTCAGCTTGGGTTCGGACGGCCAATCCTGACAGCGCTAAGATCAACGAAGACAACGATTGGCGTTTCCATCGCTGCAATCATCTATGCAGTCGCGGCTTTGCTTCCTATTGTGCTGTTGACCCTTGCTTTGCGCTGGGTATTGCATCGTTTCGGTATGCGTCTCCGTTTCTGGAAAAAACGACCGCAAGACAAAGAAGCTGTGCAAATTGCTAACGCAGCCTAACCCTCCACCGCCTCCCGTAACACCGCAATCCCGCGCTCCCGCTGCACGCGAAGTTCTTTCTTCAACACCACCGGATCGCGCGCGAAGATAAACCCGAAGCTCACCCCGCCTTCCTTGCCGATTGTCGCGTGGTGCAGTTTGTGGGCCTGCACCAGTCGCTTGGCATAGCCGCGTTTGGGCACCCAGCGGAACCAGCGCTGGTGGACTAGGCCGTCGTGGACCAGTGTGTAGATTGCGCCGTATGCCATCACGCCGAGGCCGATGAAGGTGGCGGGCCACCATGCCTCTGCGCCCAGCACCAGCGGGCTGCCGAGGATGAAGAAGCTGATCGATATGGCCGCGCCGACCACGGCATAGAGGTCGTTCTTTTCAAAGAATCCATCGTGCGGTTCGTGGTGATCACGGTGCCAGCCCCAGCCGAAGCCGTGCATGATGTACTTGTGGCTGGACCACGCCACGAATTCCATGACCAGCACGGTGGCGATCACGATGAGCAAGGCAGTGAAGGTCTGCATGGGCGCTCCATACACCGCGCAAATGCTCTCCGCGACACATTCTTACACTTTGCCCGAAAGGCGCGACGGGTTGTTTTTCTGGCGTTCAGGCGACTGGCGGCAAATTGGCTTCACAGACAAGTGAGGAGAAATCCAATGCGCAAGACCATTATCGCCGCCGCCCTTTCGACGATGCTCGCGGCAGGCTTCGCCGGAACCGCATCGGCCCACGTCGGCAACCGCGACAACGATCGCTATCCGGGCGGCAACCGTGCGGAAGCCTCGTATCTGACGCCTGCTCGCAATGCCGATATCCGCCGCGATATCTATGCACTTGATGCCCGGATCGACCGTGCCCGCGCCAACCGCGTGATTTCGCATCAGGAAGCGCTGGGCCTGCGCCGCGACGTTCGCGACATTCAGCAGACCTACACGCGCTATGCCAACCGTGGTCTGACGGTGACGGAACACCGTACGCTGGAACGCCGCGTTGCCGCCGTCAATTCGCGCCTCCACTTGGAAAAGCGTGATCGTGATGGCCGCCGATACTGATCCGACAGAGGAAAATAACCACATGGCGTAACAAAATTACGCCGGAGACGGTGATGGCCCGCCCTTTCCTGCTTGAATTGCAGGGAGGGCGGGCCTAACCGCGTCAACCTATGACACAGAATCCGCGCACACTTTACCAGAAGATCTGGGACGCCCACGTTGTCGAACAGCGCGATGATGGCACCGCGCTCATCTATATCGACCGGCATCTCGTTCACGAAGTGACCAGCCCGCAGGCCTTTGAGGCATTGCGTGCGGCGGGCCGCAAGGTGCGCCGCCCCGATCTGACGCTGGCGGTGCCCGATCACAACCTGCCCACCACCGCGCGTCGCACCGCCGATGGCGCGCGCGTGCCGATTGCCGACTTCGAATCCGCGCAGCAGCTCGAAGCGCTGGAGCGCAATGCGCCCGCGTTCGGCATCCGTTACATCGGGGATGCCGATGCGGAGCAGGGCATTGTCCACGTTGTGGGGCCTGAGCAGGGCTTTTCGCTGCCGGGCGCGACCATCGTGTGCGGTGACAGCCACACCGCCTGCCACGGCGGGCTGGGCGCGCTGGCCTTCGGCATCGGCACCAGCGAGGTTGAGCATGTTCTCGCCACGCAGACGCTGCTGCTCAAGCAGTCCAAGAGCATGGAAGTGCGCGTCGAAGGCACGCTGCTGCCGGGCGTGACGGCCAAGGACGTGGTGCTGCACATCACCGGCGTGCTGGGCGCGGCGGGCGGCACCGGTTCGGTCATCGAATATACGGGGCAGGTGATCCGCGATCTGTCCATCGAGGGCCGTCTGACCATATCGAACATGGCGATCGAACATGGCGCGCGCGCAGGCCTTTGCGCGCCGGATGAAAAGACGTTCGCCTACCTCAAGGGCCGTCCCTATGCGCCGAAGGGTGCCGATTGGGACAAGGCGATGGCATGGTGGACCAGCCTCGCCACCGATGCGGGCGCGACATACGACAAGGTTGTGGTGATCGACGCCAAGGATATCGCGCCATCGGTCACGTGGGGCACCAGCCCTGAAGACGTGCTGCCGATTTCGGGCGTGGTGCCCGCGCCGGAATCGTTTGCCGATCCGTCGAAGCAGGAAGCCGCCAAGGCCAGCCTCGCTTACATGGGCCTCACGCCGGGGCAGCGCATGGAGGACGTGGAGGTGCAGAACATCTTCATCGGTTCGTGCACCAACAGCCGCATCGAAGACATGCGCGCTGCCGCCGCCGTGCTGAAAGGCCGCAAGAAGGCGGACAACGTGAAGTGGGCCATCGTCGTGCCCGGATCAGGCCTTGTGAAGAAGCAGGCCGAGGACGAGGGGCTGGACAAGATATTTACCGAGGCCGGTTTCGAATGGCGCGAGCCGGGCTGCTCGGCTTGCCTCGGCATGAACCCGGACAAGGTGCCTGCGGGCGAACGCTGCGCATCGACCTCCAACCGCAACTTCGTCGGCCGCCAAGGGCCGGGTGCGCGCACGCACCTCGTTAGCCCGGCGATGGCTGCTGCGGCGGCGGTGACCGGGCGGTTGACTGACGTGCGCAAGCTGATCGGCTAAGATGGCTGGGTTGCCGACAGCCGCGCTCCAGTTGGCAGGGTTCCTGATGGCCCATGCCTTCTGGTCGGCATCGGACCTGCCGCCGGGGGGCACCTATCAGCCGCAATCGCTGTGTATGCGCGGCGATGGTAGCCGCCAGTTGCAAAGCTTCGATGGCGCAACGCCCAAGGAGCAGGACGACAAGGCGCGCGCCTTTATCACCGGGGGCGCGGCGCAGTGGCCCGATTGCGCCATTGCCCGACAGGTGAAAGTCGGCACGCCCGCCGGCGATGTCGATGCCTTGGTCATCGATGTGGTGCAGAACGGCGGCAACGTGCTGACCGTGGTGCAGGCCTTCCGCCCCGCTGCGCAAGGGTTTCGTCTGCTGGGCGATGAACTGGTGATGGGTGATGGCGGCCCGCTCCCGCCGCTGCCTGCAGCCCAAGCTGCTGCGGCCATGCGCGAAGGCGCGATCGATCATCCCGGCTTAGGTGAAAAATGGCAGGAATGGGAAGCTGGGCGCGACCGCGTAAGCCCGCTGGTGCAGCGCTAGATTTACAAGCCGCATTTGCGTCCCTAGCCTCTGCTACAAAGAGGAGGGACTGCGGATGGACGTGATCAAGGGCGTGCGTGTGCCGGAGCGGCTCTATCGCGGCGTGCTGTGGCTGGTTTCCATCGTCTTTGCAGGCTTCATCATCGGTCTTGGCAATCTGGTGATTGGCGATCTGCCTATGGTGGAGAGTCAGGTCTATACCGCGCCGCCAGAGGACACACCGCAAGTCCGCCAGATCCGCGCCGAGGTGCGCAAGATCGAGGTGCAGCGCACGGCCATCGACGACAAGCTGGGCATTCAGCGGCTGCAACTGGAACAGGCGCAGCGCTTGTCGGGCAATGCCGAAGAGACGTTCCGCGCGTGGATCGCGGCGCGTACAGCCACGACCAATCCGCAACAAGATCCCGAAGTCATTAGCCGCACGCGCGAACTGGAGCAGTTGAAGGGCAACGAGCGCGCGATCCAGCAGGCGATTGCCGACCTTGAAAACCAGCGTACCCCGCTCGACCAGCGCGAGAGTGAACTTCGCATGCGGCAGAATGCCCTGATCGACGCCGCAATTCCTGCGCAGGAACGCGCGATGTTCTGGCAGGAACTGCGCGTGTTCGGGCTGCGCTTGGCTATTACCTTGCCCATGCTGGGCGTCGCCGCATGGATGGTGATGAAGAAGCGCAAGAGCGATCACTGGCCGCTCATGCGCGGTTTCGTGCTTGCGGCGGTGTTCGTTTTCTTCGTCGAACTGGTGCCCTATCTGCCCAGCTACGGCGGCTATATCCGCTATATCGTGGGCATCGCTCTGACGTTTGCGGCGGGGCATTTCCTTGTGAAGAACATGCGCGCCTATTTGGCGCAGCGTCAGGAAGTGGAAAAGCAGGCCGAACAGGAACGCCGCGCAAGACTCAGTCATGACGAGGCTTTCAAGAAGATGTCGGCCAAGGTCTGCCCCGGTTGCGACCGGCCGATTTCCACGACCGGCGATGCCGAAGCCAATTTCTGCGTCCATTGCGGCATGACGCTTTTCGATCACTGCCACGCCTGCAACACGCGCAAGATGGCATTTTTCCGCTTCTGCATGACCTGTGGCAAGCCTGCCAAGGACGAGAAGGCGAAGGACGACGCGACGCTTGCGCCTGCATGACCGAGCGCAAGGCGTCCTTTGCGCCAATTGTCGATAGAGATACCCGCGTCCTGATCCTTGGTAGCCTGCCGGGCGAGGCGAGCCTTGTCGCTGCGCAATACTATGCGCACCCGCGCAACCAGTTCTGGCGGCTGGTCGGCGCGGTGATCGGTGTGGATATCGCTGCGCTGGACTATGACGCCCGGCTGGCGAGGTTGCGCGAGCATGGCATCGGGCTGTGGGATGCCATCGGTTCTGCCACCCGCTCCGGCAGTCTGGATACCGCGATCCGCGATGTGGAACCCAACGCGCTGGACATGCTCTTGGCCTCGCTTCCGGCTCTGCGTTGCGTGGCGTTCAACGGTGCAAAATCGGCCAGCATCGGTGCGCGGCAACTGGCGGGGGCAGGGGACTTTGCTCTGCTGCGCCTGCCATCCAGCAGTCCGGCCCACGCAGCCCTGGCGTTTGACGCCAAGCTGGCAGAATGGACGAACCTGCGGAAATTCCTGCGCTGATCCTTGCATTTGTGTGACATGCGGCCAATCTTGGTCTTGCAATTCAAGGAGTTTCCAAGCGTGACCAAGAAGACGGACTGGACCGGCAAGGCAGCAATGGCGGGCGCGGCGATCGGCTCGGCAGCGCTGGCAGCGGCCCTGCTCTATGCCTCGCGCCGCAAGGAACGCGCGGAAAAGACCGAACCGAAGGTTCCGCCTGCCGAAACGCCTGAAACCGATTGACTGCTTCCAACCCTACCCAATACCAAATTCGTCATTCCCGCGCAGGCGGGAATCCAGCTTCAACGGTTGTCGACTGGATTCCCGCCTGCGCGGGAATGACGAGCGTATGGGCATTGTGACCATTGCATCGCCGACGCGCCAAGCTATAGCGCCTGCATGGAACCGGTGAAGCAGATCGAAGGACGGGCGATCCCGTTCGGCCGCAAGAACGTCGATACGGACGTGATCATCCCTGCCAAATGGCTCAAGACGATTACCCGTCAGGGCTTGGGCAAGGGCGCATTCGAAGCCCTGCGCGAAGATCCGGACAATATCTTCGACAGTGCCGAGTTCGCCGGCTCCCCGATCCTGATCGCGGGTGACAACTTCGGCTGCGGTTCCAGCCGCGAACACGCCGCCTGGGCGCTGGGCGACATGGGCGTAAAGGCCGTGATCGCGCCTTCGTTTTCCGATATCTTTTCGGGCAATGCCTTCAAGAACGGCATCCTGACCGTCGTGCTGCCGCAGGAAGCCATCGACCGTCTGATGGAAGTCGCGCAGACCGATCCGGTGTTCATCGATCTGGAAGCGCAGACCGTGACCACGCCGTTTCAGGACCGCTTCCAGTTTGAAATCGATCCGTTCCGCAAGCACTGCCTGACAAACGGCCTTGACGAAGTCGGCCTGACGATGGCCCGCGGCGATGCGATTTCAGCGCACGAAGCCAGAATGCGCGAAGGTCTGCCGTTCCTTGCCAAGGGCACGGATGCCGTAGCGGCGGCTTAATCGTTCGCTTAAGGGGGCTTCCCAAGCCTCTGAAAACTTGCTTCCTTTGGCACTTCGGGCGGATCGATTCCGCTAAGGCATTGGGAGAAGTTGAATGAAGGCTCTGCGCACCCACGCGGCAGGCGGTCCTGAAACGCTGGTCATGGACGATCTGCCCGATCCCGTGCCGGGCAAGGGCGAAGTCCTCGTGCGCGTTCACGCCTGCTCGATCAATTTCCCCGATACGCTGATGATCCGCGATCTGTACCAGTTCAAACCGGAGCGGCCCTATGCCCCCGGCAGCGAACTGGCGGGGACGATTGAGGCGCTGGGCGAAGGCGTTAGTGGGTGGAACGTGGGTGACCGCGTGATCGCCATGATCGGCAACGGCGGCCTTGCCGAAAAGATCGTGGCCCCGATCAGCCGCCTGTTTGCGCTGCCAGATGGCGTCGATTTCGCTACCGGCGCATCGCTGCTGATGACCTATGGCACCACCATCCACGGGTTGAAGGATCGCGGCCATATCAAGGCGGGCGAAGCCGTTCTGGTGCTGGGTGCAGCAGGTGGCGTCGGCCTTTCGGCGGTGGAACTGGCCAAGGCGTTCGGTGCGCGCGTGATTGCTGCGGTTTCCAGCGAGGAAAAGGCCGCTGTCGCGCGCGAAGCCGGGGCGGATGACGTGGTGATCTATGGCCGTCCGCCGTTCGACAAGGCGCAATCCAAAGCCTTGGCCGAACAGTTCAAGGCCGCTTGTGGCCCGAACGGTGCCGATATCGTCTATGATATCGTTGGCGGCGACTATTCAGAACCCGCCCTGCGTGCCATCGCGTGGGAAGGCCGCTTCCTCGTGGTAGGCTTCCCTGCGGGCATCGCCAAGCTACCGCTCAACCTTACGCTGCTGAAATCGTGTGACGTTTGCGGCGTGTTCTGGGGCGCATGGACGGCGCGCGAACCGGCAGCATTCAAGGCCGAGGTCGAAGAACTGTTCGCACTGCTCAAAGCCGGAAAGATCAACCCCCGCGTGTCGCAACGCTTTTCGCTGGACGAGGGACGCGAAGCGATTGCTCTGCTGGAAAACCGGCAGGCGATGGGCAAGGTTGTGGTCGAGATGATCGGGTGACGCGACCGAGGCCGAGCGCCCCCGCGCAGGCGTGGGCCTCAGTCGGTTTCCGTTGCACCAACTGTATAAACCGGCAGCCCTAGGCGCCAGTAAATCGCCGCGCCGCGCAGGCCAAACCCCGCCAGCGCGGCCACCGGCCAGACAATGGCGTTCGCCAGCCCCAGCGCAGCCCCTCCGGCGCAGAGGACCGATGATAGCGCGCCTGCCGTCACGTAAAGCTCTGGCCGCATCAGGATCGAAGGCCTGCCTGCCAGCACGTCGCGAATGATCCCGCCAACGCACCCCGTAATCACGCCCATCAGCACCGCAGGAACGTGCGGCACGCCGAATGCCAGCGCTTTGGCCGTGCCCAGCACCGCATAGGCCCCAAGCCCTGCGGCGTCAGCCCATTCCAACACGGGCCTGTCCCACCAGCGATGCGGGGTGAACCATGCCACCAGCGCCACGCCGAGGCACACGGGCGCCACCCACGGATCACGCACCCAGAACACTGGCGCGCCGATCAGCAGATCGCGCACCGATCCCCCACCCACGCCGGTAACCAGCGCGAAGAACGCCATCGTCACGAAGGTTTGCCGCAATTGCCCGGCAAGCAGCGCGCCCGAAAGGGCGAACACGGCAATGCCGGCAAGATCGAGCAGGCCAATCAGTGGCGCGATTTCGGCAGTGGGAACAGAGATAGGCATCCGGCAAGGCTTACCGCCTCGGCGCGGGCAGCGCTAGCGCGAGAGGCTGGCCATCACCTGCACAGTATCGCTATCACTGCGAGAAAGCCGCACGTCATAAGTTCCGGGTTGAAGCGCAAAGCCCACGATCTTGCGGATGCCCGCACAGGCAGGGCCGTGGCCGTGACTGGTCGAAGTCAGAACTACGCCATCCTTTGCCACATCAATCCACGCCGCACTGCCCAGCGCGAATTCATAGGTGCCGGGCGCGGTCACCGTGATGCTGCCGCCGCCCTTATGCTTGCCTTTGCCATCGGGCGTCAGGCCGATCTGCGCGGGCGTGCCAAGCGTCAGCGTGCCGTCGGCAGCGCGCGGCGCGCCTTGCGGCCATAGCGCATCGCTGGGTGAGGGCGGGCATTCCGGCGCGGATTGAGCATAGGCGGGTGTGGTAAACTGGCACAACAGCGCCAGTGCAGCGGTTCGAATGGCGATCATAATCTATATACTGGCAGATATAGCATGCCTGTCCAGCACCTTTATCCGTGCTGCAATGCCGCCATTCGCATCGCGGGCAAAAGCGCGCGCTGACGGTAGAACAGCGCCATGTCATTGCCGCAATGCCCCATGATCACGCCGCTTTGCTGGTCGATCTGCACTTCGGCATACCAGCGCGTGTTCGATCCGTTGTGCCAGAGGCTGCCGTCTGCTCCAGCGAACCAGCCCAAAGCCATGTCGCTGCCGAACTGCGGGGTGTGCAACAGCTTCCAGCTTTGCGGGCGAAGCAGGCCCGCGCGGTCACGATGCGCGCGCAACCATGCCGCCAGATCGGCAATGCTCATATGCAACCCGCCGGCCGGCGCCATCGCGGCCGGATTGTCGGCGAATACGGGCTTGCCCTGATCATGCCCCCACGGTTGGTCGAAGCTGTCTGCTGAACCGGGCGGGCCGAACCCTGCGCTGGAAAGCCTCAGCGGTTCCAGCACTTCGCGCCGCAGCAGCGCTTCCCACGGCATGCCGGTCTTTTCCTCCAGCATCCGCGCGGCCAGCACATAGCCTGCGTTGGAGTAGATCATGCGGCGGTGCGGCTTGGCCTCAGGCATCATCGCCAGCGCAAGTTTGGCAAAGCGGCGGCGGCTTTCGCGCGCATCGGCTTCGCGCTGCGGCATCGCAAACAGCTCACCCAGCGGAATGTCCTTGGGCAATCCCGAATGGTGGCTGAGCAGCTCTATCGCGGTCAGCGCGCGATAGCGGCGCGGCACCTTTGGCAAAACGCTGCCCAGCGGCGTGTCCCACGCTATCGCGCCTGCTTCCACCGCGCGGGCAAACAGCGTGGCGGTGAACGATTTGGTGATCGAGCCGATGTGCCATTTGTCGGGCGGCGTCACCGGTTCAGGATGCCCGGCGGCGCGCAGACCATCGGCAAGGAACGCTGGCGGGGCCGAACCGCTCTGCCAGAACGCGGCCATGCCGGGGGTGCCGACCGCGCTGCGGATGGCCGCGAGCGACTGAGGCGACATGGGCACAGCCAGCCATTCGTCCAGCGCTATCTCCCGCCGCTGTGCCGCGATCCGGCGCGGCAGCAAACCGCCCGCCGCCAGCGCGCCAACAACAATACGGCGGGTCAAACGCATCGGCGCGGTTATGCGCCGATCAGCGCTTCCAGCTTGCCCTTCAACGCCTGAATACGCTCAGCCGCTTCGGTGAAAGTCTTCACGTCTTCGCGGTTGTTGTTGCCGCGTGCTTCCTTGGTCGCTTCGACATAGCCTTCCATGTCGGCTTCCAGCGCATCGATCAGGATTTCAACTTCGTCTTCGGTCAGGTTCAGCTTGATGGCCATTGTGGCGCTCCTTCGATTCAAAGGTTGCGGTTACCGCCGCGTGCGGCGAGGCACAAACAAAAGGTGCGTGATCTTCAAGCCTTCCTGGCGAAGAAGATCACATGTTCCAGCGGCACCTTGCCCGGCTTTGGCGCTTCGCCGGCATCGACATCCACGACTTCGACTGCAAAACCGGTCTTTTCCAGCAAGGCGACAAAGGCCTTGTCCTTGAAGGCGGACCAAACGGCCAGAATGCCGCCGGGGCGCAGCGCCCGGGATGCCGCCTGCAGCCCGCTTTCGGAATAGAGCCAGTCGTTCACGCTGCGGGTCAGGCCTTCGGGGCCATTGTCCACGTCGAGCAGTATGGCGTCGTATCCACCACACGCCGCATCTATCAGCATGGCCACATCATCGTGAACAAGTTGCACGCGCGGATCGTCGAGGCATCCGGCGGTGAGGCGCTCCATCGGCCCGCGCGCCCATGCAACGATTTCTGGCACGATCTCCGCCACGGCCACGCCCGCGCTACTATCGAGCACGGCAAGCGCCGCGCGCAAGGTGAAGCCTAGGCCATATCCGCCGATCAGCAATTGCGGTGCAGCGCGCTTGCCAAGGCGGGCACAGGTCATTTCTGCCAGCGCCACTTCGGAAGCGCAGACGTCGGTGCTCATCAACTCGTTGCGGTCGAGCAGAATGACGAAATCCTCGCCATTACGCACCAACCTCAGACGCGCGCCATTGGGCACGCGGGCAGTATCGAGCAATTCATCGCCTTCTTCCAGTTCCCACATCGGGGGTGGAATAGCGGCATTTGGAGAGGTTTGTGCGGAGTGCTGGACCAGCGTTGCGTCGGCCAAAATCTACTTCTTCCGCGCCTTGCGGGCGGCATAGCGGGCATCGCGCAAGGCTTTGCGCTGCGCGTCTAGCTCTTCCTGGCTGGGCGGGGGCGGCACATTGGCCTTTTCGGCAGCGATGCGTGCTTTTTCAGCCTTTTCCTCTTCACGGCGCCGCTGTGCGACGGCACGCTTTTCGGCCTCAGCCTTTTCCTTGGCTTCGGCGCGCGCAATGCGCTCTGCCAGCACCGCCGGATCGACGGGCGCCTTCGCCTTTGCTTTCAGCGCCTCGATCGCCTTAGCGCGCGCTTCGGCCGAAGCGTTGCGACGGTCGCCGAGACCGGGTTCTTTGTATCCTGCCATGATATTCGTCTGCTTTCTTAATTTAGCTTGGCCGCTAGCAGCGTGGGCCAAGGATGTCACGCCGCAACGGCCCAGTGGTTCCCGGCAAAAAAACGAAAAGGGCCGCCCTTCACGGACGGCCCCCTTCAATCGGTCGATGCCGGGCGATCACATATGGATCGGCTTGCCCGTCACCGCCATCGCGGCTTCCTTCAGCGCTTCCGAATGAGTCGGGTGCGCGTGGCAGGTGTAGGCGATGTCTTCACTCGTCGCGCCGAATTCCATTGCCTGCGCGGCCTGTGCGATCATCGTGCCGGCAACGCTGGCGATGCACCACACGCCCAGCACGCGGTCGGTCTTGGCGTCGGAGATGACCTTCACGAAACCGTCCGGTTCGTGGTTGGTCTTGGCGCGGCTGTTCGCCATCATCGGGAACTTGCCGACCTTGATCTCGCCGCGTTCCTTGGCGGCTTCTTCGGTCAGCCCCACGCCCGCGAATTCCGGCATGGTGTAGACCACGCCCGGAATGATGTCGTGGTTCACGATGCCGGTCAGGCCAGCGATGTTCTCGGCCACGGCAATGCCTTCGTCCTCGGCCTTGTGCGCCAGCATCGGGCCGGGGATTACGTCACCGATGGCCCACACGCCGTCGACCTTGGTGGCAAAGTTGTGGTCAGTTTCGATCTGCCCGCGCGCGTTCAGCTCCAGCCCGATCTTGTCGAGGCCAAGACCGTCCACATTCGGACGGCGGCCAATCGCCACCAGCACACAATCGGCTTCGATGGTCGCTGCATCGCCACCCTTTGAAGGTTCGACGGTAAGAGTGGCTTTGCCGCCGTCGACCGCAACGCCGGTAACCTTCGTCGAAAGCTTCAGGTCCATGCCCTGCTTCTTGAAGATCTTGGCGGCTTCCTTGCGCACGTCGCCGTCCATGCCGGGCAGCAACTGGTCGAGGAATTCCACGACCGTCACCTTCGCCCCCAGACGACGCCAGACCGAACCCAGTTCCAGCCCGATCACGCCGCCGCCGATCACCACAAGATGATCCGGCACCTTCTTGAGGCTCAGCGCACCGGTGCTGTCCACGATCACGCCTGCGTCGTTGTCGACGGTCACGCCCGGCAGCGGGGTGACGCTCGAACCCGTGGCGATCACGATGTTCTTGGCAGAAACCTTCTGCCCCGCCACGGTCACCGTGTGCGCGTCTTCGAAGTTGGCGTAACCTTTCAGCCAGGTCACCTTGTTCTTCTTGAACAGGAACTCGATGCCCTGCGTCAGACCCTTCACCGAATCCGATTTCTGCGCGAGCATCGCGTCGAGATCGAGTTCGATCTTGCCGGTCTTGATGCCGTAACCCGCAAAAGTGCCGTTCACCGCTTCGTCGAACTTTTCCGACCCGTGCAGTAGTGCCTTCGAAGGAATGCAACCCACGTTCAGGCAGGTTCCGCCCAGCGTTTCGCGCCCTTCGGCACAGGCCGTCTTGAGGCCCAGTTGCGCCGCACGGATCGCCGCGACATAGCCGCCCGGACCGGCACCGATGACAAGGACATCGTAATCGTATTCAGCCATTTTCGGCCTCCGTTGCGCGACCATGCTTCGACAAGCTCGGCATGAGCGGCTTTGGATTCAAGTCACAAGCACAACACCCGCTCATCCTGAGCCTGTCGAAGGATGCTGCACAACATCAAAATCAAAGGTCGATCAGCAACCGCGTCGGATCTTCGATCGCTTCCTTGATGGTCTTGAGTGCCGTCACGGCCTCGCGTCCGTCAATGATACGGTGGTCGTAAGACAGCGCGATGTACATCATCGGGCGCACCACGATCTCGCCATTGCGGACGACCGGGCGGTCTTCGATACGGTGCAGGCCGAGCACGGCCGACTGCGGCGGGTTGATGATCGGAGTGGACATAAGCCCGCCGAACACACCGCCGTTTGAGATGGTGAACGTGCCGCCTGCCATGTCGGCCATCGTCAGCGTGCCATCGCGCGCGGCCTTGCCGTAGTTCGCGATGGATTTTTCGATGTCGGCAAAGCTCATCTTGTCGACATCGCGGACCACCGGCACGACCAGCCCGTTCGGGGCCGAGACGGCGACAGAGATGTCCACGTAGTCGAAGTAGACGATCTCATCGCCCTGGATCTGCGCGTTGACCGAAGGGATATCCTTCAGCGCCAGAACCGATGCCTTGGCGAAGAACGACATGAAGCCCAGCTTCACGCCGTGCTTCTTTTCGAACACGTCCTTGTACTTGTTGCGCGCTTCCATCACCGCGCTCATGTCCACGTCATTGAACGTGGTGAGCAAGGCGGCGGTTTCCTGCGCGCTCTTCAGGCGCTTGGCGATGGTCTGGCGCAGGCGCGTCATCTTCACGCGCTCTTCGTTGCGACCCGCAGCAGGGGCGGACGCGGCAGGCGCAGCAGCAGGAGCCGAAACCGCAGCGGCAGGCGATGCCTGCTTGGCGGCAGCGGCAGCCATCACGTCTTCCTTGGTCAGACGGCCGTCCTTGCCGGTGCCCTTCACGGTCGAAGGATCGATGCCGTATTCCAGAACCGCCCGGCGCACGGCAGGCGAAAGGGCGGCAGCTTCGCCCGAAGGTGCAGGAGCAGGCGCTTCCGAAGCCGAAGCAGGCGCAACCGGCGCTTCGGTGCGCGGGGCAGGGGCCTGTGCGCCCGCAGCCGCCACGCTGTCCTCAATCAGCGCGAGCAGCGCGCCGACCGAAACCGTATCGCCCTCGTTCGCCACCAGCGCGCCCAGCACGCCCGCGGCAGGTGCCGGCACTTCGACCGCAACCTTGTCGGTCTCGAGGCTGACAATTGGCTCGTCCAGCGCCACGGCTTCGCCGGGCTTCTTCAGCCACTGGCCAACGGTTGCTTCACTGACGCTTTCACCCAGCGTCGGAACCTTTACTTCAATCGACATAATTCATGTTCCTCGGGGAGAAGGAAAATCAGTTCTTCTTTTGGCGACGGATTTCACCACGCACCGAAAGACCCAGCGCATCGGCGACAAGCGCGCCCTGTTCGCTGGCGTGACGGCTGGCGAGGCCCGTTGCAGGCGATGCGGCGGCATGGCGTCCGGCATAGCGCGGGCGTTCGACCTTGCTCTTGGCAGCCTTGAGCGATTCCTCGATCAGCGGTTCAACGAAGAACCACGAACCGTTGTTCCGCGGCTCCTCCTGACACCACACCACTTCTTCCAGATTGTTCATGCGCGAAAGGCGCAGGGCCAGCGGTTCGCCGGGGAAGGGGTAGAGCTGTTCGAGACGGATGATCTGCGTATCGGTGATCCCGGCTGCATCGCGCGCTTCGATCAGGTCATAGGCGACCTTGCCCGAACACAGCACCACGCGCTTCGTGTCCTTGTCTGACGACGGATTGGTGTCGGACAGGATGCGCATGAAGTGCCCATCACCGATGAAGTCCGAAGCGACCGACTTTGCCAGCGGATGGCGCAGCAGGCTTTTGGGCGTCATGATGATCAGCGGCTTGCGGAACGGGCGGTGCATCTGCCGGCGAAGCACGTGGAAGTAGTTGGCCGGGGTGGTGATGTTGCACACCTGGATGTTGTCTTCAGCGCAAAGCTGCAGATAACGCTCCATGCGGGCAGACGAGTGCTCCGGTCCCTGACCTTCGTAGCCGTGCGGCAGCAGCATGACGAGGCCATTGGCGCGCAGCCACTTGGCTTCGGATGCGGCAATGTACTGGTCGATCACGATCTGCGCGCCGTTGGCGAAATCGCCAAACTGCGCTTCCCACAGCACAAGGCTCTTCGGGTCGGCGCTGGCATAGCCATATTCGAAGCCCAGCACGCCATATTCCGAAAGCGTGGAATCCAGCACTTCGAACGTGCCGTGCGGCAGCGTTTTCAGCGGCACGAACTTGCGCTCATCCTTCTGATCGACCCACACCGCATGGCGCTGGCTGAACGTGCCGCGCCCGCAGTCCTGCCCGGAAAGACGCACCCCATAACCTTCGGTGACGAGGCTGCCGAAAGCGAGCGCTTCACCGGTTGCCCAGTCGAAGCCTTGACCGGTGGCGAACATCTCGCGCTTGGCGTCGATCACGCGGCCCAGCGTCTTGTGGACGGTCAGGTCGTCGGGCACCGTGGTCAGCGTGCGGCCAAGGCTGTCGAACAGTTTCTGGTCGATGCCGGTGGGCACGTTGCGGCGCGCGGTAACCGGATCGGCAGGCTTGTTCAGCCCCGACCAGCGACCGCCGAACCAATCGGCCTCGTTGGCCTTGTAGCCCTTGGACGCTTCGAACTCGGTTTCCAGCGTCGCGGTGAAGTGGCTTTCGATCTCGCCCTTGTAGTTGGCGTCGATTACGCCCTCGGCCACAAGGCGCTTGGCGTAGATGTCGCTCACGCCCGGATGCTGGCGAATCTTGGCATACATCAGCGGCTGCGTGAACGACGGCTCGTCGCCTTCGTTGTGGCCGAAGCGGCGATAGCACCACATGTCCACCACGATATCGCGGCCAAACTTCTGGCGGTAATCGATCGCCATCTTGCAGGCGAAGGTCACGGCTTCGGGATCATCGCCATTCACGTGCAGGATTGGGGCCTGAACGCCCTTCGCCACGTCCGAAGGATAGGGCGACCCGCGCGAGAACTGCGGGCTGGTGGTGAAGCCGATCTGGTTGTTGATGATGAAGTGGATGCAGCCGCCGGTGTTATAACCGCGCACGCCAGAAAGGCCGAAGCATTCCCACACAATGCCCTGGCCTGCAAAGGCCGCGTCGCCGTGGATCAGCACCGGCAGCACCTGCTTGTGGCGCGCATCGGGGCCGACATCGTCACCGATATCATCGCGGAAAACCTGCTGCGCCCGAACCTTGCCCAGCACGATCGGGTCCACCGTTTCAAGGTGCGAAGGGTTGGGCACAAGGCTCATGTGCACCTTCGTCCCGTCAAACTCGCGGTCGGTGCTGGTGCCGAGGTGATACTTCACGTCGCCCGAACCGCCCACATCCTGCGGGTTGGCGGTGCCACCTGAAAATTCGTGGAAGATCACGCGATACGGCTTGGCCATCACGTTGGCCAGCACGTTCAGACGGCCACGGTGGGCCATGCCATAAACGATTTCGCGCACGCCCAGCTGGCCGCCATACTTGATCACGGCTTCCAGCGCGGGAATCATCGATTCTCCACCGTCGAGGCCAAAGCGCTTGGTGCCGACGTACTTCTTGCCGAGAAACTTTTCGTACTGCTCACCACGCACCACGGCGGCAAGGATCGCCTTCTTGCCATTGGGGGTGAAGTCTACGGACTTGTCGCCGCCTTCGATGCGGTCCTGGATGAAGCGGCGCTCCTCCACGTCGGCAATGTGCATGTATTCAAAGCCGATGTGCCCGCAATAATTCGCGCGCAGGATCGCCACCAGCTCGTTCAGTGTCGCCCATTCAAGGCCCAGCACGCCACCGATATAGACTTTGCGGTTCATGTCGGCCGCGGCGAAGCCGTGGTATTCGGGCGAAATGTCGGCAGGCAGCTTCTGGCGCGCAAGACCCAGCGGATCGAGATCGGCGGCAAGGTGCCCACGCACGCGATAGGTGCGGATCAGCGTCATCGCGCGGATGGAATCCATCGCGGCCTGCTGCAGCGCGCCTTCATCAAGCGGCGCGCCGGCCTTCTTCGCGGACTTTCCGATAGCGAGCTTGAGCGCCATCGGGTCCATCGCCTGCGTCAGGTCATCGCCAGCGGCGGCATCGGTGATCGGCCAGCGCTTGCTTGCCCACGAAGGGCCGGGCTGCGGACCTTCCTGCGAAGGATCGACATCAAAATCGTGCAGTTCAGAACCCATTACCAACTCCTTGTCCCCCCGGGGAGGATGGGGGCTTCGGACAATTCTCCGTCCCGCACTTCATGCGGAACCGACCCTTCCGGCGCGCTGAACAGGCCAACGCACAAAAATCCATGAATACGGCAGGCCATTTGTCGTTTCAGCCGCCTACCGGAAAAACTTGAAGCAACCGCCCGGCAGCCCCCTACGCAAGGTTGCCTATCCGGGCGGTAGCATCTGCGCGATCAGACGCGCTCTTTCAGCACTTCGGCCAGCGTTTCGCCCAGAAGCGAAGGCGAGGACGAAACCTTGATTCCAGCAGCTTCCATCGCCGCGATCTTGCTTTCCGCATCGCCCTTGCCGCCCGAAACGATAGCGCCAGCATGGCCCATGCGGCGGCCCGGAGGTGCCGTGCGGCCCGCGATGAAGCCAGCCATCGGCTTCTTGCGGCCACGCTTGGCTTCGTCGATCAGAAACTGCGCGGCCTGTTCTTCCGCATCGCCGCCGATTTCACCGATCATGATGATCGACTTGGTGGCGTCGTCGGCAAGGAACAGTTCCAGCACGTCGATGAAGTTGGTGCCGTTCACCGGATCGCCGCCGATGCCCACAGCCGTGGTCTGGCCAAGGCCGATGGCCGAGGTCTGGAACACAGCTTCATAGGTCAGCGTGCCCGAACGCGAAACAACGCCGACCGAACCTTCCTTGAAGATCGAACCCGGCATGATGCCGATCTTGCACTGGTTCGGCGTCAGCACGCCGGGGCAGTTCGGGCCGATCAGGCGGCTCTTCGAACCCGAAAGGGCGCGCTTTACCTTCACCATGTCCAGCACCGGAACGCCTTCGGTGATCGCCACGATCAGTTCCATCTCGGCGTCGATCGCTTCGAGGATCGCGTCGGCGCAGCCCGAAGGCGGCACGTAGATGCACGATGCGGTCGCGCCAGTCGCAGCCTTGGCTTCGGCCACGGTGTTGAACTGGGGCAGGCCGATGTGGTCGGTGCCGCCCTTGCCAGGCGTCACGCCGCCAACCATCTGCGTGCCGTAATCCAGCGCGGCCTGCGTGTGGAAGCTGCCGGTCTTGCCGGTCATCCCCTGGGTGATGACCTTTGTGTTCTTGTCGACGAGAATGCTCATGTCGTTCCTTTCCGGTGCTGCCTTCCGTCACGCGCCAGATTTGCGTGAAGGAAGGCTCTGCAGTCAGGTGGCCCCAGGGGAGGATGAGGCGCAACTGTCAAATCGTGTCAGAAAATCAGGCGAGGCTGGGATCGATGCCCTTGCAGGCGTCCAGCAGTTCCTTGACCGCATCGACCGAAACCTGAAGGTTGCCCTTGGCTTCATCGTCGAGTTCGATCTCGATCACCTTTTCCACGCCGTTCGCGCCGATCATCACCGGCACGCCGACGTAAAGGCCGTCAACGCCATACTGGCCATCGACATAGGCGGCGCAAGGCAGGATGCGCTTCTGGTCGTTGAGGTAGGCTTCAGCCATCGCGATGCCCGATGCGGCAGGCGCATAGAATGCCGAACCGGTCTTGAGCAGGCCGACGATTTCGCCGCCGCCCGAACGGGTGCGCTGCACGATGGCGTCGATGTTTTCCTGAGTGGACAGGCCCATCTTGACCAGATCGGGAACGGGGATGCCGTTGACGGTCGAATACTGGGTCACCGGAACCATCGTATCGCCGTGACCGCCGAGCACGAAGGTGTTCACGTCGCGAATCGAAACGCCGAATTCCCATGCAAGGAAAGTGCTGAAGCGGGCCGAATCGAGCACGCCAGCCATGCCGACGACCTTGTTGTGTGGCAGGCCGGAAAATTCGCGCAGCGCCCACACCATCGCGTCGAGCGGGTTGGTGATGCAGATGACGAAAGCGTCGGGTGCGTTGGCGGCAATGCCTTCGCCCACGGCCTTCATCACCTTCAGGTTGATACCCAGCAGGTCGTCACGGCTCATGCCCGGCTTGCGGGCAACGCCTGCCGTCACGATGATCACGTCTGCACCGGCGATGTCGGCATAGTCGTTGGTGCCGGTGATCTTGGCGTCGAAGCCTTCGACCGGGCCGCACTGCGACAGGTCGAGCGCCTTGCCCTGCGGCACGCCTTCCACCACGTCGAACAGGACGATATCACCCAGTTCCTTCTGGGCGGCGAGGTGGGCCAGCGTGCCCCCGATATTGCCTGCGCCGATAAGCGCGATCTTCTTGCGTGCCATGCTCTACGGTCCTTTTCCGTGCGCGGGGACAAGCATACAGATGCCAGTAGAGCTTTCGCCCAAGCCCTCCCGTGCCCCGCGAGACAGGAAAGTTCTGGCAGAATGACTCGGCCCCTAAGCCCGCGTGCAGACGAATGCAACCGCGAAAAACGGCTAGTTTCCGGGTTTTTGCGATAACAGTTCGCAATAGCAAAAGTGACAGGGCGGCGCCATGTCTTGTAGTCTGCTAGCCCGCGCAGGCGGGGGCCTCAGGAGGCTTGCTGTAGGGTTGCGTAACACGCCTGAGGCGCGGGGGAGCACAATCTGTACAACCCATCGAAAAAGCCCCGGCGTTTCCACCGGGGCTTTTTTGGTTCCTCTCCGCAGGTCGGGGAAATCAGCTATGCCGTCGCGCCTTGAAGTCGCGTGCCATCCGCCGGTCGAGCGTATTGCAGACTTCCAGCCAAAAGCCGCTGCGGGTCGTATCGCCGCCGGCCTCTGCGATCGCTGCCGCATCGCGCGCCCTTGCTGCCGCCGAAAAGCCGTGCGCAGCAAACAGTCGCAGCGCGGTGTCGAGCGCATCGCTTTGCTGCGCCCACGATCCGCTCCAGCCTTCCGCATTGTCGTTCACCGCCCGCAAATGCCGCCCCAGCACGGGGCGCGCCATGCAGGGGGAAATTATTCCGTATCGAGGGGCAAATCGCACCATATTCCGTCGCTTCTCCTCAGCAGCCCGAAAAACGCCCCGGACTGCTCTCCACAGCCACCGCTCTACGCAATGCGGACTAAGAGTGTGTTCGATGACAGGGTAAAGGAAGCGGTAATCACCTTATACGAAAGGCTTTTGCGGCAAGCTGTGTTGAGCGCTCAGGCTCCCGGCTGCGCGATCCACTGGCTTGCGCTTTCGTGCCCCGGCAGCACCGATCCGCTGCCCGAAGCCGGAGCCTCGCCCGCGCGCGAGGTTGAGTTTGCACCCGGCGCTGCAAGGCCCGGCAATCCCTGCGCCCGGAACACGGCATCGCCGCCGCGCTGCAAAAGGGGCGCAGCATATGCGGGGGCAGGGGCATCCGCAATGGTTGCTGCCGCCGCGATCTTGCCCGCCTCGAACGCCTTTTCCAGCGCCAGCGGATCGGCAATGTCTGCGGGCGAGGGCGTCCATGTGCGCGGATGCGGCGCGGCGATCGGCTCGCTCCCGGCATAACGCGCGGTAAAGGCCGATGGCTTACCGGCAGCGCCCGCCCAGTTGTAGAACCGGTGCGCACCAATCGTGCCGATAAAGGCAAGGCTCGGCGCCCAATAAGGATGCACCGCTGTTGTGTGATAGTGCGTGGCAAGGCCGACCGGTGCATAGACGTTGCCCGCCAGCGCATCGGCTGCCACTCGCCGCGCGCGGTCCCAGAACGCCTTCATCGGCTTGCGCGCCAGCGATCCGTCGCACGCGAACGAGAACTGGCATCCGGGGCGTTCCGACCCTTGATAGACTACACCGCACACCGTGTTCGGCCAAGCCGGATGCGCCACGCGGTTCAACACCACTTGGGCAACCGCGCGCTGCCCGGCGTCCGGCTCGCTCGCCGCTTCGTAGTAGATCGCGGTGGTCAGGCACTGCAAAGCACGCCAACGGTCTTCGCTCGTGCCGGTGGCCAGAATCGGGCGTCCAGTACCGATGTCGGCATCGCTCTTGCTCTGATCCCACTTGGCTTGCGCCTCGGTCGGCTCGATCAGCCCGCTGCCTTCCGCATCCAGCCAGTAGAACGCCGATCCCGGAAAGCTGTCGCCCCCGCGTTCGAACGGTTGCAGCCCGGCCATCTGCACGCGCGCAGTCGCGGCCTGAACGCCGCCCGGCTCGCCCCAGCCAATCGGCCCCAGCACCGTGGCCAGCAGCCCGAACATCGCCACGCCCGCCAACCGCTGCCGCATCACTGATGGTGCGCGTAGAGCGCGCCGGATGGAGCGCATGTCACGCCGTCGGATGCGGCCTGCAAAATCGCGGGGTTGCGGCTCTGCTACCATTACCGGGCCAGACACGATCGCACCTTCCCGCGCGGAGGCGGGCAGCACAATCGGCCGATAGGCGATCTCAAGAGGCATGGTGGCAGCGAAAATCCCGGTAATTCCTCTATCCCGCTAATCCTTTGGGTCCCCGCGCGCATCCGCGCTTTTCCCGCTGTCCCGATGCGGCACATCCCCCTTCGATCCGGTTAACCTGCCCCAAAGACCATTCTCGCCGTTGCAGTACAGCAAAGTTCCCGCTAGGGGCCGGGCAGACGCCAACGGTGCCCGCTCCTTGCGGGCTGAGAGGGAAGCCGGTTCCAATCCGGCGCTGCCCCCGCAACTGTAACCGGATAGCGCGTCGCCCATTGATGCCACTGGTGCGGGTCTACTCGCGCTGGGAAGGCGGGCGACGAGCGATGACCCGGGAGCCAGGAGACCTGCCGATGGTAGTCGTTCCGCGACCGGGCGGGGTGTACCGGGCGCACGCGACGAGGCGCGCCTATTGCATGGCCCAGCGCACCTCTCGCCATGAACGGCAGTAACCGTTCGTGGCCTGAGGACCGTCTTGTGAACAAGTACCTGCTTTGCGTTTCTGCCTTTGCTTTTGCGTCATCTGCCTTCGCACAGGACGCCGACGACATCATGATCGGCCCGGACCGTCCCCGTTCGGACGCCATCACCGTCATCGCCACCGGCAGCGAAACCCTGCTCAGCCGCCTCGGCCAGCCCGTCACCGTCATCACGGCAGACGAAATCCAGTCGATCCAAGGCCCTGACATTACCCGCGTGCTCGAACGTGTCCCCGGCCTGACCTTTACCCGCAACGGCGGTCCCGGCAGCTTCACCAGCGTGCGCCTGCGCGGTTCCGATGCCGAACAGGTGTTGGTCCTCGTCGACGGCGTCCGCGTGGAAGACGTTTCTGCCCCGTCAGCCGGCTTCGATTTCGGCACGCTGACCCCCGGCGGGGTTGAGCGGATCGACGTGCTGCGCGGCTCCAACTCGGTCGTCTGGGGCAGCGCGGCCATCGGCGGCGTGATCGCCATCCAGTCGCGCGAACTGAACGGCGTTGAAGCCAGCGCCGAATATGGCGCGAACGAAAGCTGGACCGCCGATGCCGTCGCAGGCCTCTCGACAGACCGCGCCGCGCTCACGCTCAACGGCGGTTACAGCCGCACCGATGGCGTGTCTGCCGCCGCTGCCGGCACCGAACCCGACGGCTTCCGCCAGTGGCGCGTTGGCGGCAAGGGGCGCGTCAACCTGACCGACCAGCTCGCCGTCGTCGCCACCGCGCGCTATGCCGATACCCGCACCCAGATCGACGGTTTCGGCCCGCCCACCTATCTCATCTTTGGCGATACGCCTGAATATCAGGACACCCGCCAGGCATCGGGCCGCGTCGGCCTGCGCTACACCTCCGATGCGCTCACGCTGAACACCGGCTTCGCCATTTCCGATACGAAGCGCGATTACTTCGATCCCACCTTCGGCACCGCCCCCTCTTATGGCTATGAAGGCCGCTCCGAACGCGCCGACCTGACCGGTCGCCTGAACCTGCCCGCCAGCTTCACGCTCGATTTCGGTGCGGACAGCGAATGGACCCGATTTTCCAGCACGTTCGACGCTGAAGCCAAGGCAAACCTCACCAGCGGCCACGCGCTGCTCGGCTGGAGCAATGGCCGGGCCAGCCTTGCCGCCGGCGTGCGCGTTGATGATCACAGCCGCTTCGGCACGGCGTGGACTTTCGGCGCAAACGGCTCGTTCGAACTGGTCGAAAACCTGCGCCTGCGCGCCTCCTATGGTGAAGGCTTCCGCGCCCCCACGCTCTACAACCTGCTCTCGACATACGGTAACGCTGCGCTCCAGCCCGAACGCAGCAAGAGCTATGACGCAGGCCTTGAATGGGGCAACCGCAACGCGCCACTCCACGCCTCGGCCACGCTGTTCCGTCGCGATAGCCGCAATCTGATCATCTTCGTATCCTGCGCCAGCCTCAACGCCTGCGCCACGCGACCCTTCGGTCTGTATGACAACGTGGGCCTTGCCCGTGCGCAGGGCGTCGAAGCCGAACTCGGCGCACGCCCGACCGAGAACCTGCATCTGCAGGCCGCCTACACCTACCTCGAAACCGAAAACCGCACCGCAGGCACGGCGAACTTTGGCAAGTATCTGCCCCGCCGCCCCACCCACGCGCTTACGCTGTCGAGCGACTGGACAACACCGCTGGCAGGCCTCACCCTTGGCGCCGACCTGCGTCTGGTGGGAGACAGCTTTGACAATGCCTCAAACGCCACGCGCCTTGATGGCTATGCGTTGACAACCGTGCGCGCCAGCTTCCCGGTGACCGAACGTGTCGAACTCTATGGCCGCGTCGAAAACCTGTTCGATCAGGCCTACCAGACCGTCGCCACGTACGGCACCTGGGGCCGCTCCGCCTATATCGGCATCCGCGCCCGCTACTGATGGCAGCTACAACGCCTCGATCCAAAACCCTGCTCCCCCGCGAAAGCGGGGGCCTCAGGCGTGTTACGGAACGCTGGCGTAAACGGCCCGAGGTCCCCGCCTGCGCGGGGACGCGCAAATGGGCCGCAACCCTACTCCCCCTCCTCTTGAGAGGAGGGGGCCGGGGGGTGGTGCTGTCCGCAGCCCTCCTCACCGCCAGCTGCATCCCCCAAAGCAGCGCCACCCCTCAAAACGTCACGCGCAAACACCCAACCATCGTCAGCCTCAACCCCTGCACCGACGCGGTCCTTGCCGAAGTGGCAGACCCGGCGCAGATCCTCGCCATCTCGTACTACAGCCACGATCCGCGCGCATCCTCGATGGATGCAAGCCAAGCCAGCCGCTTCCCCGCCACGCGCGGCACCGTGGAAGAAGTGCTGGCGCTCAAGCCTGACGTCGTCCTCGGCAGCACTTTTACCGATCCTGCAACGGCCAGCGCCTACAGCCGCCTTGGCCTCCGCCTCGAACGCATCGGCATGGCCATGACCGTGGCGGAAAGTCATGCCCAAATCCGCCAGATCGCCACGCTCGCCGGTCATCCGCAACGCGGCGATGCCCTGATCGCCCGCATTGATGCTGCGCTGTCATCTGCCGCGCCACCCTCAGGCACAACGCCCATCCCCACCGTCGTCTGGCAATCGGGCGGCATGGTTCCCGGCGACGGCACGCTGATTGCCGACATGCTCCGCCGTACCGGCTTCACCAACTTTGCCGCCGCGCGCGGGCTGGGGCAGGCCGATCTGCTCCCGCTGGAACGGATGCTGGCCGACCCGCCCGAACTGATCCTCATGGCCGGGCAAACTGCCGAAACCGGAAAAGGCGATGACCGCGTGCTGTCGCACCCCGCGCTCAAGGCCCTCAAAAGCACCCGCCGCGCCACGTTCGATTCCAAACTTCTCTACTGCGGCGGCCCCACCCTGATCGCTGCAGCCCGAAGGCTAGCGCAAATACGCAATTCCTCCCCGGAACGGGGAGGGGGACCATCGCAGATGGTGGAGGGGGCGAAGCAATGACCCGCCCCATCCGCTTCCTCCTCACCGCCCTCATACTGGCCATCCCGCTCTCGCTCCTCGCCGGGCAAGTGTGGATAAGCCCGTTCAGCCCCCCCGTGCCCAACGCCACCGCGATTCTGATGGAATTGCGCCTGCCCCGCGCTGTCCTCGCGCTCACACTTGGCGCAGGCCTAGGCGCGGCGGGGGCCGCAATGCAGGGCTATCTGCGCAATCCGCTGGCCGACCCCGGCCTGTTCGGCATAGCGCCCGCAGCGGCGCTGGGCGCAGTCCTCTCGTTCTACACTGGCTATGCCGCGCAAGGCATCACGCTCCCGCTGTTTGCGCTGATCGGGGCAGGGGGGGCAATGGGCCTGCTCGCGCTGATCGCCGGGCGTGCCGGTGGCATCGCGTTGTTCACGCTGGCTGGCATGATGGTCGCCAGCCTTGCAGGTGCGCTCACCAGCCTCGCTATCAGCCTCTCTCCCAATCCCTTCGCCCTGTCAGAGATCGTCACGTGGCTGATGGGAGCGCTGGCAGATCGTGGCTGGGCCGAAGTGCGCCTTGCCGCTCCGCTCACCTTTGTTGGCCTCGTCGTGCTGTGGCGCGCCGCACCCGCGCTGGATGCGCTGGCATTGGGAGAGGCCGCCGCCCGCTCGCTCGGTGTCGATCCGGCGCGCCTGCTCTGGCTGATGGTCGCCGCCATTGGCCTGATCGTTGGCAGCGGCGTTGCGGTGGCGGGAATGATCGGCTTCGTCGGCCTGATGGTGCCGCACATGGTTCGCCCGTTCACAGACCAGCGCCCGTCTTCCACGCTGCTCCCCAGCGCTCTGGCGGGCGCGCTGCTGCTTCTGCTCGCTGATTGCCTTTGCCGGATCATGCCGCTCAAGGGCGGCGAACTGCGCCTCGGCATCTCGCTGAGCCTTGCCGGAGCGCCATTCTTCCTGCGCCTCCTGCTCAAGATGCGCCGGGAGATCGCGTGATGGCAGCCATTTCACTTGCCGACCGAAAGGCAGTGCTCCCCAGCGCAGGCGGGGGCCTCAGGCCTGTTGCGGAACGTCTGCGTAAACCTACCGAGGCCCCCGCCCCC
Source organism: Novosphingobium sp. ERN07 (assembly GCF_012641335.1). GTDB lineage: Bacteria > Pseudomonadota > Alphaproteobacteria > Sphingomonadales > Sphingomonadaceae > Novosphingobium. The sequence continues at coordinate 48,233 of NZ_JABAID010000006.1, forward strand.
CAAGTAATGTCAGGCGCGGGGGAGCAGCTAAGCTTGCGCCATGCTTGAAGCCCACGGCATCACCATCCCGCAACGTTTGCACGATGTCACCGCGCAACTCCACCCTGGCCGCGTTACCGCGATCTGCGGTCCCAACGGCGCGGGCAAGTCCACGCTGCTCGCCACGCTGGCGGGTCTGGCTATTCCCGCCAGCGGCACCGTCACGCTCACTGGCCAACTATTGGCAGAACTCCCGCCAGAAAATCGTGCCCGCCGCATCGGTTACTTGCCGCAAGCGGGAGAGGTGGCATGGAACCTTTCCGTCCGCACGCTCGTGGGGTTGGGCCGCCTCCCGCATCGCACCGGATCGGTTGAGAACGCGCGCATCGTGGCCGAAGTGCTTGCCGCGCTCGATCTCGAACCCTTGGCAGATCGTCCGCTTTCCACTCTTTCTGGCGGCGAGCGCGCCCGCACCCTGCTCGCCCGCGTGCTCGCCACCCAGCCGCAATGGATTCTGGCCGACGAACCGCTGGCCGCGCTCGACCTCGCCCATCAGCGCAACCTTGCGCACAGCTTCCGCACTCTTGCGCGAGCGGGAAGGGGCGTGGTCCTCGTTGTTCACGATCTGGCGCTGGCGATGAACCACGCCGATCACGTCATCGTGCTGGATCAGGGCAAAGTCGCCGCACAGGGCAAGCCGGAAGACGCGCTTTCAGAAGCTGTCATCGCTAAGGTCTGGAACCTGAAATCCCGCTGGCTGGGCGAACCCGGCCACCGCGCACTGGCGCTTTAGGGATTACTCGCGGATGCAAATCTGGCGCCCCCGCGAAGGCGGGGGGCTCAGTGTTGTTAGGCGATGCTTGTGTCAACCGCTACGGAAGCAGTCCCTCAGGCCACCACCACCGGCGCATGGTCCTCATCATGCCGATGCTCGGTTATCGCCGCTGCAAAGTCTGCCGCGAAATACCGCGCAAACCGTTCGCGCACATTGGCCGAAACCACCGGTCGCACTGCCCGCACGCCACTGTTGCGGCAGAACAGACTCTGCGGCGAAGGAACAGCTTGATCGGGCAAATCGGCAACCATCGAACCGGTGTCCAAACTCCTTGGGTGACACCGCCGATATAGCAACATTTCGACAAGGTAAATTGTATGGTTCCGACAGAAACCCACCTTTGTTGTGCCAAAATTGTGCGCTGCGGCACAACCGGGGTGAGAAAAACCGCACAACGCCTCTGATTAAGGCGCCCCAGCGAAGGAGGGGGCCTCAGGCGTATCACGCAACACCAGGGCAAACCGCCTGATGTCCCCGCTTGCGCGGGGACGCAAAACCCCAAAGCCCGTATTGCGCCGCACACTCGCACTCCCCACATGCGCAAACGCGGGGCGGGGCCTTGCACAAATCGAACAAATCTGGAACACCGCCGCGCATGTCTCTCAGCACTATTTCCGTCCGTGGCGCCCGTGAACACAATCTCAAAGGGATCGATATCGATCTCCCGCGCGATAGCCTGATCGTCATCACCGGCCTGTCCGGTTCCGGCAAATCCAGCCTCGCCTTCGATACGATCTATGCCGAAGGGCAGCGCCGCTATGTAGAGAGCCTCAGCGCTTACGCGCGCCAGTTCCTCGAAATGATGCAGAAGCCAGATGTCGAGCACATCGACGGCCTCAGCCCTGCGATCAGCATCGAACAGAAGACCACCAGTCGCAACCCGCGCTCCACCGTCGCCACGGTGACCGAGGTCTACGATTACATGCGCCTGCTCTGGGCGCGCGTCGGCACGCCCTATAGCCCCGCCACCGGCCTCCCGATCAGCGCGCAGACCGTCAGCCAGATGGTAGACCGCGTGATGGCCCTGCCCGAAGGCACCCGCGCCTATCTCCTCGCCCCCGTCGTGCGCGGCCGCAAGGGGGAATACCGCAAGGAACTCGCCGAATGGCAGAAGGCGGGCTACACCCGCGTCCGCATCAATGGCGAGATGCTAGCCATCGAAGACGCCCCCGCGCTCGACAAGAAGCTCAAGCACGACATCGAAGTGGTGGTAGACCGCATCGCCGTGCGAGACGGCATCCAGACGCGGCTGGCAGACAGCTTCGAACAGGCGCTGAAGCTGGCCGATGGGCTGGCCTATATCGATTTGGCGGACACGACGGTGGCCGAACTCCACCACCCCCCGGCCCCCTCCTCTGAAGAGGAGGGGGAGAAGAAGCCCCGCCGCAAAGCCCCCTCCTCTTCAGAGGAGGGGGTTGGGGGTGGTGGAGGCACGCGCAAGGGCAACCTGAAAGGCGCGCAACTCCCCCCCAACCGCATCGTCTTCAGCGAAAAGTTCGCCTGCCCCGTCAGCGGCTTCACTATCGAGAGCATCGAACCCCGCCTGTTCTCCTTCAACGCCCCCCAGGGCGCGTGCCCCGCGTGCGATGGCCTTGGTGAAAAGCTGCTGTTCGATCCGCAGCTCGTCGTCCCCAACGAAAACCTCAGCCTCAAACAGGGCGCGGTCGTCCCTTGGGCCAAGAGCAACCCGCCGTCGCCCTATTACATGCAGGTTCTCGCCAGCCTCGCCGCCCATTTCGGCTTCAGCCTCGACACCGCGTGGGATGAACTCCCCGGCGAGGTAAAGCTCGTCATCCTCTATGGCACCGGCGGCAAGGCCGTGCCGCTTACCTTCATCGACGGCAAGAAGAGCTACACCGTCCAGAAAGCCTTCGAAGGCGTCATCGGCAATCTCAACCGCCGCATGCTGCAAACCGAAAGCGCCTGGATGCGCGAGGAACTCTCCAAGTTCCAGACCGCGCAACCCTGCGAAACGTGCGAGGGCAAGCGCCTCAAACCCGAAGCGCTCAGCGTCAAGGTTGCCGGCGCCGACATTTCCAGCATCACCCGCCTCTCCGTCGCCGCAGCGGTCGATTGGTACGCCAATCTCGATGCCAAGCTGACCAGCCAGCAAAGCCAGATCGCCAAGGCCATCCTCAAGGAAATCAACGAGCGCCTCGGCTTCCTTAACAACGTCGGCCTCGATTACCTGAACCTTGATCGCACCTCCGGCACCCTGTCCGGCGGCGAAAGCCAGCGCATCCGCCTCGCCAGCCAGATCGGCTCCGGCCTTTCGGGCGTGCTCTACGTGCTCGATGAACCCTCCATCGGCCTCCACCAGCGCGACAATGACCGCCTTTTGGAAACGCTCAAGCGTCTGCGCGATCTCGGCAACACCGTGATCGTGGTCGAACATGACGAGGACGCCATCCGCACCGCCGATCACGTGGTCGATCTCGGTCCCGGCGCGGGCGTGCATGGCGGCGAAATCGTCGCGCAAGGCAAGCTGCAGGATATTCTCGACAACCCGAACAGCCTCACCGGCCAATACCTCACCGGCACCCGCCGGATCGAGGTTCCGAAGAAGCGCCGCAAGGGCAACGGGTTGTTCATCGGCGTGGAGGGCGCGCGCGCCAACAACCTGCAGAACGTCAGCGCCAAGGTGCCGCTCGGCACGTTTACTTGCGTCACCGGCGTCTCAGGCTCGGGCAAGTCCAGCTTCACGATCGACACGCTCCACGCCGTCGCCGCCCGCACGCTCAACGGCGCGCGGGTCATCGCGGGCGCGCATGATCGCGTCACCGGCCTCGAACACTGCGACAAGGTGATCGAGATCGACCAGTCGCCCATCGGCCGCACCCCGCGCTCCAACCCCGCGACTTATACTGGCGCTTTCACCCTGATCCGCGATTGGTTCGCCGGCCTCCCCGAATCCGCCGCGCGCGGGTACAAGGCTGGCCGCTTCAGCTTCAACGTGAAGGGTGGCCGCTGCGAAAAGTGTCAGGGCGATGGCCTGATCAAGATCGAAATGCACTTCCTGCCAGACGTTTACGTCACGTGTGAGGAGTGTGAAGGCAAACGCTACAACCGCGAAACGCTGGAAGTGAAGTTCAAAGGCCACTCCATCGCGGATGTGCTCGACATGACGATCGAGGACGCCGAAGAATTCTTCAAGGCCGTCCCCCCGATCCGTGACCGGATGCATATGCTCAACGAAGTGGGGCTGGGCTACGTCAAGGTCGGCCAGCAGGCCACCACGCTATCGGGCGGCGAAGCGCAGCGCGTAAAGCTCGCCAAGGAACTCGCCCGCCGCTCCACCGGCCAAACGCTCTACATCCTCGATGAACCCACCACCGGCCTGCACTTCGAAGACGTGCGCAAGTTGCTCGAAGTCCTCCACCGTCTGGTCGAACAGGGTAACTCCGTCGTCGTGATCGAGCACAACCTCGATGTGATCAAGACCGCCGACTGGATCATAGACCTCGGCCCCGAAGGCGGCGTGCGCGGCGGCGAAATCGTGGCCGAAGGCACCCCCGAACAGGTCGCCAAGAACCCCCGCAGCTTCACCGGCCACTACCTCGCGCCTTTGCTCAAGCGCTAACCCAAAAAAAGCCCCCTCATCTTCAGAGGAGGGGGTTGGGGGTGGTGTGGCGCCATACGCAAGGCCACCTAAATCCTCCCCATTTTTGCGCAGGCACAAATGGGGAGGTAGCAGCCGCAAAGCGCTGACTGAGGGGCTATCCCGCGCTCAGGGACGCGCCTTGGTGCAGATGACGATGCCCAGGATCACGCGGCACTGCACGCCCTTGCCGATGGACCAGTGGCCTTCGCCCGCCGCCGCCGGCACCGCCGAAAAAGCCACACCCGCAGCCGCCAGCCCAAGCGCCGCGCGGCGCAGTGTCTTCATCGTCATCATCGCTGTTCCCTTCAGAATGTGCCCCGTCCAACCGACTGCACAATTCCAAAACGATGCCCCCGCGGCTTTATTCCACACCCGTCGATTTTTTCCGGCCCGCCCTTGAGACGCCTCTGATCGTGCGGCACCCCCCGTCATCACCCCAACTTTCGTCATTCCCGCGAAGGCGGGAATCCAGCGCGCAACCGCAGAATCGGGATTCCGCCTTCGCGGGAATGACGAGCTTGAGAAAGCCGCCGATACCAGTCGCCACCCCCCTCACTGGCAAACCGGCATATCCCGAAACTCTGCGCCAGCGTCCGCCGCCCCGCGTTCGACCACCGCAATCGTCGCCATATCCAGATGCGCTGCCGCCAGCGCAAAGCCATTGCGGTCCAGCGCCTCGCGCGCCACGTCCAGCAGGTTCAGAATCCCCGAAATTTCACATCCTTGCGAAAACGCCACGATATCAGAGCACTTTCCGACCAATCTGGGTCACCGTGACGGAGCCGAATTTGCTTCAGCGCGAGGCGCGAGGAAGGAGCAATGCAGAGGCATTGTGACTGACGAGCAACGCTGCGCTGGAGCAAATGCGGCCCGCCGCTTTGCGGTTGCGAAAGGAAGCTCGCTGGACAGCGTTGCATCGCTTGCAGGGGCAACCAGCCCCTGCTGCACGCTGCGCCTTGCCAGCGAGCTTCCTTTCGCAATCACGATGATCCAGATTGGTCGGAAAGTGCTCTAAGCGCAGACTTCACAATCCCCCCCTGAATGGTTCCAAAATGGCCCTAAAGCCCCCCTATCGCTCCGGCCTGAACCACCGGATGAACCATCCGCACAGCGGGCATTCAGGAATGTAAACGCGATTTTACACGGGGAAATACCACCATTCCCGAAGGCCTTGCCCTTGCCACCCGGCAAGCCCCGTCCCTAGGGGCGTTACGTAACAGTCCAGGGTCGCGGACGGGTGCCTTTCAGCCGCGATCCTTGCCGGTGGCCTGCCGAAGGGCGGGCTGCCGGCAGAACTTGGGGGGCTGCAATTCGCATTAAGGGATTTATGCACGTGTCATCGGAATAGTGAGGCGTCACCATAGCTGTAGGAATCTCAGAAGAAGTTTTCCGCTGCAAAATTGCCTAATGCGTAGCCCGCTGGAGATTTCTCGTTAGGGGTGCGATGTTGGCGGCACTTTTTTCACATCGTGCTTGACGGGAGTTCCAGATTGCGAAAAGATCCTGTTATGTTCCAATCATCGGAAGTCTCGGAAGCTGGGGCGAATCTTCTCGCAACCGCTCGTGGAAAATCCTTCGGGACAATTTTGGCTGACCCTCCGTGGCAGTTCCAGAACCGTACCGGGAAGGTCGCTCCAGAGCATAAGCGACTGAACCGCTACGGCACCATGACGCTGGACGAAATCTGCGATCTACCGGTCGAGCAAATTGCAGCTGATCCCGCCCACCTTTATCTGTGGGTTCCCAACGCCTTGTTACCGGATGGACTAAAAGTTATGGAAGCATGGGGCTTCCGTTACATCTCCAACATCGTCTGGCACAAAGTGCGCAAAGACGGTGGTTCAGACGGGCGTGGCGTTGGTTTCTACTTCCGTAACGTCACCGAACTATTGCTATTCGGAGTGCGTGGGAAGAACGCCCGAACGTTAGACCCCGGCCGTAGTCAAGTTAATATGATTCAGTCGCGGAAGCGCGAGCATAGCCGAAAGCCAGACGAACAATATAAGATAATCGAGGATTGTAGCTGGGGGCCCCGACTTGAAATGTTCAGTCGAGGAAAGCGCACAGGCTGGACAGTTTGGGGCAATCAGGCAGATGATGACTATCGCCCAAGCTGGGACACCTACTCATACAATAGCACAATTGGAGTTCCCGCTGAATGAGCGGCGATGATGAGTTTCTCGATAACGACGATGACGCGATTGTCGACGATGGGCATGATGTTTCCAGCGGCAAAGCCGCGGATCATCGGAGTTTGGTCGAAGCCAGCTTCCCAGCAGAAATCGCAAGAAAATTTGAACTCTATAGTTATCGTAATGCCGCGTCTGTGCTTGCTACCAGTTTTCCTGAACAATTCGCCAGTCTGCTTGATGGCTTGACGAAGTTCCAAATCTCCAAGAAGATGATACGCACACCGGGCGGCAGCAAGGGTCCGATTGCCAAATACGTAGACACGCTTTTTGGCGAAGGGGACGGCTGGAAGGAGGCGCGAATCGCGGCAGACCTTCACGTCAAGCTGATGCATGCGAAGAAAAGAGATATTATTCTCGATCAATATGTTCGAGAAGGCTTTCTCGACGGCCATCGCATCGATTTCTTGAACGGGCGAGTAGCACTTGATTTAGAGTGGAATAGTAAGGACCAGACTTACGATCGCGATCTCTATGCATTTTCAGCATTTTACGAAGCTGGTGCGATTGACGTCGGTGTCGTGCTAACCCGTGGATCATCACTCGACACTACATTTCTGAAAGGGCTGGGGAAGGTACTGAAGAAAGATGGGTCCGAGGGAGAGGCGGAAGTCTTCAAAAAGTTTGGAGCGTCAACCACTTGGATGGGAAAACTACTCTACCGCTTAGACGCAGGTCGAAATGGCGGATGCCCCGTTCTGGCAATTGGCATTACGCCTCAGTGCGTGGTGGATTAGTTTCGGCGGCTTCGATCCGATTGATTGAACGCAATTGATTCCAAAAGTGTGACAATGATGGTGTCCCTTGCGCACCTTCCTTTGTCTCAGTGCTTTTGGGTGAACCACCCAAAAACCATTTTCCTACATCCCCCGTCCTGCGGTACACGATCCCGTTTTGTTCCAACGGGAGCGCCCGATGCCGCATCATGCCGATACCGCCAAAGCCACCGCCTTCGAACCCTCATCGTTTGGCAGGGGGTGGATTCCCGCCAGCCGGGATATCGGGCTTCCCAATGATGATCTGCCCCCGCGCGATGCGGGCGGGCAGGTGGATTGGGCTGGGTGGGCGCGGGCGGAACGCACGAAGGACAGCGCTGGAGTCCCCCTCCCGCAGGCGGGAGGGGAGTCCAAAGACACCCTTTCGGCTGCGCCGTCGGGTGGCCACAGCTTCACCCCCCTCCTCATCGCGCGGTTCCTCGAACACCTCAGCCGTTCCGGCAATGTTCGCGCGGCGGCGTTGGCGGCGGGGGTTTCGCAGCAGACGGCCTATGTGCGCCGTCGCCGCGATCCGGCTTTTGCTGCAGGGTGGGAGGCCGCGCTGCTCCATGCGCGGGCGGCGGCGGAGCAGGTGCTGGCCGAGCGCGCGATCATGGGGACGACCGAGACGATCTGGTATCGCGGCGAGGCGGTGGGCCAGCGCCAGCGCTTCGATGCGCGGTTGCTGCTCGCCCACCTCGCGCGGCTCGATGCCCGCGCCGCCAAGGCCAGCCCCGCCATCCACCGCCTTGCCGAGGAGTTCGACGACATGCTCCTCGCGCTGGGTGAGGGCGAGGCGCCCGCTGAGGCCGCCTGCCTCCCCGATCCCGAACGCGAACGCTTCATCGAAGAGAGCGAGGCAGAAGCCTTGCGGACCTTCCACGAAACCTGCCCCGAACCCGCCGAGGATGACGACGACGCCACCTGGGATCTCTGGGGCGAAGTCCGCGACGGCATGATAGCCGAAGCCCGCACCCGCGCAGAACGGGAATGGGACGGCGAAACCGACGCCCGCTGCGCAAGGCTCGAAGCGCTGTTCCCGGGGGAGGTAGAGCAGGAGGTGGCTGCCGAGCCTGTCTCGCAAAATCCCCGTCACCCCGGGCTCGACCCGGGGTCCCGCTTCACCGTCGCACCATCGCAACCGGAGGCCGGAGAAACCCCCTCTGCACCGTGTAAACCCCGTAAACCCCTCAGCGATCTGAAATGCGGAACCGCCGCACCGGCGCTGCTGGCATCAAGCCTCAATTGGCCCCTTCCAGCGCCTCACCTGCTTCAAGCCACGCCGCTTCCGCCTCCTCAAGATCCGTGGACAGCTTGGCCCGCCGCTGTGACAGGTCACCCATGCTGAGCTTGGCCAGATCGGGCGCGGCATTGGCGGGTTCGAACATCGCGCGGTCGATCCGGGCGATTTCCGCCTGCAGCTTGGCCACTCGCTTTTCAGCCTGCTCCTGCGCCTTCTGCAGCGCCTTGTACGTCTCGCGCGCCGCCGCACGGGCCTTGCGGTCTTGAGCGCCGCCACCCTTGGCCTGCGGTTCGGACCCGCCTTCCGCCTTGGGCTGGTTGCGGCCGAGGATGAAGTCGATGTAGTCCTCGATGCTGCCGTCAAACGGCTTGGCCGTGCCGCTATCGACGAGGACCAGACGGTCGGCCACCAGTTCGGCCATGTGCCGGTCGTGGCTGATCAGGATCACCGCGCCCTTGTAGGCATTGAGCGCGTGCACCAGCGCCTCGCGCGCGTCGATATCAAGGTGGTTGGTCGGCTCGTCGAGCACCAGCATGTGCGGTGCGTCGCGGGTGACGAGGGCGAGGGCGAGGCGGGCGCGCTCACCGCCCGACAGCGTGCCGACGGCGCTCGTCGCGCGGTTGCCGGAAAAGCCGAAGCGGCCCAGTTGCGCGCGGACGGCGGCGGGGCTCTTGCCCTCCATCGCGCGCGTCATCAGTTCCAGCGGGGTGCCGCCATCGGCAATTTCCTCGACCTGATACTGGGTGAAGTAACCGACCTGCATCTTCCCCGTCGCCGTCATCGCCCCGTCCATCGGCGCAAGCTGCGCGGCGAGCAGGCGGGCGAGCGTGGTCTTGCCGTTGCCGTTGCGGCCGAGCAGGGCGATGCGGTCATCGGGATCGATGCGCAGGTTCAGCCGCTGCAGCACCGGCTTGCCGGGGGTGTAGCCAACGCTGGCGAGGTCGAGCGTGATCAGCGGCGGACGCAGTTCCTCGGGGTCAGGGAAGTCGAAGCTGAGCGAGGGATCTTCGACCACCGCCGCGATCGGTTGCATCTTGGCGAGCATCTTGGCGCGCGATTGCGCCTGCTTGGCGGTGGAGGCGCGGGCGGAATTGCGCGCGATGTAGTCCTTGAGCCGGTCCGCCTGCGCTTCTTGCGCGGCGCGGGCGGCGGCTTGTTGGGCCAGGCGTTCGTTGCGCTGGCGTTCAAAGCTGTCGTACCCGCCAGGATAGAGCGTGAGCTTGCCCGCGTGGAGGTGGACGATGTGGTCGGCCACGTTGTTGAGCAGATCACGCTCGTGACTGATCAGCAGCAGCGTGCCGGGATAGGCCTTGAGGAAGTTCTCCAGCCACAGCGTCGCTTCAAGATCGAGGTGGTTCGAAGGCTCGTCGAGCAGCAGCACATCGGGCGCGGAGAACAGCAGCGCGGCGAGCGCGACGCGCATCCGCCAGCCGCCGGAGAAGCTGTCGAGCGGCTGGCCTTGCATCTCCTCGTCAAAGCCGAGGCCGATGAGGATGCGCGCGGCACGGGCGTCGGCGCTGTAGGCATCGATGGCGAGCAGGCGGTCATGAACATCGCCCAGCCGGTTTGGGTCGGTGCAAGTCTCGGCCTCTGCGAGCAATTGCGTGCGTTCGACGTCGGCGGCGAGGACGGTTTCGAACGGGGTGGCGTTGCCTGCCGGGGCTTCCTGCGCGAGGTAGCCGAGGCGGGTGCGGCGGGGCATTTCGATGGCGCCTTCGTCCGGCTCGATCTCGCCGATGATGGCTTTGACCAGCGTGGATTTGCCCGCGCCGTTGCGACCGACAAGGCCGACGCGGGCGCGCGGGGGGATGGCAGCCGAGGCGCGGGAAATGATGTCGCGTCCGCCGAGGCGCACGGTGATGCCGTTGATGGTAAGCATGGAAAAGGCAGGCGTCCGGTGCAGGAAATCGGGATGGATCGGGCGCGCGAGTCCCTGTCATACTCGCCCCGTGTAGGCAAGCGGAGTTGAAACCCATCAAGGTTCGCAAGGTGCCCCTGCCGCCCTCACAAATGTCGCTCCCACACATTTCGTCATTCCCGCGCAGGCGGGAATCCAGTTTCCAAGGTTGCGCGCTGGATTCCCGCTTGCGCGGGAATGACGAAAACGGGGGGTGAAACAGGTTTGTGCGTCCCCGCGCAGGCGGGGACCTCAGGAGGTTTAAGCAGACGTTCCGTAACAACACCGAGGCCCCGCCTTCGCGGGGGAGCGGGGTTTTGGAAGGGGGGAGAGTGGGGTGCGCGATTTGGGGGAATGTGATGTGGCCCCCTTGCCGGGGGTAATCCGAAGGGGCAGAACGGCGGATATGACCAACACGCTTTATTACGGCGACAATCTTCACGTGCTGCGCGAACATGTGAAGGATGAGAGCGTCGATCTGATCTATCTTGATCCGCCGTTTAATTCGAACGCCAACTACAACATCCTGTTCAAATCGCCCGAAGGCCACAATTCGGACGCGCAGATCGAGGCGTTCGAGGATACGTGGCACTGGAATGCCAGCGCCGAGGCGGCGTTCGACGAAGTGATGCGCAGCGGCAATACGGCGGCGTTCGAACTGCTGCGGGCGATGCGCGGCTTTCTGGGCGACAACGACATGATGGCCTATCTGGCGATGATGGCGGTGCGCCTGCTGGAACTGCACCGCGTGCTGAAGCCGACAGGCTCGCTCTATCTGCACTGCGATCCGACCGCGAGCCATTACCTGAAGCTGTTGCTGGATGGGGTGTTTGGGGCGAAGGCGTTTACAAATGAAATAGTTTGGAAGCGGACTACTTCACGAGGGAATACAACGATCTCATATCCTGACGTGACGGATACCATTTTTTATTACTGCAAGTCGAACGATCACATTTATAATAAACTTTATACGGCGTACAGTGAAAGTTATCTAGCTTCAAAGTATCGCTACAAAACAGCTGATGGCAGAATCTATCGGCTGGACAATCTACGGAATCCTGGCGTGCGGCCCAATCTGCACTATGAATACAAAGGATTTAAACCACACCCCAACGGGTGGGCAGTCTCGCGAGAGCGAATGGAGCAATTTGACCGTGAGGGTAGGCTTGAGTTTCCCAAGAGCCCCGAGGGAAGAATTCAGCTAAGGCGATTTTTGGATGAAATGGCGGGAACGCCAGTGAATACTCTCTGGGACGACATCGCGCCTTTGAATTCCCAAGCCCAAGAACGCCTCGGTTATCCCACCCAAAAACCCCTCGCCCTGCTCGAACGCATCATCGCGGCCTCGTCCAACGAGGGCGATGTGGTGCTCGATCCGTTCTGCGGGTGCGGGACGGCGGTTCATGCGGCGCAAAAGCTGGGGCGGCAGTGGCTGGGCATCGATGTAACGCATCTGGCCATCAGCCTGATCGAAAAGCGGATGAAGGATGCCTTTCCGGGCGCAGACTTCACCGTGGAAGGGCGCCCGCAGGATTTGGGCGCGGCGCTCGATCTGGCGGAGCGGGACAAGTACCAGTTCCAGTGGTGGGCGGTGAGCCTTGTCGATGCGCTGCCCTATGGCGGCAAGAAGAAGGGCGCGGACGGCGGGATCGACGGGCTGATCTATTTCAAGCCCGATGGCAAGCGCACCGAAAAGGCGATTGTTTCGGTGAAGGGCGGAAAGAACGTGGACGTGAAGATGATCCGCGATCTGCATTCGGCGATGGAGCGCGAAAAGGCCCCATTCGGCGTGTTCATCTGCGCAGGGCTTCCGACCAAGCCGATGGAAAAGGAAGCCGCCGCCGTGGGGCTGTGGCAGAACGAATATACCGGGCGGTCACATCCCCGGTTGCAAATCCTGACGCTGGCGGAACTGTTCAAGGGCAAGCGGCTCGATATTCCGTGGGTGGACGCCAGCGTGATGAAAAGCGCCAAGCGCGAGGACACTTCGCGGCAGGGGAATCTGTTGTGAAGCATGGGTGAGACGGCAACCGATCCTGCTTTGTGTCCTTCACCGGAATGCCGTGTCAGCTTTTCGGTGCCCGTTCATGGCTGGATCTATCTGCATATTCGGGGCCTGACGCGCGGCGGAGGCAAAATCAGCTGTTCGGAAGTGCGCGATCCGTTTCCCGATTTCATCCGTTGGCTTGAAGCCATCATCGACCGCCCCCGCGCGGCAAGCTGGGTCATCGGGGATGAAGGCTCAACCAATATCCTGACTTGCGTTCCGCACCATTCACTGGGCAGCGAAGGCGACCATCTGATCGTAAACCGCCTCGATTGGGAAGAACATTGCGTACAGGAGTGGTCACCTGCTGAACTGGTGCGGGATTTCTACACGGCGTTCGTGGAAATGACCGAACGGGCGGATTATGACCCGCGCGCGTGGGAATGGTCTGGCGATCCGCGCGACTATTGCGGGTCGCTATATGAATCCGACGATCTCGATTGGCACTACCGGCCCGGCGCATTCCCCTATTCAGGCGCGCGGCTGCATTTGCTGCGATCACGCAAGATCGAGGCGTTCATCACGGGTAGCGGAACTGAGCAACTGACACTGGCTTTCGATGGATGAGCGACCGGTGAAGGGCGAGGCCGTTCCTTAACAACACCGAGGCCCCCGCCCCAACGACATCTGGCGCGAGGGAGCGGGGCTTCTGGTAGTCGGAAGAAGGGCCTGATCAGATCAGCACTCCATCCAGCCCCATTGTCGCATACACGCCATTTGCGCCGAAGCCGACGATGTCGGCCTGACCGTCGATGTTCAGGTCTGCCAGTTCGCGGTGGTAGAGGGTGTCGCTGGTCCAGCCCTGATTTTGACCGAAGTTGGCGAGATCGAAATTGGCAGCGGTGAAGGTGCCGTCAGCCTTGCCATAGGCGACGAAGGTGCCTGCTATGCCGAAGCCGACGATATCGTCGCGGCCATCGCCATCGACGTCGCCCATGTCGCGCGGGAAGGCATCCTGTGTCGACCAGCCCTGGCCGGTGCCGAAGTTTTCCAGCGCGAGGACGGGGGCGGCGAATGTGCCGTTGGCCTGGCCGAGGGCGACATATGTGCCGTGGGCGCCAAAGCCGATGACGTCATCGCGGCCATCGCCGTCCACGTCTGCCAGTTCGCGGTGGAAGGTGTTGTCGGATGTCCAGCCCTGCGCGATGCCGAAATTGGCGAGGGCGAGAGTAGCCGTGCCGAAATTGCCCTTGCCATCGCCGAGAGCAACCAGCGTGCCCGCCTGCCCGAAGCCGACGATATCGGCAAAACCATCGCCGTTCACATCGCCCGCGGTGCGGGCAAAGCCATTTTGCGAGGTCCAGCCATTGGCGGGGTTGAAGTTTGACGAGCCGGTGATGGGGGCGGCAAAGCCGTAGTAGGCGACAGTCGTGCCGGGCGTGTTGCCGGGCTTTTGCAGGATCGTGCTGAGGGCAACCTGCACGCCGAAAGTGCCGAAGCCGATGACGTCATCGCGGCCATCGCCGTTAACGTCTGCCATTTCGCGATGGAAGTTGTTGTCCGACGCCCAGCCCTGATTGACGCCGAAATTGGCGATGCCCGTGTAGGTTGGCAGGTAGGTATCGTCCGACTGGCGAATGGCGACAAGCGTGCCTTCCTGCCCGAACCCGACGATATCCGGGCGGCGATCCCCGTTCACATCGGCAAGAAGGCGCGGGAAGCGGTCTTGCGATGTCCAGCCTCCTGCATTCGGGGCGAAATCGGCAAGGATCGCGTCGCCGGGATCGACGAAACGGGACGTGATGTAAAGCGCTTCGCCGAAGAGCAGTTGCTCGATGCCGGTGAGCGTATCGATGCCCTCCTTGCCGGAGGTGACGGTAATGGACCCATTGGCGTTGCGGGTGATCGTGGCGTCAGCACGGGCGAGATTGAAGAACGCGGTATCGATGCCGGGACCGCCTTCGAGCGTGTCTTTGCCCGCACCGCCGCTGAGATAATCGTTGCCGAAGCCGCCGACGAGATGGTTTGGCCCCTTGCCGGCCTGCAGAATATCGTCTCCGCCATTGCCGTAGATGGTGCCGCCCAGGGTTCCGCCACGGGCATCGACGGTATCGTCGCCCGGACCCATCTCTATGTCGCCGGTGACCTGCCCGTTGATCAGGATCTGCGATGAGGCGCTGAAATCGCCCTCTGGCGTATCGAGATCGACACCGAATAGCCGCGCGTTGACGCTGTAGATGCTGGCGATGGTGCTATCTGTGCTGACGACAAGGCGGGCGCCGAATACCGCATCGACGTTGGTGGACGTGAGCGTACTGGCGTTGATGGTCAGGCCCGTTCCCTGGCCCACGCGGATGTCGGTAAAATCAGACCCGGCGTTGTCGATCGTCCAGTTCGACTGGATGACGTAGTCTAGATTTATGAAGAGCTTTTCAAAACCGCTAAATCGGCCAAGATCGACCGAGCGCGGCGAACCCTCGTTGAATGTGTCCAAGCGTAGCGTATCGATCCCAGCTCCGCCATCAACAAGTCCGCCGACCGTCGCCAGTGGGCGGAAATCACTTGCGCTGAATTTTAAAAAGTCATCGCCGAGACCAAGATTGACATTGCCTGTGATACTACTTGCTTGGCTAAGTATAACGTATTCTGACTTGCCGGTTCCGGAAATTGACCTAAATGTCGATGCGCTCACTGCAATATAGTCACCATCCAGTGCCAGATCGACGAGCGGGTTAATGGAAGTGATAAAGTTTGCCAGCGCATTCTCTGTCGCTGAGACAATCGTGACAGATTGCAATCCGGACAAGTTTTGAATGTTACTGGTGGTTCTATCAGCAACGTAAATTGTCGCCTGCTCAAAGCCTGCGAGATTGGCTGCGTCGAAAACAGCCGGGCCTGTGGCGATTTGGAGTGAGTCGTATTCCTCACCCCCAACAGCTCTGAAGGACGTATAAGCACCTTCGATGCGAAGGACATCCGCTCCTGCGCCGAGATCAATGAGGTTCAACGACGCCCCGCTACCTGATGCAGTGAAGCTGTCGTTCCCGCCAGCGAGTGTGACATTGCCGGAAATTGTGCCGCGATTGACCACGATGTCATCGCCGGAGGAGCCGGTGATCAGGGCGACTTGACCGCCAGCCTCGTTGATGAAGGTGGAACCGCCCTGATTCATCGCCACGCCGCGATAGAAAATGCGGCCCGAGGCGGTGTTCGTCAGCGTGATGCCGGGCGCGTCCAGACTGATGCCGCCATAGGTGAGCGCATTGTTGGTGGCGGTGCCTGCGGTGGTGATGCTGCGAGGCGCATAGTAGGCAAGGCCGATACCGCCGGTAATGAACGGGGTGGCGGCGAAGACACCGGGGCCAAGACCGGGCAAGGCGATGGTCGTGCTGCCGTACGTGAGCGAACCGCCACTAAATTCGACAAAGCTGCTGACCGCAGGCGCATCCGTGATGACGATCAGATCGTCAGGACCGAAGTCCGTGATGGTATCGCCATTCAGATTGGCGGTGGTGCCTGAAATACGATCACCACCCCCAGCGCCGGTGATTGTATCAATACCAGACGTGGCATTTAGGATTTCTGCTGAACCAGTTCCGGTAACAATGGCCAATGTCGTAAATCCCTGTCCGCGCACTCAATACTGCTGCCTGTGTAATAGCAGGTGCGGGTCGGGTGTCTACGATTTGGCGACGAATTAGTGGTGGTGCTGCTCCTGCCCATGCGGCGTCACCAGCGGGAGATCTTCATAGGCGGGTTGGAAGCCCAGCAGGCGGTAGAGTTCCGGGCGGAGGTAGGGGAAGGCGTCTCCGGCGTCTTCGTGGACGCGGGCGCATTCGCCCAGGAATGTGTCGATAGTGCGAAAAAGGCCGCGTTTCATGGGGTACCGTTTTTGTGCGGAATTGCGACGCGCGAACCCTTGCGCCGGGAGGCGTGAGTCGCGCCAAGATATTCTTGTTTCGTCAAATTTCGGCAATGTGGTGGATCGAAACACAGCTTCTCTAACATGCTGGGAACGCTGGAGAAGCTGTGTCTGGAAAGAGGTCAGTCGGTGATCTTAAGGGGCGCGGCCTCAGCCTTGGGCAGGGGGGCGCCCATGCGGGCCGCCAGTGTGGGGGCGATGGCGCGCATATCGATCTCGCCAAGGTTGCGGGCTTGGGCCACGCCCTTGCCCATTATGAGGAAAGTGGAGCGCATTTCCGGCAGGGTTGGGAAATAGCCATGCATTCCCTTGTAGCGCGAGGGTTTGGCCAGCGGTGCTTGCGCGTCGAAACTGCCGGCAAGCGCGCCGGGCTTCAGATCGACATAGAAGCTGGCCTGCGGATTGCCGCCCATCTGTGCGATTTCGGCGCGGGTGGCGATTTTCGCGATCCGCGCTTGCGGGTCTGCCGCGAGCTTTTCGAGCAGACTGCCTACCATCCCGCCAAGCGCCGCATCATCGGGCCGGGCAAGGACGATGGCAATCGAGCCGCCCGACGGCCAAGGCATGGCGTCCCATGATGCGACTTTGCCATCGGCGTTGAGCTTTATCAGCCCGGCATCGATGAACGGGCGGAACAGGTTGATTTCGGTCTCGGTGGCGACAAAGCCGTGATCGCTGACGAGCGCGACCGTGGCATCGGGATGTGCGGCCAGTTCGGCAGCAGCCATCTTGCCCACAGCAGCGTCGAGACGTTCAAGCACGGCATTGGCCTGCGCGCTGCCGGGGCCGAACAGGTGCTCTTCATGATCGAGCGCGGCGAGATAGACGGTGAGGAAGCCGGGCTTCTTCGTTTCGATCAGGCGAACGGCGAATTTTGCTCGGTTTTCGTCGGCTTCCACGCCTTCATCGATGCCATCGGCATAGGGACCGCAATCGTGTTCGAGCGCTGCGTAGAGGCCAGGCGTGGCGAGCGCTTTCAGCATCTTGCGATCATCCGCGTGGCCCGAACGCCAGATCTGCGGCATGTTCCACGTGAGCGAGGAGACGCCGACGCTGACCGGCCAATGAATGTTGCCAGTGGTGTGGCCCGCCGCCTTTGCCGCGTCCCACAGGGTAGGGGCGGTGATATCATCCGCAAACCAGAACCAGCCGCCGTAGTTGATCTGTGTGGGATCGAACGTGGTGTTGCCGACGATGCCGTGGCGGGCGGGTGCCACGCCGGTGATCAGCGTGGTGTGGCTAGGGTAGGTAACGGTGGGCAGATTGCCGGTGACGCTGGTGGCGTAGCTGCCTTCGGCAAGGAAGCGGCGGAGGTTGGGGATTTTGAGGCCGCGCTTATCAGCTTCGAGGACATCGCCGGGGCGAAGGCCATCTATCGAGATGAGCAGGACCGGCGCGCGGCTTTCTTCGGCCCGAACGGCGACAGGCGCCGCACTGCATAGCAGCGCGACGCCCGCGACGAGGGCCTTTGCGAAGGAAAGGCCGGGCATGTTCAGAAGCCGACCTTGACGGTGGCAAAGACCTGCATCGGCGCACCGGCCAGCAGGGTCTGGTTATCGCCGCTGAAGCCGAAGCCGTTGGACCCGATCGTGGCGACATAGCGCTTGTCGAACAGGTTCACCGCGTTGAACTGCAGTTCGACCGGCTGGCGCTGGCCGATGTCGAGGCGGTAGCCGATGGTGGCATCCACCAGCGCGCGGCCCGGCACTGACTGATCGTTCAGGTAGGTGAAGTAGCGCTTTGACAGGTAGTTCACGCCCACACGACCAAAGACCGTATCGCTGTCATACGACAGTTCGCCACGCAACAGGTGCTTTGGCGTATCGACCACGGTTTTGCCCTTGGTCGGCTGGACCGTGACCGGGGTGGTGCTGGTGATCACAACATCATCGCGATAAGTGGTGTCGTTGTAGCTGTAGGACGCGAATGCGCCAAAGCCGCCGGGGAGCTTTACGTCCACTGCCGCTTCGATGCCGAGCGCGCGGACCGAACCGACGTTCTGCAACGCGTTGGTTGCGCCGACGATGCCAAGCGATGTGGGGATGACCAGCAGGCGATCGCGGAAGTTCACATAATAACCCGCGAGCGAGGCGTTCACGATGCCGGTGTTATAGCGCAGGCCGGCTTCGTAAGTGTCAGAGCGTTCGGGCTTGATCGTGTCCTTGATGGCATCGAAGCCGGCCTGCGTGGCCGAGAACGGGCCGCTGGTGGTGGACGCCTGATAGGCGCGCGTTACCTGCGTAAAGCCTGCAAAAGCTTCGAGGCCGCCATCGAACTTGTAGTTCAGGCCTACATGCGGCTGGAACCAGTCTTCCACCTTCAGATCGCCCGTGGCGCGGCTGTTGGTGTTTACCAGCGCGAAGGCGTTGGTATCGACTGAATAGCCCTTCCAGCCGATGTTCACCTTGAGCGCGCCGAGATCGATATCGTCAGAAACGTAATATTGCAGCGTATCGGTTTCGAACGCGATGGACCACTGGGTGGCGAAGGGGTTGCGCTGGAAATCGCGGTGATCGCGGCCCGGATTGGTGCGGCTTTCATAGCCGTAGAAACGACGCGACTGGATGAAGTCGTTCTTTTCGTACCAGCCGCCGATCAGCAGCGTGTTCATGCCGAATTCGCCGGTCCACGAAGCGAAGGCGCCCTTGCGCTTGATGTCGTATTCGGTGGTGCGGATCGACATCGGCACACCCGAAGGACTGGCGAGGTAGGGGGTGCCCCAAGTGCCCTGACCATCGTTTTCGTGGTAGTAGCCCTTGATCGCGAACTTGCCGGTATCGCCGGTAGCGATGGTCAGGCCGAGCGAGGCGAGCGTGTCCTTGCGCAGGCCGGATGCGTCATAATAGGCATCGTCGGCAATGACGATGGGCGAGGGGTAGGTGGTGCCCGCAGCCAGGTTGGTGGGCGTGACGCCGCTGTAGCCGGTGTTGGCGGCGATATCGGCAACCAGCACGGCTTCGGAATAGCGCGAAGGACCGAAGTTGTCCCAGTCATAGCCGAGACGACCGATCATCTCCAGGCTGAGATCCTGATAGTCCTGCTCTGCGCGGTCCGAATAGCTGAGCGAGCCATCGAGATCGACGCCTTCGCCCAGCGGCATCACGCCGCGCGCGTTGACCATGAAAGTGCGTTGTTTGCCATCACCCTTCCACTTGTCGCCATCCTGATACTGGACCGAGGCATAGGCGCGTGCGCCATCAGCCGCACCCACGCCGATGCGGGCAAAACCGCGGTACGTATTTTCAGAACCGTAGGTGCCACTGGCGGTGACGCCCAGCGCGTCCTTCGGATCGAGCGAGAAGAATTCGAGCGTCCCGCCAAGGTTGTTGGTCGACTGCGCGGCGATGGAGCCGGAGCCTTGGGAAACGCGGGTGACGCCAATGTTTTCAGGGCTGATCGCGCGGCTGATGTGCAGACCGTTGGCGTTGCCATAGGACATATCGCCCAGCGGAATACCATCGAGGTTGAAGCCGAGCTGGTTCTGGCTGAAGCCGCGAATGGTGACGCGGGTGGACCATTCATAGTTGCCGAAAGCATCGGCCGACTGGAAATTGACCGAAGGCAGCTTTTCGATGGCCTTCAGCGGGCTGGTGCCCGAGGCGAGAATGGTGAGTTCGGCAGTCGACAGTTCCTGCACTTGGCGGGTCTGGCCTGCGCCGAGGACGACGATTTCAGCGCTGGCGGCATCTGCGGCGGCAGCGGCTTCCTCGGCAGCAGGGGCGGACTGGGCGGCGGCGATTGCCGGGGCGGCAACGAGCGAAGTGCTGGCCAGCAGCACGGCGACGATACGCATGGTTTGATCCCTCATGTTCCACATTGGTGTGGTGAGGCGGCTGCTAGGCCTTCGCTGTTGCAGCATCGTGCAATTTCAGGGACAGATCAGGGACATCTGTGTGACGAATGATTGACAGCAATGTTCCGCAGTGTCGCTGTCACGCGACTGTAACGCATGGTGCGCAATGGCTGGCAGAATGTCGGCAGGGGACTTGGCTTTGAGTATCGATGATCTGCCTCCGGTGCAGGAACGCTTCTTCAATCGGGAACTGAGCTGGCTTGCGTTCAATCGGCGCGTTCTGGCCGAGGCGGTGAATGCGGACTATCCGTTGCTGGAGCGGTTGCGGTTCCTGTCGATCAGCGGCAACAATCTTGACGAGTTCATGATGGTGCGCGTGGCCGGGATCGCGGGGCAGGTTCGGCGGCAGATCGATGAGCTTTCCATCGATGGGCAGACGCCGCAGCAGCAGCTTGGCGCTTTGCTGGAGGCGGTGAAGGAACTGATCGACGCGCAGCAGGACGTGTTGTTCGGGCTGAAGGACCATCTGGCCGAAGCCGGAATCCGCATCATCGACAACGACGCCCTGAACAAGGGTGAAGCCGAGTGGCTGCGCGACTATTTCGAAGAACATGTCGTGCCGGTGCTGACGCCGCAGGCGATTGATCCGGCGCATCCGTTCCCGTTTATCGCCAACCAGGGCACGGGCATCCTGTTCCAGTTACAGCGCGTGGCCGATAGCGCGGGGGTGACGGAGATGATCCTGATCCCGCCTGCGCTGCCGCGCTTTGTCCGGCTTCCGGGTAGCAAGGCATCTTGGGTGGGGATTGAGGAACTGGTCCGGCGCCATGCAACGCTGCTGTTTCCGGGGTTCAAGATTCTGGGCAATGGCACGTTCCGCGTGCTGCGCGACAGCGATATCGAAATCGAGGAAGATGCCGAGGATCTGGTACGCTATTATCGCACCGCCATCCAGCGGCGGCGGCGCGGCAAGGTCATCTTGCTGCACTTGCAGGAAAATTTCGATGCCGATGCCGAGCGTCTGCTTCGTCAGCAATTGCGGCTGGATCATGCGCTGGTGATCAAGAGCCGGGGCTTGCTGGCGATCAGCGGGCTTTCGGCGGTGATCGACGAGGATCGGCAGGATCTGAAGTTCGATCCCTATAACCCGCGCTACCCGGAACGCATCCTTGAGCATGACGGCGATTGCTTTTCGGCCATTCGCGAAAAGGATCTGGTGATCCACCACCCTTACGAAAGTTTCGAGGTGGTGATCGATTTCCTGCGGCAGGCGGCGGCAGACCCGGACGTGGTGGCGATCAAGCAGACGCTTTATCGTGCGGGCAAGCAATCGGCGGTGATTGCGGCGCTGATCGCGGCGGCGGAGGCGGGCAAGTCGGTGACCGCCGTGGTCGAACTGAAGGCGCGCTTTGACGAAGAGCAGAACCTGATGTGGGCCGCGCAACTGGAACGCGCGGGCGTGCAGGTGATCTATGGCTTCGTGGACTGGAAGACCCACGCCAAGATCAGCATGGTGGTGCGGCGCGAAGGGGGCGGGTATCGGACCTACTGCCACTTCGGCACGGGCAATTATCACCCGATCACCGCGCGCATCTATACCGACCTGTCGTTCTTCACCGCCGATCCGCGCATGGGGCGCGATGCGGGGCAGTTGTTCAACTTCGTGACCGGATATGTCGAACCGAAGCACACCGAACTGCTGGCGATCAGCCCGATCAACCTGCGCGAACGGCTGTATGAGTGCATTGATCGCGAAGTGACGCTGGCCAAGGCCGGGCGGCCTGCGACGATCTGGGCCAAGCTGAACCAGTTGACCGACCCGGACCTGATCGACCGGCTATACCTTGCCAGCATGGCGGGCGTCGAAATCCGGCTGGTGGTGCGCGGCATCTGCTGCCTGAAGCCGGGCGTGCCGGGGCTTTCGGAAACGATCGAGGTGAAATCGATCATCGGACGGTTCCTTGAACACAGCCGCATCTGGGCGTTCGGAAATGGCGCGCGGATGCCGAACAAGCGGGCGCGGGTGTTCATATCTTCGGCTGACGGGATGAGCCGCAACATGGGCCGTCGCGTTGAAGTGCTGGTGCCGGTGAAGAACCCGACGGTGCATGACCAGATACTCGATCAGGTGATGCTGGCGAACCTGCTGGACACCGAACAGAGCTGGGAACTGGGGCCGGACGGGGACTACGAGCGGTTCGAGAAAGGGGAGCCGTCGTTCAACCTGCACGGCTATTTCATGACCAACCCGTCGCTTTCCGGGCGCGGGGCAGCGCTTTCCCGTGGACGAAAAGTTCCCAAGCTTGCGTTGCGGCGCGGTGCGGCTAACCGTGGCTGAGTGAACAGCCCGCAGAATATCTATGCTTGGGAGCAATCCCGCGCGATCATCGACATCGGATCGAACACGGTTCGGCTGGTGGTCTATGGTGGGCCGCCGCGCGCGCCGGTGACGCTGCTGAACGAGAAGGTCACGGCGAAGCTGGGCAAGCATGTGGCCGAGACGGGGCGGCTTTCGGAAAAGGCCGTGGGGGGCGTGCTGGCCGCATTGGCGCGATACAAGGCGTTGATCGATCTGGCAGGCGTGCCGCAGGTTGATGTGGTGGCGACGGCAGCAGCGCGCGATGCCAGCAATGGTGCGGAATTTCTGGAGAAGGTGCGCGCCATCGGCTTTGCGCCGCGTCTGTTGAGCGGTGTGGAAGAGGCCGAGACGAGCGCTACCGGCGTGCTGGGCGCATTTCCCCACGCGGCGGGGATCGTGGGTGATCTGGGCGGCGGGAGCCTCGAACTGGTGGACGTGGCCGATGGCGGCACAAGCCACGGGGTCAGCCTGCCGCTGGGATCGCTGCGGCTGCCTGCCTTGCGCGCCAAAGGGGACCGCGTAT
Organism: Novosphingobium sp. ERN07; assembly: GCF_012641335.1. Classification (GTDB taxonomy): domain Bacteria; phylum Pseudomonadota; class Alphaproteobacteria; order Sphingomonadales; family Sphingomonadaceae; genus Novosphingobium. Next base: position 71,316 of record NZ_JABAID010000006.1, read on the forward strand.
TCGTGCGTGAAATCGGGCGAATGCTGGCCAAGGCTGATTGGGCGGCAGAGCCGGGGACGGACCTCTATCTCGTCGGCGGATCGATGCGCGCGCTGGCGCGGGGCATGATGGTGCGGCTGGGCTGGCCGATGGAGGATACGCACGGCTTTGCGTTGCCTGCGGCTGAAGCGTTGAAGCTGGCAAGGCAACTGGCGCGGCGCGGGCAGGCACTGCAGCCGATAGATGGCGTATCGTCGAGCCGATTGGCCAGCATTCCCGATGCTGCCGCGCTGCTGGCCGTGCTGTTGCAGCGATTGCAGCCGGGGCGCGTGATCTTCTCGTCATGGGGCTTGCGCGAAGGGGTGCTGTTCGGATCGCTTAGCGACGCGGTGCAGAAGGAAGATCCGTTGCTGGCGGGCGTCATGGCGTTTGTTGGTGGCATGGCGGTGGATGTGGCGCTGGTGGACGCGGCGGCGGAATGGATGGCGGACGTGGTGCCGATGGCGCGCACCCCGCTGGGCCGCGCGGCGCTGGCACTGTGTCTTGCGGCGGGACGGGTGGAGCCTAATCTACGGCGCGGGTTGCCCGCAGACTGGGGGCTGGCGAAGCGGTGGGTCGGCGTGGACAATGCCGGGCGCGCGATGTTGGCGGCAGCATTACGTGGTAGCGTGGGCAAGGTGCAAAAGGATGCGGTGGCGGAGCCTTGGGCGCGGCTGGCCCCTTCTGCCGCGCTGGCCGAGGCGCGAGGGCTGGGACTGGCCGCGCGGCTGTGCCGACGCATGAGTGCAGGATCGGCAGCGGTTATCAGGTCTACGCGACTGACGGTGGAAGGCGGCCATTTGCGGCTGACGAGCGCCGTGCCGCAACTGATTGGTGATGGGTCTTCACGCGATCTGAAGGAGCTGGCGCAGCATCTGGGGCTGGCTGTCTGATAGTGAGCGAGGGGTGATGGTGGGCCCGGCAGGACTTGAACCCGCGACCTAGCCGTTATGAGCGGCCAGCTCTAACCAACTGAGCTACAGGCCCATCGCGCTTCCCGCTACAGATGCAGGCAGCGCTTGGCAAGACGCCTGATCAGACTTCTGCCGCTTCGATGATATCGCGCACGCAGGCGGGTTTTATGCCGTGGGTTTCGAGATGTGCGAAGACGCCGCGCCACCAATCGTAGAACAGGTCGAGGTCTTCGTCATTGCGGACATAGGGCGTGTGGCCGGGGCTGAGCGAAGGGCTGTGGAACGACAGGACCAGCAGTGGCAGGCCGAGGTCAACCGCCACATCGATGCCGCGCTTTGCCTCGTCCAGCGTGATGCCTTCGGGGGTTAGCGAGATGCGTTCAAGCAGGCCGAGTTTTGCCAGCACGCCACGCATTCGGGGCACGCGCCACATAAGCGGATAGATGTGCTTGCCAAAGCGTTTTAGCGGCCCGGAGAAGACCGTGGTCAGCGGCGCTTCTATCAGCCCGTTGCGCTTGTCTATCCACCACGGGCGCAGGGGGTGCAGGTGGAAATCGGGGCCGCCGCTGGAACTGTAATCGAAATTCGCGCGGACCGACGTGTCGATGGCGATGCCGCATTCGGACAGGATGCCCGCCGTGTTGGCCCCCACGCCATAGCGTCCGGCACGGTAAATGGCCGGGCCGACGCCGAAAGCGTGTTCGATGGTATCGCGCAGCTTGCGGAACTTGGCGCGTTCCAGATCGGGCGGCAAGTTACCCGCAAAGCTATTGTGGACGGTCACGTCTTCGTGGTGCGGCGGGTTGACCCACGGGTGCAACTGCACGCCGATCTCCGCGCGGCCATGCGCGACGGCATCGGCCAGCACTTCGGCAGCGCGCGGATCGCTCGCCACCGGATAATCGACGAGGTAGATCGGGACGACGCCAAGGCCTTCGCAGAACTGCTGGAACTTGGCGAGGCGAGGAACGTGATCAAGGCCGTGGCTGGTGCGGTCCAGCGGCTTCGACCAATCGAACTCCTCTTCGGTGTCGATGGTCAGGATGAAGCGGGTGCCGAATGAGGGCGCGAAACGCACGAAATCGGCGTCGCCAGGCATACGAAGAACTTCGGCTGGCGTGACCATGCGGCGGATCAGCCCTGAACCGCTGATGCCGGTGCCGGGATATCGGCGCGGGGCAGCATGATCGTCAGACGTTCGCCTTCACGCAACAGCACGCCGTGCGCTGCTTCAAATTCCGCGCGGGCGAGGCGTAGGGCGAAGCCGTTGCCAAGCATGGCCGGGGCAGCGAACGAGCCAGAATTGCCAGAGACATCGGGTGCGAACAGGGCGGTGTCATCGAGCCGGTAGAGCGCGGCGGGCAGGGCGATGGCGAGGTGTGCGTTTTGGTCGCCGGTTTCGAGCGCAATGGTCAGCCGCTCGCCCGGCGCGACACTGGCGGCAATGACGGACAGCACACGCCAGACCGAGCGTTCGAGTTCGTCTGCTGCCATGCCGACGGGCAGAGGGGCTGAAGGCACATCGATGGCCAGGCGGACGTTGCGCGCGGCGAAGACCGGCGTCACCTGATCGATCAGCCGGGCAACCACTTGGGCGGCATCGGCTTCACCCGGATCGAGGGTGAGGGCGCGGCTTTCAAGCTTTACGAGGCGTTCGACTTCTTCAAACCCGGCGAGGATCTGGGCCGCGTCAGCCGCGATGCTGGCGGCCATCGCGCGGTATTGGTGCGGGGTGCTGCCCAGCGCCTGCGACTGGATCATTTCGGCAAAGCCCTGAATCGCGTTGATCGGGGTACGCAATTCGTGGAGCAACTGGCGCAGGCGGTCGGCTTCGTCCGAGGCCGGGGTTGGTGGTGCAACAGGTGCGGCAGGCGCGAGTGCGAGCGGACGGCGCAGGCGCAGCAGGTAGCCGGTGAAGCGGCCACCATCGGGCGCGAACAGCGGCATGCCATCGGCCTGCCAAGCGCCGGCGACCATCGGTGCACCATCGATCTGCAATTGCCCGGCGTTGATCGGCTGGCGATGGCGGAAGGCCTGCATCATCGCCTTGTCGCAATGGACGGGGGCGGAATCATCGGCGCAGAATGCGGCGGCGCCGACCAGCATTCCGGGCGGATCAATGGCGGCGTGAACGACGGTGCCGAGCGCATCGGTGCGCAGGTCGATGGAAAGCGGTGTGGGCCGCGCGGCATCGGGTTCTTCGGCAAAGGGCAGGCGAGGGGCTACGCCATCGGCGCGAGCCTGACCGGGGGCTTCGCTGGTGGCTGCGTCGCGTTCCTTGCGTTTGGCCCTGAAGGCCTCGATCCGGCGGACGATTGCGCCGATGCCGTCTGCCACATCAGGGTGCAGTTCTGGCAGCGGGGCATCGGGCGTTGGTGGTGGCGGCTGCGATGCCTGTGGCGGCGCAGGGGGCGCCTCAGTGACCGCGACTTGCGCAGGTTTGACTTGGGTGCGGGCCGGTTCTGGCAGCAGGAAATCGTCGACGCCCAGTTGCGAGAGCAGCTTGCGCACCGATGCGCCAAGATCACTGCGATGGCGCACGAAGCCGCGTGCGATGGTGGGCAGGCGAGGAATCAGGGCCAGCCAGTCTTCATCAGTCAGCCGGGCGGAGGCGACCGCGGCGGAGGCCGTGCGCGGTGCTTTCTGCGCGAAATGATAGACCAGCACTGCGGAACTGTGCGGCACGCCGCGCAGAACGGCGGCGCATTCTTCATCAGAGAGGTGCGATGCCAGCGAATCGACCCGTTGCAGCGCGGTGGCGTGGCGCGCGTTCCATTGCGCAAGTGGCACGATGCCGAGCAGATCGACCAGTTGTCGCAACTGGGTGCGCGCCGCCGTCTTTCCTGCCACGTTGGTGCGCAGCACGGTTTCGAGACGGTCATCGACGATCATTCACGCTCCGCACAGGTGAAGAAGTTGTATTGGGCATAATTGCGGCGCTGCGCACCGGAACCCCGCTATAGTCTTCATAAGGCTAACAAAGTGTGGCCATACCGGAAAGATAGGTATCCACTGCGTTGCAATGTGGCACGCTTGCACTATGAAACAATAAAATTATCTTGAGGATGCTGATTTGTGCGGAAAGTTGCGATTCACGCTTCTTTCCGAAACGCCCGAGCGGGCTTTAGCGAAACGGACGAACGAACGAAGCATGGCAACCCTTGATGGTATTGACCGGCGGCTCCTTGCCGAACTGCAGGCAGAGGGCCGCGTGACCAATGTCGAACTGGCGCAGCGCGTGGGTTTGACCGCGCCGCCATGCCTGCGTCGGGTGCGCGCGCTGGAAGATGCGGGTGTGATCCGGGGGTATCACGCCGATCTGGATTCGTCCAAGCTGGGCTTTGCGATCACCGTCTTCGCCCTCGTCAGCCTGAAAAGCCAAGCCGAGGAATCGCTGCGCCAGTTCGAAGAGCACATGCGCACACTGCCCGAAGTGCGCGAATGCCATATGCTGAACGGCGAAATCGACTTCATTCTGAAGATTGTCAGCCGCGATCTGCAAAGCTTTCAGGAATTCCTTACCAGCAAGCTGACGCCAGCGCCCAACGTGGCGAGCGTGAAGACGTCGCTCACGATTCGCACGGCCAAGCAGGTGCCGGGGGTGCCGCTGGAGGATTGAGCCGCCGGTGCAGCAGCGAAAGCCAGGATGGGCTTTCGCTTCGGACTTTAGGCAGACGAAGATGCCGCGCGTTCGTGGTGCCGGATGACTTCCTCGATAATGAACCGGAGGAACTTTTCGGAGAATTCCGGGTCCAGCTTCGCGTCCTCGGCCAGCTTGCGCAGGCGGGCGATCTGGCGTTCCTCACGGCCGGGGTCTGACGCGGGAAGCTTGTTCGTGGCCTTATAAGCGCCGACGGCCTGCGTAATGCGGAAGCGTTCGGCCAGGATGTGGATCATCGCTGCATCGATATTGTCGATGGACTGGCGATAGCCTGCCAGAACCGTATCTTCGCTCATCAACCTACCCCATCCATTGGTCTGCTCGGATGGATAAGGCCGCTACAGTGCAAGTTGCGTCTTGCCAAGCGCCGCCCTTGCCGCCAAGCGGTGCCCAAGATGACTGCGACCGTCCACACCCTGCCGCGCAAGGCGGAACCTTCGCTCGCGCCGATGATGGCTCTCGTTGCCGAGGGCATGAACAGCGTCAACGCCGTGATCCTTGACCGGATGCAATCGCGCATCCCGTTGATCCCCACGCTGGCCGGGCACCTAATCGCCGGCGGGGGCAAGCGGATGCGTCCGATGCTGACGCTCGCCAGCGCATCGTTGCTGGGATACGGCGGCAGCCGTCATTACAAGCTGGCGGCAGCGGTGGAGTTCATCCACACGGCTACTTTGCTGCACGATGATGTGGTGGATGGATCCGACATGCGGCGGGGGAAAAAGACCGCCAACATCGTCTATGGCAACCCGGCGACCGTGCTGGTGGGCGATTTCCTGTTCAGCCGCAGCTTCGAACTGATGGTCGAAGATGGCTCGCTGAAAGTCCTGCGCATTCTTTCAAACGCTTCGGCGGTGATTTCGGAAGGCGAGGTGGATCAGTTGGTCGCGCAGCGCCAGATCGACACGACCGAGGAAATGTATCTCGACATTATCGCAGCCAAGACGGCGGCGCTGTTTTCTGCCGCGTGCCGCATCGCTGCCGTGGTGGCCGAACGGCCTGAGGCGGATGAGCTGGCGCTTGACTCCTATGGCCGCAATCTGGGCATCGCGTTTCAGCTGGCAGACGATGCCATCGACTATGATTCGGATGCCGCCGAAATGGGCAAAGATCAGGGCGACGATTTCCGCGAAGGCAAGATGACCTTGCCGGTGATCCTTGCCTATGCGCGCGGCGATGCGGATGAGCGCAAGTTCTGGCAGGAAGCGATTGCGGGGGACCGTTCGTCTGACGCCGATCTTGGCCACGCCATCGAACTGATCCGCCGCCACGATGCGGTGAACGCCACGCGCGAACGGGCGCGGATGTATGCGCAGCGCGCGATTGATGCGATTGCGGGATTTCCTGCCAGTGCAGCCAAGACGGCGATGACGGAAGCGGCGCTCTTTGCGGTGGCGCGGAGATTCTGATTTTTGTGGAGAGCGCCTGATGCAGCATCGTCGTCTGGGCCGGTCGGCCATCGTCGTTTCGGACATCTGCATGGGGACGATGACGTTCGGCAGTCAGGTGGATGAGGCCGAAGCCCTGCGCGTGCTGGACCGCAGTTATGATGCAGGCATAAATTTCTTCGATACGGCAGAAGGTTATCCGGTGCCATCCGACGTGAAGTGGGTGGGGCGGACCGAGGAAATCGTCGGTAAGTGGCTCAAAACCAAGCCGCGCGACGCGATCATTCTGGCAACCAAGGTTTCCGGGCCAAGCCACGTGTAGTTCCGATCTCCCTGCCGCAATGGCATGACCGCGCTGGACCGACGCAATATCGAGGCGGCGATGGATGCGAGTTTGAAGAAGCTCGGTACGGATTATGTCGATCTCTACCAGACGCACTGGCCCGACCATGACACGCCTTATGATGAGACGATGGAAGTGCTCGACGAGCTGGTGCGTGCGGGAAAGGTGCGCATTACCGGGTGTTCGAACGAGACGAGCTGGGGCCTGATGAAATCGCTCTCCGTTGCAGAGCGTCTGGGCACCGCGCGCTATCAGACCATTCAGAACAATTTCAGCCTGAACAACCGCCGGTTCGAAGATGAACTGGCGCAAGTCTGCCGCAAGGAAGGGGTCAGCCTGATCCCATATTCGCCGATTGCGGGCGGTGTTCTGTCTGGCAAGTATCAGGACGGCGCACGGCCGGAAGGCGCGCGGTTCTCACGCTATCTGGCGATGGAAGGGCGGCAGGCGCAGATGGGCAAGCGCTTTGTGAACGAGAGGTCGCTGGCGGCGACTCAACGGTTCATGGGCATCGCGCAGGAAGCAGGAATGGATCCAGTGACGATGGCAGTTGCCTGGTCGAAGCAGCACGACTTCGTTGCTTCGACGATTGTTGGCGTGGGGGCGGAAGATCAGCTCGATCCGATCCTCGCGGCTGCCGATCTGGTACTGCCGGACGAGGTGCTGAAGGCGATCAACGTGGTGAGCCGCGAAATTCCCTATCCGATGGGCTGATGCTATTTGCGGCGGCCAAAGCGCCGCCACAAGAGCCAGCAACTACCACCGCAGATAGCGCCGATGCCAAGAACTACAGCACCGATCATGGCCCCGCTGAACAGGAGGCCGGTGGTCAGCGCCACCACGAATTCCAGCGTGGTCTTCATGCCATTGGCTCTATTGCACTCTGCGCCTCTCGCCAAGCTGAACGGGCGATCAGGCAAATCGTTGCCTTGGACGAGCAAAGGCCGGTAAGGCGCAAGCCGTGAGCGACCTTCCGATCCATGCTGTGCTGCCCGACCTGCTTGCTGCGTTGCGAGCGGGGCCGGGCGCCGTGCTGATCGCGCCGCCGGGCGCGGGCAAGACGACGGCGGTTGCCCCGGCCTTGTTGCAGGAACCGTGGTGCACCGGACAAGTGATCGTGCTGTCTCCCCGGCGCGTAGCGGCGCGCGCTGCGGCAGAGCGCATGGCCGAATTGCTGGGTGAAGAGGCCGGGCAGACCATCGGCTATGTCACTCGCCTTGACGCCAAACGATCCGCGAAAACCCGCGTGCTGGTGGTGACCGAGGCGATTTTCGTTTCGACAATCCTGAACGACCCGGAATTGCAGGGCGTGTCTGCCGTGCTGTTTGACGAAGCGCACGAGCGGCATCTCGACAGCGATCTGGGGCTGGCGCTGGCGGTGGAAGCGCAATGCGTGTTGCGCGATGAACTGCGGATCGTCGTCATGTCTGCCACGATAGACGGCTCGCGCTTTGCTACGTTGCTTGGGGATGCACCAGTAGTCGAAAGCGAGGGCAAGGCGCATCCGCTGGCGGTGAAATGGCTGGGCGCGCGGCCCGATGTGAAGATCGAGGCCGCGATGGCATCCGCAATCCAGACCGCGTGGCGCGAGGAGCAGGGCGATATTCTGGCGTTCCTGCCGGGCGTTGCACAGATCGAGCGGACGGCAGATATGCTGGCGGAGCGCTTGCCGCAGGCGCTGGTGCTGCCGCTGCATGGGCAGGTGGAACCGGCCGGTCAGCGGGCGGCGATCCGGCGCGATGCTCAGGGGCGGCGCAGGATCGTGCTGGCGACGAGCATTGCCGAAACCTCGCTGACGCTTGATGGCGTTTCGGTGGTGGTGGACGCTGGGCTTTCGCGCCGGGCGGAGTTTGACAAAACTGCGGGCGTGACCCGGCTGGTGACCATGCGGGCGAGTCAAGCCTCAGCCGCGCAGCGGGCAGGGCGCGCGGCACGGCAGGGACCGGGGGTGGCCTATCGCTTGTGGGAAGAGGCGGCACACGCTGGACGGCCTGCCTTCGATCCGCCTGAGGTGGTGACGAGCGACCTTGCCCCGTTGGCGCTGACGCTGGCGCAGTGGGGCGCGGGGGATGTGGCTGCGATGGCGTGGTTAGATCCGCCGCCGATGGCTGCAATGACGGCGGCGCGTGGGGCCTTGCAGGCATTAGGCGCGCTGGACGCCGAAGGACGCATCACCCCGCACGGACGGGCGATGGCGCGGTTGCCGATGGAGCCAGCGCTGGCGCATATGCTGCTGTTTGCGGCAGAGCGCGGGCAGGCGCAGGAGGCCGCGCGGCTGGCGCTGCTGTTGCAGGAGCGCGGCCTTGGCGGGCGCGGAGAGGATCTGGCGCGGCGGCTGGATCGCTGGGCGAGTGAACGCGGGAGCCGCGCTGAAGGATCGCGCAAGCTGGCGGCACGCTGGGCCAGCATGGCGGAAAAGCTGGTGGTGCGCGGCAGGGCGGCAGAGGTTCCGCTGGGCGTGCTGCTGGCTGAGGCTTTCCCCGACAGGATCGCGCGGGCGCGCGGCGCTTCGGGCGAGGAATGGCTGGCGTCGGGCGGGCGCGGCTATCGGCTCGATCCCGCATCGCCGCTCGCCACGGCAAAATGGCTGGTCATCGGGGATGCGCAGGGGGAGGCCAAAGGTGCGCGGATTACCGCAGCGATTGCGCTGGAGGATGAGGAGGTTACACGTCACCTTTCGCACCGTATCGAAGAACGGCATTCGCTGACGTGGAACGCGGGCGAGGGCCGGGTGGAGGCGCGGCTGGAGCGCAGGCTTGGGGCAATCGTGCTGGCGCGGGTTCCTGATCCGAAACCGGATGGCGATGCTGTGGTGGCCAAACTGATCGCAGTGGTGCGCGAAGGCAGACTGGACATGCTGCCGCTGGCGGAGGCGGCCAAGGCGCTGATCGTGCGGGCGGGCTATGCCGGACTGGAGGCATTGTCCGAGCCTGCACTGATCGATTCGCTGGAGGGCTGGCTGGCGCCGCTGCTGGCAGGGCGGCGCGATTTGCAGATCGGCGCGGGCAAGCTGCATGAGGCTTTGGCCAACCGGCTCGATTGGAACGAGCGGCAGGCTTTGGATAAGCTGGCTCCGGCGGAGTTCCGCTCTCCGGCTGGAACCAGCCACGCCATCGATTATGGCCACGAAGGCGGGCCGTGCGTGGAATTGCGAGTGCAAGCGCTCTTCGGGCTGGAGAAGCATCCCTGCGTGGGGCAGCCGCCCAAACCGCTATTGCTCAGCCTGACCAGCCCCGGCGGCAAGCCGATCCAGACCACGGCGGACCTGCCCGGTTTCTGGCGCGGATCGTGGCGCGATGTGGTGAAGGACATGAAGGGGCGTTACCCCAAACACCGCTGGCCGGACGAGCCTTGGGCCGAAGACCCCAGTCTCAAGACAAAGAATGCGTTCAACGCAACAAAGCGGACTTGATTTGCGGTGCGATTCGCCCGAAAGCGCGAGGTATGTCAGCACGCATCTATCAGCGCCCGAAAAATGCCATGCAGTCCGGCAAGGCCCGGACCAGCGACTGGCTTCTGGAATTCGAACCTGCAGAGGCTAAGCGCCCCGATCCGCTGATGGGTTGGGCTGGTTCCGGCGATACGCAGGCGCAAGTGGCGCTCTCGTTCGGATCGCAGGACGAAGCGCAGGCTTATGCCGACCGCTATGGCATCGAAGCGCGCGTTATCCCCACCCCGCCACGCAAGCTGAAGCTGCAAAGCTACGCGGATAATTTCAGGTAGGTTGTTCGAGGCTGGGGGCTGGACAAGTCCCCGCTTCGCCGCCATAGGCCGCACCGGGAGTCGGTCGGACGTTTGCGTCCGCCAACCTGGTCAGGTCCGGAAGGAAGCAGCCACAACGGGTTGCGGCGGGTCGGCCGGCTCCTTTTTCACCCTTCAGTTGCGGCCTTCATGCGCGAACGCGCTTCATTGCGCGATCCCGTGGCAGGCACCAGCCCGGCGACCTTGCCGAGGCCGAAGGGCGGCATATTGCCGTAGATCGTCTCATAGGCTCCGGCTGAGACGGCGTAGGTCTCGTGAAAGATCCCCACGGTGCCGTCGCTGCCCACGGCCTTGTTGAACGAAACCCACGCTGGCCAATGCTTCTGGTCGCGATCACGCGCGTAAGCCTCCAAACTATCGAAATCGCGCCAGTACTGTAGCAGAACCACCGTGCGCAGGTTGCGCAGCATGAATTCGGTGCCGAGAAAACCACTTTCGGGATGGCGCGAGAGTTCTTCGATCATCGGACCCATTGCGCGCGCAACGGGAAGCCATTTGCCCACTTTGCGGAAATGGTTGATTCGCATTCCGATGACGAAAACCACCAGCGATTGGTTGAAGTCGGCGGTGAAGCGGCCGGGCGTAATCGTGCTCATGTGTTGAAAGTTGCATTTTGCAACTTATGAGTCAATCCACCGTTTCCGGGTATGGTCGCGTTCGACAATCGCGGTTCAAGCGCCTACCTAGGGCGGCGATGGCTGATTCCACCGACATGTTTGGCGATCCTCTGCCGGAAGAGGAGAACGAACCCTCTGCCGCCGAACTGGAAGCGGCGGGGCAAAGCTCGATGTTTGGCGATCCTGCGCCCACGCCTCCGCCGGCGGAGCCGGTCCGTGAAACCACGCCGCCTGCCGTTCAGGCACAAGCGCCCGCAGCCCCTTCTGTGCAGCCCTATCGCGTGCTGGCGCGCAAATACCGGTCGCAGACTTTTGCCGAACTGATCGGGCAGGATGCGATGGTCCAGACGCTGGCCAACGCGATCAAGCGTGACCGGCTGGCCCATGCCTTTTTGATGACCGGCGTGCGCGGTGTGGGCAAGACCTCTACCGCCCGCCTGATTGCCAAAGCGCTGAACTGCATTGGGCCGGATGGGCAGGGCGGGCCGACGATTGACCCTTGCGGGGTGTGCGAACCCTGCCGTGCGATTGCCGAAGGCCGCCATATCGACGTGATCGAGATGGACGCCGCATCGAACACCGGTGTCGATGACGTGCGCGAAATCATCGAGGCGGTGCGCTACGCTGCGGTATCGGCGCGTTACAAGATCTATATCGTCGACGAAGTTCACATGCTGTCGCGCAATGCTTTCAATGCGTTGCTGAAGACACTTGAGGAACCGCCCGCGCATGTGAAATTCCTGTTTGCCACCACCGAGGTGGACAAGCTGCCGGTCACGGTGCTTTCGCGCTGCCAGCGGTTTGACTTGAAGCGAATCCCGGCCCCGCTGCTTGCCAGCCATTTCGGCATGATTTGCGGGAAGGAAGGCGTCGAGGCCGAGGCCGAAGCGCTGGCAATGGTCGCGGCTGCTGCCGAAGGATCGGTGCGCGATGGCCTGTCGATCCTCGATCAGGCGATCAGCCACGCCGATCTGGTCGGAAGCGACGATGGCAAGACCCGCGTCATGGCCGAGCAAGTGCGACAGATGCTGGGCCTTGCCGACAAGACAATGCAGCGCCGCCTGCTGGAAGCCGTGCTTTCGGGCAAGGGCGAGGTGGTTCTGGCCGAGGTGGCGCAGCAGTATGCGCTGGGGATCGAACCCATCGCGATGATGCGCGCGCAGATGGACGTGGTTCACCGCGTGACCGTGACGCAGATCGGCGGGATCGGCCCGGACGTTCGCTCCACCGAAGAGCGTGATGCGCTGGAAGCCTGGGCGAAGGCGCTTTCGGCGGGGCAGTTGCACCGGTTGTGGCAACTGCTGCTCAAAGGCTATGAAGAAGTGAAAGTTGCGCCCGATCCGCTGGTCGCGGCGCAGATGGCGCTGTTGCGGGTGATGCACGCGGCTGATCTGCCCGATCCCGGCGGATTGGTGAAAAAGCTGGAAGAGCTGGCTTCCCGGCCGGCAATTGCCACCCCGGTCAGCGACAGTGGCGAAGGGCAGATGCCGGTGGCGCAAGCAGCGTCTCCCCCCACGACCACGGCGGATTGGCAAGCGCTGGTCGAAAAGGTGGAGCACGTTTCTCCGCTTGTCGGATCGACGATGCGGCTGGGCGTGCGGGTGGTTGAACTGCACGCGGGATTGCTGCGCTATCAATTCGTGCCGGGCTTGCCCGGCGACCCGGCGGCGGATATCCGCCGTGCGCTGAATCATGTCACTGGTGAGGCTTGGATCGTCGAGCGGGGTGAGGGCGATGCCCTGCCCAGTCTGGAAGAGGCGAAGGCGGCAAAAACCGCTGCTGCCGATGCCGCGATGATGGAAGACCCGCTGGTCAAGGCCGCGCTGGAAGCCTTTCCGGGCGCGGTGATCGTCGACGAAGAGAGCTCGCGAGAGCACGAAAAAAGACCCTGGAGCAAACGCGCATGAAGTCGATGGAAGAGATGATCCAGGCCGCACAGAAAGCGGCACAGACCATCCAGAAGCAGATGGAAGATGCCCAGTCGACGCTGGACAGCATCGAAGTTGAAGGCGCGGCTGGTGGCGGTCTGGTAAAAATCCGCGCCTCGGCCAAGGGGCGTGTGATCGGCGTGTCGATTGATGACAGCCTGCTGGCCGCATCGGAAAAGGGCATTCTGGAAGATCTGGTTGCCGCCGCGTTCAACGATGCGCGCGGCAAGGCTGATGCCGTTGCGGCGGAAGAAATGCAGAAAGTGCAGATGGCGGCGGGTATTCCGCCGGGCTTCAAATTGCCGTTCTGAAAAGTCACGCGATTTCAGGCAATCGGGTTCCGGGTCCGGTCTGGTCAGGATTCCGTAACGAACGTCTTGCGATTGGCTGATTTGCCAGCCAAGGCAGGGGCATAGATCGATGAACCGGACAGGAATCCTCGTTTGAGCGTGACTTTGCTTGCCAGCGCTGCCCTGATTGTGATGCCCGGCGGCGCAGGCTCCGATATGGCGGATGCCATGCTTGCGCCTACCGGTGCCGAACAGGCTCTGGAAGGGGCTGCGCATCCCGATGGGGTGCCGCAGGTTCCGATTGCGCCAGAGCAGGCAGCGCCCGTGATCGTTCTGCCGCAGCCTGGTTATGGTACTGCGCCGGAAGCTGCGCCGCCCTCGCTCGACCAGATCGAGCAGGATGATACGGCCATCGTCGTCTCAGGCGCCCGCACGCCCAAGGAGGACCCGATGCAGGCGGTCAATCAGGCGTCTTACGAAGCGGTGCAGGCCGTGGACGACGCGGTGATCGCGCCCATCGCGATGACCTATCAGAAAGCGCTGCCCCGGCCGGTAAGGTCGGGCCTGCGCAATTTTCTGCGCAACCTGACCGAGCCTATCGTTGCAATCAACTTCATGTTGCAGTTGAAGCCGGGCAAGGCCGCGGAAACGCTGGGCCGCTTTGCGCTCAATTCTACCGTAGGCATCGGCGGGCTGATCGACGTGGCCAAGGCCAAGCCGTTCAACCTTCCGTATCGCCGCAACGGCTTTGCCTATACCTTTGGCTATTATGGCATCGGTCCCGGACCGTACATGTTCCTACCGCTGGTCGGGCCGACGACGTTGCGCGATGTCGTGGGCCTGACCCTGGACCGGTTTTTGCTGCCGTTCGCGGTGGGTGGGCCGCTGCGCCATCCGGGATACGTTTACGGCAGCTTCGTGATCCGTTCGCTGGACGAGCGCGTGGAGAACGATGCGCTGTTCAAGCGTATTCGCGAGGAATCAAATCCTTACGCCAGCTATCGCGAACTCTATCTGAAGACGCGCCAGGCAGAGATCGACGCGCTTCGGGGCAGGGCGGATTTCCAGAAGGAAGGATCGGTGGTGCTTCCGGCACTGACGCCAACACCGCCGCCATCTGCCATGTCTGCGCCTGTTGTCGATGCCGCACCTGCCGTGCCACCACCAGTGCCTGCTCCGGTGTTCGTGTCCGAACCCGTGGTACAGCCGCTTCCGGCCGGATACTGATCGCCGGTCAGCTTTCCAGCAGAAGTGAATAGTCGCGCAGCAGTTCCCATGCCTTGACCGGTGCGATCATCAGTTGTTCGTCGCTTTCAAGGCCCGCAAGGCGGCGCAGCATGTGGGCAACCGTGGCGGCATTGCCCGAACTCATGCCGTGGGTGGACACCAGCACTTCGGGATTGTGCGACAAGGTGTTCTCGAACAGCAGGTCGAGGTTCTGCGGCTGAAAGCCAAAGCCGAGAAATACGAGCCGCTTGGCATTGGCCACGGCAAGGCGCAGATCGCGCACGGCGTTGCGATCCGCGCTACGTTCGGCCAGCGATTTCAGTTGTGCGGCAATGGCATGGAGGTTCCACGGCTGCTCCACGCCCCATTCGGCTTGCGGCGCTTCACCCTTTTGCCAGGGCAGACGTCCGATCATGCCGTGCGGGTGGATCACATCCAGCTTGTCGGCAATCACTTCCTGCGCTTCCTTCAGCTCGATGCCATAGGCCATGACCAGCGCGTAGGGCAGGAAATGCTCGATCGAACGGTCGTAGTTGAAATTGACGATGGTGAGTTGTTCCAGCGTATGGCCGATCCGGCTGCGCGGCACGCCTGATGTGACAAGCTGGCCCAGCTGATAGACCCAGTGTTCTGCAACTTTGCCCTGCAACGGCAGTTCGCCCGCCACGCGCGGGGCCTCTTTCAGGCTCGAACGGGATTCGGCCTGTCCCATGAAAAAGGTGATCGCCAATTTGCCGCAAGCCAGCACGAGCGGATCGTGATCGTATTGTTCCAGCACACTATCGACCGACCGACCGAGGCGACAGGCATTGCGCAGACGTTCGGCTGCGGCGGCAATCTCTTCGACCGGCTTGTGCAGCCGTTCGGCCAGCTTGTAGATATTGCGCAGCAGCAACTGGCCATCGCGGGTTGAGGTGTCAGACCCGGCGCGCTTGAAGTCGTAGCCTTGAATGATGCGCGCCAGCAGTTCGGCATTGGACGGGAACTGCAGCTCCATGCTCGCCCCTGCGCCGACAACCAGCGTTGTTCTTGTTCTGAGCATTCTGGCAGGCGACCCCGGCTATCCTGCGCTTTTATGAGGGAACATACCTAAGATTGGGTTTACGCAAATTGCAGCGATTGGTGGCGCACGGTGCGGCCAATGATCCACAGCCGAAGTGGCAAAAGGCATTGCGGCAAGCGGATGCGGTCCCCATATCCCGAAAAAGCGCCGGGCGGCCTGCCCGGCAGGACGGAACGAACTTCGCATGAATCTTTACCCCCTGCTTCCCCTTCGCGATATCGTGGTGTTCCCCGGCATGGTCGTACCGCTGTTTGTCGGGCGTGAAAAATCGGTGGCAGCGCTCGAAGCTGCGATGGCGGGCAACAAGGACATTTTCCTGCTCGCCCAACTTGATCCGGGTTGTGACGATCCTGATCGCGATGATCTTTACGATACCGGCGTGATCGCCAGTGTCTTGCAACTGCTCAAGTTGCCCGATGGCACCGTGCGCGTGCTGGTAGAAGGGCGTGATCGCGCCGTGCTCGAAGGCCTGCGCGAGGAAACGACTGCCAACGGCGCAATGCTGGTGGCGCAGGTCGAAGCGCAGGAACCCGTCATCACCACCGGCACCGAAGTGTCGGGCATGATGCGCACTGTCGTCGATCAGTTCGCAGAATACGCCAAACTCTCCAAAAAGCTGCCGCAGGATGCAGGCGGACAGTTGGGTGATATCGAAGACGCCGGAAAGCTGGCAGATTCGGTGGCGGCGAACATCGCCGCCAAGGTGGCCGACAAGCAGACGGTGCTGTCCGAATCCGACCCGATGAAGCGCCTTGAGATGGTGCTCTCCTTCATGGAGGGCGAACTCGGCGTACTGCAGGTTGAACGCAAGATCCGTGGCCGCGTGAAGCGGCAGATGGAAAAGACCCAGCGTGAATATTACCTCAACGAACAGTTGAAGGCGATTCAGTCCGAACTGGGCGGTGGCGATGGCGAAGAGGCAAACGAACTTGCCGAACTGCAGGACAAGATCGACAAGCTGAAGCTTTCAAAGGAAGCCAAGGCCAAGGCACAGGCCGAGCTGAAGAAGCTCAAGACCATGCAGCCGATGAGCGCCGAGGCGACCGTCATCCGCAACTACCTCGACGTGCTGCTGGGTCTGCCGTGGGGCAAGCGCAGCAAGCTGAAGAAGGACATTCCGGCGGCGCAGGCGATCCTCGATGCCGACCATTATGCGCTCGACAAGGTGAAGGATCGCATTGTCGAATATCTGGCGGTGCAGGCGCGCACCAACAAGCTGAAAGGCCCGATCCTGTGCCTCGTCGGCCCTCCGGGAGTGGGCAAGACCTCGCTTGGCAAATCGATTGCCAAGGCAACCGGTCGCCAGTTCGTGCGCCAGTCGCTGGGCGGCGTGCGCGATGAAGCTGAAATTCGCGGTCACCGCCGGACCTATATCGGTTCACTGCCGGGCAAGATCGTGACCAATCTGAAGAAAGCAGGCACGGCCAATCCGCTGTTCCTGCTCGACGAGATCGACAAGCTGGGTCAGGATTTCCGTGGCGATCCGGCCTCTGCGCTGCTCGAAGTGCTTGATCCCGAACAGAACGCAAAGTTCCAGGATCACTACCTTGAGCTTGATTTCGACCTTTCGGACGTAATGTTCGTCTGCACGGCGAACAGCTTGAACCTGCCGCAGCCGCTGCTTGATCGCATGGAGATCATTCGGCTTGAAGGCTACACCGAAGACGAGAAGGTCGAAATTGCCGAACGCCATCTGATCCGCAAGCAAGTGGAAGCGCACGGGCTGAAGAAGGGGGAATTCACCCTTGAAACCGAAGCCTTGCGCGATCTGATCCGGTATTACACCCGTGAAGCCGGTGTGCGCACGCTGGAGCGCGAAGTGGCGCGTCTGGCGCGCAAATCGCTGCGTCAGATCCTGGAAGGCAAGACCAAGAGCGTGACGATCACGCCCGAAAACCTTTCCGATTTTGCAGGTGTGCGCAAATTCCGTCACGGCATGTCGGACGAGGAAAATCAGGTCGGCGCGGTGACCGGCCTTGCCTGGACCGAAGTTGGGGGCGAGCTGCTGACGATCGAAAGCGTGACCGTGCCCGGCAAGGGCGCAGTGAAAACCACCGGCAAGCTGGGCGAGGTGATGAGCGAAAGCGTCCAGATGGCGTTCAGCTTCGTCAAGGCGCGCAGCCCCGCCTATGGCATCAAGCCATCGATTTTCAATCGCAAGGATCTGCACATCCATTTGCCCGAAGGCGCAGTGCCCAAGGATGGGCCGAGCGCAGGGATCGGCATGGTAACCGCGATGGTCTCCACATTGACCGGCATCCCGGTGAAAGCCGATGTGGCGATGACGGGCGAAGTGACGCTGCGCGGACGTGTGCTGGCGATTGGCGGCTTGAAGGAAAAGCTGCTGGCGGCCCTGCGGGGCGGCATCAAAACGGTGCTGATCCCCGAAGAGAACCGCAAGGATCTTGCCGAAATTCCGGCCAACATCAAGGAAGGTCTGGACATCGTGCCGGTCGCCCATGTTGATGAAGTGCTCGCTCGTGCGCTGACCAGCGCGCCACAGTCGATCGAATGGACCGAGGCTGATGACCTTGCATCACAGCCGAGCGCTGCCGTTGCAGGGGCGATGACATCGCCCACCGCGCATTGAAGCGAGTTGAGAACGGGCCGGGTGTGACCGGCAATTGACGGAACGCCTTGCGCAAGGAAATTGCGCAAGGCGTTCGTCTGTCGGCCAACCTGCCGAAATTGCGGGCAAAATGGGGCCATTCCGTCGCTTTAGCCTTTGACAGTCGAGTTTTTCTCGGCTCTCTTCCGCGGCACGCGAAAGGCGATTCAATCCCGAAGTTCTCAATCGCAAGATTTTGGCCCAAAAAAATACTTAGGGGGTTTCCGCATGAACAAGAACGATCTGATCGGCGCAGTTGCCGAAGTCAGTGGCCTGTCCAAAGGTGATGCGACGAAGGCCGTTGAAGCGGTGTTCGAATCGATTTCCGGTGCCTTGGCTGGCGGCGACGAAGTGCGCCTGGTCGGTTTTGGCACTTTCTCCGTCGCAAAACGGAAGGCGTCTACTGGACGCAACCCGCGCACTGGTGAACCCATGTCGATCAAGGCATCAGCCCAGCCCAAATTCAAGGCGGGCAAAGGCCTGAAAGACGCCGTGAACTGAATACTGCGGATCGATCCCGTTACGGCGGGATGCAGCCCAAAAGAAAAACCGCCCCTGTCAGGCCGACCGGGGCGGTTTTTCTTTTGGGCTGCAAAATCGCCGCGTGGGCAGGATCAGGGGGTGATGCGGATCAGCGCGGTTGGCGCTTCCTTGGTGCGGGCGTTGACCTTCCATTGCAGCATTTTGCCGGCCGGGCTTGCTGCAGGGCCTTCATCGGTGTTGTTGGCCAGAATCTCGCCATCGGTCACGATGGTCAGCACGCCATCAAGCACAGGAATTCCGTCGCCACCGGCCTTTTCGCTCTTTTCGTCAGCCACGGCAGCAGCCATGCCCATGAATGGCGTTCCGGTGGAGGCCGAGGTCAGGGCAGGGGCATCTATGCGGACGCTGCCATCGGCACGGCGTATCATGGTGACGAAGGGGGTGACCATCGGCAGCTTTTCCACTGTCGGGAAGCTGAAATCGTGGTCTAGTCTGCCGCTGATGGCGTATTCCACTTCAAAGCGCCCGTCGCCTTTGTCCACCACCGATTTCCAGCCCCTCTGACGGCGAAGGCGGTCTGCAAATTCCTGCGCTGCGCGCGGATCTGCCGGATCGATGCCGCCGAGCATCGTTTTCATCATCTGCTCGTCGGACTTCTTCTTCTCTTCCGAAGCGGCTTTGCTGGCGGCGATGTCCTCTTCCCAGACCTTTTTCTGTTCGGTCAACTCGTCAGCCGTGCATTCGCGTTCATCGCCACTGTCATCGTCATAGCAGGTCGATGGTTCGAATGTCGCATTGGCGTTCTTGCGCTCACGCTCTTCAGCGGCGAGTTTGGACAGCGCGAGAACGTGGATATCGCCCTTGTAAGCGAAGCTGAACGTACCGTCCTTGCGCAACGTGACGTCAGACGTGAAACGGCCCGGCAGCAGCAGGCAACCCGCCAGCAGGAGAAGGGCAGCAACTGCCGTGCCAAATTTGATCGGACGATTCATGTTTGCCCTCCCTTGGCAGCTCAAGCTTCGCGCTCAGTTAAGCTTTCGCGTGTCGCCACGGCATAGAGCGCGATTGCTGCCGCGTTCGAAACGTTAAGGCTTTCGATTGCCGAGGCAATGGGCAGGCGGGCAATCGCATCGCAGTGCTGCGCAACATTGTGGCGCAGGCCTTCGCCCTCTGCGCCCAGCACAAGTGCGACAGGGCCGGCGGGGAGAGCCGAGGGGAACACGGCCTTGCCATCCCCGTCCAGGCCAATACGCCAATAGCCTTCTTCCGACATGCGTTCGAGCGCGCGGGACAGATTGACCACGCGTACCCACGGCACAATTTCCAGCGCGCCGGATGCAGACTTTGCCAGGGTGCCCGATTCGGGCGGGGCATGACGGTCTTGCGTTACCAGCGCGGCAACATCGAACGCCGCGCAGGATCGCAGGATCGCGCCGACATTGTGCGGATCGGTCACCGAATCGAGCACGACGATGGTGCGGCCTTCCGATTCGTCGAGAATGTCATCAAGCACCACATCATCAAGCGGCGCACAATCAAGCACAAGGCCCTGATGCGGCGCATCCTTGGCGACGAGACGGCCAAGATCTGCGGCTTGCGCATACTCGACCGGCAATGACGAGGGCAGTTCGGCGTCGTGATCATCAAGCATCGCCTGAATCGCCTCGCGTGTGCCCCACAGCTTTTTCGCATCGCGGTTCGGGTTGGTCAGCGCGGCTTCCACCGCGTGGCGTCCCCACAGGCGGATAGCGCCCGAACTGCCGCGGCCCGAACCGCGCCCGCCCTTGTTTCGACCGGCGCGCCCGCGCAGTGCGCGGCCCTTGGGTTGATCGTCTTGACGGGGCATCGGCGCACCTTTTCTGCAAACTTGTTGGAAAATTCGTGCCGCGTTTGCCAGCCAGCCCATTGACAGGCAAGTGTCGCTTCGCCAAAGGGACCGCCTCTCGGCCGGACGGTCTCCTCGGAGATCAAAAAATCGGCTTTCCTTTCGGGGAAATCCGGCACCGGCAGCACTGGTGTGGACAGGTGGCCGAGTGGTTAATGGCAGCAGACTGTAAATCTGCCCGCGAGAGCGTACGCTGGTTCGAATCCAGCCCTGTCCACCACCGGCTCCTTCAAAAAATCTGATGCGAGCACCCGTTTAAGCGGATGATTAAACTCGCTTGCAAGAGCGGTTCGGTTGCGCAACGCTGTGCAACATGAGGACAATCCGTATTCCGGTCGACAATGGCCTTCACATCGTCGCTGACGAATGGGGTGAGCGTGGAGCGCGCACGGTTATTCTTGGGCATGGTGGCGGACAGACCCGCCATAGCTGGGATCGCGCCGGAATAGATCTTGCCGCCGCAGGTTACCACGTGATCAACTACGATCTGCTCGGCCACGGCGAGAGCGATTGGGAGCCGGACGGCGACTATTCGTTTTCGCGGCGCGCGGCGGATATTGCTCAGGTGCGGAAACATGGCGGTGATCGCTGCGCCTTTGTGGGCGCATCGCTGGGCGGGCTTTCCGCGATGGCGGCAGCGTGCCACGGTACTTTGCCCGATGCGCTGGTGCTGGTCGATGTGGTGGCCCGCCTTTCGGAAGAGGGCGTGGAGCGGATTGTCGGGTTCATGACTGCCAATCCCGATGGTTTCGGCACACTGGAGGATGCGGCGGACGCGATATCGGCGTACTATCCTGATCGCCCCCGTCCGGCGCGGCTCGATGGATTGCGCAAGAATTTGCGGCAAGGCGATGATGGCCGCTTTCATTGGCACTGGGATCCCAAATTCCTTACGAGTGGGCGGGAACATGGTTCGATAGTCGATCTTCTCGACAAGGCCGACTGGACCGCGCGCGTGCCGACGCTTCTGGTGCGGGGGATGAAGTCGGATATCGTGACCGACGCTGGCGTAGCCGATCTTGCTGCGCGCATCGGCCAGCTTGAGGTGGTCGATATCGGTGGGGCTGGGCACATGGTAGCGGGGGACCGCAATGATCAGTTCAATGCCGCCGTTATCGCCTTTCTCGCGCGGGTCATGCCACCTGCCGGGGGCATGGCTGGGTAGAACCGGGCAAGATTGCTTGTCCCGGCGGCACCCAGCCCCTAGATGGTGTGAATGTCTGGAGAAATTCTCGATAACCGTGGTCGCGGCACCGCCGGGTGGTCTTGGCCATCCATTCACCCCGAAGGCCGTAAGTTCGGCCTGATCTCGGCCGCTGTCTGCGCAGGCGCGGCATTCATGGCGTGGGAAACCATTGCCTGGCCGCTGGCGTTCCTTACGCTCGGCATTCTGGCCTTTTTTCGCGATCCGGTGCGCGTTACGCCGCGCGACGACAGGTTTGTTATTGCCCCAGCTGATGGTTTGATCACGCTGATTCAAAAGGTTCCGCCGCCGCGTGAGCTCTGCGCCGATGATGGCAGTGGCGTGCGCGGAATGAGCTCCGAGCCGGTCACGCGCGTGTCGATCTTCATGTCGGTGTTCGATGTTCACATCAATCGGTCGCCCGTTGCAGGAACGATTCGCCGTGTGGTCTATATTCCTGGCAAGTTTCTCAATGCCGATCTCGACAAGGCGAGTGAGGAGAACGAGCGTCAGCACTTCCTTGTGGAGCGTGGCGATGGCGTGCAGATCGGCTTTACCCAGATCGCAGGGCTGGTCGCCCGCCGCATCGTGCCTTTCGTAAAGGGCGGCGATATCGTGGCCGTGGGCCAGCGCGTTGGCCTGATTCGCTTTGGCAGCCGCGTCGACGTCTATCTGCCTGCGGGTACTGAACCCAAAGTGCTGATGGGGCAAAAGACCGTCGCCGGTGAAACGATCCTTGCCGAAATCGGTGAGTCTCCGATGCTTGAGGGCATCGGCCAGTGAACAACGGGGATGAGGTTGCGCAGCAGCGCCGTGGGCGGTTGCCGGGCGGCCTTACCTTGCGGGCGATGGCCCCCAATGCCATCACCACGGCAGCGCTGTGTTCAGGCCTCACCGGTATCCGATTTGCCGTAACCGCCGCTTCGGGCACCGATCCGATGCTGGTAGCAGAAGATTGGCGCAAGGCGGTTGCCGCGGTGATCATTGCCGGGATGCTTGATGGCATCGACGGGCGGATTGCCCGTCTGCTCAACGCGCAATCGCGCTTTGGTGCCGAGCTGGACAGTCTGGCCGATAACGTTTCGTTCGGCGTAGCACCTGCGCTGATCCTTTTTCTGTGGTCGCTGCAGGAAGCGCCGCGCATTGGCTGGTTTGCGGCGCTGGCCGTTGCGATTGCCTGTGCCTTGCGGCTTGCCCGGTTCAATGCGCGGATCGATATCGAAGAACAGCCCCATAAATCCGCAGGTTTTCTGACGGGTGTGCCTGCGCCCGTGGGGGCGGGGCTGGCATTTCTGCCGCTCTATCTGTGGATTGCCACCGGCAACCCGCTGTTCCGCGAACCCTTGCTGGTTGGCCCGTGGCTGGTGCTCATAGCTTTCCTGATGATATCGAATCTGGCCACACTGAGCTGGACTTCGCTGCGTCCGCGCAGAAGCGTGCGTCTCGAACTGATGGCATTGGTCGGGTTGATTATCGCAGCGCTGCTGACAGAGCCTTGGCTAACCCTGTCGGGCATTTGCATCGTTTACTTGGCGCTGATCCCCCTAGGCGTCTGGCGCTATGCCAAGGTCAAGCGGCAGCGCGGAGTGGTGCTGCGGGGCGAGGCGCTTCCACCGGCTTGATCATGCGGCGGACGGTGCGTCGCAATTGTGGCGCGGCAAAAGCGCGCGAAGCCTGCGCTTCATGACTGGTAATCCGCACCAGATATTCCCGATCCCGTTGCAGCGAACGATATTCTGCAAACAATGCGGTGATCTGGCTCTTGCGCCCTTGCAGCGTCACGAAAATCGTGAACATCGCGAAAACCGCAGCAGCGGCGAAGACGAGCGTGCAAACCAGAGCGAGCATTGCGCCTATCCTTTGACTTCCGGCTCCCCTCAGCCTGTTTCCGACACTTGCCGGAAAGACCTGTGGAAAACCTGTGAATTGCGATATTGTTCCTGTCCGTCCGAAGAGTGATTCGGATATGGAGCTAATGTTCTCTGTTTGTTCCGATTGGTCAAGCGGAAAAACGCGCGTTCCTGCGCTGATCGTGCGTAGAACCTCCAATATGCTGACAATTCCGGCAAATCCGTGCTGGATTTTGTTCCTGCGCTGATCTAAGGGCGGCGCGCCGAAGGGCTTTGCGGGCAAGGTGTCCGTGAACGAGCGCGGCAATCCACACGGGATGCACTTTCACCGGTGCCGTCAGCGGGGTCTCCGCAGCGGTTCCAGCATCCCGGAGGCATAACCGGAAAGGAATTCCCCTATGGCGGCACCTGTCGTCACGATGCACCAGCTTATCGAAGCCGGCGCCCACTTCGGGCACCAGACCCACCGCTGGAATCCGCGGATGAAGCCGTATATCTTCGGCGCCCGCAACGGTATCCACATTCTCGACCTGTCGCAGACCGTTCCGCTTTTCGCTCGCGCGCTGGAGTTCATCTCCGCCACCGTGCAGGCCGGCGGCAAGGTGCTGTTCGTCGGCACCAAGCGTCAGGCGCAGGAACCGATCGCACAGGCCGCGCGCGCCGCTGGTCAGCACTACGTCAATCACCGCTGGCTGGGCGGTATGCTCACCAACTGGAAGACCATTTCCGGTTCGATCAAGCGCTTCAAGGCGCTCGAAGAGCAGCTTGCCGGTGACACCGCAGGCCTGACCAAGAAGGAAGTCCTCCAGCTCACCCGCGAACGTGACAAGCTCGAACTGTCGCTCGGCGGTATCCGCGACATGGGCGGTATCCCGGACGTGATGTTCGTGATCGACGCGAACAAGGAAGAGCTGGCGATCAAGGAAGCCAACGTTCTGGGTATCCCGGTCGTCGCGATCCTCGATTCGAACGTTTCGCCCGATGGCATCGCATTCCCGGTTCCGGCGAACGATGACGCAAGCCGCGCCATCCGTCTTTACTGCGATGCCGTGGCCGCTGCGGCGACCAAGGGTGGTCGTCAGGCTGCTATCGCTTCGGGCGCTGACCTGGGTGCGATGGACGAGCCGCTGGCTGAAGAAGCTGCGGAAGCCTGATCGGACAATTCGCGTGGCGGTCAGGCTGATTGGGGCTGACCGTCACTGAACTGTCCCGGATGCGATTTACGGGCCGCGGCAGTGCTGCGGCCTTCCCGTTTCAAGATAAAGGATCAACGCAATGGCTTATACTGCCGCTGACGTGAAGAACCTGCGCGAGCGCACTGGCGCCGGCATGATGGACTGCAAGAAGGCTCTCGACGAAGCCGGTGGCGATTTCGAAGCTGCGGTTGACGCGCTGCGCGCCAAGGGCCTTGCCGCTGCTGCCAAGAAATCGAGCCGCACGGCTGCCGAAGGTCTCGTCGGCATCACCGTTTCGGGCACCAAGGGTGTTGCTCTTGAAGTGAACTCGGAAACCGATTTCGTTGCCAAGAACGACCAGTTCCAGGACTTCGTGCGCAAAGCGACCGAAGTTGCGCTGAACACCGGCGTTGCTGACGTTGAATCGCTCAAGGCTGCTGCCTATCCCGATGGCGGCACCGTTTCGGACAAGCTGACCAACAACGTCGCTACCATTGGTGAAAACCAGCAGCTCCGCCGCATCAAGCATGTCGAAGTCGCCAATGGCGTCGTCGTGCCTTACATGCACAACGCCGCAGCGCCGAACCTCGGCAAGATTGGTGTGCTCGTCGCGCTCGAATCGGAAGCTGCGGCTGACAAGCTCGAAGCTCTGGGCAAGCAGATTGCGATGCACATCGCCGCTGCATTCCCGCTGGCGCTCAACGCAGATGATCTCGACGCCGAACTGATCGCGCGCGAACGCAAGATCGCGGCTGAAAAGGCTGCGGAAAGCGGCAAGCCCGCCGAAGTTCAGGCGAAGATGGTCGATGGCGCCGTGGCAAAGTATGCCAAGGAAAACGCACTGCTTTCGCAGATCTTCGTGATGGACAACAAGTCCACCATCCAGCAGGTCGTCGATGCTGCCGGCAAGGAAGCTGGCGCGAAGATCGTGCTCAAGGACTACGTCCGCTTCCAGCTTGGTGAAGGCATCGAGAAGGAAGAAACCGACTTTGCTGCCGAAGTGGCTGCTGCCGCCGGCATCAAGTAAGTCTGGCTTCATTGATCCCCGCAAGGGCGGGCTGGCACTGCCGGCCCGTCGGTGCGGGGATTGTTATGTCTGCGCCCTTGGCACGCCCCTTCATAGGGCTATAAGGGCGGCCAATTCCCTTCTGTCATGAGTGCGTCCACCTTATGAGCGTCCCATCGTACAAGCGCATCCTCCTGAAGCTTTCGGGCGAAGTGCTGATGGGGGAGCAGCAGTTCGGGATTGACACCGATTATGTCGCCCGTGTCGCGCAGGAAGTGAAAGAGGTCCGGGATTCCGGCCTTCAAATCTGCCTTGTCATCGGTGGCGGAAACATCTTTCGCGGCATGGCGGGCGCGGCCAAGGGCATGGACCGGGCGCAGGCCGATTACATGGGTATGCTCGCCACGGTGATGAATGCGCTGGCGATGCAGAATGCGCTCGAGCAGCTTGGCGTGCCCACGCGGGTGCAGTCGGCGGTGCAGATGGATCAGGTTTGCGAACCGGTGATCCGCCGCCGTGCGGAACGGCATCTGGAAAAGGGCCGCATCGTGATTTTTGCCGCCGGTGTCGGCGCGCCCTATTTCACCACCGATTCAGGCGCTGCGCTGCGCGCGGCCGAAATGAAGTGCGATGCGCTGCTGAAGGGCACCAGCGTGGATGGCGTCTACGATGCAGATCCGAAGAAGGATGCCGCGGCAAAGCGTTATGAAACCGTGGATTACGACACGGTTCTGGCAGACAATCTGAAAGTCATGGATGCCAGCGCGGTTGCGCTGTGCCGTGACAACAACATTCCGATCGTCGTCTTCTCGATCCGCGAACGGGGCAATCTGGCCCGCGTGCTGTCGGGCGAGGGGACGCAGACCATTGTGAAGAAGGACGCCTGACATGGCCAAGTACGACAAGGCTGATCTTGAGCGCCGCATGAAGGGCGCTGTGGAATCGCTCAAGGGCGATCTTTCTGGCCTGCGCACGGGCCGCGCAAACACCGCGCTGCTCGATCCGATCACGGTTGAAGTCTATGGCAGCCACATGCCGCTGGCGCAGGTCGCCACCGTTTCTGCCCCCGAACCGCGCCTGCTTTCGGTGCAGGTGTGGGACAAGTCCAACGTGACCCCGGTGGAAAAGGCGATCCGTTCGGCGGGCCTTGGCCTCAACCCGATCAACGATGGCAATACCCTGCGCCTGCCGATCCCGGATCTGACCGAGGAACGCCGCAAGGAGCTGGCCAAGCTAGCCAGCAAATATGCTGAAAACGCCCGCATCGCGATCCGCAATGTGCGTCGCGATGGCATGGATGCGCTGAAGGCGGACGAGAACAAGAAGGAAATCTCGGAGGACGAGCGCAAGCGCGCCGAGACCGACCTTCAGAAGCTTACCGATGACATCATCAAGCAGGCGGATGAAGCTGCGACTGCCAAGGAAAAGGAAATCCTCGGCAAGTGACAGCCGTTCCCGCCTCGAATGATGGTGGTGCGGCCTGCGGTGCACGGCACGTTGCCATCATCATGGATGGCAATGGCCGCTGGGCCAAGAAGCGCATGATGCCGCGCGCCTTCGGGCACAAGCGCGGAGTGGAAACCGTGCGCGAAATTACCCGCGCGGCAAGGGACTTGGGGCTGGAAGCTCTGACGCTCTATGCGTTCTCGTCCGAGAACTGGAAGCGTCCGGCGGATGAAATTGCCGATCTGATGGGGCTGCTGCGAACCTTCATCCGCAACGATCTCGAAGAATTCGTCGCCAATAACGTCCGTCTCCAGATCATCGGTGATTATCAGGTGCTTGCGCCTGATATCGTGGAAATGATCGAAGGTGCGATGGCGCGCACGGCGCATAATACCGGTACGACGGTGGCCATTGCCCTCAACTATGGATCGCAGCAGGAAATCGCGCGGGCTGCGGCCAAAGCGGCGGCCAAGGGCGAGATCACCGCAGAAGCTATCGAGGCTGAACTCGATACCGCCAGCCTGCCGCCACTCGACCTGTTGATCCGCACATCGGGCGAAGTGCGTTTGTCCAACTTCCTGTTGTGGCAGGCTGCTTATGCCGAGATGTGGTTCACCGACGTGCTCTGGCCCGACTTCACGGCGAGCCATCTGCGTGACGCTTTGAGCCAGTTCTCGGCGCGTGAGAGGCGCTTTGGTGGACGCTGAGCCTGTCGCGCCGCCCGTTGTGGCCGTTCCGCCAAAGAATGCGGATCTGCCCGTGCGGGTCGCCTCTGCACTAGTTATGCTGGCGATTGCCGGGCTGGCGTTCTGGGCCGGAGGGCTGGCGCTCGATCTGTTCGTGGCTGCGGTGGCATTTGGCGTCTTCGTCGAATACGTGTTGCTCGCCAGCAAGATCGCTGAAAGCCCGGCGCGGCTTGGTTCGATGGTGATTGCCGGTGCGATCTATATCGGCTGGGCGGGCCTTGCGCTGGCGGTGATGCCAGAACCGTTGATGCTTGTGGTGCTGGGCCTTGTGATTTGCACGGATACCGGGGCCTACTTTACGGGGCGTTCGCTGGGCGGGCCAAAGATTGCGCCGCGAATAAGCCCATCGAAAACGTGGTCGGGCTTGCTGGGCGGCATGGCGGCGGCGGGTATTTGGGCAGGGCTGGTGGTGCTGTCGGCAAGCTACCTGATTTCTGCTATCGGTCCCACGGGGCCAAGCCTTGCCGGAGCGCTCGAAACCGCGAACATCGGCATGGCCGCGCTGGCGGGTGCGTTTCTGGCCGTCTTTGCGCAAGTCGGTGACTTTTATGAATCGTGGCTCAAACGGCGGGCAGGCGTGAAGGATTCATCCCGGTTGATTCCCGGTCATGGTGGCCTGTTTGATCGCGTCGATGGGCTTCTGCCGGTCGCCATCATCGCGGGGACGGCCTGGGCCGCCACGCAGGCGGGCATCTAAGATGGCGCGCACGATCTCGATCCTTGGGGCGACCGGTTCCATCGGCACGTCCACGCTCGATCTGATCCGCCGCAACCGTGAGGACTGGCGCGTCGTTGCGCTCACCGCGAATGCGGATGCGGCGGGGCTGGCAAGGCTCGCACGCGAATTTGACGCGGCGGTTGCTGTCGTGGCTGACGAGCGCGCGTTGATGGAACTGCGTGAAGCGCTTGCCGGAACAGATATCAAGGCTGCGGCAGGCCCAGCGGCGCTGGTCGAAGCGGCGGCGCGTGGCGCTGACGTTACCGTCGCAGCAATTGTCGGTTGTGCGGGGCTTGCCCCAACGATGGCGGCAATCGAACAGGGCGGCGTTATCGCGCTGGCGAACAAGGAGGCGCTGGTTTCTGCGGGGGATGTGATGACGGCGGCGGTCGCGCGCCACGGTGCGACGCTGCTGCCGGTGGATTCCGAACATAACGCGATCTTCCAGTGCCTTCAGGGCAACGATCTTGCCCATGTCCGGTCGATCACGCTGACAGCCAGTGGTGGCCCGTTCCGGGACTGGACACTCGATCAACTGGGAAGAGCCACCCCGGCAGAGGCGGTGAAGCATCCCAACTGGTCAATGGGGGCCAAAATCAGCGTGGATTCCGCCACGATGATGAACAAGGGCCTCGAATTTATCGAGGCGTTCCATTTGTTTCCGGTGGGGGCAGAGCGCCTGCGCGTGATCGTCCACCCGCAGTCCATTGTTCATTCGATGGTTGAATATCGCGATGGGTCTACGCTGGCGCAATTGGGGCCATCCGATATGCGCGTGCCTATTGCATCAGCGCTGGCCTGGCCTGCGCGGATGGATACGCCGTGCGATCCGCTTGATCTGGCGGCAATTGGCGGACTGACATTCCGCGCGCCCGATGAAGTGCGTTTTCCGGCCACCCGCCTTGCCCGTAACGCAGTGGTGGAGGGAGGAGCGGTCCCCGCCACGCTGAACGCGGCCAACGAGATCGCGGTTGCTGCTTTCCTCGACGGTCAGATTTCATTCACCCGCATCGTGCAATCGGTTGAAGATGTGCTCTTGCGCGGTGTTCCTGCGGCTCCGGTGTGCCTCGATGATGTTATCGCCGTCGATGCCGAAGCGCGTGTTAGGGCAAATGAATTGCTGGAGCGCGTTAACTGATGGAACCTGCTAGCCGATGACGCCGCTGGAAAGCCCTGGAATCCTCACCACTGTGCTGGCCTTCCTGCTGGTGCTAGGACCATTGGTGTTCATCCATGAACTGGGCCATTACCTTGTCGGGCGCTGGTTCGGGGTGAAGGCGGATGTCTTCTCGATCGGTTTCGGCAAGGAGCTGATGGGCTGGACCGACAAGCGCGGCACCCGCTGGAAGCTGTCGGCCTTGCCGCTCGGCGGCTATGTCCAGTTTGCGGGCGACATGAACCCGGCAAGCCAGCCCAGCCCGGATTGGCTGGCGCTTCCGGCCGAAGAACGCGATCGCACCTTTCAGGCCAAGCCGCTGTGGCAGCGCTCGCTGATCGTGCTGGCAGGCCCGGTTACCAATCTGCTGTTTGCCGTGCTGATCCTTGCGGGCTTTACGCTCGGCTATGGCAAAGTCGTTGTGCCCCCGGTCGTGGGCGAAATCCAGTCAGGCTCCGCCGCAGATCGCGCCGGGCTGGAACTGGGTGACCGCATCGTTTCGATCCGGGGCAAGGAAGTAGATTCGTTCCTGGATGTGCGGCTCGAAGTCGGGCAGAATCCTGGCGAACCGCTTGATCTTGTGGTGCTGCGCGATAGCCGTCAGGTGGAACTTGATGTGCGCGCCGCGGTGAAGGTTGAAAGCGACCGTTTCGGCAACACCCAAAAGATCGGCTTCCTCGGCATCGGTCCCAAATCGTTCGAGATCGTGCGCGTCGGCCCTGTCGACGCGGTGGTCGAAGGGGTGAAGCAGACCGGCAGCATCATCACAATGATGGTCAACGGCATCGGTCAGATCATTTCGGGCAAGCGCGAGGTCAACGAGCTTGGCGGCCCGATCAAGATCGCCAAATATTCGGGCGAACAGCTCGTCTCTGGCTGGCAGTCGTTCGTCGGGTTTGTCGCGCTGATCTCGATTAACTTGGGGTTCATTAACCTCCTGCCAATTCCGGTTCTCGACGGCGGCCATCTGGCTTTCTACGCGGCAGAGGCCGTTCGCAGAAAGCCGGTGGGCCAGCGCGGGCAGGAGTGGGCTTTCCGCACCGGTCTGGCGTTCGTCATGGCACTGATGCTGTTCGTTACGATCAACGATGTGGCATCGCTCAAGGTGTTTGGAGGGTAATCACTGTTTCGTGCCCCGGTGCGGGGGAGTTCGGTCTGCAAGGGGTGGCGGCCGAAATCGTGCACGGAATGTCTTTTGCACAGAATTGCGGGGCAATGTTTGCTTGATTGGCCTTGTGGCATCGGGCAGAGGGCTGCATTGCTTGCCGTGGCTGGATATCCTCAGCGGGCGTCCAGCTGCCATTTAGTACGGGATAGCGCTTGGTGATGATCGGACGGAACGCGGCACGGGCAGGCAAGATGTCCCCGCTCGGAGCAGCATTGCTCGCAACCACCGGACTTGTCGCGGTCCCGCAAGGGGCGTTTGCGCAAGCCGCTGCCGCTGCCGCGCAGCAGCCGGCGGCACCTGCGCCAGCCCCTGCTGGTGACGTGATCCGCAACGTTACGGTGCAAGGCTCGCAGCGCCTCGAACCCGATACGATCCTGTCCTACATTCGTCTGCGCCCCGGCCAGACCTATACGCAGGCTCTGGGCGATCAGGCCCTGAAAGACCTCTACGCGACCGAACTGTTCGCAGACGTCTCTATCCGCAACAATGGCGGTGACGTTGTGGTGCAGGTCAAGGAAAACCCGGTCATCAACCGCATCATCCTCGAAGGCAACAAGCGCCTCAAGGAAGACAAGATCCTGCCTGAGATCAAGCTGGCAGCGCGCCAGATCTTCACCCGTTCGAAGGTTCGCGCCGATGTTGCCCGCATCATCGAACTGTACAAGCGGCAGGGCCGCTTCGCCGCCACGGTCGAACCGAAGATGGTCATGCTTGACCAGAACCGCGTCGATATCGTGTTCGAAATCAGCGAAGGGCCAAAGTCCAAGGTCCGCCAGATCAACATCATCGGCAACGAGAAGTTCTCCGACGGTGAACTGCGCGGCGAGATGGTGACGAAGCAGGCGCGCTTCTTCCGCCTGTTTTCCAGCGGCACCAGCTACGATCCTGATCGGCTTGCTTTCGATCAGCAGAAGCTGCGCCAGTACTATCTTACCGAAGGCTACGCTGATTTCCGCGTCGTATCCGCCGTTGCCGAACTTACGCCTGACAAGCGCGACTTCATCATCACCTATGTGGTCGAAGAAGGCGAGCGCTACAAATTCGGTGATGTGAAGGTCGACAGCCAGTTGCGCGATTTCGATAGCGACAAGCTGGCGGCGAACCTGCCGATCAAGAAGGGCAACTGGTACAACGCCAAGATGGTCGAGGATCAGGTCGATGCCTTGACCGAAACCGCGGGTGCCTTCGGCTATGCCTTCGCCGACGTGCGCCCCGATTTTTCGCGCAACAAGGACGACCTGACGATGTCGGTCACTTTCCGCATTGCGGAAGCGCCGCGCACGTATGTCGAACGAGTCGATGTGAACGGCAACACGCTGACGCAGGACAAGGTGATCCGCCGCGAGTTCCGCATTGCTGAAGGTGACGCGTTCAATACCTTCCAGATCAAGCGTTCAACCAACCGCATCAAATCGCTCGGCTACTTCCAGGAGAAGTTCGACGTTGAACAGAAGCCGGGGAGCGCGCCTGACCGCATCATCCTCGAAGCCAACGTGGAAGAAAAGCCCACCGGCGAATTGCAGCTTTCGGCTGGTTTCTCCAGCCTTGAAAGCTTCATTTTTCAAGGCTCGATCCGCCAGAACAACTTCCGTGGTCGGGGCCAGACCATTGGCCTCTCGGTCGACTATTCGCGCTATACGCGGTCGGTGCAGGTCAGCTTCACCGAGCCTTACCTGTTCGACAAGAACATCTCGTTCGGCATGGACGTCTATCGCCGCGATCTGAACAGCTTCAATTTTGCCCGGCAGAATCGCGAAACGACCTACAAGCAGGCAACAACAGGGTTTTCGGCTCGCGTTGGGGTGCCGCTCACAGAATACATGTCACTGATCGGCCGCTACACATTTAACATCGATGACGTAACGCTCGACCGTGATACTTTCTTCATCAATGGTCAGTGCAGCAACCTTCTGGCTGGTCGCTACCTGTGCGATGCGATCGGCAAGCGCACCAGTTCGATTCTGGGCGCATCGCTCGTTTACGATACGCTCGACAATCGTATTCGCCCCACACGCGGTAATCAGGTAGTCGTCGGTGCTGACGTCGCAGGACTCGGGGGCTCGGTGAAGTATGCGCGTATCACCGCAAACGCCGCGAAGTTCTGGCCTGTCGGTGGGGGATTCATCTTCTCGGTTCGGGCAGAAGGCGGTGCGATCAAGGCATTGGGCAGCCGCTCCAATGATCCAACTGTCGATGACGTCTATCTCACGGACCGCTTCTTCCTTGGTGAACCGCAGATTCGCGGCTTTGACATTCGTGGCGTCGGCCCCCGCGTGCTGCGCAAGTATGTGATCAACGGGGTCGAGGCGACAGACCGCAATCAGTGGGTCGATGACGCCGTCGGAGGCAAGTATTACTATCTGTCACGCGCCGAGCTTGAGATTCCGCTTGGTTCAGGCGCCCGCGAACTCGGTCTGCGCCCGTCGATTTATGTCGATGCCGGGGCGCTTTGGGGGATTGCCAATCCCTTGCCTGCCGGACTCGTAAACCCGCAGCGTATCTACACCGACCGCTTGACCGGCAGGCCGACTTCAAGTCCGACAGCTTCGGACGGGACTTCGAACGGCGAACCGCAGGTATTCAACGAAACCTTCGTCGGCAATTCCCCATCGCCCCGTGTTTCGGTAGGTATCGGTGTTAACTGGAACTCACCG
Source organism: Novosphingobium sp. ERN07 (assembly GCF_012641335.1). Taxonomy (GTDB): domain Bacteria; phylum Pseudomonadota; class Alphaproteobacteria; order Sphingomonadales; family Sphingomonadaceae; genus Novosphingobium. The sequence continues at coordinate 104,605 of NZ_JABAID010000006.1, forward strand.
TTCGGTCCCTTCCGCCTCGATTTTGCCCGCGTCCTCAAGAAGGTCGATGGCGACGACCCCAAGACTTTCACTTTCAACGTAGGAACCCAGTTCTGATGACCATCCGTTACGCATCCGCGCTGCTCGCGGGCCTCGCCGTTGCTGCTGTTTCGCCGTCTGTTGCCTCGGCACAGGCGGGCGGCACGATTGCGCAGGGTATCGCCATCGCCAATCCTTCGGCTGTTGTCGCGGCGTCGTCTGCCTACCAGACCGCGCAAACGCAGCGCCCCACCACCTACAAGCCGCAGATCGATCAGGCCAATGCGCGCAAGACCCAGATCGAAGCGCAATTGAAGCCGCTGATCGACAAGCTGCAGGCTGATTCAAAGGCTGCCAACCCGAACCGCGCTGCGCTGCAGCAGCAGTATGACCAGATCCAGCAGATCGAACAGGCCGGCCAGGCCGAGATCCAGAAGATCCTCGAACCGCTGAACCTTTCGCAGCAGTATGTGCTCGAACAGATCGGTGACAAGCTGGATGCAGCGACCCAAGCTGCGATGGACAAGAAGAAGATCTCGCTGGTTCTCGATTCGCAAAGCGTGATCAAGGCGGGTCAGGCCTATAACCTAAATCAGGACATTCTGGCCGAGCTGAACAAGCTGATCCCTTCGGCGCAGCTTGTTCCGCCTGCAGGCTGGATGCCGCGCGCCCAGCGTGAGCAGCAGCAGGCCGCGCAGGCGCAGGCCGCGCCTGCCACTGGCACCAAGGCTCCCGAAGGCCGCTAAGGCCTGACGGACAGCATAGCGGGGCCGGGGACATGACCGAACAAGCGGCGCAGGCAGTGATCACCGACTACGACGTGCGCAAGGTGATGGCGGCGCTGCCGCATCGCTATCCCCTGCTGCTGGTTGATCGCGTGGCATCGATCACGCTGAACGAATGCATCCATGCGGTGAAAGCCGTGTCGATGAACGAGCAGTTCTTTCAGGGCCATTTCCCCGGTCGCCCGATCATGCCGGGCGTCCTCCAGATCGAGGCACTGGCACAGGCTGCCGGTGTCCTCGCCGTGGAATCGCTGGGTCTCGCCGGGTCGGGCAAGCTGGTTTATTTCATGGCGATCGAGGACGCAAAGTTCCGCAACCCGGTGGAACCCGGCGTTCTGCTCGATCTGCACGTCGAATTTACCCAGAAGCGTTCGCGCGTCTGCAAGTTCGCCGGCAAGGCCATGATCGGTGACAAGGTGACCTGCGAAGTCAGCTTCACCGCGATGATTGCTGATAGCTGAGTTTCACGGCTGCCTGCGCCCCCCGCGAAAGCGGGGGCCTCAGTCGTTTTACGATAACGCGACCGGAAAACATCGAGGCTCCCGCCTTCGCGGGGATGCAGTGTGGTTCCAGGCGCGGTTGCACTTGATCGCAAATCCCGCTAATGGCGCGCGTTCACAGATTCTAGCAACCGGTCGGAACCGGTTGCGCACCGGAGCAAAACCCATGAAGACTGGCATTCACCCCGACTATCACATGATCAAGGTGCAGATGACCGACGGCACCGTTTTCGAGACTCGCTCCACCTGGGGCAAGGAAGGCGATACGCTGGCTCTCGAAATCGACCCCACGTCTCACCCGGCATGGACTGGCGGTACGCGCCAGCTTGATCAGGGTGGTCGCGTTGCCCAGTTCAACAAGCGCTTCGGTGGTCTTTCGCTCAAGCGCTAAGGCCATTTGGGCGAGAGTTTCCAATCGCAAAGGAAGGGCAGCTTCGGCTGCCCTTTTTCTTTTGCGTGAAACGGACCTGTTCCGGCATTGCTATCGCTGATAGCTGTCCTAAAGAACGTGTCATGACACTGACCAATTCCCTCGAAAGCCGTCTCGGCTACCAGCTTCGCCGGGCGTCGGCTGTCATGATGGCCGATCTTTCGCGCGAGCTTTCAGATCTGGAACTCCGCCCCGCCGAAGTGACGACGCTGCTGGTCATCGCGGAAAACCCGGATTGCTCGCAGACGGAAGTGGGGCAGGCGCTGGCGATAAAGCGTGCCAACATGGTGCCGATCATCTCGCGCCTGATGGAACGGGGCTTGGTCGACCGCCGCCGCCTTGATGGCCGCAGCCATGCGCTGATGCTGACCGACGACGGCCGCAAGCTGGCTGACGACGCGGTCGCGCGGATCGAACGGCACGAAAGCCGTTTTACCGACCTGCTCGGTTCCGCCGATGCCGAAGTGCTGTTCCGCAGCCTGCCGGTGATCCGCGCCGCTCGTGACGGAGAAGTGGAGGATTGATTTTCAACCCCACGGCCTTTCCCGATACCACTTCGTAGTCACGTATTTCAGGCCTTTGCGCACTTTCATCGCATGGTGCAGCGTACAGGGGTTGCCGCTGCCATCAGGCCGACGGTTGTTCCAGCAGACCAGCTTGCCGCGTTCGGGCTGGATTGTCTTGTCGATCACTTTGAACCGCGTTGCGCCGCCTGCTTCCACATCGTTCAGATAGACCATGAAGGTCCACGTGCGCTGCCCGGCCACACTGCAAAACCGCGCGAAATCCGGGCCACCCGGTTCGAAATAGTCGGTGTGAGCCTTGAACTCCTGCCCTACCTCATAACGCTGTCCTTGTATCGGCTCGCCAAACTGCCGGTCTATCCCGGATAGCGCGGATAGCTTCTGGTCCAGTGCCGTAACCTCTGCCTCATCCATCGGCAGATCGCACGTTTCGCTGGTGCGGAAATAATGGTCGCCGTCCGCATCGGCCAGAGTCGATGGCCGCCGGTCCCGGTCAATCCGCGCGATCAGGGTTGCGCATTCCGCCTCCGACAGGAAATCGCGCAGCACGAACATTTCCAACCGTGGGGAGGGGACGCGCATCATGCCCGGTGTGGACATAAGCCGTGCAGCGGAGGATTCGTTGGCAACAGCGTTCATCTGCAAAGCCCTAACGCAGCGTTGCCGCCGGTCGCAACTTGAACCGACCGGCATCTTGGTCGTAAAACCGTCACGTTTCTGCCGCATCTGAGGCTCGATGTCCCGATCCGCCGCCCATCCCCCACCGCGCAACGGTTTCTCGCTGGTCGAAGTGCTGGTCGTGCTCATGGTCATGGGGTTGCTCGCCACGGTGGCGGTGCTCACCATGCCCGGCGGCGAACGCAAGCTGCGCGACGAGGCCGAACGTTTTGCAGCACGCACGCTTGCCGCGCGGGACGAGGCTATTGTCGGCGCACGTCCCATTGCGCTGGTGGTCAGCGATCGCGGCTATTACTTCGAGCGCCGCCTGCGGGGCCAATGGCAACCGCTGCCGGGCAAGGGCTTCGACCTGACAGGTTGGGCCGATGGCACCAAAGCCAGCGCGGGCCGCCAGCGAATCGTCTTCGATTCGCTTGGCCTAGCCAGCAGTGATGCGGTGGTCAGCCTTACGCGCGATGGCACCACGCTGGTCGTTCACCTCCGCCGCGATGGCAAGGTCACGCTCGATGCAGGCTGAGAAGAATGGCTTCACCCTGCTCGAATTGCTCGTCGCGCTGGCGGTCTTTGCCATCGCTGCGCTGGCGCTCTTGCAGATGGAAGGGGCCAGCATTGCCCGCACCGCCGATCTCGACCAGCGCCTGCTGCGGGAGATCGTGGCGCAGAACATGGCGGCGGAAATCCTCAGCGATCCCGCGCCGCCGCCAATAGGCAGTGCCACCGGCACAATCGAAAACGCGGGCCGCCGCTTCCAATGGACGCGCACCGTGGCCATGCAAGCCGATTACGGGGTGTTGTCCATCACGCTTTCGGTGCGGGAAACCACACCGGGGGCGCAGAGTCAGGCTTTCACGCTCGATTTCACCCGGCTCCCCGGCACATGACTGACGAACCTACGCCCAATGGCTTCACGCTGGTGGAAATGCTCGTCGCGCTCGCGCTTTTCGCGGTGATCGCAGTTGGTGCGCTTGGCCTCCTGCGCTTTTCGGTCGATGCTGAACTCGCCAGTCGGGCCAAGACCGATAGCATTGCCGCGCAGCGCCGCTTTCTTTCCGTCTGGACCGCCGATCTTGCTCAAGCCGTCCCGCGTCCCTCGCGCGATACATCGGGCACCGCACGCCCTGCGTTCGAGGCGAACACCGATGGCATGATCATCCGTTTCACCCGCAGCGGTTGGGACAACCTTGATAGTGCCCCGCGCCCCGGCCTGCAAAAGGTCGAATATCGCGTAACGAATACCGCGCTCGTCCGCGTAGGCTATCCCTATCCCGATGGCGCTGCGGCTGACGCCCCAAGCGAAGTTCTGCCGCTAACCACGCCGCCGACTGTCCGCTTCCGCACCAAAGATGGCAATTGGCGCGACCGGTGGGAACCGCAACTCTCCACCGAACTTCCCGTCGCGGTCGAACTGCTGATCCCGCAAAAGGGCGTGCCGCCGTTGCGTATCGTGTCGCTGGTCGGGGTCAATTACCAGTGAACCCGCAAGACCCGAAGGAGCGCGGCGCGGCCTTGCTCTCGGTCCTGCTGCTCGTGGCCGTCATGGCCGTGATCGCGGCGGTCATGTTGGATCGCCTGAACCTCGCCGCGCGTCTTGCCGGGAACGGGCAGGCGATGACGCAGGCGCGCCTCTATGCCACCAGTGCGGAAACGCTGGCGATGGCGCGCATAAGGGCGCTGGTCGATCAGTCGCAGGAACGCACCGTTGATCGCACCGGACTTCTGGGCCGCGAATTTCCGCTGCCACTGCCGCGCGGAACCGTGATGGCGCAAGTGGACGACGCCGGAAATTGCTTCAATCTCAATTCGCTGGTCGAACAGGATGCGCAAGGCACCAATCGCCTGCGCCTGGTCGGCCTGAACCAACTCCGCGCACTGATGCGCAGCCTCGCCATCCCCGACGCCGAAGCCGCGATCATCAGCGATTCGACCGCTGACTGGATCGACAGCGATAGCGCGCCCGCGCCCAACGGGGCGGAGGACGACAGCTATCAGGGGCGCCCAGTGCCCTATCGCACCGCCGGTCGCCTGATTGGTGATGTCAGCGAGGTTCGCGCCGTGCGCGGCATGACCCCGCAGTTCTATGAACGCCTGCGCCCTTGGCTCTGCGCCTTGCCCGCCGCGCAGCTTTCGCCGGTCAACGTCAACACCTTGCGCCCGGATCAGGCCCCGCTGCTGGCCATGATCGCACCCAGCGCCATGCCGGTTGATCGCGCGCGCGCGCTTCTGGCAAGCCGACCTGCACTTGGTTGGGCCACGGCAGAGGGCGCCTTGCGCGGGTTTGCTGGTGGGGAAGGGGCGGGCATCCCCGCAGGTCAGTTGCAGGTGCGCAGCCATTGGTTCCTGCTGACGCAGACCGTCACCGTCGATTCGGCGGTGCTTGAGGAACAGGCCTTGATCGACGTAGGCCTGAACCCGCCGCGCGTGGCATTCCGCACATGGGGTGACAGGTTCAGTCGCTGATTTGCGCACGAACACAATTTTCCGCTTTCCTTTCCCGCGTCTTTCTGCAAAGGGGCCACCCCGCGCAGCGTGATCTGTGCGATTGATGTGGCGACCGTAGCTCAGCTGGTTAGAGCGCCGGTTTGTGGTACCGGAGGTCGGGGGTTCGAACCCCCTCGGTCGCCCCATTATTTCCTGAAAATTCCGAATTTCTCCTCTTAAGGGGCCGTGACCTCGGCATAGCCTTTTGGTGTGGAATGCCGCCATTACGCTTGCGGCTGGGCTGGCAGCGTGGCAGAGCGAGCCGGACCGGACGCGGAGGCTTCCGGGAGAAGGATCAGACTGCCCCGCGCCCATGCACGGTTTTGCCAATCCCGCCCGTTTCCTGCGCCTTGCCCGCTGGATGATGCCGCTGCTTCTCGTATCCGGGCTGCTGCTCTCGATGGGCGCGGTGCTCTATGGCGCGCTGATCGTTCCGCCGGATCGGCTGATGGGCGATACGGTGCGCATCTTGTTCATCCACGTGCCCTCTGCATGGCTGGGTATGGCGGGCTGGTCCACGATTGCCATTGCCAGTCTGGTCGAACTCGTCTGGCGGCACCCGCTTGCCGCCATTGCCGGGCGGGCCGCGGCGGTGCCGGGGGCCACTTTTACCGCCATCTGCCTGATCACCGGTTCGATCTGGGCGCGGCCCACGTGGGGCACGTGGTGGGTGTGGGACGGGCGGCTGACCAGCTTCCTCGTGCTGCTGTTCCTCTATTTTGGCTACATCGCGCTGTCGGGTGCTGCTCAGCGTGATATGGCAGGCGGGGGCGGCGGCAGCCGCATCACGGCGATCTTCGGCCTTGTCGGCGCGATCAACATTCCGATCATCAACCGTTCGGTCGTCTGGTGGAACAGCCTGCACCAGCCACCTTCGATCACGGCGGGTAAATCCGCTATCGACGGCACGTTCCTCTGGCCGCTGCTGATTGCCGCGCTGGGTTTCAGCCTCGTGTTCGGCGGCGTGGTCCTTGCGCGGATGCGCACGCTTCTGGCCGACATTCAGGCAGAGGCGCGTTTGCGCCGGAAAGCTATGGCATAACAATCATATGCGTGAAGGTCTTGAGCAGTGGGATTATGTCGTGGCGGCGCTGACGATCGGGGTGATCGGCACGCTGCTGCTGGTCGGCTGGTCGCTTGCCGCGATGATCCGTGCAGAGCGGCGCCGGGATAAGGTCAGAGGCAAGTGAACAGCAAGGTCACCGGCGGCATAAAGCCCAAACACCAGCGCCTCGTCCTGCTGCTGATCGCGCTCGTCGCGCTGATCGGTGCGGGGTTGCTCGCGGCCTATGCGCTGTCCAATCAGGCCAGCTACTTCTACGTCCCTGCCGATCTTGCGAAAGCCCCGCCTGAACAGGGGCGTGCCATCCGGTTAGGCGGCATGGTCGAAAAAGGCTCGCTCAAAACGCGGGCCGATGGCGTAACCATCGATTTCATCGTGGGCGATGGCAAGGCCCGCATTCCGGTGCGCTACACCGGCATCACGCCCGATCTCTTTGTCGAAGGATCTGGCGTGGTTGCCGAAGGCCGCATGGAAGGGAACACCTTCGTGGCCGACAATCTCCTCGCCAAGCATGACGAAAACTACGTCCCGCGCCAGATGGGCGAGATGACCGCCGAACAGGCCAAGCAAGTGGTGGCTGAAACGCAATGATTGCCGAAATCGGCCTTGCCGTCCTGTGGATGGCCGCGGCGCTCGCCGTGCTGCAACTCTTTGCAGGTTTTTCCGCCCTGCGCCCCGGTGGCAAGGCGCTGGCAGGCATGGTCCGCCCGCTCGCCGTCATGCAGGGTCTGCTCGTCGCACTCTCGTTCCTTGCGTTAATCGACCTGTTTCTTGAAACCGATCTTTCGGTAAAGCTGGTGGCCGAAAACAGCCATTCGATGAAGCCTTTCATCTTCAAGCTGGCAGGCACATGGGGCAACCATGAAGGTTCGATGCTGCTGTGGGTGACGATCATGGCGGTATCTGGCGGCGTGGTCGCGCTGGTTGAAAAGCGGCTGCGCGAAGACACGCTGCTTGCCACCCTTGCGGGGCAGGCCTTCGTCAGCCTTGGCTTCTATGCCTTCCTCCTGCTGTCCTCGAACCCGTTCGAACGCCTGCCTGAACCCGCGCCCGAAGGGGCAGGGCTCAACCCGCTGTTGCAGGACATCGGCCTCGCCTTCCATCCGCCTACGCTTTACGTTGGCTATGTCGGCCTCTCGGTTGCGTTCAGTTTCGCCATCGGCGCGCTGATCACGCGCGATGTTGGTCCGGCCTTTGCCCGCGCGATGCGGCCGTGGGTGCTGGGGGCGTGGATTTTCCTCACCGTCGGGATCACCGCAGGTTCCTACTGGGCCTACTACACGCTCGGCTGGGGAGGTTGGTGGTTCTGGGATCCGGTAGAGAATGCCTCGTTGATGCCGTGGCTTGCCGCGACGGCGCTGCTTCATTCCGCTTCCGTCCTTGCCAGTCGCAACGCCTTGCGCGCGTGGACAGTCATGTTGGGCGTGATCGCTTTTTCGATGTCGATGGTCGGCACGTTCCTCGTGCGTTCGGGCATTTTGACTTCGGTTCACGCCTTTGCCGTCGATCCTGAACGCGGTTCGTTCATCCTTGCGCTGCTCGCCATCTACATCGGCGGCGCGCTTGCCCTGTTCGGCATTCGCGCCTCGACTGTTACGGAAGGTGAACGTTTCAGTCTGTTCAGCCGCGAAGCCAGCCTGGTGTTCAATAACGTGATGCTGTGCGGCATTCTCGGCATCGTCCTGCTTGGCACACTCTACCCGCTGATGACCGAGGCATTCGGCGCCAAGGTTTCGGTCGGGCCGCCCTACTTCAACCCCGTATCGGCCATTTTCGCGATTCCGATGATGCTGATGATGGGCGTTGGCCCGCTGCTGCGCTGGCGTAAGGACAAGCCGGCGCGAATTACCGCAACTGTCGCGATCCCGGCGTTGATCACCGCGCTCGCATTGCTGGCTGTCGTGGTGTTCGCGCCCGGCATCCGTATCCTGCCGATGCTGGGCATCGCGGTTGGTGCAGGTCTGGCAATCGCAAGCTGGCTTCCGCTGAACGGCCGCAATTTGCGCCGCACGCCGCTGAGTGTCTGGGGTATGGTCGTCGGCCACTTCGGCTTGGGCGTCGCGCTGCTCGGCGCAGCGAGCGAGAGCGCCTTTTCCACCGAACGCCTCGCCGCCATGAACGTAGGCGATACGCAAAGCGTCGGCCCGATTTCGCTGAAGCTGCTGAGCATCGAACCGGTTGCCGGGCCGAACTGGACCGCGCTCGAAGCCACTGTCAGCGCTTCCTACAAGGGCGGTCCTGCCGTCACTCTGCACCCGCAGGCCCGCACGTTCTCTTCTCCGCCGGGCGAACGCACCGAATCTGCGCTGCACACGCGGTGGAATGGTCAGCTTTACGCTGTGCTCGGCAACGAAGGCGACGATGGCCGCTGGCAGATGCGGTTCTGGTGGAAGCCGTTCGTGCCGCTGCTCTGGCTCGGTGGTCTGCTTGTGGCCTTCGGTGGCTTGCTGGCGCTGATCGGCCGCGTGGCGCAGGACGTGAAGCGCCTGCGCGTGAATGATAAGATCGCCTTCCGCAAGGCCCGTCAGGACATGCTGAAATGAGCGATCAAAGGCCAAAGCGCTCCGGGCTGGCGATCTGGCTGCCGCTCGCGCTGTTCGGTGCGTTCTTCGTACTGGTCATTGTGGGCCTTTACCGCCCGGCAGACCGCGAAGTCGCCAGCGCTTTCATCGGCAAACCGCTGCCGCAGTTCAATCTGCCTGCCGCCACGGCAGATCGCCCCGGCCTGACCACTGCCGAGATGAAGACCGGCAAACCCCGCCTGCTTAACGTCTTTGCAAGCTGGTGCGTCCCCTGCGCGGTCGAGGCTCCGCAACTGGCCGCGCTGACGCAGCAAGGCGTCGAAATCGATGGTGTCGCCATCCGTGATCGCAAGGAAGACCTCGACCGCTTTCTTGCCTCTTATGGAAACCCCTTCGCCCGCATCGGCAAGGATGATCTGTCCGAAGTCCAGCTTGGCATCGGCTCGTCCGGCGTGCCCGAAACCTTCGTGATCGATGGCAAAGGTGTGATCCGCTATCAGCACATCGGCGAAATCCGGCCCGAAGACGTGCCGATGATCCTCGAAAAGCTGAAGGAGGCGCAGTCGTGAAGCCGCTTCAATCCAGCCATCGTCATTCCGAACCCTTCCATCATCATTCCCAACCCTTCCATCGTCATTCCCGCGAAGGCGGGAATCCAGCGCACAATCGTTGGAACTGGATTCCCGCCTTCGCGGGAATGACGAAGCGGGTGGTTCTGGCAATGATGATCATTCTTGCCGCCCCACTCGCCGCACAGGACCAGCTCCCGCCCGCGCCACTCGCCTACAAACAGCTCGATGATCCGGCACAGGAAGCCAAGGCGCAGGCGCTGATGGAAACGCTGCGCTGCCTCAAGTGCCAGAGCCAGTCCATTGCCGATAGCGATGCGCCGATGGCGGGCGACATGCGCCATCAGGTCCGCACCCGCATCGCTGCCGGAGAAGATCCCGAAGCGATCCGGGCGTGGCTGGTCGAACGCTATGGCGATTACGTCAGCTATGCGCCGCAGAACAAACCGATCATGTGGCCGCTTTTCGCCGCCCCGCTCGTGATCCTGCTGCTCGCCGCGATCCTGCTGCGCGGGCGCTTCCGGCGATCCGATACCAAGGAGAGCGGCGAATGACGTGGATACTCGTTCTTCTGCTCGCCGCCGTGGCGTTCGGCATCATGGCCTTCGTGCTGAAAATGCCGCGTAATGGCTGGGAACTGACCGGCGCAGCCCTGCTTGTCGGCATTGCCGGTTATGCGCTGCAGGGAATGCCCGCCATGCCCGGTGCGCCCAAAGCTCCGGTCGAAAACAAGCGCGCTGCCGATGAAGCGCTGATCAAGCAGCGCCAGCAGATGGGCGATGGCTTTGCCAAGGGCGCAAGCTGGATGATCCTTGCCGATGGCCTTGCCCGGCAGGGCCAGTATGGCGCGGCTGCCGAAGTCCTGCGCAAAGGCACCCAGCAGTTCCCGCAGGATGCGGACTTGTGGGTGTCACTCGGCAATGCACTGGTCGGCCATTCCGATGGCCTGATCACGCCTGCGGCCCAGTTCGCCTTCCAGAAAGCGGCAAAGATCGATCCGGCGCATCCCGGCCCACCGTTCTTCATGGGCCTCGCGCTCGCGCAGTCCGGGCGCCTGCCCGATGCCCGTGCGATTTGGGAGGAGCTGCTGGTGCGGTCACCTGCCGATGCTCCGTGGCGTGCGGACCTTGCAGCGCGAATCCAGCGGATCGATTCGATGCTGGCGATGACCGCTGGCGCTGAGACGGCAGGGGCACCTGTCGATACGCCATCTTCCGAAGCCACCGCTGCTGCCCCGGCACAAGCCGCTGAATAATTGCCCGCAATCACGCGCCGGAACGGTCCGTCGATCGGCCCGTTATGGCAGGCAAGGCGCGCGTTTTCGGCCCATTGCAGGGGCATTGGGCCGGTGCTAAAGCGCCGCGCCGTTCCGCTGTTTCGGGGGAATGGAACAGGGCTGAAAGGCCGGGGGCACCGCTGCCATGACTAATGCCGAATCCACGCCTGCGCCCCTGTCGGAGCAAAGCACCGGCCATGCCTCGCATGAGCATGATGCAGGAGGCCACGGTCATTCCCGCGATCCGCTGCTGAAGCTGGCTGTAGGTGCCATCGGCGTCGTCTTTGGCGATATCGGCACCAGTCCGCTTTATGCCTTGCGCGATACTTTTGCAGGGCACCATCCACTCCCGCTCGATATGCTGCATGTCTACGGCATCATCAGCCTGATGTTCTGGTCGATGATGATCATCGTGACGTTCAAATACGTCACAGTCATCATGCGCGCCGATAACAAGGGCGAAGGCGGCAGCCTCGCGCTGCTGGCGTTGATCAACCAGCACACCGATGGCAAGCGCTGGGGCAGGGGGATCATCCTGCTCGGCGTCTTTGCCACCGCGCTGTTCTATGGCGATTCGATGATCACGCCTGCCGTTTCGGTCATGGGCGCGATCGAAGGTGTGGCGGTCTACCGCCCGTCGATGCAGGGCATGATCGTGCCGCTCGTCGTCACCATCCTAATCGGCCTGTTCTTTATCCAGAGCCGCGGCACGGAAAAGGTTGCGGCGTTCTTCGGCCCGATCATGCTGCTTTATTTCGCCACCATTGCGGTGCTTGGCGGCATCAGCATCGCCCAGTATCCGCAGGTCGTTGCCGCGCTCAGTCCGCACTATGCAATCACGATGTTCATTGCCGACCCGTTCCGGGGCTTTCTGGCAATGGGCGCGGCGGTGCTGGCCGTAACGGGCGCAGAGGCGCTCTATGCCGATATGGGCCACTTCGGCCGTCGCCCGATCCGCGTATCGTGGCTGGTCTTTGTGCTGCCTGCGCTGGTGCTCAACTATCTGGGCCAAGCCTCGCTGCTGATCCGCAATCCGGCGGCGCTTGAAAGCCCGTTCTATTTCCTTGCGCCCGAATGGTTCCAGTGGCCGCTGCTGTTCATTGCGTCTGCCGCCGCCGTTATCGCCTCGCAGGCGGTGATTTCCGGCGCGTTCTCGGTCACGCAGCAGGCGATCCAGCTCGGCTTCATCCCGCGCATGACGATCAAGCACACGTCCACCGCTGCGGGCCAGATCTACATCCCTGTGATCAACTGGGCGCTGATGATCGCGGTCATCCTGCTCGTGCTGGTGTTCCAGCGGTCGTCCAACCTCACCGCCGCCTATGGTATCGCGGTGACCGGTGCGATGCTTATCGACAATTTCCTGCTCGCGGTCGTGCTGTTCAAGCTGTGGCAGTGGAAGGCGCCTGCCGCCATCGCCATGCTCGCGCTGTTCTTCGCGATCGATGCGGCCTACCTTGGTGCCAATCTCACCAAGATCCCCGATGGCGGCTGGGTGCCGCTGGTCATGGGCGTGGCGATCTTCACGCTGCTCACCACCTGGTCGCGCGGGCGTGCGCTGATGCGCGCGAACATGGCCGAAGGCACCATCCCGCTGGAAGTCTTCACCAAGTCCGCCCATTCCAGTGCCGCGCGCGTGCCGGGCACCGCCATCTTCATGGCGTCTACCGCTGCGGGCGTGCCTTCGGCCCTCCTGCACAATATCAAGCACAACAAGGTGCTGCACGAACGGGTCGTGATCCTGACGGTATCGATCGAGGACGTGCCCTATGTCGATGAAGGCGAACGCTCGTCGGTCAAGGATTACAGCAACGGCTTCTACCGTCTGACCCTGCGCTTCGGCTTCCTTGAGGAAACAGACGTTCCCGCCGCGCTCAAGAGCGTCAACATGTGCGGCGAACCGTTCAACATGATGAAGACCAGTTTCTTCCTCTCACGCCAGACGCTTATTCCGTCTGACAAGCCGGGCATGGCGCTTTGGCGTGAAAAGCTGTTTGCGTGGATGTTGCGAAACGCGGCCAGCGCAATGGAATTCTTCCGCCTCCCCACTAATCGCGTGGTAGAATTGGGCAGTCAGCTAAAGATATGATCCATTGTTGAAGCTATTCTCTCCCATCGGTTCGTCCCGCTTTTGCGGGTAAAGACTTGGATTGGCCGCAAAATGGGATAGTGTAGCGTTGGGATTGGCGGGATCGGCGCATAACAATGTCTGATAAAGCGCTTCTGCGCGAAATTCTTGATGCTCAATTGGAAATGGTCTGCCGCTATCGCGAAGATGGAACGATTCTCTTCGTCAATCGCGCCTATGCGCGTACGCTGGACAAAGATCCTGAGGAACTGACTGGTCGTAACCTGTGGAAATTCGTTACAAACGAAGACCACGGCCATGTTTCGGACATGTTGAATCGGTTGACGCCCGAAGCGCCCGAACTCACCATCGAAAACCGTTTTGAAACGGCAGGCGGCACACGCTGGATACTCTGGCGCAACCATGCACTGGAATTCGATGATCAGGGCCGCTGGCTGGTGGCGCAGTCCACCGGGATCGACATTACCGAACGCAAGCAGCTTGAAGAACAAATGCAACTGCTGGTGGGCGAACTCAACCACCGCGTGAAGAACACGTTGATGGTGGTTCAGGCTATGGCGCACCAGTCGTTCCGTGGCGCAGGCCTTGCCGCGCAACCCGTGGCCAAGTTCAATGACCGCCTTGCTGCCCTATCGGGCGCGCACGATGCGCTCAGCCGCACCAATTGGACCGGTGCGGCGCTGGCTGAAATCGTCCGTCAGGGCCTGCTGATCTTCGCGCGTGACGATATGCGCCTGCATGTGGGTGGGCCAGACGTGCTGCTGCCCTCCAGCGCTACGGTGTCGTTGGTCATGGTGCTGCACGAACTGGCGACCAACGCGATGAAATATGGCGCACTTTCGGCTGTCGCCGGCAGCGTCTCGGTCACCTGGACGATGGACCATAATGGCCATGTGATCATCGATTGGCAGGAAAGCGGTGGTCCCGAAGTTAACAAGCCGACGCGGAAAGGGTTTGGATCAAGGCTTGTGTCCGATGCGGTTCCCCGGCAATTGGGCGGTTCGGTAAGCCTTGATTATGACCCGGCGGGGCTGCGGTGCCGGATCACCGTTCCGGGTGCGGTGTGCGCGGAAAATCTACGGGCGGGGGCGGAGTGATGATCGAAGGCAAGCGCATCCTTGTGGTAGAGGATGAATTCATCGTCGCCGCGATGCTGTGCGATGTGCTGGAAGATGCCGGCGCTGTTCCGCTCGGCCCGGTCGGGCGGGTCAAGGAAGCGATGGAAGCTGTCTCCAGCGGCGGAATTGATGCTGTGGTGCTAGACTGGAATCTTGCTGGTGAACCCAGCCTGCCAATAGCCGCCGCGCTCACAGAACACGGCATTCCTTTCGTCATCGCAACGGGATATGGTTCGGTAGAGGCGCCATTCAATGATCGCCCGATCCTCGGCAAACCCTATGTTTCTGGGCATTTGCTGGACAAGCTTGGCGCCTTTTTTGCTGCCTGATCAGGTTGCGCCGCCGTCCCATTGTGTCGCGGAGCGACGGCGCAACAAAACCGAACTCAGTCCTTCTTTGCCTCGGCAACCGATTCATTGTGCAGGCTGGCTTCGGCTTCGGCAGCTTCCTGCTTGGCACCGGCAGCAGCCTTGTCCGCCATTTCATCGGTTTTGGCAGCGGCGTCGTCCACAGCCTTGGCAGCCTTGTCGCCCAGTTCGTCGGTCGCGGCAGCAGCCTTGTCAGCGGCATTGGCCACGTCATTACCTGCCGATTCAGCGGTGGTTTCAGCGGCTTCCTGCGTCTTTTCCGAACAGGCCGACAGGGCGAGGGCACTGGCCGCAGCAGCGGCGATCAGGGTAAACTTGCGCATGTGGTGGATCACTCCCCTTCGATTGGTCACCCGCGTCACGGGTTGAGGGGGCAACGCACGGCTTCGCATTAATATCCCATGACAAAAGCAAAAAAGGGCGCAGCGCCCGCAGACACTGCGCCCTTTTTTAGCCTGAAGCTATCAGCCGAGGTTCGCGCTCACCATTGCATAGAGCATCGGCAGCGACAGCAGCGTATTGGTGCGGCTGGCATAAAGCGCGCGCGGAGCCGCAGCAGCCTTTTCTTCAGCCGTTGCTTCCACGATGCCGAGGATCTTCTTCTGGGCGGGCCAGATGATGAACCACACGTTGAACGCCATGATCAGCGCCAGCCACATGCCAAGGCCGATCAGGTTGACGTTGCCTTCACCGGTGAAGGTCATCGCCTGATGGGCATAGCCCGAAACCACCGCGATGCCGAGGCCGGTCAGCACGGTCAGCAGTGCGCCATAACGGAAGAAGAAGAACACCTTCGGCGCGATGTGCCCGGTGATTGCGCCTTTCTGTTCGGCGGGAATTTTCGGCATGGTCGGCACCTGTACGAAGTTCAGGTAATAGAGCAGGCCGATCCACACGATGCCAAAGAAGATGTGTAGCCAGCGCAGCACAGAGTTGGCATCAACCGGAGCGGATGCACCAAAGCTGATCATCACCGCGATGGCCGCGACAAAGCCCACCACCAGCACGAGATGAAGATTGCCAAAGAACTTGGCCATGAGATTTCCCCCTATTTGAACCGCTTATATCACTGGGCGCACAACCGTAACGCCCACGGTTGGGCGCATATTAAGCACGGTTGCGCAAATGTCACACGAAAATGGGACAGGCGAACCCGCATCAATCGTGCGGCGGGTTCTTCTCGACCTCGGTCTGATCGTCCACCGCCAGTCCGTGTTTCAGCAACATCGGAATCTGCGCAAACGTGAACAGGAACGAAAGCGTCGTCACACCCCAGAGCTTGGCCTGCAACCAGATATCGAAATTGCCGTTTGCGGTATTGAAGAAGTAGCGCAAAACTTCGTTAAGCGCGGCAAGGAACAGGAAGAAAAATGCCCAGTTGCGCGACAGCTTGAGCCACCCTTCATCGCTCAGCCCATCGAATGCAGCCTCCAGCAGATAACGTAGCATCGGCTTGCCCTTGGCAAGACCTGCAAACAGCACGCCTGCAAACAGAAGATAGATTGCGGTCGGCTTCACCTGAATCCAGAACGGATCGCCCAGCAGCACGGTCAAGGTCCCGAAGCCGAGGATCAGCACGGTCGAAAGCCACAGCATCGGGGAAATCTTGCCAAGCCGCAGCTTCGAAATGATCAGCGCGGCCACGGTCGCCACCATGAAGGCTGCCGTGCCCTTGGTCACCGCTACCACTTCGGCTAGCCCGGCGTCGGCCCCGGTGGGCTTGAAGTAGCGATAGGCGAGGAAAAACACCAGCAGCGGGCCGTAGTCGACCAGCAGGTTGACCCACGATGATTTGGGCTTGGGCTTAGGCTCGCTCACCGGAACACTCCCGCGATGACCTTGGCGACCAGATCGGGATCGAAGGGGCGCAGATCGTCGATCTTTTCGCCCACGCCAATGGCATGGATCGGCAGGCCATACTGTTCAGCAGCCGCCACCAGCACGCCGCCACGCGCTGTGCCGTCCAGCTTGGTCATGATCAGGCCGGTCACACCCGCCACTTCCTTGAAAATCTCGATCTGCTGCAAGGCGTTCTGCCCGTTAGTGGCGTCCAGCACCAGCACCACGTCATGCGGCGCTTCGGGGTTCAGTCGGCCCAGCACGCGGCGCACTTTGGCCAGTTCGTCCATCAACTCGCGCTTGTTCTGCAACCGTCCGGCAGTGTCGACGATCAGCGTGTCGATCCCGGTGTCGGTCGCGGATTTCACCGCGTCGAACACGATAGCCGCAGGGTCGCCGCCTTCCGGCCCGGTCACGATGGGAACGCCCAGCCTGTCAGCCCAGACTTTTAACTGGCCGATGGCGGCGGCGCGGAAGGTATCGCCCGCTGCCAGCATCACGCCGTAGTCCTGCTCCTGAAACAGGTGCGCCAGCTTGGCGATGGTTGTCGTCTTGCCCGATCCGTTGACGCCGATCACAAGGATCACCTGCGGGCGCGGGAAAGCCACGATTTCCAACGGTTTGGCCACGGGGCGCAGGATCGCGGCTATTTCCTCGGCCACCGCTTCCTTCAGGCCCTGCTCGTCCACGCCGTTCTCGAACCGCGCGCCTTTCAGCTTCTCGCGGATGCGTGCGGCAGCGCGCGGGCCAAGGTCTGAGAGGATCAGCGCGTCTTCGATATCATCAAGCTGCGCTTCGGTCAGCCGCGATGCGCCGACGATGCCGCCGAGATTCTCGGCAAGCCGTTCAGAAGTCTTGCGAAAACCTCCCAGCAGGCGGTCGGACCAGCTTTCGCCACTCATTCCAGTATTCCTTCGACAATCTTGGTCGGCGTCAGGCTAACAAGGCTGCCCGGTGCCAAGTCCGGCGGTACACGGTAGCTCGCAAAGTGCGGCGCATGGCCGGTTCCGTCGCGCTCCGCAAGGATTTCTGCGGGTTTTCCGATCAGCGAGGCCAACCAGCGGGCGCGTTCGGCTGCCACGGCGGCGCGAACTTCGGCGGCGCGTTCGCGCACCCGCACCGGATCGACTTGCGGCATCCGCGCTGCTGGGGTGCCGGGGCGGGGGGAGTAGGGGAAAATGTGGCCGTGAACGATGCCGCATTCCCGCACGATGGAGACATTTTCCTGATGCATTTCAGCGGTTTCGGTGGGGAAACCAGCGATCAGGTCTGCGCCGATGGCGATATCGGGGCGCAGGGCTTTCATGCGCTGCACAAGATCGATGGCCTGCGCGCGGGAATGCCGCCTTTTCATGCGCTTGAGCACCATATCGCTGCCCGATTGCAACGAAAGGTGGATGTGCGGCATCACGCGCCTTTCGCCGGTGATCAGATCGAACAGCAGCGGATCGATTTCCACGCCATCGAGCGACGAGAGGCGGAGGCGGGGCAGGGCGGGGAACTTTTCGAGGATCGCTGCGACAAGATCGCCCAGCTTTGGATCGCCCGGAAGGTCTGCGCCCCATGACGTCACATCAACGCCAGTCAGAACGACCTCATTGACACCTGGACGCGCGCTAGGTGCATCTAGGTGCATCTTGGTGCTGTTCAGGATTATCGCGTTTTCGACCGCAGAAAGCACATCAACTATCGGCAAGGAAACGCTTTTTCCGCGCCCTTGCGGGATGATGCAGAACGTGCAGGCATGATCGCACCCGTTCTGCACGGGAACGAAAGCGCGCGTGTGCAATCCAACACGCCGACGCTCCGCAGCACCCTGATCGCTCCCCCGCGAAGGCGGGGGCGTCAGGTCGTTTGTAACAACACCGAGGCCCCCGCCTTCGCGGGGGAGCCAGCTTTGTTCAAGAAGCTTTACCGTATTGGAAACCACCGCATCGACTTCCGGCATCGCGGCAAAGGCATCGGCCTCAATCGTCGCGGCGCAACCCGTTACCACCAGACGCGCATCGGGATGATCGCGCCGCAGCTTGCGCACGGCACGGCGCGATTGGCGCACGGCTTCGGCGGTCACCGCGCAGGAATTGACCACCACGGTGGGCGGGGCATCGGCCAGAAACCCCCGGATTGCTTCGCTTTCGGCGATATTCAGGCGGCAGCCGAGCGAGACGACTTCAGCAGTCATGCCGGGAAATCGGCATCCTCGAACGCGCCTTCGAAGCTCAACGTCGCAGGGCCGGTCATATCGATGCTGCCATTTTCTGGCCAGGTTATCGTCAACGGCCCGCCGGGCAAATCCACGCGCACGGTGCGCCCGGTCAGCTTGCGGCGGATCGCGGCGACGGCGGTGGCGCAGGCGCCGGTGCCGCAGGCCTGCGTCAGGCCCGCGCCGCGTTCCCACACGCGCAGCTTGAGATGGTCAGGGCCGACCAGACTGGCGACGTTGACGTTGATCTTATTGGGAAAAAGCGGATCGCATTCGATCACTGGGCCAAGCCGGGAAAGATCAACCGCATCGGTATCAGGCACGAAGAAGATGGTGTGCGGATTGCCGACATTGACGCCTACCGGGTTTTCCAGATCCTCCCAGCCAACCGGCATTTCCAGCGTATCCATCGCATAGGCCAGCGGGATTTCATCCCAGCCAAAGCGGGGCGCGCCCATATCGACCGAGATGCCGCTATCGCGCGCTTCCGAGCGGATCAATCCACCAAGCGTTTCAATGCTTTGCGTGCCGCCGAGCAGCAGGCCAACGGCGCGGCTGGCGTTGCCGCAAGCCTCAACCTCGCTGCCGTCATTGTTGAAGATGCGCATCTTCACATCGGCAAGGCCCGACGGTTCGAGCACGATCAACTGATCGCAGCCCACACCGGTGCGCCGATCCGCCAGCGCGGCGGCGCGGCGGGCGGACATTGGAACCGGCACTTCGCGGGCGTCGATCACCACGAAATCGTTGCCGAGGCCGTGCATTTTGCGAAAGGGAATGCGCATGAGGCGCGACTTAGGGGGTGCTGCGCCTCAAGGCAACATTTGGTCTGACATCAGGCCGAAGCGGCGCGCGGCGGTTGCGGCTGATCGAGAGAGGCTGGCGCTTCCTGCGTCGGCGCGGCGGGCAGCAGGTTGTGTTCGGCCAGAATGGCACGCACGCTGTCTGCATCCGAGGGCTGGCCATAAAGAAAGCCTTGCCCCTTGAACGATCCATACTTTCGCAGTTCATCAAGAACTTGCGTGTTTTCGATGCCCTCGGCCGTGATCGGCAGGTTGAGCCCTTTGCCGAGCGAGGAGATCGCTTCGATGATCGTGTCGCTATCCTTGTTCTTGCCAAGATTCGATACGAAGAAGCGGTCGATCTTGATCTGGTCAAAGGGCAGGGTGCGAAGCTGCGCCAGCGAGGAATAGCCTGTGCCGAAATCGTCAAGGCTGATGCGGATGCCCTGATTCTTGAGGCTGGTGATCAGTGTGCGCACCACGCCGATGTTTTCGTGCAGGCAGGTCTCGGTGATCTCGATATCCAGCCGGTGCGGTGGAAAGTTGGCTTCTACTAGGAGCTTGAGCAACTTTTGTGCAAACCACGGGTCACGCAACTGTAGGGGCGAGATGTTGACCGAGAGTGTCAGGCGTGGATCCCATTCGCGGGCGTCCTGCAATGCTTGACGGATCAGACTTTCCGACAGTTCTGAAATCAGGCCAATTTCTTCGGCAATCGGAATGAAGATTTCGGGCGAAAGCAGGCCGTGCTTCGGGCATTTCCAGCGGGCGAGCATTTCGAAACCGGTGAGTTCGCCGGTATCGAGATCGACCTGCTTTTCGTAGAAGGGCACGAATTCGCCCTTCGGAATACCATCACGGATGCCGCGTTCCAGTTCGCTGCGGAAACGCAACTCGCTTTCCATGCTCTGTTCGAACCAGCAATAGCGGTTGCGACCGGATTTCTTGGCCTGATACATTGCAAGATCGGCCCGGTGCATGAGCTTGGCTGCGATATCTTCCGAAGCGCCATTGGCTTTTTCGGCGGATGTAGCGAGGCCAAACGATGCCGTGACATCAAGGACCACGCCTTCGAGTTCGATCGGCCGCGCAATGGCGGCGCTGATCCGGGCCATGAGCCGATCAATGGCATCGACGTGATCGGGATCGTAGATAGCCGCAAAGGCGAATTCATCGCCTCCAAGCCGGGCCATGACCGAACGGTCGGGAAGAATTTCACCAATGCGGTGTGCGGTCTGCAACAGCACGGCATCCCCAGCCTGATGGCCATGCGCGTCGTTCGAGCGTTTGAAGTTATCGAGATCCATCATCATGACGACGACTTCGTGCCCTGTAGTCCGCGCAGTGGCGATCATCTCTTCGAGAGCGGGGCCGATGCTGCGGCGGTTGAGGCAACCGGTGAGCGGATCGGTGTGAGCAAGGCGGTGCGCCGTTTCTTCCGCTTGGCGGCGCTGACCGACTTCTTTGGTGAGATCGACGTAACGACGCCAGCCAAACAGCAGCAGCGCGATGTTGAGGATGAGCGCAACGCTGAGCATCGGTTCGCGCGGGGGCGTGCCATTAATGACTGAGCGGAGGAAGTCGGTGAGGACCGTAGAGCCATTGGCAACGAACAGCAGCACTGCCGCCACGATAATGCCAAGACCTACGATATCATGTACGGGCTTGTCCGCCGCTTCGGCTCCAAGTTCCGTTTCAATTGGCTCAATTGCCATTGGCGTCGATGCCATAACCCCTGCTTCCGTCCTGCCTTCCCGATCTACGGGAACCCCTTTTAAACGGCGCTAACCGTCCTACTGACACCTAGGTGAACGTCCTGAAGTTTTGGTTAAGATTACCTTTGCACCGGGCCGGCACGATGGCCCACGCAGCAAATGCTTGTGTTTGAATGCGACCGGGGCTATGGGCGGCGCAGCGAGAGGCATGGCCTTTTGCGTTCTTACAACGGCCCCTGTTCAGGATGCCACACGCTGGTCGGCGAGGTTTCGCCCACCGGCGTTTTTCGCGTTACGCGAAAATGGCATTCTTTCAAGGGCATGGCGATGGGAATTGGGCGTGTTCGATAGTCTTTCAGACCGGCTTGGAGGCGTGTTTGACCGCCTGCGTGGCCGCGGCGCGCTGCGTGAGGAAGACGTTCTGGCCGCAATGCGCGAAGTGCGTATCGCGCTGCTGGAAGCGGACGTTGCGCTGCCTGTCGTGCGTCGATTTATTGAATCCGTTTCGGAGCAGGCTGTTGGCCAGTCGGTGCTCAAATCGGTCACGCCCGGCCAGCAGGTCGTCAAGATCGTCAACGATGCACTCGTTGAAATGCTGGGTGGCGGAACTGCCGAGCTTGATCTGAACGCTGCCCCGCCGGTGGTGATCATGATGGTCGGCCTGCAGGGCTCGGGCAAGACGACCAGCACCGCCAAGATCGCCAAGTTGCTGAAGGAAAAGCAGGGCAAGAAGGTGCTGATGGCATCGCTGGACGTCAATCGTCCGGCGGCGCAGGAGCAGCTTCGCGTGCTGGGCGAACAGGCCGGCGTTGCCACACTGCCGATCATCGCCGGGCAGATGCCGGTGGATATCGCTACGCGCGCGGTGAACGCGGCAAAGTTGCAAGCGGTGGATGTGCTGCTGCTCGATACGGCAGGCCGTCTGCACGTCGATGCGGCCCTGATGGACGAGATGAAGGCGGTTGCTGCCGTCTCTACCCCCAAGGAAACGCTGCTCGTCGTCGATTCCCTTACCGGGCAGGACGCGGTCAACGTCGCGCAGTCGTTCGCGGGCGAAGTGGACCTGACCGGCGTTGTGCTGACCCGCATGGACGGCGACGCGCGCGGCGGTGCGGCGCTTTCGATGCGGGCTGTTACCGGCAAGCCGATCAAGTTTGCGGGCACCGGCGAAAAGCTCGACGCGATGGAGCCGTTCCATCCTGAGCGCGTGGCTGGCCGTATTCTTGGCATGGGCGATATCGTGTCCATCGTCGAAAAGGCGGCGGCAACGATTCAGGCTGAAGACGCCGAAAAGCTGGCGCAGCGCATGGCCAAGGGGCAGTTCGACATGAACGATCTGCGCACCCAGTTGCGCCAGATGCAGAACATGGGCGGGCTTGGTGCGCTTGCGGGCATGATGCCGGGCATGAAAAAGGCCAAGGCTGCGATGGCGCAGTCTGGCATGGACGACAAGGTGCTGCTGCGCATGGACGCCATCATCGGATCGATGACGCCCAAGGAACGCGAGCGCCCTGAACTGCTCAACGCCAAGCGCAAGATCCGTGTGGCCAAGGGTTCCGGCACGCAAGTGCAGGACGTGAACAAGCTTCTGAAAATGCATCAGGAAATGGCCAAGGCCATGAAGCAGATCAAGAAGATGGGCGGCCTCAAGGGTCTTGGTGCGCTGTTCGGCAAGGGTGGCCTTGGTGCTGCGATGCCGGGGCTGGACCAGCAGATGGGGCCGGGTGGTCTTGGTGGTGGCGGCATGGGCGGATTGCCCGGCTTGGGTTCAGGCGGTTTGCCGGGCAATCTCGGCGATCTGCTCAAGAAGAAATGAGTTTCGGTTTTTCCAGTTTCCAGTTTTGATTGAAAGGTAGTTCACATGTCCGTTTCGATGCGTCTTTCGCGTGGTGGTTCGAAGAAGCGCCCGTACTACAAGGTTGTCGTTTCCAACAGCCGCGCCCCGCGCGATGGCAAGTATCTGGAACAGGTCGGCACCTACAACCCGCTGCTCGCCAAGGATGACGAAAACCGCGTGCGTCTGGTCGAAGACCGCGTGCGCTACTGGCTGGGCGTTGGCGCTCAGCCGACCGACCGCGTTGCCCGTATGCTCGACAAGGCCGGGATCAAGGAACGCGCTGCGACCAACAACCCGCAGAAGGCCGAACCCGGTGCCAAGGCCAAGGAACGCGCCGAGGAAAAGGCCGAGAAGGCTCGTGAAGCTGCAGAAGCCGCTGCTGCTGCATCGGCGGCTCCGGCCGCTGAAGAAGCTCCGGCTGCTGAAGCTGCTGCTGAAGAGCAGACGGAAGCCTGATCTTGCGCGACCGGCCTGTCACGCTCGCCGCCATCATTGGCGCACATGGGGTGACGGGCGAGGTCCGCCTGAAACTGTTCGGGGAAGGCGTGGTGGCTCTCAAGAGCTACCGCGCCTTCTGCGATTCCACGCTGACGGTCGTGAAGCTGAAGGATGACGGCAAGGGCGGGGCGATTGCCCGCTTTGCCGAAGTGACTGATCGCACGGCGGCGGAAAAGCTGCGCGGCACGGCGCTGACCGTGCCAAGATCCTCGCTGCCCGCGCTGGCCGAAGGCGAATATTACCATGCCGACCTGATCGGCCTGCCCGCAGTCTCGACCGAGGGCGAGGCGATTGGCGAATGCGTCGGCGTGGAGAACTTCGGCGCGGGCGACGTGATCGAGATCCGCAAACCCGACGGCAAGAAGTTCATGGTGCCGATGAAGGCACAAGCAGTGCCGGAATGGGATGATGAGCGGATTGTGATTGAGGCGGGGTGGGTCGATCAATGACCTTCGCTGCTACCGTTCTCACGCTATACCCTGAGATGTTCCCCGGCCCGCTGGGCGTCAGCCTTGCCGGGCGCGCGTTGCGTGAAGGCGCTTGGGCGATGGATGCGGTGCAGATTCGGGACTTTGCCATCGACAAGCACAAGACCGTTGATGACACGCCGGCAGGCGGCGGGGCGGGGATGGTTTTGCGGGTGGATGTTCTTGCCAAGGCTATCGACCATGCGCGGGAAAGCCATCCCGGTTGCCCGGTGATTGCCATGACACCACGGGGCAAGCCGCTGACGCAGGAGCGGGTGCGGGAGCTTGCCGAGGGGCCGGGCGTGATCGTGGTTTGCGGTCGATTTGAGGGTTTTGACGAGCGCATTTTCGAAGGCCGCGACGTCGAGGAAGTCTCGGTCGGTGATATTGTTTTGTCCGGCGGCGAATGTGCGGCTTTGATGCTGCTCGACGCTTGCATTCGGTTGCTTCCCGGCGTAATGGGCGCGGCTTCTAGCGGGCATGAGGAGTCGTTTGAGAACGGCCTCCTTGAATACCCGCACTATACCCGACCCCAAGAGTGGGAAGGGCGCACGATTCCTGAAGTGCTGCGATCGGGGGATCATGCGAAAATCGCGGAATGGCGGAAACGTCGTTCGGAAGACGATACACGGTTACGCAGGCCGGACCTTTGGGAGCGCCACATCGGCGTTCGGGTCCAGTCTGCCTCTGGCGCGCAGCGTGAAGTGCAGGACGATTGAAAATGAACCTGATTCAGCAGCTTGAAGCTGAAGCCATCGCCGAATTCAAGGCGAAGAAGGAAATTCCGGACTTCCGCGCAGGCGACACCGTCCGCGTCGGCGTGCGCGTGGTTGAAGGCGAACGCACCCGCGTTCAGGCCTACGAAGGCGTGTGCATCGCGCGTTCGAACCGTGGCCTCGGCTCGAACTTCACCGTTCGCAAGATTTCGTTCGGTGAAGGCGTGGAGCGCGTGTTCCCGCTCTATTCGCCCAACATCGATTCGATTACCGTGGTGCGCCGTGGTGTCGTGCGTCGTGCGAAGCTCTACTATCTTCGTGGCCGCACCGGTAAATCGGCGCGTATTGCTGAGCGTAAGGTCACCAAGGCCTGAGCCGACCAACGCCGCAACACCGGTAACGTGTTCAAAAGGCGTCCTGGCTCAGAGCCGGGGCGCCTTTTTTGCTTTCATACGCAACCATTTCGGGCCACCCAAGGGGCATTGCGAATATGCCCGGCCACGGCACGGGCCAGAGGATACCGAAACATCATGCGCCACTTCCGCCTGCTCGCCGCCTGCGCGCTGACTCCTATTGTCACTACGCCAGCGCTTGCCCAACAGGGAACCCAGATGACTGCGAATGCGCCTGTCGATGCCGCCGCGCTGACTTTCGAGCGCGTTTTCGCCAGTCCCGGCCTGAACGGGCCAGCGCCGCGCGCGGTGAAGCTTTCGCCTGATGGCCGTTATCTGACGCTGCTGAAGAACCGTGGGGATGACCGTGAGCGGTACGACTTGTGGGGCTTTGACCGGCAGACCAGCGAATGGAAGATGCTGGTGGATTCGCTCAAGCTTTCATCCGGGCGGCAGCTTTCGGAAGCCGAGAAGATGCAGCGCGAGCGGCAGCGGATTGGCGATCTGAAGGGTATCGTTTCCTATGAATGGGCTGCCGATGGCAAGTCGGTGCTGGTGCCGGTGGATGGCGAACTGTTCCTTGCCGGGCTGGATGGTTCGGTGCGCAAGGTTGAAGGCACCAAGGGCGGCGAACTGACGCCCAAGCTGGGGCCGAAGGGCGAGCATATCGCCTATGTGCGCGACCGGCGGCTGTGGGCCGGGCCGGTGACGGGCGCTGCGGCGCAGGCGATCACGCCTGAGGAGGCGAACGTTGACGTCCACTGGGGCGAGGCCGAGTTTGTGGCGCAGGAGGAAATGAACCGCTTCAACGGGTTCTGGTGGTCACCCGATGAAAAGCGCATTGCGGTGGAGCGCTTTGACGAAAGCATGGTTGGCGTGGTGACGCGCACGGCCATCGGCGCTGAGGATACGCGGACGTATCAGCAGCGCTACCCGGCGGCGGGCACGCCCAATGCCGAAGTTTCGCTGTGGGTGATGGGGCCGGACGGATCGAACCGGGTGCAGGTTGATCTGGGGGCGGACAAGGACATTTATCTGGCGCGCGTGGACTGGGCGCCAGATGGCAAGGCGCTTTATGTGCAGCGGATGAACCGCGAACAGACGGTGCTGGACATGCTCAAGGTCGATCCGGCCACGGGCAAGGCCAGCGTGATGTTCACCGAAAAGGCGGCGGAAAAGCACTGGATCGATCTGTCGGACAGCTATCGGTTCCTCAGCGACGGCAGCCTGATCTGGTGGTCACAGCGCGATGGGTTCGGGCATCTCTACCGTTTGAAAGGTGACAAGTGGAGCCAGTTGACCAAAGGTGACTGGGTGGTCACGGGGCTGGTCGGCGTGGATGAGAAAGGTGGCAAGCTCTACCTGACCGCCACCAAGGACGATGTGCTGGCGCAGCAGGTCTATGCGATGGACCTGAAGGCACCCGGTAAGCTGACGCGGATCACCGAACTCGGCTGGGTCAACAGCGCTTCTATGGACCGCACGGGCCAGACGCTGATGATCTCGCGCGCGTCGGATGCGCAGCCTGCACAGTCCTATATCGCGGACACAGGCGGCAAGCGGCTGGCCTGGATCGAGGAGAACAAGGTGGCGGGCGCGCATCCTTATGCGCCCTACCTTGCCAGCCATCGCCCGGCGCAGTTCGGCACAATCCCGGCTGCGGACGGCACACCGCTGCACTACATGATGATTACGCCGCCTCTGGAGCCGGGGAAGAAGTATCCGGTGTTCACGTACCACTATGGTGGGCCTACGTCGCAGGTGGTGGCCAAGGGCTTTCAGGGGGCGCTGGCGCAGGCGATTGTCGACAAGGGGTACATCTACTTCGCCATCGATAATCGCGGGTCAGAAAACCGGGGCGTGAAGTTCGCCTCGGCGCTGCATCATGCGATGGGGGCGGTCGAAGTGGAAGACCAGCTTGCGGGCGCGATGTGGCTGAAAAAGCAGACGTTCGTCGATGTCGAAAAGATCAGCACGTTCGGCTGGTCCTATGGCGGGTATATGTCGATCAAGATGCTGGAAGCCAATCCGGGTGCCTATGCGGCAGGGATCGCGGTGGCTCCGGTGACGAAGTGGCAGCTTTATGACACCACTTATACCGAGCGTTATCTGGGTGATCCCAATAAGTTGCCACAGGTCTATGAGAAGGCGAACGCGCTGGCCGATACTGGCAAGATCAGCGATCCGTTGCTGATCATTCATGGCATGGCGGATGACAATGTGGTGTTCGAGAATGCCAGCGCGATCATCGCCAAAATGCAGGGCGAGGCGGTGCCGTTCGAGATGATGCTCTATCCCGGCTACACCCACCGCATCAGCGGGCCGAAGGTGAGCCAGCATTTGTATGAGACGATTTTCGGTTTCCTTGATCGTAACGGGGCAGGGAGCGGGAAGTAGGACCGAACCCCAGTTCTTAATCCGTCACGCTGAACTTGTTTCAGGGTCCATGTCTGTGTTGAGAGGTTCGGCCTGATCGGCGCGATGGATCGTGAAACGAGTTCAGGATGACAATTATCGGGCATGGTAACGGCGTGTTCTGGGGCAAGCGGGGGTGTTTCGCCCCCAAGCGTTTTTAACTTGGCTGGTTGGAACCAGCCGCTAGGGAACGGCTCGTCTGCAAGTGAACGGCGGGCCGCAGGAAGGGAAGTAAGATGGGTTACCGGGTTGTAGTGGTCGGTGCGACGGGAAATGTGGGCCGCGAGATGCTCAACATTCTGGCCGAGCGCGAGTTTCCCTGCGACGAGATCGCGGCAGTCGCTTCGTCGCGCTCGCAGGGTACCGAGATCGAGTTCGGCGAAACGGGCCGGATGCTGAAGGTCCAGAACGTCGACAACTTCGATTTCACCGGCTGGGACATCGCTCTTTTCGCTGCAGGGTCCGGCCCGACGCAGGTTCATGCGCCACGCGCTGCGGCTGCGGGCTGCGTGGTGATCGACAACTCGTCGCTCTACCGCATGGACCCGGACGTGCCGCTGATCGTGCCAGAAGTGAACCCGGATGCCATTGATGGCTATACCGCCAAGAACATCATCGCGAACCCCAACTGCTCTACCGCGCAGATGGTGGTGGCACTGAAGCCGCTGCATGATGCCGCGAAGATCAAGCGCGTCGTTGTCTCCACCTACCAGTCGGTTTCCGGCGCGGGCAAGGAAGGCATGGACGAGCTGTTCGAACAGAGCCGCGCCATCTTCGTCAACGATCCGATCGAACCCAAGAAGTTCACCAAACAGATCGCCTTCAACGTGATCCCGCACATCGACGTCTTCCTTGACGATGGTTCGACGAAGGAAGAGTGGAAGATGGTCGCCGAGACCAAGAAGATCCTGGACCCCAAGGTTAAGGTCACGGCTACCTGCGTGCGCGTACCTGTTTTCGTCGGCCACTCTGAATCGATTAATATCGAGTTCGAGAACGAGATCTCGGCCGAAGAAGCGCAGAACATCCTGCGCGAAGCGCCGGGTGTCATGCTGATCGACAAGCGCGAGAACGGTGGATATGTGACGCCGATCGAATGCGTCGGCGATTTCGCCACCTTTATTTCGCGCGTGCGCGAAGATTCGACCATCGACAATGGCCTCAACATCTGGTGCGTTTCGGATAACTTGCGCAAGGGCGCAGCGCTGAACGCGGTGCAGATTGCTGAACTGCTTGGTCGCCGCCACCTCAAGAAGGGCTGATTGAGTTTATAGCTGGCGGGTGCGATAGTGCCCGCCAGTCGCCCTGATCCCTATATCGGGCGGACAGGCTGATAGCTGTATTCCCAACTCCTAAAGTAGAGATTTTTCAAACGACCCATTGCGCAGGACATAAAGGAAGCGTTATGTGCGGTGCAGCAAGGCGATAGCCAGGCGGTTCCGTGGGGGTTTGATGCTCGAACATTTTGACATTCTCCACGGCGTAGCAGGCCTGCTTGTGGGCGTGCTGGTGGGATTGACCGGCGTAGGCGGCGGTTCGCTGATGACGCCGATTCTGGTGTTGATGTTCGGGGTGACCCCGGCAACAGCAGTGGGGACCGACCTTCTTTTTGCAGCGATCACCAAGATCGGCGGATCATTCGTGCACAACAAGCACGAAAGCGTCGACTGGAAGATCATGAAGCGTCTGGCCGCAGGCAGTGTTCCGGCGGCAATCGTGACGCTGATCGGCGTTTCATATTTCGGCAAAGTCGGCAAGGATTCGAGCGGGATAATCCTGCTGGTGCTGGGCACCATGCTGGTGCTGACCGCATTTGCCACGCTGTTTCAAAAGCAGCTTGCGCGCTTTGCCAAGACGCATGAGCGGCTGGACGATTCCCACGCAACGGTGCCCACGGTGGCGCTGGGCGCGGTGCTGGGTGTGGCTGTGTCGATATCGTCGGTGGGAGCAGGCGCGATTGGTGTAACGGCGCTGCTGATGCTCTACCCGGCGCTGCGGGTTTCGCGGATCGTGGGCACCGATATCGCCCACGCAGTTCCACTGACGCTGGTGGCCGGGTTCGGGCACTGGCTGATCGGCGGGGTGGACCCCTATTTGCTGCTGAATCTGCTGATGGGATCGCTGCCCGGCGTGGCCATCGGCAGCATGTTGTCTGCCCGCTCGCCCGACAAGGTTTTGCGTCCGGCGTTGGCCGCAGTCCTGTTGTTCTCCGGCGTGAAGCTGCTGACGGCATGACCGTTTCGACGGAATTTTTTGAAGGGTTTGGCGGGGCGCGATTGGCCCTGCACCGGTTGGGGGCGGGACGGCCCGTGCTGCTGTTGCACGGGCTGTTCTCTTCGGCCGAAGTCAACTGGATCAAGTTCGGTACGGCGGCAAAGTTGGCCGACGCAGGTTTTGAATGCCTGATGCCAGACTTGCGCGTGCATGGGCAGAGCGCCGCGCCCGACGATCCTGCGGCCTATCCGCAGGACGTGCTGGTGCGCGATTTGGAAGCACTGGTGGCGCATCTTGGCTTGCTGGACTTTGACCTTGTGGGCTTTTCGCTCGGATCGCGCACTTCGGCGCGGGCGGTGATTGCGGGGGTAAAGCCGCGGCGTCTGGTGCTTTCGGGGATGGGACTGCAAGGGCTGGCCGGATGGGCGCGCAGGCAGGATTTCTTCGTGGATGTGATCGACCGTTTCGGAACGATCAAGCGCGACGACCCAGCCTATTTCGCGCAGCAGTTCCTGAAAACGATGGGGACCGACCGCGAGGCAGCGCGGCTGCTGTTGGGCACGATGGCTGATACCGACCCGGCAGAACTGGCAGCGATCACGATGCCCTGCCTCGTGCTGTGTGGCGATCAGGACAATGACAACGGTTCGGCGCAGCAATTGGCCGAGGCTTTGCCCTATGCGCGGCTGGCGCTGATCCCCGGCACGCACATGAGCAGTGTGACAATGCCGCAACTTGGCGATGAACTGGTGCGGTTCCTTACTTCGCAGGGTTGACCCCGAAGGTTTCACCGGTAACCAGAAGGCAAGCCCTTCGGCGTCGCGCCTTGCGATGCGGGCATCGTCCTTCAGGGAGACCGTAATCATGAAATCGCTCGTTTCGGGTATGGCGCTGGGTGTTGTCGTGCTGGCCACGCAGGCCAATGGGCAGGAGAGCGCGCTTGCCACCGATGCCGCCGGGGTGGCAGACTGGGTGAAGAAGGCAGAGGCAGAGATGCTGGCTTCCTCGCAGATCACTTCGCGCGCAAGCTGGATCTACGCCACCAACATTACCTATGACACCGCATCGCTGACCGCCGATGCCAATGCGGCCAGCACCGCGATGGTTGTTGCGCAGGCTAAGCAGGCGGCGGATTATGCCAAAGTCGGCGGGCTATCGCCCGATGTGGCGCGCAAGCTGGTGATGATGCGCACGCGCATCACCGGTCCCGCACCAAGCACACCGGGAGCGACGAAGGAATTCGCCTCGCTCCAAGCCGGGATGCAGGGCGTCTATGGCAAGGGCATGGGCACGCTGAAGGGACAGCCGATCAACGGCAGTGACATTGAGGAAGCGATGGGCACCAATCGCAATCCCGATGAACTGAAAGAGATGTGGCTGAGCTGGCATGACAATGTCGGCGCGCCGATGAAGGCAGACTACGCGCGCATGATCGCCATCGGCAATACCGGCGCACAGGAACTGGGCTTTGCCGATATGGGCGCGCTGTGGCGGTCGAACTACGACATGCCGCCGGAAGAATTCGCCGCGCTGACCGAGAAGATCTGGAACGAGGTCAAGCCGCTGTACAACCAGCTTCACTGCTACACCCGCATGAAGCTGAATGAGAAGTATGGCGATGCGGTGCAGCCTAAATCCGGCCCGATCCGTGCCGACCTGCTCGGCAATATGTGGGCGCAGGAGTGGGGCAATATTTACCCGCTTGTCGCGCCTGCCGGGGCAGGGGACATTGGCTATGATGTGGGCGAACTGCTTACCGCCAAGGCTTATGATCCCGTGAAGATGGTCAAGGCGGGCGAGGGGTTCTATTCCTCGCTGGGCATGGCGCCCATGCCGCAAACGTTCTGGCAGCGCTCACAGTTCGTGAAGCCGCGTGATCGGGATGTGGTGTGCCATGCGTCCGCGTGGAACCTCAACAATGTGGACGATCTGCGTATCAAGATGTGCATCAAGGTGAATGGCGACGATTTTGTCACGATCCACCACGAATTGGGCCACAACTACTACCAGCGCGCCTATAACAAGCAGGATGCGCTCTATTTGGGCGGGGCCAACGACGGCTTTCACGAGGCGATCGGGGATTTCGTGGCGCTTTCGATCACGCCAGAATACCTCGTCCAGATCGGGCTGCTCGACCGGTCCAAGGTGCCGTCAGAGGCCAAGGATACCGGACTGCTGCTGCGCCAGGCGATGGACAAGATCGCGTTCCTGCCGTTCGGTCTGCTGATCGACCGCTATCGCTGGGATGTGTTCAGCGGAAAGATTGCGCCTGCCGATTACCAGAAGGGCTGGGATGCGATGCGGCTGAAGTATCAGGGCGTGGTGCCGCCTGCTGCGCGACCCGCCGATGCGTTTGATGCTGGCGCGAAGTATCATGTGCCGGCGAACGTGCCCTATACGCGCTATTTTCTCGCTCGCGTGCTGCAGTTCCAGTTTTATGAAGCGGCGTGCAAGCAGGCGGGCTGGAAAGGGCCGCTTCATCGTTGCAGCTTCTATGGCAACAAGGAGGTTGGCGCGAAGCTGAACGCGATGCTGGAAATGGGCGCTTCGAAGCCCTGGCCCGATGCTTTGCAGGCCTTTACTGGCAGCCGCGAGATGAGCGGCAAGGCGATGATCCGTTATTTCGCACCGCTGACCAAGTGGTTGGACAGCCAGACCAAGGGCCAATCTTGCGGTTGGTAAGTCCTGAACCACCCTTTTTGCATTCCCCGTTCAGGCCCTCTTGCCGGATCGCTTCGTTAGTGGCAGCTTCAGCTATCAACGAACGGACCGGCAAGAGTCCTATCGGGATTGAGGAAGCATGACGGTTAAAGGTATGCTTGCGGCGCTCGCCGTAAGCGTTCTGGTCCCTTCGATGGCCAGTGCTGCCGCTGGATCGACGGCAACGGTATCTGCAGTAAAGCCCGAAGGCGTGGCCGAAGCGCTGAAGAATCTTGGCTATACTGCGGAATTGGCAAAGGACGCCAATGGCGATCCGTTGATCAACGCCGATATCGGCGGCTGGCAGGCTGCGCTGCTGTTCTACGAATGCAACGAGAAAACCCATGATGGTTGCCAGTCGTTGCAGTTCGTGGCGAATTTCACCGCAGAGAAGAAGTTTACAGCCGAAGATGCCGTGCGTTTCAACCGCAACACCCGCTTTGCCTCGGTTTCGCTGGGCAAAGATGATGCGGTGATGATGACGTGGGATGTGGTGACGGGCAAAGGCATCGACTTTGAGGTGTTCTCAAACTCGGTCGACATGTTCCGAAGTGCAATGGACACGCTGGGCACCGAAGTCTTTAAATGATTTGAACCCCGCTCCGGCCACCCCGGAGCGCTGGGACGCAACCTTGGCAATCCGCAAGCAGGGCTAGCTGCTTCGGATTGCCTTTTCTTTTGGCGTCATGCCGTCAGCGGAACGGTGGTTCGTTAAACGCGCGCAGCTTGCGGCTGTGGAGGCGTGGGCCTTCCTTGCGGAGCAGATCACAGGTGGTGGTGCCGATGGCGAGATGGGCGGCGATGGCTTCTTCGTAAAAGCGGTTGGCCTGTCCCGGTAGCTTGATTTCGCCGTGTAGCGGCTTGTCCGATACGCAAAGCAGGGTGCCGTAGGGCACACGGAAGCGATAGCCCTGTGCGGCGATGGTGGCGCTTTCCATATCGATGCCAACCGCGCGGCTGAGCGACAGGCGGCGGGCCGAGTGGGAATAGCGCAGTTCCCAGTTCCGATCATCGGTGGTGACGATGGTGCCCGTGCGCATCCGCTTTTTCAGGTCTGTGCCACCTTCGCCCGATACGAGTTCCGCTGCTTTTTGCAGGGCTACCTGTACTTCGGCAATGGCGGGAATGGGGATTTCCGGCGGCAGAACCGGATCAAGCACGTGATCATCGCGCAGATATGCGTGAGCCAGAACATAGTCCCCGATCTTCTGCGTGGGGCGCAGGCCGCCACAGTGGCCGATCATCAACCATGCTTCCGGGCGCAGCACGGCGAGGTGGTCGCAGATCGTCTTCGCATTCGATGGACCCACGCCGATGTTGACCAGCGTTATGCCCGACCGATCCGGTGCGACGAGATGGTAGGCCGGCATCTGATGACGCCGCCATGCGGTGTCCGACAGGCGCGCACGTGCGTTCTCGGTGCGAGCATCGAGCGATAGGCCGCCGGCGCCGGTCAGTGCGATATAGTCCTCACCATCGATACGTTGGCCTGCCCAGTCGACGAATTCGTCGACGTAGCGATGGTAGTTGGTGAACAGGATATAGCGCTGAAAATCCTCGATCCGCGTGCCGGTGTAATGGGCGAGGCGAGCGAGGCTGAAATCGGTGCGCAAACCGTCAAACAGCGACAGCGGCATTGGTCCATCACCGACGTTGTATTCGGCATCTGCAATCTCGTCACCGATATGGGCAAGGTCAGTCGTTGGAAAGTGCTTGGCCAGTTCCTGCGGGCTGACGCGGCCGATCTGCGCGCCGTAGGCACCATCGAGCACATAGGGGAAGGGCATCTCCTGCCGTGACCGCGCAACTTCGATCTCCACCGGGTAGGATGACCGGATGAGTTCAATCTGTTCGGCAAGGTAATCGGCAAAGAGTGCAGGCCGTGTGACGGTGCAGGCATAGTCGCCACGCTGCGTGAGGCGCCCAAAAGCGCGGCCTAGCGATTCATTTTCAGGATCGGTATCCAACCTGACGCGCAGTTCGGGATAGCAGTAGCTTCCGTCATGCCGCTTGTTTGGCGCGGGTATAACCCCGGTGTTGGCATAGTGCGCGATATCATCGCGAAGCTGGGAAACGGCGCTGTCGTAAAGACGGTTGAGTTCGGCAAGGATCGCTTCGGTTGTTTTCATCTGTAATCATGTAGCGCGCCCAGGTTGCGCTGCAAAGACGGGTGGTGGACTTTCACGTTATCCGCATCGCGGAAAAATAATGGCGAGGATTGCATCGGAACGCAAACCATCTGATAACGCTGTCAAACATTACAAATGGAGACATGAGGATGCGCGTTACACTTACTTTGCTTGCCGGAATGGCTCTCGCAGGAAGCGGAAGTGCTTCTGCGCAGAATACGTCTTCTGAAGTTGCTCCGATCATCGATGTCCACATGCACGCAATGGACGATGCCCCGTGGGCCACGCCTGTTTGCCCCAATCAGGCACGGTTTGAGGCTTCTGATCCGAAGAACGGGCCGGAAGCGTCGTTCGGCTGGTCGAAAGAGGAATGCTCGCCCAAGCTCTATCCAGCGCCCAAGGGCGAATACATGAAGATGGTGCTGGCCGAGATGGAGCGCCTGAATGTGCGCGGCGTGGTTTTTGGCGAACCGGATCAGGTGAAGAAATGGCAGGCGGCATCGCCCGCGCGGGTAATTCCCGGCACGTCATTCGGACGCGTGGCCGGTAGTGATTCTGCAAAGCAGCTCAAGATGCTGGAAGTCGCCTTCGGGAAAGACGGCTTCAAGGTGATGGGCGAAATCGGCCTTCAGTATGAAGGCATCTCGCCATCGGACATGCGGGCGGACCAATACTTCGCCTTGGCCGAAAAGCTGGATATCCCGGTAGCAATCCACATGGGCACCGGCGGATCGGGACGCGCCAATGTGGCAATGCCGACATTCCGTGGATCGATGGGCGATCCGTTGCTTCTGGAAGATCTGCTGGCGCGTCACCCCAAGCTGCGGGTGCAGGTGATGCACGCTGGCTATCCGATGATCGACAACATGCTGACGCTGTTGCAGGCCAACAGCCACGTCTATGTCGATATCGCCGGACTGATCTGGAGCTATCCGCGCAAGGAAGTGAACCGTTATATCGAGCGGATGGTCGATGCGGGGTTTGGAGACCGCGTGATGTACGGCACGGACCAACTCGCCTGGCCGGGGCTGATGGCCTATTCGATCGGCCTGATCCAGAATGCTGACTATCTCAGCCAAGAACAGAAGCGCGATATTCTTTACAACAATGCTTCCCGGTTCCTGCGATTGGAGCAGCCGAAGTAGGCATAACGAAAAAGGGGCGTCCGGCAGGACGCCCCTTGATCTTTTGCCGAAGCGTGAAGGAAAGCCTCAGGCTTCCGCTTCTGATTCTTCGCCACCGTCCAGCAGATCGGTCGGGATTTCGCCCGGTTCTGCGTTTGGATCGTAGGCTTCGGTGAAGCCGCCGACTTCGGTGTCGAACATTGCGTCGATGACGTTGACGCCCTGCGACTGCAGTTCGGCTTCGTCAGGCGAACGGGCAACGTTGACCTTCACGGCAACCGAAACTTCAGGGTGCAGCGAAACCTTGACGGTATAGACACCAAGCGTCTTGATCGGGCGTTCAAGCACGACCATCGACTTGGTAACCTTGGCGCCCTGTTCGGCCAGTGCGTCCGAGATGTCGCGAACCGAAACCGAGCCATAAAGCTGGCCGGAGTTGGAGGAAGCGCGGATGAGCACCACTTCCTTGCCTTCGACGTTGCTGGACTCAGCCTTTGCGTCTTCGCGACGAGCAGCGTTTTCAGCTTCGATGCGGGCGCGGTTGGCTTCGAAGACCTTGCGGTTGGCTTCGTTGGCGCGCAGCGCCTTCTTGTTGGGCAGCAGGAAGTTGCGGGCGTAGCCGTCCTTGACGGTCACTTCGTCGCCAATGGCGCCCAGCTTCTCGATGCGCTCGAGCAGGATGATCTGCATGGGTAGCGCTCCTTACTTCACGATGTAGGGCAGGAGGCCGATGTGCCGGGCGCGCTTGATCGCCTGGCTCAGCTCACGCTGCTTCTTGGCCGAGACGGCCGTGATGCGGCTGGGAACGATCTTGCCACGTTCGGACATGAAGCCCTGCAGCAGGCGCACGTCCTTGTAGTCGATCTTCGGAGCGTTCTTGCCCGAGAAGGGGCAGCTCTTGCGGCGGCGGAAAAACGGACGAGCCATCTCTTATTCCCCTTCGCGTTCGCGGCGGCGGCTGCGCTCGCGGTCATTTTTGCGCATCATCACCGAAGGGCCAGCTTCATGTTCGTCAACGCGGACAGTCATGTAGCGGATCACATCTTCGTTGATCTGCGTCTGACGCTCAAGTTCAGCGATCACGTCGCCACCGGCTTCGATGTTCAGCAGCACGAAGTGCGCCTTGCGGTTCTTCTGGATCTTGTATGCCAGCGAGCGAAGGCCCCACGTCTCGGTCTTGGTGACCTTGCCGTTGTTGCTTTCGACGATTTCGGTGGCGGTAGCGGCAAGCGCATCAACCTGAGCCTGGCTCAGATCCTGGCGCGCCAGAAACACATGCTCGTACATCGGCATGGCTCGCGTCCTTCATCAATCTAACCGATCGCTGGCTTGTCCGCGGGATTGCGGGGCCCCTCCGGCTTTCTTCCTTCCATCAGCGTGTTGCCGATGAAGGGGCGGCGCATAGCGATTCTGGTGCGGAAAGCAAGGCCGAACTGCGCGTCAGTGCGCGTTTGCCGATGGATGCGTCGATACGGTCGGGCTTGGCGTGGGTGTTGTGCCGCAGAACAGCACCGATGTAATGCTATTGGAGCGCACGATAAGGTAGCTGGCAACGGCGAGTAGCATCACAGCGCCCGATGCTATCAGCCACTGCGCTTCGGCTGGAACGGGCAAGGCGCGCACTTGTGGCAATACAAGCATCGCCCAAAGCAGGTGGAACAGATATATCGCGAGGGCGCCATCAACAAAGAACGTGATCGTGCGGCTTGGCCCCTTTACAGCCCAAGCGAGAAGGCGGAACAGCGCCAGCGATATCAGCAGGGCAAGCGGCAGTTCTATGGCACGTAGGGTCAGCGTTCCAGCCAGATCAGGATAGATTTCCTTGCCCAGCGCGGGCCGCAACAGCGGGTCAAGCGCAAGGTAAGGGATCAGAAGCAAGACAATCCCCGGTATGATCCACCGGCTGCGCAGCGCAAAGAACTGGGGGCCGATGCGCGCGTGCCATGCTATCACGCCAAGTGCGAAGCCGGCGGCGTGAAACAGAAACTGCTGCCACAACAGCGATTCGATTGGCGCATCGGGGATGGGCGGAACCTGTTCTGCGGCGTAGCGGATCAGCCCCCAAAGGGCGAGCAGTGCCAGCAGCACAAGGCTTTCCGACCCCGCCAGCAGCATTGCGCGCCGAGTCTTTTCCCCCGGAGCCATGCTGGCAAAGGGAATGGCGGCGTAAGTGGCACAAAAGCCAAGCAACACCACAAGAAACCACAAGTGGTCGAGCGCCAGCGGCAGGCCGAGAAATCGCGGCGATGGCTGGTGCAACACCATGTCCTGCAAC
Source organism: Novosphingobium sp. ERN07 (assembly GCF_012641335.1). Taxonomy (GTDB): domain Bacteria; phylum Pseudomonadota; class Alphaproteobacteria; order Sphingomonadales; family Sphingomonadaceae; genus Novosphingobium. Next base: position 142,329 of record NZ_JABAID010000006.1, read on the forward strand.
TGGAACTGGACCGCGCCCAGCGTCAGGAGACTGGCGAGAAACGGCAGGCCTAGACGGCGAACCCGTTCGTCAAGCCACGCCCGTGTGCCTTTGCGTTCGCGGATCATGCCCGCGAAATAGCCTGCGAGCAGGAAGAACGCGAACATGCGGAAGGCATGGGTGACCGATGCCCAACCACCAATCAGCAGTGATTGCTGGAAATCGACAGCCGCCGGATCGCTTTCGAAAATGGCCTTCGTCGCCACATGGAACGGCAGGCCAAGCAGCAGTAGCAACGCGCGCGCGGCGTCAAGGTGGTGCAGGCGGGGTGCTGGCGTGGCCATGCGCAGCCCCTATAGCAATTTTGCAGAGGTTTGAAGCGGAACGAAGTTGTGTGCAAAGCGCTGCGTACTTGCGCTTGGCCCCGGCTTACCGCAAATCGGCTGCCTGAACGCGAACCCATTCAAGGATTTTCCCACCCCATGCCTACCGGTCTTGTCGCCCTGCTTGACGACGTGTCCGTCATTGCCCGCGCGGCAGCCGCATCGCTTGACGATGTGAGCGCCGCTGCCGCCAAGGCCGGGTCGAAAGCGGCGGGTGTGGTAATCGATGATGCGGCGGTAACGCCGTCCTACGTCACAGATTTTACGCCCGACCGCGAACTGCCGGTTATCGCGCGGATCGCCAAGGGCAGCTTGTTCAACAAGCTGGTCATCCTCTTGCCCGCCGCCTTGCTGCTCAGCGCATTCCTGCCCGGTGCGATCACGCCCATCTTGATGGCGGGCGGTCTTTTCCTGTGCTTTGAAGGCGCTGAGAAGATCATGGAGAAGCTGGGCGCGGAAAAGCATGGGCAGACGTTGGAGGATCACCCCACAGATGTTGCCGCGTTCGAGGAACAGCGCGTTTCGGGTGCGGTGCGCACCGATCTGATCCTGTCGGCTGAAATCATGGCTATCGCCTTGGCCGAGGTTGCAGACGAAAGCATCGTGCAGCAGGGGATCATCCTTGCCGTGGTGGGCATCGCGATCACGATCGCGGTCTACGGCGCGGTTGGCCTGATCGTGAAGATGGATGATATCGGCCTGCATCTGGTCAAGAAGTCCTCCGCCGCGGCGCGTGGTGTCGGCGCCTTGCTGCTTAAAGCCATGCCGGTTCTGCTGACGCTGCTTGCCACCGTGGGCACCTTGGCGATGCTTTGGGTTGGTGGCGGGATCATCCTGCACGGCAGCGAGGAACTGGGCCTGCATGGTCCTGCGGAACTGGCCCATGCAGCGCAGCACGCAGTGGAACACGCCACCGGTCCGCTGGGTGGCGTTCTTGGCTGGCTGACCTATGCGGTGATTTCGGCAATCGTCGGGCTGGTGTTGGGCGCAATCGTTGCGTGGATCGTGCACCTCATTGGCAAAGCGCGCGGGAAGCACTGATTGTCAACGCGCTTTGCCGCGCGGTCAGGCCGCGTGGCGAACGGGGTGCGGCTTTGGTGCTGCGGCTTCGCGGTAGTGCTTGATCGCAAATTCGCTGACGAGGCTTTCGAACACTTCGTCGTGCAAAGCACGTTCGAACTCCAGACCGCTCACCCGCTCGCGGCTCCAGACCACAAAAGCCAGCTTTGGCTGGAGGCCGGGGAGCATGAGGTGGATCGGCTCATCGATCCGCAGCTTTTCAAGGCCTTCTATCCGTGCGCCATATTGGTTGAGATCCTTAAGGATCACCGTTGACCGTTCGGTGCCGTGCTTGCAGCGCACCGGCAATTCGATTCCAACGCGCGCCGCGCGGCGCTTGGCGTCGAATTCCCCGTTTTCGGTATCAAGCCACATGGCAAATCCTCCACTTGCGTTAACCACAAGCCTTAGGACGGTTTACCGCGCAAAAGTTTCAGGGGGCCTAACGTTATTTTGCTCCCACGTGCGCTTTGTGCAATCGCTGCCGCCGACTTTGCATTCTGTTCACCGTGCCCAACTTGCGCTGGATCAACGCCGCAGGTGCTAAGGCCTTTAGAACGCCGCTTCAGGAAGACCCAGCAACCTGAGGAGACGTTGAAATGACTGCCGCAACTCTTGCCGAACTGGCAGCCGTGCGACAATTCACTACCCGCGATGGCCTGCTGCTGGACGTGCGCCCAGCCTTTGCCGAGGATGAGGCGCTGCTGGAAGACTTCTTTGAAAAGGTCAGCGAAGAAGACCGCCGCTTTCGTTTTCTCGCTGCCAGCAAGCACGTGGGGCATGATCAGCTTGTCCCACTGACCCATGTCGACCACTGGCGAACCGAAAGCTTTCTGGCATTCGAACGGCAAAGCGGTGCGCTGGTGGCTTCGGCCATGCTGGCTGGCGATGCGGCGATGGACACAGGCGAAATCGCCGTTTCAATCCGCAACGACTTTCGTGGCCGGGGCGTGGGTTGGACGATGCTTGATCTGATCGCGGAAGAAGCGCGCAAGCGCGGCCTCAAGCGCGTGATCTCGATCGAGGACCGTGACAATCACGCTGCAATCGAACTGGAGCGCGAAAAAGGCTTCGTCGCCCACGGGATCGATGGGGATCCGCATCTCGTGATGCTTGAAAAGAGCTTCTGAAAGCCCTCGGGTCGCAACCTTCGGAGGAAGGGCCGGGGTGAAAGGCTGGGTCGCGCGGAGGCGCGATCCGGCCTTTCGTTTCAGACGCGGTGCAGAATGTCGCGGGCGAAAAGCGATAGGGTATCGTCACGCGCGCCCATCACGACGACACGATCACCCTCTTGGGCCAGGGCCACGATGCGATCTGCGCAGTCTGCCCGCGCGGCGATGTGTTCAGCCTTCCCGCCATGCTCGCGGATCATTCCGACGATGCGCTCCGAACCGACCGAACGATCCACCGTGCCGCCGAAATAGACCGGATCGCACAGGATTGTCATGTCATCCGGGCCAAGCCGTGTTGCAAGAACTTCGGCCAGTTCATGCCCCATCTGCCGCAGCGGTCCAAACCCGTGCGGTTGGAAGAACGCGATGACGCGGCCGGGATGGGCTTTCAGCGTGGCAAGGGTCGCGGCGACTTTCTCAGGATTATGCCCGAAATCGTCGATCACCGTCACGCCTGAGGCCGACGTTCCCACGATGTCGAACCGGCGGGCCAGTCCGGCAAAAGTCCCAAGGTGTCGCACCGCATCTTCCAGTGCCAAGCCGGCAGCATCCGCCGCTGCCAGTGCCGCCAGCGCGTTGGTGAGGTTGTGGCGTCCCGGCACTTGCAGCGTCAGCGGATGAACATCCCCGCTGCGGCGATCCGCGATGCGCGCGGAAATCGAGGTCGGACCTTCACTTATCGAGCCAAGTTCAACCGAAATTTGCGCATCGGCACCGAAGCCGAAAGTGATTGCAGCCTTTGCCCGTCCGATCAGCGCCATGCTTTCTGCATCGTCGGCATTGACCACTGCCGTTCCTGATCGTGCAAGGAAATCGCCAAACAGTTCGCGCAGTTCCTCAAGGCTCTTGTGATCGAGGCTAACATTGTTGAGCACGGCGACAGCCGGGTTGTAGAGTGCGATAGAGCCATCGCTCTCGTCCACTTCGGAAACGAAAATACCGCCCCCGCCGACCCGGGCCGAAGCAAAGGGCGCATCGTCGGCCACGAAGTTCTTCATCACCGCGCCGTTCATAATTGTGGGATCGCGGCCTGCCTCGGTCAGGATCCAGCCGATCATGCCGGTGACGGTCGATTTGCCGCTCGTTCCGCCAACGGCAATGCCTTGGGGTGCGGCGTTGAACAGAGCCGATAGCAATTGCGCCCGGCTCATCCGCGCGCAGCCCAACGCTTTTGCCCGCACCATTTCCGGCACGGTTTCTTCTACCGCAGCGGATGCGATCAGCACCTGATCTGCTGAGGAAATCCCTGAGCCATCCTGCGCAAAAAGCTGAAATCCGAGGCTTTCCAGCCATGCAAACTTTTCTGGCGTGCGGCCCTGATCACGGCTCCGGTCCGATCCAGCAACCGTCGCACCAATGCCGCGCAGAATGAGTGCCAAAGGCAGCATTCCTGAACCGCCGATTCCGCAGAAGAACCACTCGCGGGTTGCAAGTTCAGTCGGGGTAAAAGGTTGTGCGTCGGTCATGGCAGTGCGGTATGCGCACGCGCCGCCGGTGACAACCTCCCGATTGCGGCTTTCACCCGATGCGTGAAACGGGCTAGGGTCGGGCAATGATCAGCCGGATCGCCATTTGCGCCCCGTCGACGCCCTTTTTGCGTGAGGACGCGGCACGTCTTGATGCGCTGGCAAAGGCTGAGTTTCCGCAACTCGAACTGGCCTTTCACGAACAGTGCTTCGCCAGCGAAGGGCACTTTGCCGGGCCTGATGCACAGCGCCTTGCCGCATTTGTGGAATGCGCGAACGATCCCCGGTTCGATGCAGTGTGGTTTGCACGGGGCGGATATGGTGCGAACCGTATTGCGATGGACGCCCTTCCGTTGCTGGGGCCTGAAGCTTACGACAAGCAGTATCTCGGCTATTCGGATGGCGGCACGCTGCTGGGCGCGCTCTATCGCGCAGGGATCGGGCGTCCGGTCCACGCCCCGATGGCCAACGATATTCGGCGCTCAGGCGGCGAAGCGGCGGTGCGCCGGACGCTGGGTTGGCTTGCTGGTACCCGAGAGGGGCTTGAGCCTTCTTTGGGCGATGGCCGCCCCGCCGTGGCGTTCAACCTGATGACGCTGGCGATGTTGTGCGGCACGCCCCTGATGCCCGATCTTTCCGGCCATGTTGTGATGATCGAGGAAGTGGCGGAATATCAATATGCGGTGGACCGCCTGCTGTTCCACCTGACCAGCAATCTGGCGTCGGCAGATATCGCCGGGCTGCGGCTGGGCAGGATAAGCGATGTGCCGGAAAATGATCGCCCGTTCGGTTGTGAGATAGAAGACATGGTGCGTCACTGGTGCGGCCGCACCGGCATTGCATGGCGGGGCAGGGCGGATATCGGCCACGATGTTGACAACAGGATCGTGCCGTTCGGTATTGCCTGATCGGCAGCGTCGGAATAGGGCGCGCCACCGTTTGCGCCGTCCTATCGCAGGGTCGCACAGCAGGAGAGTGAGATGCGAGCGTTCGTTTTTCCGGGGCAGGGCAGCCAGAAGGTTGGCATGGGTCTCGAACTTGCCGAGGCCAGTGCTGCCGCGCGCGAAGTGTTCGAGGAAGTTGACGATGCGCTGGGGCAAAAGCTCTTCCAGATCATGAAGGAAGGCCCGGAAGACGTTCTGACGCTTACTGAAAACGCCCAGCCCGCAATCATGGCCAACGCCATCGCCGTGCTGCGCGTGCTTGAGCGGGAAGGCGGCATCACACTGGCTGAAAAGGCAGATTTCGTCGCAGGGCATAGCCTTGGCGAATATACCGCGCTTTGTGCTGCTGGCGCTTTCAGTCTTGCCGATACGGCGCGCCTGCTCAAACTGCGCGGCCAGTCGATGCAGGCTGCCGTTCCGGTGGGTGTTGGTGCGATGTGCGCTCTTTTGGGGGCCGATATCGAAAAGGCCAGCGCGCTGGCTAAAGCGGCTGCGGAAGGCGAAGTATGCACCGTCGCCAACGACAACGATCCCACGCAAGTCGTGCTGTCCGGCCACAAGGCTGCGATCGAGCGGGCGGTGGCGATGGTCAAGGATCATGGCATCAAGCGCGGCGTGCTTCTGCCCGTATCGGCACCGTTCCACTGTCCGCTGATGCAACCCGCTGCCGACGCAATGGCCGAGGCGTTCGAAAAGACCCCACCCGCCGCCTTACGCGTGGCGCTTTTCGCCAATGTCACCGCATCGGTGGTCACCGATCCGGCGGAGGTAAAGCGCCTGCTGGTCGAGCAGGTCACCGGCCGTGTCCGTTGGCGTGAAAGCGTCATCGCGATGCAGGCGGCAGGCGTAGAGCAGTTCGTCGAACTCGGCGGCAAAGTCCTGAGTCCGATGATCAACCGCTCGGTCGCTGATGTCTCTGTCACCAGCGTTGTCGGCATGGCCGACATCGAAGCCTTGCTGAAGGAGCTTTGAGCTTATGGAAAACCGCCTTTTCGATCTTACCGGCATGACCGCCCTCGTCACCGGCGCGGCTGGTGGCATCGGTTCGTCCATTTGCCATGCGCTGGCGAAACAGGGCGCCCGCATTGCGCTTTCGGGCACGAATCCGGCCAAGCTGCGCGCTTTCCGTGAGGAACTGAACGACACGTATGGTCACGATCATGTCGAGATTACCTGCGATCTTTCGAACACCGAACAGGTCGAACATCTCGTGCCCGCCGCGATGGATACGCTGGGCAAGCTCGACATTTTGGTGAACAACGCCGGGATCACGCGCGATAATCTGGCGATGCGGATGAAGGATGATGAGTGGGACGCGGTCATCCGCGTGAACCTCGAAGCCGCATTCCGGCTGATGCGTGCTGCCACCAAGCCAATGATGAAGGCACGCTTTGGTCGTATCGTTTCAGTCACCAGCGTTGTTGGCGCAACCGGCAATCCGGGCCAGGTGAACTATGCTGCGGCAAAGGCGGGCCTTGTCGGCATGTCGAAATCGTTGGGGCAGGAACTTGCCAGCCGTGGCGTGACCGTGAACTGCGTGGCCCCCGGCTTCATCCGCACCGCGATGACCGACATTCTGCCCGATGGCCAGAAGGACGCGCTTAACGCGCGCATTCCGATGGGCCGCATGGGCGAAGGTTCGGATATTGGAGCTGCCGTCGCCTATCTCGCGTCGAAGGAAGCCGGATACGTCACTGGGCAGACGCTGCACGTCAACGGCGGCATGGCGATGTTGTCTTGAGCCACATGGAGGCGATTTCAGGGTCTTTTATCCCCAACTTAGGCCCAATGGGCGGGAGTGGCGCTTGCCGAGTCCCGCCTCTGCGTTAAGACAGGTAGTCCGAACCAAACGCCGGGGGGCGTGATTCCCCGGTTCAGTCATATCTGCGGGGCAGGGCGGATGCCCGCTTCCCTGGGGGATCGAGACGAGAATGAAGGCGACGATCGAACGCGCGACTCTCCTGCGCTGCCTGTCCCACGTCCAGTCGGTGGTTGAACGCCGCAACACGATTCCGATCCTGTCGAACGTGCTGATCGAGGCTTCGCCTGACAGCACCGTGCGCCTGATGGCAACTGACCTTGATCTACAGATCGTGGAAACGATGGCGGCTGTATCGGTCGAAGGGCCGGGCGCCATTACCGTTTCAGCGCACCTGCTGTTCGACATCGCGCGCAAGTTGCAGGATGGCTCCCAGGTCAGTCTTGAAACGTCTGACAACCGCATGATCGTCAAGGCGGGGCGCAGCCGCTTCCAGTTGCCCACGCTCCCGCGTGACGATTTCCCGGTGATTGTTGAAGGCGATCTGCCTACCAGTTTCGAAGTGCCCGCACGCACTCTGGCCGAACTGATTGATCGCACCCGTTTTGCGATCTCCACGGAAGAGACGCGGTATTACCTCAATGGCATTTTCCTGCACGTTTCGGACGAAGCACAGCCTGTGTTGAAGGCTGCGGCCACCGATGGCCACCGTCTTGCCCGGTTCACCATCGCGCGTCCCGATGGGGCTGAGGGTATGCCCGACGTGATCGTTCCCCGCAAATGCGTGGGCGAACTGCGCAAACTGCTGGAAGAAGTGCTCGATTCCGCTGTTCTCATTGATCTTTCTGCCAGCAAGGTTCGCTTCACGCTGGGTGGTGAAAACGGTGTGGTCCTCACCAGCAAGCTGATCGACGGAACTTTTCCTGATTACAGCCGCGTGATCCCCACCGGGAACGACAAGCTTCTCAAGCTCGATCCACGCTCGTTCTTCGAAGGCGTGGATCGCGTGGCCACGATCGCTACTGAAAAGACCCGTGCGGTGAAGATGGCGCTCGAAAATGATCGCGTGACGCTTTCGGTCACCAGCCCGGACAACGGCACTGCTGCCGAAGAACTGCCCGCAGATTACAGCTCTGCCGGATTTGAGATCGGCTTTAACGCCAATTATCTCAAGGATATCCTGAGCCAGATCGATGGTGATACAGTGGAACTGCATCTTGCCGATGCCGGCGCTCCCACGCTGATTCGCAAGGACGACAAGAGCGCTGCGCTCTATGTTCTGATGCCAATGCGGGTCTGACGAAATGTGCCGGAACAGGCGGTTTTTTTTACCGCCGGTCCGGCATTGGTTAACAATCATTTGCGGTTTGTCTGAGTAGGCCCACTCTGGACCAAATTACCTGATTTGAACGGCGTTAAGCGTAACCCGGTTCCCGACAGGAGTACCGAGGATGGACACCGTTTACGACTTGCAGGCCGTTGCCAAGAAGCTGGCATTCTACAACATCGGGAGCGATGATCTAGCGCGCTTCCCGTTGATCGCTTCGGCTCTGCGGACGCACGCGCCGCCTGCGCTCGACAAGCTGTACGATCAGATCGCGGCCACGCCCGAAACGGCAAAGTTCTTTGGTTCGCGACAGATGATGAATCATGCCCGCGACAAGCAGATCGAGCATTGGGCCGGCATGTTCAGTGGTAGCGTTGATCGTGCCTATTTTGATAGCGCTGAACGGATCGGCAACGTTCACGCTCGTATCGGGCTGGAGCCAGCTTGGTACATTGGTGCTTACGCATCGGTGCTTGAAAATGTCCTAAACAAGATGTTTGCTGGGGTCGGCGCGATCTTCCGCCGTCGTAAAATTGCCCGTTCCGCCGGCTCGATGATCAAGATGGCGCTGCTCGATATGGAAGTGGCGCTTTCGACCTACTTCAAGGCAGAAGAAGCGGCCCGAATTGCCGTGATCGACGAAGTTAGTGCCGCGCTTCGCAAGATGGCTGACGGTGATTTCGCTACGCGCGCTCCTGACCTGCCCGCTGCCTTCGCGGAATTGCAGAAGCATCTCGATGACATGCGGCTGCAGGTTTCCGGTGCGCTTAGCCACGTCTCTGAAACCTCAAGCTCTGTTGATGTGGGGGCCAAACAGATTCGGCAGGCATCGGACGACCTTGCGCGGCGCACCGAACAGCAAGCAGCCAGCCTTGAAGAAGCTTCAGCGGCGATGACCACGTTGGCCTCAAACGTCAGAACGGCTGCAGATGATGCCGTCCACATGCACGATTCGGTTCAGCAGGCGCACGGCGAAGCCATGAAGGGCGGGGAGGTCGTGGGCGAAGCGGTCTCTGCAATGAACGACATTCACCACTCTGCGCAGGAAATCGGCAAGATCATCTCGGTCATTGATGGTATCGCGTTTCAGACCAACCTGCTGGCACTTAATGCAGGCGTAGAGGCGGCGCGCGCGGGTGATGCCGGGCGCGGCTTTGCTGTTGTCGCCACGGAAGTGCGCGCCCTTGCCCAGCGCACTGCCGATGCAGCGCGCGATATCAAGACGCTGATCGTAGACAGTTCGGTTCAAGTCGAACGCGGCGTCAATTTGGTTGGCCAGACGGGCGAGACGTTTTCAGTGATCGTGGAGCAGGTCGGCCATGTCGCCCAGCTTGCCAGCAGCATTGCGCAGATGGCACACGAACAAGCCACCAGCATCGGTCAGGTGCGCGAAACGGTCCGCGATATGGACACGATGACGCAGCAGAACGCCGCGATGGTCGAAGAAGCGACGGCTGCGGCGCGCAGCCTTGCGACCGAGGCAGATCGCCTTTCGACCCTCGTGGCCCGATTCCGCCTTGGGCGGGACGGACTGGAACAGCGCAGTCATTACCGGAATGCGGCCTGAATGCAGGCTTGCGGTCCTGTCACGGTGCCAGTCGCTCTCTCAACCGGCGCGCCGTGACAGGACTACCAATCCCTTATTCTGCGGCCTCCAAGAGGTCGGCACGCTGCGGACCGCGGATGAGGTTGCCCGGCGTCGCCCCGGTCCATTCGCCGTTGCGGAACGTCACCTTTCCGCCCTTGATGGTGCAGTCATACCCTTCGGCTTTCTGAAGCAAGCGTTTGCCCCCCGCCGGCAGATCGAATGCCAGCCAGGGCTTGAGCAGCCGGACATTTTCGAAATCTATCACGTTGATATCGGCCATGTAGCCCGGCGCGATCACGCCGCGATCATCAAGACCATAGAGCCTCGCCGTATCGTGGCATTGGCGCTTCACAGCGTGTTCAAGGCTGATCCTGCCCCCTCGCGCACGATCACGCACCCAGTGTTGCAGCATGAACGTGGGGCTGGCGGCATCGCAAATCGTCCCGCAATGCGCGCCGCCGTCTGATAGCGAGTTCACCGTATCGTCAGAGGCTTGCAAGGCTTCAAGGAAATCGAGATTGCCGTCGGCGTAGTTGAGGATCGGCAGGTAGATGAAGCCCGTCCCGTCATTTTCCATCAACTTGTCATAGGCATAGGCATCAGGTGCCATGCCAGCGACCTTGGCCCGCGCCAGCACGCTGGCGTCTTCCTGTGGCTCGTAGTCGAATCCTTCATCCATGATGAACTGGTTGTGCCAGCCTTCAGCGATCATCATGAACAGGCCGATTATGTCGCTTTCGGGATAGGCGTTGGCTTCGGCCAGAACCTTGGCGCGGAAAGCCGGATCTTTGAGATGGGCCAGTTGCTCGTCCCACGGCAGGTCTGCGATCGCAACATAGCTGGGGCGGAAGCGGAAGGGGTGGATGGTGCCCTGCCACGCCATGATCACGCCATTGCCGCGCAGGGCGATCTGGGCGACGATGTTCGCGCCTTGAGCATTCTGGCGGCGCATCTCTTCGATCTGCTCGCTCAGCGGCATTTCCTTGGCGATGGATTGCAGGGCGGCATAGGTTACCGGCAGGCCGGTTTCGCGGCTGAGCGCGCCCATCCAGCCGAATTCGTCCCATTCGCGCTTCATGTCAGAAGCCATTTCAAACACGCCATAGCCGACACGGCCCATCGCGCGGCCGATTTCGATCAGCTCTTCTGCGGTGGCCGTCGTCCCCGGCACCACTTCGCCATCGACCGATTTGTGGATCACCGTGCGGCTGGTGGAAAAGCCCAGCGCACCGGCGCGCACGCCTTCTTCCACGATATCGGCCATCTGGCGGATGTCATCGGCGGTGGGAATGGCGCCGGGCTTTTCGCGTTCGCCCAGCACATAGGCTCGCACCGCGCCGTGCGGAACGTGCGTGCCGATGTCCACTGCGCGCGGCATCTGTTCCAGCGCGTCAAGATACTCGGGGAACGTCTCCCAGTTCCACTTCATGCCCTCGGCCAGCGCGGTGCCGGGAATGTCTTCCACACCTTCCATCAGGCCGATCAGCCAATCGTGCCGATCAGGCGCGGCAGGGGCAAAGCCTACGCCGCAGTTGCCCATGATCACCGTGGTCACGCCATGCCACGAAGAGGGTGCCATTTCGGCATCCCACGTGGCCTGCCCATCGTAGTGGGTGTGAACATCGACCCAGCCGGGCGCAACGATCCGGCCCGTAGCATCGATTTCTTCGGCAGCATCGCCGCGCACCGTGCCAATAGCGGCGATCAGCCCGTCCTTTACCGCAATATCGCCGGCAAAGCGTGGAGCGCCGGTTCCGTCGACGATCGTTCCGTTCCTGATGATAAGGTCATAGGCAGACATGGACAGCTCCTTCTCCCCGCGCAGGCCGACTCGCAGCGGCAGCCTTCCGCGTTAACCGTTCGATTAGGTCAGAGCGCGGCTATGCGGTCAATCGCAGTTCATTGACCGATTGCTCGGATCATGTCGCCTACGTCCACGAACTTTTCCCGTGGAGCGCCATCACGCGCGCGTGCTTGTTCTGCCTCTTCGATGCGCTTCCAGTCACGGAAGGTCACGATATCGAGCTTGCGCTCCGCCGCCAGCGCATCGAAGCCGGGGCGGCCTGATTTTCGACCAGCCTGCGGCATGTCCTGTGCGATCAATTCGATCACGCCAAAACCATCGGGCCGGTTGGTGCCGATCGTGCCCGATGGCCCACGCCGCGCCCATCCTACGCAATAGAGGCCCGGCAGGATGCGTCCCTGATCGTTGGCGAAACGACCTGCGCGTTCATCAAACGGCACGCCTGCAATCGGTGACGTCTGATATCCGATGCACGAGACCACAAGGTCTGCTGGGATTTCGTAAAACTCGCCCGTGCCTACGGCCCGACCCGCCTCAATCCGGGTCCGCTCCACCGAAATCGCCTGTACTTTGCCTTCTCCAATCAGGCCGCGCGGAGCAGCGAAGAAATCGAACTCCACTTCAAGCGGAAGATCGGCCCGATGGCTTTCCGGGATCGCCGCGAAAGACCGCAAGTGGGTTACCGACTTGCGGATGCCGGGTTCCAGCATGGCATCGTCATCCAGATCGGGTAGGTCTTGCGGATCGACTCTTGGTGCGGCGCGGGAAAGATGGCCCAGTTCACCCAGTTCCTTGGGCGTCATCATGATCTGGTGCGGGCCGCGCCGCCCAAGGATCACGATGCGCTGGATAGTCGATCCCATCAGCGTATCGAGCGCATGGCCCACGATATCGCTGCCTGCGAACTCATCACGCGTCTTGGCCAGAATGCGCGTCACGTCGAGCGCGACATTGCCCATGCCGATAACCACGGCGGTCTTGCCCGAAAGGTCTGGTTCGAGGGCTGCGAATTCAGGATGGCCATTGTACCAGCCGACAAAGCCCGCACTGCCGAAGACATTGCCCAGATGATCACCCGGCAGATCGATGGGCCGATCCCGCGGCGCACCTGTGGCAAGGACAACTGCGTCGTAAAGCCCCTGCAATTTGGCCACCGACACGTCCTGACCGACCTTGATATTGCCGACAAACCGCACATTGTTGGAAAGCGCGGTCTGTTCATATCGGCGCGTTACGCCCTTGATCGACTGGTGATCGGGCGCGACGCCGAACCGGATCAGACCATAAGGCACTGGCAGCATATCGAATATATCGATGCTTACATCGTCGCCCCACTGCTTCTGCGCTGCTTCTGCCGTGTAATATCCGGCCGGACCCGAACCGACGATCGCGATATGCCGCATGGCCTCTCCTCAGCCGTTTGACTCCGCTCCTGCCATCGGCGCGCTCTGAGTCCTGTCCAGCGATGCTAACGCCGGATCGGCAAAAAGAAAGCGGTCTAAGCTGCGTCCAGAAAGCTGCGCAGGCTGGCAACGAACCGGTCCCGTTGTGACAGCATGAACAGATGGCCGCCGCCGCTGAACATCTCGATCCGGCTGTGCGGAATGGCGTTGTGCAGCAGGTGCGCGTTTGCCGGTGGGACCAACTGGTCTTCTTCATCGGCCATGACCAGCACCGGCATTCGCAGCAATGGCAGGAACGGCAAGCTGCTCCATGTCGCGAAGGCGGCAAGCTGGTAGGAGAATCCGAGCGGCGAAGGGGCCTTGGCTGCGTTAAGCGAAACGCGCCCACTGCCACCGCCGTTGTAGATCGAGGCAAGATTGCGCTTCAGCGTGCGTTCGACGGTATATTCCAGCGGGTCTGTCAAGTGGGCGAGCATCGCGGGATTGCCCGGCACCATCGTTGCCCCGGCAGCCGTGGCCGCAAGGATTAGGTTGCCGGTACGCGCCCGGTGCTGAAACGCGAACTGCTGTGCCAGCGCACCGCCCCAACTGATACCCAGAATGTCAACCTCGGCCAGATCGAGCCGGTCGAGCAGCGCTGCCGTCGTCAGCGCCATATTGGAAATGGTGTAAGGAAGAACCGGATCGGGCGAACTGCCGATCCCCGGCATGTCGAAGCAGACGACCTCACGTTCGGGCAGCGCCCGTGCCAGCGGTGCTAGCAACTCAAGATTCATGCCGATCCCGTTAAGCATCAGCAGTGGCCGGTGTTCCGTCTTGCCCACATGCCAGCGAGCAAGATGGAGCCTGCGCCCGCCCACGCCAATCAGGGATTTTTCCGCCGTATCTGCCATAATTACCCCACGCTCCGGTGGCGTGCCTAGCACCTTCGCATTCGCAGCAAAAGCGTTTGGATTGCCGTCGCTTTAACGCTTTCGAAATTGGAGATGAGGCAAGTGCGAAGCATGTCTGCAGATGCCTCCGTCGAAGCAACCGGGCCGACCGGTCAAACGCGCGATTTTGCGCGTACCCGACGCCGTGAGAAAATTGCGCCCGCCAGCCCGCGCGAAGCTGGTGCCAGCTTCTTGTTCGGCAGCGATCCCGGCAACCGGCTTGTCGCATCGGAATGGCCTCGTCTGGCAATGCCGATTGTGCTGTTGCCGATGGGTATTGCGGCTTTCAACCTGACTGTTCCAGGGCTGCTCGCCAGCTTGCTCGTGGCGATTGCGGCGCTTGTAACCTGGCTGTCGCACATCGTGGTTCGGCTTGAAAACGAACGCAATTTTGCAACCGGCCAGCGGATGGCGCTGGTCGGAGCCGTCGTTGCTCTGCCGATGTTTCTGTTTGGTTCGGCAATGGGCCTTTGGGGCGCATCGGGCGAGATCGACTGGTTCTATTGCCTCGTTGCTGTGGCCACGCTTTCGCTGCTGGCAACGGTTGCCCAGTCGGGGCGGTTGGTGGGTGTGTTGGCAGCCCAGGTCGCCGTCTGGTCGGGCATTACTTGCGTCGCATCGACCATTGCGGGATATTTTTCGCTGATCGTGGGCGTCGGCATCGCGGTTGTTGCCTATATGCGCCAGCGCAAGATCGACCTTGTTCTGCGCGAAAAGGCGGAGAACGACGCGCGCGTCCAGACCCGTGCGCAAGAAATTCTCGCAGATTATGAAGAGACGGGGCAGGGCTGGTTCTGGGAAACAGACCGCCGTGGCCACCTGACCTACCTGTCCGCGCCTGTTGCCGAAATTCTTGGGCGCAAAGTGCATGACCTGATCGGTCGCCCGTTCGCGGAATTGTTCAATCTTGCCGAACAATCGGGCGAGGGGGAGCGCACATTGGCGTTTCACCTTTCTGCACGATCCAGTTTTAGCGAACTGGCGGTGCGCGCAGCCGTGCGCGATGAAGAGCGATGGTGGTCGATCACGGGCCGTCCCACATACGACACCTTCAACAATTTCACGGGTTTTCGCGGTTCCGGCACCGATCTTACGGAAAAGCGGCGCTCGCAAGAACACGCCTCGCGCCTGGCGCACTTCGATTCGCTCACCGGCCTGTCGAATCGCTTCCGCATGTCGCAGACGCTCGAAAAGATTCTGCTTACGCCGCAGGTCCAGAATCGCGCCTGTTCGGTATTCCTTCTCGATCTCGACCGGTTCAAGCAGGTCAACGATACGCTTGGCCATCCGGCGGGCGACGCGCTGCTCAAGCAGGTTGCACAGCGGCTTGAACGGGTGGTGGGCAAGATGGGCCGCGTTGGTCGCCTTGGCGGAGACGAATTCCAGGTCATCCTGCCCGGCAAGATCGAACGTGAACAGCTTGGCCACCTTGCGGGGCGGATCATCGAAAGCCTGTCGCAGCCCTATTCGATCGAAGGCAGCCGCGTGATGATTGGCGCATCCGTCGGCATCGCCATCGCGCCCGACGATGGCGTGACCAGCGAAGCGCTGATCCGAAATGCGGATCTTGCACTTTATGCTGCCAAAGATGGCGGGCGTGGTCGCCATCACTTCTACGCGCCAGATCTCCATAGCGATGCTGAAGAGCGCCGCCAGATGGAGGAAGACCTGCGCGATGCGGTCGCCAATGGCGGGCTGGAACTGTACTATCAGCCGGTCGTCCAGACCGCGACCGAGAAGATCACCGGCTTCGAAGCGCTACTGCGATGGAACCACCCTCAACAAGGGTGGATCAGCCCTTCGCGTTTCATTCCCGTGGCCGAGGATACCGGCCTTATTGCACCGATCGGCGAGTGGGCCTTGCGCACCGCT
This sequence comes from Novosphingobium sp. ERN07, assembly GCF_012641335.1. Lineage (GTDB taxonomy): Bacteria > Pseudomonadota > Alphaproteobacteria > Sphingomonadales > Sphingomonadaceae > Novosphingobium. The sequence continues at coordinate 158,017 of NZ_JABAID010000006.1, forward strand.
TGCCAGGATCTGGCGCGCTGGCCGGACAACGTGCGTGTCGCGGTCAATGTTTCGCCTCTGCAATTCGCCAACCCCGCGCTGCCAACCATCGTTACCAATGCCCTGGCAAACGCGCAGGTCGCAGCCGAGCGCCTTGAACTGGAAATCACTGAAAGCGTGTTCCTCAACGATGATGAGGGCACCGACCAAATGTTCAAAGCGTTGAAGGGGATCGGCGTTCGTCTCGCGCTCGATGATTTCGGTACGGGCTATTCGTCACTCGGCTATCTGCGCTCGGCACCATTCGACAAGATCAAGATCGATCAGTCCTTCGTGCGCGGCGCAACCCAGCCCGGTAGCCGCAATGGTGCCATCATCGCCTCGATCGTCAGTCTTGCCGAAGCGCTCGGCATGGAAACCACGGCAGAGGGCGTTGAAACGCTGGACGAGCTTGATCTCGTCCGCATGTTGGGCTGCAGCCACGTGCAGGGCTATATCTACGAGCGTCCGCTCAGTTCCATGAACGCTGCCGCGCGTCTTTCAACCGGGCTGATGGCCATTGCCCAAGGGCCGCGTTCGGCCCGCGCCGCGCGCCAGTCCATGCTGCGCAAGGTCGTGCTCGATCATGGCGGACATCGCTACAACGGGATGATCCGTAACATCAGCCAGACGGGCGCTCTGATCGAAGGGCTGTGGAATGTGCCATCAGGCACGATCTTCCGCGTCGTTCTGGCCGACAACCACGTCGTCACCGCCACTTGTCGCTGGTCGCATGAAGACCGGCTTGGCGTTGAGTTTTCCCTGCCGCTGCGGCTTGACGAAACCGGCCGCATCGCTGCCGTTGCCGCCCGCCCGCCAGCCAGCGTGGAGACTGAGGGAACTGCCCAGCGCAAAGTCGGCTGAGGCGCGCCAGCCTCAGCCCAGCGCTGCCTGCTTTTCTTCCGCGAGCCTATCAAGTTCGGCCCGGCTTTTCTTCTCCGCAGCCGTTTTCAACTGCCCACACGCCGCATCGATATCTCGCCCGCGCGGGGTCCGCACTGGCGCGCTGATCCCTGCGTCGAACACGATCTTGGCAAAGCTCTTGATCCGGTCCGGGCTTGAACATTCATAGGGCGCGCCGTCCCACGGATTGAACGGGATGAGGTTGACCTTGGCGGGCAGCTTGTACTGCTTGATCAGCCGTACCAGTTCGCGCGCATGATCGTCGCTGTCGTTCTTGTCCTTCAGCATCACATATTCAAACGTGATGCGCCGCGCGTTTGATGCGCCCGGATAGTCGGCACAGGCCTGCAACAGTTCCTCAATGCCGTACTTGCGGTTGATCGGCACGATCTCGTCACGCACGTCCTTGGTTACGGCGTGCAGCGAAACGGCAAGGTTCACCCCGATTTCCTCCCCGCACCGCGCCATCATCGGCACGACACCGCTGGTAGAAAGCGTGATGCGCCGCTTCGAAAGTGCCAGCCCATCGCCATCCATCACCAGCTTCAACGCATCGCGCACGTTGTCGAAGTTATAAAGCGGCTCGCCCATGCCCATCATCACGATGTTGGTCAGCAAGCGGCCATCGGGAGTGTATGCGGTGGCAGCTTCTTCATCGTCGTCGTCGAAGTCCAGCCCCGCCATCGTGCCGCCGGCTTTTGGCCACTCGCCCAGTGAATCGCGTGCCAGCATTACCTGCCCCACGATCTCGCCCGGCGTCAGGTTGCGCACGAGCCGCATCGTGCCGGTATGGCAGAAACGACAGTTCAGCGTGCAACCGACCTGGCTTGAAACGCACAGGGTTCCGCGGTCGGCGTCGGGAATGAACACCATTTCGAAGTCGTGATTGTCTGCCGTCCGCAGCAGCCATTTGCGGGTGCCATCGGTTGAAACCTGTGCCTCGACGATCTCTGGCCGTCCGATCACGAAGCGTTCGGCCAGCCACGGACGCATGGTTTTGGCGATATCGGTCATGCCCTCAAAATCGGTCACGCCGCGATGGTACAGCCAGTGATAGACCTGCTTGGCGCGCAGCTTCGCCGCTTTCGCATCCAGCCCCGCTGTTTCAAACAGTGCCGCGATCTGCTTTTTGGGCAAACCGATCAGATCGACGCGCCCATCCTCTCGCGGAGTAACCTCCCGCGGGACTGGTACGGGATCGATATGCCCGGCAATGGGCATGTTGGCGGGGAGCGACGGTTCGGGATCGATGGGAAGCTGCATCGCGCGCATATAGTGATTCGGAGACCAAGGCGCAAACCGGCTCGCGCGAACGCTTCTCAGTATAATGGGTTCCAGCCGTCCGTCGCGTTAAGCGCTCCGAATATCGCAAAATATGTGGCTGAAATACAACAGTTTCTTGTTGTGTGAGGTTCAGGAAACCGGATGCAGTTCCGCTCATTCCACCGGTCACTGTCGGGTCGCAATGACAACGAGAACCGGCAGGAAGTTTCGAATGGAGTGAAACATGAAGAAGATCTGCGCAATCCTCGCCGCCGGTACTGCCATTGCCGCCACGCCGGCCTTCGCGCAGGACGCGACGCCCGCCGAGGCGTTCAGCGGTTTCCGCGCCGAAGCTCTGGTTGGTTATGACCACCACCGCTCTGGCAGCAGCGAAGACGTCGACAATACCCGCGATCTCAAGCAGTCGATCGATGGTGTGACCTACGGCGGTGCCATCGGTTATGATATCCCGCTTGGCAGCAACCTCGTGGTCGGTGCCGAAGCTGAAATTACGGAAAGCAGCGCGGGTTGGGACAACAACAACGACCAGCCCAATGTGTTCAACCTTGGACGCGTCGATGCCGGTCGCCAGTACTATGTCGGCGGTCGCGTAGGCTATGCAATGTCGCCCAGCACGATGGTCTACGCCAAGGGCGGCTACAGCAACCAGCGTTACCTTCTGCAGGGCACCGATGGCACCACCAGCCTGCGCCAGCGGCTTGATACCGACGGCTACCGCGTGGGCGCGGGTGTTGAGCAGAAGCTCGGCGCCAACAGCTATGTGAAGGTTGAATACAACTACAACAACTACAGCAAGGGCGAGTTCGATTTCAACGGCAACACGCCGGATTCGAGCCGCTTTGACATCGACACTGACCGTCACGTCGTGATGGCTGGCGTCGGCGTCCGCTTCTAAGCCTCACGCACTGAAGCAAGGGAAGGGCGGGCCACAAGTCTCGCCCTTTTTCTTACCGCGCGCACCCCAGCGCTGCCGCGTCCATCGCTGAACCCGCGCCTGCCAGTACATAGGTATCGCGGAACTTGCGCCCATCGGCACCTTGCCCGATCACTGTCACGCGCGAAGCGCTCCGCAGTTGCGCAATTATCCCGGCATTGGCGCGTTGATCGGCAGGCCAGGCATCGGCTTGCCCTGCTTGCAATGTGAAGTTCGCTTCAGGAAATGAGACGTTGACCGAAGACCCCGGCGCCAGCCGCCGCGCCAGCCGCACATGAACAGCGCCGCGTATTCCGCGCTTGGGCCAATAGCCCACAGTAAAATAGGGTTGAAACGCCTGCTCCCACCCGCGCACTTTCTCTGCCATCGCAATGGCATAGCAGCGTGGCACGGCGGAATCGCGAAATGCGCCCCAGTTGTCGAACACGCCAAGGCTATCGCGCGCAGAGGCAGTTCCCGCCATTAGCAGCGCGCCGAGAACCAGCAGCTTCCTCATTGCTCTTCCCGCTTCGCGCCATCAAGCAACCGCGCCGCGCGTTCGGCCTCGTGCTGATCGCGCGCCTTCTCACCCTTGGTCCGCCCGAACTTCGCCCGGTTCGCCTGCGCTTCTACCGCACGTGCATCGCGCTCCTTGGCCTTGCGCACCGCCCGCAGGTTAACGACATCGCCCATCAGGCGTGCTCTATACCGCGTTCGGAGCCATAGAGCACGCGCTCCTCGCCGTTCTCCACCAGCGCGATGGAGCCTTGCACCAGCGAAGGTGCAATCGGCGCGCCGTGCAGCGGATGCACAGGATAGCCCGCCATGATCCCGCGCAGCACCCGGCTTGAAATGCCGTGCATCACCACGATGTGATCCCCGCCCATATCATCCAGCCGATCGATCCACCGGTTCAGCCGCGCGGCAATCATCGGATAGTCCTCACCATCCGGGGCCGGGCGCAGCAGGTGGTCCTCGATCACAATGGGGCCAACTTCGTCCTCCACCTCGCCATAAGAGCGCCCGCACCACGATCCCATGTCGATCTCTTTAAGGTCCATCGTGCGTCGCGATGCAAACCAGTCCAGCCCCAGTTCCTCGGCAATCAGAGCCGCTGTCTGCAATGCGCGCCCGGTGTCAGAGATGTGCAGAGTGACGTCAGGCCGCTCGCCCAGTTCCCGCCGCAGCGCGCAGCCCATCGCCACCGCCTGTTCAAAGCCCTGCCGCGTCAGCGGCGTGTGGATGTTGTTCGCCTGCAGCCGACGGGTAGCGTTATAGACCGTCTCGCCGTGGCGCATGATGAAGAAGCGACCCTGTTTCATGGGGGAGCGCTTTAGCCTGTGGCGTCGGGATAGGAAATGCTCATGATCTCCCACTCCTTCTCCCCCGAAGGCAGCCGCACGATCCGCAAATCCCCCACCCGCGCCCCGCGCAAGGCCTTGGCAATCGGCGCGCTCCAGCCGATCAGGTTGTTGCTGGCATTCTGCTCGTCATCGCCAACCAGCGTCAGTACGCGGCGGTTATCGTCCTCGTCAGCAATCTCCACCGTCGCGCCAAATAGCACGCGGCTGCGATCTTCCATGCGCGCCGGATCGACCACCCGCGCCGCCTTCATCCGCCGCGCAAGGAAAGCCAGCTCCCGATCAATCTCCCGCATCCGCTTGCGCCCATAGAGATAATCGCCGTTCTCGCTACGGTCGCCATTGCCCGCCGCCCAACTGACGATCTCGACAATCGCGGGACGTTCGGTGCCCAACAGTTGATCATACCGCGCGCGCAAGGCGGCAAATCCGGCGGGGGTGATGGGATGACCGTCAGGCTTCATGGGGTGGCTTTAAGTCGAGACCAAAACCTATGCAAACGGCACAAGCATCTCGCCCTCACATCGTCATCCCGGGCTTGACCCGGGATCCCACTTTCTTCTTCCCTGTCCCATCAGAGGCAGCGGGACCCCGGGTCAAGCTGTACAGATCGGGGAGACGGGGAATGGCCGGAGGTCGCTTGCACTACGGTCGCGTCTTGCTGCGCAAGCAAGCAAGTGTATCTTTCGTGCGATGACAACGAGTCTATTTGATGGCGTACCCTACAGCGCCCGCATCACATCCTTCGCGATAACCTCGTGCGCGATCATCGCTCGTTGGCATTCATCGCCGTTTTTGCACAAAACGAGCCGTTCGAACGCAGTCAGGTCGTTGGCTGTTATGTAGCCCCACAGGCTCCGTCACTTGAAATCGGATTGAACGAAATTCGGGTTATAGAACTTGAGCAGCGAAAACTAAACTATGAACCTCAACCATCCAAAACGAGTTATGTATTAAACGTTCGCCCTGCATTGCAGCTAAAGCCTACGGCCAACGGCCAATACACCTTTGAACAGGTGCGGGGCATCGGCTACTTCTGGTCGCTGCTGCCCGAAGACGGCGTGAATAGGAATCGCATCAGGCACCCTGATGAGTATTCCGGGCGCTTTGAAATCCATGCTTCGGATGGCAAGCGGCTGGTGTATGTCAGGCAAACCACGTCAAGGCTCTGCGAGTGAAGCTGATCACCCCGGCTCCCGCTTCCCAATGAAGTAACTCATCGGATTGCTTCCCCGATAGGTCGCAAACTGCGGGTTCATCGCCTCATAGACCACCGCATTTTCCAGCACGCGCTGCACATAGTTGCGCGTTTCGGACAGCGGAATCTTTTCGATCCATTCCACCCAGTCCACGCCGCCATTGCGCGGGTCGCCATTGGCGCGCAGGAACTTGTTCACGTTGCCGGGGCCAGCGTTATAGGCCGCCACGGCCAGCGGCCACGATCCGTTGTAATAGTCCAGCATCCGCGCAAAATAGCCCGCGCCAAGCTGGATGTTATAGCCCGCATCCTCGGTCAGCGCGCCGGGGCGGTAGGACAGGCCAAGCTTGCCCGCCTGCTCGTTCGCCGTGCCCGGCATAAGCTGCATGAGCCCGCGCGCGCCCGCATGGCTGACGGCATTCTGCGCGAACTGGCTCTCCTGGCGGCTGATCGCGTGAACGCTGGTCCACTTGCTTTCATATCCCGGCGGCACCGGGATCAGCGGAAAGGCGATGTGCTGAAAATCAAGATAGCCGCGCGCTGCCGCGGCTTGCCCCACGATTACGCCCAGATCGCGCCGCCCCAGATCGCGCGCCAATTGCGCCACCATCATGTGCTGGCCTTCGGTCTGCTGCTGTTCGGCCACTTCCTTGAAGAAGCGGATCGTGGTGCGCCAATCGCCATTGCGCGCCACTTCGCGCACGGCCAGCGTCAGCGGCTGGTTGTAGAACCGGGTGCGTTCGTCAGGCGTAGCTTGCGCGTTCGAATCCGCAGCGAACTGCGGCACCGGGCGGCCCAGCCGTTCCAATGCCAGCAGGCCGTAGAACTGGTCGGCATATTGCGCGGCCATCTCGAAGTAGCGCCGCGCTTCGGCCTGCTGTCCGCCGCGCGCTGCCGCTTTCCCGGCCCAGTAAAAGCCCTTTGATCGTGTGCCCGGCGTCCGCGCTGCTGCGCCATAGCGCCAGAACAGCGGGGCCGCGCCCGCATAGTCGCCAATGTTGAAATAGGCCTGCGTGCCGCCCAGCCACATCAATGATGTGTAATCGTCGCGCATGTCATAGGCGAGTTGGCTGACATCCTCACCCGCAGCGAAGGCATCGTCGATCCCCGCCGCAATCCGCATCGCCGCGCGCGCATCGCCCGATGTTGCCGCGCCGCGCGCGTTGATCAGCAGTTCCTCGACCCACTTCGTCCGGTCCAGCGGCTGACGTGCCAGCAGGGGCCGGTTGGCCAGAAACGCCCGCGCACCCGCGCCATTGCCCGCCTTGCGCAATTGCCGCACGCGCTGGAAGACAAAGCCCGGATCGCTGTTCAGCAGTTGGGTCGAAACGCCCGATACGGCGGCATAAGGATCGCCGCCCTGCATCGCCGCCAGTCGCGCGCCATCGATGCTCTTGCGCGCGGGGCTGACCCACACCACCTGCCTTGCCGCCTGATCGGTTGCCCCTGCCCAAAGCAGTGCATCCATCCGCGCATCATGATCATCAGCGGTAAAGCTGGTGCCCCAATTGGCCAGCAGTGCGCTTTCCGCTGCATCGGTCATCGCCCCGCCGCGCCACGCCGCCCGCGCTGCCTCGCGCGCTTCGGGGCGGCCAAGCTGGGTCAGCGCCAGCGCATATTGCGCGCGGCCCATATTGGTCAGCGGCGGCTTCTGGGTGAAATAGCTTACCAGTCGCGCCGGATCGACTGCCTCCCGCTCCAGCGAGAGTTCGGCATAGCGACGCAGCTTTTCTTCATCCGGGAAGCCGGAATAGGTCACAACGAAATTCGAATAGTCGGAAAACCCAAAACGGTTCGAACTGCTCAGCAGTTTCCACCGTTCCACCGCCGCCATCATCGGGCCGCCCTGGCTCATCGCCAGATTCGCCCGCGCGCGGTCCCAGTCCGATCCATTGGCGCTTTCGCCGCCGCTCGCATGAACCACGCTCGACGCCGCCAGCGTCTGCAATAGCGCACCGGCAACACCCCAGCGCAACATCAAGGCTTTCACGTCCATGCCGGACATACTATGGAGCGGCTCCTTATCAGGCGCTGAACAGACCCCTTCAGGGTTCGACTTGTTGTAAGCCGAACTGCTTTATGGGGCAAATTGAGGGATACTGTCCATGTTTTCCGGCTCCATTCCGGCCCTTGTCACCCCTTTTCGCGATGGAGCGTTTGACGAGAAAACCTTTCGCCGTCTGGTAGACTGGCAGATCGAAAACGGCTCCTCCGCGCTGGTGCCCTGCGGCACCACCGGAGAGGCATCGACGCTTTCGAACGCCGAACACCATCGCGTGATCGAAGTCTGCGTTGAGCAGGCCGCCGGTCGTGTGCCGGTGATCGCGGGCTGTGGCAGCAATGATACGATGAACGCGCTGCTGCACATGAACTTTTCCAAGAAGTGCGGCGCGCAGGCCGCACTTTGCGTTGCGCCCTACTACAACCGCCCGAGCCAGGCGGGCATCATCGCGCACTTCAGCTACCTTGCCGAACACAACGATCTGCCCATCGTGCTCTACAACGTGCCGGGCCGCACGGTGACCGACATCCTGCCCGAAACGGTGTGCGAACTGGCGAAGCGTTACCCGGACAAGATCGTGGCGATCAAGGATGCGAGCGGCGATCTTAGCCGCGTTACCGACCACCGCATGGGCATAGGCAAGAACTTCTGCCAGCTTTCGGGCGACGATGAACTGGCGCTTCCGGCCAATGCCGCAGGCGCTGTCGGCTGCATTTCAGTAACAGCCAACGTCGCGCCTCGGCTCTGCGCCGATTTTCAGGCCGCGTGTGCCGAAAACGATTTCGAAAAGGCGCGTGAACTGAACGACAAGCTCTATCCGCTGCACTACGCGATGTTCTCCGACGCATCGCCCGCGCCGCTCAAGTATGCGCTGTCCCGCGTGTTTGAAGGCCTGACCGATGAACTGCGTCTGCCGCTCGTCCCCGCCAGCGCCGAAGCCCGCGCCAAGGTGGACGCCGCGCTGGAGCATGCCGGGCTGATCTGAGTGTTTCGCCCCGACAAAGTGTGAAGTTCCCCTTCCGCTTTGCCGGGGCAGCGCCTACATGGGCGGGATTATGGCACGCCCCGTACATCCCGAATTCGACAAGAAGAAGATCGTTGCCGAAAACCGCCGTGCGCGGTTCGAGTATTTTATCGAGGATACCTATGAGGCGGGGATCTGCCTGACGGGGACCGAGGTGAAATCGCTGCGCTTTGGCGAAGGCTCGATTGCCGAATCCTATGCCGAGGTGAAGGGCGGCGAGGTCTGGCTCGTCAATTCCAACGTGCCCGAATTCAGCCACGGCAACCGCTTCAACCACGTGCCCAAGCGACCGCGCAAGCTGCTGCTGAAAGAGCGGCAGATTGCCCGCTTTACCGGCGCGGTTGAACGCAAGGGCATGACGCTGGTGCCGCTATCGATCTACTTCAACAGCCGGGGCCGCGCGAAGGTTGAACTTGCGCTGGCCAAGGGCAAGAATGTGGCCGACAAGCGCGCGACGATCAAGGAACGCGACTGGAAGCGCGACAAGGCGCGGATCATGAAAGATCATGGATAAGCGATGCAGCGTGACCTGCTTCACCGACCGGCAAGCTTTTAAGGGCTAAGGGTCTGGCGGCCCGTGGCAGGGCAGGCGAAAAACGGATACAGCAAGGGCACGATGTTCAACAGGATCGTCAACTGGGCACGGGCCAACATGCCAACGCGCGAGCAGATGGAGCACAACCGCTTCGCCCGCCCGCTCGCAGCACGGCATGAACTTTGGCGCTTCACCCGGCGGTCGGTTCCGCGCGGTGTGGCGGCAGGCTTGTTCATTGGCATTTTCGCTCTGATCCCCGGCGTGCAGATCGTTGGCGCGGCGCTGATGTGTGTGCCGTGCCGGGGCAATATTCCGCTGGCTGTGCTGATGACCTTCATTTCGATCCCGCCGACCACCCTGTTCGTGTTCCTTCCCGGTGCCATCGCAGTAGGCAACAGCTTCGGCTTCCACGCCGATTTCGCCACAGTGAGCGATATGGTTACGACCGGGGCAAGCGTGGGTGATTGGCTGGCATGGCTCGGGTCGGACGCCGCACCCTCGCTGGTAATTGGCCTCTTCCTCATCTCGATTGTAGCGGCGGCGCTTGGCTATGCCATTTCCGCACTGGGCTGGCGCTGGTGGACCGCGCACAAGCGCAAGGCTCGGCAGCTTCGTTTTGCAGCGCGGGATTTTCCTGACTGATGGCAAGTCTGGGGGGCGAGGCTGAACGGACGGGGGCGGAAACCACGCCCCTGCGCGATTGGCTGATGCTCGGCGGGGCGGTTGTGGCAAGCGGCGCGGCTTTGTGGGCCGTATCAGGCCAACCGCTGGTGGTCGGTGGCTTCCTTGGAGGCGTGGGCGTGATCGGCGCTGCGTTGCGTCTGGCGCATCGTCCACAACGGACGGCGGCTCCCACCGATTTTGCCGTGCCCGATTGGTCGGTCACCAATGCCGCCATCGAAAGCGCGGACACGGCCATCGCCATCACCGATCGCGCCGGGCGGCTGGTCTGCGCCAACGCGCTGATGAACGAATGGTTCGGCGCAGGTCTTGCGCCGCCGCGCCTGCCGTTGGACAAGACCTCGGTCGAGGCGCTGGAAGATGCGCTTCGCGGGGCGTGGCGCGATGGGCAGGCCAGCGCCGATGCCCTGACGTCGGCTAAGGGAACCTGGCGTGCCAAGCTCAGCCGTGCCGGGCGGGGTGAGGACTTCCTGATTTGGCGTTTCCTCCCGGTGGTCACGCAGAATCTCGTGGCCGATATGGCTGCGCACGTTGCCGGAAAGCTGGGCCGAGCGCTGGCGCGCGAAGGCTTTCAGGCGGTTGTGGTCAACCCCGAAGGCACTGTGTTGGCTGCCAATAGCGCCTTCGCTCAACGCGCGACGGGCAATGCGGGCAGCGAGATGGCTGGAACCGACTTCGTGTCATACCTTGCCAGCGACGATTCCGAGCGCGTGTTTTACGCCCGCGAAGGCGGCAAGGGCGCGCCGGTGCGGCTGGTCCACTTGCCGGTGGCCGACCCTGACGGCATTGCGAATACCGATCCGGCACGCACCGCATCGCTGTTTCTGCTGATCGACAACCAGCAGAGCGTGGGCGATATTCGCGCTGGCCTGCCGCAGATCGAAGCGCTGCTGTCGCGCCTGCCGCTGGGCCTTGCGATGACCGACCGCGACGGGCGCTTCCTCTTTGCCAATGCCGCGTTCCTGCGCGCGGCGGGGCATGAAGACAATTTCCCGCCGCCCTATCCTGCCGATCTTGTGATCAAGGAAGACAAGGGCGCGCTGGTCGATGCCGTTCGCCGCTATGCCCAAGGGCAGGCGACGGCAGGCGATGTGGCCGTGCGGTTGCGTGCTGCACCGGAAGAGCCGGTGTCGCTCAGCCTTGCGGGCGTGCGCGGGCTGGGGGATGGCGCGGTGCTGCTGAGCCTCAAGGATTCATCCGAGGAAACCCGGCTGAAGCGCGAGATTGCGCAGGCTACCAAGATGCAGGCAGTGGGCCAATTGGCGGGTGGCGTGGCGCACGATTTCAACAACGTGCTGACCGCGATCATCGGCTACTGTGACCTCATGCTGATGCGCCACACGCCGGGCGATAGCGATTATGACGATATCCAGCAGATCAAGGCCAATTCGAACCGCGCGGCATCGCTGACGCGGCAACTGCTGGCATTCTCTCGCCAGCAGACGCTGCGCCCGCAAGTGCTGCAACTTCCCGATGTGGTGGCCGAGGTTTCGGCTCTGCTGAAGCGGCTGATCGGTGAGAAGATCACGCTGGAAGTGACGCACGACCGCGATCTGGGCTTCGTGCGTGCCGACCCGACCCAACTCGAACAAGTGCTGTTGAACCTTGCCGTCAACGCGCGCGATGCGATCACCGATCGACTGGCGGCGGGCGGTGGGAAAGGCCCGGCAGGGGTGGTCAAGCTGATCACCCGGCGCGTGACCGCAGCGGATGTGCGCGCGATGAAGAGCGAAATTCTGCCCATCGGTGACTACACCGCGCTGATGGTGGAGGACAATGGCCACGGCATCAAGCCGACCCAGATCGGCAAGATTTTCGAACCTTTCTTCACCACAAAGGAGAAGGGCAAGGGTACTGGGCTTGGCCTTTCCACCGTCTACGGCATCGTCAAGCAATCGGGCGGGTTCATCTTCGCTGAAAGCGACGTGGGCAAGTTCACGCGCTTCAGCATCTATCTGCCGGTCCACCATCCCGATGCGGCGGAACTGGCGCAAGCCACAAAACCTGCCGCTGCTGAGCCGAAGCGCGAGTGGTCAGGCGGGGGTAAGGTGCTGTTGGTGGAAGACGAGGAAACCGTGCGCGCAGTGGCTGAACGTGCGCTGGTGCGGCAGGGCTATGAAGTGACCACTGCGTCCGACGGCGAGGAAGGGCTGGAAGCCATTGGGCGTGGCACCTTCGATCTTGTTGTTTCGGACGTGGTGATGCCGACGATGGACGGCCCGGCGATGGCCCGCGAAATTCGTGCGTTGAAGCCCGACCTGCCGTTCCTGTTCATGTCGGGCTATGCCGAGGAGCAGCTTCGGCGCGAGATCGACATTCCGAACATGCACTTTCTGGCCAAGCCGTTTTCAGTCCAGCAGATTTGTGAGGCGGTGGAAATGGTGCTGCGGCGGCGGTAAACCTGTTCAGGAAACGAGGTGGTTTCCTGAAGGGGGTTTACACAGTTTACACAGTCCAGAGAGAATAATTCAGGGGGCCTTGTAAGGGCATTGGGGCGCACCTCGACCCGGCGGAAAGCACCGGGATTGCGAGGGTTTGCGCAGGCGATTGACAGTTCAAGGAGCGGCGCAGAGACTGCCTTGCCGCCGGGCCTGTAGGACAGCCGATTTACAACCGGAATGGTGGGACCGGCTGGGCCAAGCCGCTGCGTGCGGCCTCTGCCGCAGCTCCGACCACGGCCATCACGGCGAGCGACTGCTCTGGCGTGACGTCGAGCGGCGTGCCTTTGAGCGCGGCTGCAATTCCGGCATAGAAGCGCGGGTAATCGCCGGGAAGCACATCAAGGCAGTGGGCGGTGCCTTGTGCGTCGTAGCGGGTGAGGGGGGCAGGCTCCTTGCCCCAATCCATCGCACCGGGGCGCAGGCCTTCGATCAACTGGCCTTCCTGCGGATCAAGGCCGTGCTTGATCAGACTGCCTTCACTACCGTGCACCACGAAGCGAGGGGAGCCGCCTGCCACCAGCATTCCGGCGTGGAGCACACAGCGGAGGGTCGGGTATTCCAGCACGATATGCGCCCAGTCATCGGTCTGCGCACCTTCGCGCAACGCGCCGAGGCTGGCCATGACGCCCGTCGGCAGGCCGAACAGGCACAGCGCCTGATCGACAAGGTGCGGTCCAAGATCGGCCCAGACGCCGCTGCCGGGGCAGGGGTTCTCGCGCCAGCGATTGCGCACCGTGGGGCGGAAGCGGTCGAAGTGGCTTTCGAAATGGGCGACCTTGCCGATCATCCCGGTTGCGACGGCCTGCTGGATGGTGAGGAAATCGCCATCCCAGCGGCGGTTATGAAACACGCTGAGCAGCGTGCCGCGCTCACCTGCGTGGGCGGCGATCTGGCGTGCTTCGGCAAGGGTAAGCGCCAGGGGCTTGTCGACCACCAGCGCCTTGACCGCATCAATCGCGGCGTGGGCGAGGGGAGCGTGGCTGTCGTTCGGGGTGGCGATGACGATCAGGTCTATCGCCGGGTCGGCCAGCACGGAAGCGATGTCTGGCTCCACCCGCATTCCGGGCAGGTCTGCATGGACCTTCGTGGCGTCTCGGGAGACGACAGCGGCAAGGCGTAAGCCGGGTTCGGCCATGATCAGAGGGGCGTGGAAGGTCTTTCCGGCGTAGCCGTAGCCAATAAGCGCGACGTTGTGGGGCAAGTTGTGGTCCTTTGGTTCAGCGATATTATATCGCAGCGCCTCAAGTGCAGTACACCCACCCCCAACGCCTCCCTCAAGGGAGGGGAGCGAGACTTGCGCTTGGCTTGCCAAGCGTTAGTCGCAGCGGGGAGGGCTTCCAACGCTGTCGTATTTGCGATCCGCGTGGTCCGCTTAGAATGTCAACGTCAGCGCAAAAGCTTCACCTTCAATCAGCCCCTCGGTTTTGCGCACAGCGGCCTTGATCGGGACGATCCAGCCCTGTTCCTTCGACGGAAAGGCCGAGGTGCGCCATGCGGTTTCGCCCACCTGCACGCCCAGCTTCACCGATCCCCAGCCAGAACGTCGCCCGGTTTCCAGACGGTGCATCAGTGCGGTCGCGGAAAGCGCCTCGCCCGCTTCGCCATCAATGGTGACGAAGAACCAGTCGGTCGCTTTGGGGCCGCCGGACCAGCGCCAGAGCGTGGCCGTCAGGTCATAGGCGGTGTCGCTCATTTGCGGCGACGGATGGGCACGGGCACGTTGCAGATGTCCACGCCGCCTGCGGGCTGGATATAGAAGGCATCGCGGCGATTGGCGCGGGCATCGCTGTAGCGGGCGAAGCTTGCGCTTTCGGTGCCGAGATATTCGAACGCGGGCAGATCGGGCACATCAGGGCCGTTGCGGATGGCGCGGATCGGCGTGCGTTCGGGCGCGGTCTTGTAAAAGCCCAGATCGCCGGTGCCGCGCGGCAGGGTGGACAGATGCTCCATCCCCTCGATCACCCGGCCGACGACAGCAATGTTGCGATCAAGCTGGCGCGGCATGCCCGATGACGGCATAGAGTTCTGCGCCGGTGCCGGTGTCTGGCGGCTCGTTGCGGCCCACGCCGATGGTGCCGTAGCAGTGGATGGGCCAGTGTGTGTACGTATCCGGCTTGTCTGGTCGATCAGACGGCTCGTCAGATAGGCGATGACTTCCTATGGGCCATCCGGCGAAAAAACTCACCATATCGGAATACACGTCTTCATAAAACCAATCGTGTCGACCTACTCGTCGGCCATCTTCTATGTGGATGCCAGATGCCTCGTCAGCCGTTTCCTTTGCAGCTTTTGCTGAAGATATGGCGATCTTTTGCTGTATTCCACGTAGGATATTCTGGGTGGCTTCTAAGGTGCCATATAGCTGAATATCACTATACGCATATTGGCCCTGCGGCACTACCACCAACCCCTCCGGCAAAGCCTTGGCCTTCACCTTGTCCTCGCCATCGGGATCGCCCCACTGCACCACGTAATTGTCCTGCGCGCGGTTGATCGAGGTGCCATCCCACCAATGCGCGGCGGCGAGCTTGCGGATATTGCCGACCCACCTTTGGGAAAAGGGCGCGGGCAGAAGCTGGATCACCACGCGGCGCGCCTTGCCTTGCGCATCGGGCGCAAGGTCCATCACCAGCAGGTCTGACGGGGCAATCGTAATCCAATCTGCAGCAGGCGCGGCAGCCACGATTTCAGCCGGGGCAAGCGCCTTTTCGGGCGCACTGACAGGTTCGGACGAGGCCGCAAGAGCGGCAAGCAGGGCAAGCAGCGACATATCTTCATCATTACAGGAACCGACGCCTTGCGAAAGCGATCTTGTGCGGCTAGGGGGCCACTTCCAGAGCAAGATGCGGAGCGGTGGCCGAGTGGTCGAAGGCGCTCGCCTGGAAAGTGAGTATACGCCAAAAGCGTATCGAGGGTTCGAATCCCTCCCGCTCCGCCAAACACCTTTCAACATGTCCCGACAATTCGACTGACTTGCTGCGCCGGTCGCAGGTCATTGCACGGATTGCGGGCAAAAAACGGGCCGGTTCGATGCCGGCCCGTCGCAACAATTTTCAAGCTGGGTGCATCAGATAGCAGGGATGGCCCGTTCTCCGGTGATGTTCAGGCCATAGCCTTCCAGCGCCACGAGGTTGTGGCGCGAATTGGTCAGCAGCACCATGTCGTGGATCCCAAGATCGGCAAGAATCTGCGCACCGATGCCATAGCTGCGCAGTTCCATATCATGCCCGGCTGTGCCGCCAACTTCGCGGATGAGCTGTTCGGGATCGGTTGGCATCAACAGCACGATCACGCCCGCGCCCGCTTCGCCCATTTCTCCCATTGCGCGTTGCAGAATGCGCTTGCGCGGACCGGGCTGGCCCAGCACGTCGGACAGGACCGAGATCGAGTGCATACGCACCAGCGTCGGCTGGCCCGGAACGATGGCACCTTTTTGCAGGACGAGATGCGCGGAGCCATCAATCTTGTTGCGATAGGTCTTGAGCGTCCAGTCGCCGCCGTAATCGGTGTGGAACGGTGCCTGATTGACGCATTCGACTAGATGATCGTTGCGGCGACGGTATTCGATCAGATCGCGGATCGTGCCGATCTTCAGCCCGTGCTTGCGCGCAAATGGGATCAGATCGTTGAGGCGCGCCATCGTGCCGTCGTCGTTCATGATCTCGCAGATTACGCCGGATGGATTGAGGCCGGCTAGGCGAGGGAGATCGACGGCCGCTTCGGTGTGTCCGGCGCGCACCAGCACGCCGCCATCGCGCGCGATCAGCGGGAAGACGTGGCCGGGCGTGACGATATCGTCGCGCGTCTTGGTGGCGTCCACCGCAACCGCAACGGTGCGGGCGCGGTCTGCCGCCGAGATGCCGGTGTCCACGCCTTCGCGCGCTTCGATGGATACTGTGAAGGCCGTGCCGTGGCGCGTGCCATTGTTGCGGCTCATCAGTTCAAGGCCAAGCTGGTTGCAGCGGTCTGCGGTGAGACACAGGCAGATCAGTCCGCGTCCGTGGGTGGCCATGAAGTTGATCGATTCGGGCGTGGCCATCTGCGCCGGGATCAGCAGGTCGCCCTCGTTTTCGCGGTCTTCGTCATCCACCAGAATGACCATGCGGCCATTGCGCACTTCTGCGATGATCTCTTCTACCGAAGCGAGTTCGAACTCGTCATCCTCGCTATCGTCCATTGCCCGTTCCAGCTTGGTCAGGGTATCAACCGTGGGATTCCAGTCGGGCAGTAGCGCATCACGCAAGGTGTTGGGATGCAACCCGGCCGCGCGGGCGAGGGCGGCCCGTGAAATGACCCGATCTTCGATGAGCTTGCGCGCACGCGCTACAATGTCCTGTGCCATAGCGCGTTGTGTTGCACATTGCTGTGGCGAGCGTCAATGGGTATCACATTTGAGTGTTGATTTGTTTTAGCTGCAGCGGCAATCCGGCAGCGACAAACACCACTTCGTCCGCGGCACTGGCTAGCTTCTGGTTGAGCCGGCCCGCTTCGTCGCGAAAGCGGCGCGCTAAAGCGTTTTCAGGCACGATGCTCAAACCCACTTCATTGGCGATCAGCGCAATGGGAATGCGGCATTTGCGGATTGAGCGCAGCAGGGCGTTGCTGGCATTGGTCAGATCGTGATCGCCAAGCATCAGGTTTGATAGCCATAGGGTGAGGCAATCCACAAGGATCGCGTCGGCTGTGGCGGGCGCCTCGTCGATAGCGCAGGGCAGGGTGATCGGGGCTTCTATGGTGTGCCAGCGCGGGCCTCTGTCTTGCTGGTGCCTGGCGATACGGTTGGCCATTTCCGCATCGCCTGCTTCTGCGGTGGCAATATAGGCAAGGCGGCCTTCGTGCGCTTCGATACGGCTTTGCGCATAGCGGCTTTTGCCCGACCGCGCACCGCCAAGCACCAGCAGGCTGGTCATCGCAATGTTCCTTGCGTCAGCGCCAAAAGACCATCGATATCAAGATGCTGTTCAAGCGCACTGGCCAGATCGTTCAGTGCGGCATCGACCAGCGCGCCATGATCTTGCCCTGAACTTTGCACACCGATGCGGGTCAGTAGGGCCTTGCGCAGGTCGGGGCGCTCAAACAGCCCGTGGCAATATGTGCCCATGACGCGCCCATCGGCGCTGATCGCGCCATCCCGGCGTTGGCCTTCCAGCATGGCGAAGGGACGGGCCGTATCTGGCCCGCTGGTTTCGCCCATATGCATTTCGAAACCAGCGAACGCCGCACCCAACGCTTGTCCGGAAACGCGCAGCAGGGCCTTGCGCGGCGTCAGTTCGGTCGTCACGTTTAGCAGGCCAAGGCCGTTGATCTTGCCTGCAGGGCCTTCGATGCCAAGCGGATCGGCAATTGTCCGGCCCAGCATCTGATAGCCGCCGCAAAGCCCCAGAATCATCCCGCCGCGCCGGTGATGCGCAAGGATGTCGATGTCCCAACCCTGCTGGCGCACGAAGGCCAGGTCAGCGATAGTGGCTTTCGTGCCGGGCAGAATGATCAGGTCGGCCTCTGCCGGGATCACTGACCCTGGCGGGATCATCGCCAGTTCGACATCCGGTTCCTGCCGCAGCGGATCAAGATCGTCGAAGTTGGCGATGCGCGGCAGCATCGGGCAGGCGATCAGCTTACGGGAAGTGGCACGTTGGGGCCTGCGTTCAAGTATAACCGCATCCTCGCTGGGCAATGTGGCGATGCACGGCAGCCACGGCACAAGGCCGAACCCGCGCCAGCCCGAAAGCTGCTCAATCGCGCCATAGCCATCCTCGAACAGCGCCGGATCGCCGCGAAACTTGTTGACGATGAAGCCGTGCACCATCGCCGCATCGGTAGAGTCGATAACCGTTCGCGTTCCCACCAGCGATGCGATCACCCCGCCGCGGTCGATATCGCCAACCAGCACCACCGGCACATCGGCAGCGCGGGCAAAGCCCATGTTGGCAATATCGCCCGCGCGCAGGTTTATCTCTGCCGGAGAGCCTGCACCTTCGACCATCACGATATCGCACCGGCTTTGCAGACGTTGCCAGCTTTCCAGCACTTCGGGCAGCAGCGTGCGTCTGCCTTCGCGAAAGTTCGCTGCGCCCAGCGTGCCGCGCACCTGCCCATGCACGATCAGTTGCGATGTATGGTCGGCCTGGGGTTTGAGCAGCACCGGGTTCATGTCGGTATGCGGTTCGACACGCGCGGCAAGGGCCTGAAGCGCTTGTGCGCGGCCAATCTCGCCGCCATCGATGGTCACGGCGGCATTGTTTGACATGTTCTGGGGCTTGAATGGCAAAACGCGCAGGCCCCGGTTGGACAGTGCGCGGCACAGGCCAGCGACCAGCACAGACTTGCCCACATCCGATCCGGTTCCCTGTAACATCAGGCCAGCCATGCAATCCCTCCTGCAATTACCCAGCACAGCGCGCAGGCGCGGTGATAGACGCGCCTTGCCCGTATCAGCGCTTCCAGGCTCGCCTCACCGCCTTCGCCAATCCACGGTTTGTCCATGATCTCTCCGTCGTAGCTGGTTGGGCCTGCGAGACGGACATTCAGCACACCGGCCATTGCCGCTTCGGGCCAGCCTGCGTTGGGCGAAGCATGTGCGTTGCGATAGCGCCAGCAGATTGTCCACCCGCCCGCTCCGCCCAGGCAGATCAACATCGCGGAAATCCTTGCAGGCGCGAAATTCAGCACGTCGTCCAGCCGTGCAGCGGCCCAGCCGAAATCGCGATAGGGTTCTTCCTTATGGCCGATCAGGCTATCAGCGGTGTTCACGGCTTTGACTATCCAGATGCCCGGAAGGCCTGCCATCAGCAGCCAGAACAGCGGGGCAACCACGCCATCGCAGAAGCTTTCCGCAAGGCTTTCGATGGCCGCGCGTGAAACAGCAGCTTGATTCATCGCTGCGGTATCGCGCCCTACGATCATCCCGACAGCAGTTCTTGCCGTCTCGATATCATCGGCCCGAAGCGCTCTGATCACCGGCACGACATGCTGGTCCAGACTGCGCTGCGCCAATGCGGGCCATGCCAGCAGCGCAATGATCAGCCATTCGGCGCTGCCCAGCGTTTGGGCAGCAAGCGTCAGCAGCAGCCCGCTACACCCTGAGACCGTCACAAGCGCCAGAACTATCACCACACCCCAGGCCTTGCGTGCGAGGCGGCTGCGATCAGTTCTGTTCCAGTGTCGGTCGCAAAGGGCGATCAGCCGCGCGAACGCGCCAACCGGATGTCCCACCACCGCGTAAAGCCGCACAGGCCAGCCAAGCGCAGCATCGATTGCCATCGCGGCCAGCGCCACCGGATCAGCCATCGGCCAACACCGCGTCCAGCCGCGCCAGCCCCGCATCGTCTGGTGGCAGGCCGATGCGCAGAAGGTCGGCATACTCCACGAAGGGTCGGGTCAGGATCTGGCGCTGGGCCAACCGTCCGAAAAGGCGGGCCGCATCCAGCGTGGTGACCAGCCGGAACAGCGGGCAATCGCCCGTTACGGGAAGGCCGTGGCGCAGCAGCACTGCGTCGAGTGCTGCCGCGTGGCGTACAAGGCTCTTCCGCGTCTGCGCGATCCAGCCGGGGTCGTCATAGGCCGCTGTGCCGAAAGCCAGCGCAGCAGTATGAACGGGCCAATCGCCAAGGCCTGCGCGCAAGCCGCAAAGCACTTCTGGCGGCGCGATGGTGAAGCCCAGTCGCAAGCCCGCAAGGCCAAAGAACTTGCCGAACGACCGCAGCACTATCAATCGTCGCCCTACCGCAACTGAGTTGGCAATGCTCCAGCCGGGATCGCAATCGGCAAAGGCCTCATCCACGATCAGCCAGCCGCCGTGCCGTTCCTGATAGTCGAGCAGCGCGAGCAGTTCCGCGTGCGATGACACACTGCCATCGGGGTTGTTTGGATTGCCGATCACCAGAACAGTGGCGCGCCGGGGAAGGGCGGACAGATCGGGAATCGCCTGAGCATGGTGGAAAGCCCTGCGATAGGTGCCATAGGACAGCGGTTGGTGCAGGCCGGGTAGGTTTAGCGCTCGCGCGATCTGGCGAAAGCCCGTCTCGCTGCCCGGCACCGCAGTGCACAGTGCAGGATCGCACCCGAAGTATCCCGCTGCCGCTCGTTCCAGTTGTGATATTGCCAGAGGGTCGGGTAGCGCGCGCCAGTCAACTTCCAGCGCGGTTGGTGGCTGCCAGCCGCGCGGATTGATCCCAGTCGAAAGATCCATCCAGTCGGCTGCCTGGCCACCATAGCGTTCGCAGGCCTCGGCCAGACGGCCACCATGATAGCTGAAGCCGTTGTTCATCATACTAGGACCAGCACGATCAAACCCGCCGTTTCGACCAGTTCGATGCCCGCGCCGTGCCCATCGCCTGATATCCCGCCGATCCGCTTGCGCAGCCACAGTGCCCACAATGGCAGCGCCACCACCGCGATGATCAGCATCGGGCTGAACAGTAAAGCCACGCCACTCCACGCCATCAGCCAGCACGCCAGCACCGGCCAGTTCGCGCCCTTGCGGAACATCGTGCCAAAGCCGTCATGCAGCGGCGGCAAAAGCAGCGTCCATGCCAGAGGGCCGACCCGCGCCAGAACTGGCGCCAGCACCAGCCATGCCGCATTCGCGCCCGCCAGCAAACATTGCAGCAAAACGAACTTCGCCAGCAGTTGCAGTGTGATGGCGACCATGCCGAAGCTGCCGATATGGGGATCGGCCAGCACTGCCGAAACACGCGAACGATCCGCATGAGCCGCGCCTGCAGCATCGGCCATGTCGCCCAACCCATCAAGGTGTAGCGCGCCGGTAAGGCCAACCCATGCCGCCAGTCCCAGCAATGCGCCCAGCGCCGGATCGCGCATCGCCCCGACCAGCGCGGCTGCCCACACCCCGACCCCAACCACGCATCCAACCACCGGAAACCACCGGATAGCCTTGCCGTAATCCTCCGCGCTCACCGCAATCACGGGCAGCGGCAGGCGCGTCATGAACTGCAATGCGAGAAGCAACGGCTTCATCCCAGCAGTCCTGCGCGCAAGCCAACGATCTGGCCGGTAGCAGCCGCGCCGGGCCAGACCTTCAGCGACAGCAATGCCCCATATGGCAGGTCGAACGCCCAGACAGCACGGTGATCGAGGCCGGTCAGCACGGCCACTGCCGCCCGCATCGCGCCAGCGTGCGTCACCACAAGCGTGCCATCGTCCAGAGCGCCCAGCGCCGCGCCAACGCGCCGGCACAGGGCCGACCAGCGCTCCCCATCGGGCGGCGGGGAAGCATCGGGATCGTCCCAGAACCGCGCCAGATCATCGCTCGGAACAGTATCTGCCGAAAGCCCGTCCCACGCTCCGAAATCAAGCTCGCGCCATCTTGGGTCGATGGCAAGGGGCACCCCGCGCATTGCTGCGAGAACTTCCGCACCGGCCAAGGCGCGCAGCAGATCGGAACTCACCACTCGCCTGATCGCTAGCCCCTCTGGCACCGCATCGCGCAAACCGCCGGTTGGATCGCACGGCGGCTCGTCCGTTTGACCCAGCATCAGTCCGGTGCGGCGGGGCGGTCCATGCCGCAGCAAATGAACGGTCCTTGCGCTCACAGGCTGCCCGCCACGGCCGCTTCGGCAAAAGTCGCCATGCCATTGTGCGTGGCCAGTGCCGCGCGGACGAGCGGCACTGCCATCGCTGCGCCCGATCCTTCACCCAGCCGCATCTCTAAGCGCAGCAATGGCTCCAGTCCGAACTGGTTCAGCAGGTACGCGTGGGCCTGTTCGGCAGAGCAGTGCCCAGCAAGGCAATGCTCGGAAAATCCCGGTTCTGCCGCAACCAGTGGTGCAATTGCTGCGCAGCAAATGAAGCCGTCCAGCAGGACTGGAATCCGCAGCATCCGCGCTGCCATGATCGCCCCCGCCATCGCCGCAATCTCGCGCCCGCCAAGGCGGCGCAAGGTTTCGAACGGGGTGGTGCAATGCGGTCCATGCACCGCGATAGCGCTTTCCACCGCCGCGATTTTTCGCGCAACACCGTCTAGATCCACCCCGCTGCCGCGCCCGCACCAGCCTTCAGCGCTGCCGCCAAAGGCCTGTAGGCACAGCGCGGCGGCAGGGGTGGTGTTGCCAATTCCCATTTCGCCCACCAGCAACAGATCGGTATCGGGTGTGACGACGGCGGCCCCGGCATTCAGTGCGGCAAGGCATTCGTCGGCGGTCATCGCCGGTTTGTGCGCGATATCGCCGGTCGGCCTGTTCAAGTCGAGCGCAACCACTGTCAGATCTGCTCCGCAGGCCGCGGCAAGCTGGTTTATAGCCGCACCGCCTGCGCGAAAATTGCCGACCATCTGTGCGGTCACTTCGGTCGGAAAGGCGCTTACGCCCCGCGCCGCAACGCCGTGGTTTCCGGCAAAAACCGCCACGCACACCTTGTGCAAAGCGGGAAGGGCGGTGCCCTGCCAGCCCGCCATGAACAGTGCGATGTCTTCCAGCCGCCCCAGCGATCCGGCTGGCTTGGTCAGCACTTCCTGCCGCTCTGACGCAGCGGCAATCGCCGTTTTATCCGACTGAGGCAAAGCGTCCAGAGCCTGCGCGAATGTGCGTTCATCGTCGAACCGAATCATGGAACGACGAACCCTTCGGGCGGGGTGCGGGTGATGAAGTGGCCTTTCACCCCTTGCGGCCATTCGCCATAAGGCACCACGCCTTCGGCGCTTTGCGCATGGCGCGTGGCATATTCAAGGATTGCCCGCGCCTGATCCTCGGCGGGGGCAAACCCGCCGAGGACATAGCCGATCTTGCCGCGCGCGCGTATATGCACTGCGCAGTGGCGCTGACACGCAAAGAGGCAGGCCATGTCCTGCACCTCCACGCCCGCCAGCGCTGGTTCTGCTTGCTGCACCGCGCGTAGGGCATCGGCCAGCAGCGCGCCGCCGCGCCGCCCCTGATCGTCTTCGCGCTGTTCGGCGGACAGGCGGCAGGTGGAACAGACCAC
This sequence comes from Novosphingobium sp. ERN07, assembly GCF_012641335.1. Taxonomy (GTDB): domain Bacteria; phylum Pseudomonadota; class Alphaproteobacteria; order Sphingomonadales; family Sphingomonadaceae; genus Novosphingobium. Next base: position 181,312 of record NZ_JABAID010000006.1, read on the forward strand.
CACCGCCGGTCCCGGTTCCACCTGCCGCAGCATTAGAACCGGCTCCGCAGGCCGATATAGACCGTGCGGCCCAGCGCTCCGTATCCGCCTGCCGTTTCGTAACGCTTGTCGGCAATGTTCTCCACGCGGCCGTTGAACGTCAGCCCATCGGCCACGCGCCATTGCGCGCGAAGGTCCACCAGCCAGTAATCGGGCAGAACTGTGGCACCACCTGCGCGGTCAAATGTCCGTCCGGCATAGCGGGCTGCCGCGCTGGCGCGCAGGCCTTGCGGTAGATCGACCCCGCCTTCGATATTGGCAAGGTGGCGCGGTACACGGGCAAGCTGCCGTCCCAGATCGGCGCTACCGGGCGAACGATCCTCTGCTGCGATCCAGCTATAGTTACCCGATGCGAAAAGCACGCCCACTTGCGCTTGCGCTGCCAGTTCCAGCCCCTTTGCATGGGCCTTGCGCACGTTGGCGTAATAGCCGAAGCGGCTCGTCGTCGTGCCGGGGATGAAGCAGGCCGCAGGTAGGGTGCCGCTGGTGGGGCAATAAGCGAAGTCGATCAGATTGTCGGTATCGCGTTCGAACCATGTGGCAGAAGCGTGCAGCCCGTCGCCCAGCGTTTGCTCTGCCCCCACGGACCAGCCCTTGGCATTTTCAGGCTGCAATGCCGCAGATCCATAGATGCTGAAAAGCTGGTATAGCGACGGGGCCTTGAACCCTTCGTCATAGCTGGCGCGCAACACCGTGCGGCCCGCATTCGGCGTATAGACCGCGCCCGCGCTGAACACCGTGCTGCCGCCAAAGCGCGATTGGTCGTCATGGCGCACGCCGCCATCGATGGTCAGGCCCGCCAGCGGGGTTACGCGCAACTGGGCATAGATGCTGTTGGTGTCGGCTGACTGCGGCACCAGCGTATAAGCATTGGTGTTGTTGCCGGGCGATGCAGTGGTCATGCGCTGTTCTTCGCGCTCTGCGCCGAGCACCAGTTGCACCGCGTCGGCAATGTCGAACGATCCCTGATATTCGAAGCGGCGCACGCGGCCATGCGCATCGAAGTTCAGCGGGCGGATGGACCGTGCCGGATCGTAATTCTCGCGGTCGGTTTCGGTTTGCAACACGGCAAGGCGATTGCTGAACCGGCCATCAAGCAGGGCGAGGTTGACACCCACATAGCCGGTCCATTCGGTGGTCAGGCCATAGGCCTGCGAATCCCCGGACGTGCCGTCAAAATCGTTGCGGGCATCGGCCCAGTAGCCGCGCAGATCGACTGACAGGTCGGGGGTCAGTTTCAGCGTGGCGGTGCCGCTGGCGGCGGTGCGCTGATAGCCGTCAGGCTCGGTGCCGTTGCTGCGTGCCGAAATGCCCTGCGTGGTGAAGGTCGAACCGGCAACGCGCCAGTCCAGCAGCGATCCCGTGCCGCCGATACCGGCCTGTGCGTTGACCGTTTCGTGGGTGCCGGCCTCTACCGCCATGCTGCCTTCCAGCGGCTTTTCGGCGCGCCGCGTCAGCACGTTGACCACGCCACCGATGGCATCGCTGCCCCACAGGATCGATTGCGGCCCGCGAAGGATTTCCACCCTTTCGATATCGTCGATCAGCAGGTTGGAGAACGAATAGCCGCCCCCCGTGGCCGAAGGGTCGGAAATGCGCACGCCATCGATCACCATGACCGTCTGCGATGAATCCGCACCGCGAATGCGCATGGAGGTTGCCGTGCCGAAGCCGCCATTGCGGGTCAGGCTGATGCCGGGGGTGCGCAGCAGCAGATCGGTCAGCGCAATCGGCTGCAATTGGCGAATGGCCACTTCATCCAGCACGGTAACAGTGGCCGAAACGCGGGATTGCTCCACCGGGCCGCGCAGGGCGGTAACCACGATAGAGGTATCTGGCGCTTCGCCGGGCACTGGCTCTTCGGCAAGCGCAGGCGATGCAATCAGGGCGAGAATGGACGCTAAGGTGGTTGCGGATACGACAGGGTATTGGGCAAAGCGCATGATGCGGCTCCCCTCTTATACGAACGGCATGGACCTGCCGCTCCGTCCGGCGAAGGAAGCGCGTGCCATTGTCTGCGCCCGCAACAGGCGCAGTTCAAAGCATCGCTTCCCGCACGGGGCTTCCCGGCAGGCAGTGGCTGTCGTTGCGCGAGGGATTGTCCCACCCTTTGGAGGGAGGGAACCTCGAACGTCCGGTGCACCCTGCCCGAACGAAGAACGACTGCGTCAGGCAGGTCTCCTGGCTCACGGGTCAAGGCCGGTCCGGCCGCCTTCTCAGGACGGTGAAGTCCCAATGGCGTGAATGGCCGGTCGGCTCGCCGCTTACAGTTGCAGGGGCAGCCGGGGTTTTACACTCCGTTCCCTTTTGATCCCCTTTCGGGGAACCTGTCGCGGCGCTGCAGGTAGCGGCGCTTTTCGCGTGCTGCAAGTGCGAATGCTTGCGCCCTTCAAAGGCTTGGCATATCAGGGCCTGTGTAACGGGTGCCCGAAAGGGCTTAATCGGGAAGTCCGGGCGGCGGTGAAAACCGCTTAATCCGGCACTGCTCCCGCAACTGTAACCGGTGAGCGCTTCGCCACGATGCCATTGGGATTCGTCCTGAGAAGGCGGCGCAAGCGCGATGATCCGGGAAGTCAGGAAACCGGCCTGTTATCGTCGTTTCTCTGCGCGGGCGGGATGCACCGGGCGGACGAAGGCTGATCCTTCGCGGACGACACATGTGTGCGTTGTTGCCGAAGGGAGCCTGTGATGATCAGCACCTGACACCGTTCATCCGCGCTGCTCGCTGCGGCGCGTCAGCGGCTCGCCTGCGTCGGGATTGCCCGATGCTGCGCCGCATTCATCTCCCGCGCCCAGATTTTTCCCACGCTCAGGCATCTCTCACATTCAGGAGGCCGCCAGATGGTCCGTAATGCCCGTTTCGATCTCGCCGTGTTCGGCGCGCTCGCCCTCGTCATGCTTATTACCCGCACCCATTCGCTCAGCAATGTCGTCCACTTGCCCGATACCAGCCTTGCCAGCTTCTTCGTCCTCGGCTTCCTTGTTCGCCGCGCCGTCGCCTTTGGCGGCCTCTTCCTGCTAGGTTACGCGATTGATGTGATCGTAATCGGCTGGTTCGGCCAGTCCGATTTCTGCTTTACCCCAGCCTACTGGATGCTGGTCCCCGCCTATGGCACGATGTGGCTTGCGGGCCGTTTCGGTGCGGAAAATCTGGGTGAACGCGCTTCTGCTCTACCGGCAATAGCGGTGCTTGTCACGGCTGCCACGCTGGTTTCGCAACTCTTCTCCAGCGGCGGTTTCTATTTCCTCGGCGGGCGCTTCTCTGATCCCACCCTGGCAGGCTTCATGCCGCGCCTTGCACGCTACTTCCCTACGACGCTCTATGCCACGCTGCTGTGGACGGGTGCTGCGGCGGGCATCGTTGCACTGCTCTCGGTCGCTCGCCCGCAACTGCGCGCAGGCAATCGCAAGTGACCAGCGTGGATGAAACGGCCCATCGCGAACGGGCGCGCAAGCACAAGGCGGTGGTCGATGCCAAAATCGCGGCCGCCAAGCGCGACAAGGGCTTGCTGCTGGTGCTTACCGGCAATGGCAAAGGCAAGTCCTCCAGCGCCTTCGGCATGGTGGCACGCACGCTCGGCTATGGCCGCAAGGCAGCCGTGTTCCAGTTTATCAAGGGTGCTGAAAACATCGGTGAACGGGCTTTCTTCTCGGCCCACCCAGATGTCATCTGGGAAAAGTGTGGCGAAGGCTTCACCTGGGAAACCCAGGACCGCAGCCGAGACATAGCCGCCGCCCGCGCGGGTTGGGAGAAGGCGAAAGCGGCTCTCTCCGATCCCGGCATCAGCCTCGTGGTGCTGGATGAACTTACCTATCTCGTGACCTACCGATACCTTGGGTTGGACGAGATCATGCCCGCGATAGAGGCACGTCCCGAAATGCAGCATGTTGTCATCACTGGCCGCGCTGCCGACGATGCGCTGATTGCTGCGGCGGATACGGTCAGCGCGATCCGCGACGTGAAGCACGCCTTTCGCGATGGTGTGCGCGCGCAGGAAGGGATCGACCGTTGAACGCGGCAGCCTGTCCGGCGCTGATGGTCAGCGCGCCGGCTTCGGGACAGGGAAAGACCACCGTTACCGCGGCGCTTGCCCGCCGTCACCGGCAGGCAGGGCGGCGGGTGCGGGTGTTCAAGTGCGGGCCGGATTTCCTTGATCCGATGATACTGGAGCGGGCCAGCGGCGCGCCGGTCCATCAGCTTGACCTGTTCATGTGCGGCGAGGCGCAATGCCGCAGGCTTCTGCGCGAAGCGGCACAGGACGCGGACATCATCCTTGTGGAAGGGGTGATGGGCCTGTTCGATGGCAAGCCCTCCGCCGCCGATCTTGCGGCGCGGTTCGGGTTACCGGTGCTGGCGGTGATCGATGGCAGCGCGATGGCGCAGTCTTTCGGGGCCTTGGCGCATGGCCTTGCCAGCTACCGGTCCGATATCCGCGTGGTGGCGGCGCTGGGCAACCGGGTGCGCAGCGAACGTCATGCCGAAATGCTGGCCGAAAGCCTGCCGCCCGGCCTGCACTGGCTGGGGACGCTGCCGCCTGATGAACAGGCGGCGCTGCCAGAGCGGCACCTGGGGCTGGTGCAGGCAGGCGAGATCGATGATCTGGACGCGCGGATCGACCGCGCTGCCAGCAACCTTTCGGATGTCGCATTGTGGTTGCCCGATCCGGTTCCCTTCGCGGATTGCGAGGGGCCGGATTTCGGGCAAAATCTTGCCGGACGGCGCATCGCCGTGGCGCGCGACGCGGCCTTTGCCTTTATCTATCGTGCCAATATCGGCTGTCTTGAGGCGATGGGGGCGCAGATCACGTTCTTTTCGCCGCTGGCCGATTTTTCGCTGCCGGAATGCGATGCCCTGTGGCTGCCGGGCGGTTACCCCGAACTACATCTTGACCGTCTTTCTGCGAACCACGCGATGGCACAAAGCATTCGCGCCCATCATGCCGCAGGCAAGACCATTCTCGCTGAATGCGGCGGTATGCTCTATTGCCTTGATCAGATTGATGACGGGAAGGGGCATCGCGCACCAATGCTGGGGCTGATGCCGGGAGCGGCGACACTTCAACCACGCTTGGCAGCGCTGGGACCGCAGGCGATCGATTTGCCGAATGGCGCGCTGCGTGGCCACACGTTCCACTATTCCCGGCTTGAAACCACGCTCGCTCCGCATGTGCGCGCGCAAACGCCTGAGGGAAGGCCCGGCGAAGCCATGTTCCGTCTGGGATCGCTGTGGGCCAGCTATTTCCACGGCTATTTCCCATCGGCACCATCAGCAGTTGCGTCAATTTTAACCGGAGGATGATGCTGCTGATTCCGAAGAGTTTTATAACCCTCTTGCAAATGCAACCGACTCGCAATAGCGAGGATGCAAGATTCGCTCTTCGGGGAAAAACATGCGTCGTCTCATTGTTTCCATTCTCTGCGCCACGGCGCTCGTTCCGATTTCCGCACATTCGGCAGAAGCAGAAGCTGATGCGGAAACCGGCGCAGACGCACGCACCATAGTCGTTACCGGGGCGAAAAGCGCAGCGACCACTTCGACCAAGACCGACACGCCTATTGTCCAGATTCCGCAGCCCATCACGGTGATTGATGATAGCGTGTTTCTGGCGCAGGGTGCGGTGAGCATTGGCGATACGCTGAACTACGTTTCAGGCGTCACGGCCAATCCCTATGGCCCCGATAGCCGCGTGGACGGCGCTTTCGTGCGCGGGATCAATGCCCTTCAGTTTCGCGACGGGATGCGCGATATCTTCAGCTATTACGCCAGCATCCGCGCCGATCCATACAATTTTGATCAGGTCGAACTGGTGCGCGGTCCCGCTTCGGTGCTGTTCGGGCAGGGCGCGCTGGGCGGCATCATGAACCTTGTGTCAAAGCGGCCTGAGTTCGAGACGCGCGGCGAAGTTTCGCTGCGCTATGGCTCCTTCGACCGCAAGGAAGCCCTGTTGGACCTTACGGGCCCGCTGGCCGACGGTGTGGCGGCGCGCGTTGTGGCGCGGGTTCGCGATGCGAATACGCAGACGGATTACGTGCCCGACGATCGCGTGATGGTTTCACCCTCGATCACGTTCAAGCCTTCGTCCGACACGACGTTCACGCTGATCGGCCTGTATCAGGAGGACGACGGCGGTTCCACGGCGCAGTTCCTGCCGCTCGTCGGCACGATTCTGCCCAATCCCAATGGCAAGCTGGCCAACAGCCTGTTCGTGGGCAAGCCGGGCTGGGATCGATACGATGGCCGCCTGCTGCAAGGCACGGCGCTGCTGGAACATCGGTTTGACGAGAATGCCCGCATCAATCTGAAGGCACGCTATATCGACAGCGATCTGACCTATTTCACGCACTACCCCGACAATTACAGCAATCCGACCAACCCCTTCCTTGATGCCGATCAGCGGATCATGGGGCTGTATGTCGATGGCAGCATCGCGCGGATGGAGATTTTCTCTACCGACAACAACCTGCAGCTTGATTTCAACACGGGTTCTTCCGTCCGTCACACGGTGCTGACGGGTATCGATTACGCAGCCAACTCCGTTCACAAGACCGGCGGCTTTGCCTACGAAACGTTCGATATCTACGATATCGATTATGCTGCCTTGTCAAACTACGGCGGCGGGCTTCCGACGCCGACCTACATTGCCGAAGATGTCGATCAGGAGCAGACGGGCATCTATCTGCAAGACCAGATCCGTTTCCATGACCGCGTATCCGTGGTGCTAGGAGCGCGGCGCGATTGGACCCGATCAAAAAGCTTTGGCGGGGCATGGCGGCGCAATTCCGCAACGACCTTCCGTGCAGGGATCATCGGGGAACTGGCACAGGGCATTTCGCCGTTCTTCAGCTATACTGAAAGCTTCGAGCCGATTGCTGGCACTGCCAGCGATGGCAGCGCCTTTATTCCCAAGTCTGGCCGCCAGTTTGAAGCCGGGGTCAAGTTCCATCCGGCAGATGCCGTGCTGGTCACCGTCACGGGCTACCACATCCGCGAAAGCAATCGCCCGGTTTCGGACGACAGCACTGCCGATCCATTCGATCAGGTGCAGATCGGCGCGCTGACATCGAAAGGCGTCGAGTTCGAAGGCCGGGCAACACTTCCGGGGCAATTGAGCCTGATTGCCAACGCCAGCTACAACGAAGCCGAGGCTGATGGCACAGGCCGCCAGATTGACAACGTGCCCAAGTTCAACGCTTCGTTGTGGACGACAAAAGGTTTTGCGCTGAGCGATGAAGCCTCGCTGTTGCTGGGCGGCGGTGTTCGCCATGTTGGCAGCCAGCGTTCGTTCGGTGCCGCGTTCCCCGATGGCGTTCGCACACCGGCGTTTACGCTGGTGGACGCATTGGTCGAACTTTCATGGCGCGACTGGGCCTTTACCGTGAATGCCACCAACCTGTTCGGCAAAAGCTATTATTCCGCCTGCCTTGCGCGTGGCGACTGCTTCATGGGCAGTGAACGCAACGTGATGGGCACCGTGAGCTATCGCTTCTGATGTCGGGTAGCGCCCTGCTGGCAGTGGGTGCCGCCGTCGGTCTTTCCGGCGTGGGCACCTTGCGTCTTTCGTGGGGTGCGGCCCAACGGTCGACATTGCTCAACGCGATAGGTTGGGCGATGTTGGTTGGGGCGTTGATTGCCGGATGGGCCTCTGCCGGGGCATGGGGCGCGACCGTCGTTTCTCTATGGGCAATGGGCGCCGCGCTGGCGCTGCTGGCCGCCGCTGCATGGGGTGATCCATCGGCGCGGGGCAAGGCATCGAACCGGCGAGCGGGCATGGTGCCAGAGCCAGGCGAGCCCCGGCAGGTCTTGCGGCGCGTGACGACGTTTTGCATCGTCATCATCGGCGGGCTTGCTGCTGCCATCGCTCTGGGCGTCATGACGCGCTGGGTGGCATTGTTTGCCGGAGCCGATGAGGCCGATGCCAATGTTCTGGCCTTCTTCGCGGTGCCACTGGCATGGGCGATCCTCGCCTTTGTGCTGATGATGACGGACCGCCGCAAGCGCCAGTTGGCGATGATCGCGATACCTAACTTCGCAGCAATTCCGGCACTGATCAGCGGGAGCGTGATGTGAGCCGTGTGATCGAATCCGGGACTGTCAAAAAGGCGCTGTCGGCCCATGCGGCGATTGGCCTTCTGGCAGGCGCTCTCCTCTATATCGTGTCGCTCACGGGCACGGTTGCGGTGTTCTATGAAGAACTGCAACGGATCGAACAGCCCGGTGCGCCCGAAATGGCGGCCATCGCGCCCGATGCGGTGCAGCGCGGTGTGGAAGCCGTGCTGGCGAGCGAGAACGGCAAGCCGCGTACCACGCATCTCTACGTTCATCTGCCAACCGCAGACCTGCCACGCGCCACGATCACCACCGATACGCAGGCCTTCCATCTCGACAGCACTGGCGCGATTGCCGAGCCAGAGGAAATCGCATGGTCCGATTTTCTTGTCGCACTGCATTATACGCTGAACCTGCCAGCTATTGTGGGCATCACGATTGTTGGCATTCTGGGCGTGATGCTGCTGACCCTGGCGCTTAGCGGTGTTATCGCGCATCCCCGGATTTTCCGCGATGCGTTCCGCCTGCGCGCGCGTAACGATAGCGGCGTCGGCCTTGCCGACTGGCACAACCGGCTCAGCGTATGGACGCTGCCGTTCTCGGTCGCCATCGCGCTGACCGGGGCGATGATCGGCCTGGCCACGGTCACCGCCTATGCCATTGCCAGCAGCAGTTATGATGGCGACGTCGAAGCGGTGTACGCGCCGGTCTTTGGCGGGGAAGGCAAGCCTGACGCTGCACCTGCACCAGCGCCCGATGTTGCGGCAGCTCTCGCCTATATGGCGCGGCATTATCCCGATGTGTCGATCACATATGCGACATTGCATGATCCGATGACGCGAGGCCAGCATGTCCAGATCGTAGGTGAACACGAGCGCAGACTGATTTTCGGGGAGTATTACGGCTTTGATTCCGAAGGCCGCTTTCATGAAACGGTTGGTCTTGCCGATGGGAAGCTGGGGCAGCAGGCGGCGGCTTCGGCCTATCAGATGCACTTCGGCACTTTTGGCGGGCTGCCTGTGAAGCTGGCCTATTTTGTGCTGGGAGCAGCGCTGACGGCGATCTGTGCGACCGGCACTTACATCTGGCTGGGCAAGCGGCGGCGGCGGGGTATCGATGAGCCGACTTTGCGCGCGCTGTGGCATGGTGTGGTCATCGGAACGCCTGTGGCACTGGTCATGACCTTTGTTGCGCGGATCGTTTTTGGCAACGAGGCGCCCTTTGCCATCGTTTTCTGGTCGTTGATTGTCATGGCCGAAGTGATTGCCGTGGTGGCGGTACGCCGGCAGTCCGCCACACGATGATGCCGACAGCGGTGTAAATATCGTGGGAACCGCGCTCCGATCTATGCGTTGGCACGGCACCTCTAGTTTCGTTACGCGCCTTCAGTTCGTTACGCAGGGGGCGGCCAACTCTTGCGAGAACGGATACCGGTGAAGACAACACATTTGGCGCCGCTTTCGCGCACTGCTGACAGATGGTCAGGGGTGGGGCTTGTGGTGGGCGTCGTGTTCTTCGTGATCAGTGCCGCATCAGCTTATCTCAATATCGAACGTATCCGTGCCAGCGATCGCCAAATTCGCCATACGCACCAAGTGCTGATCAGCATGAACGAGCTGCTTTCGGCAACGCAGGATGCCGAAACCGGGCAGCGGGGCTATTTGCTGACGGGGAACAGCAGTTATCTGGCTCCCTACAATGCCGGCGCGAAGGGTGCGCGCGAGAAACTTGCAAAGCTGAGCGACCTGACGCGCGACAATGCGCTGCAGAGCGCGAACCTTGTTCCGCTGCGCAATCATCTCGACGCAAAGCTCAAGGAACTGGCCGAGACGATTGCGCTACGGCGCACGCAGGGCATTGCACCTGCACTGGCGGTTGTCGCAAGTGATCGTGGCAAGGCCGAGATGGATGCGATCCGCGCGCAGCTTGATGTCATGGCGCGCGAGGAAATGCGCCTCCGCCAGTTGCGCATGGCAGAAATGCAGATGGCATCGCAGACAGCGATTGTCAGCGGAATTGGTGCCAGCCTGATAGGTATTGCGCTGACCATTGCGATCTTCTTCATGCTGCGAAGGACGAGCCGTAGCCGCGCGCGCCAGCAGTGGCTTCAGGAAAGCCTGGTTGGTCTGTCGGAAGCGATGCGGGGCGACAAAACCGTGCCGGAAATTGGCGCGGCGATTTTGGCCTATCTTGCCGAAAGGACAGGGTGCAGCGCCGGTGTTCTGTACAAGGGAGAGGCGGGGACGTTCAACCGCGCCGCGATGATCGGCGTGCCGGGCGATGCCGTTGTGCCTGAATCTTTCGTGGTGAACGAAGGTCTGACTGGCAGGGTTGCGGCTGAAGGCCGTCTGATGACGTTGAGCGATGTTCCCGCCGGCTACCTGACGATCGGTTCTGCGTTGGGCCGCCAGACGCCGCGCCATCTAGTTATCGCGCCAGCCACGGCGGATGGCGTGGTCAACGTGGTCATCGAACTGGGTTTCTTCGATCCGGTTGACGATCTGGTGACCGAACTGCTGGAGCAGTCGGCAGGGGCTGTAGGCATCGCGCTCCGCTCTGCACGGTTCCGCGCGCGGCTTCAGGATGCGCTTGAGGAAACGCAGCGGCAGGCCGGTGAATTGCAGGCGCAGAGCGAGGAACTGCGGGTTTCGAACGAGGAACTCGAGGAGCAGGGCGTTGCACTGCGGGAATCGCAGACGCGGCTGGAACTGCAGCAGGTCGAACTCGAACAGACCAATTCGCAGCTTGAAGAGCAGGCGCAGGCGCTTGAAGGGCAACGCGCCGAACTCGAACGCTCAACGCTGGCGCTGCAGGTAAAGGCGAGGGAGCTTGAGCAGGCGAGCCAGTACAAGTCCGATTTCCTCGCCAACATGAGCCATGAACTGCGCACGCCGCTCAATTCGTTGCTGATCCTGTCGAAGCTCTTGGGCGACAATCCGGGCGGCAACCTTTCGGACGAGCAGGTGAAGTTTGCGCAGACGATTGAATCGTCGGGCAACGATCTGCTGACGCTGATCAACGATATTCTCGATCTTTCGAAGATCGAGGCAGGGCATATCGAAATCCAGCCCGCGCCCGTCTCGGTAGAGCGGCTGGCGGCCGATATGCTCAAGGTGTTCCAGCCCATCGCCGATGAGCGGGGCCTTGCGCTGGAAATTGCGCTGTCGCCCGATTGCCCGCCGCAGATCGAAACGGACCGGCTGCGGCTTGAGCAGGTACTCAAGAACCTGTTGTCGAATGCTCTGAAGTTTACCGAGCGTGGCAGCGTGCGTCTTTCCATTGCGCGGGTCGATAGCGACAAGGTGGAGCTGGCGGTTATGGATACCGGAATCGGCATCAGGCCAGACCAGCAGGAGGCGATCTTCGCAGCGTTCCAGCAGGCCGATGGCACGATCAGCCGCAAGTATGGCGGCACGGGCCTTGGCCTCTCGATCTCGCGCGAACTGGCTCGGCTGCTGGGCGGTGAAATCCGGTTGGATAGCGAGGTGGGCAAGGGCAGCCGCTTTACCATCACCATTCCCATCCATTACGACCCGGCGCTAGTGCGGCCAAGGGAACAGGCGGTGGTGGCTGCACCACCCCTGCCGGTGCCAACGACCGTGCCGCAAACCGCGCGTCCCATTGCACCTCGCCGTGCGGTCGAGGATGATCGTGGCGTGTTGAGCGGCGGCGATCAGGTGTTGCTGATCATTGAAGACGACCCGACCTTTGCGTCGATTGTCCGTGACTTGTCGCACGAGATGGGATTCCGGTGCGTTATTGTTGGCACCGCTGGCGAAGCGATCAATACGGCGCGCGAGCTGAAGCCGAACGCTATCATCCTTGACGTGGGCCTGCCCGACCAGTCCGGGCTGACCGTGTTGGACCGGCTTAAGCACGATCACAGCACGCGGCACATTCCGATCCACGTTATTTCCGCTGGCGATCAGGGACAGACAGCGCTGGCGCTCGGAGCCGTTGGCTTCCTTGGCAAGCCCGCGCGGCGCGAGCAGCTAGCGCAAGTGCTGGCCGGAATGCAGGCGAAATTTACGTCGCCAGCGCGCCGCATCCTGATTGTCGAAGATGACGCGGTTCAGCGCGATGCCGTGAGCCAGCTTCTCAAATCGCAGGATGTCGAAACAGTGGGCGTGGGCACGGCGGCAGAATGCCTCGATCAGCTGCGCGACCAGATCTACGACTGCATGGTCCTCGATCTAACGCTTCCCGATGCGTCCGGCTTCACGCTGCTGGAGAAGCTGAGCGAGAACGATGGGCAGAGTTTCCCGCCGGTGATCGTTTACACCGGGCGCGACCTCACAGCGGACGAAGAACAGAGGCTGCGGCGCTATTCCAGTTCGATCATCATTAAGGGTGCGAAATCGCCAGAGCGTCTGCTCGACGAGGTTTCGTTGTTCCTGCATCGTGTCGTAGCTGAGCTGCCGCCTGAGCAGCGTCAGATGATCGAGAAGGCACAGCACCGTGACGCCGCGCTGGAAGGGCGTCGCATTCTTATCGTCGAAGACGATGTGCGCAACGTCTACTCGCTCACCAGCGTGTTCGAACCGCGCGGCGCGCTCACACAGATCGCGCGCAACGGACAGGAAGCGCTTGATGCGCTCGCGGCGTCCGAAGGCAATCCTGACCGCAAGATCGACCTTGTGCTGATGGACGTGATGATGCCGGTGATGGACGGGTTGACTGCCGCCCGCGCAATCCGCGCGAACCCCCGATGGAGTAAACTGCCCATCGTTATGCTGACCGCCAAGGCCATGCCTGACGATCAGCGCAATTGCATCAATGCTGGCGCGAACGACTATATCGCCAAGCCCATCGACGTTGACAAACTGCTGTCGCTCGCCCGCGTTTGGATGCCACGATAGTGGCTGATACGCTGGACGATATCGAAATACAGTTGCTGCTCGAAGCGCTGTATCACCGCTATCACTACGATTTTCGGCATTATGCCCGCGCTTCGATAAAGCGCAGGCTATTGCAGGCGCGCGTGCAGTTGGGCTTTGGCAGCATTTCCGCGATGCAATCCGCCGTGTTGCACGACGAAGGTATGCTGCCCCGTCTGCTGAATTATTTGACTGTTCAGGTCAGCGAGATGTTCCGCGATCCGGCCTATTACCTTGCGCTGCGCGAAAAGGTGATTCCGCACCTCAAGACCTATCCTTCATTGAAGGTCTGGATTGCCGGGTGCAGCAATGGTGAAGAGCTTTATTCGCTGTCGATCCTGTTCCGCGAGGAAGGGCTGGCGGACAAGACGATGTTCTATGCCACGGACATCAACCCGACCGCGCTGAAAAAGGCGCAGGTCGGCGTCTACCCGCTCGACGATATTCGCCTCTTCACCGAAAACCATCAGAAGGCGGGCGGCCGCTCGTCATTGTCGGATTATTACACGGCCGATTATGGCCGGGCGGTGTTCGATAAATCGCTGCGCAAGCAGGTGGTCTTTTCCGATCACAGTCTGGTCACCGATGCTGCGTTCGGTGAAATGCACCTGATTTCGTGCCGCAATGTGCTGATCTATTTTGATCGTCCATTGCAGGATCGCGCGCTGGGCCTTTTCCGGGAATCACTGGCACGCAGGGGGTTCCTTGGCCTTGGATCAAAGGAAAGCCTGCGCTTTTCGGCCCATGCCCACGCCTTTGCCGATTTCTGCCGGGAGCAGCGGATCTATCAGCGGAGCGAACCGTGACGGTGGGGGCCATCGTGATCGGCACGTCCGCTGGCGGCGTTCAGGCGCTTTCGCGCATCCTGCCCGGCATTCCGGTTGATTTCCCACGGCCGGTGCTGGTTGTCATTCACGTTCCGGCACGGCGGGGTAACGCCTTGGTCGAACTGTTTGGCAACAAGTGCAAACTGCCGGTGAAAGAAGCGGAGGACAAAGAGCCGCTTGAGCCAGGCACGGTCTACTTTGCGCCGCCGGACTATCATCTTTTGGTAGAAAGGGACGGCACCATCGCGCTTTCATCGGACGAACTCGTGAACCATTCTCGCCCTGCCATCGATGTGCTGTTCGAAACCGCAGCAGATGCCTTTGGTGCAGCGCTGACCGGCATCGTACTCACCGGGGCCAACCACGATGGTGCATCCGGCCTGAAAGCGGTGGGAGAGGGCGGGGGCATGGCCATCATCGAAGACCCGGCTTCTGCCGAAGTGCCGACGATGCCCGCAGCAGCGCTGCAAGCATGGCCACCGGCGCGCGTGATGAATATCGACCAGATCATAGCCTTCCTTCAAGAGCCAGCAGCCCGATGACGGTACAGACCGACCCTATTAAATTCCTGCTGGTCGATGATCTGGCGGATAATCTTGTGGCGCTTACCGCCCTGCTCAAGCGGGACGGACTGGATCTGCACACCGCGCGCAGCGGTGAAGACGCGCTCGAACTGATGCTGGTGCATGATTATGCGCTGGCGCTGCTCGATGTGCAGATGCCAGGCATGGACGGGTTTGAACTGGCAGAGTTCATGCGCAGCAACGAACGATCGCGCCATATTCCGATCATTTTCGTCACCGCAGGGACGGCGGACGTGACCCGGCGCTTCCGTGGCTACGAAGCGGGTGCTGTCGATTTCATCCAGAAGCCGATTGAGGCTGCAATCCTCCAATCAAAGGCCGACGTGTTCTTCGATCTTTACGATCAGCGCCGCCAGATCGTGGCACAGCGCGATGAACTTGCCACCCTCAGCACTGCGTTGCAGGCGGCGGACAAGCAGAAGAACCGCTTCCTTGCCGTGCTGGCGCACGAATTGCGCAATCCCATCGCTGCGCTGAACGCCGGGCTGAGTGTGCTGCAGCGGCGCGAACCGTCAGAGACGGTGCGCCATGTTGGCGGAGCGATGGGTCGCAGTCTGAAACACATGGGCCGATTGGTCGACGATCTGCTGGACATCGCCCGGATCGATCAGGGCAAAATTTCATTGAAGACAGAGCCGGTCAACCTTCAGGATGTAGCTACGTTTGCGGCCGAAACTGTCCAACCAGCCATCGACGAGGCGGGCCATTGCCTGCATCTTGATCTTGGGCCGCAGCCGATCATGCTCGTAGCAGACCATGCTCGCGTCACCCAGATTGTCGGCAACCTTATCGGCAATGCCGCCAAGTATACGCCCAAGGGTGGTGAAATCCGCGTCACGCTTCGCGAAGAAGGCGCATCGGCCGTTCTTGAGGTTACTGATAATGGGATCGGTATTCCGCAGGATCAGCAAAGCCGGATTTTCGGCATTTTCGAACAGGTCGATCTTGGCGGTGGCATCAAGCAGGACGGGCTTGGGGTTGGCTTGGCACTGGTGAAACAGCTTGTCGAACTGCACGGCGGAACCATTGGCCTCAAACACAGCGCGCCGGGTGAAGGCAGCGCATTCGAGGTGCGGTTTCCGCTCCGGCCAGTGTCCTAAACCAACTGGTAAATCCCATTCTCGTGGGCAACGTAGGCCGGTGGCACCGGAAAGGTTGAAACGGACGGAACGCAGAGCGTGAACGAATTCGTCACGATGTCGCACTACGATGTTCATTTCGGTCGCCGCTTCAAGTCGCGGTCGACCTCATCTATTTTGATAGTCTGGTGGAAAAACTGCTCGCTATCGTGGCGCAGCAAAAATTCGCACGATACTGGCACGAATTGCGCATTTCAGGAAAAGCGCGAACCACGCTATTCCGGGATAACCTGTAACGCGGCCTTACTGTCTGGCCATCAAGGCGCCGGGGAACCATGTCTTCCAGCACTCGTTCTGGCGGGTGAAGAGGACGACATATGCTTGGCAAGATCATTTCTGCAGTTGTCGGCAAGAAGATTGCCGAACGTACCCCCGGCATGAGCGAAGGTGGCGGCGCGCTGATGGGCGTTGTTGCTGCAACGGCCATGCGGCGCATGGGGCCGATGGGCATGGCGGCGGCTGCCGCCGGAACGTGGCTCGTTTCGCGGCATTTCAAGAAGAAGCAGGCGCGCCAACGGCACCTGCCGTATTGAACTATGCCTGATAGCAGGCCGCTCGTTCCATCTGGACCGGGCGGCTTCGCTACAAGTGGAACCGGTAATTCGAATCAAGCGACCCGCGCGACGGGCGGAACGTGTGTTCTGCCTGCGCGAGGCTTTGCGCGTGCGAAACATGAAGGAAGCTGACGATGGCAAAGACTTCTCCCGCAACTCCCGCCAGCCCAAATCCTGTCACGCCGGCGCTTGAAAATGCGCTGGCTGATCATCAGCCGGGCAGCGGCAATGCGGCTTATGGAACCACCAAGGGCAATGCCGGTGAGACGAAACAGAACGCAGGCACCGAAGCCGATGGCGCAGCTTTTCTGACCGACAACTTCGGCCACCGCCTGTCTGACAATCAGAACAGCCTGAAAGCGGGCGAACGCGGCCCGACGCTGCTCGAAGACTTCATCCTGCGCGAGAAGATTTTCCACTTCGATCACGAGCGCATCCCCGAACGCATTGTCCACGCGCGCGGCTCTGGCGCGCATGGCGTGTTCGAAGTGATGAAGGCCATTCCCGAACTCACCAAGGCTGGCCTGTTCCAGAAAAAGGGCACGACCTGTCCGGTCTTCGTGCGCTTTTCGACCGTGGCAGGCGGGGCTGGGTCGGTTGATACGCCGCGCGATGTACGCGGGTTTGCGGTGAAGTTCTACACCGAAGAGGGCAACTGGGATCTGGTTGGCAACAATATCCCGGTGTTCTTCATTCAGGATGCGATCAAGTTTCCCGATCTTGTGCATTCGGTGAAAATGGAAGCCGACCGTGGCTATCCGCAGGCAGGCAGCGCCCACGATACGTTCTGGGATTTTGTCGGCCTGATGCCCGAAACCATGCACATGATCATGTGGGCAATGAGCGACCGGGCCATCCCGCGCACCCTGCGCATGATGGAAGGTTTCGGCGTCCACACCTTCCGCTTCGTCAACGCGGCGGGCGAAGGGCGTTTCGTCAAATTCCACTGGAAGCCGGTTCTCGGCATGGAATCGCTGATCTGGGACGAAGCGGTGAAGATCGCGGGCGCCGATCCCGATTTCCATCGCCGCGATTTGTTCGAAAGCATTGCCGCTGAAAACTTCCCCGCATGGGATCTGGGCGTGCAGGTGTTTGACGAAGAGTTTGCAGCAAGCCAGCCTTACGACGTGCTCGATGCCACCAAGCTGATACCCGAAGAGGATGTGCCGGTTGAGATCGTCGGGCGCATGACGCTGAACCGTAATGTCGACAACTTCTTTGCGGAAACGGAGCAGGCGGCGTTCCTGCCCAGCAACGTCATCCCCGGCATCGATTTCTCGAACGATCCGCTGCTGCAAGGACGTCTGTTTTCGTATCTCGACACCCAGAAGTCTCGCCTCGGCACCACGAACTTTCACCAGATCCCCATCAATGCGCCCAAGTGCCCGTTCCACAACATGCAGCGCGACGGCCTTATGCAGACGCTCGTCCCCACGGGGCGCGCCAACTATGAACCAAACTCGCTGGATGAAGCGGGCGAAGACAGCGGCCCGCGCGCCTGCCCGGAAACCGGTTTCACCTCGTTCCGCGAAAATGGCGAACGCAACGATCCGACCGAGAAGGTACGGGCGAGGGCAGAACTCTTTGCCGATCACTACAGCCAAGCCGCGCTGTTCTTCCATTCGCAGACGGACAGCGAACAGGCGCACATCGCTTCGGCGCTGGTGTTCGAATTGTCGAAGGTATCGCTCGAACACGTCCGCAACCGCGTCCTGTCCCGCCTGCGCAATGTGGACGATACGCTGGCGCAGCGGGTGGCCGATGGGCTGGCAATTGACCTGCCCGAAAAGGCCCCTGCCGCGCGTGAGCCGGTCAAGATGAAGCCTTCGGACGCGCTTTCGATCCAGAAGCAGGCCAAGAAGACGTTCGAAGGCCGCAAGGTCGGCATTCTCTTTGCCGAAGGATCGGATAAGGAAACCATCGACAAACTGAAAGAGGGCGTTGAGGCCGAGGGCGGCAGCGTATTCCTTGTTGCGCCCAAGGTCGGCGGCATTGCGGTCAAAGGCGGCACGCTCAAGGCCGATGGCCAACTCGATGGATCGCCCTCAATCATGTTCGATGCGATAGCATCAGTGCTGATGCCCGATGCCGCTGAGAAACTCTCGAAGCAGGGCGCTGCGGTGCAATGGTTCATGGACGCCTATGGCCATTGCAAGACCATCGCCCACTGCAAGGGCACGCAGGTCATACTCGACAAGGCCGGGGTCGAAAAGGACGATGGCGTCGTTCCCAACGACCAGCTTCTCAGCGTCGGCCCCGTGCGCCACTTCGCGCGCGAACCGATGATCCGCAACCTCGCCTGAAGGAGTGCAGACAATGGCTACCAAGGCAAAACGTGAAACCCACGCAGCCGCAAAATCGAAGGCCATCGCCAAGGCAAAGGCCATCGCTCCCGACGTGCCGGTGCGCATCGGCCAGACCCCTGAAACCGATCTGCGTGGCCTGCCCGATGTGTTTGGCCGGTTGATCGAGGATCATGACCGCCACCGTGCGCTGCTGTCCATGATCGAGGCGACCGATGGCAAGGGCGAAGACCGCGCCGCGCTGTTCGAAGAACTCGTCTACGAACTGAAAGCCCACGCTGCGGCCGAGGAGCAGGCCCTGTGGTCCACCGTGTTGCGTAACCCCGAAACCACCGAGTTCGCTCGCCACGCCGTGGCCGAGCACAAAGATATCGACAAGATGCTCGACGACCTGACCGCGCGCGACATGGGCAAGAAGAAGTGGATGGAGCGCTTTGCCGACCTGAAGCACGAGTACCTGCACCACATCCGCGAGGAGGAGCAGGAACAGTTCGTCGAAAGCGAGAAGATCCTGTCAGATGCCGACCGCAAATACATGCGTACGGTGTTTGAGCGGCGCAAAAAGGAAGAGAAGGCCGCCGCCGAACTCAAGCCAAAGCTGAAGATTAAGGCTATCGCATGATCAGAAGGGGCGGAGGATTATTTCTCCGCCTCTCCCGCATCGCCCATGCGGAATTCGTTCCACATGCCGTTGATGATCCCGAACGCCACGGCAAGGCCAAGGCCGAGAACCCAGGTGAAATACCACATTGGTCTTGCTCCTCAGTAGAAGTCGGGGCTGGTCTGGATTTCGCGCATGGTCAGCCGCCCAAACAGCACTTTGATCGCCCACGCGGTATAGGCCAGCACGATCGGCAGCATCACCACGGTTACCAGCAGCATGATCCACAGTGTCAGGTGGCTCGACGATGCGTTCCACACGGTCAGGCTCGATCCCGGATCGATGGAACTGGGCAGGATGAACGGGAACATCGATAGGCCCACGGTCGCGATGATCCCCACAGTCGCCAGCGCGGAACCGCCGAAGTTCAGCAGGTGATTGCGGCCACGGATGCCGACCAGCGCCAGAATCGGCCCCACCAGCCCCATCAACGGGGCAAACAGGGTCCACGGCTGCGCGGCATAGTTGGTCAGCCATGCCCCGGATGCGGCAACGGCGTGGGCATAATGCGGGTTCGAAGGCCCCGCGGTATCGACCACGCTGCCCAACCGGAAGCCCATGCCGGCTTGCGCTACCGCCACGCCGCCCAGTGCGAACAGCAGCAGCGCGACCATTGCCGCCATGCTGCCGATCTTGCGCGCCCGCTCCAGCACCGGCCCATCCTCGATCTTCATCGCGAGCCAGCCCGCGCCATGCAGCACCAGCATCGCCACCGACAGCAGCCCGCTCAGCAGCGCAAAGGGCGTGAACAGGCCCAGCAGCGTGCCTTCGTAGAAGCTGCGCAGATTGTCATCGAGCCGGAACGGCACGCCAAGCAGCACGTTGCCCACCGCCACGCCGAACACCAGCGCGGGGACAAGGCCGGATACGAACAGCGCCATGTCCCACCGGCTCCGCCATGCGGCGTCGGAATGCTTTGAGCGATACTTGAACGCCACGGGCCGCAGGATCAGGGCAGCCAGCACCAGAAACATCGCGATGTAAAAGCCTGAAAAACTCACCGCATAGACAAACGGCCACGCTGCAAAGATCGCTCCGCCGCCAAGGATCAGCCACACCTGATGGCCTTCCCAATGCGCTGCCACCGAATTGATCACCAGCCGCCGCTCGGCATCGTCTTTCGCCACAAAGGGCAGGAGCGTGGCCACGCCAAGGTCATAGCCATCGGTCAGCGCAAAGCCGATCAGCAGCACGCCCATCAGCGCCCACCAGATCACCCGCAGCGTTTCATAATCGAGAGGAATAGCCATCGTCCTCGCTCCTTATTCTGCGGGGAGCGGCGCAAAGCCGCCGCCGAAGGACGTTTCGTGTTCGGGTTCAGGCGCATGTTCCACCGGTCCCTTGCGGATCGATGAAAGCATCAGCCGCACCTCGATCACGGCCAGCACCGAATATAGCGCGGTGAACCCCGCAATGGTTGCCCACACTTGCCCCACGGTCAGCGACGATGCGCCAAGGAACGTCGGCAGCACGCCTTCCACCGCCCAGGGTTGGCGACCGATTTCCGCCAGCAGCCACCCGAATTCGATGGCCACCCACGGCAGCGGGATCATCGCCACCGCCACTTTCAGGAACCAGCGCTTTTCGAAATGGCAGGTGGACGAACAATAGAACGCCAGCGCGAAGAAGCCGATGAACGCGAATCCCAGCCCCGCCATCAAACGGAACAGCCAGAACATCACTGGCACGTTGGGGATCGTATCGCGCGCCGCCTGCACTATCTGCGCGTCGTTCGCCTTGCGCGGATCATCGATGTGGCGCTTCAGCAGCATGGCATAGCCCAGATGCGCCTTGTTGCGTTCGAACGCCTCGCGCGCGGCCATGTCGGTCCGATTGGCTTTCAGCTTTTCCAGCGCGTCATAGGCCAGAATGCCTGCGCGAATGCGTTCGTCCGCTTTCAGCACGAGATCGTTGATGCCCATCACTTCGCCCGAAAGGCTGCGGGTGGATATCAGCCCCAGTACATAGGGGATCTTCACTTCATAGGCGGTCGTTTCGGTCTCAAGATTGGGAATGCCGAAGATCGAAAGGCCCGCAGGCGCAGGCTCGGTGTGCCACATCGCCTCAATCGCGGCGAGTTTCATCTTCTGGTTGTCGGTCAGGGCATAGCCCGATTCATCGCCCAGCACGACGACCGAAAGGCTCGACGCCAGCCCAAAAGCCGATGCCACCATCATCGATCGCTTGGCAAAGCCCACCCACTTGCCCTTCAGCAGATACCACGCCGAAACGCCCAGCACGAAGACCGAGGCGCAGACATAGCCCGCGCTGACAGTGTGAACGAACTTGGCCTGCGCCACTGGATTGAACAGCACGGCTGAAAAATCGGTCACTTCCATGCGCATCGTATCGGGATTGAAGCTGGCCCCGGCGGGGTTCTGCATCCATCCGTTGGCGACCAGAATCCACAGCGCCGAAAGGTTGCTGCCCAGCGCCACGCAGAACGTGACCGCAAGGTGCCCTACGCGCGAAAGCCGGTCCCAGCCGAAGAACATCAGCCCTACCATCGTCGCTTCAAGGAAGAAGGCCATCAGCCCCTCGATGGCCAGCGGCGCGCCAAAAATGTCGCCCACATAGTGCGAGTAATAGGACCAGTTGGTCCCGAACTCGAACTCCATCGTCAGGCCGGTTGCCACGCCCAGCACGAAGTTGATGCCAAAGAGCTTGCCCCAGAACCGCGTGATCTGCCGCCAGATCGGGCGGCCCGTCATCACATAGACGCTTTCCATGATGACGAGGAGAAACGAAAGTCCAAGCGTTAAAGGCACGAACAGGAAGTGGTACATCGCGGTCAGCGCAAACTGAAACCGCGAAAGCTCGACAACAGCCATGTCCATCACGAAGGCCCCTTTGGATCGTGAAGCGTGAAATGCGCGCGCCCGAAAGGCCCGAATCGATAAGGCCTGTCGTTTATCCGAATTGTTAATATGAGGATATGGTAATATTTCCTTGCGGTCAACCTGCATGGCACGCCATAAGCCCGCAGAGATATGACAGATTCCCCGTCCGCTTTCCTGAAAATCAAATCGCATCAATTGCGTAGCGCATCGTTGTGGTGGAGCGCCGATGGGCTTGGCGCGGCGCTATTCGCAGGTGCGCTGGCCTTTTGGCTGGGCAGCGCAATTGCGGGCCGCACGCCGTTAGCAGGCGCGCTGGCGCTTGGTGCACTAGCATTCAGCGGGGCGTTTCGCGGGTTTGCGCAGGCACGCGGCGCGGTGCAGGGGCAGATCGCAGCCACTGCCGCCAAGCAAGCCCTGCGGGCGCGTCTGTTCGCCGCGTTCCTGCCCACGGGCTTTCGCCGTGGGCGCCTGCCGGGCGAGGATATGCGCACTGCGATTGACGATGTGGAAACGCTCGATGGCTATATCGGGCGGTTCGCGCCGCTCCGCAAGGCGGCGGTTCTTTCTCCGCTCGCTTGCGCTGCACTGGCGGCGTTCGGAAGCTGGGTCGCCGCTACGATCATGCTGGCAACACTCGTGCCTTTCGCGCTCGGCATGATGCTGGCAGGCACCGCCGCGCGGGTTGAGGCAGAGCGACAGCATCTTGCGCTTTCACGCATGACTGGTCTCTTTGTGGATCGCGCACGCACGTTGCCCACCATCGTCAGCTTCGGCGCAGAAAATCGCGTCACCCGCCAGATCGCCAGCGCCGCGCAAGACGTGGCCACGCGCACGCTGCGGGTGCTGCGCATCGCTTTCGTTTCCAGCGCTGTGCTGGAGTTTTTCGCTGCACTGTCGGTCGCACTGGTCGCGGTCTACTGCGGGTTCTCGCTGCTTGGTATTTTGCCGTTCACGCCGCCTGAAACGCTTGACCTTGCGCGTGCCTTCTTTGTCCTTGCCCTTGCGCCAGAATTCTACCTTGGAATGCGCCGCATGGCCGCCGCCTATCATGACAAGCAGCAGGGCGAAGCTGCATTGGCCGCGATGGAACCTGAACTTGCGAAAGCTGAAAGGCTTGTCGATCAGGCCCGGCCATTCGAAGCTGTGCCGAAGGGCCTTGGGGCGGAAAACCTGCTCGTGCGCTATGACGATGGCTCGACCATTGGCCCGTTCAGTGCGCAATGGCCGGAAACGGGGCTTCATGCGATTGTCGGCCCCACCGGCGCAGGCAAGTCGTCGCTGCTCCATGCGCTGGTTGGCATGGTCCCGGTGGTGAGCGGGCGCATGGTCGCAGCCGGGCAGGACATCATGCCCGGCGCGCTCAATCCCCATATCGGCTGGAGCGGGCAGCGCCCATTGCTTCTGCCCGGAACGCTTGAAGATAACCTTTTGCTTGGCAACGCTGAAGCCGCCAATTGGCGCGACCTTGCGCAAAAACTGGGCCTTGATGCCCTGCTCGATGCGCGCGGCGGCGATCTGGTTATCGATCCGGTTGGGGCGGGCCTTTCGGGCGGAGAGCGTCGCCGCATCGGCCTTGCCCGCGCGATCCTGTCGGGCCGTCCGATCCTCCTGCTCGATGAACCGACCGCCGATCTCGATGCCGCCACTGCACAGCGCGTTGTGGACGTTCTGCACCACATCGCGCACACTCGCCTCGTCATCGTTGCCACGCACGATCCGCTATTGCGTGGCGCGGCGCAATCCACATTGGCTTGCCCATGAAACAGCCTCTCCCCATTGCGCTCATCGCCCAGCGGAAGGCCGGCATCGCCGCCAGCATCGCCGCTGCACTCGCGGCCTTGGCCGGGGTCGGCCTGCTCGCCATATCTGGCTGGTTCCTGACCGGCGCAGCTCTCGCCGGAGCAGGCGGCGTCGTGGCCGTGCAGGCGTTCAACTACCTGCTGCCCAGCGCAGGCATTCGCGGTCTTGCCATCATGCGCACGCTGGCGCGCTATTTCGAACGGTTGCTGGGTCATCGCGATGCCTTGCGTGGGCTGGCAGACTTGCGCCCCCGGCTCTTTGCGCGGCTTGCCTCGGCAGATATGGCCGAAATGGCGCAGCGCGGCGGCGGGGTGGTTGCAGCCCATCTCGGTAGCGATGTGGAAGCATTGGAAGATCTCGCCATTCGCCGCGTGTCCGCCGTGTCCGCTATCACTGGCGCGTTGGCAGGGTTGGGGGCAGCGCTGCTGGCGGGAGTTGCGCCAGCAGCGATCCTCGGCGCAGGCCTTGCTATCAGCATGATCGCCACGCGCTGGGCCGCCCCGCGCCTGCTGGCGCAGCCGTGGCGCGATCATGGTGAAGCCTTGGAACGCCTGAAAGGCCTCTATGGCGAATATGCCGGGGCCAGCGTGGAACTCGCGCTGTTCGGCCAGACAAGCCGCGTTGCCACATTGCTGGCCGAACAAGCCGCAGCGCTTGACCGGGCGCGGCTGGCCATCGTGCGTGCCGAAGGCCTGCTGCAAACGCTGCAACTCACCATCGCCTCGGTCACGGTCGCAGCAATGCTGGGCACCAGCAGCGCAACGCTGCCGCTACAAGCGCTCGCCGCACTGGCGGGCGCTGGCGCGTTCGAGGCGCTGGGCGGATTGGGCCACTCCTTCCTCCAGCGCGCGCGGGTTGATGCAGCGCTCGCGCGGCTCGAAGCAATTGCACGTCTGCCAGAGCGGCCTAACCGTCACGTTTCCTTGCCACCGCAACCTGCAATCACCCTCGGCAGTGGCGCGGATACGCTGAACCTTCCGGCAGGCGGGCGGGTGCGGATCACTGGACCATCGGGCAGCGGCAAGACGCGGCTGGCGATGACGCTGGCCGGCTTGCGCCGGGATGCGCCCGAACCTGCGCTGGTCGGTGGCGTGTCCGCTACCAGTCTTGCCATCGAAGCCTTGCGTCTGATCTTCGCGGTTTCCGCGCAGGATGCCCCGCTGCTCGCCGGAACCGTGGCCGACAACCTGCGCCTTGCCCGGCCTGGCCTGAGCGAAGCGGAGATGTGGTCGGCGCTCGAAATCGCCTGCCTTGCCGATACGGTGCGGGCCATGCCTGCCGCGCTGGAAACATGGCTCGGCCCTGATGGTGCGCGCCTGTCCGGCGGTCAGCGCAAACGCCTGTCGCTCGCCCGCGCGCTGCTGGCGCAAAGGCCCTGGCTAGTGCTGGATGAGCCGAGCGAAGGCCTTGATCTGCAAACCGAAAAGCGGATGGCGCAAGCCTTGGATACTTGGCTGCGCGATACCGGCACGGGCCTCGTGCTGGTCAACCACCGTCCCGGCCTCGACTGGCTGGCGCAGCAGGTCTACGCGGTGAACGACACCCAGTTACGATAGAGCATATAGGTGGCCACTACCACGATCAGCCCCGCAAACAGCGTGTTCAGCAATCCCTTCGCCCCGGCCAACCGCCGCGCCGCCATCGCGCCAAGGATCGACCCAACGATCCCGCCCGCGATGAAGGTTGCGGCCAGTGGCA
Source organism: Novosphingobium sp. ERN07 (assembly GCF_012641335.1). Lineage (GTDB taxonomy): Bacteria > Pseudomonadota > Alphaproteobacteria > Sphingomonadales > Sphingomonadaceae > Novosphingobium. The sequence continues at coordinate 206,681 of NZ_JABAID010000006.1, forward strand.
AGTCCAACAGGCCCGAGGCGGCATAGTTGGCGGCGGTGGTGAGGCCGAACGTGGCAACGGCGATCAGCGAGGTGCCAATGGCGCGGTAGATCGGCATGGCGGTGGAGGCGACGAGCGCGGGGACGATGAGGAATCCGCCGCCGATTCCGAAAAAGCCCGAAAGCATTCCAGTGCCCACGCCGAACAGCGCGACCTTCGGCAGGTTCTCACGGTTGCACTGCACGCCCTCGATTCCCGCACCACCGCGCCCACGATACATCAGTACTGCGACGACGAGCATCAGCAAGGCAAAGAGAAACAACAGTTTTTCGCCGTCGAATGCCTTACCCAGCGTCGATCCGCCCAGCGCCCCCATCACGCCCGCCAGCGCGAACGATCCGCCACAGCGCCAGTTCACGTTCCGAGGCCGCGCGTGGTTGAAAAGTCCGGCCAGCGCATTGGCCGCAACCGCCAGCGCGCTGGTGCCGATGGCGAGGTGGGGGCTTTCGACGCCGACGACATAGACCATCAGGGGCACCGCAAGGATCGAACCTCCACCGCCGACAAGGCCCAAAGTGAAGCCGATCAGAACCCCGCTGAAAGCCCCAAGCAAATACTGGATTTCGCTGTACATTTTGCGGGCCTTCGGTGGTGTTTAGTGGCGCGTAGGTGCAGCTAGTTGCATCTAGGTGCACTTCAGAAAGCGTTGATCGGAAGCTTCAGATAGCGACTGCCGTTGTCCTCGGGTTCGGGCAGGTGCCCAGCCCGAATGTTGATCTGGATCGACGGCAGGATGAGGCGCGGCATACCCAAAGTCTTGTCGCGCGCCTCGCGCATCGTCACAAAATCGTCCTCTGAAACGTCGCCATGCACATGGACATTGCCGGTGCGTTCAGCGCCGATGGTGGTTTTCCACACAAAGGTATCGCGGTTCGGTGCCTTGTAATCGTGGCAGAGGAACACCCGCGTTTCATCGGGCAACTGCATCAGGCGGCGTATCGACCGGAACAGCGTGCGGGCATCGCCGCCGGGAAAGTCGGCCCGCGCGGTGCCATAGTCCGGCATGAACAGTGTATCGCCCACAAACACTGCATCGCCAATGACATAGGCCATGCAGGCAGGCGTATGGCCGGGCACATGCAGTGCCACCGCGGGGATGCTGCCCAGCGCGAAAGATTCTCCGTCCTGCATCAGTCGGTCGAACTGCGAACCATCGCGCGCGAAACTTTCCGGCTCGTTGAAGATGGTGCCGAACACGCCCTGTACGGTCAGAATATCGCGCCCGATCACGATCCTGCCGCCCAGATGCTCCTGCAAATAGGGCGCGTCGGACAGGTGATCGGCATGGGCGTGCGTTTCGAGCAGCCAGTCGACGGTCAAACCCTCGGCACGGACATAGGCGATGACGGCATCCGTCGAAGCGTGGGTGATGCGGCCCGATGGCTGATCGAAATCCGCAACGGAATCAATGATCGCCGCGCGCTTTGTCGCCGGATCGTGGACCACGTGGGTTGCGGTGAAGGTCGGCTCGTTAAAGAAGGTGCGGATGATCGGGGCGGTGCCGCCCGCCACAGTTTCCGTTACTTGCGCTATGGCTTGCCGGAGTGCGGTGTCACTCATTGGTCGCTGGCCCTTTCAGCAGACGGAAGGTTGGCGTTATTTGAAGACATTGCCGGTGCGCACACCGAGCTTCTTGAAGGCCATTGCCGCCGGGCAGAAGCCGGTGAAGCCAGCGACGAGCAGGCTGAGGCCCGCAAAGGCAGTGACCCAGAGGAAGCCGGAGTTGACCCAATGGGCCAGTGCAACGCTGGCCAGCACGACCAGTCCGGCAAAGCGGAATACGGCGGTTTCTACGGTCATTCCATTTCTCTCCTGCCTGCCGCGAAGAATCGCCGCGTCATGAATTCTGATTGACGAATATAATAGAAATATGATATTAGAAAGCCATAATGTTATGAGCCCTGCTTTTCGTCTGTCAATCAGGGCAGGCCGAGGGCAAATGGAAGAAAGGTCGATCGGATGATGTTTGGCTTTGGCAGAAGCAGCACTCCCAAACACAACGAAGTGACCGCGCAGGAACTTCATGAATTGGTGGAGGCCGGGCGGGCGCTTGTGGTGGACGTGCGCGAGGTCAACGAATTTGCCGAAGGGCATATTCCCGGTGCGGTGAATATGCCGCTTTCAGGATTCCAGCCTTCGCAACTTCCCGATGCTGGCGGAAAAACGCTTGTCCTGAACTGTTTGGGCGGCAAGCGGTCGGGCATGGCGCTGGACAAGTGCAGTACGGCGCAGACTGTGGTCGATACCCATCTCGCTGGCGGCTTTAACGCATGGCAGTCGGCCGGTTTACCTGTCGAGCGTTGATTTGGTGGCGGGTTCTCTTCATTCCCGCCGCCAACGTGGTATTGCGGGATGACGACCGTCGTTTTACGGAGCTTCGACCATGAAGCCGACCGACCTGACCGAACTGAAAAGTAACGCCAACCGCATGGCCGGGCGGCTGCGGCTGATGAGCCATCCGGAACGCCTGCTGATGTTGTGCCGGATGGATGAGGGTGAGGTTTCGGTGACGGAACTGGTGGAACTTACCGGGCTTTCGCAATCGGCGGTATCGCAGCATCTTGCGCTGCTGCGCGAAGAAGAGGTCGTGACGACCAGAGGCGAGGCGCAGACGCGCTATTACAGCCTGAAAGACCCCATCGTGCGCGGCATCATCCACGCGATGTGCGAACTTTGCGCCGAATATGGAGCCGGAACAACGGTGGCCGCAAAGGCGTAAGGTCAAGAGGTGGCGGGGTTGCCGAACAGGCATTCGTTGTCGATTTCGTCCAGCGTGCGGCAACCCGCAAGCGCCATCGCCAGTTCGAATTCGGCGCGCAATACCCGCAAGGCATGGGCGACGCCCAATGCGCCTGCCGTGGCAAGTGCATGGAGGATCGGGCGCCCCACCATTACCGCACTTGCCCCCAATGCCATCACACGCAGCACATCGGTGCCGCGCCGCACGCCGCCATCCATCAGGACCGGAACTTGCCCATTAACGCTGCGCGCAATGGCAGGCAGCAGGTCAATGGCCGCTGGCACGCCGTCTAGCGTGCGCCCGCCGTGATTGGATACGATCAGGCCGTCGATGCCGCAATCCAGCGCGCGGCGGGCGTCTTCAGGATCGACGATGCCTTTGAGCAGGATGGGGAGGCGCGTGAGGCTGCGCAGCCACGCTATGTCCTGCCAGTCGGGCGCGCTTTCCAGCAGCGGGGTGCCGAACAGCAGTGCGCCTTCCGGGCTGGGCGGCGGAGTGCGCATTCCTTCGAGATTTACCGCGCGGATATGGGGCGGGAAGGCAAAGCCCGCGCGGGCTTCGGCATTGCGCACGCCGTTGACGGGAGCATCCACGGTGACAACGAGCGCGCGATAGCCCGCCGCCTCTGCCCGCGCGACAAGGCGTTGGGTGAAGGCGCGGTCGGGCTGGATATAGAGCTGGAACCACGGCGCACCGGGCGCAGCGGCGGAAATCTGTTCGATTGGTTGGCTGGCTTGCGTGCTGACGACCAGCGTGCTTCCGGTGGCCGCAGCGGCAAGCGCGGTGGCTGCTTCGCCATCAGGGTGGACAAGGCCGTGGAACGCCATCGGCGCGATCAGGATCGGCGCGGCCATGTCACAGCCGAATAGGCTTAGCGCCGTCGATGCGCCACACATCGGGCGCAGCACGCGCGTGCGCAGAGGCAGGCGGGTGAAAGCGGCGACATTTTCGCGCAAGGTCCATTCATCGCCTGCGCCGCCGTTGATATAGGCCCACGCGCCGGGTTCGACCCGCGCCTGCGCATAGGCTTCGTAATCGCTGAGCGAGGCGATCTGCGGGGGAATGTGCGCTAGTGGAGGCAGAAGGCCGGTCATAGCATCGCCCGTAAAGCAGGGCTGAGCCATTCTGCGCCGGATCGCAGCACGATGCGCGCGGCAAGGTCATGCCGAATGGCGAGCATCTGCGCATCCGGCAATGCAACAACGCTGAGCGCCGTCGCCCAGGCATCGGCTTCCATGCACTGCTGGTGGATCACGCTGACGGCCGTGGTAGCGTGAATGGCAGGGCGTCCGCTGCGTGGATCGAGCGTATGGGCACCGCGCAGATAATCGCCCGACGTGGCGACGGAAAGCTGGTGCAGCGCGACGCGCAACGGCGCAAGTGCAAGGCCGGGCGGGCATTCCAGATCGACCCACCACGGATCGCCATCGGGCCGTATCCCGCGCCCGGTGCATTCCCCACCGATGTTTACAAGCGCGTGGACAAGGCCAAAGTGGCCAAGCAGATCGGCTACGGCGTCGGCGGCATAGCCTTTGGCGATGCCCGAAAGATCGAGCCATAGGCCGCCGGGTTGGTGCAGCATGGCCGTGTCTGGCGCGAAGGCCAGCTTGTGCCAGCCTGACAGGCGCAGCGCTTCGGCAATGGCGGTTTCGTCCGGTTCACCTGTTGCGGGACGCGGGCCAAGGCTCCAGATATCGGTCAACCGGCCTTGCGCCGGGTCGAACGCGCCCTCGCTATGGCGCGCAATGCCGAGCGCGCAGACCATTACTGTCGCGAAATCCAGTGGAAGCGCCACTGCACTTTGCGCAGCAGCGTTATTGTATCGTGAGAGGTCGGAGTCCGCTTCCCAGTGGCTCATTTCGCGCACGATGCCGTCAAGCCGTGCGTCAATGCGGGCTTGAAGATCGGCAGCCGTGATATTGGTACCGGCGGGCAGGGCGGCCTGCACTTGCCATGTCGTGCCCATCGTTTGCCCGCTGATCCTGCAAAGCGGCGCTGCGGGATCGAATCCCCGCAGTGCCGCTGCATCGATATCGGTCGGCACCGCGATGCGCGGTGCCGGGGCCATGTCGATCACGGAGCAAGCACTTCCAGAGTAGCAGTGTAGCTCATGCGGCGCTTGGCGGCCTTGGGGTTGGATGGTTTTTCATCTGTAAGGCTGGCATTCAGCCAATAGAAGCCTGCGCCCGGCCAGTTAACAGTGAGCAGGCCTTGCGCATCGGTCTTGAGCTTCTGCGTTTGATCCCTTTCCTTATAGCGGCGGCCGCCGGGGATCACTTCCACTTCAAGCCCCGCAGCGGGCTTGCCATCGACAAGGAAGCGGAACTGGCCGGGTTCGTTCGACACGAGATCGGTGGGCAGCGTTACTGGCACGAATTCCAGCCCCTTGCCCGTGGGCTTGAGCAGGGCATCGCTGGGTTCGCCTGCCGTCACGAAGAATTCGTTACGGCCGACCGTTTCGGTAAGGGCAAGATCGGTTGCGCCAGCGGGGATTTCATCGACAGTGGCGACGATGTGGCTGGGATCGATCTGCGGGCGTCCACTCGGAGCGCCAGCGGGGCCGCCTGCACCGGAGCCGCCTGCACCGGGGCCACCTGCGCCGGGAGCGCCAGCAGGCGCGCCGGGAGGAGGCATCATGCCCTGACCGGCAGGCGGTGCGCCCGGAGCAGCACCGGGTGCAGGGGCGGGAGCAGGTGCTGGGCCACGACGACGACCGACCATCCACGGTTCGCCATTCACCTTGAACGTGCCGCCGATGCCGTTGTTTTCCATACCGATGCGCCATGTGCCGGGCTTGTCGATCTTCACGTCGAACGTGGAGCGATAGCGCCCGCGCGAGGCATTTTCGACTTTGCCCATCGAACCATCGGGTGCCCATACCTTGACGTTTTCAGCCGGAAGCGGCTGGTGGTTCGGTTCGAACGGCGCGGTGGATGCGCCCATGTCCACTGTCACGCTCTGCACGGTATCGGACAGCACGGTGGTGGAGGGCAGGAGCCAGGCATTGTGCGCGGCTGCGGGAGCAGCGATGCCTGCGACGGCTGCAAGCAGGAAGAACTTGGCGGTCATGGATGAACCTTTCAGCTTGAAAATCAGCGGGCGGAGATGACGATGGCGCTCAGTTCGGACTTGCCGCTGGCTTTGCCATTTGCGGCAGGAATGGTGAGCGGCTGCGAAACCAGTTCGCGCCCGCCATCTTCGCGCGCGGCCTCTACGTGGAGCGTGTAGGCACCGGGTTTGATGTTCGCGGGGATGGGGATGCGGTGTGCGCCGGGCGCGCGGGTTGCGCCGCTCACGCCATTGGCGGGCAGCTTCAGGCTGCGGCCACCCTTGCGCCACCATGTGCGCAGGTCTGCCAGCCACTTGGTGCCCGGCTCGTTACCCACCTTGTCGACATCGTACCATACAGCCAGCGTCCGCGCCGCGCCGCCACCGACAGGTTCGATCCATGCGGCAAGGTAGGGCACATGGTATTCCGAAACCGCGATGCGCGGGATCGTGACGGTGATCGTCCCGGCTGAAGCGGCGGTCGGGGCGGCGATCACGCCCGCAGCAAGGATCAGGCTTTTCTTCATAAGGCTTTGTCCAATCTTACGAATTCATGCGTGCATGAAAAACAGGATGATGATCAGCGGAATCGCCGTGCCAAGGCCCACAAGTGGCCATGTGGTGGTGCGGTTCTTTGCGTGGAGTTGCAGCAGGAGCAGGCCCGTGAACGTGAACACCACACAGGCGACCGCCAGCACATCGATGAACCAGAACCATGCCACGCCGGTGTTGCGGCCCTTGTGCAGGTCGTTGAAAAACGAGATCCAGCCGCGATTGGTCTTTTCCGCCTCTACGTTGCCGGTGGCGCGATCAATGCTGACCCAAGCATCGCGACCGGGACCGGGCACCGCGACATAGACTTCGGCGTCAGACCACTCCGCCGCAACGCCGTGCGCCTTCACGCCCACGAGGCGCTGCACCTCGTCTGCAATGGGTGCAGGCAGCGGTTTGGCATCGGTGGCGGCGGCAGAGGCAGGGCCGTCCTCAAGCGTTTTGAGCGAGGCTGCGGGCAGTTGCGCCTGCGCGGTTTCCACCTTGGGTTCTGCCCCGATTGTGGCGGCATGATTGAGCGTGAGGCCCGTGACCGAGAACACGAACATCGCGGTGAGCGAAACGGCGGCGCTGATCCAGTGCCATGCGTGGAGCTGCTTGAGCCAGAACTGGCGCGATGACTTTGCTTTGCGGCGCGCGGCCTTTGCGGCGGTGGCGTTTGCGTTGGCTGGGGATCGATCGCGCGGATTTAGAGCGCGCGGCGTGTCATCCGCGCGGCTTCCCGCATCCGTTCGTTCCATAACGTCCAAAGCAAGGCCTCCCGGTATCTTCGCTGCCCCATTCGATGCGCCGCATATCCCCTTAATGCGAACGATGCGCAAGAGCGAAATGTACAATAAATTGTCGCAGTGCTGTGAAAATGCCGGAAAATCCGGTGTTTTAGGGGGAAGTCGCCACCCCCAAAGCGCAAACCTTTCGTGAATTATGAATGAAACTCAATGTGGTTACGTTGACAATGCGAGTGATTCGCAATAGCGGGCCTCCCGCAGATCGAAACCTTCCATTCACGATCGGGGGAATACATGACCAAATCGAGATCAGTGCCGTCTTTCCTGGCGCTTAGCTGCGTAGGGGCGATGACCTTTACCGGCCCAGCGCAGGCGCAGGAGGCCAGCGAAGGCCAGCGCCTTGGCGGTATGACGGTGACCGATACGGCGATTGAGGAGCCGCAGGTCAAGGTGGAGCGTGCCGCATCGCCCAAGTATACTGCGCCGCTGCTCGACACGCCGCAGACGATCACGGTGATCTCGTCCAAATCGATCCAGCAGCAGAACCTGCTGACGCTGCGCGATGTGCTTCAGACGGTGCCGGGCATCACGTTTGGCGCGGGCGAGGGTGGCTTCGGCTATGGCGACCGCATCATCCTGCGCGGGCAGGATGCCAAGAACGACGTGACCATCGATGGCGTGCGCAGTTCCGCTTTCCAGAATCGCAACGAGACGTACAATATTGAACAGATCGAAGTGTCCAACGGTGCCAATTCCGTATTCAACGGCGGCGGTTCGGTGGCGGGTAACATCAATCTCGTCACCAAAAAGCCGCTGGCCAACGATCAGAGCGTGATCAGCGCTGCCGTTGGCACCGACAACTATTATCGCGCCACTGTAGATATCAACCGCCGCGTGACCGATCTGATCGCGGTGCGCCTGAACGCGGTCTATCATGAAAATGATGTGCCCGGTCGCGATGTGGAATTCTACAAGCGCTGGGGCGTGGCACCATCGATCACGATTGGTGTGGACAGCCCGACCAGCCTGACGCTGCAGTATGAACACCTAAACGACGAGGCCATGCCGCAGTACGGCTTGCGCTATTACGCCAACCTTGGCGGCTTCCTTTCAGACTTCGACCGCAGCGGGTATTATGGCTTTGCCAATCTTGACAAGCAGAATTCGAAGACCAACGCAGTGCAGGCGATCTTCAGCCACGAACTGGGTGAAGGGGTGAGCATCCGCAACCTGACGCGGTACGAACATATCGCGCAGGACACCGTAACCAGCCAGCCCACCGGCACGTTCTGCCTTGCGTCCACCGGCCTTCAACCCGGAACGTTCGCGGTGCCTTCGGTCGAAGCGGCGTGCCCGGCTACGATTCCTGCGGGGTATTACCTGCCCACCGGCGGGCGTGGTGTGCAGCGCTTCATCAACAACAGCACGTTCTACGATCAGCTTGATCTGACGGCCAACTTCTCGACCGGGGGCATCGAACACTCGCTGGTCATCGGCGGTTCGGCGCTGTGGGAGGAGTTCGATCAGACCCAGGGCAACCTGCCGCGCAATGCCGATGGCACGACGCCGACCTTCGCCCTCGTCAACATCGCCAATCCCGGTGAAGTGGTGCAGGGGCCTGACGGTTTCACTTATGGCAGCAATGTCTACACTGGCCCGGTCAATTTCATCTTGAGCAGCAAGAACCGGGGCAAGCGCCGAGCGATCTCGGCCTACGCGTTCGATACGATGAAGTTTGGCGATATGTTCGAGCTGACCGGCGGCGTGCGCTATGAAAACGTGCGCGGTTCCAACCGCACGGTGTCCTATGCCACGACCGGCGCTACGCTGGGCCAGATCAGCGGCACGACCGGGCCGTTCGAGGACGAGAACAACCTGTTCTCCTACCGCATCGGTGCCGTGTTCAAGCCGACGCCGGATACCAGCCTCTATATTGCGACCGGCACGTCGAAGAACCCTTCGCAGACGGCGGTTGACGGTTCATGCGCTGTCGCCACCTGCAACCTTGCGCCCGAAACGACCAAGAATTATGAAGTAGGCGCAAAGGCCGATCTCTTCGACAAGAAGCTGCTGGTGACGCTGGCATGGTTCCGCAACGAACGTGACAGCATTCGCGTGCCGTCGGGCGATCCTACGGTTGTCGAACAGCGGCTGGACGGGAACCAGCGCGTGCAGGGTATTTCGTTCGGCGCATCGGGCAATATTACCGAAAACTGGACGATCTCGGCCAACTACATGTATCTGGATGCCAAGATCCAGCAGGGCGTATCGGACTTCTGCCTTGCCAATCCGGGCACGGCATGCGGCACATCGGCAGCATTCCCCAATCCCACGGGTGGCACGCAACTGACCAACACGCCTGAGCATTCGGGCAGCCTGTTCACCACCTATCGCTTCGGCTTCGGGTTGGAACTGGGATATGGCGTGACCTATCAGGGCAAGTTCCTGCTCAATTCGCCCACGCTGGCACTACTCACGGCGGGCACTTATGTGCCCTATTACGTGCCGAGCTATACGATCCACCGCTTCATGGCATCGTACCCGATCACCGACCGCCTGATGGCGCAGGTGAACGTGCAGAACTTCACCAACGAGAAGTATGTCACGACCGTGCGCAATGCCTTGGGCGGAAGCTGGGCGCAGCCCGCGCCGACGCGCTCTGCGGTGTTCAGCCTGAACTACAGCTTTTGATCTGAAATGAGGTGATGTCAGGCCGCTTCGCCAAAAATGGGGCGGCCTGACACATTTTTGATCACGGTCATTTTAAATAATGCGAATCTATTGCAAAAGCGCTCTTGCATTTGACAGTGATTCGCAGTTGGAGTGCGGCATGTTCCTTGAACGAGATGATTTCGTGATTGCGGACGAGCAGAGCGAGTGCGCCGCATATCCATCGCGTGGTTCGGTTGCGCCGGTCGCTTCGGGACTGGCTGTCGATACCCCGTCGGGCGGGCGATATGGTGAAGGGCGCAAATCCAGCTTGCCCGGCGTCGCCTTGGCCGTCGCGGTTCATCTTGCGATTGTGCCAGTTCTGCTAGGGCTGAGATATCAGGCCGTGGCCAAGCAGGAAGACCGGTTCGTTGCGGTGAACCTCACGCCGCCCCCACCGCCGCCCCCTGCATCCACGCCTGACAAGCTGCAGCAGCAGAAGCTGGAAACGCGCATCACGCCGCCGCCTGTGCCGCTGATGATCCCGGTGTCGCAGCCCATGCCGGTTCCAGTGGCCGATCCCGTGCCGGTATCGCAACCTGTTGCAGTGTCGGCCCCGCCTGCGCCGCCCACACCGCCAGCGCCGGTTGCCGCACCATCCACGATTACGTCGGATTCGCTCGGCACACGCATGGTTGCTGGCCAACCGCCGCGCTATCCGGTGGAAAGCCGTCGCCGCAAGGAACAGGGCACCGTCGAACTTCTGCTCGTGCTGGGCATCGATGGCGCGGTTGAGGCGATATCGGTCGTCAGGAGCAGCGGCTTTGCCCGGCTTGATGATGCAGCGCTTTCTGCCGTGCGCCGCTGGCGTTGGCAGCCCACCACGCGTGGGGGAGCGGCGGTAAAGGTCAAAGGCGTGGTCGAAATTCCCTTCGTTCTACAATCAGCCTGACGATTTTCGATGCTGCTGCCCATTCCCGCTCTGTTGCGGCCCGAAGACGTTACTGCGCTTCGCGCGCTGATCGATGCCGCCGATTGGGAAGATGGCAATGCCACCAGTGGCCATCAGGCGCGGTTGGTGAAGCACAATCTGCAATTGCCGGAAGATTGTGAAGCCGCGCGCGATGCCGGGCAGATCGTACTGGCAGCGCTTTCGGGCAACCCGCTGTTTATCGCCGCTGCGCTGCCGCTGCGCATCTATCCGCCGATGTTCAACAGCTACGCCGGTGGGCAGACCTATGGCCTTCATGTTGACAATGCGATGCGTCTGCGGGCCGGAACCGATTTTCGGGTCCGCTGTGATCTGTCGATGACGGTCTTCCTTGAAGACCCGGCAGCCTACGATGGCGGCGAACTGACCATCGAAACGCGCTTTGGCGCACAGACGGTCAAGCTGGCGGCGGGGGATGCCGTGCTTTATCCGTCGTCGTCCTTGCACATGGTGCAGCCCGTTACGCGCGGACGCCGCGTGGCCAGCTTTTTCTGGATCCAGTCGATGGTGCGTGATGACGCCGCGCGCGATACGCTGTTCGAACTGGACCAGTCCATCCAGACCCTTGCGGCGCAGGTGGGGCAGGGTGACCCGGCGATTGTTCGTCTGACCGGGGTCTACCACAATCTCCTGCGCCAGTGGGCCGAAGCTTGAGCGTTACTTCTTCTTGGCGGCGATCGCCTCGATCTCGATCAGGAACTGCGGAGCGGCAAGGGCTGCGACCTGAAAGGTGGAACGGGCGACCGTGCTGGGGTTTTCGGGCGTCTTGAAAAACAGCTTGAAGCCTTCATTCGCACCGGCAAAATCCATCTTGCCCAGGTTCGGGTCGGCGGCGACGAACAGCGTCAGCTTGATAACATCGGCCATCGTGTAACCGCGCGCTTCAAGGATCGTCTTGATCTTGGTGAGCACGCTGATGGTCTGCGTTTTCGTATCGCCGTAATCGGCAATGGTGGCACCGGGCTTTGCCGGATCGAGCGGCGCTGCAAGCTGGCCCGACAGGAAGATCATGTCGGTTCCCGCCTTCACATCGGCGGCTTCAAGGATCAGCGCGTTGGGGTTGGACTGTATCTTGGTTACTTGCGCAACGGCAGTGCCGGGCAGGGCGGAGGCGATAAGTCCGGCAGTCAGCGATGTGAGCCATCCTGCCGCGCGCAAGGATTTCCAAAGAGAAAACGGGCTGTGCGACATTGAACACTCCTTACAGATGCCAGCCTGCAATCGCGCGCAATCGCGGTGATCTGCAGGAACTGCCATCACATTAGGATTGCCCTGCCGTGCGCTCGAATCCTTTGTTGAGAAGAGGGCGGTCAGACCAAGTAGTGCGCCAGCAATTGCAGGATCGCAGAATAATAATCCTGATCGAGCGTTTCGGGCTGCGGACCGCCCAACACGCGCGCCGCCACGGCCTGCCCACCCGCGGACAGGCCATAGGGAGCGACCTCTCCTGATTGCACATCAATCCAGGCCGGAATTTGCGCTCCACTGGTGGACAGGCCGCGCCACCATGCGGCTACGGAATCGGCCACCGCCATGCGGCGGCCCGCGCTGGCATAAAGCGGCACACGGATGGCATCGAAGCCGAAGCGGGGCGGCTTGTCGCTGGCGGGTGATAGCTTGCCGTCGGGTGCGATTTCGAACCAATCGACCGGCAGTGAATGGTTGCCGAACCGCGCGGCGGTGAGCAGCTTTATGCCATCGTCCGTAACCGGCGCCCAAACCGCTTCGCCATCAAGCGCGGCAAAGGCATCAAGTGCGGACCATATGTAGTATGATGGGTTGACCACGGTGCGATGTGCGTCGGAAAAGCCTTGCAACCCCGGCAGCAGCACCAGATGGCCAGCACGCTCTACCACAAGGCGGCTGCGGATAGCGCTGCGAATTTCGGTCGATTGGCGGGCATAATCGGACCGCTTCCACGCCTTTGCTGCGCGGGCCAGTGCCCATGCGATCAGGATATCGCCATCGGTAGCATTGTTGCGATCCGCCACGGCCACGGCATCGCGTGGATCGTATTTCCATGCGTGGAGCGTCACGTCGTTGCGACGCAACGTTTCGGCAGTCCATCGTGCAAGCGAATCAAAGGTTTCCCGGTCGTTGTTAAGGCTGGCCAGCAACATGCCATAGCCTTGTCCTTCGCTGTGGCTGATGTTGCCATTGCCGTTGTCGATCACGCGTCCGGCGGGCGTGATGAAGCGTTCGCGGAAGGCAGGCCAGAAGCCTTGGCGCACTTTCGCATTGCCGCTGGGCACTTTGGCGCAGGCGGCGGTCAGCACGGCGATACCGCCGAGAATGACATCGCGGCGATCAAAACGCAGGGGATCAAACTCCATGACGCAGTTCGATTTTCCGTTCATGCCAAGTGGCGGAAGTTTGAACATTGGCGGCGCTACCAAGCGCGCGGAAGCAGGCATCGAAGGTGCCGCGCAGAAGTTCGACGAGGAATGGGCGTGCGGCGGGGGAGAGCACATCGGGACGAAGAAGACCCGGATCGTGTTCAACCACCAGCGCGGTTTCATCCACGTCCAAGTGGCATTCGCCAAGGTCCAGTTCGCTCCATAGGCGGTTTAGGTGCATCTCAAGGTCGTTCAGACCTGTCACCTGATCCAAACGGATGCGAGCGGCAAGACGCTGGCCGAGCGCAAACCCAAAGCCCGCGATCTGCTGGGGCGAAGCGGCATCTGCCAATTCGGCAACAACTTCGGAAAGGATCAGCGGAACGCCGGGCGAGCGGGTGCTGCCGAAGGCTTCACGCAGGGGCATCTGGATCACCGGGTTCCTCCAATCGCCTGCCGAATTCCTATCAGCGAGCGGAATTCCTCGTATTGTCCGAAGCTTGTGAACGAAATGTTGCCGCCGACCTGCGTATTGGGCGAAACCTTGTAATAAACTTCGCCGCCTGCCGAGATGGCAAAGCCGGTTCGGCTCAGGCTGTCGTAGCGAGCGCGCACATCGGTGTTGAGGTCTTTCAGGGCATCGAGAATGGCCTGTAGCGCCGGGTCGGTGGGATAAAGCGCGGTTTCATCCTGGCTGAAGCTCTGGAAACCAGGTGTCAGGTTTGCCTTGATGTCCAGCGTTTCGCTTTCCAGCGTGTAGTTGATCGGGAAGCCGATGGACAGGAAGCTTTGTGGGCTGAAGTAGCCGCCGTGGCCGTAAGTGAAGAAGTTCTGATTGTTGTCGTAGGTCTGGTAATTGGCATTGATGCCGCCAGTCAGTTGCGATCGTTCACCTTTTACCAGGCGAAGATAGCCGCCGACGTTGGCCTCGATCCCGCGATTGTTGCGGACGTTGGCGCCACGATACTGGTTGTAGGCAACTTCGCCGTAAACGCCGTTGCCGTTGCGATCATAGGAGAAACCCGCGCCGCCGCCGGTGCGCATGACCTGCCCCCAGCGCTCCCCGGTAACGGGATCGCGGGTGCCGGCATAGGATACAACGGAATCGGTGACCGGTTTGCGCTCTGCCCATGCCTTGGCTTGCACGCCGGGTGAAAGTTCGGGTGTGATTGCGGCGCGGAAGGTGGCTTTGGTTTCGCCCATGCCGATGGGCGTGGTGCCGCCTTCGACCTGCACTGTGCGATCAGCATAGCCGACGGTGAACGCGACGCCGGATGCCTGTTGCGTTTGTGCTTGGCTGAGAACGGCGCGCTCTTCATCGACGATGGCCTGCGCTTCGATAGTGGCGTTCTGGCCGAAGCGGGCGAGGCCTGAGCCGATGGGGCGACCGGAATCGATCACCACGGCCTCGGCGCGCGCCTTCACGCGGCCACCGGCAAGGCCGGTCGAGAATTCGGCAGTGCCCTTGATCTCGCTCATCGCGCTGAGGCCGGTTTCACCCTTGCGGCTGCGATAACCGGTCTGAAGATCGGCGCGGGGGCGGGCGTCCTCGCTGAGCGTTTCGATATCGGAGGCGATGGAGGCAAGGACCGGATCGACCGGGCCAGCGGGCACGCCTGACTCGAAGCCATTGTCCGCCGCTGGCATGGCTGGCGCGGGCACCCCGAACGACCCGGCAGGCGCGCCGCCCCATGCGGCGGGCGACTGCGCTACCATTGATGGCATTGAGGCGACCGGTGCAGCGGAGGCATAGGCTTGGGGCGTATAGCTGGTACTGGCGTATGTGTTGCCCACGGGCTGCGACGGCAAGCGAGTGCCATTTCCCAACGCGAAAGGATTTACTGCAACAGGTGCCGGGGCAGCAAAGGCCTGCGCGCGGAAGGGATTGCTGTCCGCCGCGCCAGTCGTGGCGGCGAATGGGTTTGCGCCCGGCGCGATGGCCGTGGTGCCGCCGTTCTGGCGGGCATAGAGTTCGCGCGCTTCCTTGAGCAGACGCACGGCGGCGCCCTTGTCCCCCCGATCCTGCGCCACGCGGGCAAGTGTGAGGTGGACCTGATAGTCATCCGGGTAAGCAGCCAGCGCACGATCTGCGGCCTGCTTCGACAGATCGCGGTCGCCCGCACCCTGCGCGGTCTGCGCAAGGCCGAGCAGAGCGTCTCGGTTGCGGGCATCGCGGGCGAGCACGAGTTGATAGGACTGCGCGGCGCGGGCAGCCATGCCGCCGTTTTGGTAAAGGCGGGCGAGTGCGGCAAGGATTTCGGTATTGTCGGGCGCGGCGTTCCAGGCGCCCTGCAGCAGATCGAACGCAGGCGCGAACTGGCCGGCAAGGCGCATCCGGTCTGCTTGCGAAACTGCAAGGCCCGCTGACATCCGCGCCACCGCGCGCTGTGCATCGGGTGATGAGCCGCCGAGTGCAGAGGCCTTTTGCAAGGCGGTCCGCGCCAGATCATCGCGCCCCGTGCTAGCCAGAACGCGCACCAGCGCATCGTAACCACCAAGGTCGGTGATCTCACCATCCAGCGCCGACTGGGCGAGGCTGGCCGCGCTCGCTTCGTCACCCAGATCATAGAGCGCGCCAGCCACTTCGGCCCGGCGCGCAGCGGGCAGCGAAGGCACGCTGGCAATCTGGCGAAGGGCCGAGATGGCACCAGATTTCTGCCCGGTTTCGGCAAGTGCCTTGGCGCGGGCGATGGCGGCTTCGATCTTGATCGAGATCGAGAAGTTGCGCATCGCCGGGCTGCGGCGGCTTTCGGGCACGCGCTCTACCAAGGCTGAGGCGGCGAGCAGGTTGCCAAGATCCTTGTTGATCAGGGCAGCAGCATAGAGCGCATCAGGGTCGGTCGACTGGGCGAGCGAGCCGACCAGAGATTCCGCTTCGGCACGGCGACCGCGCCCGATCATGAAACGGGCAAATTCGTAGCGGATCCAGGGATCGTTGCGATCTGCCACAAGCCCGCCCTGAAATTCCTGCTCGGCGGCATAGTCATCACCCCGCGCCATCGCGGCCAATGCTCTGCCTCTGGCGGCGCGGCTGGCAAGACGGGCTTCGTCGGCACCGCCACCGGCACTGGCCTGGCGATAAAGATCGGCGGAATCGGCAAAGCGACCCTGCTTTTCATAGATCTGTGCAAGCAGTTCCAGCGCGGGCTGCGGTTGGGCATATCCGAGGCGGACGGTGTCTTCGGCAATGGCTTGGGCCTTATCGATATAGCCCTTGTTGAGCGCTTCACGAGCGTCTTCAATACCGCCGAAGAAGCGGGCGGAGGCGAACGCTTCGGTCCAGCGGCCTGCGCCGGGCAGGCGGGAAGCCCGTTCGAGCAGATCGCGCGCTTCGGCAAAACGGTTCTGCCGCAGGCGCACGATGCCAAGGCCGCCCAGTGCATCGCCATCGTTGCGGTCGGCCGCCAGCGCCCGTTCAAAGCGTGAAGCAGCGGTGGAAAGGTCACCGGAATCGAGCGCGGAGAACCCGGCGACGCGGGCAGTTCCGGCGGTGCTGGAGGCCGTGCGGGCCGGAGCGGTGGAAGGGTTGCGCGGTGCTGGTGCAGGCTTGGCAACAGGCGCCGCACGGGCAGGTGCCGGAGCCGGTTTCGCCGCTGGAGCAGGTGCCGGTTTGGGGCGTACAGGCGCTGCCTCTGCCGCCGAAGGATCGAGCGCGCGGGCGCGGCGTAGCGCTTGGTCCGCCAGATCATTGCGGCCTTTGGACCGCCAGTAGGCCGCCTGATCGAGCAGGGCCTTCACTGCGGGCGTTTCAGCCAGGGCGACGGTGGGCATGGTTACACCAGCCAGCAGGCCTGCGACGAGTGCGACCCGCACGGAACTTTGCATGCGGCGCATCTCAGGCACCCTCTTCATCATTGGCAGCAAGGCGGGCCTTGGCCTGGCGGCTGAAAAACAGATAAACCGGGCCGGTGAGAGCAAGCGCCAGCAACAGGGTGGACAGCGCCATCAGCAGCGGCCGTTTGCTGAACCAGTAAGCCACTTTCATCCATATCGGCAGCGAACCGACCCAGTAGGTCGGGCCGACAGCATAGCTGGCCATCCCATCGCCCGAAGTGACGGAAAGATCGCCCTGAATCTGGGCGTTGATCTTGGCATCGGCCATGCCATCGACCAATTGCGGCAACTGGCGCGGATCATCGGCCAACAGGGCAACAACGGTGCGATCCGGGGCATAGGGAGAGCGGAAGCTGGCAATGCCGGTGAAGCCACGCGCGCTTTGCACGATGGCAGCGACTTCTTCGGGATCAGCCTGATCACGGTTGCTGAACAATGCGCCGACGTATTGCAGCGGCGAACCCTGGCTGACTTTCAGCCCGCCCCCTTCGTAGTGAACCGGGGCATTCGCAAAGAACTGCTCCGCCCCGGCAAGCGAGGAACTGCCAATGACAAGGACGTCCTGATCGGCAAGGCGTTCTGGCTGGATACGGTCCGCAACGGTCACGCCGGTGGCGGCAGCGCCGGTTGCATCGCCAAACCGCCCCATCAGGCCAAGGAAAGCTTCGACCGATGCGGGCGATGGGTTACCCGCCATGATCACCGTTGTTTCAGCCAGATCGGGGCGCACCGTGAAAGGATAGCCTGCGCTGGCGAAAGGGGCGAGGTCGGGCATTTCGATGCCGTGATAGGCATCGGTCAGGTCGATGGTCGATTCAGGCAGGACCGAGACGCGAACGTTATCGGGCAGCATTCCGGTGCACTTCTGCTTGTTGGCGACGATCAGGTTGTAATCGAACACGATCTCATTCTGGCCGAACAGGGCATAGCGTGGAAGAACGACGCTCTGATTGCCATCGTGGCTGTTTACGCCCTTCGATCCGAACAGACCCGTCCACCAGCTACCGGTGAGCGGCAGCGTTTTCAGATATTGTCCGTTCATCGAAACATCGAGGCGCGACGCATCGCGATCAAGCCAGTTGGCGATCGGATATCGATAGCGCAGATCGATCTCGCCGCCTTGGCGCGGCCAGAAAAACAGGTCTGGGGCAACCCGGAAGCGCGCCGTTAGAGGGCCGGGGGGCAGGCCCAGACCTTGGAGGGCATAGGGTTCGGTCATTTCACCAAGGCGGATGGCGCGGTCGGTCGGCAGCCAGCGTGGCGCGCCGTAGCGTGGCCAAGTGGGGATGCGCGCGCCTTCGAAGCTCATGCGCGGGCCGCCGAACACGCCCTTTCCGGTGGCAATGGCTCCAGCGGCAAGGCGCAGTTCGGCATTGTCGCGGCCCATGATGACGAGCAACGTACCAGTCTTGTCGCGCGGGTTGGCGATGACGGCAGCCGAGGGACCGTTCACCGCAAGGCCGAGTTCGGGCATTGCGCCGTTGCGATTGAGGAAGACCACGGCGTTGCCGGTGGGAAGCTGGCCGAAAGAGGGCTTGAACGCGAAGCCGCGATAGCTGGCAAGGCTGCCCAGCCACGATGCGATGGGCGCTGCAGCCTCAAGCTCGCCGGCGCGGGGCTGTCCGGCAAAGACGAACGGCACCTTGAGCGCGGCGTTGATGCCCTTTTCGAAGAAGGGCGCTGGCAGGCGGGCGAGGTCAGGGCGCATCGGCAGATGCTGCTTGGTCAGATCCAGCCACGAGCGGGTGTTGCTGATGTTGGCCCAGAGCAGGCTGTTGAACGGATCTTCGCAATCGCGCGCATAGTGGCCGATCAGGCGCAGGTTGAGCTGATTGTCACCCGGCAGGAAAAGCGCAGGGTTGACCGGAACGGTGATAACCTGTCCGCCTGAGTTCTCTGGCTTCAACGGGACGATCTGTGCGACTTCACCGTTGACGATGACGACGAGCTGGCTGCTGTCGCCCAGCAGGGCGGGCGACCATGCCGCCTGAAGCGTGATTGTGGCGGCGCTGACCACTTCGTCCTGCCGGATGCCGAAGGGAATGCTGATTTCGCCGCGCGTGCCCTGAAGGCGGATCGCGTTGCGGATGCGCAAGTCCTTGAAGGTAAGGCGTTCGGTATCGAGTGCCGTGGTGGTTGGCGCGGGCGCTGAGGGCGCGACGACGGGTGCGGCACGGACTGCGCCGGGCAGCATTGCATATCCGGCAGTCGCAATGGCGAGCGCGATGGCGGCGGCTTTCGCGAGGGGGGCAGCGGTAAGACCGGAGGCCTTTTCTGCGTCCTTTGCGGCCTTCGCCATCGCGGCCTGTTCTGCCTTTTGCACCCTGCGTTCGGCAAAGTTCAGGCGCAATGCGCGCTTTACGGTCATGGCGTCGATCACGATGATATCCTGAAGCGAGCGCAGTCCTGCCACGCGCTCGGGTGGGGCGGGGCGCTGCCAGGCGTCGGCTCTACCCATGATGGCGCGCACAAGCTGGCGTGCGGCAATGTTTTCCAGCGGACGGAACTTGACCGAAACGAAGCCATCGCGGCGGCGGATCTGATCCACGCGGATCGCCAGATTTTCAGCACCGGTGGACAGGACCACGTGCGTGACAGCGATATCGAGCGGTGCAACGCCCGCGGGCAGCTCAATCGCAGCGCCGCCCATCGAAATATCGGTAGTCATGCCTTTGGCAACGTGACCGGATGCGAAGTGGACGGTTACGGGCAAGCGCGCTTGCAGGCGGATTTCCTGCCGCGATTGGCGGGTTTCGCGTGCCACCGATACAGCGGCCAGCAGCAGGATCAGGCTGAAGCTTGCCCATGCCAGATTGAGCGCCAACGTATCGAGCTGGACGTTGAAGTATTGCGGGAAGAAGGCGTACTTGGCGATAGCCAGCGCCATGCCGCCAACCAACAGGCCAACCGTGATCAGGTGCGGCTTGACAATGGCCCAATCGAAATAGGTCCGGTCCAGCACGCCGCCCTTGTCGGTCACGTTGAACTTGCCCTTGCGCGGCTGGAACCATGTGATGACGGTGGGTGCAACCAGGTGGAAGGCGAGGATCGTTTCGTAGATCTCCCCCCAGAACGGACGCCGCCAACCAACCTGCTGCCGCTCGGATGCAACCTGCGAACAGAACAGGTGGGGCAGGGCATAGGCAAAGATCAGCGAGGCAGAGGCCTGAATGATATTCTGGCCGAAGATCAGGTAGGCCAGCGGGCTGGTGAGAAACACAATGCGCGGCAGCGGAAACTGGAAGTGCAGCATGGCATTGAGGTAGCAAAGTCGCTGCTGCCATTTCAGGCCCTTGCCCAGAAGCGGATTATCGATGCGCATGATCTGGGTCATCCCGCGCGCCCAGCGGATGCGCTGACCGACATGGACGACGAGGCGTTCTGTGGCGAGGCCTGCGGAAAGGCGCGCCGAGATATAGGCCGTGTTCCACCCCATGCGCTGCAGTTTGAGCGCGGTGTGCGCGTCCTCGGTCACCGTCTCGCCCGCAAAACCATTGGTCTGCATCAGCGCTTCACGGCGGATCACGGCGCATGATCCGCAAAAGAACGTGGCGTTCCACAGGTCGTTGCCGTCCTGAACTGGGTTGTAGAACAGGTCGCCTTCGCCGGGCATATCGCGCACGGGAGCCAGATTGCGCTGCACAGGATCGGGCGAATAGAAGAAGTGCGGCGTCTGCATCAATGCCAGCTTGGCGTCCTTCTGGAACCAGCCAAGCGACAGTTGCAGGAACGAGCGTGTGGGCACGTGGTCGCAATCGAAGATGGCGATCAACTCGCCATCGGTCTTTTTCATGGCGGCGTTGAGATTGCCGGCCTTCGCGTGCAGGTTGTTGTCGCGCGTGATGTAACCACAGCCTGCCTCGCGCGCGAAGGCGCGGAATTCGGGGCGGCGGCCATCGTCGAGAATAAAGACCCGGAAGCGGTCTGCCGGGTAATCCATGTCCATTGCCGCGTAGACCGTGTTGCGGACGATCTCCAGGCTTTCGTTGTAGGTCGGGATGTAGACATCGACTGTCGGCCAGTGGTCGGGGTCGCCTTCGATCTCCACTGGCGGGCGTTCAAGCGGCCAGCTTGTTTGCAGGAAGCCCAACAGCAGCAGGACCCAGGCGTAAAGCTCTGCCAGATAGAGGCCGCTGCCGAACAGGAATTCGGGCAAGGTGTTGAACTGCAAGGTCTGGGTGGTGCGCCAGAACATGTAGCGGGTGGAGGTGAGGATCGCGAGAATCCCCAGAGTCAGCGCCGCCTTGCGCGAACCGCGCCGCGAAAGCAGTATCGTGCCGATGACCGTGCCGCCTGCCATCAGCCACTGCTGGTGCAGATCGAGCGGGACGCCGATCACGACGGCAGCCGCAAAGAGGATAGCGCCGATGGTGATCCACGGCAGCATCTTGTTGTACAGGCGGATCATGCAGCGTTGCTTTGCGTGTCGTTTGCGTCAGGCAGGGAGCCAAGCCGGATGGGGGCCGACAGCAGGGCTATCCGTTTCGCGATGCCCGTAATGTCGGCAAGCGCGGCGCTCGCGGGAGAGTGGCGTGAAAGCGGCTGCATCATTGCGCCGGCTTCGGCCACGGCTTCGTCTGCGTGGATCGTGGTCAGCAGCCGCTCGCCCAGCAGTTCGCGCACGAAGCTGGCGGCATGGCGGCCAAGCCTGCGGGTATCGTCGCAACGATTGAGGATGAAAAATGTGTTGGCCGGCAGCGTCGCGAGCGCAGCAGGCAAGCCGTAGAGGCACTCGGCGGTCGGCGCGAGCACGCAAAGTTCGATATCGGCAAAGGGACGCAATTGTTCAGCAGCGCCTGCTGCGGCACCCGAGAGGTCTGCAATGTGGATCACTTCGCCCGCAAAGCTGAAATCGCCGCAAGCAAGGCCTTCACCGAGATCCTTGCTGGCCGATTGCGCTGCGGCATCCAGCAACCTGACCCCGTGAATCGGACCTGCCGCAGCGGCAGGGGCATCGAAGCCCGGCAATGGCTGATGGGAATCAAGGCCGAAATGAAGGCCCAGTGTGCTGCTTTGCGACAGGTCGAGGATTACCGCCGATTGCCCGCCGCTCGCGATCGTCATGGCCAGATTGGCCACAAGGCTGGTCACGCCAACGCCGCCGCGCAGGCCGGAAAGGAGAACGAGTGCCATCAGATGGTCCCCTTCTGTGCTGCTGCAGAGATCTGGGCGAGCAGGCTGCGGACGTCTCCTCCCGGTTTTTGTTTGGGTGCGGCCTCGTCTCCGCCATATTTGCGCGAGAGAACCGAACCGATAGGGGCCATTTCGGGCGAGGATTGTGCGGTCGCAGGGGCCAAGCTGTGCGCTGCGCTTTCGAAAACGCGCGGATCACGGATCACCGCTTCGAAAACGGGCCAGGTTTCCAGTTCGGAAAAACGGTCGGCAAATTCCTTGTACTTGAACTGGCTTCGCCCCAGCCTGCCCAGCAACGTCTTTACGTCGGACCGCATTCTACTGCCCTCAACTTCCGGGGCGCAGCGCATCTCCAATCGGTTCATTTTCGATGGATTAGCGGCTATGCCCTTAGTAGATTTACGTAATTCCTCGCAGACAATGGTAAACGCGGAGATAATTACAGAAAATTTATCGTTCAAAATCAGAGGCGGGGTGCGGCTCGTGCGGGAAATTATGCGGCTTGCAGCGGCACCAGATCACAATGCCGCGCTTGAATGCGGACTGTTCCAACTATGTTTGTGGATTTTTCTGCCGAACGAAAAAATTCCCCGGCTAACCGGTTGACCATGCGCCACAGCGCGGTTAGGAGCGCGGCCTACCGACGGACCAGCCCAACACGGCAACGGTCTGGATGTGGCGGAGTAGCTCAGCTGGTTAGAGCAGCGGAATCATAATCCGCGTGTCGGGGGTTCGAGTCCCTCCTCCGCTACCATCTAAATCGTTGAAAATTAAATGTATTTAGGTGGGTTGCCGTTTGGTCGTTCCAATTGACGTGTTGCGCCTTGTTGCGTTGATTTCCGGGCTTTTCTGTTCATTCCGCTGGGTTCCCGGCAACTCCGTGCAACATGGTTGCGACACGGAATCAGGCGTGTTGACAGCGCCTATTGGCAGCGGTGGTTTCGCCAGTATGCCTTCCATTTCGCTGCCCAGCCGCCTCTGACCATTGCGCACTATAGATCGCCGCCGATGGGGGATTTGCACCAAGCTGCGGTGCGGTTGCCTTTAGCATTGCCGTCCGAGAGGCCGCGCATGGTCGGGCCTGTAACCTTCACATGGCCTTCAGGGCTTTTACCGTTGGGTTTGGCACCATCGGCCAACACCTGCTGCAGGCGGATGGTGTAGTTCTTCAGCCCCTGCGCTTCGACATGGAACCGGGCTATCTGCGAACGGACCAGTGCACTATCGAGCGCTGTGCCTTGGCTCCTGCGTGCTGCACGTGCGCGCTGGATGAGCGTTCTGGCCGAGGTGCTCGAAACGCGTTTTTCGCCTTCGCCGATGCCGCTGGTTGTGGTTCGTTCTGCAGCTAGCACCGACATGGCGACGGCCCAGCCCTTGCCGACATCGTCCAGTCGGTAGCTGCATGGAACCACTGCGTCGACGATAAAGGTTTCGCAGAACCCGGTTTCGCCATTGATCTGCCGAATGGGGCGGGTGGTGATTCCGTCCCGGTGCATGTCGATGATGAAGAAGCTGAGCCCCGCATGCTTCGTGGAAACAGGGTCGGTCCGTGCCAGCAGGATGCCGAAATTGGCCAGGTGGCCGCCGCTGGTCCAGACCTTCTGACCGTTGATAATCCAGTTGTCGCTCTGGCGAACCGCGCGCGTGCGAACCGCTGCAAGGTCCGATCCGGCATTGGGTTCGGAGAACAGCTGGCACCAGTAGACGTCGCCGCGATAGGTCGCCGCCTCCCAGTGCTGCCTTTGCTCTGGAGTTCCGTGACGTCCTATCGCTGCCATGGCCTGCGCATAGCCGATGCCGCCAAGCGGCATTGTGAGGCCTGCCCGAGACTCTTCCTGCGCAAGTATCTGCTGCTGTCGCTTTGTCCCGCCGGCTCCGCCCATTTCGACCGGTCGTGCAATGGCTGCATAGCCTGCCGCATGCTTGGTCTGTGCCCAGCGTTTGGCAAGATTGGCGGCCTCGGGCGTCTCCCAATGTGCAGGCAGCGGCTGAAAGCCGAGTTTCTGCTCGGCCAGCCAGGCTTGGACGGCAGCCCGATAGGCGGCATCTTCATCACAGTCCGGACGACTGGAGAGGCGTGCTCCCGAAACGGCGCCAGGCTCTGAGGTGTTTTCCAACGCCGTGATGAGGCGCTTAGACCAGAATTCCCGTGATCCGAGGTTGAGCGCCAACAGTCGTGCGCGGCGATAATGGAAATGGCAATCGGATTCCCATGTGAAGCCGATACCGCCGTGGAATTGCAGGTTGTTGCGGGCCATGCCTTCATACGCATTGATCGCAGCAATCCGCGCGGTTGCCGCAGCGGCCGGTAAATCTGCACGATCCTGATCGAGCGCTTCGGCTGCGTGAAGTGCGTTGCAACCCGCCAGCTCGATCGCCGCCAGATTGTCGGCAAGCCGGTGCTTGATCGCCTGATAGGACGTGAGGGGGCGTGCAAATATGGTGCGCGCCAATGTGTAATCGCGGACCATAGTCAGTGCGGTTTCCGCGCCGCCCACCTGTTCGAAGGCTTCGAGCACCGCAAATCGATCGAGAAGCTGATCAAGCATCGCCGTGGCATCAACCGGGCCCAGTCATTCAGCCTTGGCATTGTCGAACTGGATCTCGCTGTACTGGCGAAGCTGGTCAATGGCCGAAAGCCCCGGATGCGGACGTCCGGCTGATGCAGGTCCACCAGCGCCAGCACCGGCGCACCCTCTTCGCGTGCCACGACGATGCATAAGCCAGCCCAGCCCGCATCGGCAACGGCGGTCTTGAAGCCGGTCAGCCTGCCCGCGCTGAACGTGGTGCTGACAAAAGCTGCATCAAGGGCTTCGTTTCCTTCTGCCTAGGCAAAAGTGCCTATGGATTTTTCCTGTGGCAATCAGGGGCAGCCAGCGCATCTTCTGGTCTGGCGCGCCAGCCAGCGCGAGGGTCTGGGCGGCCTGGCACACAGAGGAGAAGAATGGCACCGGCGCCACTGCGCGGCCGATTTCTTGGGAGACGATGCCCAATTCCAAAGCTCCCAGGCCGACGCCACCGAATTCCTCTGCAATGGCCGTGCCCAGTACGCCGAACTCGGACAGCGCCCTCCAGACATTGTGATCGAGGGGCTGGTTCTTCTCGATAGACTGTCGAAGCACGTCGGATGAACTCAGGTCTGTCAGAAGCTGTCTCAACTCCTGCTGCAGAATCCTCTGCTCCTCGTTGAGATGTAGCGCAATTCTCTAGTTCATCCTGTCCAATTTCGATCCGAGGCAAGGGCTGCGGATGGCAGCGCAGGCGTCGCCGGGGGTTCTGACAACCACTATTATCGTTTATATGATTTTGAGATTAAAAGGTAGTCAAGAGCTATCAGATGGCAGCTGGGCCGAGCTTGCTGCGCTGCCCGATGCCAACAGCGGCGCAAACGCGGCAGAGCGGCAAAATCTTCAAAGCCGTATTAATTATATTGACGATTAAGATGTTTCGCCATAGGCAGGATGCGGCAAGGACGTCCGGGAATAGCGGGCGCCGCAGATTAGAGGGAGGATGTCTAAATGAAAACGGTGCTACGTTCGACACTTCTGGCCGCAACCCTGCTCGCGGGCATTCAAGCGTCTCCAGTGTCGGCTCAGGAAGCTCAGGGCGACCAGGCAGATGATCAAACGGGCGGAGGTATCCAGGATATCGTTGTTACGGCCCGCCGGGTGTCAGAGAGCCTGCAATCGACGCCGGTGGCTGTAACTGCTGTCGATGGCAACGCCCTCACGAACAATCAGGTGCGTACCGTTGATCAGCTTCAAGCGATTGCGCCGGGGCTTGTTGTCCAGCCTGCAACTGCACAGCCTGGCTCGGCATCATTTTCATTGCGCGGCCAGAGCTCGCCTGATGGCCTGATTGCTATCGATCAGTCGGTCGGTGCCTATGTCGATGGCGTATATGTCGCGCGTTCTTCTGGCGGATTGTTCAATTTTCTGGATGTTGAGCGCGTCGAGGTGTTGCGGGGACCGCAGGGAACGCTGTTCGGTCGCAACACCACCGGTGGCGCCATCAACGTCGTCAACCGGAAGCCTACCGATAAATTTGAAGGTATGGTCTCTGCGGGTATCGGCAATTACGAAGCGCGGGACTTGTCTGCAGTCATCAACGTGCCGATCG
Source organism: Novosphingobium sp. ERN07 (assembly GCF_012641335.1). GTDB lineage: Bacteria > Pseudomonadota > Alphaproteobacteria > Sphingomonadales > Sphingomonadaceae > Novosphingobium. The sequence goes on from NZ_JABAID010000006.1 coordinate 232,850, forward strand.
CGGCGGGACTCGCCGCGCGCGTAGCCTATTCGCATAACGAACATGAAGGCTATGGTGTCAATGTGCCGTTCAACCAGCGTGTCGGCGGCGACAATACCGAATTTGTCCGTGGAACGATTGCCTTTGACGATGGCGGCGCATTTCGTGCGGCATTGCAGGCTGACTATACGGATCGTCGCACGGGTGGCGAACTGGTTGGCCTGAAGAGCTTTACGCCCACCGCATTGAACGGCTTGCTGGTCGGCTTGTGTTCGGGGCCGACTGCCTTGGCCGCCTGTCCTGTAAAAGGACCTGCGGGTGACACGCTTGCCAACTATGCCTGGGAAGGCAATGTCAGGGGGACAGGCGGCTTCTGGCGCGTCTTCAACAGCATGCCCGGAATCTATGGCGACGCGGAAACATGGGGTGCCAGCGGTACCTTTGAATATGACTTTTCCGAAGCATTCAATGTCAAGTCGATCACCGCATGGCGCGGCATCGATACCGGATCGCTGTCCGACAACGACGGAACGCCTTACCTGTTTACAGGCGGCCTAGTCAGGGCGGACGGCAACTTCATTCATCAGCGCCAGTTCAGCCAGGAGCTGCAATTCTCAGGTTCGCTGCTGGATGGAAATCTGGACTATATCTTGGGTGCGTTCTATTTCGTGGAGAACGGCACTGACCGTTCGAAGAGCTACGCGCTCTTCCCGCTGAGCCCTTCGCTGGGTTATGTAGATGCAACGGTTAGAAACGAAAGTCAGGCTGGGTTCGGTCAGCTGACCTACAGCATAACGCCGACGTTGCGGTTCACTGGTGGCCTGCGCTACACCAAGGACATCCGATCGATAGTCCGACGGAACCGCGCTGAGACCCCAGGCGGAAGTGGCAACTTTACATGTTCGATGGACGCCACGACGCTTGATACGCCGGGCGTATGTGCCTCCACCAACCGCAGAACATATGATTACTGGTCGTATACCGCCGGGCTTGATTGGCAGGCATCGGACGACATTTTCCTTTACATCAAGACCAGCAAGGCCAATCGTGCCGGCGGATTCAATACGCGAGCGATTACCGGCGGAAGCTCAGTCACCTTCGATCCGGAGACCGTCACTGACTATGAAATCGGCGGCAAGTTCGACTTTTTGGACCGGACCGTTCGACTCAACCTCGCTGCCTTTTACAGCGACTATCAGAATATCCAGCGCAACGTGCCTGTTGTGGCGCCGAACGGCACCCTGACTTCGGGCAACCAGAACATCGCAAAGGGCCGTATCAAGGGATTCGAGGCCGAGTTGGTCGTTGCTCCCACGCAAGGGCTGCGATTGAGCGGTGCTCTGACGCTGCTCGATCCAGAATACACCAGTTTCAACATTCCGGTGACCCGCAATGGCGCGATCGTGAGTGTTGATGTCAGGGACACGCCATACACCTACACGCCCAAGACGTCGTTCACGCTGGCGGCGGATTACGAAGTTCCGGTCGGCCCCGGTAAACTGGCGCTGCACACCGACTATTCCTATCGCAGTGAGACCTTCGGCGTTGGGCCGCTGATTGGGCAGGGGCTGTTCGGAGACACCAATCGCACCTCGAACCGCATCCCCAGCTTTGGGGTGCTCAACGCGCGGATTGCCTACAGGTTGGACGAGCCCGATCTTGAGGTGGCGCTGTTTGCCCGCAATCTGGGCCAGACGCGCTATTATCAGCGCATTCTGGCGCTGGAGGATACGCCGTTGGGCACGAGTTCCTATCTTCCTGGCAACCCTAGGACCTATGGTGTTTCTTTGACCTACAAATTCGGGGGCTATTGAGTTCGAACCTTGCCGAGGAGCAAGTCAGCTTTTGCGGATCATGCGATCGATGCCGCCGAAAACCGGAGTTTTGAAAGATGCCCGATGGTGGATGCGATACTGTGACAAGGCCTGTAGTAGCTGGCTTGCCCAAGGACACGGCGTCAATTACAGCCGCTTGGCTCACAAAAGTGTTGCAGCAAGACTATCCCGGAACCGTGGTGACGTCGCTCTACCTCGGTACGATCATTCCGGGCACCGCGACCAAGGTGCGATTGCTGCTGTCCTACAACGAAGCAGGTCATGCCCATTGCCTGCCACCGACAATGTGGTTGAAGGGGGGCTTCATTCGCCATGATTTCACCTTCGACGAGTCGTTCGTCTGGGAGGCCAAGTTCTTCAAGAACTGGGCTCCCTCGGTCGAGATCAATATTCCCAAGGCTTTCTGGGCAGACTGGGACGAGGGTGAGCAAGGATTGGTGCTGCTCGAGGATCTCGCGGCGCGCAACGTCAGTTTCGGGCTGGCGACCAAGCCAATGACGCTCGACCAGCAGGCTGGTGCACTAGATATTCTTGCTTGCCTCCACGCCCGGTGGTGGAACTCGGCTCAATTGGCCCCTCTGCGCAGTTTTTCGAATGTCTGGGACGCAGCGGACCGGGTGGTAATGATGATGCTCGAAAAAGACTATTTCGATCGTTGCATGGCCATGGATCGCTGCAAGGAAATCACGGGCCCGTATCGCGATCGTGAACGGGTGGAGGCCGGTTTGCGAATGCAATGGAAGCGGTCGCTCGAGATCGCGCAGTGCTTCAGTCATGGTGATCCGCATCTGGGCAACATGTATTTCGAGACCGATGGAACGCCGGGCTTTCTGGATTGGCAGGGCTGGCAATCCGGGCCGTACATGCACGATGTCGCCTATTCCATTATTGGCGGGCTCGATGTTGCCGAGCGGCGCCTGCATGAGCGCGACCTGCTGGAGCATTATCGCCAGCGGCTCGTTGCCAATGGCGTCAAGGATGCACCGCCGGCAGATGAGGTCTGGGAAGCTTACCGCCGCCACGCAATGCATGGCTTCATGTGGGCCTTCACACCTACCGAAATGCAGCCCGAAGAAGTCTGCGTAGCAGAGGGCCACAGATTTGGAGTCGCGGTGCGCGATCTTGATACATTTGGTGCTTTGGGCGTCTGATGGGCATAGCAGCGCCTAGATCTGGGGCAGGCCTACACAAGGGGGGCGGCCTGCCCTTATTTACGTTAAAATGCGCACGCCTGCTAGCCGACGGTCCGACCCACACACGACGAAGCAGAAGGACGAATCGCGCTTTCGATCCAGGCAAGGGAACACGGTCCAAGGACCCGGCGGGGTGCCTTGCTGGCGGTGATCAGTGCTACCCTCGGGCCGAATGCTTGATGTTTGCACAATGCGGCTATCCCCGCTGCCATGCATCGACGATCGGGGTTTCGCTTTCTCCACTGCACAGAATGCCCCGGCCCCATCTGGCCCCAGCCGTTCATTCCGCCCGCAATCTTCATCCTTTTGACAGAATGACGAATAATGTCATAATGTAAAAAGGATGAAGAGGATTGGTCATGTTTGCGCAACTGCCACGGCTGGAAGATTTGGAAGACAAGAGTTTCGATGCTTTTGCGGTCGAGCGAGCTGCAACGGGCGAGACGATCGACCCCTATCCCAAACTTCACGAGCTGATGAATGCTGCAGCGTGCACAATGGCAGTTATCGGAAGCTGTTTACTGACATTCCCGATTTCCAGCTCGGGCATATGGACCAGTACCTGGTGTTCTGTCACGACGCGTGCAGGCGCGTGCTGATGGACCCAAAGAGCTTTCGTAATCATGACGTCTTCAAGCATAGTCTGGGAAAGAGTTTCGGACGAACGATCACGGTGATGGACGCGCCGGAACATGGTCGCTTGCTCAAAGTGTTCCAAAAGGCGTTCCTGCCACAGGTGGTTCGCCAATGGGGTGAGAGCGTTGTCGATCCGGTAGTCGACGCGCTGATGAGAAAGGTCATTGATTGATGCGAGGCCGATCTGATTGAGGATTATACCCATCATTTCCCGTTCCAGGTGATCTACCGGCAATTGCAGCTTGCGCCTGATCAGGCTCCGATCTTTCACAAGCTGGCTGTGGCGCAGCTTTGGTCGACCATCTGAGCACCACAGGGCGCGGAAGCAATACGAAAGCTGGGCGATTTTTTCGAGGAGCTGATCGAGATGCGCCGTGCGCAGCCCGGCGATGATCTGGTCAGCCATCTGGACACCCGCAATAACCGCGACTTTGGCGGCACGCTGACCGGTTTTGTGTTTGACGGGTCGAGTGCGGGCATTTGAGCGGGCTGGTGGGCATT
>NZ_JABAID010000060.1 GCF_012641335.1 Novosphingobium sp. ERN07
AGGTCGTCGGCTTCATCGACGTTCCCGTTACCGGCGACAGAACCATCGAAGCCACCGAAACCTTCTTCCTCAAGATCACTCCGCCTGCCGCAGCACCTTTAACCGCAGGCACCGTCGGCATCGCAACGATCCTCAACGACGATGCGACCGTCAACCAACCCGCCATCTCCGTCAGCAGCTATGCCGTGGCCGAAGGCGATTACATGGCGTTCACCGTCACGATGGACCAGACGTCCGCAGCGACCGTGACTGTCAACTATCGTTTCCTGACCGGCAATGGCCTTGGCACCGCACCCGATTACAACACAAGCTGGTCGGGTGACATGGGTGAGATCAGGCAACTGATCTTCACGCCCGGCCAGACAACCCAAACTGTCAAAATCTACGCACCGGGCGATTCCATCGACGAGGTCGATCAGAACCTGACGATGGAACTGTTCGATCCCACCAATGCCGAACTGGCAGGCGGCGGCCCAGCCTTGCGCTCGATGGGCATCGTGCTCGACGGAGATGGTTCCGGCTCGAACCTTGCCGTACTGGTCGGATCGCCGATCGTCTACGAAGGCGACAGCGGCACCCGCATGGCCCGCTTCGAAGTGCGCCTGTCCCAGCCCCACACCGCAGCGCTTTCGCTCGCCTACACGACGGTCGACGGCTCAGCGGTTGCCGGGCAGGACTATACGGCAACTTCGGGCACACTCACACTCGTGGCCGGACAAGTGGTGGGCTATGTCGACGTGCCCGTCACGGGCGACAGGACGATCGAAGCTACCGAGTTCTTCTCCCTGAAAGTCACGCCACCCGCAGCGGCTCCGTCGACCGCGGGCACCGTTGGCATCGCGACGATCCTCAACGACGACGCTACCATCGATCAGCCGGCCATCTCCGTCAGCAGCTATGGCGTGCTTGAAGGCGATTACATGGCGTTCACCGTCACGTTGGACCAGCCATCGGCCGCGTCGGTTACCGTCAACTATCGTTTCCTGACCGGCAA
>NZ_JABAID010000061.1 GCF_012641335.1 Novosphingobium sp. ERN07
CAGATCGCATTTGCAGGCGTTGAGTTACCTCACAGCAGGAAGTCGCCCTGATTGATGGCGGTGAGGACGCCGGCGGCACCGAAGCCGATGATGTCGGCGAGGCCATCGTTGTCGATATCGGCGATGGTGCGGTGGAACGTGTTGTCGCTGGTCCAGCCCTGGCTTGCTCCGAAGTTGGCAAGGTCGAAGCCGACGGGAGTGAAGGTGCCATCGCCCTTGCCATAGGCGACGAGCGTTCCGGCGACGCCGAAGCCCACGATGTCTGCGATGTCATCGCCGTTCACATCGGTGACGATGCGCGGGAAGGCATCGTTGTTGGACCAGCCCTGATTGACGCCGAAATCGGCAAGGACAAGCTGCGCAGTGCCGAACGTGCCGTTGCCGTTGGACAGCGCGACGAGCGTTCCGGCCGTGCCGAAACCGATGATGTCGTCGCGCCCGTCACCGTTGACGTCGGCCAGTTCGCGATGGAAGCTGTTGTCGTTTGCCCATCCCTGGTTGACGCCGAAGTTGGCGACGCCGGTCTGCGCAGGGCTGAACGTGCCGTTGCCATTGCCGAGCGACACCAGCGTTCCTGCCGTGCCGAAGCCGACGAGATCGGCCTTGCCGTCTCCGTTGACGTCGGCGACGGTGCGGGCAAAGCCGTTCTGGGTTGCCCAGCCCTGCGCGGTGCCGAAGTTGGCGATGCCGGTGACGGGATTGGCGAAAGTGCCGTTGGCATTGGCGAGCGAGACGAGGGTGCCTGCCGCGCCGAAGCCGATGATGTCTGCCCGGCCATCGCCGTTGACGTCGGCCAGTTCGCGGTGGAACTGGTTGTCGTTGGTCCAGCCTGCGGTCTGTCCGAAGTTGGAGACGACGACGCTGGTGGTCGAGAAGCTGCCGCTCGCCGATCCGAACGAGACGAGCACGCCCGAAAAGCCGAAGCCCACCACATCGGCAAATCCATCGCCGTTAACATCGGCAACATGGCG
>NZ_JABAID010000062.1 GCF_012641335.1 Novosphingobium sp. ERN07
CAAAAATAGCCGGTCCAAAAATGCACGAGGCCCCCAAGGGTGGGGGCCTCGCCATGGAAGGCCTGATCTATGTCATTGACTGATATAGCGATTCGTCGAGCCAAGACGCGCGACAAGCCCTACAAAATCTACGATGAGCTGGGCCTCTTTCTGGTGATCTCCCCGTCTGGGTCACGACTCTGGCGAATGAAGTTCCGGCACGGCGGATCTGAGAAGAAGCTCAGCTTTGGCGCTTATCCTCAAGTGAGCCTGCGCGACGCGCGGAAAATGCGCGATGACGCCCGCGACCTGATTGCTGATGGCAAGGACCCCGCGCTTGAGAGGCAACGCGATAAGCTCAGGGCAGGCGCGTTGGCCGACAACACCTTCACCAGCATCGCCAGTGAGTATTGCCGCAAGCGCCGCCGCGACGGTGACAGGGCCTGGGCACCGGCTACCGCTACGCGCTGCGAATATCTCCTCAGCCTGCTCGACAATTCGATTGGCAAGATGCCGATCCATGAGATCGAGCCGATCGACGCCCTCGCCGCGATCCGCAAGATCGAGAAGCGAGGCAAGCTCGAAAGTGCACGACGTACACTGCAACTGGCCAGTGCCGTGTTCCGCTACGCCGTAGCCACGGCACGCCTGCGGTCTGACCCGACACGTGATTTGCGCGGCGCGTTATTGACCCCCACGGTCACTCACTACGGGGCGGTCACCGATGCCAATGAGGTCGGCGACCTGCTCAGGGCCATTGATGGCTACGAAGGCCAAGGCATGACAAAATGGGCGCTGCAACTCGCGCCGCACGTCTTCGTGCGTCCCGGCGAACTGCGTCATGCCCGTTGGGATGAGATCGACCTGGAAACCGCTCTATGGACCATCCCGGCCGAGAAGATGAAGATGCGCAAACCGCACCACGTGCCGCTCTCGCGGCAGTCGATCGC
>NZ_JABAID010000063.1 GCF_012641335.1 Novosphingobium sp. ERN07
TGTGGTCGCGCAACGGACGAAGATACCAGGCTGCCCGTCCGACCCAGTCCGCCAGTGTCGATCGGTCGAGCTGGATGCCTTGCCGGGCATAGATCTGCGCCTGACGATAGAGCGGCAGGTGATCGGCGTACTTGGCCACCAGCACCTGCGCGATCAGCGCTTCGGTGGGAATGCCACCCTCGACGATCCGGGCTGGCGCTGGAGCCTGAACGACCGCGCTCTCGCACGAACGGCAGCCGTATCGCGGCCGGCGCGTGACCAGGACGCGGAAGGTGGTGGGTACGACGTCGAGGCGCTCGGCCACGTCCTCGCCGATCTGATGCAGCGCACCGCCGCAACAGGGGCAGGCCTTGTCCTCGACATCGACGACCTGCTCGATCCGCTCCAGGTGTGCGGGCAACGAGCCGCGGTTGGTCTTGCGCTGGCGATCGCTCTTGGACTGTGGAGATGCCGCTTCGCGGGCAGCCCGGGCTTGGCCCAGAGCCGTCTCGACATCTTCCAGGCCGAGCTGAAGTTGGTCGGGATCGAGTTGCTCGGACCGCGCGCCGAACCGATGACGCATGAACGCATCGATGATCGACTGGAGCCGCTCGATCTCGGCATCGGCCTCGCCCTTTGCGAGCGCCAACTCGGCTGCTGCGGCACGTTCCGCGGTCAGCATCCGGACCTGTTCGAGGGCGAACGCACGGAGCGCTTCGATGTCTTCGGGAAGATCCGCTTCCATAAGCATGGGGGCATTGAATCAGCAGTCAAAAGCCCCGTCAACCGGCAATCTGCGGGGCGATCGGACGTCTTCCGCCATGCACCCGACGCCAGTCCAGGCCCTCCAGAAGTGCGCCGAGTTGTGCCGCCGTCAGCCGCATAACGCCGTCCTGAATGCCCGGCCACTTGAAG
>NZ_JABAID010000064.1 GCF_012641335.1 Novosphingobium sp. ERN07
ACGAGCGAAGGGCGCGCCGAAGGGTTCACGATCGGATCGGCAACCTTTGCCAACGGCACCGGCCCAAGCTTCGTAAACATCCAAATCACACCACAGATCGATGCCCAGGCCATCAGCCTTGCGGGAGTTGCAGGCGCAACCCTCCTGCCGACGGGCACGATTGTCATCAACAACGTCGTCGCAAATGCGAACGGCGTGTATCGGGTTCCGCAATCAATTCTCACACAACTTGGCGACGGGGATTTTCAGGCCATCCTCGTCGTCGGCGGCCTTAGCATCGGTTCAACACTCACCGGCACTGCCCGTGTCCGCGAAGCATCGCCGATCCCTGAAGGACTCTTCGTCCAGACTTTCAACGCTGATGGCGAAAGTGGTCTCCAGATCACGGGAACCACGCTGGGAGACACGATCGTCGGCGCCGGGGCAGACGATCTTCTGCTTGGTGGGTCCGGTAATGACACCCTGACCGGCGGTACCGGAAACGACGTCATCTACGGTGGGGCCGGGACCGACGTCGCCACATACGCGGTCGCCCGAGCGCAAGCGGTGGTTTCGCACAATGCCGATGGTACGCTGACCATTGCGGCAGGGGCAGATGGGACCGACACTGTTTCAGGAGTGGAGCAGTATCGTTTCTCCGACGGGCTTTATTCGTTCACGTTCCGCGCGCCGGGTGCGGCGGTTATTGCCAACTTCAATCCGGCGTCTGGGTGGACCACGCAGGATCTGTTCCCGCGCCATGTTGCCGATGTTAACGGCGATGGATTTGCCGATGTGGTGGGCTTCGGCTTTTCGGGCGTGCTCGTCTCGTTCGGATCGGCGAGCGGCAGCTTC
>NZ_JABAID010000065.1 GCF_012641335.1 Novosphingobium sp. ERN07
CCCTGATGGTCTTCGGATAACCCGCCTTCCGACAGGTTCGATCGAGCGTGGCCACGACATCCTCTCCGCGGTAACTGAACCGCGCGTCGATCACCGGCGAGAACCGGCTGAACGTGTCGACCACGGTCAGGATGCGCAGCTTGCGGCCCGTCGCAAGTTGATCATGGACGAAGTCCATGGCCCACACATCGTTGTGTCGGACTGCCGGAGCACGGTCTTCCCGCAGCTTTGCCTTCACCCGTCGTTTGGGTGTCTTGTTACGCAGCTGCAGACCCAACTCTCTGTAAAGCCTGTAAACCTTCTTGGCGTTCACTACCCAGCCTTCCCGGCGCAGGATGTGATAGACACGGCGATAGCCATAGCGAACGTGTGTCTCGCAGATGGCCTTGATGCGCTTCTTGATCGCGGCCGGACCGGTGCGACGGGATTTGTAATGGTAGCTCGAGGTGTCGAACGGTAGGACCTTGCAAGCCCTCCGGATCGACACACCCCAGTCCGCCAGCATCCCGCCGACCAGTTCGCGCGTCCGATCCGGCCTCAGAGCTTTCGGCGGACGATATCCTGCAACATCTCCCGGTCGAACGTCAGGTCAGCCACGATCTTCTTGAGCCGGCCGTTTTCCTCCTCGAGCTCACGCAGCCGCCGCATCTCGGTTGGCAGCAGCCCCGCGTACTTCTTCTTCCAGTTGAAGTAAGGCGCCTGGCTGATCCCTGCCTTGCGGCAGACCTCCGCCACCGGTGTACCTTCCTCACCCTGCTTGATGACGAACGCCTTCTGCGCGTCCGTGAACTTCGATGCCTTCATGCCACGCCTCCTTGCCCAGCCAAGGAAAT
>NZ_JABAID010000066.1 GCF_012641335.1 Novosphingobium sp. ERN07
GACTCACTGATCACAGCCAGAAGAGCACGGTTGCGGCGAGTGCGAGGGCGGAGAAGAAGACGGTTGGACAGCGGTCGTATCGCGTTGCCACGCGTCGCCAGTCCTTGAGACGGCCGAACATGATCTCGATGCGGTTGCGCCGCTTGTATCGGCGCTTGTCGTACTTGACGGGGATGGAGCGGGATTTCCGGCCCGGAATGCAGGGCTTGATGCCCTTTTGCTCAAGCGCGTCCCTGAACCACTCGGCATCATAGCCCCGATCGGCAAGCATCCACTGTGCCTTGGGCAGGTCGTCGAGCAGGGCCGCTGCGCCGGTGTAATCGCTGATTTGGCCGGCCGTGATGAAGAAGCTCAGGGGCGGCCGTTGGCATCGGTTATCGCGTGAAGCTTGGTGTTCATGCCACCCTTGGTCCGTCCGATCAGACGCCCGAGATCCCCTTTTTTACCCCAAGGCTGGAAGCCGTGCGGTGAGCCTTGAGATAGGTCGCGTCGATCATGAGTGTCTGAGGTTCGGCCCTCTGGGCGGACAGGCCTTCCGTCATCCGGCCAAACACCCCCATCGCGCCCCACCGTTTCCAGCGGTTATACAATGTCTTGTGTGGCCCATACTCCCTTGGCGCATCCCGCCAGCGCAGGCCGTTCCGGTTGACGAAGATGATCCCACTCAGAACCCGCCGGTCGTCAACCCGCGGCTTGCCGTGGCTCTTGGGGAAATACGGCGAAAGGCGAGCCATCTGCTCGTCCGTCAGCCAGTACAGGTCGCTCATGCTCAGTCTCCTCGCGGAGCCTGAATCACATCCCCCTCAGCCAATCAATGGGTCCTGAGCCTAG
>NZ_JABAID010000067.1 GCF_012641335.1 Novosphingobium sp. ERN07
CAGCTGCCTCGCCAACCGTCAGATGGAATGCGAGCGGCCGTCCGAGGGCATCAGCCAGGCAGTGAAGCTTACTGGTGAACCCGCCCCGCGAGCGGCCAAGAGCGCGTCGATGAGTCCCCCTTTTCCGCCCGCAGCCGAGACGTGGGCGCGGACTGTGGTACTGTCTATGCTGTAGTGGCCGCTGTCCGCCATGATCTCGGCCAGGGTCACAGCTACGGTCTCCCAGACCCCAGCCTCACTCCAGCGTCGGAACCGGCGATAGATCGTGTTCCAATTGCCATATTTGGGTGGGACATCACGCCACGGCGCTCCACAGCGAAGTCGCCAGAGTATGCCGTTGATGATCGAGCGGTTCTGTTCGGGGCGTCTGCCTCGGCCACGGTTCTCAGGCTCGATCGGCAGCAAGCCCTTCAGAATACGCCATTCCGCTTCGGTCAGATCGCCCCTGCTCAAGCCTGCCTCCAAAAAGCAGCCTTGAATCAACCCTCTGCCAATACGTCAATTGCGATTGCTACGTTTGGGATTAGAACTTTGACCATGAATGCCTCGCCTTACCCATGGAATGAACCCGCAACTCTGGTTTGGCTCTTCCCGGGCGACAACCTCGATGACGACGATTTCGATTGGGCATGGGTGAGTGAGCCGCCCGACGAAAACCCACAATCGTGGGCAACATTTCGCGAAGCGGTTGAATTTGCATCGACTGCCGATTGCTCCCATGCGAAAGGCGCGTGGATCACCGTCGGAGAGCAGGTTTTTAATCCCGTCGACGTGTTCGAAGCGTACCAAACGCT
>NZ_JABAID010000068.1 GCF_012641335.1 Novosphingobium sp. ERN07
TGTGCTCGGGCATCGGCCTGCCCTTGGGCTTCCTGCGATGGATGCGGCTGTTGAGCATGTTGGCCTTGAGCCATGCCTCGTTCTTGCTGCTGCGATAGGCACTGTCTGCCCAGACATCGCCGGCTGTGTTGGCGGTGTCGATCACCCGCCGCAACTGCCGTCCGTCGCTGTCGGCGGCCGAGGTCACCGCTGCCTTGCGGATGAAGCCAAAGCGCCGATCGATGCTGATATGCGACTTGTAGCCAAACACCGGCGTGGCGATCTGCGGAAGCGGTGTTCCATCGGGACGATAGCGGATCTTGCCGCCGATCTTCACGGTCCAGCGCGCATCGACATCCTTTTGGTGCGCCTTGTCCGGCTTGCCGCGCCAGATCTGCTTTGCCGACTTGCCCGCCTTGATGGCAGCCTTCTCTTCCTCGTTATTGCGCTGCTTGGGCGCAGGCACAAGCGTGGCATCCACGATCTGACCGCCCATCGCCAGGTATCCTGCCTCGCGCAGTTGTTGCTCGAACGCCTGCATCAATGCCTCGAGCGTGCCGCTCTCGGTCAGCCGGTTGCGATAGTGGCGGATGGTGTTCTCGTCGGGCATTGTCCCGCCAAGGTCGAAGCCGAAGAAGCGCATCCAGCTCAAGCGATCCCGGATCATGAACTCCATGCGCGCATCCGACAGATTATGCTGCGCCTGAACCACCAGCACCTTGAACATCGCCACGGGATCGAACGAGCGCCGACCGCCCTTGGCGCCGTCGC
>NZ_JABAID010000069.1 GCF_012641335.1 Novosphingobium sp. ERN07
CGAGAGCATCATGCCCGACGCGCTTGTGCAGGCGTCCGGGCCATCGTATTTAACCGCTGGACTCTCGTTATGATCGAGGGACTGCCGGGGGGCAGGTCATGGTCAACATGGAAGCTGAAAGCCGGACAAAGCTCGTACCGATTTTCCCCAGCGATGGAAGCGGACTGCAATTCGACCCGTTTTTCGCAGCGCTCTACTTGCGATACGATGAGAGGTTCGTCGGTCGCTCCCCGGCGCTGGATGCGATAACCCGACGACATTGCTGGGAACCATCATCTCCAGGACTGCGGCTGTTTGGCCTGGACTATGCGTCCAGAACAGCGTCGCCGCTCCCCGTTGATACTTGTTAGCCTTTGCGCGGTCTTTTGCTTTTTAACCGCGGCAGGAAACCCAAAACGGTCGAATCATGCACTCAAGAATTCCGGCCTGGAACATCTGCCCGAAGGCAAAAGGCGCGAACTTGCGTATGTCGTCGAGGTTGTGCCGGCAGACAACATCGATCGGCCACCGCCACCGCTGTCCAATGTCTGGTTTGGGTCTATGCGGAAAGGCGGCTTACAGAACTCGAAAGCGGGACAGCTGCCGTTCGGATGAGTCGAATCCAAAGGTTGCTGCCGACCGATAGTGTTGAAAAACTCAGCCTTGCAGTAATCGCACAGTCCTGATTCACTGGCCCTGTCGTGGGGAGACAGGCTGATGATGGGTGCTCGGAC
>NZ_JABAID010000007.1 GCF_012641335.1 Novosphingobium sp. ERN07
CGATCGCTACCCGCTACGATCAGCTTGCCAATAGCTTCCTCGGCATGGTCCATATCGCCACAGCCAGATACTGGCTCAAATTTGTCCACGCCGCCTAGTTCATGCTCAGCGGCGGCACAAATTCGATGCTTTTGAATGTGCGGTGGCCGGGGAAATTCTGCTTACGAAAGTCAGTGTAGACGGCGTGGAAGACATTTCGTTGCACGACTATCAAGACAAGGTTGGCCAGGTAGTTGCGGGAAGCAGTTAATGTCAGGCGTTCCACGATGCAGCGGACTCCGCCCATATTGGCCCACAGGTCATATCCTTGCGGCCACAACTCACTCGACACCCTCTCAGTTGCGTAGCCCTAGCCCCCGATATCGATCCCATCGGGGGCTAGCTTCGCTTTGCCAGACGCCGAGGCGTCGTCTCAAGGACTTCCTCCGGTATCTCTAAGCGCTGGAATGGCTCATCCGACAGCCTGATTCCGCCGGATTTCCCGGCGAAGTCGAAGCGCCAGCAGCAGGGGGCGTTGTTCTCGCGAACCCATTGGACCATGCGGGGCCACTGATGGATGAGGATTGCCGCTTGCTCGTGTCCGCGAAGCTGCCCCCATCCCTTTTCAGGGAAGAAGCACACAAAACCGTTATCGATAAATGCCACCGCTTCGTGTGGACGATAGGCAATCTTGCAGTCGCCGGAGATGACGATCTTGCCGTTGAAGGTGGCATAGACATCGGCCCAATGTTCATCCCGCGTTTTCGCCGGGACGAACTTGCTAACGTGCAAAAACTCGAATCCTTGGTGCCCGTAGAGGCTGTTTAAGGCCTCGACTAAACGCTCTGAGAGACAGCTATCCAAGGCGACACGAGTTCGAGTCACGCTGCCAGCGCACCCTCCTCATGTTTCAGGAGTTTTTCGAAGCCGACAGCCATGCGAACCTGATCAACTGGGACGTTGAACCAGTCTGCGACCGCCCCGGCGTTCTCTCCTTCGGCGCGCCACGCATCGAATAAAACTCCGGTTGGGATACCTTGCGGCACGACCGGTTGGCCGTATGCCACCATGGGATCAATGACGACCTCGGGAAATTCAATCTGGCGTGGACGCCATTCAGACGCCATCTCCGTTTCCGGATCAAATGTCAGGCCACGGGCTAGAGAGCCTTCAATGAACTCGTTGAACTCGTAATTTTTGTCGACGAGGTTCCAGAGCTTTCTATCTCGGTGCTCCTTCGCAACAGGTTTTAAGACCTCTTCGACGACGACCTTCCGCCGATCATCGGTCGGTATAAATAGCACCCCTTGCTTTAACAGAGGCTTGTCTTCTTGAAACTTTTCGCGGGCGACCTCGATGCATCTCCGAAGCGTTTGTGGCTTAACCCCGATATCTCTGAAGTGCTCGACAAATCGGACCTCCATGAGATCTAGAAAACTCATTTCCTGCGCGTCACCGATCGGCTCGTAGTCACGCACCAGAAGAGGCCCAACCTTTCGGCGAGGATACCCGTTGAGCCACCCACGGATGCGCTGAGCGCTGCCCACTTCGATGAGGCGTGCCGCGTCCCTGACCGTGTAGAAGCCGCGAGCAAGTGGATTAAAAGGCGCGTTCATGGCGCAAATCGGGCGGCGGGCAATACTGTGAAGGAAGCCGGGATGCGAAACTTTGCCGCCATTTTGCTCCTCATCATCTAAGCCCATGCGCTCTTGCGGTTGTTAATGGGAAATTCGCTCCGCGCAAGATGCTCAATATCTTTCCGGCCATTGGCTGAAGCTGAACGACAGCGTGGTCTGGCTGGGTCAATCTCATGTTGCATCCATGTTGCATGGACCTGCCGGAACACGGCGTAAATCCAAGGAAAACGGGGAGATTCGGCGCACCTCCAATGTAACACCGAACTAGCTGAATCCAGTTTGCGGAAGTTGCACAAAGCGTTGGAAAATAACAGAAATTCATGGTGCGCCCGACAGGATTCGAACCTGTGGCCCCCAGATTAGGAATCTGGTGCTCTATCCTGCTGAGCTACGGGCGCGCCCGTGTTTCCTTTAGCAGCGCCACACGCGCTGGCAACGCTGATTCAGTTTGCTTCTTCGGGCGGAACGACCGGCACGAGCAGCGGCATGACGGCAACACCCTCGTCGAGCAATTCGCGCGCCTCTTGCGCAGTGGCCTTGCCGTGGATCGGAGCGGCATCCTTTTCGCCGTAATGCATGGCGCGGGCGTCTTCGGCAAAGTTCTTGCCGACCCATGTGGATGATTTGATCGCTTCGGCCTGCATCGCGGCCACGGCTTTCAGCATGGCCACTGCCTCTGCCGGAAGCGGCGGATTGGCCATTGCAACGGGCGCGGCTTCCGGTTTCGGAACAGGTGCGGGCATCTGGTTGCCCTTGCGGCCCACGTTGGGGGCCATCACCGCCTTGATCACCTGCCCCGCCCCGCAGGACGGGCATGTTACCAATCCGCGTGCGCGCTGGTCTTCATAGTCCGCAGACGAGCCGAACCACCCCTCAAAACGATGCCCCAGCGGCTCGCATTGCAGATCGAAGACAATCATGCCGCCGATCTAGGGATTTCGCGCTTATTGGCAAGGCTGGGCAGTTGCCCGCGCACCTCAGCGGTTCGGGCAGGATCGATAAGCGCAAAGCCGAGCGATGCGCCCTCACCTCCATCATGAACCACTTCACCCCATGGATCGACGACGAGCGAATGGCCGTAGGTTTCCCGGCCATCGGCGTGGGAACCACCCTGCGCCGCAGAAATAACCCACGCACTCGCCTCAACAGCGCGCGCACGCTGCATCAGATGCCAGTGCGCCTTACCAGTGGGCACGGTGAATGCCGCCGGGATACGGATCGCATCACAGCGCTGCCGTCCCAGTTCTTCGAACAGCGCCGGAAAGCGCAAATCGTAACAGATGGCCATGCCAAGCCTGCCAACCGGGCAGTCGACCGTCATCACCTGCTCACCCGGCGTATAGGCCGCTGATTCCCGCCACGTTTCGCCCGTCGCCAGATCGACATCGAACATGTGGATCTTGTCATACCGCGCGGCGATCTCGCCATCGGCATCGATCACGAAACCGCGATTGGCCCACTTGCCATCGTCGCGCAGCACCGCCAGCGAACCGAGATCGATCCACAGCCCAAATTCCCGCGCAACCTTGCGCGCCGCGCCAAGTACAGGATTGTCGCCTTCAGCCACGATGTTGGGCGTGGCCCTTGCGCGATCTCTGTCCAGCAAGCCGCACATTTCGGGCGTGAACAGCATTGCCGCGCCCGCATCCGCCGCCTTGCGCGCCGCTCCGACGATAGCTTCAGCATTTGCCTGCGGATCGATGCCGCTGGTCATCTGAAACAGCGCAACCTTCACCGGTTCGCGCCGCGCGTCCTGCGTCACAGGCCCAGCATCATATCCAGCTTGCCCTGCGCATTCAACGCAGCAAGCTGATCTGACCCACCGACGTGCATTCCGTCGATAAAGATCGACGGCACCGTCAAGTGGTTCGGCGCACGCTCCAGCATTTCAGCCTTTTTCGGACCGCCCATAGTCACGTCGAATTCATCATAAGCGACACCCTTGCTATCGAGCAGCTGCTTGGCACGCGCGCAATAGGGGCAACCCCACTTCGTATATATCTCAACTTTGGGCTTGTCCGACATGATCACCTCTGGGGACTTGAAAAGCGGTTTTCGCTAACACACATGGATTTTCGTGTCATGCGCCGCAAGGCGGGCATGGCCGTAAAACCGCTGATACGAGCGCCGGGTTCCGGGCTCGTAAAAGCAAGTGCAGATTGCTCATTAGAGGACTGTTGCCATGAACCGTTTCGATTTTTCGCCCTATCGCCGCACTACCGTGGGTTTTGATCGCCTGTTCGACCTGCTCGAACGCCAGGCCCGCGCCAATGCCGGTGACAACTATCCCCCGTTCAACATCGAACGCAGCGGCGATGAATCCTATCGCATCACGCTGGCTGTCGCCGGTTTCAAGGCCGAGGATATCGACATTACCGCGCAGCAAAACCTGCTCGTGGTTAAAGGGCAGAAGCCCGAGCCGAGCGACCGCGAGTACCTGCACGTCGGCATCGCCAACCGCGGGTTCGAACGCCGCTTTGAACTGGCGGATTTCGTCCGCGTCGAAGCAGCCGATCTCGCCGACGGCCTGCTGACCATCGATCTGGTGCGCGAAGTGCCCGAAGCGATGAAGCCCAAGAAGGTGCTGATCGGCGCGCAGAACACTCTGAAGGTGATCGAAGGCGATAACACCGTCGCCGCCTGATCTGGTGCAATGCAATTCGAAGGGCGGATCGCAAGGTCCGCCCTTTTTTACCAAGCCTCAGCCACGTCGATCAGCGCATCGCGGTCAAGGATCGTCACCCGGCCACCCTTCAACGCGACCATGCCGTTTTCCGCCCATGCAGAAAGCTGACGGTTGATCTGTTCGCGTGACATGCCTGCAAAGTTGCCCAGCTCCCCCTGACTGAGCGCGATCTTGAGCTGGTTTTCGTTGCCAACACCCTCCCCCATCATCAGCCGCAGCAGGAAGCGGGCGAGGCGCGGGCCAGAGGTATAAGCGCGATCCGCCTCAATCACAGCATTGTTCTGCCGCAGCCTGCGCGCCATTGCCTTGAGCAGACGCAGGGCCAGTCCCTTGTGCTTTTCGATGATGTCGGAAAACGCACCGTGCGTGAGGATCAGCGCCTCGACCGGATCAATCGCCTCGACCGTTGCCGTGCGTTCCCCACCATCGAGAAAGGCGATTTCCCCAAGAACATGGCCCGGCTCGGCATAATCGAGGATAATTTCGCGCCCGTTGGCCGCCACCATGCTGACACGGGCAAGGCCTTTTAGCACGATGAACAGCGTGCGGCCTTCCTCGCCTTGATTCATCAAGACTTGTCCGGGCTTGAACGAGCGGGTTTGTCCACGGGCGATAACGTCCGAAAGCTCGGCTTCCTCGCAATCCGCGAAAAGGCTTTGCGCCGTCAGTGCCTCAGCCAGCTTTGCCGCGTCCATCACACCGTCCCCTGAATACTCGCGGCTGCAAATAATCAGGGAATGTCGCTATTGACCAGTGATTTTGCACACGTTCAGACGAGACGGGCCTGTTTCACTGCGGCAGCAATGAAGCCTGCGAACAGCGGATGCGGTTCAAAGGGGCGGCTTTTCAGTTCAGGATGGAACTGCACGCCGATGAACCAAGGATGGTCGGGCCGTTCGACGATTTCCGGCAACAGACCATCGGGCGACATGCCGGAGAACACCAGCCCGCCCTTTTCGAGCCGCTCCTTGTAGGCGACGTTTACTTCGTAGCGATGGCGATGCCGCTCGCTGATCTCGGTCGCGCCATAGACGTTGGCGACGTGGCTGTTGCCCGCAAGCTGCGCCTGATAGGCACCCAGCCGCATCGTGCCGCCCAGATCGCCACCTTCGGAACGCTTCTCAAGGCCTTCGGACGTCATCCATTCGGTGATGATGCCCACTACCGGTTCGTCGGTCGGTCCGAACTCGGTCGACGAAGCATTGGCAATACCCGCCGTGTTGCGCGCGCCTTCGATGCAGGCCATCTGCATCCCAAGGCAGATGCCGAAGAACGGCACCCCACGTTCGCGCGCAAACCGCACCGAGGCAATCTTGCCCTCGGTCCCGCGTTCACCGAACCCACCGGGCACCAGAATGCCATGCATCGGTTCAAGCGCAGCGGCGATTTCAGCATCGTCCTTTTCGAACAGTTCCGCGTCCAGCCACTGGATGCGCACTCTAACGCGATTCGCCATGCCGCCGTGAACCAGCGCTTCATTCAACGATTTGTAGGCATCCTGCAGGCCGACATATTTGCCCACCACGCCGATGGTAACTTCACCTTCGGGGTTCTGGTGTCGGTCAACGATATCGTCCCAGCGTTTCAGATCGGGCGAAGGCGCACTCAGGCCGAAATGGCGCAGCACTTCACTGTCGAGTCCCTCGGCGTGATACTGCAACGGAACGGCATAGATGCTTGAAGCGTCGAGCGCCGGGATCACTGCAGATTTGCGCACGTTGCAGAACTGGGCGATTTTCGCGCGCTCGCTTTCGGGCAGCGGCTTTTCGCAGCGGCACAGCAGAATGTCGGGCTGAATGCCAAGTCCGGTCAGTTCGCGCACCGAATGCTGAGTCGGCTTTGTCTTCAGCTCACCCGCCGCCGCGATATAGGGCACCAGCGTTACGTGGACAAAGCAGGTTTCGTCGCGCATCTCGTTGTGCAACTGGCGCAGCGCTTCGATGAAGGGCAGGCCTTCGATGTCGCCCACGGTGCCGCCGATTTCGCACAGCACGAAGTCCAGGTCTTCGGTTTCGGCCTGCGCGAAGTCCTTGATCGCATCGGTCACGTGCGGGATGACCTGCACGGTCGCGCCAAGGTAATCGCCGCGCCGCTCCTTGGCGATGATATCGCGATAGATACGGCCCGACGTGATGTTGTCTGCTTGCCGCGCCGAAACGCCAGTGAAGCGTTCATAGTGCCCAAGGTCGAGGTCAGTCTCGGCCCCGTCGTCGGTCACATAGACTTCGCCGTGCTGATAGGGGCTCATCGTCCCCGGATCGACGTTCAGATAGGGGTCGAATTTGCGAATGCGCACGCGAAATCCGCGCGCCTGCAACAGAGCCGCGAGGCTCGCTGCCATGAGTCCTTTGCCGAGCGAGGAAACCACGCCGCCGGTGATAAATATGTACCGCGCCATGGGAGTCGGGCCTTAGCGTCAGAGGTTGCAATTGCGCAAGCGGTTGCTGGTGTAATCTTCACCGCAATCCACAAGCATGGTGTAATCGGCATTGACCCAACGCAAAAGCAAAGCCGCCCCGCAACCTTATCGGAAGCGGGCCGACTGCGATTGCGGTTGGAAAACGCCTTACTGAGCGGCAGCGCCACCCAGCGGATCGTTGGCCGGAGCCGCAGCACCAGAAGGTGCCGCAGCAGGCTGGCCACCCTGTGCCGGAGCAAGCGGATCGGCCGCAGGCGCGTTCTGCACGGGCGCGACACGCTCAAGCGAGGTGTCGATTTCGCGGCTCGACGTTGTGCCAACGGCCAACGCCGCCAGCGTCACGCTGAGCACCACGAAAGCCGTTGCCAGAATCGTCGTCATCCGCGTCATGAAATCAGCCGCGCCGCGGGCAGACATGAACCCGGCAGGGCTTCCGCCGACGCCAAGGCCGCCGCCTTCGGACTTCTGCATCAGGATCACCACGACGAGCAGCGCCGCGACAATCGCCTGAACAACGGTGAGGAAAATGAACAGCGACATGAATCTCTACCCTTGGCGCGAAATCGCGCAGGAATTTCCGGCCATGTAAGCGCGGGAACGCTGCGGCGCAAGCCACGGCATTCCCCGTCGATCAGGCTTCCCCGGTTCCGGCAGCCGCAACGATTGGCAGAAACGCTTCCGCAGTCAGGCTCGCGCCACCCACCAAGGCACCGCTAACGCCCTCTGCCGCCAGCAGTTCGGCAGCGTTTCCAGCGTTCACCGAGCCGCCATAAAGGATGCGCACTTTGGCCCCGGATTCGCCATAGAGCGCCAGCAACCGCCCACGGATCGCCGCGTGCATCGCAACCACATCGCATACGGCAGCCACACGCCCCGTGCCGATTGCCCAGACCGGCTCATACGCCACGGCAACCTTGCCCGCTGCAACCGCATCGGATGCCACGTCTGCAGCAGGAAGCGAATGATCCACCTGCCCGGCCACGACCGCTTCCGCCTTGCCAGCGTCGCGCTCTTCCAATGTTTCACCTACGCAGACGATGATGCCAAGCCCGGCCGCAAGCGCGGCTTCAGCCTTGGCCTTCACCACCGCATCGCTTTCCGCGTGATCCTTGCGCCGTTCGCTGTGGCCGACGATCACCACATCTGCACCTGTATCGACCAGCATGGCGGCCGAAACATCGCCCGTATGCGCGCCCTTGGTCTGCGCATGGCAATCCTGCCCGCCCACACCCATCGCCGTCACCGCCTCGCGCAGCGCACCGATCAGCGTGAACGGTGGGGCAAGCGCCACCTGAACGTCGGGATAGCGCGCCGCCGCCCGGTCAATCGCGCGGGCTTCAGCCAGCATGGCGCGGCTCCCGTTCATCTTCCAGTTGCCAACGATATATGGACGATGCGGCATGATCAGCCCGTTCCCCTGATTTTCCCTGTAAGGTCCATTCGATTTGGATCGAATTTTCCTGAGTCGTCGGGCGGCTATCAAACCCTGACTGATTCTGCAAAACGCCTGATCGCATAAATCCGCAATAGTGACAGGCTATTGTGCCGCGCGGCACGCCGCAGCAGGCTGCGCACGCCCCATTGCGGGATTTGCGTTTGGCTCCTAAGGCATCCCGCAAATTGCCATTTGGTGCCTTGCTGCGTGCAGTAGCTGCGCCTTAGTAAAAGAGACGAACACCCGCCAATGCTCGGCTTCTTCCGCTCCATGCTCAAATCCCGCATCGGCGCTGCCGTTGCGCTTGTCTTCCTCGGTTTGATCGCGCTGGCCTTTGCCAGCGCCGATGTCACAGGCAGCGGCTTTGGCGGCATCGCCGGAGGGGACCGCGCGGCCAAGGTCGGGGCGAGCCGTGTCGGCACCGCCGAACTCGGCAAGGCACTGACCAACGCCTTCGAACAGGAACGCCAGCGCCAGCCCGGCCTGACGATGCAGCAGTTCCTCGATGCAGGCGGCATGGAAACCGTGCTCACCGGCCTTACCGATCGCCTCGCCATTGCGGAATGGGGCAAGCGCCACGGGATGGTTTCCAGCAACCGTCTGGTCGATAGCGAAATCGTCAAGGTTCCGGCATTTCAGGGCGTCGATGGCAAATTCAGCCAGACCACGTATGAGCAACTCCTCGCCCAGCGCGGGTTGACCGACAAGGAAGTGCGCCAGGATCTGGGTCAGGGCCTGATCGCGCGCCAGTTGCTGCTGCCTGCCGCTTTCGGCGCGCAGATGGCCGATGAAGCGGTGCAGCGCTATGCCGCGCTGCTGACGGAAAAGCGCGTTGGCTCCATCGCCATGATCCCGTCGCTTGCTTTCGCCCCGGCCTCGCCGCCCGATGCAAATACGCTCAGCGCGTTCTACAACGCCAACAAGGGCCGCTACATGCAGCCCGAACGGCGCACGATCCGCTATCTCGTGGTCGATGAAGCCAGCCTCAAGACGGTGCCTGCACCCACCGAGGCGGAAATCGCCAATCGCTACAAGCAGAACTCGGCGGTCTATGCCGCGTCGGAACAGCGCACTGTAACCCAAGTCATCGTGCCCACCGAAGCTGCGGCCAAGGCGCTCGCCGCGGAAGTCCGCAGCAACGGCGCGCTGGATGCCGCAGCCCGCGCCAAGGGCCTCGTCCCCAGCAAGCTTGAAAACCAGACGCGCGATACACTGGCCAACCAGACGGCAAAGGCCGTGGCCGACGCAGCCTTCGCCGCCGCGCAAGGCAGTGTCGCCACACCGGCAAAGTCGGCCATCGGCTGGCACGTGGTGAAGGTCGATGCGATCAAGCGCAACGCGGGCAAAACGCTTGATCAGGCCCGCCCTGAAATCGTCACCGCACTCACGCTGGAAAAGCGCCGCGCCGCGCTGTCCGATCTGGCTGCGCAGGCCGAGCAGGAAATCGACGGCGGCACCGGCCTTGCCGATATCGCCAAGACGCTGAATCTCACTGTTGCCACCACCCCGGCGCTGACCGCCGATGGCAGCGTCTATGGTAAGCAGGGTGAAAAGGTCGCCGCCGACCTCGCCCCGCTGGTGCAGGCCGCGTTTGCGATGGAGCGTGAAGGCGAAGCACAGCTTGCCGAACTCAAAGCCGGTGAAAAGTTCGCGATCTTCGATGTCGGCCAGCTTACCGCCGCTACGCCCGCTCCGCTCGATCAGATCAAAGCCACCGTCGGCCGCGATTGGGCGGTCGAGCAAGGCTCCGCCAAGGCCAAGGCCGCTGCCGACAAGATTCTCGCCGCGCTCAACAAGGGCACGCCGATGGCCGAAGCGCTGAAAGCAGCAGGCGTTGCCCTGCCCGCGCCACAGGCGGTCGATCTGCCCCGCGCTGCGCTCAACCAGATGCAGGGTCAGGTTCCCGCACCGCTGGCCCTCCTCTTCGCGATGGCCAAGGGCAGCAACAAGCGCCTCGAAGGCCCGAACGGCCAAGGCTGGTATCTCGTCTCGCTGAAAGACATCGTGATCGGCAACGTAAAGCGCGGCGATCAGGTTTTTGCCCAGGCCGCCCGCTCGTTTGCGGCTGACAGCGGCGATGAATACGCCCAGCAGTTGCGCACCGCCATCCGCAAGGACATCGGCGTCGAACGCAACGCTGCGGGTATCAAGGCCGTGCGCGACCAGTTGACCGGCGCAAACGCCCAGTAAGACCATGCAGTAAGATCATGAACACGCTCACCGCCGAACCGACAACCGCGCTGCCTGAAAACCACGGCCCCGCGCTCGCCCAGCTTTCCGCCGGAAAGCCAGCGCTGGTCTGGCGCAAGCTGATCGTGGACACTGAAACGCCGGTGGGCGCAGCGCTCAAGCTGATGGAAAGCGGGCGCGGCGATTTCCTGCTCGAATCCGTGCAGGGCGGCGAAGTGCGTGGGCGCTACAGCCTGCTCGGCATTGATCCCGATCTCGTCTTCCGCGCCACCGGTGCCAGCGCCGAAATCAATCGCATCTGGCGGCATGACAAGGCCGCCTTTGCCCCGCTACCCGGCGATGCCCTTGCCGAACTGCGCGCCCTCGTCTCCGCCTGCCGGATCGACGTGCCCGCCGCTCTGCCCCCGGCACTTGCCTGTCTGGTCGGCTATTTCGGCTACGAAACCATCGGCTTGGTCGAAAACCTCCCCCGGCCCGCGCAAAGCGATCTTGTCCTGCCCGACATGTTGTTCACCCGCCCCACCGTGGTGCTGGTGTTTGATCGCCTGTCTGACGAACTCTTCGCCATCGCGCCCGTATGGGCCGAAGGCGGCGCACCCGAACATCTGCTCGAAGCCGCTGCCGAACGCATCGACAACGCCTTGCGCAAACTGGCTGATCCGGTTCCCGCCGAAACGCGCCTTGCGCAAAGCGTGGACGTCACCCCGCAACCGGTCATGCCCGCGTCGAACTATGCCAGCATGGTCACCCGCGCGAAGGACTATATCGAGGCCGGAGACATCTTTCAGGTCGTCCTCGCCCAGCGCTTCACCGCACCGTTCCCGCTGCCGCCCATCGCGCTCTACCGGTCCTTGCGCCGCATCAACCCCTCGCCCTTCCTCTATTTCCTCGACATGCCGGGCTTCGCGCTCACCGGCTCCAGCCCGGAAATCCTCGTCCGCATTCGTGACGGCGAAGTCACCATCCGCCCCATCGCTGGCACCCGCCCGCGCGGCAAGACGCCGGAGGAAGACCGCGCCAACGAACTGAGCTTGCTCGACGATCCCAAGGAACGCGCCGAACACCTGATGCTGCTCGACCTTGGCCGCAACGATGTGGGCCGCGTGGCCAAGGCAGGCACGGTCAAAGTCACCGAAAGCTACACCGTCGAACGCTACAGCCACGTCATGCACATCGTCTCGAACGTGGTCGGCCAACTCGACACAACCCGTGCTGACAGCGTGGACGCCCTCTTCGCCGGTTTCCCGGCAGGCACCGTCAGCGGCGCCCCCAAGGTCCGCGCGTGTGAAATCATCGCGGAACTCGAACCCGAAACCCGCGGTGCCTATGCTGGCGGCGTCGGCTATTTCGCCCCCGATGGCTCGGTCGATAGCTGCATCGTCCTGCGCACCGGCGTAATCAAGGACGGCGTCCTCCACGCGCAGGCGGGCGCAGGCATCGTGGCAGACAGCAACCCCGAATACGAACAGCGCGAATGCGAATTGAAAAGCGGCGCTCTGTTCGCCGCCGCCCGCGAAGCCGTCCGTGTCGCCACAGAACCGAAGTTTGGCCAATGATCCTCGTCATCGACAACTACGACAGCTTCACCTGGAACCTCGTCCATTACCTGATGGAAATGGGTGCGGAGGTTGAAGTCGTGCGCAACGATGCGCTCACGGCGGAACAGGCGATCAAGACCGGTGCGCAAGGGTTTCTGCTCTCGCCCGGTCCCTGCACGCCCAACGAGGCAGGCATCAGCCTCGATCTCGTCGGCGCGGCGGCGGATGCCAAGCTGCCGCTGCTGGGTGTGTGCCTCGGCCACCAGTCCATCGGCCAGTATTTCGGCGGCAGAGTCGTGCGCGGCGGTTTGATGCACGGCAAGACCAGCCCCGTCACGCACGATGGCACCGGCGTGTTCGAAGGCCTGCCCAGCCCCTTCATCGCCACCCGCTATCACTCGCTGATCGTGACCGACATTCCGACTTGTCTCGCGGTCAACGCGCAGTCCGATGACACGCACGTCATGGGCTTCCGCCACACGTCGTTGCCGATCCACGGCGTGCAGTTCCACCCGGAAAGCATCGCCACCGAACACGGCCACGCGATGGTCGCGAACTTCCTCAAGATTTGCGGCATCAAGACCAACCCGCTGCCTGCATGAGCCTGCCTGACTTAACCCACGCGCTAGAGGAAGTAGAAGCCGAACAGGCCTTCGCCGCGATCCTTGACGGAACCGTGCCGGACGATGCCATCGTGCAGTTCCTCATCGCACTGTCCGACCGGGGCGAGACGGCATCGGAAATCGCCGGCGCCGCCCGCGCGATGCGCGCACGCATGATCCCGGTCAGTGCGCCCGCCAATGCCATCGACGTTTGCGGCACCGGCGGCGACGGGCACCACACGCTCAACGTCTCCACCGCCGTCAGCCTCGTCGTCGCGGCCTGTGGCGTGCCTGTGGCCAAGCACGGCAACCGCGCTGCCAGTTCCAAGGCTGGCGCTGCCGACACACTCGAAGCGCTCGGCCTCAACCTTGATCGCGCAGTGGAAACCGCTCAGGAAACGCTGAACGATCTGGGTATCTGCTTCCTCTTCGCCGCCCGCCACCATCCGTCGATGGGCCGCATCATGCCCATCCGCAAGGCATTGGGCCGCCGCACCATCTTCAACCTGATGGGGCCGCTGGCCAACCCTGCGAACGTCCGCCGCCAGCTCGTCGGCATCGCGCGCCCCGCTTACGTCCCAATCTATGCCGAAGCGATCCGCCGCCTCGGCACGGACCACAGCATGGTCATTTCGGGCGACGAAGGGCTGGACGAACTCAGCCTCGCCGGTGGCAACGAATTGGCCGAAGTACGCGATGGCGAAGTGTTGATGCGCCGCGTCACCCCGCAAGACGCAGGCCTTCCGACGGCCCCTGTCGAAGCGCTGCGCGGCGGTGACGCTGCCTACAACGCCGCCGCCCTGCGCGCCCTGCTTCAGGGCGAGGAAGGCCCCTATCGCAACGCCGTCCTGTTCAACGCCGCCGCCGCGCTGATCGTGGCGGGAGAGGTGAAGGACTGGCACGAAGGCGTCGAAGAAGCTGCCGAGGCCCTCGACAAGGGCCTCGCCAACGCGCTGCTGAACTGCTGGATCGCAGCGCTACGTTGATCTTTCGACAAGCTCAGGACGAGCGGGTCGCAGAAAACTGGCTTAAAACACCGCTCGTCCTGAGCTTGTCGAAGGACCGGTTTCAACGCTAAGGCACGCCCGATGACCGACAAGCTCACCGAAATCTGCGATACCAAGCGCACCGAAGTCGCCGCTCGCAAGGCCGCGGTTCCCGTCAGCGAACTCGCCGCCCGCGCCAGCGAGCAGAGCGCGCCGCGCGGCTTCGAGGCCGCTCTCCGGGCCAAAGCCGCCACCGGCTATGCCCTGATTGCCGAAATCAAGAAGGCCAGCCCTTCCAAGGGCCTGATCCGCCCCGATTTTCACCCCGCCGCCCACGCCCGCGCCTATCAGGCCGGTGGAGCCGCCTGCCTCTCGATCCTCACGGACGCCCCCTATTTTCAGGGGCACGAGGATTACCTGATCGAAGCCCGCGCCGCCTGCACGCTGCCGGTGATCCGCAAGGATTTCATGGTCGATCCCTGGCAGTGCCTTGAAGCGCGCGCCATCGGGGCCGACGCCATCCTGATCATTGCCGCCGCGCTATCGGACAGCCAGATGGCCGAAATCGAAGCCGCCGCCCGCGAACAGGGCATGGACGCGCTCGTCGAAGTCCACAACGAAGCGGAAATGGAGCGCGCCGCGCGCCTCCAATCCCGCCTGATCGGCGTCAACAACCGCGATCTGAAGCGCTTCGTCACCGATCTCGGCACAACCGAACGCCTCGCCCCCCTCGCCCCTGAAGGCACGCTGCTCGTGGCCGAAAGCGGCATAAACACCCACGCCGACCTGCTCCGCCTCGAAAAATGCGGCGCGCGCACCTTCCTGGTGGGCGAAAGCCTGATGCGGCAGGCGGATGTTGAGGCGGCGACGCGGGAACTGTTGCAGGGCTGAAACGGATCGGCGCCGCCTCAGGCAGCCTTTGCCGCCCCGAAGATGCGGATGCTGCGCCGACCGGTGTTATCCTTGGCTACTTCAAAGCCGTCGCATCGGCTGAAGACCTGCCCCCAATTCGAACCGCCGTGCTCGCTGGCACCGATGCCACGTTTACCCAGCGTGCAGCCGAGCGTCTGGAGGGAAACCCACCCTTCCTTGCCCGCAAGGCGACCGATTTCCTGAAGAATTGCTGGCCAATTCGGTCCTGTGGCATTAGTTGGCACAGATACGATGGCCTTTGCCTGTGGAGGCTGTGGCACCGCAGCCGTGACAACCTGTTCAGCCTCCGCTTTCACCTCGAAAAATTTGGCACAGGTCTGCCGATACTTCTGGTCTGTCTTCTCGGTGCCGAACCCATAGGCGTCAAATCCTTCGGCGCGGCAGAACGATGTCAGCGCAATAAAGTCACGATCGCTCGAAACGATGCACAGCGCGTCACATTTGCCCGTCAGCAAAAATCGCATCGCATCGACCACCAGCGCGATATCGGCAGCATTCTTGCCCGCTTGCGAAGGAGTCACCTGCCGCGCTTCGATAACATTCTGGCGCAGGAACTCTACCCACGGCTTCGCCGCAGGGTTGGTGAAATCTCCATAGGAAAGCTGGATGATCGGCCGCCCCAGCTTAAACACGTGCGGCAGAACTTCGCGCATCAGCGAAGGCTGGATGTTCTCAGCATCGACCAGCAGCGCAATGCGGCGTTTCTCGGCGTCTTGAATCATTGCCACGACAATGCGGGATTGAGGCTAACAAATCCTCAAGAGCCTCGCCGATCCGGCGCAGGTCTTGTCGCCTACAGTTCCCGCAAGACCTGCGCCGGTCGGGTGCGCAGCAGGCCCAACGATCCGCCGACAGCCAGCACGATCACCAGCCCCACGCCTGCACCCAGAACGCCCAGAATCCGGGACCAATCGGGCAGCCAGTCGAACTCGAACAGCCATACCACCACAGCCCACGCCACGCCGCTGCCCAGTGCCAGCGCTAAAATGCACAGAAATGCACCTAGAAGCACATACTCGGCCATAAGCAGCACCAGAAGCTGCCTGCGGCTCGCGCCAAGCACCCTGAGAATCACGTTGTCATAGGTCTTGCGCTCGCGCGCGGCAGCGATGGCGCCTGCCAGCACCGCCATGCCCGAGAGCACCGCGACGCTCGCCGCGGCAAGGATCGCCGTGCCCATCTGCGACAGGATTTCGCGCGCCTGCCCTAGCACCGGCCCGATTTCGACCACCGAGCTTGATGGCAGCGCTTTGACCAGCCCGCCAAGGATCGCGCGGCGCACTTCCGGCGTTTTTTCCTTTTGCGGCAAACTGATAGTCGCCGCCAGATTGTGCGGCGCATCGGCAATCGCATTGGGGCTGAACACCAGCACGTAGTTGAAGCCCATGTTCTCCCAATCGATCCGCCGGAACGATGCGATCCTGGCCGAGCGTTCAACCCCCAGAATCGAAACGGAAATTCGGTCGCCCAGCTTCAGATTCAAAACCTTGCTGAGTTCATCGTCCACCGAAACCAGCGGCTCCCCGGCGTAATCCTTGGGCCACCATGCGCCCGCCGTCAGCATATTGCCCTGCGGCACTTCGTCGGCATAAGTCAGCCCGCGATCTCCGCGCAAAGGCCAAGCGTTTTCAGGGATTTCCTTGAGATCAGCCACCCGCGTCATCGCGCTTTCGGGACCATAGGCGACGATGCTGCCGCGCAACGCGGGCACCTCGCGCAGGTCTGCACCGGGTGCAGCGGCCTTTACGATAGCGTTGAAATCGCGCACTTTTTTCAAAGGCAGATCGAGCACGAAGTAATCCGGCGCCTTGTTCGGCACCCGCTGCGCGATATTGCCATCAAGGCTGGTCTGCACGCCTGCCAGCAGCACGAAGGCCGATAGGCCGAAGCCCAGCGCCACCACCAGCGCTGAAGTTTGCGCGCCCGGCCTGTGCAGGTTCGCCAGCGCCATCCGCGCAATCGTGCCTTTGGGCTTGGGCATCCGCGCCGCCAGCCGCTGCACGCCCCAGCCGAGCGCGGAAAGCAGCAAGAACAGCGCCGCCGCGCCGCCCAAAAAACCCGCCGCAAGCAGCTTTTGCGGTGCGGTCAGCACTGCCAGCGCAGCGATTCCGCCAAGGCCCAACGCCACCGGCAGCACCGCCCCGCGCCAGCCGCCCGCCAGCGGGCTGACCCGCGCGCGCATCAGCGCCATCGCCGGAAAGCTCCGCGCCCGCACCAAGGGCGGCGCGGCAAAGGTCAGCGCGATCAGCGCGCCGTATGTTGCGGCGATGGCCAATGCGGCAAAGTCCAGCACCAAGCCCGGCTCGATTGGCAGCAACCCTTGCAATGCCCGGCCCAGCAAGGGCGTGACGCCCACGCCGATTACCAGCCCTACGCCAATCGCCAGCGCCGATGCCGCCGCCAGTTGCAGCAGATATATCCGTGCGATGTCGCCACTCGACGCGCCAAGAATCTTGAGCGTGGCAATGCTTCCCCGCCGCGCCTCAAGGTAGGAATTCACGCCGTTGCCGATGCCGATCCCGGCAATTGCCAGCGCCGCCAGCGCCACCAGCACCAGAAACTGCCCCATGCGCGAAACGAAGCGGTCCAGCCCCGGTGAGGCCTTTTCGCGCGTGCGCACTTCGTATCCGGCGAGCGGGAAGCGTTCCTTGATGCTATTACCCAGCGCCACCGCATCGGCGGATGCAGGCAGTTTCAGCCGCAGCTTGCTGCGCACCATCGATCCCGGCTGCACCAGCTTCGAAGCATCAAGCGCCGCCTTGCTCACGATCACCGTAGGGCCGAGCGAGAAACCCTCGACCAGCCGATCCGGCTCCGATCCGATCACCCCGCCAACGGTCAGAACAGCCTCGCCAATGCGCAAGGAATCTCCGGCTTTGACGTCAAGACGGTCAGCCACGCCCGACGCGATCCACGCGGTCATGCCCTGTGGCGCGCCTGCCTGCCTGCCGCCTGCCAGCGTAAACCGCCCGTAAAGCGGCCATTTTGCGTCCACCGCCTTCAGTTCTACAGGCGTTGTCCGCGTATCCGCACCCGGCACGCGCGCCATAGCCTGCAACCGTGCACCTTCGGAAAGCTCGCCCAAAGCCGCAATCGCCGCGCGTTCTTCCGGCGCGGGCGCGCGCGCAGCCAGCGTGAATTCCAGATCCGCACCGAGCATCTCGCGCCCGCGCGTGGCCAATTCGCGCTCTATGGCTCCGGTCAGCGTGCCGATGGCCGAAAGCGCCGCCGTGCCCAGCACAAGGCACACCAGCAACAGACGCAACCCCTTGAACCGCCAGTCCAATCCGCGCCGGGCCAGCCGCCATGCGGCGCTCCACGACAGGTTCATGCCGACACGCTGCCCGCGCTGTCTGCCACGATCTGCCCATCGGCCAGCCGCACGATGCGTCCACAACGCGCCGCCAGCGCCTCGTCATGCGTCACCATGATGAACGTCGCCCCGGCATCACCAGCGCGGGCAAAGAGCAGATCGGCAACGGCCTCGCCAGTGGCATGATCGAGGTTTCCGGTCGGCTCGTCAGCAAAAAGGATGGCAGGCTTGGGTGCGAGTGCGCGGGCAATTGCCACGCGCTGCTGCTCACCGCCCGAAAGCTGCGCCGGATAGTGGTACAGGCGATGGCCAAGGCCCACGGCCACCAGTTCCGCCTCTGCCCGTGCCATCGCATCGGCCATGCCCGCCAGTTCCAACGGCGTTGCCACATTTTCCAGCGCGGTCATCGTTGGCAGCAGGTGGAACGCCTGCAGCACGATGCCGATGCGCCCGCGCCGCGCAGCGGCAAGCCCATCTTCGTCCAGCGCCGTGAAATCCGCGCCCGCAACCGTCAGTGTTCCGCCGCTCGCGCGCTCAAGGCCTGAAAGGATCGCCAGCAACGACGATTTGCCCGATCCCGAAGCGCCGAGCAGGGCCAAGGCCTCACCCGGCATGACGGCAAGGTCGATGCCGCGCAGAATCTCCACCCGCGCCTCCCCGGAACCGAGCGACAGGGTAAGGGCGGAAGCGGCGATAACCGGCAGAGAAGAACTTGTCACAGGCCTCACGTGGCATAGATTGGTTGCAGCGTGCAACCGGCACTTGGGTGCGCGCCAGAGGAGTTTCAATGCGCCGCGCCCCCCTGATCGCCGCCTTTGTTGGCCTTACCCTGCTCTCTGCCTGTTCGTCGGAGAAGCCGCCAGAACCGGAAGCCAGCCCCACTGCGCAGGCTTCCACAGCGCCTGTTCCCGCTGGCGCACCCGTCATTCTGGCCTTCGGCGACAGTCTTTACGCGGGGTACAACCTGAAACCCGGCGAAGGTTATCCGCCCCGATTGGAAGCCGCGCTGAATGCAGGCGGGACTGCGGCGCGTGTCATCAACGCCGGCGTTTCAGGCGATACGACCGCCGCCGCCCTGCAAAGACTGGCCTTCACGCTCGACAATCAGCCGGTGAAGCCCGCGCTGGCGCTGGTCGGCCTTGGCGGTAACGACATGTTGCGCGGATTGCCGCCTGAGGAAACCCGCGCCAACCTCGACGCGATCCTGACCGAGTTCGACAATCGCGGCATTCCGGTTGTGCTGACGGGAATGCTCGCTGCGCCGAACCTCGGCGCAGACTATGCCGCGCGGTTCAACCCGATCTGGCCGGACATGGCGAAGAAGCACAAGGCAGGCCTTGTCCCGTTCTTTCTGGAACCGGTGATCGGCAACCGCGCCCTTATGCTGGGCGACAATATCCATCCCAATGCCGAAGGTGTGAACAGAATCGTTTCCGCCACACAGGTTCAGGTAACCGACGCGCTGAACAAGGCGGTTGAGGCTGGGAAATAGAACTGTCCTACAGCACTCGGCACTGTCAGGATCGCGCGATGTTCACCCGCAGCCCTTCCACCTTGAAAAGCCTTGCCGACCGGGCCATTGCGCCCGCTCACCGGGGCCTGAACGTTTCCTCTCCGGACCGTGTAAACTGTGTAAACTTGTTCAAGGAAAGGCTGCGCTGAATGAACGGATTGAGCCATATCGATTCGGTAGGCACGGCCCGCATGGTCGACGTCGGCGGCAAGGCGGAAACGCAGCGCGTGGCCATTGCACGCGGCGCGATCCGTATGAGCGCCGCCACCTTGCAGGCCGTGCGCGATGGCAATGGCCCTAAAGGCGATTTGCTTGGCCCCGCGCGGATCGCCGGGATCATGGCGGCAAAGAAGACCGGCGATCTGATCCCGCTGTGCCATCCGCTCGCGCTCGATGCGGTGAATATCGACTTTGCCTTTACCGACAATGGCGTGGAATGCACCGCCACCGCCTCGCTCACCGGGCGGACCGGGGTAGAGATGGAGGCGCTGACCGCCGTCTCGGTGGCGCTGCTGACGGTCTATGACATGGCCAAGGCGGTGGACAAGGGCATGGTAATCGAAGGCGTGCGACTGATCGAGAAGCACGGCGGCAAATCCGGCCTGTGGCGCGCGGAAGGCGCATGAGGACGCCGCCTCTTCCCCTTGCCGAAGCGCAAGCGCGCCTGCTGGCACTCGCCCCGACGCTGCCGGTGGAACATCGCGCGGTGGGCGAATGCCTCGGTTACTACCTTGCCGAACCGCTGCGCGCGCGCCGCACCCAGCCTGCCGCGCCGCTATCGGCAATGGATGGCTATGCACTGCGCAGCGCCGATCTGCCCGGCCCGTGGCGCGTGATCGGGGAAAGCGCGGCCGGGCATCCTTTCGACGGAAGCGTTGGTGCAGGCGAAGGAGTGCGGATCAGCACGGGCGCTATCGTGCCACCCGGTGCCGACATGGTGTTGTTGCAGGAAGATGCCACGCGCGAAGGCGATGCAGTGCGACTGACTGGCGAGCCACCCGCCCCGCCAGAGCGGCACATCCGCCCGGCAGGCATGGATTTCAACGCGGCGGCTGACCTGATTGCCGCGGGCACGCGCATCGGCCCGGCACAGATCGCGCTGGCCATCGCCGGCGGGCACAGCCATTTGCCGGTGCGGCGGGGCTTGAAGATCACCGTGATCGACAGCGGCGACGAACTGGTGCCGCCCGGACATCTGCCCGACCAGCATCAGCTTCCCGCCAGCAACGGCCCGATGCTCTGCGCGATGGCCGCGACCTTGCCCGTCGACATTCGCCACCTTGGCCCCATCCCAGATCAGCTTGATGCGCTGGCAACCGCGCTGGAAAGCGCCGGCGATGCAGACATAGTGGTGACCAGCGGCGGTGCTTCGGTTGGCGATCACGATCTGGTCCGTCCCGCTCTTGAAGCGGTGGGTGCAGCGATCGATTTCTGGCGTGTCGGGATCAAACCGGGCAAGCCTCTGCTGGTTGCGCGGCGTGGGGAACAGATCATTCTGGGGCTGCCGGGCAATCCCGCGTCTGCGTTTGTCACCGCATTCCTGTTCCTGCTGCCGCTGTTGCGCGCCAGCCTTGGCGCAGAAACGCAGCTACCGCGTGCCATTGCGGCGAAGTTGGCGGGGCCGATGGCCAAAGGTGGCAGCCGTATGGAGTTCCTTCGCGGCGTTTGGGATGGCGTGCAGGTGACGCTCGACCCCCTACAGGATTCGGGTGCGCTTTCACCGCTGGCGCGCGCCAATGCGCTGGTCGTGCGCGAAGCGGGCGCGGACGCGAAAGCGGCGGGAACGGATGTTCCGATCTACCTGCTCGAAAATGGCGGTTTTGCTTGACGAGTCGTGATTGGTTGCTTATCCGTTCCGCATTCGTTCACTCGCGGAGGAACCGCCAATGTTGACGCGCAAGCAGCACGAACTGCTGACCTTCATCCAGGTCCGACTGGAAGAAACCGGCAT
The DNA here is from genome assembly GCF_012641335.1 of Novosphingobium sp. ERN07. Lineage (GTDB taxonomy): Bacteria > Pseudomonadota > Alphaproteobacteria > Sphingomonadales > Sphingomonadaceae > Novosphingobium. Next base: position 21,183 of record NZ_JABAID010000007.1, read on the forward strand.
TTCCCCCTCGTTTGAGGAAATGAAGGAAGCGCTCGATCTCAAATCGAAGTCCGGCGTTCACCGCCTGATCTCTGCGCTTGAGGAACGTGGCTTCATCCGTCGCCTGCCCAACCGCGCCCGCGCGCTCGAAGTGCTGCGCCAGCCTGACAGTGCCGTCAGCAAACCTGCTGCGGCTGTCCGCGAAGCGGCAAACGCGAATGCAGCGCTTGCTCCGCTGCGCAGCCTGCCCAAGGCTGCACCTGCCCCGGCGAACGACGTGATCGAACTGCCGCTGCACGGCAAGATCGCGGCGGGCGTGCCGATCGAAGCGCTGGAAACCACGGCCACCCTGCCCGTTCCCGCAGCGCTGCTGGGCGCGGGCGAACATTACGCGCTTGAGGTTTCCGGGGATTCGATGGTCGAAGCGGGCATCTTCGATGGCGACTATGCCCTCGTCCGCAAGACCGACGTTGCCCGCGATGGCGAAATCGTGGTGGCACTGGTGCGCGGCGAAGAAGCCACGCTCAAATATCTCCACCGCGAAAAGGGCATGATCCGCCTCGATCCGGCCAACGCCTCGTACGATCCCCAGTTCTACCGGCCCGATGAAGTCGCGGTTCAGGGCAAACTGGCGGGGTTGTTGCGCCGATATCATTGAACGATCCCGCCCCCGCCAACAGTGGGGTGCGCGATCCGAAATCGAAGGCCGTCCGTCAATGCTACGACGGGCGGCCTTTTTCATGTCTCTGCATTCGTTATGGCAAATATCAATCTATTTGGTTGAGATTCTTCTGGCGCCGACAGCGCGCTGGGTGTAGTTTCCATTGTTACCGAATGCCCCACAAGGGGCGCCCCTTCCGGGACGGCCTGCCATCAGATGGGGCGTCGGCAATGGAAGAGGTATTGCCAATGGCTTATGTTGTTGAAAATACAAGGCGCACCCAGACCCAGACGTTTGTTGCGGTAGCGCTCCTCCACGGTGTCGCGATATGGGCGATTGCATCCGGCTTTGCCAGCGGGGTGGTCAAGATCATCAAGGATCCTTTCCTTGCCCAGCAGTGGAAAGACGACGAGGTTAAGATCACCCCCATCGCACCTCCGCCCGACGCCAAGCCGGTTCCAGCCCCCGATATCAGCCCGCGCGTAGCGCCCAAGGCTGACATCACGCTGGTGCCAGTCGATCCCGGTGTTTCGATCAAGCCCATCGATATCACTCCCATCGAGCCAATCGGCGGTGGCACGATCTTGCCGCCCGAAGTGCAGCCATCGCCCTCCCCCAGCTATGCAGTGCGGGCCGCTGCCCCAAAAGGATCGCCGGGGTCATGGGTTTCGGATCGCGATTATCCGACCGCTGCCATTCGTGAAGAGCGCGAAGGGTTGACGGCATTCCGGCTGACCATCGGTGCCGACGGGCGTGTCCAGGGGTGCGAAGTGACCAGATCAAGCGGTTCGCCCGATCTCGACGCGGCAACCTGCAACAAAGTGAGCGCACGCGCCCGCTTCATCCCGGCTCTTGGCAGCGACGGTATGCCGACAACCGGCAGCTACAGCAGCTCGGTCCGCTGGGTCTTGCCCTGAACCTTGTGGCCGGTATCAGTCCAACTGGCCTGATTCCGGCCATCGATACCACCCGTGCCGCCCTTGCGTTTCCGCAACGGTCCGTATCTTTCCCGTCGCAAGGTTGATTGAAAGTCCGCTCGTTTTCGAAAGGAAAACACGGTCGGCCTTGAGCATCTTTGGGCGGCAGGAAAACGGCAGGCGGCGGTCGGCCACCACGATATCGGCGCGTTCACAGGCAGCGGCCAGCGCCATGTCATCAACATAAGCGCGGCTGCGAGAGATCAGCAGTTTGAAGCGTTTGCCATGACGATAAAGCCTGACCACGCAGAAATCTTCGCTACAGCGTGCGCCTGACCATTCGGCCATCGGGCGCAAATCGCCTTCCATCCCGGCGAGTTCGAGCAGATTGTCGCGCATGTAATCCCCCCGTCCCATGCGCAGGACGATCAGATCGTCACCCTCGCCCGTAATGCCCACATGGTGGCCATCGCCGGTAATCAGCACATCGGGCGTGGAGGTGAGGATCATCGCTGCCACCGAAAAGCTGGCAGGCAGCGCGCCCCAGAGACGGACCTTGCCAGTCCACAGCGCCAGCCAGAGCATTCCGGCAATGAACAGCATGAAAGTCCAAGGCGCGACGGCAGGTAGCATGGTGACCGCGCCGGGCCTTGCAGCAACGAAATGCGCGAGCGCAAGGAGCAGTTCGAGGCTCTTGCCCGCAAGCCACCATGCGGGCGCACCAAAGCCAAGGCTATCGAGCAGCAAGGCCAAACCGATCAGCGGCATCGTGACGAACGTGGTCAACGGAATGGCGATGACATTGGCCAGCGAACCATAAATGCCCGCACGGTGGAAGTGAAACAGGCCGATGGGCATCAGGGCCAGTTCGATGACCAGGCCCGTTGCCAGCAGCAGGATGAGATTGCGCGCCAGCTTTACCAGCGGTCCGTGGTGTTCTGCGGTCAAGAAGCCACGCACCGGGGCGGCCGAATGGAACGCGATGATCGCGATCACGGCGGCAAAGCTCATCTGGAAGCTGGGGCCGAGCACAGCTTCGGGCCAGAACAGCATGACCACAAGCGCCCCCACCGCGACCATGCGCAGCGACAGCGGATCGCGCCCGAGCGCCAGTGCGACAAGCACCAGCAGCGCGCCGATGCACGAACGGATCGTCGGCACTTCAGCACCGGTCAGCAGAGTATAGGCAATGCCTGCGAGCGCCCCCATCAGCGCAGCCGCAATGGGCACGCGGACGCGCAAGGCGATCCACGGGATTGCCGCCAGCAGCCGCGCGACAAGGACGTAAACCGCCCCCACCAGCGCGCTGACGTGAAGGCCGCTGATCGACAGCAGATGCGTCAAGCCCGCATCGCGCATCGCGTCTTCGTCGGCCTCGGCAATAGCGCCGCGATCGCCGCTGGCCAGCGCGGCGGCGATCGTGCCGGGCGATCCGCCAAGCTGGGCGCGCACGTGATCTTCAAGCCCCCGCTGAAGCCCGCGCAGCGTTGCGCCTTGCGCGGAAGGGCGCACGACAGTGACATTGCCCAACGCGGTGCCGGTGGCGGCAAGACCATCGAACCATGCAGTGCGAGCAAAGTCATAGGCCCCCGGCAGCATGGGCGCGGCAGGTGGCATCAGCCGGGCGCGCAGCCGAATCTGCGCACCTTCGACGATTGCGGGCGCATCCTTGATCTGCCGCAGGTTAACGCGAACGCGCACCGGATCGGCAAATTCAGGCAGACGCGCAAGCAGGAGCAGGCGCGCACGCCCTTTGGCTGGTTCTTCGCGCCGTTCGAGAACCCTGCCATCGAGCATGACGACCGAAGGGCCTGCAATGCCGGGTTGGCCGACAAGCGTCGACTTGATCCACACAGTTGCGGTGCCTGCTGCGAACATGATCGACAGGCCGAACAGCGCAAGCCGCACGTGCGGAATGCGCGCTTCGTTCAGCCAGGCGAGCGCCATCAGCGCGGTGGCCAGCGCCGCCAGCAGCAGCGCGATCCAATCCGTCTGCGTTGGCAGGGCCACCCACGCCACGATCCCGGCGGCAAAGGCCACCACCAGCCACAATCCGCGTTCGAACGGATGGGCATCAAGGAACCGCTCCCCGCCTGCAAGCAAGTGGCCATCAAGCACGCTGGACAATCGCGCCCGTATGGCCCAATGCCGCGCTCGTCCGGCCGGGGCGGTGCCCGGATCGGCGGCGGGAAAATCTGCCGCAGGTCCATCTGCTGCCGGGGACGCCATGACATTCAAAGCAAAGGAAAGCGCGGCCAATGGCAAGCGCCACTGACACCGTTTCTGCAGTATCGCGCCCCGAAGGCCGGGTGGTTACGCGTTTTGCGCCCTCGCCCACCGGCTTTCTGCACATCGGCGGCGCGCGCACCGCGCTGTTCAACTGGCTATATGCTCGTCATCATGGCGGCACCTATCTGCTTCGCATCGAGGATACCGACCGGGCACGGTCGACCGATGCAGCCATCGATGCCATTTTCGATGGGTTAAACTGGCTTGGTCTTGGCGGGGACGAGGAACCGGTGTTCCAGTTCGCCCGGTCTGACCGTCATGCCGAAGTGGCGCACCGGATGCTTGAAGCCGGTCATGCCTATCGCTGTTATCTGACGCAGGAAGAACTGGCCGCACGGCGCGAACAGGCACAGGCCGAAAAGCGTCCGTTCCGCATCGATAGCGAGTGGCGCAATGCCACGCCGGACCAGTGGCCGGAAGAGCAGCCCTATGTCGTGCGCGCCAAGGCCCCGCGTGAAGGCGAAACGACGATCGGCGACAAGGTTCAGGGATCGATAACGGTCCAGAACAGCGAACTCGACGATTTCGTGATCCTGCGTTCCGACGGCACGCCGACCTATATGCTCGCCGTGGTGGTGGACGATCATGACATGGGCGTTACCCACGTGATCCGGGGCGATGACCACATCAACAACGCTTTCCGGCAACTCGTTGTCATCCGTGCGATGGACGCCATCGAAGGCGGTTGGCCCGATCCGGTCTATGGCCATATTCCGCTGATCCACGGCGCGGACGGCGCGAAGCTTTCCAAACGCCACGGCGCGCTGGGCGTTGATGCCTATCGCGATGAGCTGGGGCTGCTGCCCGAAGCGGTGTTCAACTATCTGCTGCGACTGGGCTGGGGCCACGGCGATGAAGAAATCATCAGCCGCGATCAGGCGGTGGAATGGTTCGACATCGGTGACGTGAACAAGGGCGCGTCGCGGTTCGATCTGAAGAAGCTGCTGAACCTCAACGGGCACTACCTGCGTGAAGCCGACGATGCCAGACTGGCATCGCTGGTGGCACCGAAACTGGCCGTGCTGGAGCCGGGCTTCGATGCCACTTCGGGCATGGACCTGCTAGCGCGTGCAATGCCCGTGCTCAAGGTGCGCGCCGCAGATCTCAATGAATTGGCGGCTGGCGCGGTGTTCCTTTTCGCGCAGCGCCCGCTGCCGATGGCCGAGAAAGCCGCCGCTCTTCTGACCGACGATGCGCGCGCGATCCTGACCAAGGTCGCATTCCGGCTTGAGGGCGAAAACGGCTGGACAACCGAAAATCTGGAGGCCACGGTGAAACAAATGGCCGAGGAGCTTGGGATAGGCTTGGGCAAAATTGCTCAACCGTTGCGCGCAAGCCTGACGGGACAGACTACCTCGCCGGGAATTTTCGACGTATTGGCGCTGCTCGGCAAAGACGAGTCGCTTGCGCGCATTCGCGCACAAGCGGTTTGAGCCGGGTAAGCAATTGCAAAGCAAAGACAAACAGGAGGGTTAAGGCGTGAGCGATAACCAGGCTTCTTTGACGGCGGGTGGCACCACCCTTGATATGCCGGTCAAGAGCGGCACCATCGGCCCGGATGTGATCGACATCCGCAAGCTCTATGGCCAGACCGGCATGTTCACCTATGACCCGGGCTTCACCTCGACGGCGAGCTGCGATTCTGCCCTCACCTATATCGATGGCGACGAAGGCGTGCTGCTGCATCGCGGCTACCCCATCGGCCAGTTGGCCGAGCATTCCTCGTTCATGGAAGTCAGCTACCTGCTGCTCAACGGCGAACTGCCGAGCAGCCAAGAACTGGCCGATTTCAGCCGCACGATCACCCGCCACACCATGCTGCACGAACAGCTTGCCACGTTCTATCGCGGGTTCCGCCGCGATGCGCACCCGATGGCGATCATGTGCGGCGTGGTTGGCGCGCTTTCGGCGTTCTATCACGACAGCACCGACATTTCAGACCCGCAGCATCGCAAGATCAGCTCGCACCGTCTGATCGCCAAGATGCCGACGATCGCGGCGATGGCGTACAAGTATTCGGTCGGCCAGCCTTTCGTCTATCCGGACAACAAGCTGTCCTACACCGGCAACTTCCTGAAGATGACCTTCGGCGTGCCGGCTGAGGAATATGAAGTGATCCCCGCCGTCGAAAAGGCGATGGACCGCATCTTCATCCTCCATGCCGACCACGAGCAGAACGCCTCGACCTCGACCGTGCGTCTGGCAGGCTCTTCGGGCGCGAACCCGTTTGCTTGCATCGCCGCCGGCATTGCCTGCCTGTGGGGTCCTGCGCATGGCGGTGCGAACGAAGCCGCGCTCAACATGCTCAAGGAGATCGGCACGCCCGATCGCATCCAGCACTACATCGATCGCGCCAAGGACAAGAACGATCCGTTCCGCCTGATGGGCTTCGGTCATCGCGTCTACAAGAACTACGACCCGCGCGCGACCGTGATGCAGTCAACCGTGCGCGAAGTGTTCGCCGCGCTGAACGTGCAGGACCCGCTGTTCGAAACCGCGCTTCGCCTTGAAGAGATCGCGCTGAGCGATCCCTACTTCGCCGAAAAGAAGCTGTTCCCGAACGTGGACTTCTATTCGGGCATCATCCTTTCGGCCATCGGTTTCCCGACCACGATGTTCACCGTGCTCTTCGCTCTTGCCCGCACCGTGGGCTGGGTCGCGCAGTGGAACGAAATGATCAGCGATCCCGGCCAGAAGATCGGACGTCCGCGCCAGCTCTATACTGGTCCGACGCAGCGCGATTACGTGCCGCTGAGCGAACGTTGAGGTAGTGAAGCGCGGAGTGAGGTCTGTGCCCGGTTTCTGAAGAGAAACCGGGTGGGCCAGCTCTACACCGGTCCGACGCAGCGCGATTACGTGCCGCTGAGCGAACGTTGATAAACTGACACGATACAGGAGGCCGCGATGACGACAATTCTAAGGATTATCGGCATCGCGGCCCTTCTTATGGGCGCGCTGTGGACTGGTCAGGGACTGGGCCTGATCATGTGGCCCGCGTCGAGCTTCATGCTGGCGCAAACGCAGTGGGCCTATATTGGTGCGGGCCTGATGGCGCTGGGTGTGTTGGCGCTATGGCGGGCGAACAAACGCCGCTGAACGGATGCCGTTAGCCGAGCGCTGACATCTGCGCCCTATTGTCGGCAGGCAAACACAGCACAAAGCGCGCGCCGCCGCCCTGTGCACTTTCTACCGAAAGCTCTCCGCCCATAGCGCGTGCCAGCTTTCGCGAAATGTAGAGACCAAGCCCGCTACCGCCATCACCGCTGCGGCCCAGGCGTTCGAACTTTTCAAACACGCGCGCAGCCTGTTCGGGGCTGATACCCTGCCCTTCGTCAGCTACGGCAATCCATGCCAGCCCTTGTTCGAAACCGGTCTCGATGCGCACGGTGGTATGCCCCGGCGTATAGCGGATGGCATTGCCGATCAGGTTGAGCAGGATTTGCAAGACGCGGCGAAATTCGCCCACGGCGGGGGCCAGCGCACTTTCGGGCGGCAGCGCCAGAGTAATGCTGCGTTCCTGGGCGCGCACGCCCAGAATGCCCGCCGCGCGCCGCGCGCAATCGGCAAGGTCGATGTGATCCGGCGCGGGGGCGAAATGCTCGTCCTCGACCGTTTCGAGATCAGCCAGATCCTCCACCAGCGAAAGCAGGTGCCGCCCCGCCTCGGCAATATCGCCCGCATAGCCGACATAGCTTTCGGCAATCGGCCCGGCGAGGCGTGTGCGGATCGTTTCAGCGTTGGCGACGATACGATTGACCGGCACCCGCAATGCAGGTGCAAGGTTGTGGCCAAGCAGGCCTTTCCAATCGGGCTGCGCCATCGCAACCTGCGGCGTTTCCGGGATAACAGACGCAGGCACCGGAGGCACGGTTTCCGCCACCAGCAGCACTTCGAAGCCGCCGCCACGCAAGGGGAGCAGCCGGGCCTTCCAGCGTCGTACCGAACCTTCGATGCTGACCGATGCGTCATCCAGCAGCCGCCAATGCAGCGGCAAGTGATGGCTGCTGCCTTCTACGGCCAGCAGATCGGTCCAGTAGCGGCCAAAGCCCTGATGGATCGCCTGCGCCAGAAGATGAAGATCGGAGCCATCGACAAGGCCCGAAATCACGCGCTGTTCGGCATCAAGCACAATGTGCGCTTCGGCCAGTTGGCGCAGCAGGGCGATAGCGTCAGGACCATTGCCGTCCGCTGCCCATGCACCTGCGGCAAGGCGCCATTCGGTAATCTCGATATGGGCGCCATCATCCTGCGCGCTGGCGTGGGCACGGAAAGACAGCGGCTGCGCCTCATCCTCTACCGCGATCATCGCGCCGAGCGAAAGGCCGGTCGAACGCGCCTTGCGCACAAGTGCCAGCAGCGCCGGAATGGCGATCACGCCGGGATAGGCACCGCCAAGCCGCACTTGCAGCCCGGCCAGCGCCTCGTCAGCTTCGACCAGACGGTCTGCCCCATCGGTACGGGCGCGGATAGGCCCTGCGGCGGTCATGGCGTGCTGGGCCGCATCATGCTGAGCCATCTCATGCTTGCACGCCCGCCAGGGCATTGGCCAGCAATGCAGCCGCCCGTTCGGCATCGAGGCCTTCGATTCCGCTGGGCACGGCAATTTCGGGGTGAAGCGCGGCGAACGTGGCCACCACACCGTCGCGGCGCACACCAGCGGCAACCAGCGACAAAGCAAGGCGCGGCATCTGGCTTTCGGTCGTGCTCATGATCGCCGTTTCGCGGGCGAGCCGCGAAGCGCTGGCCAGTGCGGTCAGAAAAAGTGCGGCGCCGCCATGATCGATACGAAGCGCGCCGGCACGATCAGCGCCCAGCACCTTGACGATGTGATCGAGCAGATCGAGCCGCGACGCAGCCACGGAGCGGCGTTGACGCAAGACCAGTTCTGCCTGTTCGGAGGCGGCCTCTCCGGCAGCATCGCCGGCAACATAGGCCTTCATCGTGGTCAAAGCGACTTCGTGAAGATCGGCTGGCAGTTCCGCCAGCGGAATTTGCATCCGGCGCACTTGCTGGCCGAACCGGGCCTGTGCCGCCAGTAGGTTCATGCCGCGCGCAGCCAGATCGGGATCGGGCGAAGCGATGATATCCTGAAGCAGCGGGGTGAGTACAGGATCGATGGCGAGCCTGCCCTGCAACTTGTCAGTCAACTGCCATTCCACCGCCAGCATATGCAGATGATAGAGCAGCGGTTGGCTGGCGCCCAGCATTTCGGCAAGCCCCGGCCCCGCTTCTCGCGCCCAGGCCGCGGCATCGGCGTGGCCCGCCGCCTCGCCCATTGCCTGTACAAGCTGGCGCGCCACATCGGCAAGCATGCCACGAACCCGCGCGATGATTTCGTCGCTGAAAATAGAGCGGTCGTCGTTCTGCAACAGGTGTCGCAGAATCGGCCCCATATGGTGCATGGCCTGATCGGCATGGACCAGATCTCGGCGCAGCAAGTCTTCGATCGCTTCGGGATCGAAACCCGCAGAAAATGTCCCAGCAGATGCAGTCGTGGCCATGCGACGCTCTTACTGCCGAGTGGTTAACTGCAGGTTAGGCGCAGGCCCTGCGGTTGGCCCCGTTTCGGTTGGAATCGCGCCGAACTGAAGCGTGAACAGGCAGGCCCCCAACAGGGCGATCACCGCAACGCCGATGGCCGCATCGAACGGCAAAAACAGACTGGTTGCCATCAGCAACAAAGCGATGGCCAAACGATCCGAAATCCAGCGCATCCATTGCCGTTGCGGCAGAATCAAAGCCGCCAATCGTGCACTGCCGACCAGCAGCAGCGGTGCGAAAAAGCCCGCCCCCGGTGGCACTGATGGCAGATCGGGCAAGGCGCTCCGCCAGCCTGCCAGCGTCACCAGCCCTGCATCGATCAGCAGGTGAAACAGCGCAACGCTGCGCCGGGCCAGACCCGATGCGAGCAGCGAATCCCGCTCTACATGACCGAGCAGACTGGCAATCCGTTCAACAAGCCATGCAAGGCCTATGAGCACAAACCCGATGGCAAAATTGCCAAGCCAGCCTGCGCCGCCACCCAGCAGGCCGAGCACCCCGGCGGCAAGGCCGACCAACGCAGGCCGCGTGCCCGCATGGAGCATCGCTGGTCCGAAGCGATTGACCACCGCGATGGCCAGACGTTCTCCGGGAGTAGCCCCCCCCGCCCCGGCAAAACGGGTGTGCAAACGCAGCCAGCGCCGTTCGGCCAGATGGGCTTCATCCTCATTCCGCAGGATGCCCCAGCGCCCATCGTCGAGCAGCGCCGAAGGGACGCTTCGCTGGGCAACGCGGCTTTGCACCGCCAGACGCAGCAGCGCGGACTGGGCGTTCCATTCGGGCGGAAGATCGGCCAGCCCGGCAGCGATTCTGCCCGGAAAGCGCATGGCCGCAGCAAAGGCGTGGTTGATGTCGATCCGTTCAAAACCCAGTGGCAACGCGGTTTCGACCGGCAGCGTAAGGACGACCGGCCCCGCTTCGATCAGTTCACGCACCGTATCGGGCATGGCCAGCAACCCATCGCCCAGAACAATGACGTCATCCTCAGGCGGAAGCAGCGGCACCAGCGCGCGCGCCGTGGCTACGACATGGAATTGCGCCCCGCCGGATTCGGCAAAATGCTGAAGCGCCACCAGTTCGCCACTGATAGCTTCGGCCAGAACGATAATGCGCCGCGCCCCCAGCGACAGCGCAAGGCCGATCTGATGGCGCAGCAGCGAGCGCCCGCCAATTGGCAGGTAACCCCGCAGCGCGCCGGTTTCTGCCCCGGCGGCATCGATCAGCGATAGAACTGCGACCCGCAAACGTTTGCCTCCTGATCCGCCATCCTAGGGACTGGGGGCCACGCTGCCAAGCGCAGGGCAAAACTTGTCAGGGATTGACCGTAAGATCGTCGAGCATCTGGCGCAGGCGGCGCAGAACTGCGGGATCGCCGGGCACGGTCTCCACCGCCTCTTCGGCCAGAGCCAGCAATCCATCGGCATGGAAGCTGGCAGCAAGGCCTTTCAGCCGCATTGCCGCAACCTGCCAGTTGCCATCGCACCGCGCACGCCCCAGCAAATCGACATGATGTTCCGCGCTTTCAAGGAAAGCCATCCGCAATTCCCGCACAAGATCGGGATTGTGCCCTGCGGCAGCAGCCAGATTGGCGTCGAGCGAGTCACCTTCGTAGGCCATGAGAACGAGCTATGCGGTGAAACGTTAAGGCAGGGTTTATGGCTGCCGCGAAAACGTGATATGCAGTCCGAATGAATGGGGGACAACGGATCATTTCGCTCGACGGTGCCGCAACGGACACCGATGAAAACAGCGTTTCCGGGGCAGAAGCGCCGGATGGTTCGCTGCTGCTATCGCCAGATGCAGGCGTTCCGATATCCCGGAACAACGATCATGCGCCACACGACGAGCAAGGCGAACACTGGCTGGTTGAAGACGACAGTGCCGATGATCGGCCCCAACGCAACTTTGAATGGATCGCGCCTGCGCTGGGCGGACTGGTGATTGCAGGCTGGACCGGCTTTTTTCTCTGGGCAGTGATTCTCCGACAGAAAGAAGCGATTGCCCCCGATCAGTGGGCATGGTGGATCACGCAGTGGTCGGTGCCTGTGCTGCTGGTGCTGGTAACGATGCTGCTGGTCATCCGTACAAGCCGCCGTGAAGCGCGCCGGTTTGCCGATGTGGCGCTTTCACTCTCGCGCGAATCGGGGGCGCTGGAAAAGCGGCTGGTCTCGATCAACACCGAACTGTCGCTGGCGCGCGATTTCATCGCCGCGCAGGGCCGAGATCTCGAATCGCTGGGGCGCGTTGCGGTAGAACGCTTGTCATCAAGCAGCGCGCGGCTTGACGAACTGGTCGGCCGCAATGGCGCGCAAGTGGATCGCATTGCCGACGTATCGGCGGCCGCGCTCGACAATATGGACAAGTTGCGCGGGCAGTTGCCGGTAATCGCCAACGCCGCCAAAGACGTGACCAACAATATCGGCAGTGCCGGCCGCACCGCGCATCTGCAGCTTGAAGAACTGGTTTCGGGCTTCCAGCGGCTGAACGAATTCGGTCTGGCGAGCGAACGTCAAGTTGCGGCTGTGCGCGAACGCATCGAAGCTGCCGTCGCACAATTTGCCACATCGTCGGAGAACCTCGCCGCCCTTGCAGAAGGGCGCTTCGAAGCGCTTGCCCGCAGCAGTGCCAAACAGGCTGGACTGATGCAGCAGAGCGAACAGGCCGCGCTGGCCGACTGGCGCGAGCGCAGCGATGCTCACGTCACCGCGCTGCGCGACGCGCTGGCCCATCTCGCCGCAGATCACGATTCGTTGCTGGTGCAATCGCGCGAGCAACTGGTTCGGTTCGAGGACGCAGCGCGCACCCTCAATGCGCAAATTGGGCAGGAAGCACACAATCTGGACAGTGAACTGGCTCAGCGCCGACGGACTGCCGAAGCAGACGCTGCCAAGCAAAAACTCGCACTGGATCAGCGGCTGGGTGAGATCGATGCGGCCATCGCTGCGCGCCGGGCCGCGATGGAGAAGGCCGCTGCAACCGCTACTGAAAGTCTTGCCGCAAAGCTGGCGGAGCTTGATCTTGCGATAGATACGCAGCGCAAGCTGCAAGCTGCAGAAGCTGATAACCTTGCCCTTCGCTTTGCGGAAATCGGTCAGAAAGTCAGTGACTTCACCAGCCTTCTTTCGAGTTCAGGCGAAGAAGGCGTGCAAGCTGCGGCAACCATCGATGCATCGATAAATGCGCTGACCGGCAGACTGGCCGAAATGCGGCACGCGCTGTCCGGTACGGATCTTGAAATTGGTGAATTGACGGATTCCGCCGTGCGCCTGCTCGAACTGATCCAGGCGGGCGGCGATCATACCCGCACGCAGATTCCCGAAGCTTTGCGCAGCACCGAAGCCGGTCTCAAAGGGTTGGAAGACCGCGTGTTCACACTGCGCGACACATTGCGCGAAGCCGGTGATGGCGGCCGCAATCTGTCAGAAACGGTCAGCGGCGCGCGCACGCAAGTGTCGGCAACGATCAACGAGTTACAACAGGCGAAAAAGCTTCTGGCCGACGAAGCCATCGAGCGCGAGGCACGGATTGGGGAACTTCGCGATCTGCTGGCAGCAGCAAAAAGCGAAAGTTCGGCCCTTTCCGCAGACATCGAACAGCGCTTGACCGGCGCGGTCGCGCAATTGACCGATGCTGCCGGAAAGGCTGGCGAAGACTTGCGCAACAGCACCGCAGCCGAGGTCGAAGCGGTTGCCGAGCGGCTTGGCGAACACAGCAGCGCGGCCATCGCCCGCGTGCTTCAGGGACGCGCGGCGGAACTGATTGGCAGGCTGGAAGAGGCCATCGATGCCGCCGCCGACGCCAGCCGTGAAACGGCCATTCAGATGCGCGACCAGTTGACCAAGGTGGACGAACTGGCGGGTAATCTCGAAGCGCGCGTCAGCAGGGCGCGTGAGAAGGCAGAAGAACAGGTGAACAATGACTTCGCCCGCCGTGCCGCGCTGATCACAGAATCGCTCAATTCCTCGGCCATCGATATCGCCAAAGCGCTTTCGAGCGACGTTTCGGAAACGGCATGGGCATCCTACTTGCGCGGTGATCGCGGCATTTTCACGCGGCGCGCCGTAACCCTCCTGGAAAACGCCGACGCGAAGGCCGTGCAATCGCACTATGAAGGCGATGGCGAGTTCCGCGAACATGTGAACCGCTACATTCACGACTTCGAATCTATGCTGCGCCAATTGCTTTCGACGCGCGATGGCAATGCTTTGGGCGTTACCTTGCTGTCGTCCGACATGGGCAAGCTCTATGTTGCGCTGGCACAAGGGATCGAACGGCTGAGGACGTGATCGCAGCGCTACTGCGACATTTCCGAAAGCCGGACAGAAACCTTGCGCAAACCACTGGCGAATTTGGTTTCTTCTTCCGCTCGCCCCTGATCCTGCAAGCGCAATAGGTAGCTCGGGTGCGTGGTGATCCACAGTTCGCTGCCGTCATCAAGGACATGCGGCACGCCGCGCGCTTTCTGGACGCTTACCGTCTTGCCCAATAAGCTGCGCGCCGCGCTTGCCCCAAGGGCAAGGACGATCCGGGGCCGAACAAGCGCGCGCTCACCATCCAGCCACCAGCGGCACACGTCGATCTCTCGTGCCGAAGGGTTCTGGTGCAAGCGGCGCTTGCCCTGTGGGGTAAACTTGAAATGCTTGACCGCGTTGGTGACATAGGCCCGTCGATCCGCGATGCCCGCGCTTTCAAGATGGGCGCGGAGAAGTTGCCCAGCGGGGCCGACAAAGGGTCGCCCCTGCTCCTCCTCGACATCGCCCGGTTGTTCACCAACGATCATCAGCGCGGCTGACTGCGGCCCTTCACCCATGACAGCACGAGTGCCGTTGCAGCCAATGTCGCAGCGGCGGCAGGCAAGAATGCCCTCTCCGATGGCATTGAGGCTTTGCGGTCGGTCTCCGAAGTCCTGCCCGCCCGCCTTCACCATCTGCGCCTCCCGCGCCTGCGCCCCGGCGATCAGTTCAGGGATGAGCGCTGCTTCGGGCAGGTTCTTCCAGTATTTGCGCGGCATTTCCTTGAGCATGGCCCCGACCTTCAACCGCGCGGGATTGAAGATTGACGCATAATAGCTGCGCCACAATGCTTCGACCGGATCACCCGAAGGCGCATCGGCGCGCGTGGCGGGCGGGCCTTCCTGCAACCTGTCCCCATCCCAATGCAAAGTGCCGCGCGGCGTAAGGATCGACCAGCGCATCGTGGTGAAGCGCCGCACGAAAAACCCGGCGTTGGCGCGCAGGATGTGATGCTCCGGTTCAAACCATGCGACGTAGTGTTCGCTGCCACTTTCATCCACCGCGCGAAACCGCACGAAAGCGCGCATCTTGTGAATATCGCGCCGCACCTGCCGGGCGAGGTCTTCCATCCGTCGCACATCAGGATCGGCCTTGTCCTCCATCAGGCGGGGACGAGACTGAAGCCGACAGAGCGTGCGATACATCAAGGAAAAGCGTTCAATATCAGAATGAAGCATAACGCTTTGCGCAAGTTGCAGGAAATCACGCGATGCCCGTGGTTGCAGTGTATCAGCCGGAGCGGACGGAAGATTGCGTTCGCCCTGTGCGAAAAGATCAACCGTTTGATCGGATGGCGATTCCCACACGATGCGATCTGCCGCAATGGAAGCCCGGATCATATGGCGCGCGGCATCACGCCAACCTTCGAAATCATCGGGCGCGGCAAGCGATATGCGGAAAACCTGCGCAGGCACAGGGTTGAGCGAATGCTTCATGCGAACAGTTCAAGCTGGGTGCCCCGCGCGGTGGGCGTAACAAGGCGGCGCAAATCGGCACGGTCAGTCAGCAGGACTGGCCGCCAATCCTCTGTAATGATGAACGGGCGCACCTTGGTAAGCGACACAGTAAGCTTTCCCACATCGGCAAGACGCAAGCGACGCTGGCGGCGCGCGGCGACCAGCGCATTCACGGCCTTTACCCCAAGCCCCGGCACACGCAGCAATCGTTCACGCGGGGCGCGGTTCACATCCACCGGGAAATCACCCCGAAAGCGTAATGCCCACGCCAGCTTGGGATCGATATCGAGCGGCAGCATCCCGTCATTGCCCGCAGCCTGCTGCACCTCATGCGGGGCATAGCCATAGAAGCGCATCAACCAGTCCGACTGGTAAAGCCGATGTTCGCGCATCAGCGGCGGGCGTTTCAGCGGCAGAACGGCGCTTGCATCCGGGATAGGGCTGAATGCAGAGTAGTAGACCCGGCGCAGGCGGAACCGATCATAGAGCGTACTGGCGCGGCCAACGATATCGGCGTCGGTCGCCGCATCGGCCCCTACGATCATCTGCGTCGATTGCCCTGCCGGGGCAAACTTGGGTGCGTGGCGGAAGCGCTTGCGCGCATCCTTTGCCTCGACGATCGCTTCGTTCAACGATCCCATCGCGCCTTCGATCTGCGGGGCGGATTTATCGGGTGCCAGGCGCGTCAACCCTGCAACGGTTGGCAATTCAACATTGATCGATACACGATCGGCATAAAGGCCTGCCCGTGCTACCAGTTCGGGATCGGCCTCAGGAATGGTCTTGAGGTGGATATAGCCACGAAAATCGTGCTCTTCTCGCAGGATACGGGCAACTTCGATCAACTGCTCCATCGTGTGGCTGGAACTTTTCACGATGCCCGACGAAAGGAAAAGCCCCTCGATATAGTTGCGGCGATAGAACGAGAGCGTGAGGTCCACCACTTCCTGCGGGCTGAAGCGCGCGCGACGTACGTTCGAGCTTTTCCGGTTTATGCAGTAGTGGCAATCGAACACACAGTGGTTGGTCAGCAGGATCTTGAGCAGCGAAATGCAGCGCCCATCGGGCGCGTAAGCATGGCAGATGCCCATCCCCTCGGTCGAACCGACGCCCTTCCCGCCCTTGCTATTGCGTTTTTCAGTGCCGGATGAGGCGCAGGAAGCGTCGTACTTTGCGGCATCGGCAAGAATTTCAAGACGTTCGAGAACGGTAAGCTGCGACATTTGTTCATTATATGTTCTTTTTCATGTCTGCGCCAGCCCCAACATTCCGGTCCCCACGCGCCTGCCCGTTTGTGCATGAGTTTGTGGAAAACATCGGGGGAACCAGCCCTGCCTCGCCCCGTTCATCCGACACGACGAGGATAGAAAGAGGCGATTTTCCCATGAAATATGACCAAGGCAGCCCCGATGAACTCCGGGAAAAATTCTGGAAGGCAATGTCATCGTCGCCCTACGTGATGCTGCAACTTGACGATGACCCGGACTCGGCAGCGCCGATGACCGCACAACTCGACGAGGACGCCGATAGTGCGATCTGGTTTTTTACCACCCGCGATAATCGCTTTGCGCAAATGGGCGGCGCCACCGCAACGTTCGCGTCCAAAGGCCATGACGTTTTTGCACGATTCCACGGTATTCTGGTCGAAGAAACCGACCGAGGACGGCTGGAAAAACAGTGGAACAACTTTGTCGAGGCATGGTTTCCCGGCGGACCGGATGCGCCCAACCTGCTGTTCATGCGCATGGATCTTGGCGACGCTTCGATCTGGGCTGGCGAGATGGGCATTATCGGCACGGCCAAGATGGCGCTCGGCATGGACGTGACGAACGACGTGAAGGGTGGATTTGCCGAGACAACGCTGTAACCGCCACATCCTCTCTTGCTTGCGAGAGAGGGATATAAAAAGGGCCGCTCCTAACGGGGCGGCCCTTTTTCTGTTTGCGGCAATGCCAAATCAGTCGATCGGCGGAACCGGCTGCGGCGGTGCGTCGGCATCAGCCTCGTGCACTTCGACCAAGCCCCTGCCCACATGGCTGCGGCTACGGCTGTAGGCATAGTAGACCACCAGCCCCACGACAGCCCAAATGACGAAGAGCAACTGGCTCTTCTCATCCAGCTTGTAGAACAGATAGGCGCAGCCGAGGAACGCCAGCGGTGATGTGAGATAGATCGCAGGCGTGCGGAACGGACGGTGGCGGCCCGGCTCGCGACGGCGGATCACCAGAACCGCGATTGATACCGCTGCAAAAGCGAACAGGGTGCCGGAGTTCGAGATGTTGGCCAGCAAGCCCACCGGGAAGAACGCTGCAAACAGCGCCACAAACACACCAGTGATGATCGTAATCACATGCGGGGTGTTGTAGCGCGGATGGATCTTGGAAAACGAGGCCGGAAGCAGGCCATCGCGGCTCATCACGAAGAAGATACGGGTCTGGCCGAACATCATCATCAGGATGACAGAAGGCAGCGCAAGCCCGGCGGCAAGGCCGACGAGGTTACCGATCTGCGGCCAGCCGATTTCACGCAGCGTCCACGCCAGCGCTTCCTTCGAACAGACCACCGCCTGATCAGCAATTGCCGCGCACTGTGCGGTCAGTTCGGCACTGCCGGGTTCAAGCCCGATGCCATTCGCCATCTGCGGCTGCGCACCGACCGAACCGATCACGCCTGCCGCCACCAGCAGATAGAACACAGTGCAGATGGCAAGGCTGCCAATCAGGCCGATTGGCATGTTGCGCTGGGGATTTTTCGTTTCTTCCGCAGCGGTCGAAACAGCATCGAACCCCACATAGGCGAAGAAAATTGACGCCGCAGCAGCACCTATGCCGCCGAAGCCCAAGGGGGCGAAAGGCTCGAACTTTTCCATGTTCATCACCGGCAGGGCCAGAATGATGAACAAGGTCAGTGCCGAAACCTTGATCGCCACCAACACCGCGTTGACCGTGGCGCTTTCCTTGGTGCCGATAACCAGCAGCCATGTGACGAGGCCCGCGATCAGCATGGCCGGAAGATTGACCAGCCCGCCATCATAAGGACCGCGCACCAGCAGATCAGGTATGTCGATGCTGAACGCATTCTCGATCAGCCCGACGACATAACCAGACCAGCCGACGCTGACCGCCCCTGCCGCCACGGCATATTCGAGGATCAGCGCCCAGCCGACCATCCATGCAATCAACTCGCCCATCACGGCATAGCTGTAGGTGTAGGCAGAGCCCGAAACCGGCACCATCGATGCCATTTCGGCGTAACACAGCGCAGCTACGGCGCAGACGAAGCCGGCGATGATGAAGCTGATCATCATACCCGGCCCCGCTTTCTGCGCGGCTTCGGCGGTCAGCACGAAAATACCGGTGCCGATCACGGCGCCGACACCCAGCATGGTCAATTGGAAAGCACCGAGCGAGCGATGCAGCGACTTCTTTTCTGCAGTTGCTAGAATGGCGTCGAGCGGTTTGACGCGACCGAACATGAAATTCTCCCGCCTTGGTCCGGCACCACACCTGAAACGGTTGCGCCCGAAACCAGCTAATGGCGGCGAAGCTAGCGGGAACAACCCTGCGCGCAAGCCATTTTTCCCCAGCCTTGCATCAAAGGCGCAGCGGCCTTGCGGGTTTGCACCGAGCCATTAGAAGCAGGTGCCCGCCAAAGTGCCTTGACTGAAAGGATGCGCCTTAGATGTCTACGACCTTCCAGCTCGACACCGCGACCAGCCGCGCCAACCCTACGCCCGCCCCGATGAAGCGCCTGACGGTCCCCGCAATCCGCCAGCGCAAGAAGGACGGCGTAACCGCGCAGCCGGTAGTGATGCTCACCGCTTATACCGCGCGGCAGGCGCAACTGCTCGATGCCCATTGCGATCTGCTGCTGGTGGGAGATTCGCTTGGACAGGTGATCTATGGCCTGCCCTCATCCGTTCCGGTCACGCTCGACATGATGGCCGCGCACGGCGCAGCGGTGGTGCGCGGGTCGTATCACGCGGCTGTTGTGGTCGATATGCCATTCGGTTCTTATGAAGCATCGCCCGTGCAAGCCTTCGAAAACGCTGCTCGCCTGCTCAAGGAAACAGGCTGCGCGGCAGTAAAGCTCGAAGGCGGCGAGGCGATGGCTGAAACGGTCGCTTTCCTCACCGCACGCGGCATCCCGGTGATGGGCCATGTCGGCCTTACCCCGCAGGCGGTCAACGTGCTTGGCGGCTACAACGCACGCGGCCGCAGCGAAGCGGAAGCCGCCAAGATCGTGGGCGATGCCAAGTCGCTTGCCGACGCAGGCGCATTCGCCATCGTAATCGAAGGCGTCGTCGAACCTATCGCCGTGGCCATAACGCAGGCCGTCCCCTGCCCCACCATCGGTATTGGCGCTTCGGCGCAGTGCGATGGACAGGTGCTGGTCACTGAAGACATGCTCGGCATGTTCGAGCGCGTGCCCCGTTTTGTGAAAATCTACGAAAACATCGCAGATACCATCTCCGACGCAGCAGCGCGTTATGCGCAGGAAGTGCGCGACCGCAGCTTCCCCGGCATTGAACAGACCTACCAACCCAAGTAAGCGCTGCTGCTTCAAACACGGGGAATTTGAACTTGCTGCGCTTCTACAAGGGATCGATCCTTTTCACGCTGATCTGCCTCGCGCTCGCGGTGGCCTATGGTTGGATGCAGACCGGCACGGCAGGTGGCACGATGTCGCTGCTGTGGATTGTCTTCGTGCTGTCGATCCTCGAAATATCCCTGTCGTTCGACAACGCGGTGGTCAATGCCGCCGTGCTGGAGGAGATGGACGAAGTTTGGCAGAAGCGCTTCCTGACTTGGGGCATGATCATTGCCGTGTTCGGGATGCGCATCATCTTTCCGCTGGCCATCGTGGCCATTGCGGCGGGGCTTGGCCCGGTCGAAGCGCTCAACCTATCGCTCAACGATCCCAAGCGTTATGAGGAAATCGTCAGCAGCGCACATGTCGGCATCGCCGGCTTTGGCGGTGCGTTCCTTGCGATGGTCGGCCTTTCGTTCTTTTTCGATGGCGAAAAGGAAGTCCACTGGATCAAATGGGTGGAAGAGAAGCTGGCGCTCGTTTCCAACATCAAGGCCGCCGAAATCGCGCTGCTCCTGCTGGCGATCTACGGCATCTCACTGCTGCTGTCAGAGGCTGACGCGCTGACCTTCATGGTATCGGGCGTGCTTGGCCTTGTCACTTTCATCGCGGTCGAAGCGCTCGGCACGATCCTTGAAATGCGCGACGAAGCGCAGAAGGCGGCGGGACTTGTCGTCCGCTCCGGCCTTGGCGGGTTCCTCTACCTCAACGTGTTGGACGCATCGTTCAGCTTCGATGGCGTTATCGGTGCGTTCGCCCTGTCGAACAACATGGTGATCATCGCGCTCGGCCTGTCCATCGGCGCAATGTTCGTCCGTTCGATGACGATCATGCTGGTCAAGAAGGGCACGCTTTCGGAATACCGCTTCCTTGAACATGGCGCGTTCTGGGCGATCATAGCTCTCGGCGCGATCATGTTGCTGTCGGCAAAGTTCCACATCCCCGAAACGGTGACCGGCCTGATCGGCGCGGCCCTTATCGGCATTTCGCTGTGGTGGTCGGTCCGCCACAAGCGCAAGTACCCGGACGGCGAACTTGACGCTGCCGTCCGGGCAGACTGAAGTCAGTCCACGCTGCGCCCTGCCAGCAAAGGCTTGGGCGCGGGCGTTCCCATAAAACGCGGCGCGGGCGCGGGCATGACCATGCCCTGATCTTCCACAAACGTCCCACGCTGCGCATTGTGCGGATGCTGAGGCGCTTCACGCAGGCTCAGCACCGGGGCAAAACAGATATCGGTGCCGTCCATGATTGCGCACCATTCGTCGCGCGTCTTCATCAGGAACAGCGCGGTCAGCCGCTCCTTCAGCTTCGGCCAGACGCGCGGGTCCATCTGCGGGGCGAAATCGGGATCGTTGGTCAACCCGGTCTTTTCCAGCAGTAGCGCATAGAACTGCGGTTCGATGGAACCGATGGACACCCATTTGCCGTCGCTGGTTTCATACGTGTCATAGAAGTGCGCGCCGCCATCCAGCAGGTTCACCCCGCGCTCGTCCTTCCACCGACCGTTGCCCAAGAACGTGTAGGTCATGGCCGAAAGGATCGCCGCGCCATCAACCATCGCGCAATCGACGACCTGCCCCTTGCCGCTGCGCTGCGCTGAAAAGACCGCAGCCATCACGCCGAATGCCATCAGCATCCCGCCGCCACCGAAATCGCCAACGAGGTTTACCGGAAACTGGGGCTTGCCCCCCGCCTGACCAAAGCTGTGCAAAGCGCCCGCCAACGCAATGTAATTGATATCGTGCCCTGCCAGCGGAGCCATCGGGCCGTCCTGCCCCCAGCCGGTCATACGCCCATAAACCAGCTTGGGATTATCGGCCAGCAGCACGTCAGGCCCCAGTCCCAGCCGCTCCATCACGCCGGGGCGATAGCCTTCGACAATCGCATCGGCCTGTTTCACCAGATCGCGGATCTGCGCGATAGCCGCCGGGTCTTTCAGATCGAGTTCGATGCGTTCGCGATTGCGGTTCAGAATATCGCGCTGGCCTTCGTCGCCCACGCGCGCGCCCTTTGCCGGACGGTCGATACGGATCACCCGCGCGCCATGATCGGCCAGCATCATGCAGGCAAAAGGCCCCGGCCCGATTCCGGCAAATTCGAGTACGGTCAACCCTTCCAGCGCGCCAGCCATCGCTCACTCCCATTTTTAATCGCTCGATTGAATTGGGAGTAATAGCGGGATCAAACGCTGTCGAGCGCAAAACTATGACGGATTGCGAAGCCCGCGCGCCACTAGCACTACTTCGATCCGCTCGACTCCGGCCATGTTACCCACCGCCGCGCGTCCGTTCGACAAGAGCTTCAAAGCCTGCGGGCTTCCAGGGTTCTGCCGCAGATAACGCGCAGCCACCGCATTGGCATCAGCATCCCGGCCCAGCAGGCGCATGGCATGATCGATGCGTTGCAAAGTCGGCAGGTTGAAGCGGATCAGCGCCGCGCGGCCATACTGGTCCAGCGCACCCAGCGCATCATTGGCGATCAGCCGCGCATCGCCCGCCAGCAACCACGCTTCGGCAGCCCCCGGATTGGCCAGTTTCAACCGGTCGGCCACGGCAATTGCCTGCCCATCGTCGCCGGCCTCGATCAGACCACGGATATAGGGCACGGCATTGCTCGCCAGATTGGGCGCGTCGGTATAGCCTATGGCCAACACACCCAGCGGTTGCCCGGCGGGAAGAAACGCCGATGGTTTCTGCCCATCTTCTTCTGCCCGCTCGAACATTGCGGCCGCTTCTGCCTTGCGTCCTTGCGCTTTCAAGGCTTCGCCCGTCAGTTGCAAAAGATAGGGCGGCGCCAGTTCGAGATTGGGCCACCCCCCTGCCGCCTGCACGGCTTGCGCATCCAGCTTGCGGCTGCGCAGTGCGCGCACCAGCATCATGCGTGCCTGCAAATTATCGGGCTGCAAGCGCACCAGCCGGTCGAAATGCTCGACGGCAAGATTGGTGTTCCCTGCGCGGTATTCCAGAATACCGTTCAGCATGATCGCGGCGGGCATATCCCGCAGCGCGCCACCTGCCTGCAACAGGATCTTGCGCGCCAGTGTAGTCTGCCCCGCACGCGCCGCCAGCACGGCTTGCAGATAGAGCGCACGCACATTGCCCGGATCGACCTTCACCAGCTTGCGACAAACGATCAGCATGGCGCGATACTGCCCCAGATCGCCCAGCGTCGCTGCATATTCGCCCAGCAATCCCGGATCGTTGGGCGCAATGCGCAAGCCCGCTTCGAACCACGGCAGCGCAGATTGCAGGCCAAATTGTTCGCGGATCAACAGCCCGCGCAGTTCCAGCGCACGCGGGTCTTTCGGTGCCAGCCTTACCGCGCGCTCCGCCGCTTCGATGGCTTGTGCGTGTTCGCCGCCGATAAAGCGCAATCGACCGATATCGGTCCACAACGAAGCATCGTTCCGGTTGAGCCGAAAGGATTGGTCAAAGGCTTGGCCCGCTTCGGGCAGGCGGCCTTCGGCCATTTCCAGCCGCCCACGCATCTGCCAGCCCCGCGCCGCGCTTTCCGGCGTAAAATCCCCGCCATACAACACCTCGCGCGCCTCGCGCCGGTTACCTTGGAGCAGCAGAGCCTCGCCCAGTTCGGCGCGCGCGACATCCGCATCCAGTCCGCGTTGCAACGCCAGCCGCAGCGGCACTTCGGCGGCGATGCCATCGCCCTTGGCCAGTGCCGCGCGGGCCTTGACGAGTGCATCTGGTGGCGCGTCGCCCCGCACCGGCCCTGCGGCCAGCACGAGGACAGCGCAGACCGCTGCAAAGGCCCTAGCTCTGGAGATCGTACTGCTTGAGCAGGTCATACAACGTCGGACGGCTGATGCCGAGCAGGCGCGCGGTGCTGGAAATGTTGCCCTCGCTGCGGGCAAGCGCATGGCGGATAATCTTGCGGTCGGTTGCCTCACGCGCCGTTTTCAGGTTGAGCGGCGATGCATCCTCCCCGCCGCTTCCCGGCAGATCAAGATCGGCTGCCGTCACCAGCTTGCCATCGGCCATGATCACCGCACGCTTCATGCGGTTTTCAAGCTCGCGCACGTTGCCCGGCCAGTTCCAGCCATCGATTGCCGCCAGCGCGTCGGGTGCCAGCCCCTTCACCTGCGGGTTCATTTCCTTGGCAAAGCGCATCAGAAACGTCTTGGCGAGCAGCGTGGCATCGCCGGGACGTTCGGCCAGCCCCGGAATGCGCACCACGATTTCGGCCAGACGGTAGAACAGATCTTCGCGAAACCGCCCGTCGGCGATCATCGCCTCAAGGTTCTGGTGCGTGGCGCAGACGATGCGCGTATCGACTTCAATGGACTTACGCCCACCGATACGTTCGATCGTGCGCTCCTGCAAAAACCGCAGCAGCTTTACCTGCAACTGCAGCGGAATATCGCCCACTTCGTCAAGGAACAGCGTGCCTCCGCTGGCCAGTTCGATCTTGCCTTCGGTGGTCTTCACCGCGCCGGTGAACGCGCCCTTTTCATGCCCGAACAGCTCGCTTTCCAGCAGGTTTTCCGGGATTGCCGCGCAGTTGATCGCAATGAACGATCCGCTGGCCCGGCCCGAAGCATCATGCAGGCCCTTTGCCAGCAGTTCCTTGCCTGTGCCGCTTGCGCCCAACAGCATCACCGATACGTTGGTATTTGCCACGCGCTCGATAGTGCGGGCCACCTTGATCATCTCGGGCGCGGCGGTGATCATCCGGCCCAGAACCTTGTTGTCCGATGTCGCGCGGGTGGCAAGATTGCGGTTCTCCGCCTCGATCCGCGAAAGGTGCAGCGCACGCCGCACGATCAGGCCGAGCGCATCGATGTCCACCGGTTTCTGGTAGAAATCGTAAGCGCCCTTCTCGATGGCCTTCAGCGCGGATTCGCGCGCACCGTGCCCGCTGGCAACGATGACTTTCGTCTCCGGCCGCAGTGCCATGATCTCGTCCAGCACGGCAAAACCCTCGGTCGTGCCATCAGGATCAGGCGGCAGGCCAAGGTCGAGCGTGACGACCGAAGGTTCTTCCGACCGCAGCAGGGTCAGCGCGGTCGCGCGGTCGCCCGCGATAAACACGTCAAAGTCCTCATACGACCACTTGAGCTGCGCCTGCAGGCCCGGATCGTCCTCGACGATCAGCAGCACCGGGCGCTGGCCGGGCCGCTTGGAGGGCTGGGAATCACTCATCATGCTACCTTCTTGCCACGGGTGCCGCCGCCCGAAGGCTCGCCATCACCCTTGATGGATTCGATCAGAGGTTGCGCCGCCGCCAGTGGCAGACGCACGGCGAACCGGCTGCCAAGGCCTTCGCGGCTTTCCACTTCCAATTTACCACGCATCGCCCGCACCATCTCGCGCGCTTCGAATGCGCCAATGCCAAAGCCGCCCGGCTTGGTCGAAACGAACGGTTTGAACAGACGATTGCGCATGAAGTCCGCGCTCATCCCGCAGCCGGTATCGACCACTTCGATGCAGCCGTTGATGCCATCGACATGGCACTGCAAAAACACCGCCATCCCTTCCGGGCTGGCATCGATGGCGTTCTGCACCAGATGCAGCAAGACCTGCTCCAGCGCCTCGCGATTGGCCAGCACACGGCACGCGCCCTGATGCACCAGATGCACGCGCAGCGATCCCGGCGCGTTGTAACGCTCAGCCACGGCGCGGATCACGTCGCCCGCGTCCACATCGTCCACCCGCTCACCACCGCTTCCGCCATAGCGCGAAAGGCGGGCTAGAAGGCCATTCAGCTTGTCCGCCGAATTGCGCAGCGTGATCAGCATGTCCGCCCGGAATGCAGGGTTCTCGGCGTGCTTTTCGGCATTGCGCGATAGCAGGCTGAGCTGGCTGGCAAGATTCTTGATGTCATGCATCACGAACGCCATGCGCCGGTTGAACTCGTCAAAGCGGCTTGCTTCCAGCAACGCAGATTGCCCTGCATTTTCAGCAAGATAACTGGCAAGCTGCATCCCCACCACGCGCAGCAGGTCAAAGTCCTCCCAGTCCAGCTTGCGCGCCACCGGCGGCCGCCCCAGCACGACCAGACCCACCAGCCGATCAAAGTGCAGCAACGGTACCAGCGCCCACGCGCCATGCTCCTCGCACAGCCATTCCGGCACAATCGCGCGTTCGCCCTGAAAATCGATCCCCGCGCGCACCTCGTCGAGGTCGACGATGAAATTGTGCTTCTCGAAGAACGCGACATGATCCGCCGCCAGCGCTTCGGCAGGAACGTCAGCCGTCGGCCACTGCCAGCGTGAGGCAAGCACCAGTTCGCCGCTTTCCGCCGGGACGAGCAGCAGGCCGGTGGAACTGTCGGTGATATCCGCCAGAGCCTGCACAACACGTTCGTGCAGCGGCGGGGTCTGCGCTCCGGCGCGGCCAATGGTGCGGGTGAAGCGCAGCCATTCGGCGCGGTAGTCATAGCGATGCTGGAAAAAGTGCTTGGCCAGCATGACCTTCAACCAGCCGCGCACCCGGCTCGACGGCATGATCGCCACGACCAGCACGCAACTAACGAAGACAAAGCCCAGTTCTGCCAACTGGCTGGAATTGCCGCCCAGCCACGCCAGCGATTGCGCCGCACCGACCATCACGAGCATGTAGGCACCGATCACCAATAGCGACAGCGATTGGAATGCCACTGCGCGCGAAGGTGAAAACCGCAGCGCAGACCGTCCGCGCACTGCGCCGATCACCAGCAAGGCCGCCGCTGCCATCAGCGCCAGTCCGCGCAGCGCCGCCAGTTCCGGGGGCATCGCGCGCGCCAGATAGGCGATGGTATAGAGATTGAGGTCGTAGCCCCAGACCATCGCCATCGCCGCGCAGGTCCAGCGCAAGGCGGCGCGCTGCTGCGCCATCGCGCCTGCATAGAGGTTATGCACCAGCACCAGCGCGCCGGTTGCCACCAGCAGGCGGAACAGCACCGAAATGTGGAAGATCATCCCTAGCGCGGTAGCATTCGTGCCATCGCGCAGCGTCATCATGAACAGGAGCGGCTGCAACAGCTCCACGAACAACAGCGCCGCCATCATCGGCCGGATCGGCGCGACACTGGCATCCCGCCCATCGCGCGTGAACAGCGCAAAGGCGAGGCCCAGCCAGCCCAGACTACGGAACGATTCGAACAGTTGCCCCAAGGGGGTATCCGTGCCGATCCCCGCCACCACCAGTGCCCACAAAGCAGTCAGTGCAAATGCCGCGATCTCGGCAAGGCCTGACCGTTCATGCGCGCGCCTGCGCCTGTCCCAGCGCCAGCCGACAAGCAGCAGAAACGCAAACGCCGATGCAGCGAATGCCCACTGCCCGAAGCCAGCCCAGGTCAAGGGGTTGAGCATCGTCCCGCCTTACCTCGCCCCTTCCGACCACAGCACGACGCGCAGCGTCTGCAGAAGGATCAGAAGGTCCAGGAAGGGTGTATAATTCTTGGCGTAATAGAGATCGTATTCCAGCTTGTGCCGAGAATCGTCGAGCGACGCTCCATAGGGATAGTTGATCTGCGCCCAGCCGGTAATCCCCGGCTTCACCATGTGCCGCTCGGCGTAATAGGGCAGTTGCTCTTCCAGTTCCGCGACAAACTCTGGCCGTTCGGGGCGCGGGCCGACGAAGCTCATTTCGCCCTTCAGCACACTCCACGTCTGCGGCAATTCATCGATCCGCACCTTGCGGATGAAGCGCCCGATGCGGGTTACGCGCGGGTCGTTCTCCTGCGCGAACTGAGCGCCGGCCACTTCGGCGTCGGTGCGCATCGACCGCAGCTTGATCACATCAAACGCCTGCCCGAACAGCCCCACGCGGCGCTGGCGGTAAAACGCAGGCCCCTTGCTGTCGATCTTCACCAGAGCCGCGAACAGTACGATCACCGGCAGCGTCAGCGTCAGCAACAGCAGGCTGGCGGTAATATCGAAAATGCGCTTGGCCGCGCTGGAAAGCGCCCGCCCTGACGAAAAACCGTCCGAGAAAATCAACCAACTGGGGTTGACCGTATCCAGATCGACACGCCCCGTCTCGCGCTCCATGAAAGTCGAGAAATCGTTGACGTGGACGCCCGTGGTCTTGATCCGCAACAGGTCTTTCAAAGGTAGCGCATTGCGGCGCTCTTCCAGCGCAAGCACCACTTCGCTCACGCCAAGGTTATCGACATAGCGCGTCAGGTTGTTGATCGCATCGCGGTGGATCGCTTCTTCCACCACCGGCGCGGCGCTGCTCATGCCGACATAGCCGACGATAGCGAAACCGGATTCAGGCCGTTCGCCCAGCTTGCGCAAACGGTCCGCCCGCGCCCCCGCGCCCAGCACCAGCACGCGCCGCCGGAATGCCGACGTTCCCAGCAGACCGCCCAGCAACAAGCGGATCAACACAAGGAAACCCATGCCGAAGAACATCGCGTAAAGCAGATTGGATCGCCACAGCGTGCGCCCCGGCAGCAGAAAATAGACCACCGAAAGCGCAATGATGCCAAGACTGACGGCTACCAGCAGCCGCGCTGTGGCATAGCGCATCGATCGCAGCGCGTCAGATCCATAGACGCCCACCGCAATCATCGCGACCTGCACCATACCGGCAAACAGCAAGAGCGGCGTCGTGCGCAGCGGCACCGCGCCGGGGTCCATGCCAATCTGGTGCGCGCGCACTTGCCAGCTAAGCTCTCCCGCGCCGATCAGCAGCACGAAGTCCAGCAGGCCCAGAAGCAGGACCGAATGCGGGATGTAGTGTTTGAACAGGCGGATCATCTGGCTGGCGCTCGTCACCCTTCCGGGCGCGAATTGCCCCCTTGCGGGCATCTTTACAGACCAAACAGTAAAGCGTCGGTTACCCTGACACTGACCCCGCCGAGATCGATATCATATAAAATACTGAAATTTATAGATAAAACTCCACCTATAAAATTGAAATGTCGGTGGAGTTTACAGGATTTGCGTTGCTGCCTTCAGGGTCAGTTGCCGTTGGCAATGTCCTTGGCGGCATCGCCAACGTTCTTGGCCGCACTACCCACATTGTCTGCCGCGCGTTCGATGGCATTGTCACGGCTGGCTTGGCTGTTGGACATCTGCATCACAAAGTATCCGCCAATCAGCAATGCCACCAGCAGGATCATTGCAATCGCCCAGCCACTGCCGCCACCGCTTCGGCGTTCCTCGTAAACCGTGGTGTGCGTGTGAGTCTGCCCGTCCGGTTCGCGAACTTCGACCACTCGTTGCTCAACCATGTCCAACTCCTTGCGAATTACATTGACCGCCTAACGCCCAAGCGAATGCGCCGTTCCATCCGCAATGTTCCTGATCGGCTGCGAAGCCTCTGGCCCCTTGGGCATTCGCGTGGCAGGTTGCGGTAATGCGGCAGAAAGAACTGCGTATTGCGCTCGTGTGCTATGGCGGCATCAGCCTTGCCGTGTACATGCACGGCGTCACCAAGGAACTGTGGCGCGCCACCCGCGCCAGCCGTGCTTTCCACTGTCCCGAAGGCCCCGTCCCGCAGGGTGTTGAGGCCGTCTACCTTCACTTGCTGGAGGAAATCGCCCTCACCCGCGATCTGCGCCTGCGTTTGCTGCCCGACATCATCTCCGGCGCGAGCGCAGGCGGTATCAACGGGGTCTTTCTGGCGCAGGCCATTGCCACGGGCCAAAGTCTTGAACCGCTAACCGCGATGTGGCTTGAACGCGCCGATATCGATGTGCTGCTCGATCCCGATGCCAAACCGTGGAGCAGCTTTGCCAAGTTCTGGGCGCAGCCGCTGGTGTGGTTCGTCCTGAAGCGCCCCGGCAATGTCGTAAGCAGCACCGTGGCGCGGGAAACCCGCTCGGAAGTGCGCCGCAAGGTTTCTCGCCTAATCCGTGCGCGCTGGTTCGCACCGCCATTCAGCGGCATCGGCTTTTCGCGGATGATTGCCGATGCACTCGATGCAATGGCCCATACGCCGATGGGTGATCCGCTGCTGCCCGAAGGCCATCCTATGGACCTTCTCGTCACTGCCACCGATTTCAACGGCCATCTTGAAGAACTGCGTCTGAATAGCCCGGAAGTGGTGGTAGAGAGCGAACATCGCCTGTCCATCGGCTTTCGCCGCACCACAACGCGCGGCTCAGACCGTGATCTTGCTCCTTGCCCCGAACTGGTTCTTGCCGCCCGCTCAACCGCCAGCTTCCCCGGTGCCTTCCCGCCACTGGCGCTTGACGAGATCGACAAGCTGGTGGCCGAACGCGGCAATAGCTGGCCCACCCGGCAGAGTTTCATCGAACGCATCATGCCCACCCACGCCCGGCGCGGCACGGCGGAAAGCGTAGCGCTGGTCGATGGCGCCGTGCTGGTCAATCGTCCCTTCGCGCAAGCGATAGACGTACTGCGTGATCGCCCTGCCCGACGCGAGGTGGATCGCCGTTTTGTGTACATCGATCCCAGCCCGGATCACATGCGCATTGCCCCCAAAGGCGGGCGCACCGTGGGCTTCTTTGCAGCCATATTCGGCTCACTTTCATCCATTCCGCGCGAACAGCCGATTCGCGACAACCTTGAGTCGCTTGAGCGGCAATCCCGCCAACGCGCGCGGCTACGCGCCATCGTCGATGCCCTACGGCCAGAGATCGAGGATACGGTTGAGGCACTGTTCGGGCGCACGCTATTCTTCGACTGGCCCAACCAGCGCCGCCTCACCACATGGCGCAACAAGGCGCAGCAGGCCGCAGCCGAACGTGCAGGATTTGCCTTTCACGGCTATGCGCAAACGAAGCTTTCAGGCATTGTCGCGGATCTTGCCTGCCTGATCCACCAGGCCGCACCGCACGCCGCCAGCGAAGGCGATGTCGAAGCCGCACTGTGGCAACACCTTGCCGTTCACGGGCTGGACCGGCTTTCCGCCTTGCGCGGCGGAGCGACCGTCGAAGCGATCACGTTTTTCCGCACGCATGACCTTTCCTTCCGCATCCGCCGCCTGAAATTGCTGGCCCGTCGCCTAACGCACGATTGGGACGCGGGCGAAGTGGTCGATCCTGCTTCACGCGAAGTGGCACGCGATGCGGTCTATCGCGCGCAGGCGCTGTATCAGGGGCGCGAAACCGCCGAAGGCCTTGGCCCCGGCTTTGCCGAAACCGCAGCGCTTGCCACTATTGATCCGGGGGCAGTGCTCAATGCCATCGCTGCCCGGCGCGATCTCATCACGCTCGATCTGCAAGTGGACGGCCTGCTTGTTGCCGCACTGGAGAGCATGGACAAGCCGCTGCGTCGCCGCTTCCTCCATGCCTATCTCGGCTTTCCGTTCTACGATATCGCCACGCTGCCGCTGCTGCAGGGCGATGGCATGGGCGAATTTGACCCGGTAAAGGTTGATCGCATCTCGCCCGATGACGCCACATCTATCCGCAAGGGCGGCACGTTTGCCTGCCTGCGCGGGGTGGAATTCTTCAATTTCGGTGCATTCTTCAGCCGCGCCTATCGCGAAAACGATTACCTCTGGGGCCGCCTGCACGGCGCGGAGCGGACGATAGACCTGATTTGCTCGACCGTGGAGGAACCACTCGGCGCCGAAGTGATCGCCGCGTTCAAACGCGATGCGTTTCTGGCGATACTTGAGGAAGAACAGGGGCAGCTGATGGCGGAGCCGGGCCTTGTCGACCGCGTGAAAGCAGAGGTTGTGGCGGCTTTTGCCGGATAGCGTCCGCCAGCCGAAACCAAAAAACCTTGCGCCCCAGCCTTCGCGGGAGCGCACTACGGCGGAATGTAGGACGTCTTATTCCGTCAGATCCGTCCACGCATCCTTGATGCGCTCGAAGAAGCCCTTGGATTGCGGGCACTCCTCGCCGGTTTCGGTCGCCTGAAACTCGCGCAGGATTTCCTTTTGGCGGGCAGAAAGTTTCGTCGGCGTCTCTACATGGATTTCCACCACCAGATCACCGACCCCGCGCCCTTGCAGCACTGGCATACCCGCGCCGCGCTTGCGCAACTGCTTGCCCGACTGGATGCCGGCCGGAATCTCGATGGCATGAACTTTGCCGTCCAGCCCCGGAATCTCGATCTCGCCACCCAGCGCCGCCGTGGTGAAGCTGATCGGGCAGCGCGTAAGCAGCGTGGTGCCTTCGCGTTCGAACACTTTGTGACGCTGGATGTGCAGGAACAGATAAAGGTCGCCCGGAGGCGCGCCGAACGGCCCTGCTTCGCCCTTTTCGGCAAGACGGATGCGCGTGCCATTGTCCACGCCCGCAGGAATATTCACCTGCAACCGCTGTTCGGCATCCACCCGGCCTTCGCCACGGCAGGACTTGCAAGGACTTTCGATAACTTCGCCCCGACCGTGGCAGTTCGGGCAGGCCCGCTCCACCATGAAGAAGCCCTGCTGCGCACGCACTTTGCCGTGCCCGCCGCACAAGTTGCAGCGCCGCGCCGACGTGCCCGGCGTTGCGCCCGAACCACCGCAGGGATCGCACTTCTGCGAAACCTCTACCGCGATTTCGGTGTCCTTGCCGTGGAAGGCGTCTTCAAGACTGATTTCCATGTCATAGCGCAAGTCCGCACCACGCCGGGCCTGCTGGCGTCCGCCGCCGCCAAAGGCTCCACCGAAAATCGTTTCGAAGATATCGCCGATATCGCCAAAATCGCCGCCGCCGCCAAAGCCGCCGCCCTGTCCGCCACCGCCCTGCTGGAACGCCGCGTGGCCATAACGATCATAAGCCGCGCGCTTTTGCGGGTCTGACAGGCAGGCATATGCTTCATTGATCTGCTTGAACTTCGCCTCGCTGTCAGAGCAGCCCGGATTTTTGTCCGGGTGGAACTTCATGGCGAGTTTGCGGTATGCAGACTTGAGGACTTTATCGTCCGCAGTCCGCTCCACTTCGAGCAGTTCGTAGAAATCGATCTCGGCCGACATTGCGCTTCCCTAACGCGAAGACCCGCCGCCAGCGCATTTACGCAAGCGGCGGGCCGGTTTCATCGCAACATCACTTGTTGTCGTCGACTTCCGAAAACTCGGCGTCGACCACGTCATCATCGGCTTTCGGAGCCTCTGCACCCGGAGAAGCCGCAGCAGCCTGCTCCTTCTCATAGATCGCCTGGCCCATCTTCATAGCCTTGTCGGTCAAGCCTTGCGTCTTCGCGGTCATTTCGTCCGCGTTGCCGCTTTCGACAGCCGTCTTGGCTTCAGCGATGGCAGCTTCGATCTCAGCCTTCAGCGAAGCGTCGATCTTGTCGCCGTTCTCTTCAAGCTGGCGCTCGGTCGCATGGATGAGGCTTTCAGCGTTGTTCTTGGCTTCCGCCTCGGCACGGCGCTTCTTGTCCTCGTCGGCAAACTTCTCGGCATCGCGGACCATCTGGTCGATGTCGGCATCCGAAAGACCACCAGATGCCTGAATGCGGATCTGCTGCTCCTTGCCGGTGCCCTTGTCCTTGGCCGAAACGTTGACGATGCCGTTGGCGTCGATGTCGAACGTCACCTCGATCTGCGGAACGCCACGGCGTGCAGGCGGAATGCCGACAAGGTCGAACTGGCCGAGGAGCTTGTTGTCCTGCGCCATTTCGCGCTCACCCTGGAAGACCCGGATCGTCACCGCCTGCTGATTGTCTTCAGCCGTCGAATAGACCTGGCTCTTCTTGGTCGGGATCGTGGTGTTGCGGTCGATCATCTTGGTCATGATGCCGCCCAGCGTTTCGATACCCAGCGAAAGCGGGGTCACGTCGAGCAGCAGCACGTCCTTGACGTCGCCCTGAAGCACGCCTGCCTGAATGGCCGCGCCCATCGCCACGACTTCATCGGGGTTCACACCGGTGTGCGGTTCCTTGCCGAAGAAGTCCTTCACCACGTCGCGGACCTTGGGCATACGGGTCATCCCGCCGACCAGCACGACTTCATCAATGTCCTTGGCAGACACGCCAGCGTCGGCCAGCGCCTTCTTGCAAGGATCGAGCGTGCGCTGGATCAGGCCGGCGACCAGCTTTTCCAGGTCGGCGCGCGTGATGGTTTCAACCAGATGCAGCGGGGTGGTGCTACCACCTTCCATGCGCGCCGTGATGAACGGCAGGTTGATTTCGGTGGTCTGGGCCGAAGACAGTTCGATCTTCGCCTTTTCCGCCGCTTCCTTCAGGCGCTGCAGGGCCAGCTTGTCGCCGCGCAGGTCCATGTTTTCCTTGGCTTTGAACTTGTCGGCCAGATATTCGACCACAACCGTGTCGAAGTCTTCACCGCCAAGGAACGTATCGCCATTGGTCGACTTCACCTCGAACACGCCATCGCCGATTTCCAGCACCGAGATGTCGAACGTGCCGCCGCCAAGGTCATAAACCGCGATCGTCTTGCCGTCGTTCTTGTCGAGGCCATAGGCCAGCGCAGCCGCAGTCGGCTCGTTGATGATGCGCAGCACTTCAAGGCCCGCAATCTGCCCGGCGTCCTTGGTCGCCTGGCGCTGCGCGTCATTGAAGTATGCCGGAACGGTGATCACCGCCTGCGTCACGGTTTCGCCAAGATAAGCCTCGGCAGTTTCCTTCATCTTCTGAAGCGTGAAGGCGCTGATCTGCGAGGGGCTGTAGTCCTGCCCACCCGCCTTGACCCAGGCATCGCCGTTCTTGCCCTTGGTGATGGTGTAGGGGACGAGTTCCGTGTCCTTCTGGGTCAGCGGATCGTCAAAGCGGCGGCCAATCAGGCGCTTCACCGCGAAAATCGTGTTGTCGGGGTTCGTCACCGCCTGGCGCTTGGCCGGCTGGCCGATCAGACGTTCGCCATCCTTGGTGAACGCGACGATCGACGGCGTGGTGCGCGCACCTTCCGAGTTTTCAATAACCTTGGGCGTACCCCCGTCCATAACCGCAACGCAGCTATTGGTCGTGCCAAGGTCGATGCCGATAACTTTAGCCATGAGTTCCCCAGTTCCTTCCATTCAAGACACCGCGTGGGAAGCGATCCCCCTGCCGGGCAGAGCGCCGATTGCGGCTCGATTGAGCGCGATATAGGTGCGCTTCCGCTTGGCACAAGGCCCCCTTCGGCTTACCTGATGCGCCATTGCTTCCTCAGGAGTCGCTTTCCATGCGTCAGCTCGTTCTCGCCGGACTTTCCGTGCTCGCTCTTTCGCTTTCCGGTTGCGGACAGCCTGCCGAAGAAGCCTCGCCCACCCCTGCCGCCACTATTGATTCCGCGCCGCAAAACGCACCGGGCGTTAACGTCACCGACGCCGTGGTCCGCCTGCCCGCCGCGCCTGGGCGTCCCGGCGTCGCCTACTTCACCGTTTCGCAGGGCAGCGGCGCACCGCGCACGATCGCCGCCACCTATGTCGAAGGCGTGGAACGCGCCGAACTGCACGAAAGCGTGATCGAAGGTGGCGTTTCAAAGATGCAGCCGGTCAAAGCCGTGCCCATCGAATCCGGCAAGTCTGTCCAGTTCAAGGCTGGCGGCCTTCACGTCATGCTGTTCGACGTAGCCGATACGCTGAAAGCTGGCGGCACCACCGAAATCACGCTCACGCTCGACAATGGCGACAAGGTGAGCGCGCCTGCGAAAATCGAAGCCATCGGTGGCGGCATGAGCGGCGAGATGGACCATAGCACCGACCACAGCGGCATGGACCATTCGGGTCACGACATGAGCGAAATGTGATTCACCCCGGCGCTCCCTGCCCCATCGGCGGCGAGCGCCCTCTCACCGGCGGCGAACGCGCACTGGTGACCGAAGTCTTCGGCACCGCGATTGACCTAGATCCCGTACGCCTGCGCCGCCGCCGATGGTTCCCGTTCCAACCGACCGGCACGGTGATGGCCCCAATGGGTCACATCCACTTCGCCCCCGGCAGCCCGCACTGGTGCGAAGATTTCGCCTGCGCATCCTTGAGCGCGCAGGGCCTGTTCATTCACGAAATGGTCCACGTCTGGCAGACCCAGCAACGCGGAAAATGGTGGCTCCCCCTGATGCGCCACCCGTTCTGCCGCTACAGCTATACGTTCGTCGAAGGGCGCCCGTTCACCCGCTACGGCATAGAACAGCAGGCTGAACTGGTTCGGCACTTGTTCATCGCAAAGCGGGGCCATCCGTCCCCGGAAGCCCCGCCACTTGCCGCGCTCAAAGCGCTTGTGCCTTTCAAAAGCCGCTGATCAGCAGCGAACTTCGTATTCGCGCCCGCGATTGTCCACGCGGTAGCAGCGGTCATCACGCTTGCGGATTTGCGAACCGCCTGCCGCACCCACGGCACCACCAATGGCCGCCCCAGTTGCAATATCGCCGCCCGTCGCAGCACCGATACCCGCGCCAACCGCAGCGCCCAGCGCCGCGCCTTCGCCGGTGTAATTGCGGGCGCAGCCGCCCAGCGTGACCGCTGAACCCATGATAAGCGATGCAATGATGATCTTGCGCATGAGGAATCTCCGTTGTTCACGGAGGTGACGCTTTGCCTACCCGCAAGTTCCTGAAATCGCGACGAACCGCTCGTCGCATCAAAGCAAGCCCTGCCTTAAAAGCACCTGCGCCCCCGCGACGGCGGGGCCTCGGTGTTGTTAAGATTCGTCAGCGTCAAGCGACTGTGTCCCCCGCTTTCGCGGAGGCGCACAGCTTTTGGACTTCGATCAATCCGGCTTCTTCGCCACCGCCACCATAGCGGGCCGCAACAGGCGGTCCTTGATCATGTACCCTGCCTGCAGTTCCGAAATCACTGTGCCCGGCTCTGCATCGGCAGAGGGCATTTCGATCATCGCCTGATGCTGGTGCGGGTCAAGCGGCAAGCCCATTGCGGCGATGCGTGTGATGCCGTGATTGCCGAACACCTTTTCGATTTCGCGCCCCGTGGCCTCAAGCCCGGCAACAAGGTTCTTGAACTTGTCGTCCTCGCGCAGGTCTGCCGGAATCGTCTCCAGCGCGCGCGAAAGATTGTCGGCCACCGACAGGATATCGCGGGCAAAGCCGGTCGCGGCATAGGCGCGGGCGTCGGCAATGTCCTTTTCCATGCGGCGGCGCACGTTCTGCGTCTCGGCCTTGGCATAGAGCACGTCCTGCTTGGCCGTTTCCACCTGCTCGCGCAGCGCGGCAAGTTCATCGTTCTCGGAAGGCTGGTCGATCATGTCTTCGGGCACCCCCTTCAGTTCCGCTTCGATTTCGGCGGCGGTGGGGCGCGTGTCGTTATCGCTCATTTTCTCGAAAACCCGTCTTGTCCGATGAATTTGCCCAAGGTCTGGGCGGTGTAGTCCACGATGGGGACGACGCGCGCATAATTCAACCGCGTGGGGCCGATAACCCCCACCACGCCAACCACGCGCCCTTCGCCATCGCGCCAGGGC
Organism: Novosphingobium sp. ERN07; assembly: GCF_012641335.1. Taxonomy (GTDB): domain Bacteria; phylum Pseudomonadota; class Alphaproteobacteria; order Sphingomonadales; family Sphingomonadaceae; genus Novosphingobium. The sequence continues at coordinate 58,112 of NZ_JABAID010000007.1, forward strand.
GACGCAATAACGCTTGAACCCGAAAGCGAAAACAGCCGATTTTCGCTGCCGATGAATATGCGCGTCGCCTGCGCCTCGCGCGCGGCATCCAGCACCCGAGCGATTGCCTCGGCGCTTTCCAGCTCATCCAATAACTGACGCACCCGTTCGATATCGCTCAGCGCCGCTTCATCCAGCAGATTGGCCTGCCCGCGCACCACCATGATCGGGCGCGCTGCGGCATCCTGCGTCCACACTACCAACCCGCGCTGCACCAGATCGGCACTCGCCGCATCCAGCGCAGAACGTCCGCCCGCGATCTCGGCCCGCACCACGTTCGCCGCTTCGCCCAAAGTGCGGCCATAGAGTCTGCTCGTCAGGTAATTTGCCGCCTGCTCCAGCGCGCCTGCGCCCACCGGTTCGGGCAAATCGATAACCCGATTCTCAACCCCGCCGTCTTCGCTGACCAGCACGGCCAGCGCCCGCACCGGCGATAGCGGCACGAACGAAATCTGCATCAATCGCGGTTCGCGCTTGGGCACCATGACCACCGCGGCGCCCGCCGAAAGCTCCGACAGCGCCGAACTTGCCGCCGCCAAGGCATTCTCGATCGTGCCTCCGTGCGAAAGCCCGCGCTCGATCTGCGCCCGGTCTGCTGCAGAAGGCTCGGCCACCTGCATGATGCCATCGACGAACAACCGAAGCCCAACCTCGGTCGGCATTCGCCCCGCGCTGGTGTGCGGCGCGGCCAGCAATCCAGCGTCCTGCAATTCTTGAAGGACCGAACGGATCGATGCGGGCGAAAGATTCACTCCCCCCGGCCCCGCCAGAGTCTTCGATCCCACCGGCTGCCCATTGGCAATATACCCCTCGACCACGAGGCGGAAAATCTCCCGCGCGCGGTTGGTGAGGTCGGTCAGAGTTGGGCCAGTCATATTCATCAATCTACGCATCGCTCTTGCAGGCTCAAGGGCAATGCGCCAGAGGCCATGCAAACTTGCGAGGGAAATTCCATGAGACCTGCCGGCCGTGCGCCCGATGAAATGCGCCCAATCGTCATCGAAACCGCCTTTACCAAGCATGCCGAAGGCTCGGTGCTGATCTGCTTTGGCGATACCAAGGTTCTGGTCACCGCCTCGGTGGAAGAGCGCGTGCCCCCGTTCCTGCGCGGCAAGGGCGAAGGCTGGGTCACTGCGGAATACTCCATGCTCCCCCGCGCCACGCACACGCGCGGCAGCCGTGAAGCGGCCAAGGGCAAGCAATCGGGCCGCACGCAGGAAATCCAGCGCCTGATCGGTCGCTCACTGCGCGCCGTCACCGATCTCAAGAAGCTGGGCGAACGCCAGATCACTTTGGACTGCGACGTAATTCAGGCCGATGGCGGCACCCGCACCGCCTCGATCTCCGGCGCATGGGTCGCCCTGCGCCTCGCCGTGCAGAAGCTGCTCGATTCTGGCGCGATCAAGGAAGACCCGCTGACCGAAAAGGTCGCCGCCATTTCCTGCGGCATCGTCAATGGCCAGCCGGTGCTGGACCTCGACTACATTGAGGATTCCTCGGCTGACGCCGACGCCAACTTCGTGCTGATCGAAGGCGGCAGGATTGCCGAAGCGCAAGCAACGGCAGAAGGCGCGACCTACGACGAAGAAGGCCTCCTGCGCCTGCTGCGCCTCGCCCGCATCGGCTGCAACGAAATCTTCGCCGCGCAGGAAAAGGCCGTTCGCGGCTGAGTTTGGTGGACCGCAAAATTTGAAGGAATCGCGCCCCCGCGAAAGCGCGGGCCTCCCTCAACCAAACACGACCGTCATTACCTTTCACTTCGTCATTCCCGCGAAGGCGGGAATCCAGCAAACACCACGCCCGACTGGATTCCCGCCTTCGCGGGAATGACGAAAATGGGTAGGCAAAGGATCAAACATGCCCCGCCTCTCCACCGGCAAGCTGGTCATCGCCACGCACAACGCCGGAAAGCTCAAGGAAATTCAGGCCCTACTCGCCCCCTACGGCATCGAATGCCTGTCGGCGGGCGCGCTAGGCCTGCCTGAGCCTGCGGAAACAGGCACGACCTTCATCGAAAACGCACTGATCAAGGCCCAAGCCGCCGCGCAAGCCGCACAAATCCCGGCGCTGGCCGACGATTCCGGCCTCTGTGTCGATGCGCTCGGCGGCGCCCCCGGCGTCTACACCGCTGACTGGGCCGAGGCGGACACGTTCGAAGGCGGCCCGCGCCGTGACTGGTACATGGCAATGGGCAAAGTCGAAGGCAAACTGGCCGAACTAGGTCCGGACACTCCGCGAAACTGCCACTTCGCCTGCGTTCTAGCCATCGCATGGCCCGATGGCACCCACGCCGTCTACCAAGGCCGCGCCCCCGGCACACTCACTTGGCCCCCGCGCGGCACACTCGGGTTCGGCTATGATCCGGTCTTCGTGCCGGTAGGCGATACCCGCACCTTTGCGGAACTCGACCCGGCAGAAAAACACGCCATCAGCCATCGCGCAGATGCCTTTGCCAAGCTGGTAGCGGACCAGTTTTCCGCCTAAGGCTGGCGCATGGCGCTCGCCCTCTACATCCACTGGCCGTTCTGCCTCGCAAAGTGCCCCTATTGCGACTTCAACAGCCATGTGCGTGCGCGGACCGACATCTCGGCTTGGCAAGCTGCACTGCTGGCCGACATGCGCCATGAAGCGCGGTTGACCTCGGGCCGCCCCCTCACCTCGATCTTCTTCGGCGGCGGCACGCCCTCGCTGATGCCGCCCGCGCTGGTGGAAACCTTGCTGCGTGAAGCGGAAGCACTGTGGGGCTTTGCGCCGGGGATCGAGATCACGCTGGAGGCCAACCCAAGTTCGGTTGAGGCGGCCAATTTCACCGCGCTGGCTTCTGCCGGGATCAACCGCGTGTCGCTCGGTCTGCAAGCGCTTGACGACAAGACCTTGAAATTCCTTGGCCGCCTCCATGACGTCAGTGAAAGCCTTGCCGCGCTGGAGCTTGCACAGAAAACTTACGCGCGCGTCAGCTTCGATCTGATCTACGCCCGCCCTGAACAGTCGCCAGAGGCTTGGGAAGCCGAACTCAACCGCGCTTTAGGTTTTGGAACCGGGCACCTGTCGCTCTACCAACTCACCATCGAACCCGGCACGCGCTTCGCCACCCTGGTCCGCGAGGGTAAGTTGACTCCGCTTGACGATGATGCGGGCGCGGACCTCTTCGCCCTCACCCGCGAAATGACTGCCGCTGCTGGCCTGCCTGCCTATGAGACCAGCAATCATGCCCGCCCCGGCGAGGAGAGCCGGCACAACCTGACCTACTGGCGCTATCAGGATTACGTCGGCATCGGCCCCGGCGCGCATGGGCGCAGGCTGGGTGCGGCGACGGTTCGGCACAAAAAGCCGGAGAACTTTCTTCGCGCTGTTTCTGAACAAAATCATGGTATTAGTGAAGAGCGTCTGCTGCCGATCCACGAACAGGCGACTGAAGCTTTGCTGATGGGTTTGCGGCTGACCGAGGGGATTTCGCCCCCTGCTCTTGCCGCCCGTTTCGGCCTGAATGTGGACGATATGATCGACCAGAAGGCCTGCGAACGGCTCGCAACAATGGGGTTTCTGAAGTGCACCAAGATGCACCTAACCGTCACCGAGAAGGGCGCACCGCTGCTTGAAGCGCTGCTGGGCGACATCGTTTCGCACCAACTGGTGAGCGCATGACGGCGGCGGAAATTCTCGAAGCGTGGAACGCCCACCTCACCCTTTCGCGCCGCCGCTCCCCGCACACCGTCCGCGCCTATGCCGCCACCGCCGCCCGCCTGCTCCATGCGCTGGACGGCGATTTGGATTGGGAACGTGTGGCGCGGATCGACGCGGCAACCTTGCGCACGCACCTTGCCGAGCGGCGGGCCGAGGGGCTGGGGAATGTTTCGGCGGCGCGGGAACTTTCGGCGCTGAAAACCTTCATCGCCTTTGCCAAGGAGCAGGCGGGCGACCCCGATGCCAGCCGCCCGCGCCTGCGCGGTCCGCGCGTGAAGAAGGGCCTGCCGCGCCCGGTTACGCCGGATGATGCTGTAAACCTTGCAGAAACCGTGGCGGATGATGCCAGCGTGCCGTGGATCGCCGCGCGGGACCGGGCAGTCCTGCTGCTGCTTTACGGTGCCGGAATGCGCATTGCCGAAGCGCTGGCCCTGCCCGCCTCGGCCCTACCGCTGGGCGAAAGTGTGGTGATTACCGGCAAGGGCGGGCGGCAGCGCGTGGTGCCGCTGCTGCCCATCGTGCGGGAAGGCGTGGACGATTATGTGCGGCAGTGTCCGTGGCCGCTGGAGAAGGCCAAGCCCTTGTTTCGCGGCGCAAAAGGCGGACCGCTGGCGCAAGGGATGGTGCAGCGCGCCGTGGCGCGGGCTCGGACCGTGCTGGGCCTGCCTGCCACCGCCACGCCCCACGCGCTGCGCCACTCCTTCGCCACACATCTGCTGGGCGCGGGCGCGGATTTGCGCAGTTTGCAGGAGCTGCTGGGGCACGCCAGCCTGTCGTCCACGCAGATCTACACGCAAGTGGATGCGGCGACACTGCTGGACGTTTACCGCAACGCGCACCCGCGCGCCTGATGTTACTTTGCGCTGACCGACCTCGGCAGCCGCAGGACTGACAGTAATCCGCCCAAGTCCTCGCTTTCCTTCAGTTCCACGCTGCCGCCGTAAATCTCGGCCACATCGCGCACGATGGCTAGGCCGAGGCCGGTGCCGGGTTTGCCGGTGTCCAGCCGCGCGCCGCGATCGAAGATGCGGATGCGGGCTTCTTCGGGGATGCCCATGCCATCGTCCTCGACCCAGATTTCGCAGAACTTGGCGTCAGTGGGTGCGGCATCGATCGTGATGAACACCGATCCGCCGCCGTATTTGGCCGCGTTTTCAATCAGATTGCCGAGGATTTCGTCCAGGTCCTGCCGCTCTATCGAAACTTCTGCGCTGTGGTTTCCGTCCATGTCAAAGCGCACCTGCGGATAGAGTCGCACGACCGCGCGCTCCACCGCCTGCGCGCTTTCCCAAACTTGCGCGCGTGACAGGCCGACCGCGCGGCGGCCCACCGCACGGGCGCGGGCGAGGTGGTGATCGACCTGACGGCGCATGACGGCGGCTTCGCGGATCACGGTATCGGCGAGATCGTCGGCCTTGGCCGTTGCGGCGTTCATCACAACGGTGAGCGGGGTCTTCAGCGCGTGGGCGAGGTTGCCCGCATGGGTGCGCGCTTCTTCGGCCTGCCGTTCGGAATGTTCGAGCAGGGCATTGAGTTCGGTCACCAGCGGCTGCACTTCCAGCGGCAAGGGATCGGTGACGCGGCTGGCCTCCCCTTCCCGCATTCGCGCAATCGCCTGACGCACGCGGCGCAAGGGGCCGAGGCCGTAGACGGTTTGCAGGCCCGCCATGCCGACAAGGCCAAGGCCGAGCGCAAGGAACGACCAGATCAGGATCGAGCGGATGCGCCGGATCTGCGCGTCGATCTCGCCCCGGCTGGCGGCGACCTGAAATTCCCACAAGGTGTTGCTGCCGGGCAGGATTACCGAGCGCTTGATGATGCGCAGCCGTTCACCTTCGAACTGGTCGCTATCATCGATATAGGGTTCGACGTGGTTCTGATCGAGCGTGGTCCGCAATGTGCGGTCCCACAGCGAGCGCGAGGGGAAATCATCGTGCCCCTGCCCCGAAATCTGCCAGTAAAGCCCGCTGTTGGGTTCGAGAAAGCGCTGATCGCCCAGGGGGCGATTGAAATAGATCTCGCCATCGGGATCGACCTCTGCCGAGGCGACCATCGCGGTGAGCATATATTCAAGCTGTTCATCGAAATTGCGCGTGATCAGGCTGGTCAGCGTCTGGTCGAGCGCCAGCCCACCGCCGAGCAGCAGCACGGTGATCCACCCCGCCGCGATAAGCAACATGCGCCGCGCCAGAGAGCCGGTGTGCGGCGCTGGCTGCGGCGGTTGGGCAGGTTCAGGTCTTTGGCTGGCCACGGGTGGTCCGATGCCGGAGAGGTTCGGAAGTAGCCCACCCCGCTGCGACTAGCGCTTGCTGCGCAAGCGCAAGTCTCGCTCCCCTCCCGCATGCGGGAGGGGTTGGGGGTGGGTTTGCGACGCTGGCGTGCAAAAGCGGCAGCCGATCAACCGCGACCGGGTTCGGCGGGATCGTCGAGGCTGTAGCCAAGGCCGCGGATCGTGGTGATCACATCGGGGCCAAGCTTCTTGCGGATGCGCGTGACGAAGACTTCGATGGTGTTCGAATCGCGGTCAAAATCCTGATCGTAGATATGTTCGATCAGTTCGGTGCGGCTGACGACCTTGCCCTTGTGGTGGAGCAGATAGGACAGGAGCTTGTATTCCTGCGCGGTCAGCTTCACCGGCTCGCCATTCAGCGTGACGCGGCCCGAACGGGTGTCCAGCCGCACGTCGCCTGCGGTGAGTTCGGACGAGGAATTGCCCGAAGCACGGCGGATCAGCGCGCGCAGGCGGGCAATCAGTTCTTCGGTCTGGAAGGGCTTTGCCAGATAATCGTCGGCCCCGGCATCGAGACCCGCCACCTTGTCAGACCATGAATCGCGCGCGGTGAGCACGAGGACCGGGAACTTACGCCCCTCCTTGCGCCACATGCCCAGCACCGTCAGGCCGTCAATCTCTGGCAGGCCGAGGTCGAGAATAACCGCATCGTATTCCTCGGTGGAGCCCATGAAGTGCCCGTCCTCGCCATCGACCGACAGATCGACGGCATAGCCGTTCTGCTCCAGCGTGTTCTTGAGCTGCTTGCCGAGCGTGGGTTCGTCCTCGACGATCAGAATGCGCATCACTTGCCCCTTGCAGCGCGCCTCATGCGGCGCGGTCAGTTGGATCGGTAGATGGGGCGGGAAACCTGAACGGTCAAGGAATAGGGGTGTTGGGGTTTGTTCAGGGTGTTGGGCCCATGCAAGGGTCTTGGCATAGATCGGGGGATTGACGTTCAAAAGATCAAAGAATGCATATGCAGCCTAATGATGCCATATAGCAGGCATGATGATCGTATTTACTATGCCACCTTTAAGCTAGCAAATCCGCCAAGTTAGCCTTGAGGCTAGCAGCACGTTCGGGATGATTATCGTGATTAAGAACTGCGATTTCTGAAAATTTATTACCGGGAACTTTGTTCTTCAGCTGCTTAAATACCGTCTTTCCTTTTGCACCTTTTAAAGGTCGACCTTGGAAAGATGCCCATACTTCTTCATTTGGCGGGCTACCTCCTGCTTTATGGAGTTCCGCGTTATGTGCGGCACGTTGCGCTGCGAACTGCTCCGTAATTGGAGCTTGGTTTTGAGCTAGGACATCAGCAATCCAACCTTCACATGTGGCAACCGGTTCGCCCGTAAGGGATGAGAGAAAAGCACTATCACAAAATTCAGCCTCAAGATCGGACTGATCTGTAACCCACAACCGAATGCCTTCACTTTCATAGTCGGCCTTTAACGCCAAAACTTCAGCATCCGTCAATGAATCGCGGTCACGATGCACTAGGACTTTGAACTTATTACCTAGCGAGGCTCTTAGTTCTATTGCCTCGCTTTTGGACAGTAGGTGTTGGTAGCCTCGTCCGGGCAGAACCGTTACAGCTCGATCAATCTCGGGCCATTGCCGGATCAACTTTTTCAAAAAGTCGTTTTTGGCGTCCTCACTGACAACGATAACCTTTTTGCCGAACGCGCCCCAACCCAAGGCGAGTTCGACGACAGAACGGTCATCAGTCTTCTTTTCGCCGTCAGCTAGCCAGATGACGTTCGTATCCGCCGGCGCACCTCGCACAATGAAGGGCGAATGCGTTGTCATGATAATCTTGATGCCTTGCGCTCGCGCTATTTCAAGTAAGCTTAACGCAAGTTTCTCTTGCACAGACGGATGCAGATGAATGTCAGGCTCATCGACTAACAAAATCTTCGGTTTAAACAGTAGAATGTAGCAGAAAATCTGAATTAGTTGAAGAAAACCCGTACCAAGAAGCTCTAAGGGCATCGAGAGGCCATCAATCTCTGCCTCGGCATGAATATCAAAATCCTTAGCTTCATCGAAGCTGACCTTTAGCTTTATTGAGCCGAGGAGAGGGTTGAGCCAATTTTCAATTTGGGCCAAGCTTTCGGGTGGCAGAAGATCAAGCGCATTTCGGAGGTAAACATTCGAATCGCCGAAGGAGCAAGCTTTCAACACCACCCTTTTGGAATTCTTTTGCTCTACGTTTGGAATACCCGATATTCCGGGAATAAACCCGCTAAAAAAAGTCTCAACGCCGCGAAATTGAGGGCGCACGAGCTCTGGAAGTTCACCTTGCACAGAAATACCGGCGTTCCGCGCAGACCGCATCTCGAGATGCGCAGCGATCTGAGCCCCTCCTTCATCTCGGAAATTGAAAAATACCTTGGACGAGGGGCTATCTGATCGGTTACCCCAAGGCGCTCCATGACCAAGTCGCCAATATTCATCCGATGGGAGATAATCTAAATCAGCGATTCGAACCATCGCCGTGGATCCAGTGCGAATTCGGTCTGCCTGTCGCATCAAGCATGATGCTAAGTGTAGCGCCTGCAGTATCGAAGACTTACCGCTTCCATTAGACCCGACGAGTATATTGAGATCAGCAAGTGGCAAATCTATAGCGTCGATCCGCTTAAACTTTTCAATCTGGATTGATTCTAGCTGCACGGATGATCACCCAAAAAATCTGAACAGAGCCTACTTAAGCTAGCTCCTTCCGTAAACCGATCAGGTACAAAAATCTTAGCCCCCATGAACTACCGCCATTCCTTCCACGCCGGAAACAGCGCCGATGTGGTGAAGCACGCTCTGTTGATCGCGCTCGTGCGGGCCTTGCAGATCAAGGACAGCGCGTTGACGCTGATCGATACCCATGCCGGGTGCGGGCTTTATGATCTCTATGGCGATCAGGCGCAGCGCACGGGGGAGGCGGCGCAGGGGGTGTTGCGGGCTTTTGCCGATGCGAACCCCTTGCTGGACGACTATCGCTCCGCTGTGCGGGCGGTGAATGAGGGCGATGGGTTGCGGCTCTATCCCGGATCGCCGCAGTTCCTTGCGCCGCTGCTGCGCCCGCAGGATCTGCTGATCCTGAACGAGAAGCACCCGGAGGACGTGAAGGAGTTGCGCTCGGTTATGCGCGATACGTCTGCTGCGGTGCATCAGCGCGATGCCTATGAGCTGTGGCTGGCGATGGTGCCGGTGCGCACGCCGCGCGGTGTGGTGGTGGTCGATCCGCCCTATGAACAGACCGACGAGCGCGAGCGGATCGTGGCGACGCTTGCCGCCGCGCACCGCAAGTGGGCGCATGGCGTGACGGTGATCTGGTATCCGCTGAAAGAGCGCCACACGCATGTCCGCTGGAAGGAGCGCCTGCGCAAGACGGGCATTCCGAAGATGCTCTCCATCGAGCACTGGCTTTACGATGCCGATCAGCCCGGCATCTATAACGGCGCGGGGCTGTTTATCGTCAACCCGCCCTATGCCTTTACGCAAGCTCTGCCGCCGATGCTGGAAGCACTGCGCGCGGCGCTGGCGCCGGAGGGGCACCGGGGGACGCTTGGGGCGGAGTGGCTGGCGTGATGTAGCTGCCTTCTATTCCACCATCGTCATCCCGGACTTGATCCGGGATCCCGCTTCTTTTTGTCCTTCAGGTCTTGCGCAAGGCCCGAAGAAAAGCGGGACCCCGGGTCAAGCCCGGGGTGACGGGGTGTTTGGTGGCGTCTGGATGCGGATAGCTCATTCGATGCGGATGGCTAATTGCCGTCGGCGTCTACCATGAACACCATCGGCTTGCCGCGCGATTCAGGCTCCCATCCGGCGTCCAGCGCGGCCTGGATGCCACGCATCACTACGGCGTCGCTCACCTGAAGGCGGCCGCGCTGCATACCTTTGAGCAGGCGTTTCGGCGGGGGGAATTCCAGCAGGGCGCCGCGCTGGGTGTTCTTGCGCAGCAGGGAAACGGTCATGCCTCTCCAGCCGTCGAACTCGCTCCACTGCGGCTCGCTGCGCAGTTCCCATTCGTATTGAAATGCGCCGACGCTGACGATGCCGGAAAGCCTGTGGATGTTGCTCATGGGTGTGGCGTCTAGCAGGTCTGCCGCCACACACCACCGGCGGATTGCGGATTGGCGTTAGCGACTTTCGCCCATCACCTGCCCGGTGCGCGCATCGACATCGACGAATACGACCCGCCCATCGCGGATGAACTTCAGGCGGTAGACCATTGCCGAAGGATCATATTCCGGGCCGAGGTATTGCATCCCCGGCTTGGTCGGCAGCACGCGGCGTTCGATATCGCGCAGCGAACGCACGTTGCCGGCGCGCAGATCGCGGCGGGCCTCGTTCTGTTCGTCGGGGCGCTGCTGGGCCGGTGCGGCCACAGGCAACGCCGCCAGCGACATGGCGAGGGCAGAAGCCATAAGGGTGGTTGCACGAAACATGATGGGCGAATGCCTAAACCCGGAGCATTGAACAAGCGGTGAATGTGAATGGTCGCCACCCTTAATCTTCCAGCGTTGCGCGCGGGCAACGCTGCGGCTAAGCGCGGCGCATGGCGGCACCGATACTTAGCTGGGAGGGCCTTGGCCTTGTCCAGGGCAATGGCTGGCTCTTTCAGAACCTCGACATTCATATCCAGCAGCGTGATCGGCTTGCGCTGATCGGGCGCAATGGCGCGGGCAAGACGACGCTGCTCAAGCTGCTGGGCGGGCAAGTGGATGCCGACAAGGGCACGCGATCGATCCAGCCGGGCACCCGCATCGTGACGCTGGAGCAAGACCCGTTCTTCACCGGGTTCGACACCCTTCTGGACTTTGCGCTTTCGGGCAAGGACGCGCCGCCACAACATGAGGTGGAATCCATCGCAGGCCAGCTCGGCATCGATCTTTCGCGCAAGGCGGACAGCGCCAGCGGCGGTGAGCGGCGGCGGGCGGCCTTGGCCCGCGCGCTGGCGAGCGAGCCGGACCTGTTGCTGCTGGACGAGCCGACCAACCACCTTGATCTTGCCGCCATCGACTGGCTGGAAGACTGGCTGACGCGCTATCGCGGGGCCTTTGTGGTGATCAGCCACGACCGCACGTTTCTGGAACGGCTGACCAAGGCGACGCTGTGGCTGGACCGCGGCAGCTTGCGGCGCAAGGACATCGGCTTTGGCGGATACGAAGCGTGGATGGAACAGGCCTATGCCGAGGAAGCGCGCGCGGCGGACAAGCTGGATGCCAAGCTGAAGATCGAGGCGCACTGGCTGGAACGCGGCGTGACGGCACGGCGCAAGCGGAACATGGGGCGGCTGGAAAAGCTCTATGAAATGCGGGCGCAGCGGGCGGCGATGCTGACGCCGCAGGGCACGGCTAAGTTGGCGATTGCGAGTGACGACGCCAAGAGCAAGGCGGTGATCGTTGCGGACCGGGTGAACAAGAGTTTTGGCGAGCGGCCCATCGTCAAGGACTTCACCCTGCGCATCACGCGCAAGGACCGCATCGGCGTGGTGGGATCGAACGGCGCGGGGAAGACGACGCTACTGAAGCTGCTGACCGGGGAACTGGAGCCGGACAGCGGGACGATCACGCTCGCCAATACGCTGCAAGCCGTGTTCATCGACCAGCAGCGCAGCTTGATGGCACCCGACAAGCGCGTGCGCGACGTGCTGGCCGATGGCAGCGACTGGATCGACGTGCGCGGCGAGCGCAAGCACATCCACGGCTACCTCAAGGACTTCCTGTTTGATCCGGGGCTGGTCGAGGCGCGCGTGGGCACGCTTTCGGGCGGGGAACGGTCACGCCTGCTGCTGGCGCGCGAATTTGCGCGGTTTTCAAACCTGCTGGTGCTGGACGAGCCGACCAATGACCTCGATCTGGAAACGCTCGACCTGCTGCAGGAAGTGATTTCGGACTACGACGGCACCGTGCTGATCGTCAGCCACGACCGTGACTTTCTGGACAAGACGGTGACGATCACGCTGGGCATGGATGGATCGGGCAAGGTCGATATCGTCGCGGGCGGCTATGCCGACTGGGAAAAGATCAGGAAGCAGCGGCTGGCGGGAAAGCCGGTGGCGAAGGCCGGTGGCGAGAAGGTTGAGAGCGCCCCACCCCCTCCCCCGATGCCTGCGAAAAAGGGCAAGCTGTCTTACAAGGACCAGCGCGATTACGATCTGCTGCCGGGGCGGATCGAGGAACTGGACGCGCAGATTGCGCGGGGTGAGGCGCAACTGGCCGATCCTGATCTCTATGCCAAGGACCCGAAGAAGTTCGACGCGCTGATGGCTGCGCTTGAAAAAGTGCGCGGCGAGAAGGACGCGGCGGAAGAGCGCTGGCTGGAACTGGCGGAGATGGTTGAGGGGTAAGGCTTCACCAGTGACACCGATGCGCCCCCGCCTTCGCGGGGGCACACAGCGTTTTGTGGACAGTTTGCTGGCGGCGTCAGGCCTTCAACGCGGCCGCCGTGCGCTCTTCGATGCGCTTTTCCAGGATCGACAGCGGCATTGCGCCTTCAAGCAGGACTTCATGGAACTGCTTGATATCGAACTTGTCACCCAAGGCCTTCTGCGCTTTTTCACGCGCGCGCAGCCAGGCAATGTGGCCGATCTTGTAGCTGCAGGCTTGCCCGATGCTGGTGCAGTACCGCTCCACTTCGCGCAAGGTACGCGGGCGGGTGAAGCCGGTGGTGGCGACCATGTAATCCGTCGCCTTTTCGCGGCTCCAACGCTTGGTGTGCAGGCCGGTGTCCACCACGAGACGCGTGGCGCGGAACAGGAAGGACTGGAGGTAGCCCGCCTTTTCGATGCCGTCATACGCGCCGAGTTCGTCAGCCACCTGTTCCGAATAGAGCGCCCAGCCTTCGGAATAGGCCGAGAAGCCACCGGTCTTGCGGATCAGCGGGATACTGTCAGACTTCTGCGCAAGGCTGATCTGCAAGTGATGGCCGGGCGTGCCTTCGTGGTAGGTGAGCGAGGGCAGCGTGTACTTCGGCCAGTCGGACACCTCTTTCAGGTTGATCCAATAGATCGCGGGGCGCGTGCCATCGAGCGAGGCGGAGTAGTAATAGCCGTTGGCGGCCCCATCCTGAATTTCCACCGGCACGGCACGAATGTCGAGCGGCTGATCGGGCAGCGTGGCGAAGGCGCGGGGCAGCAGCGCGTTCATCTTGGCCACGCCCGCATTAAGGCTGGCGATCAGCGCGGCCTTGCCTTCGGGCGTGGCGGCATAGAGCTGTTCGGGCAGCGTGTTGAGCGCGGCAAGGCGTTCGCCCACGGTTCCGGTGGCGTAGCCTGCGGCCTTGAGCACGGTATCGAGTTGTGCGGTGAGTTCAGCCACCTGATCGAGGCCGATCTGATGAACTTCTTCCGGCGTATAGTCGGTAGTGGTCGCCTGCTTCAGCGCGGCGGCATAAATTTCATCGCCGCGCGGGATGCGCCATGCGCCGTCGCCCGCAGTGCTGGTGGGCTTCAACTGTTCGAGCAGCGCGATCTGGCGGTCGATCGCCGGATAGATCGCATCGCGCACGATGGCTTCGGCACGAGGCTGCCACTGGCCGGCGATCCCCTTTTTCGCGGTGCGGCGGACCAGCGACTGGACCATCGACGACTGAGCCGGTTCAGGCGCGCGCAGCTTGCGCAACTGCATCAACGCAAGGTCGAGCGACCATGCAGGGGCTAGCAGCCCACGCGCGGCCTGTTCACGCTGTTCGGTAATGTCGTTGTCGATTTGTGTGCGCAGCGCGGCAAGGCGGGCAAGATAGGCTTCCCCATCAGCCGAAGTTTCCATCGGGTGCGTCGAATCGAGGAAATCGGGGACGCTGAACGCAGCACAGGAACGCTGCGTGATGCGATAGGGCGATTGAGGGCTGTCCACGCCCAAACGCGGGCCATCAAGGCGGCGCTCAAGCTGGTAGCGCACGACATCGAGGTTCACCTTCATCGCGGGTGAAAGCGCCTTGTCATTGATCTTCGCAAGATCAGCCAGCGCCTTGCGCGTCTGCGCGATAGACTTGGCACGGCCAGCCGCGCTGTTATCGCCCAGCTTCGACCGCAGGCCCGCCATCGCGCCCTTATCCAGCCCCAGCGAGGTTGCATAAGTTGGCGCAAGCATCATCTGATCGTTGAAAATGCGCGTAAACAGCGCATCGAGCCGGCCGTCCTCACCCTTGGCGGCTGCAAAGGCCAAGCCGGGATGCGCCGCCAACGCGGTGGCGGCGCTGGCGGAGGCAACGAACGAACGGCGACTGAAGCGGACGGTCATGAACGAAATCTCCGGGAATCACAAAGTGGCGGAGCGGTGCCACAGCCGGAGACGGGTTCAAAGCCCTTTTTGTTGCAAAAGATACCTTCACTCAGGCCATGCGATAGTGATCGGCCACGCGATCAAGCGCGATTCGCAGCACCAGTTTGCCGCTGCGCGCGGGCCAATCGAGCGCCTTCTCTGCTGCAGGCAGCCCCTCGCCCGCGCAGACCACGCGCCACAGGATATCGGACAAGCCCTTGCCCGCGTCGGCAATGGCGGCATCGAAACGCTGCCGCGCGGCGATCTGGCGTTCGCTGGCGTTTAACCCGCGATCCGATGTGCCGCGAACGCGCACCACATCCCAACGCATCGTGACAGATGGCGAAAGCTGCGCACGTTCGAAATCGGCGCGCAACCGTTCTCCGGCATCGAACTGGCGGTCGGTCAGGTGGCCGCGTGCGTAAAGCCATGTCAGTGGCGATTCGGCCAGATTTACGGTCACAGAACGGCCGCGTGCAGAGCATTCCGCGCTGCGGCGGGGGCCTTCGACAGTCAGTTCGCGGGTTGCAAGCATCCGGGCCATCAGCATTTCCTTATGGAACATGAGTAGAACACGCAAAGGACTTGCCTCGCCTCGCACTTTGTAGGAAAGCAAAAAACACCGCTGCGGTTAAACAGGCCGGATCATGATCAACCGAATTCGCGATATCCGCCGCCAAAAGGGCCTGACGCTGGCCGATGTTGCCGCCCGCTGCGATCCACCGACGACCGCGCAGACCATAGGGCGGCTGGAAACCGGAATGCGCAGCCTTTCGCTGACGTGGATGAACCGCATCGGCGCGGCGCTGGGCGTCGACCCGCAATTGCTGGTGAAAGCCGAAGAAGACAGCCCCGCTCGGCTGGTGGCACGGCTCGGCACGCAAGGGGCCGAAACGCTGGCCAAGCCGATGGACGCGATCCTGCCCGTAGCGCTGGATGGTTCGGCCCGACTGATGGCAATGGCGGTGGACGACAGCGCGGGCGAATACAGGGCGGGCGATCAGGTGTGGCTGCGCCAGATCGAGCCGGAAGACTTCGCGCGCGCCTTCAACCGCGATGTGCTGGCCCCGCGCCCCGGCGGCCGCTTTGCCTTTGGCCGGTTGATCGACCAGCGCGACGGGCGCGTGGCGCTGCTGCCCCCCGGCCCCGGACAGCGGCAGGTGGTGATCGACCGTCCAGCCTGGCTGGGTCTTGCCGAAATGCTCGTGCGCAAGCTCTGACCTTGAAGCGCCTGCTCTCGATATCGACGCTCTACCCCGCGCCGGGTCGCACCGGCTTTGGACGTTTTGTTTCGCGCCAGATGGAAGCGCTGGCAGCGCGTGGCGATTGGGATGTGACGGTGGTCAACCCCATCGGCAAGCCGCCACTGCCGATGCAGCGCTATGCCGCGCTGGACCAGATCCCCGAAGTGGAGCAGCAGGGCGCAGTTACCGTACATCACCCACGCTTTCTGCTGGTGCCAGGGCTTTCCGGGCCGATCAACCCCACGCTGATCGCGCACGCAGTGCTGCCACTGGCGCGCAGGCTTCATGCCGAACTGCCGTTCGATATGGTGGATGCGCAGTTCTTCTATCCCGATGGGCCAGCCGCCGCAAAAGTGGCGCGCGCGCTGAACCTGCCGCTGGCCATCAAGGCGCGCGGATCGGACATTCACCTGTGGGGCGAAAAGGCTCTGGCACGACGGCAAATGCTGGCGGCGGCAGATCAGGCATCGGCACTGCTATCGGTCTCACGCGCTCTGGCGCGGGATATGGTGGCGATGGGAATGCCGGAGGAGCGCATCGCAGTTCACTATACGGGCCTTGATCGCGCACGCTTCCAACCGCTTGAGCGAGAGGCCGCGCGGCAACTGATCTCAGCCTTGCCTTCGATGCAAGTCTGGTCGGAAGGACGATTGCTACTGTGCGTCGGCGCGCTGCTGGCAATCAAGGGGCAGGCGCTGGCGATCCGCGCCCTGCAGATGCTGCCCGATGACGTGCGGCTGGCAATTGCCGGAACGGGCGCGGACGAACCGGCGCTGCGCCGTCTGGTGGGCGAGTTGGGTCTTGAAGCACGCGTACAATTCCTCGGCTCGGTTGAACATGACATGCTTCCCCACCTGCTTTGCGCCGCAGATGCGATGGTCCTGCCTTCTGAGCGCGAAGGGCTAGCGAATGCGTGGATCGAAGCCTTGGCCTGCGGCACGCCTGTCGTGATCCCCGACGTAGGTGGCGCGCGCGAGGTCGTGCAGGATACCAGTGCTGGCCGCATCGTGGCGCGAACGCCAGATGCCATCGCGCAAGGCGTGGCAGAACTGCTCGCCAATCCGCCCAGCCAGCAGCGGGTTGCCGCCAATGCCGAACGATTCAGTTGGGAAGCCAATGCGGCAGCACTGGCGGACATCTATACGAAAGCGGCGGCGAAGCGCTGAGCTTCGCCGCCGCAATTCTTGTGCTGGGCCGGAACGTTATGCGCCTTCGCGCGCCATGCGTTCCTGCTTTTCCAGCGCGGATTCGGTCGGGACGAAGCTGTTTGGGTTGACCTTCAGCCAGATCAGGATCGGCGCCGCCATATAGATCGAGCTATAAGTGCCGACGAAAATGCCAAGCGTGATGGCGGCCGTGAAACCGAAGATCACGTCAGGGCCCAGCAGCAGCAGCGCAACCAGCGTGATCAGCATCGACAGTGACGTAACGAGGGTGCGGGCCAGAGTCTCGTTGACCGAAAGGTCGAGGAGTTCCGGCATCGGCATCTTGCGGAACTTCTTCATGTTCTCGCGGATGCGGTCGTAAACCACGATGGTGTCGTTCAAGGAATAGCCGATCAGCGTCAACAGCGCGGCAACGATGTTGAGATCGAATTCCATGCCTGACAGCGCGAAAAGCCCCAACGTCAACGACACGTCATGGACCAGCGCGAAGAGCGCGCCCACGCCAAACTGCCATTCGAACCGCAGCCAGATATAGGCCGCCACCGCCAGCGAAGCGAGGCCGAGCGCCTTGAACGCATCCCAGCCGAGTTCCTTGGAAACCTTGCCAGATACCGAGTCCACGCCATCGATGCGCGCGTCGGCATGGTTCTTCTTGATGTCGGCCGTGATCGTGCGGGCCATCTTGTCCGACAGCGCGGCGTCGCTTTCAGCGCCTTCGGGCAGCTTCATGCGGATCGAGATTTCGTTCGGCTTGCCGAAGCGCTGGATCACCGGCTCGCCATAGCCGAGCTTGCCGACCTGTTCGCGCAGTTCGACCACGGGCGCTTCGGCACTGCGTTCAAACGTGACGCGAATCATCTGGCCACCGATGAAATCGACGCCGAGGTTGAGGCCCTTGGTCAGGACCAGCCCCCACGACGCCGCAATCAGGACCATGCTGACGATGTAGAACGGCAGACGCCACTTCAGGAAGTGGATGTTGGTGTTATCGGGAACGAGCTTGAGGAGTTTCATGGGTTCAGCCTCCTCTTACAGGGCGATTTCGGTGGGACGAGCGCGGCGCAGCCACTGCGCCACCCACATGCGGGTAAGCGTGACGGCGGTGAACACCGATGTGGCGATGCCGATCATGAGCACGACCGCGAAGCCCTTCACCGGACCGGAGCCAAAGGCGAACATCAGCACAGCCGCGATCACGTTGGTGATGTTGGCATCGAAGATCGCGCGGCTGGCTTCTTTATAGCCAAGTTCTACCGCTTGCACGACCTTGCGCCCACGATGCCGCTCTTCACGGATGCGTTCGTTGATCAGCACGTTGGCATCGACTGCGGCGCCGATGGTTAGAACGAATCCGGCGATGCCCGGCAGAGTCAGCGTGGTGCCGATGATGCCCATGATGCCGAGGATCATCAGCACGTTGATTGCGACCGCAAGGTTCGCATAGACGCCAAAGCGGCCATAGGTGACGAGGATGAACACCGCGAGAGCCGCAGTGCCGACGCCCATTGCGATCATGCCCTTGCGGATCGAATCCGCGCCAAGATCAGGCCCGACGGTCCGCTCTTCCACAACCTTCAAATCCACCGGCAGCGCGCCAGACCGCAGCGAAATGGCCAGCGCATTGGCGCTTTCAGTGGTAAAGCTGCCCGAAATCACCGCGCTGCCGCCGAGGATCGGTTCGTTGATAGTCGGCGCGGACAGCACCTTGCCGTCGAGGATGATCGCAAACTGCTTTCCGGTATTCTGCGTGGTGAGCTTGGCAAACTTGGCACCGCCTTCGGTGTTGAAAGTGATGTTGACGACCGGCTCGTTGGTTTGCTGGTTGTTCGTCTGTTGCGCGTTGGTCAATTGATCGCCGCGGATGCCGCCAAGCCGCTTGACCGCGATGGTCGGCACGCCGCCACCCGCAGCGGGGCTGGCGAACGGCACGATTTCGCTGCCCGGAGGCGCGATGCCCTGCGCGACGTCGGACGGCAGCGCAGTGGTATCGACCAGCTTGAATTCGAGTTTTGCGGTCTGGCCAAGCAGGTTCTTGAGCGCCTGCGGATCCTGCAGACCCGGCACCTGCACGACGATGCGCGACGGGCCGGAACGGATGATCGTCGGCTCCTTGGTGCCCAGCGCGTCGATACGTTTGCGCACCACTTCGACCGCCGTGTCCATCGCCTGCGTGACGGCCTGATTGATGCCCGCCTCGGTGGGCTTCAGCACGAACCGGTTGCCATCGACAACGTTGATGTCCCAATCGCGCTGGCCGGTCAGCCCTGCCCCGTTGGTCAGGGGCAGGATCGCTTCGCGCGTGGCGTCAACCTGCGTAGCATTGGCGACGATGAACGTCAGCGCGCCGTCGCGGTTGGAAATATCGCTGATGCGGATCTTGTTGCCGTCCTGCTTCAGCTTGTTGCGGACCGATTCCTCCATGCCTTCAATGCGCTGCTGGCGCACCTGCGAGGGATCGGCTTCGAGCAGGATGTGGCTGCCACCAGCAAGGTCAAGCCCAAGGTTGATCTTGGGTTCGGGCAATCCCGAAGGCCAGCCAAGGCCCATAGTGGAAGTGAGCGAGGGGATCGCGGCCACGACGCAAATCAGCGTAATGAACCAGAGCCAGATCACCTTCCAGCGCGGAAAATCGAGCATGGGCGGGCAGCCTTCAGGTAAAAGAGAT
Organism: Novosphingobium sp. ERN07; assembly: GCF_012641335.1. Classification (GTDB taxonomy): domain Bacteria; phylum Pseudomonadota; class Alphaproteobacteria; order Sphingomonadales; family Sphingomonadaceae; genus Novosphingobium. The sequence continues at coordinate 77,452 of NZ_JABAID010000007.1, forward strand.
CAGTCGTTGGCAGGCGCGGAACCGCCAGGCGGCACGATATCGCCAATCGTCGCGCGCACGGCCTTGACCTTCACATTAGGGCCGAGTTCCAGTTCGACGTAGTGATCGTCGAGCTTGATAACCTTGCCGATCAACCCGCCAGCGGTGACGACCATATCGCCCTTCTTCATCGCGGCGATCTTGGCCTTGTGTTCCTTCTGCTGGCGCATTTGTGGGCGCAGAATCAGAAACCAGAAGATGAAGCCCATCGCGACCAGCGGCAGGAAGCTCATCCATGCGGGGGGCTGGCCAGCATTTGCGGCGGCGGCGGAAAGAGTGCTCAGCATCATGGGTCCGTTTCTGGGATCGCGACTATGGTATTGCAACCGCGGCAAAGGCGATTTTTCGCATTTTCCAAGCCTTGGTCGATTTGAACGGGGCGGTTAGCAGGTTGGCCCGAGCAAGGCAATCAAAGCGCGCCAGCGGCATCCGCCGCGATATGTGCTCCCTTTGGCAAACGGGCGCTTGCCTTCCTGAAAAGTGGTGCCTATAGGCGCGCTTCCGGTCGGGACGTAGCGCAGCCTGGTAGCGCATCACACTGGGGGTGTGGGGGTCGGAGGTTCGAATCCTCTCGTCCCGACCAATTTCAAAAGGCCAAACACTTTAACAAAGCCAGCCGCTTTGGCGTTTCGGGCCTTTTTGCTGGAAAATGTTTTCCTACACGAACCGATATGGTTATCTAATTGCGCGTCTTTCAATGGATAGGACGCACATCATGGGCATTCTCGAAGCACTGATCTCTCCCATCTCGTCGATCATCGACAAGGTGATCCCCGACAAGGAAGCGCGCGACAGGGCCAAGCTTGAACTGATCAAGCTGGAAGGCACGCAGGAACTGGAACAGATCCGCACACGCATGTCGGCCATCGTGGCCGAGGCCAATTCTTCGGATCCCTGGACCAGCCGCGCGCGGCCTGGCTTTTTATATGTCATGTACATCATGATCCTGTGGGCGCTGCCGATGGGGCTGATTGCCGCATTCCGCCCGGATGCAGCCAAGGGCATCGCGCAGGGCATCAACGCTTATCTGGGCGGCCTGCCCGAACCACTCTATGCACTCTTCGGGACGGGCTATCTGGGATACACGGCAGCGCGGCAATGGGGCAAAGCGAAGGGCACAGACCGGTGAACGCCAGTCAGGTTGGTTAGTTTCTGGTAACCTCCTTTTGCTACAGCATGGCAATGATCACACGTTCTGCCTGCACGGAATCGCATTCGGCCAGCCATCGGCCCGAAGAATCACGTGGGATGCGCGTTGCCGTCTCCCCCGTGATTCTGGCGCTTTCACTGGCGCTGACACTTGGTGCCTGCGGAAGCAGCCACTCAGATCCGGCGGTTGATGCACGAATTGCCGAACTCGAAAAGAAGGTGGATGCCGCAGACAAGCGCTCACGCCAAGCGATCAACATGGCGGCGCAACCCAATTCGGCACCGATGCCGGACGCAGGCGGCGAGCCAAGCTTTGACAATGGCGAAGCCGAATTCGACAATGCCCCGGAAAGCGATGTCGGCGTCAATCAGGATGGCGTTCCGCCACCGCCGATGATCGCACCGGAAGGCTGATCGCGCGCACAAGCGGGCTTGCACCGCAAGTATCCGCGTCTATCACGGTCCGCAATTACCGATCGGGGAAATGCGATGACCGAGCCTGCGAGTTCCGCTGCTACCATCTATGTATTGAACGGCCCCAATCTCAACTTGCTGGGCCTGCGCGAACCCGAAATCTATGGCTCGCAAACGCTCGACGATATTGCCGACATGCTGGATGACCGGGGCCGTGAACTGGGCTTCGAAATCGACATGCGCCAGTCAAACCACGAAGGCCATCTTATAGACTGGCTGCACGAGGCACAGGCAGAAGGCGTGAAGGCGGTGTTGCTGAACGCCGGTGCATTCACGCATACATCGGTTGCGCTGCACGATGCGATCAAGTCGATCAAGGTGCCCGTGATCGAAGTTCACCTTTCCAATCCGCACAAGCGCGAGGATTTCCGGCACAAGTCCTACGTCGGCATGGCCGCGCTTGGCACAGTCTGCGGGTTCGGTGCAAACAGCTATCTGGTCGCTTTGGACGCAGTTTCGCGGCTCTGAAACCAGCGTTTTCCACCTTCCAGCCCCGCGCCCTCTTGCCAGCCCGCCGCCTTGCGGGCATGGCGCGAGGCCTGAATTCATACCCCGCGAGGAAATACCAATGGGTCACGAACGCGGCGACAAGCCCGACAACATGGCGATTGACAGCAAGCTGGTGCGCGAACTGGCTGAGCTTCTTGCCGAAACCGGCCTGTCCGAAATCGAAGTGGAAGACGGCGAACGCAAAATCCGTGTTGCTCGTCAATTGATGGCAGCGCCTGTTGCGCAAGTGGCCGTGGCCGCACCTGCTCCGGCAGCGGCAGCCCCCGCAGCGGCTCCGGCTCCGGCTCCGGCCGCTGCGCCTGCAGAGGATCATTCCAGTGCCGTGAAATCCCCGATGGTGGGCACGTGCTATCTTGCCGCCGAACCCGGCGCGCCGAACTTCGTTTCGGTTGGCCAGACGGTAAAGCCAGGCGAAACGCTGCTGATCATCGAGGCGATGAAGGTGATGAACCCCATCACCGCGCCCGCCGCCGGTGTGGTCAAGGCGATCCTCGTGGAAAACGCGCAGCCGGTCGAATTCGACCAGCCGCTGGTCGTGATCGCGTAAGGGGCCGCAGATGGCCATCAAGCGCCTGCTGATCGCCAATCGCGGCGAAATTGCGCTGCGCATCCATCGCGCGGCGCACGAAATGGGGATCGAAACGGTCGCGGTGCATTCCACCGCCGATGCCGATGCCATGCACGTACGGCTGGCCGATCATGCCGTGTGCATCGGACCGCCCGCTGCGAAGGACAGCTACCTCAACGTCGCGGCGATTATCTCCGCAGCGGAAATAACCCAAGCTGACGCGATCCACCCCGGCTATGGGTTCCTTTCGGAAAACGCCAAGTTTGCCGAGATCGTCGAAGCGCACAACATCACATGGATCGGCCCCAAGCCTGAACATATCCGCACGATGGGTGACAAGATCGAGGCCAAGCGCACCGCTGGCGCTCTCGGCTTGCCGCTGGTCCCCGGATCGGATGGTGCGGTTTCCGACCTTGCTGAAGCCAGAGCGATTGCCGAGGCGGCAGGCTACCCGGTGATTATCAAGGCTGCATCGGGCGGCGGCGGTCGGGGGATGAAGGTCTGCAACGGACCGGACGAGCTGGAAACGTTGATCCAGCAGGCTGGAAGCGAGGCCAAGGCCGCGTTTGGCGATGCTACCGTCTATATCGAGAAATACCTCGGCAATCCCCGTCACATCGAATTCCAGATCTTCGGTGACGGCAACGGCAACGCGATCCATCTGGGTGAGCGCGACTGCTCGCTGCAGCGCCGCCACCAGAAAGTGCTGGAAGAAGCGCCATCGCCGGTCATTTCGGCAGAAGAGCGCAACCGCATGGGCGGCATCGTTGCCAAGGCGATGGCCGACATGGGCTATCGCGGCGCAGGCACCATCGAGTTCCTGTGGGAAAATGGCGAATTCTACTTCATCGAGATGAACACCCGCCTGCAGGTGGAGCATCCCGTGACCGAAGCGATCACCGGCGTTGATCTGGTGCGCGAACAGATCCGCATTGCCGATGGCAAGCCGCTGTCGGTCAAGCAGGAAGAGATCGAGTTCCACGGCCATGCCATCGAATGCCGCATCAATGCGGAAGACCCGTTCACTTTCGCGCCCTCACCCGGTCTGGTGAAAAGCTACCACGCTGCGGGCGGGATGCACGTGCGCGTCGATTCGGGTCTTTATGCCGGGTACAAGATCCCGCCATACTATGACTCGATGATCGCCAAGCTGATCGTCTATGGCCGCACGCGCGAGGGCTGCATCATGCGGTTGAAGCGCGCGCTTTCGGAAATGGTGATCGAAGGCCCCAAAACCTCGATCCCGCTGCACCAGCGCCTGCTGAACGAGCCGGACTTCCTCAGCGGTGATTACACGATCAAGTGGCTTGAGGACTGGCTGGCGAAAGACGCCTGATTTTCCAGCGCCCCAGATTGAAAAAGCCCCCGAAATTCGGGGGCTTTTTTATGTGCAGGTCAGGCTTCGCCACCGCCTTCACCAACAGGCAGCCGCGCCCGGATCGCACGCCACGCCGGTTCCGGCCTGTCGTTCTTCACCAGAATTGCCTCAACCTCGTCGAACTCTTCCAGTTCGAGTGCTTCGGTAACGCTCAAAGGGAAATAGACATTCTCGTCATTGTCCATCCGCACGGCATAGGCACCGCGCCCTTCTTCACTGCGTGTAACGATGCACATGGCTTTCACTGCCATAGATAATACCTTCGGTTTGATAGATCATAGAAAACCCGCGCGAAGCGGGCAGCGCCACCAAAAGACGGGTAGCCGCGCATAGTCAAGCGCGCAGCTATTTGCTCCGCGGCTTCCAGGTGATCACGCGCCATACATAGGCCACGGCCACGATGGCTAGCGTCCCGGTCGCCAAAGGGCCGGTGTACTTTTCGATCTCGCCAAAATTGCGGCCTAGATAATATCCCGCGCCGCCAAGGATCACATTCCACACCGCCGCACCGGCAAAGGTGAACACCAGAAACTTCCCATGCCCCATGCGCGTAAGCCCCGCCGGGAGCGAGATCATCGTGCGCATGAACGGGGCAAAGCGCACCGCAAAGACGACCCATTGCCCGTGGCGACGGAAGAACCCGACAATGGCCTCTACGTCCTCCCATTCAACGGTGAGCCAGCGCCCGAACCGGTCCACGAAAGGCCGCAGCCGCTCATACCCCAGCGTCCGCCCCAGCAGATACCAGCAATAGTTGCCCAGCGTGGAGCCGACCGTGCCTGCCAGCATCAGTGGCCAGAATTCCATCCGCCCGCGCGCCACCGCAATGCCGCCAAGGCCCATGATGACCTCTGACGGGATCGGGGGAAACACGTTTTCGATGACCATGAGGAACGCGATGCCCCAATAGCCGCCGCCTTCGATCAGGTGGATTATCCAGTCGTTCATGTGTGGGGTAACGCCTGCGCTGGTGTTCTTGATCCTCCCTGTTTTCACGAAGTGCAAACGGGGAGGTGGCAGCGCGAAGCGCTGACGGAGGGGGTTATCCCCTCCACCACCCGCTGCGCGGGCGCTCCCCCTCCCCGATTGTCCTTCGGAAAATCAGGGAGGATAGTTTCTAGAACCGCCCTTCGATCGCGTCCCAGATCATCCCCGCCGTATCCGTGCCGTTGAACTTGTCGATCGCCACGATCCCGGTGGGAGATGTCACGTTGATCTCGGTCAGCCACTGCCCGCCAATCACGTCGATCCCGACGAAGATCAGCCCCAGCCGCTTCAGCTCTGGCCCCAGCGCGGCGCAGATTTCCTGCTCCTGCGGCGTCAGTTCCGTCTTCTCGGCATAACCGCCGACGGCAAGGTTGGAGCGGAATTCGCCCTCGCCCGGCTTGCGGTTGATCGCGCCTGCCACTTCGCCATCGACCAGCACGATGCGCTTGTCGCCCTTGGCCACTTCGGGCAGGAACGCCTGCACCATGTGTGGTTCGGGCCAGGTCTGATTGAACACCTCGAACAGCGCGCCAAGGTTCTCGCCTTCCTCGGAAACGCGGAAGATCGCCTTGCCGCCATTGCCGTGGATGGGCTTCACCACCACCGCGCCGTGCTTTTTCTGGAAGCTGCGCACTTCATCGACTGATCGCGTCACGATGGTCGGCGGCATGAAGCGCCGGTAATCCAGCACCATCACCTTTTCCGGCGCATTGCGCACGCTGCGCGGGTTGTTGACCACCAGCGTCTCGCTCTCGATGCGTTCGAGCAGGTGCGTGGCGGTGATATAGCCCATGTCGAACGGCGGATCCTGCCGCATCAGCACCACGTCGATATCTCGGCCCAGATCGATCCTGCGCTTTTCGCCCGCCTGATAGTGATCGCCAGCCACGCGCTGCACCGTAACCGGTGTGGCATGGGCAATCAGCCGGTCATCCTCGTCCAGCGTCAGCGAGCCGACATCGTAATGGTAAACTTCATGGCCCCGCGCTTGCGCCGAAAGCATCAGCGCAAAGCTGGAATCTCCAGCAATATTAATCGAGTGGAGCGGGTCCATCTGGACCGCGACGCGAAGAGTCATGCTTGCACTGATCCTCAGGAGTTTCTCTCACCCGCGCCTTAAAGCCGATTTATCGCCTGTGCGACCATTTTCCGCCTGCGCCAAGACGGCGCCACCCATTTGACTGGAGCCTTTGATGCGCAAACTGATCACCGTCGCCGCCGCTGGTATCGCTGTTCTCGGCTGGTCCGCCCAGGGCATCGCCAATCCCGATCCGCACCCGACCTCGGCCCCGCACGACGAACACAAGGGAGAACACAAGGACGATCACCACGATGGTGAACACAAGGACGGCGAACACAAGGAAGAGCACAAGCCCGCTCACTGAGCCTGCTGACGAAGTTTTCGGCCTTCAAGCGCCGGGTTGCCAAGCATTGGCAATCCGGCGCGGCCATGTTCGGGGAGCGACAAGGATCACATCGATCCGCACATCATCGCCCACCTTAGCATAACGCGGTGCCAGCATCTCGGCCGCCCGCGCCACCCGCCGCAACCGGTGTGCATCGATAGCGTCACCCAGCAGCCCTGCATCGCGCCGCCATTTGACCTCGACGAAGGCCACCGTCCGCCCCTTGCGTGCGACTATATCGACCTCACCGACCTTCACTTTCACCCGCCGCGCCAGAATGCGCCAGCCGCGCAGACGAAGCCACCACAGCGCCAGCACCTCCCCGCGCCGCCCCCGCCGTTCGGCTTCAGCTCTGCTCAAGCCTTCAGTTCCCCGGCCTTAAGCTCCATCGCCCGCGCATAAAGCGCCTTGCGATCCAGCCCATGCGCCTTGGCCACTTTGCCCGCAGCCTGCGATGGCGACATTTCCACCAGAGCCGCACGCAGTTCGGCATCCACGGCATCCTCGTCAGGAGCCTCCGCCTCGCCCGGCGGCGCGATCAGCAGCACGATCTCGCCCTTCGCAGGATGCGCGGTGTAATGCGCGGCAAGTTCCTCTGCCGTGCCGCCGCGACATTCCTCGTGCAGCTTCGTCAATTCCCGCGCCACCGCCACCTCGCGTGCCGGCAGGCGCAGTGCAATTGCCTCAAGCGAAGCGACAAGGCGTGGTCCCGTTTCATAGAACACCAGCGTTGCCGGCACGCCCGAAAGTTCTGTCAGAACATCGCCCCGCGCCTTGTCCTTGTTCGGCAGAAAACCTGCGAACATGAACCGGTCGGTCGGCAGCCCAGCCATCGAAAGCGCCGTCACCACCGCGCTGGCCCCCGGAATCGACGTTACCGCAATCCCCCGCGCCCGTGCCTCGCGCACCAGCCGATAGCCGGGGTCGGAAATCAGCGGGGTGCCCGCATCGGATACCAGCGCCACCGGAGATTGGACCATTTCGGCCAGCAACGCTTCACGCGCGGCATCGCTGGCGTGATCGTCATAGCGCCGCATTGGCTTGTGCAGGCCAAGCAGATTCAACAGCTTGCCCGTCACCCGCGTATCTTCGCAGGCAACCACGGCACAGCGCCCAAGCGTTTCCACCGCGCGACGGGTTACGTCACCAAGATTGCCAATCGGGGTGGCAACAATATAGAGACCGGGTGCGAGGGGTTGCGTTTCCATGCCTGTTCCAATGGACCGACCTGCTATCAGCGACAAGAGGGTGCGCGGGGAATGATCGATACGAACATGGACGAAGCACGGCTTTCCGGTTTTCGCCATTCCCGCCGGGCTGTGGTCATCGCCACGCTTTCGCTTTTGGCAGGCTGCGCAGTGATCCCCAAAGGATCAGTGCCCGTCACCGAACCGACCGAAAAGGCCCCGGATGCTGATGTTTTGCCGACCGATGCCGGGCGGCACCGGGTGGCGCTGCTCGTTCCGATGACCGGCACAAACGCTGCAGTGGGCCAGTCCATCGCTAATGCCGCCACGATGGCACTGCTAGACACAAATGCCGCGAACTTGCGCATCACCACTTATGATACCGCCACCGGTGCAGGTGCCGCCGCTGCCCGCGCAATCAACGATGGCAATAAGCTGGTGCTTGGCCCGTTGCTGTCCGATGACGTCGCGCTCGTCGCGAATGTCGCCCGCGCAGCCAAAGTGCCGATGATCTCCTATTCGAACGACAGCGCCGTTGCCGCGCGCGATGTCTTCGTGATGGGTCAGGCCCCCGGCCAGTCGATCGCGCGCGTGCTGGGCTTTGCAAAATCACGCGGTATCAAATCCGTCGCGGCAATCATCCCCACCGGTGACTACGGCCAGCGTGCCACCGCAGGACTAACCGATGCCGCCCGCGCAAGCGGAATCGCCGTGACCTCGGTCGAAACTTATGACCGTGGCAACACCTCGGTCGCCAGCGCAGTGCGCCGAGCAAAGGACAAGGGCCGATTCGATGCCTTGCTGATCGCAGATGGCAGCCGCATCGCTCTGCAGGCAGGGCCGCTCGCTGGAAAGGGCGTGAAGCTGCTCGGCACCGAATTGTGGAGCGGGGACGCCACCATCGCCAAGGCTCCTGCCATGCGCGGCGCATGGTTCGCCACCGTTTCCGATCAGCGCTTCGGTCAGTTTGAAAAGAGCTACACTGGCCGCTTTGGCGCCACCCCCTCGCGGCTGGCAACGCTAGGGTACGACAGCGTTCTGCTCACGCTCAACGTCGCGCGCGGCTGGAAGCCGGGCAGCACCTTCCCCACCGCCAAGCTCTATGACCCGCAAGGTTTCATCGGCCTCGATGGCGTGTTCCGCTTCACCGCGAGCGGCATGGCGGAACGCGCGATGGAAGTGCGCGAAGTGGGCGCGGGCACCTTTGCTACCGTTTCGCCAGCACCAGCCAAGTTCTGAAAGCCCGAAAGCCGGGGATTTCGCCGGATTAAGGCGCCATCCCCGCTTGCGCGCAGAATCGCGAGCGTTCTATACCCGTTCGCATGTCCGATGATCTTTTCGACAAGCTCCCCGCCACCAGCGCCGCCGAAAGCTATGATGGTTCCGCGATCGAGGTTCTCGAAGGCCTCGAACCGGTCCGCCGTCGCCCCGGCATGTATATCGGCGGCACGGACGAACGCGCGCTCCATCACCTCGCCGCCGAAGTGCTCGACAATGCGATGGACGAAGCGGTCGCCGGCCACGCCAACCGCATCGAAGTCACGCTCGAAGAAGGTAACAGGCTGACCATCTCGGACAACGGGCGCGGCATCCCGGTTGACGAGCACCCCAAATATCCGGGCAAATCCGCGCTGGAGGTGATCCTCACCACGCTCCATTCGGGCGGCAAGTTTTCCGGCAAGGCCTATGCCACGTCGGGCGGCCTGCACGGCGTCGGCGTCTCGGTCGTCAACGCGCTGTCCACCCTCACCCGCATCGAAGTCGCCCGCAACAAAGAGCTTTACGCGCAGGAATTTTCGCGCGGGAACCCCACGACAAAGCTGATGAAGATCGGCAATGCCCCCAACCGGCGCGGCACGCAGGTCACGTTCGTCCCCGATCTCGAAATCTTTGGTGAAGACGCAAAGTTCAAACCGGCGCGCCTGTTCCGGCTGGTCCGATCAAAAGCCTATCTCTTCGCCGGGGTAGAAATCCGCTGGAAATGCGCATCCTCTCTGGCCAGCGACGAAGTGCCAGCCGAAGCCGTGTTCCAGTTCCCCGGCGGCCTTGCCGATCATCTGGCAGAGCAGGTTTCAGGGCGCGAATGCGTTACCTCTGTGCCGTTCGCGGGCCGTCAGGACTTTCCGCTGGGGCCGAATGGCGAAGAAAATGGCCGCGTCGAATGGGCCATCGCGTGGCCGCTGTGGTCTGACGGTTCCTATAGCTGGTACTGCAACACCATCCCCACGCCCGATGGCGGCACCCACGAACAGGGCCTGCGCGCCGCGCTGACCAAGGGCATCCGCGCCTTTGCCGATCTGATCGGCCAGAAAAAGGCAAAGGACATCGCGCCCGAAGACATTATCACCGGCAGCGAAATCATGCTCTCGGTCTTCATCCGCGATCCCCAGTTCCAGAGCCAGACCAAGGACCGCCTGACCAGCCCCGAGGCCGCGCGCATGGTCGAAGCCGCCGTACGCGACCATTTCGATCACTTCCTCACCGACAACATGGAGCGCGGCAAGGCCCTGCTCGGCGCGGTGATGGAGCGGATGGACGACCGTCTGCGCCGCAAAGCGGAACGCGAAGTAAAGCGCAAGACCGCCACCAACGCCCGCAAGCTGCGCCTCCCCGGCAAGCTCACCGATTGTTCGGGCGAAGGGGATGGCGAAACCGAACTGTTCATCGTCGAAGGCGACAGCGCAGGCGGCAGCGCCAAGCAGGCGCGTGATCGCAAGACGCAGGCGATCCTGCCGATCCGTGGCAAGATCCTCAACGTCGCCAGCGCCACGGCTGACAAGATTCGCGCCAATCAGGAAATCGCAGACCTCGGTCTGGCGCTGGGCTGCGGGATGCGCAAGGACTGTAATCCCGATGCGCTGCGCTATGACCGCGTAATCATCATGACCGACGCCGATGTTGACGGCGCGCACATCGCCACGCTGCTGATGACCTTCTTCTTCCAGGAAATGCCCGAACTGGTAAGGCGCGGCCACCTCTACCTCGCCCAGCCCCCACTCTACCGCCTGACCAGCGGCAGCACCTCTGCCTACGCAAAGGACGACGCCCACCGCGCAGAGCTGGAAGCCACCAAGTTCAAGGGCAAGAAGGTGGAAGTCGGCCGCTTCAAGGGCCTCGGTGAAATGAACCCTGGCCAGTTGCGCGAAACCACAATGGCCCCCGCCACCCGCAGCCTCATCCGCATCACCCTGCCCCCCGAATACGAAGGCCGCGCTGCAGTGAAGGATCTGGTCGACCGCCTGATGGGCCGCGATCCTGCGCAAAGGTTCATGTTCATCCAGAACCGGGCCAGCGAGATCGATCCTGAGTTGATTGATGCTTAGCTGTCTTCAGCCCCACTCTTCTTGGGCCTAAAATCGAACCGTATCCGCACCCATTCCCCCACCTGCGGCTTCCCGTTCACGCGCGGAGGTCGCACCAGAAACTGCCACGATGCCTGCCGGATCGCACGTGCGAGGCCTGATCCCGGCGGGCTTTCGCCCAGTTCCTGACAGTCCTCGACGTGGTATTTCTCCACCGTCTTGCACGCGATCATCGCCCAATCGCCCTGCATCCGGCGCTGCGGCAAATAAGGTCCGATTTCAGCATCGGTCGGTTCGCGATACCATTGCGCGGCATAGAGCCTCACGCCGCCCGGCCCTTGCCCCAGGCTGGCCGAATCACCCGGACTACCGCCGCCGGATGGCGCACCGCCGCCCGACTCCTGCCGCTTCATTTTGCTGATGTCGCCCGCGCGATAATCATTGCGCGATAGCTCGATAAAGCCCTCTGGCCACTGCACTTTGCCCGGAATCGGCACGGCTGGCGGCGCTGCGGCAGGCTGAACTGGCCTCGCCTCGGCACTTTGCGCCTGCTTGGCCTGCTTCTGCTCCGGCTGCTTTTCCGCCGCCTTTGCTTCTTCCTGCCCGTCGTCGGACAGGTCAATCGCCGTCAGCCGGGAACTCTCGCCCCCGCCGAAACCTGTCACCGCGCCCATCTTCCACATGATCAGGAACACAAGCGCGCTGGCCACAAACGCAAAGATGAGCGACCCCGCCCGCTCGCGCGGCGACGCCTGATAGCCCTGCCTCAAAGGATCGATGCGCCACGGTAGCATTGCCAAGCCGCCTACACGCCGCCAAGGCTCCCGGCAATTCCGCACCACAGGAGAAGCACAGCCAGCGACACTTTGATAGCAAACGTTCCTGACGGTTCAGTCAGCAACCTCGTCAATAAATGACATTTGCGTCAACAACCGCCTCCATTCCTGACGCACCCGTCACCAAACTACTCTATTGCAAGGCGCAAACCCTCGCCCTATCGCTTAACCAAACGATTAAGACACAGGAACCGCCGATGCGCTTTGAAGGCACCAGCAACTACGTCGCTACCGAAGATCTGAAGGTCGCGGTCAACGCCGCCGTCCTGCTCCGCCGCCCGCTGCTGGTCAAGGGTGAACCCGGCACCGGCAAGACCGTGCTGGCGCATGAAATCGCCAAAGCGGTGAACGCGCCGCTGATCGAATGGAACGTGAAATCCACGACGAAGGCACAGCAGGGCCTTTATGAATACGACGCGGTTGCCCGCCTGCGCGATGGCCAGTTGGGGGATGAGCGCGTTCACGACATCCGCAACTACATCAAGAAAGGCAAGCTCTGGGAAGCCTTCACCAGCCCGCAACTGCCCGTCCTGCTGATCGATGAGATCGACAAGGCCGATATCGAGTTCCCCAACGACCTCCTGCAGGAACTCGACCGCATGAGCTTCGACGTTTATGAAACGCAGGAGCGGATTGAGGCCAAGGAACGCCCCATCGTCGTCATCACTTCGAACAACGAGAAGGAACTACCTGACGCTTTCCTGCGCCGTTGCTTCTTCCACTACATCAAATTCCCCGATCGCGAGACGATGCAGGCCATCATCGACGTCCACTTTCCCGGTATCCAGAAGACGCTTGTCAGCAAGGCAATGGAAGTGTTCTACGAAATCCGCGAAGTCCCCGGCCTCAAGAAGAAGCCCAGCACTTCAGAACTGCTCGACTGGCTGAAACTGCTGCTGAACGAGGACATGCCGCTCGACGTCCTCCAGAACCGCGATCCGACCAAGGCGATCCCCCCGCTCCACGGTGCCTTGCTCAAGAACGAGCAGGACATCATGCTCTTCGAACGGCTTGCCTTCATGGCGCGTCGTCCGGGGCACTGACGAAAGCTGCCCCCTCCTCTTCAGAGGAGGGGCCGGGGGTGGCGCCGTGTCACTTGCGCGGCCCCAGCTTCTCCAGTTCCACCTGTTCGAACATCGCCTTCACCGCTGGCCGCGCGTTGATCTGTTCGATCCATCGCACCAGATGCGGCGTGGCTTCCTTGTTCACCAGTTCCGCAAAGCCGAACTGCATCCCGTTGGCGATGGCAAAGTTGCAGATGTCGGCCAGAGTATATTGCCCTGGCACCAGCCATTCATGGTCGGCCAGATGGTCGTCCAGCTTGCGCACAGAATAGGCGATCTTGCGCATTTCCTCATTGAGTATGTCCTGCGGAAAGCCCTCGCGCGCACGCCGCCACTTCACCTGCTGCTCCACAACGGGAATGGCCTTCACCTTCTCCTCAAACTCGGCGTCGCTGTAGCCTGCGACCATCTTGCCGATATAGCGGTGCCAGCCGATGGTGGAAACGCACCAGCAGAAGTATTCGTCCACCCACTTGGTCCACACGCGCATCTGCGCGCGACCATAGCTATCAGCCGGGCGCAGCACCACTTCGGTCGGGTACTCATCCTCAAGGTATTCGCAGATCACCGTGGATTCGGTTATGACCTTGCCATCATCCACCAGCGCCGGAACTTGCCCGCGCGGATTGATCGCCTTGAACCAGTCGGTGTGATGCTCGAACTTCGACGGATCGAGCCGGTTCTTTTCAACATCCAGCCCCTTTTCAAACACCGTCAGCAGCGGCTTCATCGAATTGGCGGCGGGACCAAAGGTGTAGAGTTTGAGCATGGCAGTGTTATCCTCTCCGTGTAGATGCACCATGCCAATTGTAAGCAACACTAACAATACCCAATCGCACGCCGCCTCAAAGGAGACTGTTCAAAAATGGCCTATACCGGGAAATACGCTTGCGGAGCGCCAACGCTCGAAATCACCGGAGAACCAATCGCCACGCGGCAGTGCTGGTGCCGCCAGTGCCAGCAGATTGCAGCGGGTGGCCCCACCAACAACGCCATTTTCAAAGGCGATGATGTCACCATCACTGGTCCCCTCGCCCATAAGGCATGGACCGCTGCCAGCGGCAACACCCTCACCTTCCACTTCTGCCCAGCGTGCGGCACACAAGTCTACGCGCAAAGCTCAGCGCGAATGCACCTCAAGACCGTGCGCTTTGGCGTGATCGACGAGCCGCACGGACTCGCGCCGCAGGCGGTAATCTGGACGGACGACGCCCCCGCATGGGCTGTGATCGACCCCACGTTAGAATCGTGGCCACAGCGACCGCCAGCAGCCCCGCCTGCTAGCTGACCCAACTAACTGACATTAAAGCAATCCTGTCCAGCGCGCCGCAACGATGCGCAATAGGCATGCGCACCCGGCGCGCTGGCGCGTAGGCGCCAGTAGCGTCGCGTTCCGACCACAGCCGGAACCACCACTTTGCGGAAGCCGGCCAGTTCTGGATGCTGTGCAACCATGTTTTGCCAATGCGCCTCTGCCTCAGCCGGGCTGAGCGCGGCGACGAGCTGGATTGTCTGCCCTTGCCCTGCGAACTGCGGCAACGAAGGGAGGTCTGGCTGCGCAGTCGCCGATTGCGCGCCCACGGGCGGCATGGCTTCCCTCGGCTGAGCACCCGGCACCGCTACAACTGCAGTCTGCGCTGGTTGGGGCGTCCCGGCTTGCGCCGCTTGCGTGTTCAGCGCCAGCGTCATCGCATCAACCTCTGACCGGGCGGTCTCGTTCGTAACCACAACGGTAGTCGAAGCTGCGCGCGTCACGCCGTAAAGCGATTTTGCGAAAGAATAAGGCACGCGAATGCATCCGTGCGAAGCCGGATAGCCCGGCAAGCGCCCGGCATGGATTGCAATCCCGCCCCATGTCAGCCGCTGCATATAGGGCATGGGCGCGTTGCTGTAGAGGTTTGAGCGGTGATAGACTTTTTTCTGCAGAATCGGGAAAACGCCCGCAGGCGTAGAATGGCCGCGCTTGCCGGTGGACACTGGCGATGACGCCCACAGTTCGCCGTCCTTGAAAACATGCATCTGCTGCGATGCCTTGCTCACCACGATCAGCACACCCGATTGCAGCACCTGATCGACTGGCGGTGGCCCGGCGGGCTTGGGTGGCAGTGGTGCGAGTGCCGGTTGCGGGGCCTGCTGCACGGAAGCTACCGTCTGTGCCTCGGCCCGCTCGGCATTGCCGAAAGGCAGGCCGCCAGTCAGGCCAAGCGCCGCCAGCAACAGCAGAACCGCAATCGCTCCGAACGCGCCTGCAACGCGAGTCATGGTAAACGCCCCTTAACCATGACTGCCATGCTTAGCTTGCGCGCGCCGCTGCTCAACCGCTAATTGGCCCGTTGCGGGCTACGCGCAGCGATATTCCGGGGCTTGCCCATCGCCACGCCACAGCTTAATCATCCGATTAAGCCAAAGGAGCGGCCACAGGTGTTTTTCAATTTCGTTGATGAATTGCGCGCCGCAGGAATCCCTGCCAGTTTCAAGGAGCACCTTGTGTTGCTCGAAGCGCTTGAAAAAGACGTGATCGAACAGACCCCTGAAGCCTTCTACTACCTCAGCCGCGCCACGTTCGTGAAGGACGAAGGCCTGCTTGATCGGTTCGATCAGGTGTTCAACAAGGTCTTCAAGGGCCTTCTCACCGACTATGGCCAGCGCCCCGTCGACATTCCCGAAGACTGGCTGAAAGCCGTCGCGGAAAAATTCCTGTCCGAAGAAGAGATGGAAAAGATCAAGTCCCTCGGTTCGTGGGAGGAGATCATGGACACGCTCAAAAAGCGGCTCGAAGAGCAGGAAAAGCGCCATCAGGGCGGCAACAAGTGGATCGGCACCGGCGGCACCAGTCCCTTCGGCAATTCGGGCTACAATCCCGAAGGTGTGCGGATCGGCGGCGAATCAAAGCACAAGCGCGCAGTGAAAGTCTGGGAAAAGCGCGAATTCCAGAACCTCGACAACACCAAGGAACTCGGCACCCGCAACATCAAGATCGCCCTGCGCCGCCTGCGCCGCTTTGCGCGTGAAGGCGCGGCGGACGAACTGGACCTTGAAGGCACGATCGAGGGGACCGCGCGGCAGGGCTGGCTCGATATCAGAATGCGCCCGGAAAAGCGCAATGCCGTCAAATTGCTGCTGTTTCTCGATGTCGGCGGATCAATGGACCCGTTCATCAAGCTCGTGGAAGAACTGTTCAGCGCGGCCACTGCTGAATTCAAGAACATGGAATTCTACTACTTCCACAACTGCCTCTACGAAGGCGTGTGGAAGGACAACAAGCGCCGCTGGTCAGAACGTACCAAGACCTGGGACATCCTGCACAAGTACGGTCACGACTATAAAGTTGTGTTCGTGGGCGATGCGGCGATGAGCCCTTACGAAATCAGCCACCCCGGCGGCAGCGTGGAACATTTCAACGAAGAAGCGGGTGCCGTGTGGATGCACCGCGTGGCCCAGACCTATCCCGCCACTGTCTGGCTCAATCCTGTTCCAGAAAAGCAGTGGACCTATTCGCAGTCCACCAAGATGCTCAAGGATCTGATCGGCGGGTCGATGTATCCCCTCACGCTGGAAGGCTTGGACAGCGCGATGCGCGAACTGACTCGCAAGAAGCACTAGAAATCGCTGTCCTACAGGGTGAGCGCCGGGTTAGCTTCCCGGCTGCTCCTTGAACCGTCAACCACCTGCCAAATCCCGGGCATCGCTGCGTTTTTCCGCAGCATCCGGGGCCTTGAGAGTTTTTCTCTGGACTGTGTAAACTGTGTAAACCCCCTTCAGGAAACACAGCCTGAAAATGAACGAAAATCAGTAGAGCAGAAACCGCCGCCGCTCTTCTTCCCACGCCGATTCGTTCGGTCCTGCCACCGCATCCAGATCGCCCGGCGCGCTGCCTGCATCGTCCACCCATTCGCGCAGCGCAGGGCCACCGTTGATCACATCAATCGCCAACTTGTCGAACACGTACTCATAGGCGAAGTCCCGCCACAGCGGATAATCCGGGTAAAGTCGGCGGATCGCCTTGAACGCCAGCGCCTGCAACCGCCACGGACGGAACGCGGCGTGATCATAGTGTGCCCCCTCGGCATGGATCATCAACGCGCTGCACAGGCTTTTGGCGTGCTTGTGGAATGTCGGTTCGAACCAACATTCGCGGATCGCGCAGCCCTGCATCCATTGCGGCGCGAAGGTGCGCATTTCCGCCAGCACGGCTTTGGCATCCACATCCGGCGCGCCGAACAACACTTCCAGCGGCCGCGTCGTGCCCCGCCCTTCGGAAACGGTCGCCCCTTCGATCATCACCGTGCCCGCATAGGCCCGCGCCATGTTCAGGCTCGCCGCGTTGGGCGAAGGGTTGATCCAGATGCGGCTTTCCGGCCAGCCGAAGCCGGGGCCGCTCTCCGATGTCCACCCTTCCATCGTGATCACGCGATAATCCACGTCGAGCCTGAAATGCTCCACGAACCACGCGCCCATCTCGCCCAGCGTCATACCGTGCCGCATCGGCATCGGCCCTGCGCCGACGAAACTTTCCCAGCCCGGCAGCAGCGTCGTGCCTTCAACCGGGCGGCCCGCCGGGTTGGGCCGGTCGAGCACCCACACCGCCTTGCCCGTGCCGCTCGCGGCTTCGAGCATATAGAGCAGCGTGGTCACGAAGGTGTAGATGCGGCAGCCCAGATCCTGCAGGTCGAACAGGAACACGTCCGCCGTGCTCATCATCTGCCCGGTCGGGCGACGCACCTCACCGTAAAGGCTGAACACCGGGATGCCATAGACGCGATCAAGCTCATCCGCCGTCTCGACCATGTTGTCCTGCTTGTCGCCCTTCAGCCCGTGCTGCGGCCCGAAAGCAGAGGTCACGTTCACCCCCGCCGCGATCAGCGCGTCGAGCGAGTGGACCAGCCCTTCTGTTACCGAGGCAGGATGGGCAACCAGCGCCACGCGCTTGCCTTCGAGCGGTTTCCTTAATGCGGGGTCGGCAAGCAGCCGGTCGATACCGAATTTCATGCCCCGCTCGGTGCCGCAAGCCGGGCCGCGAAGCAAGACTCGTGATGAAAGTCTGGCCAGTCCGCGCGGTGCGCCATCGCCCAATACGATTTTACGCCGCCCTCCTCCTCGATCACTGCCGTCAGCCCGAAACCGAACGGCAGCGGCGGCAAGGCGGCAACAGGCAACGCCACGTCGAAAATCAGCACGGATTGCCCCCGGCGGGGCGTACACACCGGCGCGCGCGGCATAGGCCGCTCTGCCATGCCTTCGCGATAGCCGCTGAACTCATACGCCGCCCATTGCTGCGAAGGAGAGAAGTTGAACTCGGTGTAACCCTTCCCGCCCTCCGGCTTTACGAACAGTTCGAAACAGGTCGCCTGCCACAGCCCATCCGCCCTGCCCTTGCCCGCAAAGGGCGGCAGGACCAGCGCCTGCGCGCTTTCCACCCGCCAGCGCAGCGTCATCCACTGCGCATCCAGCCCGGTAACCCGCGCCTCCACCTTGCTGACGCCAAACGGCGGATTGGCCGGATGGGGCAAAAGCTCAAACGTTCCCATCTGCGCAACTCCGTGCTAGGCGCGCCATCCCGATAGCGAGTGGCCGAGATGACCGAATACACTTCTTCCCTGCTGCGCCTCCTTTCCGAACGAGGCTACATCCACCAGATGACCGATGCGAGCGCGCTCGATGCGCTGGCGGCGAAGCAGGTCGTGCCCGGCTATATCGGCTTCGACCCCACCGCGCCATCGCTGCACGTGGGGTCTATGGTGCAGATAATGCTGCTGCGCCGCCTGCAACAGGCCGGGCATAAGCCCATCGTCCTGATGGGTGGCGGCACCGGCAAGATCGGTGATCCCAGCTTCAAGGACGAAGCGCGAAAGCTGATGACCGATGATGTCATCGCGGCCAACGTCGCCTCTATCAAGACCGTGTTCGAACGCTTCCTGACCTTTGGTGATGGGCCGAGCGACGCGGTGATGCTCGACAATGCCGAATGGCTCGACAACCTGGAGTACATCCCGTTCCTGCGCGAGGTGGGACAGCATTTCTCGGTCAACCGGATGCTCAGCTTCGATTCGGTGAAGCAGCGGCTGGACCGTGAACAATCGCTGTCTTTCCTCGAATTCAACTACATGATCCTGCAAGCCTATGATTTCCGCGAACTGTCGCAGCGCTATGGCTGCCAGTTGCAGATGGGCGGGTCCGATCAGTGGGGCAACATCGTCAACGGCATCGAACTCACCCGCCGGATGGACGGCAAGGAAGTGTTCGGCGTGACCACACCGCTGCTTACCACCGCCGATGGCGCGAAGATGGGCAAGACCATGAATGGCGCGGTCTGGCTGAACGAAGACGCGCTGCCTGCGTGGGACTTCTGGCAATACTGGCGCAATGCCGATGACCGTGACGTGGGCAAGTTCCTACGCCTGTTCACCGATCTGCCACTTGACGAAATCGCCCGACTAGAAGCGCTGGAAGGGAGCGAGATCAATTCTGCCAAGATCGTGTTAGCCAATGAAGTCACCCGGCTGGTCCGCGGTGATGAGGCGGCCAAGGCGGCCGAAGCAACCGCAACAGCAACGTTCGCTGGCGGCGGGCTTGGTCAGGATTTGCCCACTCTGGAGATTTCCGAAGACAGCATCGGCCTTGTCGATGCGCTGGTCGGGTTGGGCTTTGCGGCCAGCCGTGGCGAGGCGAAGCGCCTTGTGGCGGGTGGCGGCGCGCGTGTGGACGGCGCTGCGGTGACCGATGATTCGCACCGCATCTCCTTGTCGGGTAACGAAATTCGCATTTCATCAGGCAAAAAGAAGCACGGGATCCTGCGCCGGGCGTAATTTCTGCACGGTTGACAGGGTTTCCGCATCGCTAACGGCAAGTCCGTGCCGCCTCCGGCAAGGATTTGCCGTCGGCTTTACGAATTGTTCGCCAATTCGGACTATATCTTTCGGCATAGGCCCCACGGGTCACTCATGCGCGAAGGAGGAACGATGCGCGGCGGAGCACAGCTTTCGGTCACCGACCTGCGTCGTTCGACCCGTCATCAGGTGAACCTGCCGGTGATTGGCGAACACCGGTCGCGTGGCGACATCATGTTACATCTGGCCAATATCTCCACCACAGGCTTCATGGCGACTGAGATCGAGGATCTGGGGCGCGGTGAACGTGTAACGGTGCGGCTGCCCGTGATCGGCAGAATCGAGGCATTCGTTGTATGGGTCGATGGCAGCCGTGCCGGATTCCAGTTCGAACGAATCGTGCGGGTAGATGAATTCGCCAAGATGATCCGCTCGCTCCAGCCCAACACCAAAGCGCGCTGAGCGAGATCACCCCACAAATTTTGCTTTCTTGGCAAGGTGCGGTCGGAGTGGCATTGCGCGCTGCGTGAGTACGACCGAACATCCTGCGCCCTTGCCGGCATCCCCTCTCGCCATCCCCGATTACCGCAAGTTCTGGATCGCCCGATTCTTCTCGGTTGTGGCGACTTCCGGCATGGTGGTGATCCTTGGCTACCAGTTGTATGATGTGGCCCGCGGGGAATACGGCATGTCGATTGCCGAGGCCGCTTTTCAGCTTGGCCTGCTGGGCCTTGCACAGTTCCTGCCGCTGTTCCTGCTAACGCCTGTTGCCGGGCTGGTGGCCGACCGGTTCGACCGACGCAATGTTGCCGCGTTGGCGATGTGCATCGACCTGACGGTTGCGCTGACACTTGCGCTCACCACCCAATCGAACGCGCTCTCCCTGCCACTCCTGTTTGGCCTCGCCGCACTGCACGGCACCGCGCGCGTGTTCATCGGCCCTGCACTGTCGTCGATCGCGCCGAATGTCGTGCCTGCCGCACTGATGCCCAAAGCGGTCGCCATCAATTCGATGGCATGGCAGATCGGATCGGTCGGCGGCCCGGCGATGGCGGGACTGCTCTTTGCAGCGCATCCGACCATGCCCTATTGGACGTCAACCGCACTGCTCGCTCTTGGCGCAGCCTGCACCTTCAGCATTCGCCGGCTGCCACCGCCCGAAGGCAACCGCAATGCTCACCCGGTGCGGCAAATGCGCGAAGGGCTATCGTTCGTTTGGAACGACCGCTTCCTGCTGGGCTGCGTCACGCTTGATCTCTTTGCCGTACTGCTTGGTGGGGCAACAGCGCTGCTGCCCGTCTTCGCCCGTGATATCCTGCTGATAGATGGGCAGCCGGTTGGCGCGAATGGCCTAGGCATCATGCGCGCGATGCCGGGGCTTGGTGCTGCACTGGTCGCCTTCGTGCTCGCGCGTCACCCCATCACGAACAACGTCGGCAACAAGATGCTGCTCGGCGTTGTCGTCTTCGGCCTGTTCACGGTAGGATTTGGTCTTTCGACGAACTTCTATCTTTCGCTTCTCATGCTGATCGGCATCGGCTCGGGCGATATGGTTTCGGTCTTCATCCGCAGCACGCTGGTGCAGTTGCACACCCCCGATGCGGTGCGCGGTCGCGTATCGTCGATCTCCGGCCTCGCAATTTCCGCATCGAACGAACTGGGCGAGATGCAATCAGGCGTTGCCGCCGCGCTGCTGGGTGCTGTGGGCGCGGCTGTGTTCGGCGGCTTGGGTGCAATCGCGGTAACCGCCGTATGGTTTTTGCTTTTCCCGGAACTGAAAGCCGCACGAACCTTTGCAGCGCGATACAGATAGTCCTAAACATCTGTCGTTCACCACAAGGAGCAAGCGCAATGAAAGCGGAATCCATCCTCGCCACTATTGGCAACACCCCGCACATTCGCCTGTCCCGCCTGTTTCCCGACCACGAGGTATGGGTGAAGAACGAGCGCGCCAATCCCGGCGGCTCGATCAAGGACAGGATCGGCCTCGCCATGATCGAGGCGGCAGAGGCTGACGGCAGCCTGCAACCCGGCGGCACCATCGTGGAGCCGACATCGGGCAACACCGGCATCGGCCTTGCGATGGTCGCGGCGGTCAAGGGCTACAAACTGGTTCTGGTCATGCCCGAATCGATGTCGCTTGAACGGCGTCGCCTGATGCTCGCCTATGGTGCATCGTTCGATCTCACCCCGCGCGAGAAGGGGATGAAGGGCGCTATCGAACGCGCAAAGGAGCTGGTCGAGCAGACCCCCGGCGCGTGGATGCCGCAGCAGTTTGATAATCCCGCCAACGTCGCCGTCCATACCCGCACGACCGCGCAGGAAATCCTGAAGGACTTCGCCAGCGATCCGATTGACGTTCTGATCACCGGCGTCGGCACAGGCGGGCACCTGACCGGATGTGCCGAGGAGTTGAAGAAGCACTGGCCCTCGCTCAAGGCCTATGCGGTCGAGCCGACGCTTTCGCCGGTCATTTCGGGCGGGCAGCCTGCTCCGCACCCGATTCAGGGCATCGGTGCGGGCTTCATTCCTCGCAACCTGCACACGCAGTCGATTGATGGTGCGATCACGGTCGATCCCGCCGATGCCAAGGAAATGGCGCGGCAGTGCGCGGCAAAGGAAGGGATGCTGGTCGGTATCTCATCAGGTGCGACTCTGGCCGCTATTTCACAGAAGCTGACAAGCCTGCCCGCTGGTAGCCGAGTGCTCGGATTCAATTATGACACGGGCGAGCGCTATCTTTCGGTCCCGGATTTCCTGCCGGAGTGATGCCCGTGGCGATGGAACAGATCGATTACGCGGATGGTGACGTTGCCCTCACCGGCTTCCTTGCGAAGTCGGATGGGCCGCCGCGCGCCGCCATTCTGATCTTGCCGACCATCGCCAATTGCAATGCGCCGATGGTCCGCCGCGCCCAGATGCTGGCGCAGGTGGGCTATCTGGCGCTGGTGGCGGATTTCTACGGTGTGCAGGTGCGCGATTTCGATCACGCGCGCGAACTGGCCGGGCCTTTGCGGGCAACTGCCGAGGGATACCGCCAACGCCTGCGCGCGGGCCTGTCCGCGCTGTCCGCGCTACCTGATGCGCAGGGCCTTCCGGTTGCCGTCGTCGGATATTGCATGGGCGGTCAGGCCGCGCTCGAACTGGCGCGCGATGGCGCAGACCTCGTGCTTGCTGCCAGCTTTCACGGGCTGCTCGATACGCAGGCCCCTGCCCAACCCGGCACAGTCAAGGCGCGCATCCTCGTCTGCCACGGCGATGCCGACCCGATGGTGCCGCGGTCGCAGGTCATGGCCTTCTGGGAGGAAATGGACGCAGCAGGGGCCAACTGGCACTTCCACAGCTACAGCGGCGTCCGCCACGGCTTCACCGATCCGGGCAGCGACGCGCGCGGCATGACAGCCATCGGTTATGACGCCAGCGCCGACCGCCAGAGTTGGGGCGCGCTTGTCGATCTGCTGGACGAAATTCTCGGCTGAGCCGGGGAGGCGTTGCAGCCTCCCCGTCCGTCCAGATCACGCAATCGCCAGTTGCTCCGGCGTCAGCGCCATGATTGTTTCGCTGCCCGCCTCAACCTCGCGGCGCAGCGCGCCCGCATCGGTGGTGTAGCGCGTGGCCCAGTGGCGCGCGCAGGTCAGCTTGGCTTCGTAAAACGCCTTGTCTTCTGCACCATTGGCAATGGCGGCCGCAGCAACCTTGGCCATGCGCAGCCACATCAGGCCAAGCGACACGATCCCGGTGAGCGTCATATAGGCATAGGCCCCCGCGCCAAGGTTGTTGGGGTTGGTCATGGCGTTCTGCATGAACCACATGGTCGCCGCCTTCATCTCGCCGCTCGCCTTCGACAGGCGTTCAGCGACAAGCTTGACCGTTTCGTCCGCGCTGTCCTCAGCACATTCGGCATCGATCAGCGCAAACAGGGCCTGCACCGCACGCCCGCCGTTAAGCGCCAGCTTGCGCCCGGCAAGGTCCATCGCCTGCACGCCGTTGGTGCCTTCATAGATCATGGCGATGCGCGCATCGCGCACGAACTGGTCCATGCCGTTCTCGGCGATATATCCGTGACCACCCCAGATCTGCTGCATATCGGTGGCGACTTTGTAACCCATGTCGGTGCCGTAGCCCTTGATCACGGGTGTCAGCAGGCTGATTAGATCGTCGGCCATCTGCCGCTCTTCCGCACTCGCCGCCTTGTGCGACAGATCGACCTGAAGCGCGCCCCACAGGCACAGTGCGCGCATCCCTTCGATGAAGGTCTTGGCGTCCATCAGCATCCGGCGCACATCGGGGTGGACGATGATCGGATCTGCTTTCTGCGTCGGTTCGGCAGGCCCCGTAAGCGCGCGGCCCTGACGGCGATCAAGCGCATACGCAAGGCCGTTCTGATAGGCGACTTCGGCTTGCGCCAGCCCCTGCATCCCCACGCCAAGGCGCGCGGCGTTCATCATGATGAACATCGCGGCAAGGCCCTTGTTTTCCTCACCCACGATCCAGCCCTTCGCGCCGTCGTAGTTCATCACGCAAGTCGCATTGCCGTGAATGCCCATCTTCTCTTCGATTGCGCCGACCGAAACTGCGTTCTTTTGGCCCAGCGAACCATCGGCGTTCACCATGAACTTGGGCACGATGAACAGCGAAATGCCCTTGCTCGATTCCGGCGCACCGGGCGTCTTGGCAAGAACGAGGTGGACGATGTTCTCGGTCAGATCATGGTCGCCTGCCGAAATGAAGATCTTGGTGCCGGTGATGGCATAGGAACCATCGGCCTGCGGTTCGGCGCGCGTGCGGATCATACCAAGGTCGGTGCCGCAGTGCGGCTCGGTCAGGTTCATCGTGCCCAGCCATTCGCCCGTCACCATCTTCGGCAGATAGGTGGCCTGCTGTTCGGGCGAACCTTTGGCGATGATTGCCGAGATCGCGCCATTGGCAAGGCCTGGATACATCGCAAACGCCTGATTGGCGGTGGCGAGGTACTTCTCCATGATGAAGCCAATCACGTGCGGCAGTCCCTGCCCGCCATAGGCTTCGGGTGCAGACAGCGTGCCCCAGCCGCCCTCGACATACTGGCGATAGGCCTCTTTGAACCCCGCAGGCGTGGTGACGCTGCCATCGGCGTGGCGGGTACAGCCTTCGCGGTCGCCCGAAAGGTTCAGCGGGGCGATGACTTCGGAAACGAAGCGCCCGGCTTCCTCGATGATCGCATCGGTCATGTCCTGTGTCGCGCTTTCGAAGCCGGGCAGATTGCCATAGCTTTCAAGGCGGATCAGTTCGTTGACGACGAAGCGGGTATCGCGGGTGGGCGCGTTGTAGATCGGCATTTTGTCCTGTCCCTTTAAACGTCTGTGTTACGGCCCTCGCCACGTTCGCGCGCGACAACGAGTTCCACGAAACTGGTGAGTTCTTCGATAGTCGCAGCAATATCGGCCTGCTGGCGGCGCAGGTTCTCGATCCGCTCGCGACATTTGGCGATGGTGACGCGGCGCTGTTCGGCGCGGCCATCGCCCATGTCATAGAGGTCGATCATGTCGCGAATTTCGGCAAGGCTGAAGCCCACGTTCTTGGCCCGCATGATCCACGCCAGCCGAGCACGGTCGCGCTTCGAATAGATGCGGGAAAGGCCCACCCGTTCGGGAGCGATCAGACCTTCATCTTCATAGAAGCGCAGCGCGCGGGCGGTTACGCCGAACTCGTTGGAGAGATCGGATATCGTGAACTGGTCCCGCTTCAGCGCATCGGGCTGATCGAGATGACCGGTATGGCCCGAATCCGGCTGGGCAGCTTCGGCAGGAATCGCGGTGTCGGCTTGCTGTGACATGGTGTCACAAGTAACTAACCTTTACGTAAGCGTCAATCAGCGATCCGTTCCAGCCCGCCTACTGCGGTAATTCGCCGATAAAAGCAGCTTGGTGCCATCGTGTGGCACGCCGGCCCGGCTGCATCCACGCGCAGTTCCAGCGCGTCCTGATCGCAATCGACCCGAATTTCCACGATCTTCAGCACATGCCCGGAACTTTCGCCTTTCATCCACAGCCGCCCGCGCGACCGGGAGTAGAAGTGCGCGAAACCCGTCTCCAGCGTCTTGGCCACGGCTTCGGCATTCATGTGCGCCAGCATCAACAGCACGCCCGTGCCATGCTCCACTGCAACGGCCGTCAACAAGCCGTTCGAATCGAACTTGGGAAGGAACTCGGCTCCCCGCTCACGGCGGATGCTGTCTTCAGATGCGGACAAAGGTGAACAGCCTTTCAGGTAAAACACGACGAAGCGACGCAATGTGGCGGTTTTGTTGCACGATAACCACACAAAGTGGCAAAATCCACGGGCCGTGCACAATATGCTTTCGCCAATAGCCTTAATGCGTGATGAAGCAATTGCGGTTTGAGGGAACCGCGAACTGAACAGCCGCCCCACGGGGAAGGCAGTGCACAAAGCGCCAATGTTCGGGGAAACTTGATGAGGGGCCGGTCGGTAGCCCTCGCAGCAGGTCCAAAGGACCGCGCGGGGTTACGGTCGGAGGTTGAGGGACCAGGCGGGACGGTCAGGGGGCCGTCGGTATCGCGGACTACGCGAACGCCCGCAGAAATTCGTCACGAGGACGCCCGGAACTTCGGTTCCGGGCGTTTCCTTTTGTACTCATCCTCCCACTTCAGCGCTTCCGCGCACCGAATCGAGCGCTTCGTCCAGCACGCGCGCGAAGCAGGCAATACGCACTTGGGCAGCCCCCGCTTTGCGCAGCGCGCTGATGCAGGCGTTGGTAGTCGCGCCGCTGGTCATCACATCGTCCACCAGCAGGACATTGGCCCCCTTGATGCGCGACACGCGCCGGGAATGCGCTGTGATCGCCCCCGTCAACAGCCGCGCGCGCGCCTTGCGCCCCAGCCCTCCCAGCGAAGGCGTGGCCCGGTGCCGCACCAGACCATCGACAACAAGATCCTGCCCCAGCCCTTTTGCAATTTCCCCCGCCAGCAGCGCTGACTGGTTGAACCCGCGCCGCATCAACCGCCAGCGATGCAGGGGCACCGGGACCACCAGCCATCGCCCTTCCAGCGGCGCGATGCGCGTCAGCATCATCCGCGCCATCATCGGCGCAAGCCCGATCCGCCGTCCATGTTTGAACGCCAGCACCAGCGCACGCGATGGGTGGTTGTACAGCGTAGCGGCTGCAATACCTGCGTGCCGTGGCGGTTCGGCCATGCAGGGCGCGCAGATCAGTTCGGCATCGACTGAGAACTGCTCTCCCATCGGGCGCTGGCACAGCGTGCAGCAAGCCCCCGATGGCACTGCCAGAGTCCCCCAACAGCCAAGACACAGGCCCCCATGCGCCGCCACCGGATCGCCACACAGCGGGCAGCGCGGCGGAAACACGAAGTCGATTACGGGCATGAGCGCGGCAGCAATTCGCATCGGGGCATCCTCGCAGCATTGCCCCTCTTGGCAAGACCGCCGCGCACGGGCACTGCCCGGAAATGGCCAGCACACCCCCCACTATTTTCGCGCCAAAACGGCGGAATGTCCTGCGCCGCCGCATGGCGCGCCTGCAACAGTTGCCCGATGCCGCGCGGTATGTGGCCGACGATATGGTCGAAGACGTGCTCGACCGGCTGTCATTCCTGCGCCACGAACCCCAAAATGCGCTGATCGTGGGTGAACATACTGGCGCGCTTGCCAGTGCGCTGCGCGCAACAGGCTGCACCGTGGAAGTGCGCGATCCGGTTTTAGGCGAGGTGCCGCTTAACGAGGAAGCGCCCTACCCTTTCACGCAAGGCTTTGATTTCATCGCCAGCCTTGGCACGCTCGACACCGTGAACGATCTGCCAGGTGCGCTGGTCCACCTGCGCCGCGCGCTGGCCGATGGCGGGCTGATGATCGCCAGCTTCATGGGCGCAGGATCGTTGCCCGCACTGCGCGAAATCATGCTGGAGGCCGATGCAGACCGCCCTTCCCCGCGCATCCATCCGCAAGTCGATGGCCGCGCCGGCGGCCAACTGCTGCAACGCTGCGGGTTTGCCGATCCCGTGACCGACAGTCACCACATCGACGTGCGGTTCCGCTCACTCAAGGGCATGGTGGCGGATCTGCGCGCGCAAGGCATGGGCAATTGCCTCGCCCGCCCCGGTGCTCCGCTCGGCAAGGCTGCGCTCGGTCGCGCGCAAGCGGCCTTTACCGCGCGGGCGGATGCCGATGGCAAAGTGACCGAACGGTTCGAGATCCTGACGCTCAGCGGTTGGGCAAAAGCCCTGCGCCCGCCGAAGTTCTGAACGCGCAACCCGGCATCACAACTACCGCACCCCCGCGCAGGCGGGGGCGCTAAGTGTGTTGCGTCAGAGTCTGTTACCTCAGCCCAGCGCGGCCTGCGCAGCAGCCAGCCTTGCAATCGGCACGCGATACGGGCTGGCCGAAACGTAATCCAACCCCGTCTTTTCGCAGAATGCGATAGACGCCGGATCACCGCCATGCTCGCCGCAGATGCCCAGCTTCAGGTCGCCGCGCGTCCTGCGTCCGCGCTCTGCGGCTAGTTCCACCAGTTGCCCAACGCCCTCAATGTCGAGGCTGACGAACGGGTCGCGCGGATAGATGCCCTGATCGACATAGGGATTGAGGAAGCGCGCGGCATCGTCGCGGCTCACGCCCAGCGTGGTCTGCGTCAGGTCATTGGTGCCGAACGAGAAGAACTTGGCCTCCTCGGCAATCTCGCCCGCCATCAGGGCGGCGCGCGGCAATTCGATCATCGTACCGACCATATAGTCGAGCGTGCGGCCCTTTTCGGCAAAAACCTCCAACGCCACCCGGTCCACCAGCGCGCGCAGGATTTCCAGTTCCTTGCGCGTCGCCACCAACGGGATCATCACTTCGGGGATCGGCGCATCGCCGCTCTTGTCGGCCACGTCGCACGCGGCTTCGAAGATCGCACGGGCCTGCATTTCGTAGATTTCGGGGAACGTGATGCCAAGGCGGCACCCGCGATGGCCCAGCATCGGATTGAATTCGTGCAGTTCCCCGGCGCGACGCTTCAGATGCTCCACGCCCAGCCCGGTCGCCTCGGCCAGTTCGGCAAACTCGGCATCGGCGTGCGGCAGGAATTCGTGCAGCGGCGGATCGAGCAGGCGGATGGTGACGGGCAGGCCCGCCATGACCTCGAAGATCGACTGGAAATCGCTGCGCTGTTCGGGCAGCAGCTTGGCCAGCGCTGAACGACGACCACCCTCGTCCTCAGCCAGAATCATCTGGCGCACGGCGCTGATGCGGCCTGCTTCAAAGAACATGTGCTCAGTGCGGCACAGGCCGATGCCTTCGGCACCAAACTGGCGCGCCACCTGGCAATCGAGCGGCGTTTCGGCGTTGGTGCGCACTTTCATCCGGCGATGCTTGTCCGCCCAGACCATCAGCGTGCCGAAATCACCGACCAGTTCCGGCTCGACCGTGGGGACCAGCCCCGCCATGACATCGCCGTTCGAACCGTCGAGGGTGATGACATCGCCCTCCTTCACATCGCGCCCGCCGATCTTCGCGGTGCGGGTGGCCATGTCGATCGAAACGCCCGAAGCGCCCGACACGCACGGCCGGCCCATGCCGCGCGCAACCACCGCCGCGTGTGACGTCATGCCGCCGCGCGCCGTCAGGATGCCCTTGGCCGCGTGCATCCCGTGGATATCTTCGGGCGAAGTTTCCACGCGCACAAGGATCACCGCATCACCGCGCTCGGCACGCGCCTGCGCCGTATCGGCATCAAACACCACCGCGCCCGAAGCCGCGCCGGGCGATGCCGGAAGCCCCTTCGTCAGCACATCGCGCACCGCTTTGGGATCAAGCGTGGGGTGCAGCAACTGGTCGAGCGCCATCGGATCGATGCGCTTGATCGCCGTGGCTTCATCGATCAGGCCTTCGCCCACCATGTCCACCGCCATCTTCAGCGCGGCCTTGGCGGTGCGCTTGCCCGAACGGGTCTGCAGCATCCACAGCTTGCCCTGCTCGACGGTAAACTCGATGTCCTGCATGTCGCGATAGTGCTTTTCGAGCAGTTCGAACACAGCAGCCAGTTCACCATAGGCGGCGGGCATCGCCTCTTCCATCGACAGCGGCTTGGCCCCTGCCCGCTCACGCGCGGCCAGCGTCAGGTATTGCGGGGTGCGGATGCCGGCCACCACGTCTTCACCCTGCGCGTTGACCAGCCATTCGCCGTAATAGGCCTTTTCGCCAGTGGCCGGATCGCGGGTGAAAGCGACGCCGGTGGCCGACGTTTCGCCCATGTTGCCAAAGACCATCGCCTGCACGTTCACGGCGGTGCCCCAGTCGGCGGGAATGTCGTTCAGCTTGCGATAGACCTTGGCGCGATCCGATTCCCATGAATCGAACACCGCGCCGATGGCACCCCAAAGCTGTTCATGCACGTCCTGCGGGAACGGGCGGCCAAGCTGATCTGCCACGATGGCCTTGTATTCGCCCACCAGCGCCTGCCAGTGTTCCGCGCCCAGTTCCACATCGTTGAAGAAGCCATTGTCTTCCTTCACGATTTCCAGCGCATCTTCGAACCGGTGATGGTCAAGCCCCAGCACCACGTCCGAATACATCTGGATGAACCGGCGATAGCTGTCCCACGCAAAGCGCGGATCGCCCGAACCTGCGGCCAGACCTTCAACCGTCTGGTCATTCAGGCCAAGGTTCAGCACCGTGTCCATCATGCCCGGCATCGAAACGCGCGCGCCCGAACGGACCGAGACGAGCAGCGGATTGGTGGCATCTCCAAACACGCGGCCCGTTGCCGCTTCGATATGCGCAACGCCCGAAGCCACGCCTGCACGCAGGCCATCGTCAAAGGTCTTGCCACTGGCGTTGTACGATGTGCAGACTTCGGTGGTGATGGTAAAACCGGGAGGCACCGGCAGGCCGATCCCCGCCATTTCGGCAAGGTTCGCGCCCTTGCCACCGACGATGGTCTTGTCCTTTGCGCGGGCGTCCGTGGAGGCTGCGCCCCCGCCGAAGTGGAATACGTATGCGCTCATGCCGCCAACGATGCTCCCTGCGTATGTTCTTTGATGCCGGAAACGGCCCGGATTCGAGCCGCCCTTAGCCTTCTATGCGCGAAAAGTCCGCAACTTTGTGCACCGCAGCACGGAATTGATCAAGCAGCGCAAGCCGACTTGCACGTTTGTTAGCGTCCGCATCATTGACGATGACGCTTTCGAAGAACGCATCAATCGGCCCGCGCAACGTGGCCAAAGCCGCCATCGCGCCCGCGAAATCCTCTGCCGCCACAGCATCCTGCGCCTGCGGAGCCGCCACCGCCAGCGCATCCACCAGCGCCTGCTCGGCAGGTTCGCGGACGTAGTTCTGTTCGGGATGCGAGAATTGTGCAGCGACACCCTTCAGCGCCGGATCATCGACCATCGCCAGCGGGTCTTCTTCACCCGTCGGCGGGACGATGCCCTCGCCCTCCGACCCAGCGTTGGGGTTGGCGGTGAAGCCTTCCTTCTTGAGGATATTGGCGGCGCGCTTGTAGCCCGCGAGCAGGTTGGTGCCGTCCTCGGTGCCGACAAAGGCTTGCAGCGCATGGACGCGCGCGAGCAGGCGGACAAGATCGTCCTCCCCACCGAGCGCGAACACGGCGTCGATCAGGTCATGACGGACGCCCGCTTCACGTTGCTGGACTTTGAGGCGGTCGGCCAGAAAAGTCGGAAGCTCTTGGCAAGCTCTTATGAAGCTTTCGAACATGCCGATGAGGACTTCGTTCGAACGATTGCCTTCTACCGACTTCTTTCGGAAATCGTCGAAGAACTCGATAATGCCGGACGGCCTCAGGCTTAGTACCGTGTCTCGCCACTTGTCGAGGAATTGCGCCATAGACGTGGCATTTGCCGACCGCTGGGGAAAAACCATACCCGCAAAAACCAAGACAGCGACGACGCGCACAACCGAAATGCGAATGCCATTAGCCTGCAACAGTGCGAGAACTGCGATTGCCGCTCGCCTGAGGGCAAAAGGATCCTTCGAACCGGTAGGCTTCTCATCGATTGAGAAAAACGCGCCCAACGTATCCAGCTTATCCGCCAGCGCCACGGCCACCGTCACCGGCGCAGTCGGCACATCATCGCCCTGTCCGACCGGCTTGTAGTGATCGCGGATGGCGTCGGCCACGGCGTCGGGGAGGCCTTCGGCGCGGGCGTAGTAGCCGCCCATCAGGCCTTGCAGTTCGGGGAACTCTCCGACCATTTCGGTGACGAGATCGGCCTTGCACAGGCGCGCGGCGAGTTCGGCCTGGTCTGCCAGTTCTTCTTTCGTCACCCCCGCGAAGGCGGGGGTCCAGTCTGGCGTAGCGCTTGCTGAATTCCCGCCTTCGCGGGAATGACGAATGTTTGAGATTTCGGGCTTTACGATGCCCTCTTCAACCAGCCACCGCGCCAGCTTGGCCACGCGCTCAACCTTGTCGGCCACGGTGCCAAGCTTCTCGTGGAAGGTAATCCGCCCCAGCTTTTCGGCATGGACCGAAAGCGGCTTCTTCTTGTCCTGCTCCCAGAAAAACCGCGCGTCTGAAAGCCGTGCGGCCAGCACCTTGCGGTTGCCATCAACAATCGCCGCGCCGCCGTCCTTCGCCTCGATATTGGCAGTGCAGACGAAGGCGTTTGCCAGCTTGCCGCCCGCATCGCGGCAAATGAAATACTTCTGGTTCACGCGCGCGGTAAGCTGGATCACCTCCGGCGGCACATCCAGAAACGCCTCGTCGAAGCGGCCCAGCAGCGGCACCGGCCATTCGGTGAGGCCAGCGTTCTCGATCACCAGCCCTTCGTCTTCAACCAGCACAAGGCCCACCACTTCCGCCGCAGCCTTGGCCTTGTCACGCACCAGCGCTTCACGCTCCACATGATCGACGATCACATGGCAGGCGCGCAGCTTTTCGGCATAGTCATGCGCGCTGCCGATGGTGATTTCACCGGGGCAATGGAACCGGTGCCCGCGGGTGGCATAGCCCGATTTCACGCCACCGATTTCACATTCCACAAGATCTTCGCCAAGGATCGCCACGATGCCGGACAGCGGGCGGACCCAGCGCAGCGATTCCGTGGAGAGCGAAGCCGCGCCCCAGCGCTGGCTCTTGGGCCAGGGAAACGCGCGGATGATCGCCGGGATCGCCTCGGCCAGCACGTCCTTTGTCGCCCGGCCCGGCTTTTCGGTCACGGCGAACCACACGCCATCGCGCTCGGTCAACTGGTCCTTGGTCAGGCCGGTCTTGCGCAGGAACCCTTCAAGCGCCTGTTCCGGCGCAGAAGTCTTCGGCCCCTTGGTCTCTTCAGACACGGCTTCCGTCGCGCGCGGCAGGTCGCGCGCGATCAGCGCAAGGCGGCGCGGCGTGGACCACACCGTCACCTCGCCCGCTTTCAGCCCAGCGGCGTCAAGCGCCTTGCGAAACAGCTTTTCCAGATCGGCGCGCGCGCCAGCCTGCATCCGGGCCGGGATTTCCTCGCTGCGGAGTTCGAGAAGGAAATCGGTCACTTGCTCCACTCCGGGTACTTGGCCGCCCACTGATCGGCGTTCTTTTCCATGAACTTTTCGCACGAACCCCGCGCCAGATCGCGCACGCGGCCCATGTAGCTGGCGCGTTCCTGCACGCTGATTACGCCGCGCGCCTGCAGCAGGTTGAACAGGTGGCTGGCTTCGATCGCCTGCTCATAGGCGGCAATCGGCACGCCTGCTTCCAACGACCGCACGCATTCGGCCTCGGCCCGGCGGAAGCCTTCGAACAGGCTATCGGTATCGGCGACTTCAAAGTTCCATTTGGACATCTGCTTCTCGTTTTCGAGAAACACATCGCCATAGGTCACGCCGTGATTGTTGAAGGCGAGATCATAGACGTTGTCGACGCCCTGAATGTACATCGCCAGACGCTCCAACCCATAGGTCAGCTCGCCCGCCACCGGCTTGCAATCGAACCCGCCCATCTGCTGGAAATAGGTGAACTGGGTGACTTCCATCCCATCGCACCACACTTCCCAGCCAAGGCCCCATGCGCCGAGCGTGGGCGATTCCCAATCGTCTTCCACGAAGCGGATATCGTGCACCAGCGGATCGATGCCAATTTCGACCAGCGATTGCAGATACAGCTCCTGCAGGTTCTCCGGCGAAGGCTTCAGGATCACCTGATACTGATAGTAATGCTGCAACCGGTTCGGGTTTTCGCCATAGCGGCCATCGGTGGGGCGGCGGCAGGGCTGCACGAAAGCGGCGTTCCACGGCTCTGGCCCCAGTGCGCGCAGCGTGGTGGCGGTGTGAAACGTGCCCGCCCCCATGCGCATGTCATAAGGCTGCAGGATCAGGCAGCCCTGCTCGCTCCAGAAAGCATGAAGGCGCAGGATCATGTCCTGCAGGCTGAGAGGCTTTTGCGTGGGTTCGGCCATAATGCCGGGGCTTTGGCCGATGAGCGCGGCCAAATCAACCTGCTCGCCCTGCCAAAGCGGCAATTCCTTCATTTCCTCGCAAGACCTTTGCGGGCACAAGGCAGGCGATGAAACACGCCCTTCGCACCCTCGTATCCGCCGTCGCACTTGTCGGCTTCGCCTTCACAGGGCCGCTCAATGCCCGCGCCCCGGCTGCCAAGCCCGCTGCCGCCGCGCCAGCACCCGCACCGAAGGCGATCAAGCCCGCGCTGTGGAAAGTGTCTGACGAGGACACCACGATTTATCTTTTCGGCACCATCCACGCCTTGCCCAAAG
The DNA here is from genome assembly GCF_012641335.1 of Novosphingobium sp. ERN07. GTDB lineage: Bacteria > Pseudomonadota > Alphaproteobacteria > Sphingomonadales > Sphingomonadaceae > Novosphingobium. The sequence goes on from NZ_JABAID010000007.1 coordinate 111,881, forward strand.
GTCTCGTCTGGCTGGATGGTCCCGTTGCCACCGCGCTTGACGCATCGTCGGAACTGCTGACCGAGATCCCCGAAGTCCCGCCAGCGCAACAGCAGAAAGCTGTCATGGCCATCGGTTTGCTCCAAGGCGAAACGCTGCGCTCGCTGATGGGCGACGCCGACCGCGAGGCCTATGAAGCGCTGCTTGCCCGGCTCAAAATCCCGCCGCAGGCCTTCGATGCGCTGGAACCGTGGCTGGCAGGGATCACGCTCGGCGTCATGCCTTATGCAATGGCCGGCTATACGCAGGCCGATGGCGTCGAAGCGGTGCTGCGCAAGGCCGCGCTGGCCAAGGGCAAGAGCCTCGGCGCGTTGGAGACGGTGGACTATCAGCTTGGCCTGTTCGACCAGTTGCCGCGCGAAACGCAATTGCGCTTCCTCAATCAGGCCGTGCGCGATTTTGACCGTGGCACCGGCCTGATCGGCGTAATGACCGAGGAATGGGGGTCGGGCGATCCCGACGGCATCGGCAAGCTCCTGAACGAGAACATGGACGATCCGGGCCTTGCCGAAAGCCTGCTTTACCAGCGCAATCGCAACTGGGCAGCATGGGTGCGTCAGCGTCTGCAACAGCCGGGCACGGTCTTCGTTGCGGTGGGCGCGGGCCATCTGGCCGGGCCGGGCAGCGTGCAGGATGCGCTGAAAGCCCAAGGCGTTGAAACCGCGCGCGTGCAATGACGATGCTGCGCCGCCTTCTCCTTGCCGTGATTCCGGCGCTGCTGCTGGGCATGGCGCTAAGTTGGTTCAACCGCGATCAGCCACCGCCTGAACCGGCAGGCACCGCCCGTGTGGCGCTGTGGCAGATTGCCGACAGAAGCGGCACCGTGCGCGGATACCTCTTCGGCACCGTCCACGCCCTGCCCCCCAAAACGCAATGGCTGCGCCCGGCCATCACCAATGCACTGGCAGCATCGGACCGGCTCGTGCTGGAAATCGCTGAACCGCTGGACCAGACCGTGGCTGGGGAAGCGCTGGCAGAACTCGCGGGGACCGAAGGCCTGCCCCCTCCGTCAGAGCGGGTTGGCCCGAATCTGAAAGCCGATCTGGCCAAAGTCTACAAGAAGCTCGGCCTGACAGATGCCGATTTCGTGGACACCGAAAGCTGGGCCGTGGCGCTGCAACTGGCCGCGATTGCCGGGCAAAAGGCCGGTGCCGATCCCGAAAGCGGATCAGAACCCGTGCTGCGCCGTCTGGCGGAGGGCAAGCCTGTGGCCGGATTCGAAACGATCCAGAGCCAGTTCGCAGTGTTCGATGCCCTCCCCCCACGCGAACAGAAAGTGCTGTTGCAGGAAGTCACGATCGAAGCCGCCAGCAACGATGACGAAGAAGCCGCCATGATCGCCATGTGGCTGCGCGGCGATGACCTTGGCATCGCGCGCGAAGCAAACGAAGGCTTTCTGGCTGACGCAGGCCTGCACGCCGCCCTGCTGACCAACCGCAACCGTGCGTGGGCCGACCAGCTTGACGCCATGCTGAACGGCGGGGCGAAACCCTTTGTCGCTGTGGGCGCCGCGCATCTGGCTGGGTCCGACAGCCTGCAACGCCTGATGATGGCGCGCGGGTGGGAGATCAAACGGGTGCCTTAGCTTCCCCCTCCGTCAGCGCTGCGCGCTGCCACCTCCCCATTTGCACTTCGTGGAAACGGGGAGGAATTGAGACACCACAAATCCTCCCCGTTTTTGCAAATGCACAAATGGGGAGGTGCCAGCCGCAACGCGGCTGGCGGAGGGGTAAATGGCTTAGCGGTGCTTCAATCCGCCGGATTGTGCTTGCGCAAGAAGCCCTCAATCGCCCCCAGCAGCGCCTCGCGGTCTGCTGTGCGGGAGAAATAGTGGTCAGCCTGCGGCAGGGAGACGAATTCCACATCCTTGCCCGCCGCCTTCATCTTGCCGAACATGCTTTGCGACTGCGCATGATCGACGGTCAGATCCTTCTTGCCGTGGACCAGCAGCATCGGCGCCTTGATCCGGTCGATGAAATTGATCGGAGATACCGCGGGGAAGTTGGGCGTCATTTTCTGCCACTCTTCCTTATAGCGCTTGCTATAAAGCGCGCCGCCGAAATCGTTCACTTCGCGGCGTAGATTGGCCACCCCGGCGATGGATACCGAACAGCGCCAAAGATCGGCATCGCGCGCCGCCCCCCACATTGCCACGTAGCCGCCATAGCTTGCGCCAACCACGCAGGCGCGCTTTGCATTGGCCATGCCCTGCTTTGCAGCCCACGCCAGCGCGTCGTTCACATCGTCCTGCATAGCAAAGCCCAACTGGCCTTCGCCCTTTTTCAAGAATGCCTCACCATATCCGGTCGATCCCCGGAAATTCGGCTGGATCACCAGATATCCACGACTTGCGATGAACTGCGCCCAGTAATCCCAATCCAGCGTATCGTGCGCCCAAGGGCCACCGTGAGGCATGATCACCACCGGCAGATTCTTCGCCTCACGCCCCGGCGGGGTGGTGACGATGGCCTCGATTTCCAGCCCATCGCGCGCCTTGTAGGTCATCGCCTCGACCTTGGCCGCCTTCTTGCCGTTAGTTTCGCTATTGAGATTGGCGAAAAGGCGCAGACTGCCGTCGGCCATGTCGTAATAATAGAGACGCCCCGCCTCGTTGGCCTTGTCGACGCGCACCAACATGCGCTGGCGGTTCGTGGAAAGGCTGACGATACGCGCGCGCCTGCCGTTCAGGCTCTTTTCGAAAGCCTTCTGCAGTTCGTCGAGAGCTGGGTCGAGCCAATGCAGTGGCTCGCTGCTACGCCCGCCAAGGTAGACGCCGAGAACGTCGTTACCGGCATCGTCATAGCGCACGCCGTCGATATCGACGCCCTCGCCCGCTTCATAAAGCGTCTGCACCGTGTTACCGGTGGCAAGGTCGATTTCCAGCAGAGCATCACGTTTGGGCTTGGCGTCTTTCGGCGCGTCAGCTTCACCGCCGATCGTGCGGATCACCAGCGCCTTTCCTTCAGCTGCGCGCACCAGCACCGGCACTTCCAGACTGTCATAGTCAGCGCGCCCGGCGCGGTCGAACGCTGCGCCTTTCCTGGGCCGGTACAGCAATGATCGCGTGCCACGCTCGCGATCGGTGGCAATCGCCATGCGCACCACACCCGTCGGATCGGCAATCCAGTCCATCACATCGGTGCGGCCTTCAAGATCGGTGGTGCGACGGCCATTCGTGACGTCGACCGAATAGACCGCAGGCCAGAAATCCTTGCCGAGATAGATCGAGTTCTGGGCCGCGATCAGAACCTTTGTCGTGCCATCCGAGGGCACCCACAGCACATCCGAAGCGTCCTGCCCGCCCATATCCCACAGCAGCTTGGTGAACTTGGGGGTAACGCGATTAAACGCGACCACGCGCGAGATATAAGCTCGCTCGCCCGCATCGAACGGACGGATCGCGCGCAAGCGGATCAGAACATTTTCATTGCCCACCCAATGCAAGCTGCTGATCTCGGTATCGTCCGGCAGGATCGCCTGCTTCATGCTGCCCGGCTCGAACGGAGAGACGACGACCACGCGCTGCGAACCGCCAATGGCAAACATGCCTGCGACCCAAAGTCCGTCGGGCGAAAGCTTCGCGCCTTCGACAAACGGCAGTTGTGCAAAAGCCGCAACTGATGGCGGGCCATTGTCCGCCCCACTGGCAGGAACAGTGCTCTGGAGCTTTGATTGCGCTTCTTCCTGCGCGAATGCAGGAGCTGTAACCGCTGCAAGGCACGCACTTGCTGCCATCAGCATTTCCAACGATTTCAGCACGATTCCCCCATGTACGGCGCCCGGCTCAGAGGCTAGAATCGCACGACACGCCAGACAAGTGACGTTCCGCACCCTTTGCGATCAGCCCTGATATTTACTGTCCTACAGCGTCCTGAAATGTCAGGTTCCGTTGATGCGCTACCACACCCCTCCGTCAGCGCTACGCGCTGCCACCTCCCCATTTGCACTTCGTGAAAACGGGGAGGATTCACGATGCCTAAATATCCTCCCCGTTTTTCCGACGGACAAATGGGGAGGTGGCATTCGCGCCAGCGAATGACGGAGGGGCAAACCGGCACCGACCTTTTTCTCCATGAACCGTGTAAACTGTGTAAACCTGTTCAGCCTTGCGCGCGCAAACCTGAACAAAACCACCCTCTACCATTGGGCAGGCCGCACCCCCTTGCCCCTTGCGCTGCAATCGCTAAGGACGACTCAGCAAGACGCAGGATGCGCACGACAGGGAATTGACGATGGCGACTTTCTCGCTTCCGAAGAACTCGAAGATCACCGGCAAGGCTCGCCACCACGCTTCGGCCACGCAAGGCAAGATTCGCAAGTTCAAGGTCTATCGCTACGATCCCGACAGCGGCGAAAATCCGCGTTACGATACGTTCGAGATCGATCTGGACCAGTGCGGCCCGATGGTGCTCGACGCGCTGATCAAGATGAAGGGGGAGCAGGATCCCACCCTCACCTTCCGCCGTTCCTGCCGCGAAGGTATCTGCGGTTCGTGCGCGATGAACATGAACGGCCGCAACGGTCTTGCCTGCACCACCGCCATCGAAGATCTTTCGGGCGAAGTGCGCATCACGCCGCTGCCGCACATGGAAGTGATCAAGGATCTCGTCCCCGATTTCACGCACTTCTACGCGCAATACGCCTCGATCCGTCCGTGGCTGCAAACCGTCAGCCCCACGCCTTCGGGCAAGGAGCGCCTGCAATCGCCCGAACAGCGCGAAAAGCTGGACGGTCTGTACGAATGCATTCTTTGCGCCTGCTGCAGCACCTCGTGCCCCAGCTACTGGTGGAATTCTGACAAGTTCCTCGGCCCGGCAATCCTGCTGCAGGCGTACCGCTGGCTGGCCGACAGCCGTGACGAGATGACCGGTGAGCGGCTTGACGAGCTGGAAGATCCCTTCCGCCTCTATCGCTGCCACACCATCATGAACTGCGCCAACGTGTGCCCCAAGGGCCTCTCGCCCGCACGCGCCATCGCTGAAATCAAGAAGATGCAGGCCGAGCGCCTCGTCTGACCGGAGTGAGCGAACAAGCCTTCCACTACGAACCCGCCGCGGACTATCCCGGCTGGTTCACCTGGAACCTCACCGACGAAACCCGCTTCAACGCCCAGACGATGGGCCGAATGCTCACGCGGGTCGAAGAAGGGGTTGATGGCGTACGGCGCACAAGGCTGCGCATGTTTCCCGAACGCCGCCATTCCAACCTGCTCGATGCGGTTCACGGCGGCGTAACGCTCGCCCTGATCGATATCGCGCTCTTCGCCGCCATGCGCACGCTGCTTTCCGGCGACGCGGCAGGATCGGTTACGCTTGATCTTTCCACCCAGTTCATCGGCGCGGGCCGGATTGGGGAACCGCTTGACGCCGTGGTCGAGGTGCTGCGCGAAACGGGGCGCCTTGTCTTCCTGCGCGGCCTTGCCGTGCAAGGAGACGATACCATCGCCGCATTCAACGGCACGATCCGCAAGCCGACAAAACGATGACCTCGGTCCTTCAGCGCTACAACGAACTGGTCGCAGCAGGCGAATTGCGCCCGGACGCTGAACAGGCCGCCGCAGCCGCGCGGCTTAATGCATTGCAGCAAGAGCTTGAGACGCCGGCACCTTCAACCGGTTTCTTCGGCAAGCTTTTCGGCAACAAGCCCGCTCCTCGCCCGCGCGGCGTTTATATGTGGGGCGGCGTCGGTCGCGGCAAATCGATGCTGATGGACCTGTTTCACGACAACCTGAACATCGCAGCTAAACGTCGCGCCCATTTCCACGAGTTCATGCTCGACGTTCACGCCCGCCTGCGCGAAGAGCGCAAGAAGGAAAGCGGCGATCCGATCCTGCCCGTCGCCGCGGCCATCGCGGCAGAAACGCGGGTGCTCTGCTTTGACGAAATGGTCGTCAACAACAGCGCCGACGCAATGATCATGAGTCGCCTGTTCACCGCGCTGATGGTGGAAGGTGGCGTCACTGTGGTTACGACATCGAACCGCGCGCCGTCAGATCTCTACAAGAACGGGCTGAACCGCGAACACTTCCTGCCCTTCATTGCGCTGGTGCAGGACCGGCTCGACGTGCTGACGCTGAACGGCCCGACCGACTATCGCCTGCAACGTATGCAGGGCGTGGGCACATGGCACGTGCCGATCGGCTCTGGATCGACCGAGAAAGTGCGCGAAGCCTTCTTCAGGCTGACCGACTATCCGCCCGAAGACAGCGCCCACGTGCCAAGCTGCGAACTGGACGTTGGCGGCGGGCGGCTGCTCCATGTTCCCAAAAGCCTGAAAGGCGTGGGCGTGTTCAGCTTCAAGAAGCTGTGCGGCGAGGCGCGAGGCGCGGCAGATTACCTTGCCATCGCGCGGCATTTCCACACAGTGATCGTCGTGGCGATTGCGCGACTTGGCGCAGAACAGCGCAACGAAACCGCGCGCTTCATCACGCTGATCGACGCGCTTTACGAACACAAGGTCAAGCTGATCGCTACGGCAGATGCCGAACCTTCAGACCTTTATGACTGGAGTGGCAAAGGTGACGACGAGGGGCGGTTCATGTTCGACCGCACCGTCAGTCGCCTGATGGAGATGCAGAGCCAGGACTATCTGGCTTTGGGCCACGGCGAGGATTGAGCAGGCAAAGCTGCGGCTTTGCCCTTCCCGATCTGCCCCTGGCCCGGTCAGCAGGCTGATCATTCGCTCGGCCGGTCCAGCAGAGCGAAATCTGGCCATAGGTTAATCACTTAGCATTAACCATAGATCGTTTCGATTCGTACAAACGATTCGCACCGCCAAACCACGATGGGTTTGGCGGTGCGCAATCATTTCGATTGTGGAAATAGCTGATTTCACAAGGAAATCAGCCGATCACCATCAGGTGAACATCCAGCGAAGAATCTCATACATGTTCGTGTCTCCATCCACGATTGGAGACACACAGTTAACACCGAGTTTAATGGTTAACAACTTCTAAAGACTGCCCTTTCGTCGCTGTCCCATTTTGAGATACCATTGATGGAACTCGGCAAAAGGTTGTGGACGGCCAAGGAAATAGCCCTGCCCCACGTCACAGCCGAGCCTTGACAAGGCAAGATATGTTGCCTCGTCCTCAATCCCTTCAGCAACCACCGTTTGGCCCAAAGCGTGCGCAAGCCCGATGGTGGATCGAATGATCTCGCGCTCACGTTGATGTGTCAGAAGGCGCGAAACGAAGCGCCGATCCAGCTTCAGCTCGTCGCTGGGCAAATCGGCAAGATAGGCCAGACTGGCCTCGCCCGTGCCGAAATCATCGATAGACAGGCGGAAACCCATGCTGCGCAGTTGCGACAGATTTTGCACTGCCGCCGGGCGATTGCGCACGCTTGATGTTTCAGTTACCTCGATTGTCAGGAGATGAGGATCAATTCCTCGCCTGCGGACGATCTCGGCAAAGTTCGGCACCAGCGAAGGCTTGTCCACCATCTGCGCCGAAAGGTTAACGCTCATCTGAAAATGCTGGTCGAGACCGGCAATCGCCAGTGCTGCTGTAATCGCTTCATCGACCACCCAATACGTCAAGGCATCGATGCGACCAGCGCGTTCCGCCTGCAAGATAAATGCATCCGGCGCGATCGGGCCACGGGTCGGATGGCTCCACCGGATCAGTGCCTCGGCACCTATGGGCCGGCCTTCGCGCATATCCCACTGGCTCTGGAACGCCAGCCAGATTTCGCCATTGCGCAACCCTTCATCGATACGTGCATGAAGCGACAATTCCCAAGGCGCTTCTGCCAGCCGTTCGGCTTCGAAAAGTTCAACCGAGCGCCCGCTGGCCAAGGCATCGTTGGCGCTGGCGACGGCTGAATTGACGCGCGTGGGCGCATCAATGCCTTCATTGCGATCAAGGCCGAAGTGAATGTTCGTATCGAAGGTATAGCTGCCGATCTGTAGGGGAGCCGAAAACAGCGCGCGCAACCCTTCAAGGTGATTGAGCTGCATTTCGAGCGGACGGGCTTCTTCGGTCCATGCGAAATGACCGCCCTCGCCATTATAGACCGTATCGATGCCAGAGCCGACCGACAGGCGGCGCGCGATCTGACGAGCGCATTCGCCGTGAAGATCTTTGGGCAATGTTGCCAGAATCTCTTCATAACGACCGATAACGGCAACCACGACATCGCATCCGGTGGCCAATGGCCTTGCGCTGAGCGCAAGGAGATTGGGCAATCCGGACGTACTGGTATGCTGAACGCGCCGGACACGCTTTTGCCATATGCGGGCAATGCCATAGATCATGGCGCACAGCGCCGCGCCCCCCATATCGAGGCTCAATCCAAGACGTTGCAACAGCACCGGCAGAACAAAGACGCCTGCAACTGCGCCTGCATAGAGCAGTGCCTTGCGACGGGTGGTTACTGCCCTGCTGCCAAGGTAAATGAGCAGCCAGACCACGATCAGCAGTGGTATGCCATTGAATGAAAGCGCCACAGGCTTCTTCAGCGCATCGGCACCGGCAAGGTCCAGCGCCAAAGGATGCATCCGGCCTTTGCCAAAATAGCCCATTGGCGGCGCAATGCCCGCCGAATTCACGATAACCGTCCGTCCAGTCAAAAGGCCAGGCGGATAGTCTCCCTTCAGGAACTTGCTGGCATTGAGATAGGGAACAGACTCAACATCGAGCAGGAATTCTGGTGCGAATGCGCCCTGCGAACCCTTGCGAACATGGGCGAGCGCCGTCGGGAACGTGGGATAAGATTTCCCGCCGACGTTGATCACATAGTCCGACAGCAGGCCGAATTCGATAAAGTTTGTACGCCAAGCCGATAGCGCAACCGGCGCGCCGCCCAGCTTCTCAGCATTCGGTATATCGAAATCCGCTACTGTGAAGGGCTGATTGATGAAGCCACTTCGTTTGCTGCGAACCACGAAAGTGACATCAGGCTTAAGTTGGCGGATCGCCTCAAGCAGCGCTTTGTCACCTTGAGGATCTTCGCCAAATTTAACGGGACTGTCGACAAACACGCGCTGCGGCATTTGCCCAGCAACGTTTTCGAGAACCGTTGCAAGCTTGCGCGAATCGATTATCGATTTTTCGCTGGCGTTTACACCGCCATCAAAACTCAAGACGATCGTGCTTTGTGACGCTGGGTAGCTGCCCAACTTGTATCGCATATTCGAGAAAACATGATCGATTGGAGACAGCAAATCGCTGGCAAAAGTCAGCAACGCCGGGATCAGCAGCGCGAGATACAGCGGAGAGCGCAGTTTCTTCAGCATGGACCCACGGTCGTTGTTTCCACACCGGACTAGTCCGAAATGGTGAAGATCGTCTTACCGAGGATGCGATAATTAAGCGCAGGTCAACCAAGGCGCTCGAATGATTTCCGTAACATGAGCAGTTGCCAGATCAGCCGGCTGTGGTCGGCGCGGCCCGCGATATGCGCCTCGGCAAGCGTTTCGATCCGTGCGGCATCGAACCATCCGGTTGATGCGAGCACACCACTGGAAGCAAGGCCACGCGCCTCTGATGCCAGTGGGCCGCGCAACCACTCCGCAATCGGCGTGACGAAGCCCATCTTCGGGCGGTAGAGCACGTCCTGCGGCAGATAGCGCTGCATGGTATGCTTGATCAGCCATTTGCCGGTGGCACCGCGCACCCGCATCCGTTCCGGCAGCCGCGCCCCGAATTCAACAAGGCGGTGATCGAGCAATGGCTCACGCGCTTCGAGGCTGACGGCCATACTGGTGCGATCAACCTTGGTCAGGATATCGCCCGGCATATAGAACTTGAGATCGGCATATTGCGCGCGGTCCAGCCCGGAGCGTGCAGGCGCACGGCGCATCAGATCGATCAGCGGCTGTTCGGCGCGATAATCGCCGCGCAAACGCTTGAAATCAGGGCTGTAAAGCGATTCGCGCAACTCTGGCGAAGTGGCTGCCAAAGCGCGCGCATAGCCTTCCTCACCTGTCGCGGCGAGGCTGAGCAACGTGGTCTTGGCGCGCAAGGGGCGCGGTGCCCAGTCTGCTTTGGGCCAGATCGCGCCGAGGCCGCCGAACAAAGGTTTGCGCAAGGCGGCGGGCAGCAGGCCACGCACCTGTTCCTCGCGGTGCTGGAAGGTCTGACGGCGATATCCGGCAAAGGCCTCGTCCGCGCCATCACCGGAAAGCGCCACGGTCACATGTTCGCGCGCGAGTTCGCACACCCGGAACGTGGGCAGGGACGAGGCATCGGCAAAGGGTTCGTCGAACATGCCCGAAAGCCGGTCAACCAGCGTGAAATCCTCGGCAGAAACCGTGCGTTTCCAGTGCTGTGTATGGCATTGTTGCGCAATCCTGTCAGCATAGGCCGTCTCATCGAGCGCGGAGACATCAAAGCCGATGGAGCAGGTCTTTACCGGCGTTGTGCTCGCCTCGGCCATCAGTGCGACGACGCTGGAACTGTCCACCCCGCCCGAAAGGAACGCGCCCAGCGGGACATCGGCCAGCATCCGCGAGGTTACCGCGTCGCGCATGTGGTGGAGCAGATGTGCGCCAAGGTCTTCGGCGCTTCCCTTTGCGCGGTCAGCAAAGGAAATGTCCCACCACTGCACCGGTGCGGGCGGCGGGGCATCGGCGCGGAGCAACTGGTAGTGCCCGGCGGGCAGCTTCTCCACGCCCTTCAGGATCGAGCGATGATCGGGGACGTAGCCCCACGCGAGGTAATCCTCCACCGCCAGCGGATCGATCTCACGTTGCAATGAAGGATGCGCCAGCAAGGCTTTGAGTTCTGACCCGAAAATCACCGCGCCATCCGAAAGGCGCGCAGTGAACAGCGGCTTCACGCCGAAACGGTCACGCACCAGCAGGGTGGTGCGCTGACGCAGATCGTGCAGCGCGAAAGCAAACATGCCGTGGAGGCGCGGCAGGCAATCGATACCCCAGTGCCGCCACGCCTGCAGGATCACTTCAGTATCGCCATCGGTGCGAAACTGCGCACCCAGCGCCTGAAGTTCCTTGCGCAAATCCCTGAAATTATAGATTTCACCGTTGAAGACGATCACCACGTCGCCTTCTACCGCCATCATCGGCTGCGGCGATCCGGCAAGATCGATGATCGAGAGGCGGCGGTGGCCTAGGCCGACGCCCGGCGCAGTCCACACGCCCTCACCATCAGGCCCGCGATGCGCGATGGCATCGCACATGCGGCGAACGCGATCAGGTTCTACTGGCTTGAGGCCTTCGGTGTGGATGATTCCGGCTATTCCGCACATGCCCTGGCTCTATCCCCCCGACGCCACACGGTCCATCAAGGCATCGACCGAACCGGTTGCACCAAGAAACGCACGCATGGACTGTTCGGCGGATGGCTGGCCGGGCAATTCGTCTTCAGCCGAGATGATCAGCGTGGCGGTCGTCCGCTCGCGCAGCAGAAGTCGGTCAAGAATATTCTGGAGTTTCAGACGGCTGTTGCTGCCAGTTAGGAGGTCGCCTGAACGATAGAAGGTTTCGGCCAGACGATGCACCGGTCCCGCAGTCTGGATGCGGTCGGCATGTCCTCCTGCCAGTGCCGCGGGCGAGCGTTCCCACGCCCAGCCGGTGTCTGGCGTCAGGACCCCTTCGCCAAAACCGCCTGCTTCGCGCCCTTCGCTCTGCCCCGAATAGAGCGCGTAGGACACGTCCACCGTGTGTCCCACCCCATCGCGGAAGCGGGCGAGGAGGACGTGCGAAGCGCCCGTGTGGCGCGGTCGCCAGAAGGCACGTGGGATGTAATCGACCTGCTGCCAGCCAGGCACAGCCGGGAATGCGATGCGCGCGGGCACCGCAGCCTCAAGCCGGTTGGCCAATGCGCCCCAACCGATAAACAGCAGCGCCAGCGCGGCCATCGTGGCAAGCGCGCGGCCCTGACCGAAGCGAAACGCGGCCAAGCGGGCAAGCAGCGGACTGGCGATGATAGCCTGCGCATCAATCATCCGGTCTTCAATCGCGCGGTCGAAGAACTTCCACGCCACGGCCATGACCAGCGCCATGACCAGTGCGAAGAATATCCAGCCGTAGAAGATGTGATCGAAGCCGGCGGCAAATTCGATGCCCTGGCTCTGCGCGATGAAGATCGTGCCCCATGCACGCACACCGTTGGCAAGGATCGGCATCACCACGCTGAGCGCCATGAAGGCGATGCGGCGCGGCCAGGACCGAAAGCAGACGTTGGCCACCAATGCGCCATAGGCAATCATCGCGATCAGGAACTTCACGCCTGAACAGGCCTCGGCCACTTCGAAATAGCCGCCCGGCGTGGTGATGAACACGCCTTCGATATGTGCAGGCACCTGCGAAAGATCGAGCAGGATCATGGTGATTGCGGCGGTGATCGTCTGGAGCGTGGGCACCAGTTCATCGCCTGCCGGCACAAGGAACAGCATGTAGGCTAGCGGGAACAGCAGCGCCACTGATGCGCGCGGGCCAAGCAGCGTCAGCACGCTGGCTTGTGCCATCAGCACCACACCAAGCTGTTTTGCCAGCGAAAGCCCGGCGAAATCGCCAAGCAGCCACAGGAAACCCGCGCCCCCGAACAGGACGAGGCCGGGCCACCAGCCTTCAGGCGCGATCTTCACCACTTCGCGCCAGCGCAAGGAAACCAGCCAGCCAAGAATGAAGGGGATCAGCAAAACGTGGTTGTAGGTGGACGCATCCCACCATTGCAGAAACATCGCCTGCCAGTCTGCCGCGAACAGCACGACATTGCCCAGCCACGCCAGCGCGATACAGCCAAGCGCGCGGCGCCATCCGGCAGGAAGCTTGGCCCACGCCCGGCCAAGGGGGGCATCTTGCACCAGATTATGCGGCACAGGACGTGCTTTCCCGGCCATCAAGGCCGAGTAGGCCCGCCAGGGGTGCCAAGACGCCTGCCCAGCCGCATTTATCCAGCACAAAGGCGCGGGCTGACTGGCCGATGGCAGTGGCGCGCACCTTGTCGTGCAACAGGCTCAAGGCCTGCCGCGCCAAAGTATCCGTCCCGGCTGCGACAACGATCTCCTGCCCATCGCGCGCAGGGATTCCGGTCGCGGCTTCGGGCGTGGCGAGGACCGGGCGGGCCATTGCCATCGCTTCGAGCACCTTGTTCTGCACGCCGCGTGCAATCGTCAGCGGCGCGACAACCAGATCTGCCCCGGCAATCCAAGGGCGCACGTCGAGCACCGCGCCGGTCACATGCGTGCCATTCACGCCTTCGAGCGAACGCACGGCCAGCGTGGGCGCGCGACCCACCACATTGAAACGCGCCTGCGGGAACGTGGCCTGAACTTTCGGCATGACTTCGCGCGCGAACATTTCCACCGCAGCGGCATTGGGGGGATAGTCCATCTGCCCGGTGAAGGTCAGGTGCGGCCCCTCGCCCGCCATTTCCGGCGCGGGCGGCATATCGACGGGATCGAAGAAATCGGTGTCTATACCATTGCCCAGCGCCATGACCTGCGGTTGCGGCCCAGGTGACAGGCGCTCGCTGAAAAGCGCTGCCTCTTCGGCTGTCACCAGCAGGCTGGCATGAACGCGGCGGGCAACATCGCTTTCGAAGCGCGAAAGCAGCCGTGCTTCACGCGCGTACATCCGGTCCAGCGGAAAGCGGGCCTGCGCGGCATAGGCTTCGAACTTGGCCGAATCCACGTCGACGAAATCCATCACCGAGCGCCCGGCAAAGCCATCGGGAATGTATTGGGCCATCTGGCCGGAGAATACATAGATGGCCGAAATCGGATGCTCTGCCAGCACCCGCGCAACATAGGCGGCCAGAGTCTTGTCGGCAAAGGCCGTAAGGCTCACCGGCTTGCCCGACGCCAGCGCTTCAACCCCGGCCAGTTTCAGGGAACGGGTGCGACGGACGAGGCAATGGCTTTTGGCAACGGCGGCAAGATCGGGTTCGTGGCCCATGTCGCCTTCATCATCGGCAAAACAGGCGACGTGAACCGGGACCATCGCGGCAATGTGCCGCAGCACATGGCAGGAACGGATCTTGTCGCCGCGATCAGGCGGAAACGGAATGCGGTGGGCAAGGAACAGCACCTCGCTCATGCAAGACCCTGCGCAATAAACGGCCCGACCCGGTTCGCGACCGCCAAGGGCAGCTTCTGCCATAGCTTTATCTTGGCCTGATAGCGCGGGCTTAACGGGTTAACGTCACGCGGGGCCTGCCCATCGGCCGTCCAGTGGGCATAGCTGAGCGGTTCGGGCGTAAAACCCCAGTTGCGCTTGAAGTGGTAAGCCCCGGTATCAACTTTCGAGCGTCCGAAATCGAACCTGTCGCAGCCCTTCGCCCGCGCATGGTTCATCAGCGCATAATACATCACATCGTTGGCACGCATGGTCCGCGCGGCAAACACGCCGCCGCCCCAATAGGGCATGACCGCGCCACGATGGTAAAGGCTCAGCACCGAAGCGAGCGGTTGCCCTTCGTGCAGCACGGTCAGGATATCGGCATCATCGCCAAAGGCATCCATCACCGCGTCGAACAGGCGCTTGGGGAAAACCGGCGTGCCCAGATTACGCACGGATTCTGCGTAGACGGCATAGTGCATTGCGCGATCATCAATGCTGCGCCCGGTGCGGACGTCCATTGCATAGCCCAGCCCACGACGCACTTCGGCGCGCTGTTTGCGCGGGATCGTGAGCAATTGGGCATCATCGTCCGCAGCCAGCGGCATGACGAACCCGGCGTGGCTATCGGTTTTTAAATGCCATTCCGGCCCCTGCGGCAGAGGACCGCCACGCAGTTCGACGCTGGGGCAGTTCAACCGCACCGCGAGTTCCTGCGCCGCTGCAAACAGCGCCGCATCGCCCTCGCCCACCACACCGCCGCCGACGCCGAAGCCGGTCGATGCCAGCGCGCGACCGAACAACGGGGAGTGGACTTCGTGAAGGGGCAGCACGCTACGGATCGCGCCATCCTGTTCGGACAGGAGAATATGCGTCCTGTGTCCGGTCGCCTGCTCAACCGCATCGAGCCATTCAAGCCGGTGAAAAGCAGTTGTGTCGGAATGATCGGCCAGAAACCGGGCAATTGCGCCCCGGTCGCCCGCATCGGCCAGCCGGGCAACGGTGCTGGAAAGGAAGAACGGCGCGTTCATGCAGCCTTCCTCAACGGCGTGCGCGCGCCTTCGATAGCCGCAACCTCATCCATGCGGCCCCAGCGGAACTCGCGGACCAACCGCGCAAGCTTTGCCGCCATGACATCGAGATTGGTGTAGTGCCGCAATCGCGATTTCAGCGGCGCGACTGCGGGCCGGGGCTGGTCGGGATCAATTTCCCACGGGTGGAAATAGAACGCCGCAGGCCGTCCATCACGCAGATTCACCTGCCGGATCGCCCAGCGCGACACGGCATAGGGCAGCAGGCGGAAAAACCCGCCCCCACCTGCCGCCATGCGCCGCCCGGCAACTTCCGCCGTGGTCACCGGAATTTCGATGAAATCCGCACCATCGACCGGACGGAAGGCAAAACGCGGCGCTTCACGCCAGCCGTAATGATCATGCACCACGGGCGCGACTGAGGAGGAATAGACATAGCCCTGCTCTACCAGCACTTCGTGCGCCCAAGGCGTGCGTGCATCGATCGAAAAGCTTGGCGCGCGATAGCCGATCACGCGCTGCCCGGTGGTGTCTTCCAGCACCTTGCGCGCGCGGTCGATATCCGCGCCGAACGCATCGCGCCCCAGCGTGAAAACGCGCGCATGGTCCCATCCGTGGCTGGCGATTTCGTGGCCCGCATCGGCAATCTGCCGCATCATCAGCGGATAGCGCTCAGCAATCCAGCCCAGCGTGAAGAACGTGCCCTTCACCCCCGCCGCATCGAACAGCGCGAGCACTTCGGCGCAGTTGCGCTCCACCCGGCAGGTCAGGCTGTCCCAATCCTTGCGGTCGATCACCGTTTCGAACGCGCCGACCTGAAACCAGTCCTCGACGTCGACCGAAAGGCCGTTCAGCACACCTGTCGGCGTGGTCATGTTCTGCACCCCCACGATGCGCCGCTCAGGCAGCGGCGCGGTGGAAATCTTCGGCTTCGATCCACTCGATCAGCATGGTCAGGGTGTGGCGGATGGCCGTTTCCTGCTCTGCCGTGCGCGTTTCAAGCTTCGCGATCCGGCGCTGCACTTCATCGAACGCAGCCATGATCTGTTCGTCGCCCGGACGACTTTCCAGTGCGGCGATGCGGCGATTGGCCTCTTCAAGCGCACTCACCACATCTTCGTTGAAAGCGGAATCAACAGCAGCAGGGCGGGCTTCAAGCGCAGCAATGCGCCGCTCGGCCTCGTCCAGTTGTACCTGAAGTTGCGCCTGGCTTTCAAAGTCCGGCAAAACCGGTTCGGCAGCAGCGACACGCATATCGGCCAGTTCGATAATCGCCTGCTGCAACTCGGCAATTTGCTCGTCCCGCTCGGCCAGTGCGGCGCGCCAAGCGCTGTCGTCAAACACGGGGGTTGGCGCAGCAGCAAAGGCTTGGGGGGCGACTGCTGTGGGCAGGTCTACCACGGGCGCTTCGGCCGCCGGAACCGGCGTTACCTTGGGCTGCGATGTGTTCAACCCGCCATCGCCTGCCAGATCGGAAAGCACCGCCTGCAACATGGCCGCATCGATATGGTCGCGCTGCTCCACCGCGCCCATCAGCAACACGCGGTTGATCAACTGGTTCACCCGGCGCGGCACGCCGCCGCTGGCCTTGGCAAGATCGGCATAGACGCGCGCATCAAACTGCGGACGGCCCTGCCAGCCGACCAGCGCAAGGCGATGTTCGATATAGGCACCGACTTCCGCAGGCTCCATCGCATCGAGGTGATGCGAAGCGATCACGCGCTGGCGGAGTTGCTCCAGTTCATCGGACGTCTGCAAAAGCGTGCGAAATTCGGGCTGGCCCAGCAGCAGTATCTGCAACAGCGGATGCGCGCCCAACTGGAAGTTGGACAGCATCCGCAGTTCTTCCAGTGCTTCGACCGAAAGGTTCTGCGATTCGTCCACCACCAGCAGGCAACGGCGGCCTTCGCGCGCTTCATGGTGCAGGAAGGCTTCGATCTGAGCGAGTGCGGTGGCCTTGTCATGCCCGGCCACTTCAAGGCCGAACGCGCGCGCCGCAACGTGGATCAGTTCTTCGCCATCCAGCGCCGAGGTGACGATCTGCGCCGCCGTCAGCCGTGCCCGGTCAACCGAAGCCATGAGGTGCGCCGCAAGCGTCGATTTGCCCGCGCCAACCTCGCCGGTGATGACGATGAAGCCTTCGCCCTGCGCAAGGCCATAGCCAAGATAGGACAGCGCCTTGCGATGCGTTCCGCTCTCGAAATAAAAGCGCGGGTCGGGCGTAAGCTGGAACGGGCGACCACTCAGGCCATAGAACTCATCGTACATCAGCCGTCTCCAGGCATCAGAAGCTGTACCGCAGGCCTACAAGGCCGGATGCAATTGTCTGATCTTCAAGCAGAGTTTGGTTAAAACTATCTATACCGACCGCTGCGGAAGCTGCTAAGCGATCCGTCAGGTTGCGGAAGTACGAGGCATTCGCGCCAATGGCCGTGGTGCTGCCAAGGTTGCTTGAACCCGGTTCGAACCAAGCCGAATAGGCCGAGATGGCAAAGCTGGAGCGGCGGTCGATCGGGCCGTTCAGCCCTGCCGAAACATAGTAGCTTTCGTCGATCACGCCATTTGCCGCGCCCAGCACCGAATCCGCGCGCGCGATGAAGCTGCGGCGGATGTAGCCCGCACCGATGCCAGCGGTCATGCGGCCGATCTGGCGCGAATAGCTGCCATTGATGCTCCGCGCGCGGAATACCGCCGAGGACACCGACGACAGCGCGTTGTTCACGCAACCGCCTGCTTGCGAGCCATTGGCGCAGCCACCGATCTGGCCGTTGAACGGGTTGCGCGTGACCTCGAAATCAGTCGGCAGATCACGCAGGGCGCGCGTTACCTGTCCACCAAAGCCGGATACGTTGTCAGAAGCCGCAATGGTCAACTGGCTGCGCGCATCGGGCACGTAGGAGAAGCTGCCGTAATAGGTCGTGCTGTCGTAGCGGCGCCCGACAAAGGCGCTCAGCGCTGTGCGACGGCTTGGCCGCCACATCACACCAGCATCCCAAGTCAAGCCATCGGTTTCATATGCTAGCTGGCGCGGCTGCGACTTGTCGGTCACGAACCGCCCGTCACTGCCGACCACCGCCACGCCATTGCCATCACGCACGGCATCGCGTGACGATATTTCAACGTCTTCGTAGCCAATCGCCCCCACCACGGCGAGCGATTGGGTGACCGGATATGTCACCTGCACGCCGCCACGCAGATCGCGAACGCGCTGATCAAGGTTGGAAATATCTTCCTGAAAATACGAACCCGATGCGGTCACGCCCACTGGCAGCACCGTGCCCGGCGCGACGCCCGCCGAAATCTGCGCCGACTGCACGACCGAATCGTCGAAGATATCGTTCAGCGGCTGCCCGGCAGAACCCTGCAGCACGTTCTCCTGCTCCAGCCGGTTGTAGCCGACAAGGTAGGATGCCGAAAGCGCCACATCGCCCATATGGGTAGACAGCGCAGGCCCTGCATAGAGCGAGTAAATCTGGCTCACCGCATCGTTGTTGGCCAGAGCATTGAGCGCCGAAGCGCCGCCGACGCCGATGTTGCTCCGCGTCGCCAGCGCGCCTGCTTCCACCGAAAGCGTGCGCGGGATCAGATCGTGGCGCACGCGGGCAAGGCCCGAAAGCGTATCCCCATCTGCCACGCGGTCTGACTGCGAAATGCGCCGTTCATAGCGCACGGAAATCGCACCTTCAGTCCTACGCCCTTGCAGGCTTACGTCCACACCCGCCGCCAGCGAGCTGTAGGTCAGCACCTCGTCTCCGGGAGCAAGCTCCCACAGCACGTTCTGCACGGCTTCGATATAGGGCCGCACTGTGGTGCGCGCACCCGTGCCGCCGCTGCTGCGCGAGGAACTGTTGCCCGCCGAAGGGCCATCGCCCTCGACATTTTCGTAACCGAGAGACTGCGCGTGCAGCGGCGACGCAGCAAAAGCCGTCGCGGCCAGCAAAGCCAAGCGGAGGGGAAGAGCCGGTCTGGTCATTCCTTGTATCCGTAATAGGTGCCAAATCGGCGGCCCGTGGTTGAAAAGCGGGTGCCGTTGAGCAGGAGCTTGATGTCATCGCACGCGCCCAGAAGGCCCACTGCATCGCGCAGCGCGGCCTCTCCGGTTCCATCGGCGCGCACCACAACCACCGTCTGGCCGACATGCTTGGCCAAGACCGTTGCAGGCGATGCGGCCAGCACCGGAGGCGAATCGAAAATGACGATGCGATTGGGCGAATGCGCCGTCAGCCGGGCCAGCACGGCCTCGGTGCGGGCCGAGGCGAGGAATTCCGTGTCGGATCCGGTCGCGTTGCCTGCGGGCAGCACATAAAGCCCGCCGATATCGGTGCCGATCACGCAATCTTCCACCGGCAGCGAAGGATCAGCCAGCGCATCCATCAGCCCCTTCCCACCCGGCAGACCAAGCGTTGAAAGGACCGAAGGCTTGGCAAAGTCGGCATCGACCAGCAGGACTTCGTTGTCCTTTTCCGCCGCGATGGAAATCGCCAGGTTCACCGCGCAAAAGGTCTTGCCCTCGCCCGGATGCGCCGAAGCGATAAGGATGCGCTCGCCATGCGGCGCGCCCGTCCCGGCCCGCGATTCAGCAGCCACGCGCAGCAGTTGCCGCTTCACGATGCGGAACTCTTCAAGCGTCCCGGTCACAGCGCTTTCCGGCTCGATGATGCACTGTTCGCGCAAGTGCTGGCGGTCGATCTTGTGATAGGCCCCGGCAAACGGCTTCACCGCAACGATCGGTTCAGGCGGCGGCGGCGCAAATGGCGCAGGCGCTGCAACTGGCGCTGGAGCAACCGGTGCCACCGTCGGCGCGACCGGCGCGGCCTTGGGCGCTGGCGGAAGGTCTGGCACCACTGGCCGCGTCTGCGTGCGGAAATCGAAGCTGCCCGATGCGCGCTCGATCAGCGACGGCCCTGATGGCGGAACCGGGATCTTGGTCTGGTCGGTCATCGCGCTGCTCCTCAGGCCACCATGCCGCGCTTCAGCATTTCCACGCCGAGCAAGACGAAAAGGACGATGAACAACCCGGCAAGGCCGCCCGCGAACCACTTGAGCCGCTTGATCCGCTCTGCCCGTGCAGTGCGCGTGATCGCCTCGGAAACCGCGCCCAGCACCGGCAGTCCCGTGGCCCGCTCAAGCTGGCCTGTGGTCGAATAAGCAGACTTCAGCTGCGCCAGAGCAAAGGCTCCCGCTCCGCCTGCGCCAATCCCCACGATCAGCACCAGCATCAGCAACAGCGGACGGTCGGGCGCGGATGGGCCGGAAGGCATCGTCGGCGGATCGATCACCTCGAACTTCACCGCATCGCGCTCGGTCTCCACCTGCCCGCGCAGGCGCAACTGTTCGCGGTCGCGCAGCAGCTTGTCGTACTGCTCCTTGTAGACGTCATAATCGCGGTTGATGCGCGCGGCTTCGGCGGCCACAGTCGGCTCGCTATATTGTTGCGCGGTCAATTGCGCGATTTCGGCCTGAAGCGATCCCTTGCGCGATTGCAGCGCGACAAGGCTGGCTTCGCGATCGGCTTTGATCGAAACGAGCGAGGCATAGGCCGGATTGGGCGCACCGCCCCCACCGCCTTCGCCCGCAGCAGCCTTTTGCAGGCCTGCAATCTGCCCTTTCACCGCAACAACGTCGGGATGGCTGTCGGTCAGACCCCGCGCGCGCATGGAAGCGAGATCGGATTGCGCCTGCGCCAGCGCACCCTTGGCGCCGCCCCCCACTCCTGCCACGGCAATCGTCTGCGGCGTGCCCGAAAGCTGACCGTTGATCGAAGCCAATGCGCTCTGCGCCGCCAGCAGGTTCGATTCGACATCACGCAACTGGTTACGAGCCGCCTCGATCCGCGTGGTGAACGACCCCGCACCGGGCACAAAGCCCGCATTCTTCGCCTCGAACTCGGTCCGCTTCAGCTCGGCTGCTTCCAGATCTTTCTTACGGGTCGCAAGCTGCTGGTCCATGAAGGCCAGCGTATCGGTCATCTCGCCGCGCCCGCCCGCAAGGTTCTCTTCGCGGAAGATGTCGATCATCTTCTGCACGATATCCTGCGCCAGCTTGGCGTTTTCGGCATCGTTGCGCCCGCCGCCGCCCGCATTGCCGGTGATCTCGAACAGGTTGTCCTGCTGGCTCACCACTTTCACGTTCTTGCCCAGCCCGGCGACTGCGGCCTGCATTTGCTTGTCGTCGGTGACCTTGTCGCCCAACCGGGTCGCACGGATGACCTTTTCGAGGTTGACCGAACTGGTCAGCGTCTGGCGCACCCGCTCGATATCGCGCTTGCGGTCACCGCCGATACCAATCTGATCGGCCAGCACGTCGTCGATCTGCACAAAGATGCGCGCTTTGGATTCATAGCTGTTGGGCACCATCGCCACCACCAGCCAGCCTGCCATGCACACCGCCCACGCAATCGCCAGCGCGATCCAGCGTCGGTGCCAGATGCCGTGGAGTGCGATACGCACTTCTTCGTAGATGCTGGTCATGGCCGCCGTGTCCCCCGCCCGCCGCTCAGAACATCGACTCAGGGATGATGATCACGTCGCCCGGCATCAGCAGGACGTTGGCCTTGGTATCGCCCTTGCGGAGCAGATCACCGATGCGCACCGCATATTCCTTCTGCGCGCCCGATTGCTTGTCGAACCGCACCAGCCGCGCCTTGTTGGCGGCGGCATATTCGGACAGGCCGCCGACCGCGATCATCGCATCAAGCAGGGTCATGTTGGCACGGAACGGGATCGATGCAGGCTTTTCGGTCGCCCCCACGATGCGCACCTGCTGGCTGAACGTGCCCGCGAACTTGTTGACGATAACCGATACGATCGGTTCCTGAATGTACTGCGAAAGCTGGAGCTTGATATCTTCGGACAGCATCGAAGGCGTCTTGCCCACGGCGGGCATGTCGGTGATCAGCGGCGTGGTGATGCGCCCGTCGGGCCGCACCTGCACTTGCGCGCCAAGTTCGGGATTGCGCCATACGAACACGGTCAGTTCGTCCAGCGGCCCGATCACGTATTCCTCGCCGGGCCCTTCCTGCAGTGCCACGAACGAAGCCGGCGGCAATTGTGCCCCGCCGCCCACGCCGCCGCATCCTGTCAGGGCAAGGCTGAGCATTGCCGTTCCGGCCAGCATCCGGGTTACGCGGGTATTCAGCGGCATTGTCTTTCCTTCTTGCTGCGGCTTTCCCTACCCTCGGCATCAAGGCGCAAAGATTGCAGGGACCGCAATTCACGCTCGGCTATCGCCAAAAAGGGTGAAGATTGCGTTAGCCTTGATTGCTGCAAGAGGTGACGCCAAGGCGGCTTTCGCCCATGTCCCGAAGCGGGACTGGCGCAGATGCAATGGTTAACAGCGGGAACCTATCCCGCTGTCTCGCAAGGATTTTCAAATGAGCACTTCGCCCGCCGGGCCTTGGCCCAGAAACATCGCCGGGCTAGCGCTGGCTCCGTAAGCGCCCGCGCAGAAAATTGCGACAAGATCGCCGACGTCAGCCCTCGGAAATCCGCCCTTGTCGGCCAACCGATCAAGCGGGGTGCACAGGCAGCCCACAATGCTGGCCTCTTCCTCCACCTCTGCAGCAAACCGCGTTGCGATGGCGCTGGGATAGTTGCGGCGCACCACCGTTCCGAAATTCCCAGAAGCGGCAAGCTGGTGATGCAGCCCGCCATCAGTGACCAGGTAGACATCACCGTGGCTGACCTTCCGGTCCACCACCGAGGCCAGATAAACCCCTGATTCGCCAACAAGATAGCGGCCAAGCTCGATACAGAACGCGGTATCGCGCAGCACATCGGGCAAATCGGCAAAGCGTTCGGCCAGCGCTGCCCCGATTGCGGCAATGTCCACCGGCTCATCGCCTGGGAAATAGGGAATGCCAAAACCGCCGCCCAGATTGCATTTGGGCAGGGCCGCGCCGATCTCGCCCGCAAGCCGCGCGGCCAGTGCCACCGTCTGCCGCTGCGTTTCGATGATTGCATCGGCGGAAAGCGCCTGACTACCGGCGAAGATATGAAATCCGCGCCAGTCGGCACCGGCCTCGATCAATCGGCGACCCAACGCCGGCACACGCTCTTCATCCACGCCAAACGGCTTGGCCCCGCCGCCCATCTTCATGCCCGATCCTTTCAGATCGAACTCCGGGTTCACGCGGATGGCCAGCTTTGGCGTCACACCCAACCGGTCGGCAATCGCCAGCGCGCGACTTGCCTCGCCTTCAGATTCGAGATTGAGCGTCACACCCGCCGCAATCGCCGATGCCAGTTCGGCATCGCGCTTGCCCGGCCCGGCAAAGCTTACCCGCGCTGGATCGATGCCAGCATCCTGCACCACCGCCAGTTCGCCGCCAGAGGCAATATCGAACCCATCCACCAGATTCAGCATGTGCTGCAACAAGGGTGAGTAAGGATTTGCCTTTACAGCATAATGTATCGCCAACCTCTCCGGCATTGCAGCCCGCAATGCGGCCACGCGCGCGGTCAACATATCGCGGGAATAGACGAACAGCGGCGTGCCGCCTGCATCCGCCACCAGATCGGTCGCCTTGCGCCCGGCAATGGCCAGCACGCCGTCGATAGCGGCAAATCCGGCGGGAATGGGGCCAAGCGGTTTCATGCCTTCGCTCCCTCTGCCAGTTCGGCGGACAGCGCAACCCGATCCAGCTTGCCGTTGGCGCTGGTCGGCATGGCATCGCGCCAATGGACGTGGCGCGGCACCATGAAATTGGGCAAGGCGCGCGTAAGTGCCGGAATCAGATCGTCCCGCGCGGCATCGGGAACGGCGCGCGCTACCAGGTGAATCGCCTGCCCAAGTTGCGGATCAGGCAAGCCCAGCGCCACCGCCTCGGCCACGATGCCCGTTGCCACAGCCGCTTCTTCCACTTCCTGCGGGCTGACGCGGTTGCCGCTTGTCTTGATCATCGCATCGCGCCGCCCGACGAAATGCAGCAATCCCGCCGCATCGCGCTTTACCCGGTCGCCCGACCAGACCGCCATACCGCCCAGCTTGGAAAACGCTGGGGCGGGCTTGAAGCGTTCAGCCGTCCGCTCGGCATCCTGCCAGTATCCTTGTGCCACCAGCGGGCCGGTGTGAACGAGTTCACCTTCCTCCTCTGCCGCAGCTTCATGCCCCAAGTCGTCGACAACAAGCACTTCTGCAAAGGGAATAGCCCTGCCCATCGAAGTGGGATGTTCGTCCACCAGCGCAGGGTCGAGGTAAGTCGAACGGAACGCCTCGGTCAGGCCATACATCGGATAGAGATCGGCCTGCGGAAACTTGGCGCGCAGCGCACGGACCAGCGAAAGGCTAAGCGCTCCGCCGCTATTGGTCATACGCTTCAGGCTTGCCGCAGCGCCTTCCGGCCAATCGAGTTCCACCAGTTGCAGCCACAGCGGCGGCACGGCGGCAATCGTGGTAACGCCATGTTTCGCCACCGCTTTCACCACATCGCGCGGCGTCAGGTAATCAAGCGGCACCACGCTGCCGCCCGCAAACCATGTGGAAAGCAACTGGTTCTGCCCATAATCAAAGGCCAGCGGCAGCACCGCCAGAACCCGGTCTGCTGGCGCAATTTTCAGATAATGCGCAACGCTGACAGCACCAAGCCAAAGGTTGGCTTGGCTAAGCATTACGCCCTTGGGCCGCCCGGTCGATCCGCTGGTGTAAAGGATCGCGGCAAGGCTATCGGGCGCTGCATCGGATGGCGGCAGTTCCGCACCTTGCGCCGCCACTTCGGCCCAGACCGTCGATTCCTCAAACACCGCACAAGCTGCATCGGCAGGCTCCAGCGTATCGAGCCGTGCCTTGTTGGCCATGAGCAGGACAGCGCCTGAATCGCCAAGGATATGCGCCACTTGCGCGCGCTTCAGCAGCGGGTTTATCGGCACATGCACCAGCCCTGCGCGCACCGCCGCCAAGGGCACCAGGCAGGCAAGTTCGGTCTTCGGCAGCCATGTCGCCACCCGCGCGCCCGGTTCATCCACGCGCGCTTTCAGCCACTTTGCCAGCGCGCCTACACGCGCGTTTAACTCTTCATGGCTAAGAGTGCGGTCGCGCAGCACCAGCGCGGGCGCATCACGCTGTCCGCGCAGCGCAAGGTGATCGAGCGGGAAAACAGTAGGATCGGGGCTTTCGGGCACGCGGTTCTCAATCAGGAAACGTCTGTCGTTTTGAAGGTCTATCACGCCAGTCTTAAAGAAGCGCAAGCGGACGCAGGCGTTCTTGCCGTTCAGGGAGCCTCGCCGTTCGAGCGATTGGACTGGCTCGCCCTGCTGGCCGAGATGTGCCTTGATCCCGCAAAAGCGCGATTGAGCGTGGCCACCGATGGTACGCGCCTTGCTGCGCTGCCGTGGAAGGAGGCGCATGGCGGGGCCGAAGCGCTGGCCAATTGGTACAATTTTTTCGTTTCTCCGCTAGGGGATACGACACTACTTTCAGAAATCGCGCAAAGTCTGCCTGCTAGCCGGGCATCATTCGCGCCGATGCCTGAAGCTGATGCATTGGCCTTGGCTGCGGGTTTGCGGACAGCAGGTTGGGCGGCAATTTCAGAGCCTTGCGATTCAAACCACATCCTTCCTATCAAAGGCCGCAGCTTTGCCGAATACTGGGCCGCGCGCCCCGGCGCTTTGCGAGAAACGGTGCGGCGCAAGGGGCGCAAGGGCGATGTGGCACTGCGCGTCGTCACGGAATTTTCGCCCGAAGACTGGGACGCGTACGAGGCGGTTTACAAATTGAGTTGGAAGCCCGGCGAAGGATCTCCGGATTTCTTGCGCCGCTGGGCGGAGATGGATGGCGCGGGCGGGCGCTTGCGATTGGGCATTGCCGAAATTGGCGGACAGCCGGTGGCCGCACAATTCTGGACCGTTGAAGGCGGCACCGCCTTCATTCACAAGCTGGCGCATGACGAAAGCTTTAGGAAACAATCGCCGGGGACGTTGCTCAGCGCGGCGATGTTTGAGCATGTCATTGATCGCGATGGCGTTTCGCTCGTCGATTTCGGCACGGGTGACGATCCCTACAAGCGTGACTGGATGGAAGATGTGCGCACCCGTTGGCGCGTGCGGGCTTGGCGAAAAAGCGCTGTGCACCACTGGCCACAGATGATCCGCGCTCTGGCACGGCACAAACTGCGGCCCCTTGTTTCCCCGAACCGCGATGGTTAAGGGCCAAATCCTGAACGACACCTAGATGCACCTAGCTGCACCTACCTGCACTTGAACGGCACCGGGACACGATGAGCGACACCGATAGCACCCTCCGCGCGATCCTTCAGGACGTGCTTGGACTTTCCGCCGAACGTGTTACCGCGTTCAATGCTTCGACGGGTCTTTTTGGCGATCTGCCTGAACTGGATTCAATGGCCGTCGCCGGTCTTCTGACCGAGATCGAGGACCGCCTCGACATCGTGATCGAGGATGATGAAGTGGACGGCGAACTGCTGGAAACCTACGGCAATCTCCTGTCGTTTCTGGAAGCCAAAGTAGCCGAGAAGGCCTGAGGCGTGATCGCCCGCTGGCCCTGCCCCGGCCCGCACGGGCAGAGCGAGGAATACGCCTTCGCTTTTGATCGCGGCCGGATGGTGCGGCTGCTGATCGTTCCGCCGCTGTTCGACGAAGCCAACCGGATGCGGCGGATGCTGGTGGATGCGATGCGTCTGCTCGATGAAGCGGGCGTGGATTGCTTTCTGCCGGACTTGCCCGGCTGCAATGAGAGTTTGCAGGAGTTTCCGGCGCAAAGCCTGCACGGCTGGCGGCGCGCGATGGCGCAGGCGGCGCGGCACTTTGGCGCGAGCGATGTTCTGGCGGTGCGCGGCGGTGCGCTGGTGTTTCCGAACACGCTGCCGGGGCTGATGCTGGAACCGGCCAAGGGCGCTTCGATCCTGCGCCAGATGCTACGCGCGCGTGTGATTTCCGCTCGTGAGGCTGGGCGGCAGGAAGACAGTTCAGCGTTGCTAGAAATCGGGCGAAGCGAGGGGCTGGAACTGGCAGGCTGGCGCTGCGGCGCTTCGCTGATCGCCGGGCTGGAAACTGCGACCGCGCAGATCGAAGGGCAGCGCATCTTAGGCCAGAGCGAACTGGGCGGCGGCGGGCTGTGGTTGCGGGCGGAGCCTGCGGCAGCGCCCGATCAGTCGGCCGCGCTGGCGCAAATCGTGCTGGCGGAGATTGCGACGTGACCCGCCGCCATGTGACATTTGCCTGTGAGGGCGCGAAACTGTTCGGCACGCTCGATATCGGGCTGGCGAGTGGATCGACGGGCCTCCTGATCGTATCGGGCGGCAACGAATTGCGCGCCGGTGCATGGGGTGGGCAAGCTCAAATGGCCGCGCGGCTGGCGCGTGAGGGGTTTCCGGTATTCCGTTACGACCGGCGGGGGGTTGGCGATAGTGGCAATGCCGTCGATGGCGAAAATCCTACGTTCCGCCATTCCGCGCCCGATATCGCTGCCGCGATAGGCGCATTTCGCTCTGCCGCGCCCCATGTTTCGCAGGTTGTGGCTTTTGGCAATTGCGATGCAGCGGCAGCACTGATGCTGTTTGCGCACGATTTACCGCTGGCCGGACTGGCACTGGCCAATCCGTGGACCATTGATGGCGAAGAAGCGCCTCAAGCGATGCCAGCCGCAGCGATCCGCAGCCGTTATCTGGCGAAGCTGACCAATCCGCGCGAAATCTGGCGTTTGCTGACAGGCGGGGTCAATCTGGGCAAGCTGTTCAAAGGGTTGCGCAGCGCGGCCAGTTCTGCCCCTGCACCTTCCGGGCTGGTGGACGAAATGAAGGCTGGGCTGGCCGCGTTTAACGGGCCAGTTTCTATCCTGCTGGCAAGCGGTGATCGCACAGCGCAGATGTTTACCGAGGTTTGGGATGCGGCGGACACGCGAGTCCAGCGGATCGACAGCGGATCGCACAGCTTTTCAGACGACGCCGCGCGCGAATGGCTGCACGCGCGGTTGATGGAAGCGCTTCACCAGTAGGTGAACAAGCCCTCCACCGCCCCCTCCCGCGAGCGGGAGGGGAGTTTTCAGTTTATGCCGGAACGGTTTGGCTGGCCTTGAAATCCAGTTCGGCAAGGAATCGTTCGGCGTCGAGCGCGGCCATGCAACCGGTGCCGGCGGCGGTCACGGCCTGACGGTAGGTGTGGTCCATCACGTCACCGCAGGCGAAAACGCCGGGTATCGCGGTCTTGGGCGTGCCGGGCTGGACGACGATATAGCCGCTTTCATCCAGTTCCAGCTTGCTCTTGAACAGTTCGGTGGCGGGCGCATGGCCGATGGCGACAAAGGCTCCGTCGGTGGCGACGATGGATTCCTCACCCGTCACCGTATCGACCAGCTTTACGCCGGTCAGGCCCTTGCCGCCCTCGCCCACGAAGCTGTCAACCTTCTGGTTCCACAGCACTTTCACGTTCGGGTGCGCGTGAAGGCGATCCTGCAGGATCTTTTCGGCACGCAGGGAATCGCGGCGGTGGATCAGCGTAACATCCGTGGAGTGGTTGGTGAGGTAAAGCGCTTCTTCCACAGCGGTGTTGCCGCCGCCGATGACCACGACCTTTTTGCCGCGATAGAAGAACCCGTCGCAGGTGGCGCAAGCCGAAACGCCCTTGCCCGAAAACTCCTGTTCGCCTTCGACGCCCAGCCACTTTGCCTGCGCACCTGTGGCGATGACCAATACGTCGCCTTCGTAAATGTCGCCACTGTCACCCGTGGCGCGGAAAGGCGAGCCATCAAGGTTCACGTCGAGGATCGTGTCCCACATCATGCGCGTGCCGACGTGTTCCGCTTGCGCCTGCATTTCCTGCATCAGCCACGGTCCCTGGATCACATCGCGAAAGCCGGGGTAGTTTTCGACATCGGTGGTGATCGTCAACTGCCCGCCAGGCTGAAGGCCCTGCACAACAATCGGCTGCATACCGGCGCGCGCGCCATAAATCGCGGCGGAAAGCCCAGCCGGGCCGGAGCCGATGATGAGCATACGGGTCTTGTGCGTCGTCGCCATGAAAATGTCCTCCGATGGCTGGCGAGATAAGGAGCGCCGGAGGCAAAAGCGAGTCTGCTCACCCTGCTTTTTCCGCAGGTTTGGGACAGATTTTCTTTAGCCCTCGATCAGATTGCGTTCGATCGCGGCGAGAACTGGTGGCGTTACGCCCAGCACTTCAGCTGCGTAAGCCTCCACCGTGCCGTGGTGTTCACGGATCGTGGCGAAGGCAGTTTCGAGGAACGGTGCCTCCACCCCCATCAGCACGCGCACGGCAGCGTCATCCATCGCAACGCCAAAACCTTCGCGCACATGGCGCGCACCCGCTTCGATCCGGGCTTCGGCATTTCCGGCGGTGTTGGTGAGCAGGTAATCCGACATGATATCGTCAGGATGAACGCCAAGCAGATGGTGGACCAGCGCGGCCGCCACACCGGTGCGATCCTTGCCTGCAAGGCAGTGCAGCAGGCTGGCATCCTGGCGTTCGGCCAGTGCTTTCATGTAAAGACGATAGGTGCCGACAAGGACCGGACGGAACGGCAGCGTCTGATAAAGGCTCTGCATCGCTGCCCGCGCATCATCAACGGTTTTCACATTGCGCGCGGCCTCTTCATGCGCGGCGCGGCCTGCGGCGCTGGCCGTTTCGCCTGGATGAAACAGCACTTTGCCGGCAAAATCTGGATGGCGCAGGCAGGGGTTAGCTCTGCGTTCGCTGTCTCCGCGCAGATCGACCACGGTGGCGATATTTAGATCGTGTACCAGATCGAGATCAGCCACCGACGCTTCGCTGTGCTGGCCGGACCGCCAGAGCAGGCCGCTGCGGATACTCCCTGCGCGGGCCGCATAGCCGCCATAATCGCGAAAGTTATGAATGCCCGCCATGCCGAGCACGCGCGTGTCTGTCATCATGGAAGAGCCATGCGCGGCGCGGAGCGTCAGCGCAAGCGATCAAACGTGACGGATCGCCAAGGGTTCAAGCGCGCGGGCAACTACGACCGCGGCGGGTGTCGGTTTAGGCACAAGCGTGCCGCCAAGGTTGCGCACGGCTTCGTCCATGCGATCAAGATCCCCTGTGTGCAGCACATAGGGAACGCCCATTGCCGCAAGCGTGCGCGCGACCTGTTCACAGGTCTGGCCGCGCCCCAATGAAACATCGAGGATCGCTGCGGATATGGCGTTGTTCTGAACGATCGCCAGCGCCTCGACCAGATCGAGCGCCGTCAGCGGGGTGCAGCCTGCGTCTTCAACCGCGAATTCCAGATCGAGCAGGATGAGTGGCTCGTCATCCAACACAAGAACCCGGCACGGTTCACTGGCAGAGCCGCGAAGTTCGGTCATTCCGCGTGTTCCCGCAAGGGGATGTTGAGTTTGGCCCTCAGGCCATCGCTGTGCCATTCTCTTACGATCCCTCCGCGCGCCATATCGAGCATTCGATCAACGATCCCGTCGTTGCTTACCAGTTGTTTTGCATTGGCCTGCGGGCCAACGCCATGCTCTATCCAGTCGATGCGGATGGCAGGAGAGGCTGTGGAGCCGTTACGCTTCCAGGCAATGGTGACGCTGCCGGAGTCGGTCCCAAGCGCGCCATGCTTGATCGCGTTGACCGCCAATTCGTGGAGCGAGAGGCCAAGGACGGAAACCGACGCGAAATCGGACCGCAAACCATTCCCTTCGAAGCGGATGCGCGTACCATCAGGATCGTATGGCGCCAACACCGCACGGATCGCCTGTCCGACCTCCACCGTGCCCCGGTGCGAATCGTCCAGCGTCGTTTCGTAAGCGCGGCCAAGTGCCTGAATGCGGTCGTTGATCTCGCGCGCCTCAGCTTCGATCCCGCGCACGCGGCCGGTGAAATTGACGATGCCGCCGATCACCGCGAACATGTTCTTCATGCGGTGGGAAAGCTCTCGCGCCAGTTCACGGGCGTGGCGTTCGTCGGCGCGGGCGGCACGCACATCCGACACGTCCCACTGGCTACCCAGAAAATAGATCAGTTTGCCTTCGGCGTTATAGATTGGACCGAGATGGAGCGCATTCCAGAACGGCTCGCCATCCTTGCGATAGTTGAGCAGTTCGACCACCAACACGTCTTCGTTGGCCAGCGCAGTGCGGATCCGCTTGAGTACGGTCTGATCGGTCTTTGGCCCCTGCAGAAACCGGCAATTGCGCCCGACGATCTCTTGCTCGTCATAACCGGTCAGATGGCGGAAAGCGCGATTGGCGAAGACAATCGGCATGTCTTCAAGGTTTGGATCGCACAGGCAGATTGCCATGCGCGTTTGCGCCATTGCCTGTTCGAACAACACACCGGAAGCGCCGGTGAAGGTATCTTCGCCGTGCTGCGCCATGAATTGCGCAGCAGACGCATCGAACACCGTGTGCGCTTGGTCAACCGGACCGGAGGAGGGGTTATCGCTAGGAATGTTTCGTTTCATATCAGTGGACCTGCCACCGAAATGCAGTTCCTAGCGCTTAGTTCCGAACAATATGATTAAATCCGGCTCAATCATTTTCGTTCCATCGCGATGATGGCGAGTGTGAAGCGCGAGATGCACACGAGCTTGCCCGCTTCGTCCTCGATCCTGATCGACCAGACGTGCGTGGTGCGGCCCAGCGCCTCAGGCCGGGCCGTTGCGAAGACCCAGCCTTCGCGCACGGGGCGCAGGTGGTTGGCGTTGATTTCCATGCCGACGCCCACGAACTTTTCGGGATTGACTGCCATTGCCCCTGCCATCGAACCGATGGTTTCGGCCAACGCCACGGATGCCCCGCCGTGGAGCCTTCCGAAAGGCTGGTGCGTGCGGTGATCAACCGGCATCCGCGCACGAATCCAGTCCGGCCCGCAATCGACGAATTCGATGCCGAGATGCGCGGGCATCGACGAACTGCCCAGCCGCGTCAGCCGCTCCATCGACGGCATGACGCCATTCCACCAGATCACGTCGTTCATGCGAAACCTTCGGCCAGAAAGCGTTCGACACAGCCCGCAAGAACAGCAGTGCCCAGCGGCAATACGGATTCATCGACCATCATCTTTGTCGAATGGATCGAACAGCACGAACGCCAATCCACGCCTTCGTGCGCCACCCCGAGGAAGAACATCGCGCCAGGGACTTTCTCCAGCACATAGGAGAAATCTTCCGCGCCCATGATTGGCGCGGCAAGCCGGTGGAAGCCGCTTTCGCCGCTGATTTCGCGCACCACCGCTTCGCCGAGATCCACCGCGCGGGCATCGCAAACGGTTACGGGGAAACCGGGCGTGATGGTGACGGTCGCGGTCATGCCGTGGGCGACGGCGATGTGGGTTGCGGCGTTTTCAAGCACTTCACGAAGGCGCGCACGGTTTTGCGGGGACAGCGTGCGCAGCGTGCCGCGCATCGCCACGCGATCTGCGATCACGTTGTGCGCGGTGCCCGCTTTGATCTTTGCCACGGTGGCCACCACCGGATCGCTGACCGGGAACTTGCGGGTGACGAGAGCCTGCAGCGCGGTCACGATCTCGCACGCCACCGGCACAGGATCGAGCGCATCGTGCGGCATCGAGGCATGGCCGCCGCGCCCTTCCACCACGATATCGAACTGGTCTGCCGAGGCGAGCAACGCTCCTGCGCGGCCGGCGATCAGCCCGTGCGGGCTGTTGGGCATGACATGCAGCGCGAAGGCCGCATCGGGCAGCGGGTCGATCAGCCCATCGTCGAGCATGAAACGCGCGCCGTGGAAACCTTCTTCGCCCGGTTGGAACATGAACTGCACTTCGCCCGCGAGTTTGTCGGCGCGGGCGCAGAGCAATTCGGCGGCACCGGCCAGCATGGCGGTGTGCGTGTCGTGCCCGCAAGCGTGCATCGCGCCGAGGGTGGTGGATGCGAAATCGAGGCCGGTTTCCTCCTCCATCGGCAGCGCATCCATATCACCGCGCAGAAGCACGCGGCGGCCCGCCCCTGCCCGGCCCCTAAGCGTGGCGACAAGGCCGGTGGTGGACGGCCCTTCGCGCCATTCCAGCGGCAGATGCGCCAATGCGGCACGCACCTTGTCACGCGTTTTGGGCGTGTGCAGGCCGAGTTCGGGCTCGGCGTGGATGGCACGGCGCAGGGCGATAATGCTGTCGGCATAGCCGCGCGCCTGTTCGAGCAACTGGTGGTGAAGCATGTGGCCTCGTGATGTGTGATTGCCGCAAGGCTGGCACGTTGTCGCGCCGCTGTCGAGCCTTGCGGATGGGGCTTGCACGAGAAGACACCTTCGGTTAATCGGTCGATTAAATAGTCAGCCGGAGAGACGACCCATGCCCGAAGCCTACATCATTGATGCTGTCCGCACCCCGCGCGGAGTGGGCAAGCCCGGCAAGGGCGCGCTTTCACACCTGCACCCGCAGCACCTTGCAGCAACGGTGCTTAAGGCACTGAAAGATCGCAACAATCTTGATACCGCAACCGTGGACGACATCATCTGGTCCACCTCTTCGCAAGTCGGCAAACAGGGCGGCGATCTTGGGCGCATGTCCGCGCTGGCCGCAGGTTATGACATCAGGGCCAGCGGCACGACTCTAGACAGGTTCTGTGGTGGCGGCATCACGTCGGTGAACCTCGCCTGCGCTTCGGTCATGTCGGGCATGGAAGACTGCGTAATTGCGGGCGGCACTGAAATGATGAGCTTCACCGCAGCCCACGGCGCGGAACAGGCCAATGCCGGGATCAAGCCGATGGGCATGGGTTCGGGCAACATGGCATTGGACGCGCTGCACCCGCAATCGCATCAGGGCGTGTGTGGCGATGCCATTGCCAGCATCGAAGGCATCAGCCGTGAAGCGCTGGATGCCCTTGCCCTTGTCAGCCAGCAGCGTGCAGACATGGCCATCAAAGAAGGCCGTTTTGCCAAATCTGTTGTGCCGGTGCTGAACGAGGACGGATCGGTTGCGCTGGACCGGGAGGAATTCCCCCGGCCCGAAACCACCGCCGAAGGCCTTGCCGCGCTGAAGCCCAGCTTCGCCGGGCTGGCCGACTTCGACCTTGGCGGCACCACATTCCGCAAGCAGATCAATCGCCGCTACCCGGATGTGGACATCCAGCATTTCCACCACGCGGGCAATTCATCGGGCGTGGTCGATGGTGCGGCGGCGCTGCTCATCACTTCGCCCGCCTATGCCGAAAAGCACGGATTGAAGCCGCGCGCGCGGATCGTCGCCTATGCCAATCAGGGCGATGACCCCACGCTGATGCTCAACGCGCCGGTTCCAGCCGCAAAGAAGGTGCTGGCCAAGGCAGGCCTGACCAAGGATGATATCGACGTCTGGGAAATCAACGAAGCTTTCGCGGTCGTGGCCGAAAAGTTCATCCGCGATCTGGATCTGGATCGTGCGAAGGTGAACATCAACGGCGGGGCGATGGCGCTGGGCCACCCCATCGGCGCGACCGGATCGATCCTGATCGGCACAGCGCTCGATGAACTGGAACGGTCTGGCGGGCGCTATGGTCTTGTCACGATGTGCGCAGCGGGCGGCATGGCGCCTGCCATCGTGATCGAGCGAATCTGACGCAATTGCCTGCCTATTCCTGAAAGCCCGTCGAATATTTCGGCGGGCTTTTGGGTTGTGACATTGCCAAGCGATAATATTGCTGGCTATCAATCCCAAAATGTCTTCCGCCCCCCGCGCCTTTTTCAAGCCCGTTCGCGGCGGTCTGGCCGCCTATTCGGTGGCGCTGCTCTTGGCTGCGTTGGCCACTGCGCTGCGGTTCGCTGTCGATCATGTCTTGCCACCAGGCTTCCCGTTTCTGACCTTCTTCCCGGCAGTTATCATCACAGCCTTTCTGGCGGGCCGCGGGCCTGGGGTGGTATGTGGAGCACTGAGCCTGTTGGCGTCGTGGTACTTCTTCATACCGCCAGCACGCACCTTTGTGTTAAGCGTACCGGTGGCCACCGCCCTGATTTTCTTCACGGCGGTTGTCGTGGTGGACGTGCTGCTGATTGACGGGTTGCAACAACGTCAAGCGCGTCTGGAAGAAAGCCAGCGCCAGCTTACCGCTATGGCAAACCACCAAGCGCTGCTGTTCAAGGAATTGCAGCACCGTGTGGCGAACAATCTTGCGTCGGTTTCGTCGATGCTACGCCTTCAGCGCCGCGAAATCGCACGCGATCCCGCTTCTGCCGCCAGCATTCTGGAAAGTGCAGACGATCGCATTGACCTGATGGGCCGCGTGCACCGTCAGCTTTATGATCCGAAGGCCACTGGCATTGCGGTTGGAGAGCAGATCGAAAGCGTCGTCGCGCAAGCAAAGGAAGTATCCGGTGCTTCGAATGTGAACGTATGTGTCACGGCGGTCGATGCTCGGATCGAGATGAACCGAATGTTGACGTTGATGCTCCTCGTCACCGAAGTTCTGAACAATTCGTTCAAGCACGCCTTTCCGAACGGGCAGGCAGGAAAGGTGCAGCTTACCTTGGAGCGAGCCGATAGTGGCAGGTTGCGGCTGACCATTGCGGACAATGGCCGGGGCTTCGCAACCCAATTCAACGAAAGTGCGGCGCGTCATCGCGGGCTTGGTACCGCGATCATCCGCGGTTTCGTATCCCAGCTCGGCGGTGAGATGACGGTGGACAGCAGCGGCGGCGTCACCACAGTCGTCGAATTTCCCGAAGATGACGCCTGAAATCTGCTGCCGCGAATTCCGCTCCAGCTTTCACTCGACCGCAGATATGCCGCCTGCCTCGTTCGCCACGATCTTGAGCACTTCGGTCCACGCCGCGACGTTCTGCGCAAGTTCCGCCGGATCAACCTTGTCCAGCGTATCGTCAGGCGTGTGGTGCAGATCGAAATAGTGCGTGCCGTCCTGATCGAGATCGATCACGGCGAGCTTCTGCTTTGCGATAACCGGGGCCACATCGGTGCCGCCGCTGGCCTTGCCGGGCCCACGCACGATGCCCATCGGTGAAAGTGCTGTGGCGATGCGATCGGCCAAGGTCTTGTTCGCGTCCGCCATGCTGAACGTCACACGCCACACCTTCGCCGCGCCGAAATCGCTTTCCATCGCCAGCGCATAGGGTTCGGCGTGCTTTTCGGCAAAAGCCTTGCCGCCAAAGCCGCCCAGTTCTTCGGACCCCGCCCAAAACACACGGATCGTGCGCAAGGGCTTGCCGCCTTCCTGCGCTTTCAGTGCAGCAGCAGTAACGATCGCACAGCCTGCCGCATCGTCAATCGCGCCGGTGCCCAGATCCCAGCTATCGAGGTGGCAGCCCAGCAAGATTGCGGGCAACGAGGGATCGCGGCCGGGCAGATCGGCATAGACATTGCCCGAAGGCAGGCCATCGACGGTCTTGCCGGTCAGCGTCAGGTTCAGGCGGATCGGCTTGCCGCTGCGGGCGATGCGCGCAATCAGATCGGCATCAGGGTTTGAAACTGCGCCCGCCGGGATCGGCTTCACGCCTTCCGGGAACGTGGTGCCGCCGGTGTGCGGGTTCCGATGATTGTCTGTGCCGATGGAGCGGATCACGGTGGCCAGCGCACCCTTGCCAGCGGCTATAGCGGGACCGGCGCGGCGCACCTGGCCATAAGGCCCATAGCCGCTGCCGTCCTGCGCGCGCTTCATCGCATGATCGATGAATGCGATCTTGCCGGTGAGCGATCCTGCGGGCGCTGCTTTCAGCGCATCGAGCGTGGGGAAATAGACCACTTCGCCCTCCACGCCCTTTTCCGGCGTCGTACCGCTATAGCCTAAGGCGGTGACCGCCAGTTTGAACGGGATCGGCGCGATCAGGCTCGCCTCGTCACGCCCGCGCACATAGCCGCGGATTGGGAATGGCTCGACCGTCACATTGCTGAACCCCAGCGCTTTCAGCCGCGCGTCGGCCCAAGTGCGCGCACGCGCTTCCGCTTCGCTGCCGGGCATTCGCGGACCGACCTCGCTGGTCAGCCCGGCAAGGATATCCCACGCGGCATCGCCTCTCGGATCTTGCGCATAGGCGGTTGAGGAAAAGAGAGCGGCGGAGAGCGCGACGGCGCAAGACAAGTTTCTCATGCAACCGTGCTATCGCCCCGCCCTGTCGCTGCCAAGCCCTGCCCGTCGCCCTTGTTGCACACGGGCCGCTTGCCCGCACGGTTCCAAGCCGGTAGAGGCGGCGCAACTGTTTTCGGCTTACACCCAAGGACCATCGATGGCTGCTCAATACGCCTACGTCATGAAGAACATGACGAAGACCTTCCCCGGCGCGCAGAAGCCAGTGCTGAGCAACATCAGCCTGCAATTCTACCAGGGCGCAAAGATCGGTATCGTCGGCCCGAACGGTGCCGGTAAATCGACGCTGATCAAGATCATGGCCGGGATCGACAAGGATTTCACCGGCGAAGCATGGCCGGGCGAAAACATCACGGTCGGCTATCTGGAGCAGGAACCGCAGCTCGACGAGAGCAAGACCGTGCTCGAAAACGTCAAGGACGGTGCGCGTGAAACTGCTGATATGGTCGAACGCTTCAACCAGATCGGCATGGAAATGGCCGAGGAAGACGCCGATTTCGATGCCCTGGGCGCTGAAATGGCTGAACTTCAGGACAAGATCGATGCCGTCGATGGATGGACGCTCGACAACCAGCTTGAAATCGCAATGGAGGCACTGCGCTGCCCGCCGGGCGATTGGCCGGTAAGCAGCCTTTCCGGCGGTGAAAAGCGCCGCATCGCGCTCACCCGCCTGCTGATCCAGAAACCGTCGATTCTGCTGCTCGACGAACCGACCAACCACCTTGACGCTGAATCCGTCGAATGGCTGGAAAACCACCTCAAGGACTATGCCGGCGCGGTGCTGATGATCACCCACGACCGCTACTTTCTTGACAACGTGGTGGGCTGGATCCTCGAACTCGACCGCGGAAAGTACTTCCCCTACGAGGGCAACTACTCGACCTACCTTGAAACCAAGGCCAAGCGCATGGCGCAGGAAGAGCGCGAGGAGAGCGGCAAACAGAAAGCGCTTGCCCGCGAACTCGAATGGATCAGGCAGACGCCTGCCGCGCGCCAGACCAAGAGCAAGGCGCGAATCCGCAAGTTTGAGGAACTGCAGAATGCGCAGGACAACCGTCCTGTCGGCAAGGCGCAGATCGTCATCCAGGTGCCCGAACGCCTTGGCGGCAAGGTGATCGAAGCCAAGAACATTACCAAGGCCTATGGCGACAAGCTGTTGTTCGAAGACCTCTCGTTCATGCTGCCGCCGGGCGGCATCGTGGGCATTATCGGGCCGAATGGTGCGGGCAAATCCACCCTGTTCAAGATTCTGACCGGCAAGGAACAGCCCGATAGCGGCACCGTGGAAATCGGCAGCACCGTCCATCTGGGCTATGTCGACCAGAGCCGCGACGATCTGAACCCTGCCAACAACGTGTGGCAGGAAATCTCCGACGGTCTGGACTACATGACCGTCAACAAGCAGGACATGAGCACCCGTGCCTATGTCGGCGCGTTCAATTTCAAGGGCGCGGACCAGCAGAAGAACGTCGGCAAGCTTTCGGGCGGTGAACGCAACCGCGTGCACATGGCCAAGATGCTGAAGCAGGGCGGCAACGTGCTGCTGCTCGACGAACCGACCAACGACCTCGACGTGGAAACGCTGGCTGCGCTGGAAGACGCCATCGAAAACTTCGCCGGTTGCGCCGTGGTCATCTCGCACGACCGCTTCTTCCTTGATCGTCTGGCCACGCACATCCTTGCCTTCGAAGGCAACTCCCATGTCGAATGGTTCGAAGGCAACTTCGCGGCCTATGAAGAAGACAAGCGCCGCCGCCTTGGCGATGCGGCAGATCGCCCCACGCGCCTTGCCTATAAAAAGCTGACGCGCTGATCTGAAGCTTTCGGCCTTCCGCTAACCGCCCTTGCGGCGGAAGCGGAAGACGAGCGCTTCCTGCTTGCCCCCATCGCCTTCGATCACCACGGTGGCGGTCATGCTGTCTGTGCCGGTCCGTTCATAGACCAGCCCGGAAAAATCAAAGCGTTCCCCCGCGCGCGCGGTTAATGGGAAGGCTTCGACCTCGCCCTTTTCTTCCCAGCCTGTCAGATCAGGGTTGAAGTGCTTGAGCCGGTAGGCAAGCGATCCGTCCTCTTCCACTATGGTGATCAATTCATAGAACATCACCGTGCCATCGGCCTTCATCTGCCGGAAATGGCCGACCATCTGCCCGCCTGCGGCCAGAGAATAGGCTTCCAGCGCCGGAGCGCCGCCAATCCCTTCTCCTTCCCACGAACCTTGCAGCCACGCGAGATCGCCAAGGCTTGCGGGCGGCGCTGCCTGAGCCACCGGGATTGCGAGAAGCGAGACGACAAGTGCGGCGAACATTCGGATCATCTGGAACTCTCCACCCCGAAAATTGTTCATCAAACAGATCGCGAACCTGAACGCGAGGCTACCAGACCGGTTCAGACATCGGACAGCGCGAATCGCCTATCAGAGCGTTATTGAAGCTGCGAAGGTTTGCAGCGCACCTATCGGGAAAGGGTCGGCCATGATGTCCGGCAAGTCAATCTTCAGCAAGAGCGCGCTGGCTGCGCTGGCGGTGGCCCTCGCGGCCACGACCGTCTCTTCGCAGGTCGCAGCGCAGGAGAGCCAGCAGCGCGGTGAGCGTGGCGGCCAGAGCACCAATCGTGGCGACTGGGGCGGCGGTAACCGCGGCGGAGAACGTGGCGGCGGCAACTGGTCGCGCGGCACTCAGCAGGCTCCGCAAGCCCGCCCGCAGCAAACGCCACAGGTTCGGGCTGACCGTCCCGCCTCGACAAACTGGCGCAACAACGGCAATGTCGAAGGTCGCTGGCGTTCCGGTGCGGAAGACCGTACTCCGACCCAACGCCCGGTCGCGCCTGCGGTTATCCCACAGCGGGCCACGCCTCCCGCCACGGCAACCGCCCGTCAGGCTCCGGCGCAGCGCGGATGGGACGGCACCCGCTGGAACGGAACAAATCCTGGCCGCAACAACGGTACTTCGGATCGCGGCACCTGGAACCGCGACCGCAATGACAACGATGGGCGTGACCGGAACTGGAATGGCCGCAACCCGTCCTATTCAGACCGTGAGCGGAACCGTGATTATCGGGATCGCAACGATAACTGGCGCAATGACAACCGGCGGTATGACAACAACTGGCGCAACGACAACCGGCGCGGGGACAACTGGCGCGGCGACAATGGTCGCAGCAGCTATCGCGGAGACTATCGCCGCTGGAGCAACGATTGGCGGCGCGACAACCGCTATGACTGGGGCCGCTATCGTGCGGCGAACCGGGGCATCTATCGACTGCCCAGCTATTACGCGCCGTATCGCGGGTGGAACTACAACCGTGTTTCCATCGGGATATTCCTGAATTCAGGCTTCTATGGTCGCAATTACTGGATCAACGATCCGTGGGCCTATCGCCTGCCGCCGGCCTATGGCCCGTATCGCTGGGTCCGCTACTGGGACGACGTGCTGCTGGTGGACGTCTATTCAGGCGAAGTGGTGGACGTGATCCAGAACTTCTTCTGGTAATCCGGCATCATTCTCTAGAAGCAAAAGCCCTCCTGACTTCCGTCAAGAGGGCTTTTCTTTGGCGATTGTCCGCAGCACCAGCTTATCCCGGCAACCCGCCTGCAATCGCGCGCAAGATGTTGCGCATCATCTCGTGCCCTTCTTCAGTCAGCCGAACATAACGGCGGCGGGCGTCAGCGTTGTCGGCGATGCGGTATATCAGCCCCTCCTGCTCCAGCCGCGCGATCCATCGCAGAATCGTGGTCGATGGAACGCCCGCATCCAAGCAAACCGACGAGACCTGCACTTCGGTTCGACGGCGGTCCGCGATGTATAGATCAAGAAGAATATCCCAGCCAGGTTCTCCAAAAAGCCCTCTGCGCGCACCAGCGACATCACGCTTTCTACGAAGGCCATAGAGCGCTACGGCAAGTTTGAGACTTTCCAGTTCAGGGTCAGCCAAGGCGTCCAAACAAAACTCCATTCGGCAAACCAACGCTCATGACGGTGGAACCCCGTCTTCAGAATCGACATTTGGGTAACGCACCCATCTACGCCCATGTCGAAACTTATGATCGTTCAGCGACCGACAAGTGATAACAAACTGTGGTTTTGGTTAACTCAAAGATGCGAGAAATGCTTGAGGAAATCTGTATTAACCGTCCACTTCGGACTAAATGACAGAGCTTGCACCACTCAACGCATTGACGCAGAACGGTTCCCGAAATGGCAATTTTTGCAAAGAAAAAGTCTGCCTCGTTGGAAACACTTACCCTGAAACGCGTCGGTGAACTGGTTCGCAAAAGGCTGACGCAGGATCCGGGCGCCTATCAACTGCCGGTCGATGGCCTCGAAATTTTTGGTGTGGCACGATTTTTTTCTGAGACTGAATGCAATCGCCTCATCGCGATCGTCGATTCCGTCGCTCGCCCTTCGCCAACCTACAAGGGCACCGATGCAACAGGCCGAACCAGTTTCACCGGAGATGTCGATCCGAACGATCCTTTCATCATCATGCTGCAACGCAGGATCGACGATCTGATCGGCATCGACCCTGCATTTGGCGAAACGATCCAGGGCCAGCGTTATCACCCCGGTCAGGAGTTTCGCGGGCACTACGACCACTTTTTGCCATCGCAACCCTTCTGGGATTTGGAACAAAGGCGTGGCGGTCAGCGTAGCTGGACGGCAATGGCGTATCTCAACGCCGTTGAAGAAGGCGGCACGACCGACTTCACCCGCGTCGATCTTTCCATCCCGCCCCAGCCGGGCGCCCTGCTGATCTGGAACAACATGAAGCCCGATGGCACTCCCAATCCCAATGCCATGCACGCCGGAATGCCCGTGGTTCGCGGCGTCAAATATGTGCTGACCAAATGGTATCGCGCGCGGGCATGGAACTGAGCAGGTGGCGGTGAAACCAAATCGGCTGCTTGGCCGGGCGCTGCTTGCCATTGCCGTTGCCAGCACCGCATCTGCTTGCGCAAGTGCAGATAGCCAACGCCCGGCACCTAGGCCGGAAGCCGCTGCCACTGCAAAGATTGATGCTCCACTGGCGCGGCCTGCGGTGCCCGCAAACGTGGCGCTCGACCGGCTTTTCGCGGCGGACCTGCACCAAAGCCTCGCGCTTGATCCGCTGGGGGCATTGCAGCAGGGCAAACGCGTTCCCACCAGCCAGTTCCTGCTGCTGTTCACGCCGCAACTGGCGCGTGAGCGGCGCGAAGCCAACAGCCGCCTGCTGAG
Organism: Novosphingobium sp. ERN07; assembly: GCF_012641335.1. GTDB lineage: Bacteria > Pseudomonadota > Alphaproteobacteria > Sphingomonadales > Sphingomonadaceae > Novosphingobium. Next base: position 154,137 of record NZ_JABAID010000007.1, read on the forward strand.
TGAACTGGGCGATATCGCGCCCGATCAGCTTGATGAAGGGCACCGAATTTCGCGCGCGGTGATGCTTGATGCCAAACAGGCCGAGCAAGCGCTGCTGTCGCCTGAATCGCTGGCACTTACCGAAGTGCAGCCGTTCAATCACTTCGGCGGCTTTCACGTTTCCTATCCTGAACTGTCCTCGCCCGGCAGTGGTCTGGTGCTGGAAAACGCAGGCGATTTCGAATTGCTGATCGAACGGCACAGCGCCCTGCCGAAAGTGTTCGACGCCGCAATTGCCCGTTTTCGCGAAGGCATGGCTGCCGGAACCACCGAACCGCGCCTGACCGTGGACAACATGATCACGCAGATCAATGCGCTGCTGGCCCAGCCGGTTGACCGGTCTCCTTTCATGTCGCCTGCGCGCAGCTTTCCCGAAAGCATGAGTCCGGCCCAGCGCAACCAGATGCGGCATGATCTGCACGATGTCACCGCAAAGGTCGTCTATCCCGCCTATCGCAACCTGCGGCGCTTCCTTGCGGAGGAGTATCGTCCGGTTGCCCGCGAAACGGTGGGGCTTTCAGCGCTGCCCGGCGGCATGGCGCTCTATCGGCGGCTGGTGCGGATGAACACGACGCTGGACCTTGATCCAGCCGCCGTTCACGAACTGGGCCTTGGCGAAGTGGCGCGCATCCAGCGCGATATGGACCGGGTGAAAGGCGAACTGGGCTTTACCGGGCCGCTGCGCGCGTTCTTCGATCACGTCCGCACCGATCCCAAATACCACCCCCGGACCGAGGCCGAACTATCCGAAGGCTTTCGCGCAATCGGGCGCAAGGTGGATGAGCTGGCCCCGCGCTATTTCCTGCACCTGCCGCGCACACCGTTGCAAATCCAATCTTACCCGCCCTACCGCGCCAAGTTCGAAGCGGGCGGCTCCTATGCGCAAGGTTCGCCCGATGGACGCTTGCCCGGCACGTTCTTCTTCAACACCTATGACCTGAAAAGCCGCTTCCTGACCGGGATCGCCACGCTCTATCTGCATGAAGGCGCGCCGGGACATCACTTCCAGATCAGCCTCGCGCAAGAGAACACCACCCTCCCCGATTTCCAGCGGTTCGGCGGCAACACCGCCTATATCGAGGGCTGGGCGCTCTATGCCGAAACCTTGGGTTACGAGATGGGGTTCTACAAAGACCCGATGCAGCACTGGGGCACGCTGGACGACGAAATGCTGCGAGCAATGCGGCTGGTGGTCGATACCGGCCTGCACACCAAAGGCTGGAGCCGAGATCAGGCCGTGGACTACATGCTCGCCAATTCGGGAATGGGCCGCAGCGATGCTGAAGCGGAGGTAGATCGCTACGTAGCCATTCCGGGACAGGCACTGTCCTACAAGATCGGGGCTTTGACAATCCAGCGGCTGCGCAAGGAGGCCGAAGCCGCTTTGGGCGGACGCTTCGACATCCGCCAGTTCCACGATCAGATTTTGGGCAGCGGGGCCTTGCCGATGCAGGTGCTTGAAGCCAAAGTGCGCCGGTGGATTGCGGCGAACCGATAGCGCCGCTTGGGGGACGAACGGGGGCCCGATATGTTGAGCTACTTCGCGGCGGCATTGCCGCATTTTCTAGCCTATTTCGGCGGCGCTCTGGCGTTGGCAGTCCTGTTCCTATTCCTTTATGCCAAGGCCACGCCGCATCGTGAGTTCGCGCTAATCCGTGATGGCAATGTGGCGGCGGCTACGCAGCTTTCCGGCACATTCCTCGGCTTTGCCGCTCCGGCAGCCGTGATCATCGCCAATTCGGTGAGCCTTGCCGACATGCTGCTGTGGAGTGCAGTGGCAGGCGTGGTGCAGCTTCTGGTCTTCGTGGTGATCGCACGCTTCCTGTTCCGCGCCATATCTGACCGGATCACCGAAGGCTGCATCGCTTCGGGCCAGTTCGTTGGCGGGATGAGCCTTGGCGTGGGCATCCTTCAAGCTGCCTGCATGGTGCCCTGAGCGATGAAAAAGCAACTCGTGCTGACCACGGCGATGGCAGCAACGCTGGCGGGCTGTTCTGGCAGCAACACCGATTGGGACGATGGCGTGATGGCAGACCGCGATACCGCCGTCTGCGTCGATCAGGATGGCCGCCGTATTCCCGACCAGAACTGCCACAGCACACGCACTGGCGGGGTCGGCAGTTCGTTCTTCTGGTACTATGTCGGGCGCGGTTCCCGCGTGCCCTACATGGGCGATCCGGTGCGTGATCCCAGCTATGGCTACAAGGGCAGCTATTTCCCGACCAAGGGCGTGAACTATGCGGAGGCCCCCGCGGCGTCCAACATGGTCCGCAGCAAACCGGTTTCGCGCGGCGGGTTCGGATCAAAGGGCAAATTCTTCGGCGGTAGCTGGTCCTGATCGATGCGCAGGTTGGCGCTGAAACCGCGTGCCGATTGGCAGGCTGCGGTCGCGGAACTGGGGCTGCTCTGGCACAGCGATGCCGAAGGCGCCTATTGGGACGAAAGCGCGGCCTATGCGTTTTCGATGGCGCAGATCGAGGTGATAGAGGACGCGACCGAGGCGGTTCACAGGCTCTACGTTGAAGCCGCCGATGTAATCGTGCGCGACGATCTGCTCATGTCGTCGTGCGGCATTCCCGCTGCATGGCACGGCCCGGTGCGCGAGGCTTGGCGGCGGCGTTCGCCCGCGCTTGATTTCGGGCGTTTCGATTTCGCCTGGGATGGCACGGGCGATCCAAAGCTGCTGGAATACAACTGCGATACGCCCACGTCGCTTCTGGAAACATCGATCGTGCAGTGGTTCTGGAAGGAGGAGGTATTTCCCCAAGCCGACCAGTTCAACAGCCTGCATGAAAAGCTGCTGGCACGCTGGCAGACGATAGCGGGCGCACTGCCGGGACGTCGGGTGTGGTTCACGCACTTTGCCGACCATGCGCACGAAGACACGATGACCACCACCTACCTGCGCGATCTGGCTGGGCAAGCAGGGCTGGAAACGTTCGGCCTGCTGATCGATCAGATCGGAATTGATGCCGAAGGGCACATTCTTGATCAGGACGACTACCGTATCAGCGCGCTGTTCAAGCTCTATCCGTGGGAGTGGCTGGCGACAGAAGAGTTCGGCGCGGCTATTCTGCCGCACCTGCACGATACGGTGTGGCTGGAACCGGCATGGAAGATGCTGTGGAGCAACAAGGCGGTGCTGGCCGTGCTGTGGGACATGTTCCCCCGCCATCGCAACCTGCTGCCTGCTTCATTCATCCCCGGCGCGGTGGGGCCTGATTATGTGGCCAAGCCGGTGCTGGCACGAGAGGGCGCGAACATCGAAGTCGTCAGCCACGGCGAAGTTCTGGCTCGGTCGGGCGGGAATTACGATGCCAGCCGCATGGTGTTCCAGCAGCGCTATCCGCTGAAGGACTTTGGGCGCGGCTACCCGGTGCTGGGTAGCTGGGTGGTAGCGGGCGAAGCTGCCGGTCTTGGCATCCGCGAGGATGGCCTCATCACCGGCAACCGCGCCCGTTTTATCCCTCACATCATCGAGGACTGACCGTTCAGTCCAGCGCCTCTGCAATCAGTTTGCGCGTATTTTCAACGCCATAAAGCGCAATAAAGCTGCCCATCCGCGGACCGGCGCTGGAACCGAGCAGTGTTTCGTAAAGGCACTTGAACCAGTCGCGGAGTTGCTCGAACCCGTAGTGCGGGTCTTTGCCGATTTCGTAGACGATGTTTTGTAGCTCTTCTGCCGTTGCGTCGTCTGACGTCCCTGCCAGTTCCTCGTCGAGCGCGGCCAGAGCCTGCGCCTCGGTGCTCTCCGGCTTGCGACGCTGGAGTGTCGGCGCGATGAAATCGCGGTTGTAGGCCAGCGCGCGGGTTACGAGACCATCGAGGGCTGGATGCGCGGCTGGGTCAGCATTCTCGACATAATTGCCGAGGTAGGACCAGACCTGATCGCGGGTGGCTGATGCCCCCAGAACGCCGACCAGGTTGAGCAGCAAGCCGTAAGTTACCGGCAGTTTGTCGCCCTCGCCCACGGCCGGGCCATTGGTGCGCAGCAAGTGCCATACCGGATTGCCGAGTTGCTGTTCCACCGGCTGCGCTGGCAGCTTTTCGCGGAACTGCCAGTATTCGTCCACCGCGCGCGGGATGATGCCGACATGCAGCGACTTGGCGCTCTTGGGTTCGCGGAACAAGTAGAAGCCGAGGCTTTCCTCGCTGCCGTATTCCAGCCATTGTTCAATGGTCAGGCCATTGCCCTTGGACTTGGAGATCTTCTCGCCCTTCTCATCGAGGAAGAGTTCGTAGATCAGGCCTTCGGGGCGCTGGCCGCCCAGCACGCGGGCGATCTTGCCGGATTGGGTTACGCTGTCGGTGAGATCCTTGCCGCACATCTCGTAATCGACGCCGAGTGCGACCCAGCGCATCGCCCAATCGACCTTCCACTGCAACTTGGACCAGCCGCCGAGGATCGTGTGTTCTACACTTTCGCCATTGCTGTCGGTGAAGCGCACGATCCCGGCTTCGGCGTCCACCACCTCAACCGGCACTTGCAATACCTCGCCCGTGGTGGGCGAAACGGGAAGGACGGGGGAGTAGGTCTTCCGACGCTCTTCCCGCAGGGTGGGTAGCATGATGTCCATGATCGCCTGCCAGTGCCGCAGGACGTTCTTCAAGGCATCGTCAAAGCCGCCCGAATTGTAGCGGTCAGACGCGGAGACGAATTCATAATCGAAGCCAAAGCGATCAAGGAAATCGCGCAGCATCGCGTTGTTGTGGTGGGCGAAGCTCTCAAACTTCTCGAACGGATCGGGAATGCGGCTGAGCGGGTGGCCGAGGTGCGCATCGAGGAGCGCCTTATTGGGCACATTGTCGGGCACCTTGCGCAAGCCGTCCATGTCGTCAGAGAACGCGACGAGGCGCGTGGGGTGGCCGCCTGTCAACACTTCATAGGCGCGGCGAACGAGCGTGGTGCGCAGAACTTCCTGAAACGTGCCGATGTGCGGCAGGCCCGAGGGGCCGTAGCCGGTTTCGAACAGGACCGGCACCAATTCGCCGGACGCATCGCGTTTGCCGCCGGGAAACCGCTTGATCAGCTTGCGGGCTTCCTCGAAAGGCCATGCCTTGGAGGTCTGGGCGGCAGTGTGGATGGCATCTGTCATAGTGCCCGCCCTTTTGCGCGGCTGTTCAGGTTTCGCAAGCGAAAGCTGAAGGGGTTTACACTGTTTACACGGTCCAGAGGGAAATAGTCAGCCTCCGTGCCGAGTGTCATGCAGCCCGACAAAACGGGCCACCGGAGCATGTCCGGGGCTTCGAAAAGGTGGCGAAAACATTGAGCGATAAGAGGCATTTGCACTGCCTATCACAGCCCCTACCTTGTAGGAAAATGCGGAAGCCGAAAACGACGAAAGGGCGGAACCGCGCTCACGCGGTCCCGCCACTCCCGTGGAGGTGCTTCTGAGGGAGGCTTACTTCAGAAGCGAGAGAACGTTTTGCTGGGCCTGATTGGCCTGCGCGATCATCGCGGTCGATGCCTGCGAAAGGATCTGCGCCTTGGCCATCGCGGTCGTTTCTGCCGAGTAATCAGTATCGACGATGCGCGAACGGGCGTCCGACAGGTTGGTGATATTGTCGTTGAGATTGTTCACAACCGATTCCAGACGGTTCTGGCCAGCACCGAGCAGCGAGCGCGCGCCTGAAATGCTGTCGAGTTCGGTATCGAGCGTGCCGAGGACAGTGTTAGCCGCGGTCGCTGTAGAGATGTCGTAGGAGGCAGCGGCGCCGCCCGAAGCCTGCAAAGTGGTAAGATCGGCAATTTCGAGCACCACAGTGTCGCTCGATCCGGCGCCGGCCTGAATGGTGATCGTGGTGGTCGTGCCGTCAAACAACTGCACGCCATTGAAATCGGTGTTCTGGATAACCTGATCGACCTGTTCGGTGAGCTGGTCGACTTCGCTCTGCATGTACACGCGGTCGGTGGCGTCCTGATAGGTGCCCGAAGCGGACTGCACCGCCAGTTCGCGGATGCGCTGAAGCATCGCGGTCACTTCATTAAGCGCGCCATCGGCGGTCTGCGCAAGACTGATGCCGTCGTTGGCATTGCGCACGCCCTGCCCCATGCCCTTGATCTGCGAGGTCATGGTGGTGGTGATCGCAAGGCCAGCCGCGTCGTCTTTGGCGCCGTTGATACGCTTGCCGGTAGACAGCCGCTCCATCGCGGTGCCAAGCATCTTGTTCGCGGTATTTGAAGCGTTGGTCGCGCGGACCGCGCTGATATTCGTATTGATGACTGCCATTTCCCATTCTCCACTATGGGCCGAAGCGGGATTTCGCCTGCTTCGTTACTTGGTTCCCGACGAGAAGGACGGCACCTGCCCGAAGAGTTTAAGGGCTGCGGTTAACCGGGGTGCAGCTTTTTGCCGCCGGGCGGTTCGGGCTTGCCGGGTGTTCCATTCCTGTTCTAACGCAGAGCAGTGACCGAAACCCCTGCCCTGTCGCTCCCCGCGATTCATGCAAGCCACGGCGGATGCTGGCTGCGCGAAGGTTTTGCCACGCACGGGGCAAGCAAGGGCGATGCGATCGTGGCGGCGGCAGATACGCCGCTGCTAATGCTGAACGCGCCATTGGTGGCCAGTCGGCTTGGCTATCCCGATCTTTCGGGGCTGGATCTGTTGGAACTGTTCGCCTTCGTCCATCCGGCGAAATTCATAGTGCCGACGCCCAAGGGGCTGGCCCATGCGCTCGATCTGGTAGAGCCTGTGGGCGACGATGGAGTGCCGCTGCTGCTGCAACAGGCGGCTGAAGCGCTGCTTGCCACATGTGAGCGGGACGACTGGAGCGAGCGTGAAGGCGCATGGACCGCGCTGCAATCGCTGGTGCGGATGCGCTGGCCTTGGGCAACGTTGCTGACGCCACGCATCAGAAAACCGCAACGAGCAGAGCGCTGGCTGTTTACGCGATTGCCAGAATGGGAAGAAACGGCAGACCGCCCGCAGCCTGCACAAGTGGTGCTGGCAGACGAAGCCGTGGCAGCGCGGCTGGCCCAATTGACCGGTGCCGATGCGGAACGCCGCGCGGCGCAACAGGATTATGCGCGCGAAGCCGGGCGCATGTTTGCGCCCCGACGGGATCAACGCCAACCGCATGTGGTGCTGGCGCAAGCCGGGACCGGCACGGGCAAGACATTCGGCTATCTCGCTCCCGCTTCGCTGTGGGCCGAGACATCGGGCGGAACGGTGTGGGTTTCGACCTATACCAAGGCGCTGCAACGGCAATTGCGGCGCGAAAGCCGTCGAGCTTTTCCCACCGAGCGCAACGGCAAGCCGCCGGTGGTCGTGCGCAAGGGGCGCGAGAACTACTTGTGCCTGCTGAACCTTGAAGACGCGCTGCAAGGCGGCTTTGGCGGGCGTGCTGCGGTGCTGGCGCAACTGGTAGCGCGCTGGGCGGCCTATAGTCAGGACGGCGACATGATCGGCGGTGACCTGCCAGGCTGGCTGGGCACGCTGTTCCGCAAACGCGGAATCGCGGCGCTGACCGACCAGCGTGGCGAATGCGTTTATGCCGGGTGCCCGCATTATCGGAAGTGCTTTATCGAACGGGCCGCGCGCGCTTCTGCGGATGCAGAACTGGTCATCGCCAATCATGCGCTGGTCATGGTCAATGCTGCCAGAGGACGCGATGCAGCGCAGCGGCCCACGCGGATCGTATTTGACGAAGGCCATCATGTTTTCGAAGCGGCGGATTCGACCTTTTCAGCGGCACTGACCGGTGCCGAAACCATTGAATTACGGCGCTGGGTGATCGGGCCTGAGGGCAAATCACGCGGGCGGCGGCGCGGACTTTCGGCGCGGCTGGCAGATGTTGCCAGCTATGACGAGGAAGGCGAACGCGCGATTGCGCAGGCGCGCACGGCGGCAGAGGCTCTGCCATCTGACGGCTGGCTGGCGCGGGTGGTGGAAGGCACGCCTTCCGGGCCGCTGGAAGACCTGCTGAGCGCAGCGCGCGCGCTGGCCTATGCCCGCGATGAAAGTGGCGGGCAAGAAGCCGGGTATGGGCTGGAAACCGAGATCGCGCAGTTGGACGGACCGTTTATCGACGTGGCCGGGCGGGCGCAGGAAACGCTGGAAGCCTTGCGCAAGCCGCTGGTCCGGCTGGGCCTGCGGTTGGAAGCGATTGTCGAGGACGCACCAGACTGGCTGGATGGCCCGGCGCGGGCGCGGATTGAAGGTGCCCGCAGCGCCATCGGCTGGCGCTGCGACCTGATCGCCGGATGGATTGCCCTGCTGGCGCGGCTCGGCGGGCCGGGTGATCCCGATTTTGTCGACTGGATCGCGGTCGAACGATCAGACGGGCGCGAATGGGACGTGGGGTTGCACAGGCACTACCTCGATCCGATGAAACCCTTTGCCGAAAGCGTGCTGGCCCCTTCGCACGGCGTGATGATGACATCGGCTACGCTGCGCGATGGCGAAGACTGGACGAGCGCGGTGGAGCGCAGCGGTGCGCAGCATCTGGATGTGGCACCACGCCTGTTCAGCGCGGAAAGCCCGTTCGATTATGCCGCACAAGCCGAAGTGCTGATCGTGACCGACGTGCCCAAGGGCGACATTCCGGCGCTGGCTGCGGCTTATGGACGCCTGATCGAAGCATCGGGCGGTGGGGTTCTGGGGCTGTTCACCGCCATCCGGCGATTGCGCGCGGTCTATGGCCGTATTGCAGACCGGTTGGCACGTAATGGACTGCCGCTGTTCGCCCAGCATGTCGACCCGATCGATACCGGCACTTTGGTGGATATCTTCCGTGATGATCCGCGCGCTTCGCTGCTGGGCACCGATGCCCTGCGCGATGGGGTAGACGTGCCGGGTCATTCGCTGCGGCTGGTGGTTATGGAACAGGTGCCTTGGCCCAAGCCTTCGATCCTGCATCGCGCGCGGCGGCTGGCTGGCGGCGGGCAAGCGCACGACGACCGCATCATTCGCGCGCGGCTGGCGCAGGCCTTCGGGCGGCTGATCCGCTCTGCCGGAGACAGGGGCCACTTCGTGGTGCTATCGTCAGCTTTTCCTTCGCGGCTGCTTTCGGCCTTTCCGGCAGGCACACCGATCCGCCGCGTAACGTTGGATGTGGCTTTACAAAGCGTGGGAGCCGGTGTTCTTGGGAAAAGCGACCGCATCAGCGCGGCCTGAGGGGATTTCGTGAAGACACTGGCCCTGTTCCGCCACGCCAAATCGGACTGGAGCGATGCGCGCGCGCGGGATTTCGATCGTCCGTTGAACACGCGCGGCCAGCGCGGAGCGCGGGCAATGGGTGAATATATCCGTGATACCGGGCGCACGTTCGAGCGCATGATCGCCAGCCCCGCCGTGCGCGCGGCGGAAACGGTCGAAGAGGCGAGCAAGGCGTGGAAATGCACGTTCAAGCTGGAATGGGACCGGCGCATCTATCTTGCCAGTTCCGCCACGCTGATCGATCTGCTGAAAGACCTTTCGGGCGATCCGCAAAGCGTGCTGATGATCGGGCATAACCCCGGTCTGGAAGACCTGATCTTCGATCTGGTGCCAGATGATGGCTCCTCCCCTTTACGCGATGTTGTGGAGGAAAAGTTTCCGACCGCGACGTTTGCCGTGCTGGAACTAGATGTGGCGCAGTGGGCCGATGTGACCGAAGGTTGCGCGCGGCTGGTAGAGATCAAGCGCCCGCGTGATCTGGACCCGACACTGGGGCCGCAACTGATCGATTAATCGAGTGCTGCAGCCAGCCGGTTGCGGATACCTTGCAGAAAATCGATGAGCGGCTGGGCGGATTCTGGTGCAGGTGAAGAGGCCGATGGCTGAGAATCAGACAGCGCCTGGTCACTCTGGCTCTTTACACCAGCCCTCAGCGCCTGCTTTGCGCCTTTGATCGTGAATCCTTCACGATGGAGCAGGCGATCAATTTCAATGATCAGCGCAATATCTGTAGGCCGATAGTACCGTCGCCCGCCCGCCCGCGTGAGCGGGCGCAGCGACGGAAACTGTTCTTCCCAATAGCGCAGGACGTGTTGGCGAATGCCAAGCGCCTTCGCGACCTCGCCAATGGTACGCAAGGCTTGCGCATCTTTACCATCAGAGAGAACAGGCGTGGTCATCGACCCTGCTTCGACACCGGGGTCACCCCTGGCCGATGCGATCCTTGAGCATCTGGCTGGCGCGGAAGCTGAGGACGCGGCGCGGCGTGATCGGCACTTCGACCCCGGTCTTCGGATTGCGACCGATACGCTCCGCCTTGTCACGCAGCAGGAACGTGCCGAAGCCCGAAATCTTTACATTCTCGCCATCAGCAAGCGCTTCACACATGTGCTGGAGGATGGATTCCACCATTTCCAGCGAGTCCGCACGCGACAAACCGACGCGGCGATTGATGCTTTCGGCAAGATCTGCCCGCGTCAAAGTACCAACAGAACGCATTCTCTACGACCCCCCGAGAGTTAGAGACAAGAGCGCGATAATAACGCCCATTCTACAGAACGCAATCGAATGCCTTGGCGCAAATGGGTACGTCTGACGTCATGTCCCGAAGCGAGATCGTTCAGACCCGCGCGAGGCTGGCACCCCAGGTGAACCCGCCGCCCATCGCTTCGAACATCACCAGATCGCCAGACTTGATCCGCCCGTCACGCACTGCAGTGTCATAGGCAAGTGGAACCGAGGCAGCGCTGGTGTTGGCATGTTGATCGACCGTGACGACGACCTTTTCCGCAGGCAGATCAAGCTTGCGGGCAGTGGCATCGAGAATGCGGAAGTTCGCCTGATGCGGAACGACCCAATCGATGTCTGCCGCATCGCGCCCTGCAGCATCCAGCACTTCGCGCAGCACGCTGGCGAGATTGGTAACCGCGTGGCGAAACACTTCGCGGCCCTTCATGCGCACTTTGCCGACCGTGCCGGTGGTGGATGGACCACCATCGACATAAAGCAGTTCGTTGTGCGCACCATCGGCGTGGAGGCGTGTGGCGATCACGCCGGGCGCGGCGGGATCGTTGTCATCCACATCCTGCGCTTCGAGCACGATGGCACCGGCACCATCGCCAAACAGGACGCACGTGGTGCGGTCTTCCCAATCGAGAATACGGCTGAACGTTTCAGCGCCGATAACCACTGCGCACTTGGCCATGCCCGTGCGGATCATCGAATCCGCCGTGGCCAGCGCATAAAGAAAGCCGGAACAGACCGCTGCGACATCGAACGCGATGCCGCCATTGCAGCCAAGGTTGTGCTGCACGATCGTGGCGGTGGCTGGAAAGGTCTGATCTGGCGTGGCGGTGGCAAGAACGATCAGGTCCACACGCGCAGCATCGATACCAGCCGCTTCGAGCGCGCGGCGCGCAGCCTCAGTGGCCAGCGTAGACGTGCTTTCCCCCTCGCCCGCAATATAGCGCTGACGTATGCCCGTACGCTCGACGATCCATTCGTCGGTCGTATCGATCATCGTGGTCATTTCCGCGTTGGTCACACAACGCTGCGGCAGGGCCGAACCACTGCCGCGAATGACGGCCCGAAGACTCATGCCGCATCCTCGCTGGTGGCGGCAGACTTGGCGCGACCTGATCTGCGGCCTGTCGTGCGGATCGCCTCTGCCCCAAGGCGTGCAAGGTCGGCTTCGATGCGCTCGGTCAGGTTTTCCTCCAGCAGGCGGGCCGTGACCGCCACGGCATTGGCCACGCCCAGCGCCGATGCGCTGCCGTGGCTTTTTACCACGACGCCATTGAGGCCAAGGAAGACCGCGCCGTTGTGATTGTTGGGATCAAGATGATGCTTGAGCAGCTCGGTAGCCGGACGCGAGATCAGGAAGCCGAACTTCGAGCGCAACGATGACGAAAAGCTGCGGCGCAGCAGATCGGCCACGAAACGCGCCGCACCTTCCATCGATTTCAGCGCGATATTGCCCGAAAAACCATCGGTCACCACGACATCGCAATCACCGCGCGAAAGCTTGTCCGCTTCGGTGAAGCCATCGAAGGACATTGCAAGATCGCCAGCCAGTGCTTTGAGCTGGTTGGCGGCATCACGCAGCGAATCGGTGCCTTTGGTCTCTTCGGTGCCGATGTTGAGCAGGCGCACGCGCGGCGCTTCCAGCCCGTTGACGATCCGGGCATAAGCTGCGCCCATGATGGCGAACTGCACCAGATTGCGGGCATCGCAATCAGTGTTGGCGCCCAGATCGAGCATGATCAGATCGTGATCGCCCAGTGTGGGCAGCAGTGCGGAAAGCGCAGGGCGATCAATCCCCGGCATCGTGCGCAGCGCCAGCTTGGCCATAGCCATGAGCGCGCCGGTGTTGCCCGCGCTGACCGCGGCACCAGCTTCGCCGTGCTTTACCGCGTTGATCGCCAGCCCCATCGAAGTGGTCTTGGCGCGACGCAGAGCCTGCGTGGGCTTTTCATCGCCCGAAACGACATCGGGCGCGTGGAGAATCTCCGACGCGCCGCGAAGGTTCGGGTGATTGTCGAGGGCCTGCTTGATGCGGCCTTCATCACCGACGAGAAGGAACTTGAAGCGATCATGGCGGCGGCGGGCAAGAGCCGCACCTTCAACCATGACTCGCACACCTTCGTCCCCGCCCATCGCATCGACGGCGATACGCGGCAGACTCATGTCGTCAGTTCCCCCCGCCTACAGGCTCAGAGGCCGACGGCGATGATTTCGCGACCGTTGTAGTGACCGCAGGCGTTGCACAGCATGTGCGGACGCTTGAGTTCACCGCAGTTCGAGCATTCGTGGAACGCTTCTGCCTTCAGCGCATCGTGGCTGCGGCGCATACCCCGGCGTGACGGGGAAGTCTTTCTTTTGGGGACGGCCATCTCGGCACCTGTTCCTGAATTGCGTAGTTTTGTTGCGGGCGCGATAGGGAAAACCGGCCCATCGCACAAGCCCTGTTTGGAACAGGCCCCATGCGCAGCGACGTGTCGCCAACGGAAACGGGATTCGCCAAATCACGGGCGAAGGCGCGCCTATACGGATTTTCTGATGCTTTGCAAGCAGCCCCGCGCTAGCAATGCTGTAGATCCCAGAACAGAAACGTCAGACGGACAACTTTATACGGGGGAGTACCAAAAAGCATGATAATCCTGCCCATCACACTGTGCGCGGCTGCCGCGGCAGCAGTGCTCAACATCTGGCTGTCGATCCGCATCGGCATGGTCCGCACCACCAAGAAAATCAGCATTGGCGATGGTGGAGACATGGAACTGATCGCCCGGATGCGCGCCCAAGCCAATTTCATCGAGAATACGCCCATCGTGCTGGTGCTGATCGCCGTGATCGAACTGGCCCGCACGGGCAACGTGTGGGTGATGGGCGTGGCTGCGGCCTATATGCTCGGCCGTGTTGCGCATGGCGTGGGCATGGATGGGGGCCCGCTGGGCTTTATGCGCGGCTTGGGCACGATGGCCACGATGCTGACCCAACTGGGGCTTGGCACATGGGCGGTTTCAATCGCACTGGACATGTGACGTGGTGCGGGGAGCGGTATGCTCAACATGCCCTCCCCCAACCCCTCCCGCCAGCGGGACGGGAGTTTTTCAGCTTAATGCATAGTCGCTGACGAAGCCGTTGGTCTGGCGTTCGCGGCCGAACGTGCTGTTGGGGCCGTGACCGGGAACGAACGTGACGTCATTCCCCAGCGGCCAGAGCTTCTGCGTGATCGAAGCGATCAAATCCTGATGGTTGCCCATCGGAAAATCGGTGCGCCCGATGGAACCCTGAAACAACACGTCGCCAACGATGGCGACCTGGGTTGGCGCATGATGGAATACGACGTGACCGGGGGTATGGCCGGGACAGTGGATGACATCGAGTTCGACTTCGCCAACCATCACCTTATCGCCATCATTCAGCCAACGGCCCGGTTCGAACACCTCGCCGGTGATGCCCCAACGGCGACCGTCTTCGTCCAGACGGCTGATCCAGAAGCGGTCGGCCTCGTGCGGGCCTTCGATCGGCACGCCCAGTTCCTTCGCGAAAATGCCGGTCATGCCGCAGTGGTCGATATGACCATGCGTGACGAGCAGCTTTTCGATGGTGACTCCGGTTACCTCTATCGCCTTGCGCAGCTTTTCCAGATCGCCGCCCGCATCGATAAAAGCACCGCGCATCGTCTTCGTGCACCAGACCAGCGTGCAATTCTGCTGGAGCGGGGTGACGGGAATGATGGCGACCTTGAAGGGCGGTTCGTCTGAAGAGTGGGTCATGGCGCAGGATTTGGAGCGTAGGCGGCACAATTGCAATGCTGAGAACGCTTAAGGCTACAGCCTGCCCCCTTTCCACACGACGCGGCCCACGAGTTCAATTTCCTGTAATGGCCGCTCAAGGCGGGGATAGGCTGTGTTGTCGGAAATCACGTGCACGGTTCCGCCGGGGCCGGATTCGAGACGCTTCACCAACAACACATCGTCGATACGAATCACGTGAATGCCTGCACGCAAAGGGCGCGGCGTGCGGTCGACGAGAATCTCGTCACCATCGCGCAAGGTCGGCTCCATCGAATCGCCTTCAACCTCGATCACGGAAAGCATCACAGGTTCCAAACCTTGCTCCTTAAGCCAGCGATTGGAAAAACGCAGACGGCCAGAGGGAATTTCCTCTGCCGGAAGAGCGCCGGGACCGGCCGAGGCACCCAGCGGAAGGCGCGGAATATCGGCCCATTCCGCCAGATGCGCACGTGGTGATGGCGGCATGATCGTGCTGCGCCCCCTCTCGACCGCAATGACGCCGCCGCGCAGTGTACCGCCCAGTTCGCTTTCCTGCACAGCGAAGAATTCGGCAAGAATTCTGCGGTCGTTCTCCTCAAGCTTACGCGGACTGCCCTTGCGGACGAACTGCTGGAGATACGTAGTGTTACGGCCAATCAGCGCGGAAAGCGCAGCCAGACTCACGCCACGCTGGGCCGCCAGCGCTACAAGGCGGGTCCGCGCACCGGCATCATTTTCGCTGTCCATCAGCCTCCCTCCACTTTCGAAGGACTTTTCCTAGCATTGTAGGATTTGCAGATCAACATAGGAAAAATCCTATTTCGAGTCGCTTCACCAGAAATTCGGTCATGGAGGGTCCAAACGTCATGCTTCTTCGCAGAATCGAAAAGTTCCTTGAGCGGACGGGAATGCCCGTCACCAAGTTTGGCCGACTGGCCGCACACGACCCCCGGCTGGTCGGTGATTTGCGCAATGGGCGCGAACCGCGTTCCGCGATGGTTTCACGAGTAGAACACTTCATGAACATATTTGCGGAGAATGTCCATGCTGCTTGAACTTCAAGCCTTCGAAACCAAAGCGCTGGTTGGCACAAGCCTGCCGCCACGTCGCATCGCGACGGGGGAGCGGCTGATGCGTGCGGTGCGCGAAATCGCCGGACCTTTGGCCGAAGTGGTGAGCCATGCCGAAGCGCCTTGGGCCAGCATCACCTTCTCAGGCGCGCGGCACACGCTCGTTTTGCGCTTTGCCGGCAGCGATGCGGTGAGCGACGGCGAGAACTTCGTGATCGTATTGCCAGAACACGAATTCCGGTTGCGCGGACAGTTGGTGGCCGATGCCGCGGTGACGCGCGTCGATCACGAACTGGTGCCTGCTCCACTTATGGAAGTGGAGTGCGAAATCCTGCTGCTGAGCGAAGACTGAGCGAGAACGCCGGGTGCCCCGCGAGGCACCCGGTCTCCTCTCCAACTGGTCAGTTTGTTCGGGCGAGCAGCGGTGCAGCCTTGGCACCGACCCACTGGCTCATATCCACCGCATTGGTCACGCGGAAAACCTCGCCCTTCCCGTTGAGGAACAGCTCTTCCATCTCTGGCCGGGTGAAGGGGCGTGAGCCGAGGCGGCCGAAGATGGCCATCTGCCCGCCCGTTTCGTCAACGCCACGGTCACGGTCCAGCCCTTTCGACAGCGCCAGTGCAGGCGTTGGCGTGCGCGCCCACGCGATCAGTTCGGGCTTGGGTTCGGGCGAGAAACCATAAAAGTTCGGCTGGCTCGACGGACTGGTGAGCTGAAGCACTTTCACCCCGTTCCGCCCATCGGCGACATAGGCGAATAGCGTAGCGTTGGTGGATGCGACGATCACGTCCTCGGCATCGGTCAGCTTACCATCGGCAGTATAACTGGTGAAGATCGACGGGCGCGTGGGTGCCGTTATGTCGACGATCACGAGTCCCTGCCCCTTGGCGGCCACATAAGCATAGGTACGGGCAAGGTAGACGCGGCGGGCATCGGCCAACGGGACTGTTGCCCCGGCAACGGGCTTAGGCTGCGCCAGATTGGTCACGTCCATCAGTTCGAGGCCATTGGACGTCGTCACCCACAGATAGCGGAACTGCACTGCGGTGCCGCGCGGGTCGTTCAATGGAACGACCGAAGTGACGCGCGGATCGAGGCAAGTTTCACCACCCTTCTTTGCGCTTACCTCGCAAGGCTTTTCCGCAGACCAAGGCTTGGTCAGGTGGACGGTGACGAGCGCCTTGTCGGTAACGACATAGGCATAGTCGCCCGCCAGCGTGATGTGCCGCGCACCGGTCAGCACACCATCGGGATTGAAGGTAAAGGCGCGGTCGAAGAAGTTGTTGCGGAATTCGCCATCGGCCAGCGTATCGACATTGACCGCGATCAGCCCTTCGACCGCATCGGTGACGAAGGCATAGCTGTAAATCGGCGAGAACGGCTGCTCCTGATTGAGGCCGCGCAGTTCCGGCGTATTGCGCGTGGGCGCGATGGCCTGATTGGTGGGCAGCGCCATGCAAGTGGCGTTTTTCGTCTTCACGTGGGTATCGTGGCCGAGCGACGAGAACGGCGCGGTGACGATGCGCTCCGAGAAGCCCTTGTCGCCAATTGCGGCGATATCATAGGCGCGGAAACCGCCAGTGCCTTCGGCGACGAACATATATTCGCCGCGCATCTGCAGGCAGCGCACCGCGTCCTTGGTGCCTTCGACGACGTTGGCGAACTGTTCCTGCCCCGTGGTTT
The DNA here is from genome assembly GCF_012641335.1 of Novosphingobium sp. ERN07. GTDB lineage: Bacteria > Pseudomonadota > Alphaproteobacteria > Sphingomonadales > Sphingomonadaceae > Novosphingobium. The sequence continues at coordinate 171,088 of NZ_JABAID010000007.1, forward strand.
CGCCGGAGAGTTTGGAATCGAACGGTTTGCCGCGAGTCCAGTTCTTCAGTTCGCGGTCATTCTTCTCGACGTGCTGCTTCCAGTAATCGGGATAGGCATAGCGGTGGAGATAGGAGCCGATCACGGCCTGCGGCTCGTCCCACTCGGTCACGCGCACGGCTTCGAAACCCCCTTCGAGGCCGAACCATGCGTTCATGCCCACAAAGTTCACATAGTTGGTGCCGAGCAGCAGGAGCTGCGCCATGACCGCGTTGTTGTCCTCATCCTGACTGACGTGGCAGTCGGTGCACTGCTTCGTCTCGTTCTTGCGGACGGTGTGCGGGAAGTGCGGCGCGAAGGCCTGCGACGAGTAGCCAATTGATGAGATCGGCGGCTGCTGCACATAGATGCGTTCGCGATTGATGTTGGTCGACGACAGGATCAACGCAGAGGTGGAGCGGATCGGCGCAGTTATCGCCTTCCCGCTGACGGGATTGCCTGCCGCATCGAACTGCACCGGATCGGAACCGGACGACTTGTTGCGCTGGTGTTTGCCAAGTTGGAACATGTCATCACGCGCAACCTGCGGGTTATAGGTGGCATAGTTGCGCGTGTAGTCTTCCTCGTACTTGTGCGTGGCCGACTTCCAGTTGGCCTCAATCGGCAAATGGCAGCCCGCGCACGATGTCGTCCATGAAAGGTGACAGGTGAAGCAGGCCATATCGTCATCGCGGTGGGCGCGTGCTTCCTTGGGAATGCCGGTCCCGAATTTGTAATCGCCATCGTCCGAGGCGGACTTTGCCATCAGTTTGGCGCGCGCGGCTTTGGGGTTGAAGATGGGTGCGCCGGTGCTGTCCACCTTTCCTGCAAAGCGGGCATCGACCGAGTCTTTCACGAGGCTCACACGCCACGACAAGTTAGGATCGATGATCGAACGCTGCACCAATACGCGTCGGCCATCGGCTTCGTTGAACCATTCGAAGCGGCGCTGGCCATCGGCGTTGCGGATCAGCGCAAGGTTGTTGCCCTTTTCCGGCGCCGCGAGGTTCGACGTCAGCAGCGTGGGATAGGCATCAGGCGTGCCGTGGCAATCCTTGCACCCGATCTCCACGGCATTGGCGACTTCGCCATAGATCAAGCCGTTGCCGTGGCTGTCCTGCGCAAAGTGGCAATCGGCGCACTGCATGCCGAGTTGGGCATGAATGTCCATCATGTGGACGGCCTTGCCGGGATTGTCGGGACCGACGTCGACGAACTTGCCCTCGGTGCCTTTGCGGAACTTTTCGGGGTCGTTTGGATCGATGATGTGCGCGGTGTCGGTGCCGTAGGTGCTCATGTCGCCACCATCGTCGAGCAGGTTGCCGCGACGGTCACGCTTGAGAATGGCGCGAAAGTTCCAGCCGTGGCCGTGATAGTCGGCGAACTGGGTGTCCTTCAACTGGCTGTTGAGGTCATAGACGTTGCGCAGGAATTCCACATCGCGCCACAGCCCGCGCGTGGCTGCGCCTTCAGGGTTGCGGTCCAGCACTTCGCGCTGTTCGTCGATGTTGGGGTAGAACTGCTTCTTGAACGCCTTCTGGTAATCCGCATCCGACATGCCGGCAGGCTTGGGCGCGCGGTTTTCCGGTCCGGGCCACATGCTCGGCGCGTCGGACTCATAGTCCCACATGATGTAGCCGAGGTAGGTGTTCAGGAAGATGTTCGGCTGGTGCATGTGGCAGTTCATGCACTGCGCGGTGGGAATGGCGCGAGTGAAGGCGTGGACCAACGGGTGGCCGCGTTCGCGATCCTGCATGGCGACGGGGCCAGTGGGTTCATGCGAGTCATCGCCGTGGCCGGCATCGTGGCCACCACCGTGCTTGGCTTCAGCCTTCTTCGCATGGCCCTTCTCGTCCAGCCCGGCAAGCGCGTGGGCGCTGGCCTGGTCCATCTTGTCATGGTCCATCGAGCCATGCGGTGCGACACCCTTCGCGGGGGAATAAACCAGTTGTTCCGCCGACGAGATCGCGCGGGCGCAATCGGCTTCCATGTCGTGCGAGGCTTCGGAATCTGACTTGTCGCCGCCCATGTATGCACGCTGCCCGCCCAGCACCGTGCCGCGCACCTTGTCATGCACTTCATGCGCTGCGGCGTCATAGGTGCCATAGGCGCCCTTGCGGTGCTGGCCTTCGCGCAAGCTGTTGATCGTGGGATCGGACGTGATCGTCTGTCCATCACGCCCGCACTTGCCATAGTTCAACGAGTGACGCGGTTCACGGTCATTTGCGTAGATCACATGGCACGACGCACAGCCCGAGGAACGATAATCACCCGGTTGATCATTGGTGCCCATCTGAAACAGGAAAGGGTCGTTCAGGCGCGTCTTGTGGATGTTCAGGACCGGGATCGCGACGCGCAGACCTGTGGCCGGGCCACGGTTCGACTGCTTGAGATCGGGGCGGCCCGGCTCATCAAGACGCTGGATAAGGCCGGTCGAGTTGGGCAGACCAATTTCAGGGAACTGCGGGTTGATCGTGCGGCCACCGTCTTCGAACACGCGGAACACGTCGCCCGGAGGTATCTGGTGCCAGCGTGGCAGCGGATAGAGAATCGGAAGTGCGCCACGTGCCTTTTCCTTCGGCGTCACCGTGCCCCACATCGGTTTGCCATCGGGGCCGATTTCCTTCGAGGCAGACTTCAGCAGCGCCGGCTCGCCGTTGCGGGTGAAGCTTTCCCCGAACATGTAGTTCTTGAAGGGAACGATGCCGTTGTTATAGGCAGCCCCACCCCAGAGCATCGCACCGGTGGACATGATCGAGCGTTCGGACGCTTCGATGATCGACATGTGGCACGCCCCGCAGGAATCGCGTGCCACGCGATAGTCAGAGGGGTTGACGAAACGGATGAAGTCCGGGCTCTCCTTCGCGAGCAGCGCATAGGAGCGCTTGGGATTTGCCGAGGATGGCCAACCCCACGCGACCGGATACTTCGGCAATACGTGGGCGTCCTTCATCGCGCCAACATATTCCATCGAATTGCGGCTCCACGAGCGGTCAGCGACAACCTTGGTATCGCCACCGTGGCAATCGGCGCAGGAAAGCACGACCGCCGGACTGGCGTGCATCGTGCGATGGTCGCTTTGCGTATGGCAGCTAACGCAACCGGCGTTTTGCTTGTCAACGTAGGCCCATTGCTCTTCCGCCGTATCGCCCAGCTGGCCGCGCGGGGCAGCCGGAGCGCGGGTGTGCGTGACCTTCTGCGCCACTTCCTCGCCCGAAGCCCAAAGTGCGGTCGGCACCGACAGCGCAGCCAGCAGCGCCAGCAGCCAAGCTACGGGAAGGGGGCGGAATCGGCGCGTGGGGATCATGGGCTGGGTCATCAAAAGGCCAGAGTCGCGTTGGCGAGGACGGAATAGAAGCGGCTGGCCTTGCCCATCTGCGAGAACAGATTGTCAAAGCCCTTGCCGGGCTCGAGAACCGCGCCCGACAGGCGGAAAACCAGGTTCTGCGAGGCGCTGGGCCGCCAGATAGCCGAAACCGAAGCATCCCATCCGATGTCCTTGGGGATAGAGCCTTCGTTGCGCAGCACTTGCAGCACTTTCGTGTTCTGGAACCACAGATGGTTGACGTTGGTCGAGACCCGCGTGGTGGGCGTCAGATCGAAATCGGCGCCAAGGCCCAGCAGCATCGTGCCAGGATTGGTGAAGTTCGACTGTCCCTGCTCTTTCGACGAGCGCAGCGAATTGAGAATGCCGTTGCGGCCATTGATCGAGATCGCGCGCCCGCCGCCCGCAAAGGGAATTGTCTGGCGAATCCAGTAGCTGGTGTCTGCCCCTGCGAATTGCGGGTTTTCGAATATGGCGTCGAAACCGCCTTCCACCTTGTCGTAAGGATCGCTGTCGCCGCTCGCATAGAGGCCTGAAACGCGGATGCGCGTCCAGTCAATGTCATAGCTCAGTTCAGCCGCTGCCATGAAGGCGCGGATGCTGGCGGGGCCGCTGGTAAGGAAATTGTTGCTGTCATGCCCCAGCGCGCCATAGAATTGCCCGGTCAAGTTGATCCGTCCGATGCGCCCATCGGCGGCATAGCCAAGATAGACCACATCATAATTACGCCCGCGCAGATCGCCCAGCAAAGCCGGGCGGACCGGGAAACCGTTCTTGTCGACCGCCACTTCACCGCGTTCACGGTTGATGTTCCATGTGGCGGAAAGCTGGCTGGTCAAGCCGACAATGGGGAAGTCCTGACGATAGACATTTGCCATCAGCAGGAAATCGTCACGCGGGGTCTGCGTGATGTCGTTCAGGCCGGAGTTGGTGTCCTTCTCCAGACGCCAGAACGCGGCCAGATTGAACTGGAAGCGGTTGTTGTCCCGGTTGCCGAAAAGGCGGATGCCCAACTGGTTGTCGTTGAACAGGAAGCCGCGAAAGTCTGACTGCATCGGCTGGATGCCAGCGCGGACCGAGAAGAAATCGTAGCGCTTTGAATCGTACTGGCCAAGGTGGTAGTCCACGAAGGCTTCCTGCAGCCCCACGAAACCATCGGTACGCCGCGTACCCTTTGACGGTTCGACGAACAGTACGCGCCGTTCGGGCACTTGCACGTGGTTGATATTGCCAGCAATCGCGATGCGATATTCGATCACCGGCGGCTTGAACGCAGTCATGCCCTTGAGCAGCGAGACGCTGGCGATGAACGTCTGCGCGAGTACGAGACTGTTGCTGCGGCCAAAGACGTCAATCTGGCTAGGGTTGCTCGTGGTCTGATTGCCGACGGGAATGGGGAAGCTGCGCGGTTCGACAATCGTATCGGACACCGCGCCTGCGATCAGGAACCAGTCGTCGCCTTTGAGAAATCCGGGGCGCTTGCCACGCGCGAGCGGTCGATCACCTTTAAGCAAATTATGGTGAAACGGATCGAGCGAAGAATGGCAGACATGCTGCAACCGGGGGAACAGCGTGTAGAGCGAAAGATCACGGACACCGGTTGTCTTGTCCTTCTGCGGGCAGAGCGAGGACACGATACGCCAACGATCGGGCACGCCGACGTCGAGCGCGAGATTACCCATCGGGCCTTCGCCATCGTATTTGTCGTAAAAGGCTTCAGGCGGCGGGGCGTTGACCGCGCCAGGATTGTCCTGATCAACCTTTTCAGGGAGCTGCTTGGTATAACCGGGACGGCGACGCCCATCGATAAGCGCTTCGTCTGCCTCGGTTTCACCGCCCGGAAGCGCAGTCGTATTGGGATCGACCTGTTGAGATGCGCCATCTGCCGCTGGAACAATGGTGGTTTGTGGAGCAAGCGCATCTGGCGCTGTCGCCTCTGCTGCTGCCAGCACCTGAAACGGCGTCATCGGCAGGGCTACCGGCTGAGGCAGTCCGAACGCCGGTGCGATCAGGGCAAGCATCGGCTGCATCATTTACCCTCGCAGACGTTCTGTTCGCTCGTATCGAGGAACGGAGCAAAGGGGCAGTTCACGTAGCGCAAGCGCACCCCGCTGCCGACTGCAATGACAATGGTATCTGCGCGCATATCCTTGGGCGCATTGCCGATCCCACCTGCCTTGGCCCCGCCATTGTGCAGGCCAAGGAACGAGATCATGTCGTCCTGATCGATACCATCGCCCGACACCCCGATCGCGCCGACGAGGCGGTTACCGCGATAGATCGGCACAGAGCCGGGGAATATCTGGATGCCATTGGCAAGGCGCTTCTTGCCCGTCGGCGTGTTGGGCACGGTTGAGCAAGTCTGCGGCGTATCGCTGCCTGCCCCCTGCACGAATCCGGCGTGCTGCACCACATTTCCTGCGACGAGCGCGATCTGCAAGCCCGTGGCAAACGGGCTGAAATCGTCAATCGGGCGCGACAACGGGCCGGGGGGGCGTCCGAGTTCACCATCAGGGAAATAGGGACGCGACAGATTGCCGCCCGACCGGTCGGCAAAGGCCTTGCCTCCGGTCAAAGCCGTCTGGTCGCCCAGAAAATCTCGCACGCGCTGTACGAACACGTTTGCGCCAGGCGTGGCCAAAAGCTGCTGTGCGGCGACCGGATTGGAGAAAAATGCCGCTGTGCGCGCCTTTTGCAATGACACATCGGTGCCGAAGATCGGCGCATCGGGACTACGTACCTGCCCCAGCACTTCGCCATAAGTGTCGACGATCGAGATGGTCACTTGCGCCCGGCTATCGAGCGGTCGGCGGATTTGCGCGCGCGCGCGGGTCATCACCGTAAAGGCCTCTTCCATCACGGTGCGGACTTCAGCCGCCGAGAGCGCCTGCCCGACGTCCGCCCCGTCAGTCCCGGCCTTGATCGGGAAGCGCGGATTTCCTGCGCCATCCGTCAACAGATAGGCATCTGCTAGCGAGAACTCCGAAGCGTTGACTCGCCGGATGCCACTGCGCTCGGTGCCATAGGCAGTTCCTGCCAGCACCGCCGTGCCGTCGTAATAGCCATTCACCGGGATCAGCGTGCCGCGTACGTTGTTGATCGCGGAAAAGCTGGTCTGCAAGGCAGAGAGCTTTGCAGGCTGGGCATCGGCAAAGCGCAGCGTCGTGCCATCTGCCGTGATCCGATCACCCCTGATATCCGCTGCCGGAGCGAAGTTCTGAATACCAGCGAGAGCGATGTACTCTTCGGCGTCTTCGTCGACATCGCTGACGTCGGGATCATAGCCATAATCGCCGTCGGCCATCACGCCGATGCCGCCTACGACCACGCCGTTCTTGTAAAGCGGCAAGCCGCCTGCATCGGCAGCAAGACCGAGCGGCGAACGCTTCGGACCGATGAACGCGCCGCTGCCTGCGTTGCCGGTGATGAAGCGGGTGTTGAGATCGGAACAGGGAAGCTGGCTGAACTGCACGCCGAACAGCGGGCCGGATTCCAGGCCGGGCGTGTTGGGCGCGGGCGGAAAGTGTTCCTGCACGATCTCGCTGGCGGTTCGGGTGGTAAAAGCATTGCCACTGGACGAAAGATAGGCTGCCGTGATCGCCTTGCTGATAGCCCCCATCGTTGCCTCGACATCAAGGCCCTGCGCATCGATTCCGGGATTGGCAATGCGGCCAGTGGCCGTGCGGCGGCTGGTGAGCATCCGGCTGGGCGCGCCGTTCATGCGGAACACGGCAAGCACATTCCCGACGCGGTCCACTACGCTGATAATCGCAGGCTTGCTGCGCGCCTGCGCCTCACCCACGGCCTGCGCAACGATCTGTTGTACCTCGCTGGCGGTCAGCGCTTCCTGCGCCGGATCGGCAAAGAAGCGCGACGATGCGGTGGGGGTTGGTGTGGGCGTGAACGTATCGCCAGAGCCGGAATCACCTCCGCCACAGCCTGCCAGCGCAAGCGAAAAGGAAAGCGCGATGGCAGTCGTTTGCCTGAGAGCCAGCGGCAACTGCATCAGCGCAGGCTCCGAATGGAACGAACCGCCCCGCCCAGCGCGCGGCGGAAGGCAAAGGGCTGGAACCCGTTGGGATCGCGCACGGCGGCATAGGCCTGATTGATCTGGATGCGCAGACCGCTGGCGGCAGATGCAGAAACCATGCCCTGATTGACCATTCCGCCCAGCAGGGTGTCCACCGCCATGACCGATTGCACCGCGCCTTCATAATCGGTGAAGCGGTCACCGATGGCATCGCTCGCGATAGAATCCATGATCGCAAAAGTCTGTTCGCGGGTAAAGCTGGAGGACGCAAAGCGGCTGGAAAGCGCATCAGCCGATTGGCGCAGCGCCTGTGCCGCCGCAACGGTTTCGGCCCGCCCGGCTAGCATCGCGCGATGAAATGCCTTGGCCCGCGCGTCGAACGTGGCAGCCGCATCGGGCGCGACGACCTTGGCCGCGGCCAGCAGCATGATCATGTTTTCATCATTATAGGGCGGTGTGCCGAGATCGACCGGACGGCCCGGATTGGGCACGGCAGTAACATTGCCACCCGCCTCGCCATCGTAGATTCGGCGATGGCAGGAATGGCAGTCATAGAACGTGAATTCGGGGAAGATGCCATCGACCGCGCGCGACGACTGACTGAACAGTTCGAGGCTGCGCTTTACTGCTTCTGCCTGACCCACAGCCCACATCCGCATCGCATTCGTTTTGCCACCCTTCCGCGTGACGTAATCGGCGTCCTCGTCGTGATGGGCCTGAAGGGTGGTGAAGAGGTCCAGTTCGAACGAAATGCGCGGATGGCCCGCCGCCATTATGCGGTGCGCGATGAACTGACCACGCGCATCGCCGGAGAAATGGCAGTTGAGGCAGACTTGCGCCTTGACCTGCGGGTTGACCAGATCGGTCATGCCCTGCGCCACATTGCGGCGATGGCTTGCGCCAACGGTATAGTGGGTGGAGAGCCAGCCGCCCGACGCACCGTGACAGGCTTCACAATCAACGCCGTCTGCCACACGAGCCGCACCGGGCGAGGCATGACAACCCGCGCATTCGCGCTGGGCGCCGGCGGCATCAAGGCCGAGGCGGCGCACGATGGCCTGTCCGCGCGGCTCCTGCACCACGCGCCATGCGCGGCTGTGTGCGCCCGTGGGCGAGGATTCTTCCTGCCAGCGCAACAGCTCGTCCTGACGGACAACAGCGCCATCGGCTATGCTCCGCCCATGACAGGTGGAACCGGCGCATGATGCCACACCAGTGTGGCCACGAGGGGTTTCGGCAGCGGGTTCGGCCCTGACAGAATCAGGACCGACCAGCGTAGAGACGCCAAGCGCGGCCCCTGCCATCGCCAGACATGCCGCGAACGCAAGCGTTCCTGAACGGGAAACCGTCTGGAATGCAGCCGCAAGCCGCTGTTTGCCCTTGAAAATGCCCAGCATTGCCCCTCGTCCCCACCGGCTGGCGAGGCGTCCGACTTTACGTCTGTGACGACACCCCAAACCGGAAGTGCTGCAATGCGACCCCGTTGAACCGAGACTAGGCCACCAACCGAGTTGGGTTCAAGTGGCTAAACACCCTTTCTCACACAATTCAGCAATACATGGCGTCAGAAGCGCCGATTTTGACCGTTCACGACCTGCGGATTACCATGTTTCGGATCTCGGACATGTCTTCCATCGCAAAGCGGATGCCTTCGCGGCCAAGGCCGGAATCCTTCACCCCGCCATAGGGCATGTTGTCGACGCGGTAGGACGACACATCGTTCACCACGATGCCGCCGACGTCCAGCACGTCCCACGCGCCCAGCACCTTCTGGATGTCCGACGTGAAAAGACCCGCCTGCAGGCCGAACTTGCTATCGTTCACCTCGTCCATTGCGGTATCCCAATCGGTGAACTTCGACAGGATCACCACCGGGCCGAACGCTTCTTCGGTGTAAACGTCCATATCGCGCTTGCAGCCTTCCAGCAGCGTAGCTTCGAGCATGTTGCCATCGCATCCGCCACCTGCCAGCAGTGTTGCCCCACCCGCCACGGCTGCGTCGATCCACGTCTTCAGGCGTTGCGCTTCCTTGGCCGAGATCATCGGACCGATGAAGGTATCGCGGTTCTTGGGGTCGCCAGACTTCAAGGCCTTTACCTTGGCCGCCAGCATATCACGGAAGTGGTCGTATATCTCGGCATGGATGATCACGCGCTGCACGTGGATGCACGACTGCCCCGACTGGTAATACCCGCCGAAGATGATCCGGGCGAGCGCGTGTTCAAGATCGGCGTCCTTGTCGACCACGACAGCCGCATTCCCGCCGAGTTCCAGCACGACCTTCTTCTTGCCGCTCTTCGCCTTAAGCGCCCAGCCCACATCGGGCGAACCAGTGAACGAGAGCAGCTTGAGCCGCTCGTCCGTGGTGAACAGGTCTGCGCCATCGCGGCTGGCCGGCAGGATAGAGAATGCGCCTTCGGGCAGAACGTCGCACTCAGCCAGAACTTCGCCCATGATGATCGCCCCCAGCGGCGTCAGGCTGGCGGGCTTCATCACGAAGGGGCATCCCATCGCAATGGCAGGCGCGATCTTGTGCGCGGCAAGGTTCAGCGGAAAGTTGAAGGGCGAAATAAAGCTGCACGGCCCGATCGGCACGCGCTTCCACATGCCCATATAGCCCTTGGCACGCGGCGAAATGTCGAGCGGCTGGACTTCGCCATAGTTGCGCGTCGCTTCTTCTGCAGCGATGCGGAAGGTGTCGATCAGGCGGCCCACCTCGCCTTCGGAATCGGCAATCGGCTTGCCCGCTTCCACGCACAGGGCATAGGCCAGCTCGTCCTTGCGTTCGGCAAAACGCTTCACGCAATGGTCGAGCACGTCACGCTTTTCGTAGCTTGCCAGCTTTGCCATCGGCTCCGCCGCGCGCACGGCCCCGGCAATCGCCTCGTCGATCACGTCGGGCGTGGCCAGTGCGGTGCGGAATGCCACCTCGCCGGTGAACTTGTCGGTCACCGCAAGATCGGTGTTGGGCTGCACCGCCTTGTTGTTGAGGTAGAGCGGGTAGACGTCTTTCAGCTTCATCATCGTTCTCCCCCCTCCCTTCAGGGGAGGGGCAGGGGGTGGGGGCTTGCGGCAGGCGCTGCGTATGAAACGACAGCCCCCACCCCAACCCCTCCCCTGAAGGGGAGGGGCTATTCGGCCCGGATCCTAAAGCGCCTTGGACAGATCTTTGATGTCCTTGTTCAAAATCTGATCGTTCTCCGAATAGTCCACCGGACAGTCAATCAAATGGACACCCGGAGTATCGCGGCAATGGGCCAGCAGTTCCTTAAGGTGTGCGGCGCTCTCCACGCGATATCCTTTCGCGCCATAACTTTCGGCATATTTCACGAAATCGGGATTGTTATAGGTCAGCCCGAAATCCGCAAAGCCCATATTGGCCTGCTTCCAGCGGATCATGCCATAGGCGTTGTCGTTGAGAATCAGCACCGTCAGGTTCAGGCCGAGCCGGACGGCAGTTTCCATCTCTTGGCTGTTCATCATGAACCCGCCGTCACCGCAGATCGCCATGACCTTTCGCTCAGGATAGAGCATCGCGCTCATCATCGCGGACGGCAGCCCTGCCCCCATCGTGGCCAGCGCATTGTCGAGCAGGACCGTGTTGGGCTGATAGGCGGTATAACCCCGCGCGAACCAGATCTTGTAGACGCCGTTGTCGAGACAGATGATCCCGTCTTCCGGCATGGAATCGCGGACCTGCTGCACCAGATGGGGCGGGAACACAGGGAAGCGTTCGTCCGCTGCAAGTGGCGCGGTATGTGCCACCTCTGCCGCGCGATAGGCCAGCATGTAATCGAAGTTCCATGCGGGGTTAGGCGTGATTGCCTCTTTCATCTGCCAGATCGCGTTGGCGATATCGCCAATCACTTCGATGGACGGGAAATAGACCGGATCGACTTCGGCCGTCTTGGTCGAAACGTGGATAACCGGCGGACCGCCATCGCGCATGAAGAATGGCGGCTTTTCAATCACATCATGGCCGACATTGATGATTAGATCGGCATCTTCTACCGCACGATGGACGAAATCACCCGCAGAAAGCGCCGCACAACCAAGGAACTTTGGATGCCGTTCATCGATCACGCCTTTGCCAAGCTGCGTGGTGAGGAACGGGATTCCGGTGTTCTCCACAAACTCGCGCAACATCTTGCCGGTCATCTTGCGGTTCGCACCAGCGCCAATCACCAGCACAGGTGCCTTTGCTGCCTCAAGCGCCTCCACAGCCTGCGCAACTGACTTGGCATCCGCATTCGGACGCCGCACCAGACTGCGCTTCAAGGGCACCGACGTGGTATGCTCATCGGCAATATCTTCAGGGAGTTCGATATGCGTCGCGCCGGGCTTTTCTTCCTCGGCTAGCCGATAGGCCTCACGCACACGCGTGGGGATATTGTCCGAAGACGCCATCTGATGCGTGAACTTGGTGATCGGCCCCATCATCGAAACGACATCAAGGATCTGAAAACGGCCCTGCTTCGATTTCTTGATCGGCTTCTGGCCGGTGATCATCAGCATTGGCATCCCGCCGAGCGTGGCGTAGGCGGCGGCAGTCACAAAGTTTGTAGCCCCCGGCCCCAGGGTGGCAATGCAGACGCCGGTCTTGCCAGTGTGGCGGCCATACGTCGCAGCCATGAAGCCAGCGCCCTGTTCATGCCGGGTAAGGATCAGTTTGATCTGCTTTGAGCGCGAGAGCGAATCAAGGAAATCGAGGTTTTCTTCTCCGGGAACGCCGAAGATATATTCGCAGCCCTCTTCCTCAAGGCACTGGATGAACAGGTCGGAAGCTTTTGTTCCTTCAGCCATTTTATGTCGCTCCATTACAGGACGCGCGCATCATGGCGCGCCTCCCTCCCCAACATGGATACGACCGCAAAGGGCTTTGGATGCCGCGCGATGTGTTCCCCCTCGCGCTGACTCACAACTGCAACGGCTAACAAACGCAGGCGCGCGTGTCACGCCCCGCGATCAATAGCCCAAAGAAAGATCGACCTGCGGCTGAAGCGGCTCCCCGTTGCGGAACCGCGCAATGTTCTCAAGGAAGCGGCTGACCGACCGTTCAAACATCTTGGTCTGCGCCCGCCCCGAAAGATGGCTGGTGACATGTGCGTTCGGCACGCTCCACAGCGGATGTTCAGGCGGAAGCGGTTCGGGGGTGACCACATCAAGAAAGGCATGGCCGGGTCGCCCGGCCTTCAATCCTTCGATCAGCGCGTCCTGATCGACCACGGCACCGCGCGCCACGTTGATCAGGGTGGAGCCGGGCTTCATCGCCGCGATCTCCGCCGCGCCGATCATGCCATCGGTTTCGGGCGTGGCAGGCACGGCAAGGATTACCCAATCGAACGCGCCAAGCTGCGCGCGCCATTGGTCCGGCCCCAGCGCGCCTTCGCCACCGGATCGGCGCACTTTCACCACATCTACATCGAAACCTTGGAGCATCCGTTCGACCTTCTGGCCAATGGCCCCATAGCCGAGGATCAGCGCCCGGCTGCCTGCCAGCTCCACCTTGCCCGGCGAATCCACCAGCCATTCGTGCCGATCCTGCGCCCGCACGACATCGCGATAGCCCTTCGCTACGGTCAGCATCCCCATCACCACGTATTCTGCAATGGTGATGGCGTTGATACCGGTGCCGTTGGTCAGGATCACGCCGCGCTCTTGCAACACATCGAGCGGGAAGAAATCGACTCCGGCATAGACCGAATTGAGCCATTTCAGCTTCGTCGCCAGCCGGATCGCCTTGTCCATCCCGGCAGGTTGATACAGATCGAACCAGCCAATCTCCGCTTCCAGCGCAAGGTCGAACAGTTCCTCAGCGCTGCGGAAAAAGCGCGGCTCGATCCAGTCAGGCAGGCGCCCTTCCACCAGCGGCGCGGCCATTGCGTTCATGACGAGGACGGTCATGGGGCGCGCCTCTGCTCAATTTCATTGCGGGCTGCATCGGCAAGAAAGGCGCTGCGCGTAAGATTGCGATCCGCCGCCGCGCGGTCAATCGCATCCAGCATTCCTCGATCCAGCGAAATATTGGCCCGCACCTGCCGCCCGGTGCGCCGGATATGCGGCACCGAAATCAGGAAAGCGCCTTCCGCCAGATCAGTCGCTACAAGTTCGCGCACCCGCTCAAGGCTGCTCGGCGCAATATCTTCCGGCTCATCCTCGAACCACAGTTCAAGCGCTTCGCAGGCATTGGGGACAAGCTGTTCAACCTCGTCCGCCGCTGAAAAGCAGCCGGGAATATCGGGAAATGCAACGCCAAAGGCGCTGTCTGCATCCTTATGAACCACTGCGTAGAAATATTTCATAGCCAACCTGCCATCCGGGCGATGCTGCGCGCGGTGCCAAGCGGCAAGTCCTTCTTCGGGTGAGGCACGATCACTGTCACGCCATCGCGGCGAAACTTGTGATGCGATCCCTTGACCGAAACAGGCACGAAACCCTCAGCGAGCAGCCGCTTAACGATCTGGCGACTATCGCGCTCCATGCGCAACTATATACACACCATAAAGGTGGTTTACAAGGTCAGGCGAGCTTCCACTCCCAACCGAGCGGATCGCCATCCATCACTTCGACGCCCTTGGCAGCGAGTTCATCGCGCAGCGTATCAGAGCGGGCGAAGTCCTTTTCGGCGCGGGCAGCCTTGCGGGCTTCGAGCGTGGCTTCGATTTCGGCTTCTGTGATTTCGACGCTCTTGGGACGAATGCGCAGATCCGTTCGATTGCGGCGCAGCAAGTCTAGACCCAAGACTTGATCCATCGTCGCCAAAAGATGCCAACGCAAAGCATTGTCGATCATCTTGTCGCCAAGAACCTCTTCGATCAAGGGCAGGCACTTCGGGGTATTTAGATCATCCGATAATGCGTCTGAAAAATCCTTAAGAACCCCAGTTTTATCGGCTGCATTCCACTTATCGACAGGTATTGGCAGATAGGCGTTGGTCGGATCAACTGGCTGCCCAGTCTCCTCAAACTGCTTCCACATTTGGACTGCAACAACTTTATACATCCGCTTCAGTCGCGTCAGTGCAGCGCCAAGCCCTTCCCACGAAAACTCCAGTTCGCTGCGGTAGTGCGCCTGCAGGCACATCATGCGGTAAGCCAGCGGGTGATAGCCCTTGTCCATCAGCAGTTGCAGCCGCAGGAACTCGCCCGACGACTTGCTCATCTTGCCAGAGCGTTCGACCAGAAAGTTGTTGTGCATCCACACCCGCGCGCCGGAATTGGCAGGCAGGTCCAAGCCGCCCGCACAGCAGAACGCCTGATTTTGCGCGATTTCGTTGGGGTGATGGATTTCGCGGTGGTCGATCCCGCCGGTGTGGATGTCGAACGGAAAGCCCAGCACTTCGCCCGACATGACCGAGCATTCGAGATGCCAGCCCGGCGCGCCCTTCCCCCACGGCGAATCCCATTCCATCTGGCGCTTCTCGCCCGGCGGCGTCTTGCGCCAGATGGCAAAGTCAGCCGCGTTGCGTTTGCCCTCAACCGCTTCGATCCGGCCTTCCCCGTCCTCAGTCTGGGCGCGGGCAAGGCGACCATAATCGGCTACGGTGGATACGTCGAAATACAGCCCGCTATCCAGTTCGTAGCAGTGCTTGTCCGCGATCTTTTCGGCAAAGGCGATCATCTGCGGCACGTATTCGGTGGCGATGGTCCAGCGCGCGGGCTGGCGGATATTCAGCGCCTTGATGTCTTCCCAATAGGCCTGCGTATAGTGCTGCGCGATGTCCCAGATAGAGCGCGCTTCTGCCCGCGCCATCTTCTCCATCTTGTCCTCACCCTCATCCGCATCATCGGTCAGGTGGCCCACGTCGGTGATGTTGATGACATGGGTGAGCTTGTAGCCCTTGAAGCTCAGCGTGCGGCCCAGAATATCGGCAAAGACATAGGCGCGCATGTTGCCGATGTGGGGGTAGTTATAGACCGTCGGCCCGCAGGAATAGACGCGCGCCTCACCGGGGTGGACCGGCTGGAACTCTTCCAACTGGCGGGTCAAGCTGTTGAACAGCTTGAGCGGGGCGGAAGGGCTGGAAGGCGCGGGAGCGTTAGACATGGCCTCGCCATTGCCCTGCGCTCCTGCTCCCGGTCAAGTCATTCGGATGGCTCTTCCGCCAGAACCTCGGCCAGCCATTCGAACTGGGCCTTGCAGCCATTGTCCAGTAACAGCGTGCCAAGTGCAGCGGCATCAGCGGGCACCGCTTCCGGCTCCAGCGTCACGATGCGAAATTCCGCCGCCTTGTCAGGCGCAGTTTCGTCGTAGATGCGATAGGTGCGGCCTTCCTGCGGCGCGAGCATCGTCTTTGGCCACGCGATTCCCGCAGTTTTGGGCGGCCACTGCATCCGCACCATCTCGCCGCCCTCGCTCTCGGTCAACCACGTAAAGCTGCGGGTTTCGGCTTCTCCGCGCCACAGATACAAATCGCTGCCGCGCGGTACACAGACGTTACCGTTCTGAGTGACGTCGGCGATCCAGATGCTCACCGGAAGAGTGGCATTCCCGGAACCGGCCCCGCGCACCGAAGCGCTGCGCACGGCCCCCGCCCGGACCGAGGCGGGGTTGCTCAAGGACCGCGCCAGCAATGCCGCTGCGCCGCGATCACGATTGACGGCATTGTCGATCACGAACGACCCTGCGCCTTTCAGCACCCGCGTTCCCGCCCGGTCGAGCACCGTCACCACATCGCCCGCTTTCAACACCACGCTGGCATTCACCGGAAGGCGCTTGCCCTTGGGATAGCTAACCGCTGACGGCCCCGTGGAGCGCACGACCACCGCCTGCGCCATTGCAGCCGAAGCGCTGCCAACGGCCAAAAGCGCGCCCATCCCCAGCAAAGCCTTGCGCATCACGTTCAGCCCCCGGCCTGCGCGGTGCTGGCAAGCGTTGCCAGCAGATCAAGCTGCGCGGTGCAGCCCTTCTCGGCCATCGTGCCGGCAATCTCCACCTCGTCAGTCGGCACACTGGCCAGCACCATCGTGCGGATTTTCACGGGCGCACCTACCGGGCTGCTGAACGTATAGGTCTGACCATCCACCACCGGCACGCTGGCAGCGGGCCAGACTTTCAGCGGATTGCCCGCGCGCCAAGCCACGTCGGCGGTGCTGCCATCCTGCGAAAGCAATGTGCCGGTGCCATCCAGCGTCTTGTCAGGCCGCCACAGGACCACGGCAGCAGGATCGGCCACGCAATAGGTGCCGCCCTTGCTCACATCAATGTACCAGACGTTTTCCGGGCCGGTCGGTCCGGCTGGAACAGGCGCGGCCGTAGCGCCCCGCACGGCCCCGGTCCGCGTCCGTGCTCCGCCGCCGCGCGCCATCATCGATGCCAGCGCCGTCGCGCCATTGGCATCGCGATTGACCGCACCATTCAGCGTGAACGTGCCAGGCCCTGCCAGAACGCGCGTACCCGCCTTGTCCAGCACCGTCACCTGATCTCCGCCCTTCAGCACTACAGTAGCATTCGCGGGCAGTTTCTTGCCCTGCGGATAGGTTCCTGCCGAAGGTCCGGTCGAGCGGACCACCACCGATTGCGCCAGCGCCGCGCCTGCAATCGTCATCCCGGCCAAGGCTGCCACGCCCGCAATTCCTGCGCGCATCAGCTTGCGATCAACCCAGCCCATAACTCTCTCCCTCATGCGTCTTCCGCAGTCTTTCGATCAGATTCATCATCGCCTCATCACCCTGCGCCGAATCGCGCACGCTGTCTGTGAGGGCCTGCACACGATCCGCCTCGCCCGCTGAATGGGCGCTTATCAGATCGGCTGAAACGGCGCGTTGCTCCTGCGTCATATCGGGCACCGGTTCGTAGACCTGCACCGGGGTCGACCGTCCGCGCAGCACCACTTCGCCCATCGGCCTGAACCAGTCGAGGCCGCACCGCTCCACCGCCTCCCGGCTGACCAGAACCTTGGTATCAAGTGTTTTGTTCGCGCCTTCCAGCCGCGCCGCCGTGTTCATGGCATCGCCCAGAGCGGTATACTGGATTCTCCCCTCGCCGCCGAAGTTGCCGACCACGGCTTCGCCATAATGAACGCCCACACGGGTACGACCGATCTTCGGCACGCCTTCGGGAACGTTCTTGCGGAAGTCCTCTCCCGCCAGATACATCGCCCAAGCCGCTTTCACCGCCCGCTCTCCATCGTCCGGGTAAGCGATAGGTGCGCCCCAAAACGCCACCACTGCATCGCCGACGAACTTGTCAAGCGTGCCGCCATATTCCAGCACCACAGCGCTCAACCGGTCGAGATAATCATTCAGCAACCGTGCGATCATCTCTGGCTCAACCGCGTGGGTCAGCTTGGTAAAACCCTCCAGATCGCTGAACAGACAGAAAATTTCGCGCTTCTCTCCATGCAGCGAAAGCCGTTCAGGATTGCGCATGATCTCTGCCGCGACCGAACGCGGCAGGTATTTGCCCAGCGCCCCTTGCGCAAATTCGCGCTGCGCTGCGTTGATTGCCCGCAGACCCGAACTCACCGCCGTGAAAGCGATCAACCAGCCGATCAGCCAGCCGGTGGCGGGCAAGTCCAGCGTGTCATAGCCCGCCCGCTCCACTAGAAAGGGCACAGCAAGGAACAGCGCGAACTGCCCCAGCACCGCCAGCGCCAGCACCCATGTGCGCGCCTGCGCAACAGCCGTTGCCACGCCCAGCCCTACGGCCAGCACCGCCGCCAGAACTTTCACCCACACCGCAGGCGGCGCTTTCCATGCCTTGTCGAGCAGTTGCGCCAGCATCGATGCGTGAACTTCCACGCCGATCATCCGCGTTTCGCCGGTCACCGGATTGCCGGTGCGCGTGAACGGCGTATCGAATTGGTCAAAGTCCGAAAAATCGCCGCCGATCAGCACATAACGCCCCTTGATCACGTCGGCCACGAAAGGCGCGGTTTCAGGGTCGGCCAACAGGTCTATTGGGATCTTGTCGAACACAGGGCGATCACTCGCCGTCGGCACGCGGAAGCGGATCGGGCCTGTAAAACTGGCAAAGCGCTTGTCCGCATCCGGTCCATTCTGAGTCAAGGCCAGCGAAAGCAGCGGCGGCAGGCCTGCGTAGAGCTTCGGCCAGCGCCGCGCCACGCCATCGGCATCGGTTTCCAGCAGGATCGACGCCGGGCCGACCTTCTGCGTCTTCACGCTTTGCTGGAACGCCTTGAGATCCTGCTCCTGCTCATACGTGATGGCTTCAGGATTGGTCTTGTTGTCAGCATAGGCAAGATAGACCGGCGTCTGCATCGCTTTCAGTGAAGCGTGCAACAGTTCATCATCGTCCTGCGGGCTGTCGAACAGAACGTCGATGCCCACGCCCTTTGCACCAAGCTGATCGATCTGCGTCAGCGCCTTGGCCAGAATCGTTCGGTCCACCGGCGATATCTGCCCCGTCGCGCGGTTGGTATCGGCGGTATAGACCACCAGCGTCACGCGCTTGTCGGTATCGGCAGGCGGCGCAAAGTTGGCGGCGCGCAGATCGTAAAGCGCCGCTTCGGCATCCCGCAGTAGCGGCAGACGCCAACTGCTGAACGCAACGAACAGCGCAATCGCAATCAATGCCAGCGCAACGACGGTGCGCTGCACGCCCAATTGCCCCAGCCCGCGCAGTGCTGTGCGCCCGATCTCTTCAGCGCCCGCTTCCGCAGCCTCATTCCGCCAAGGCATGATTCGCCCCCAATCCGCATATGCCGAAGGCCCGCAGCCGCAGCGCGAGCCTTCCCCCCGACGATTTTGCGAACCCAAGACGAGCGCTTATGCGCCTCACCTCACAGCATAGGCGGATTGTTGCTGGCCTGCCAATGCGGAACTGCGCGGTAGCGGAGTTATTCAGAATCCAAGGAAGCGCACGTTGCCATCTACCGGTTCACGCGCACGTTCAAACCCGTTCACCGGGTTCTCCTCATTGCGATAACCAATGGCAATGCCGCAGAAAAAGATATGCGTTTCATCCGAAACGCCGATGAAATCCTTGATCAACCGAGCGTGCATGGCAAGGAACTCCTGCGGGCAGGAATCCAGACCTTCCTCACGCAGCAGCAGCATGATTGTCTGCAACCACATGCCGGTATCAGACCATTGCGGCGGCCCCATCCGCCGGTCGAAATAGCACATCAGCACCGCTGGCGCGCCGAACGAGGTCACGTTGTTGCGCACGAAATCGGCCCGTGCATCACCGTCGCCACGGCCCACACCCATCGCCTGATACATCGCCGCGCCCACTGCGTGCAGCCGCGCCTTGCATTCGGGAATGACTTCAGGCTGCGACCACGAATACTCGATCGGATCCTGCAACGGCGTCACAAGCATCTTCGCCTGCAATTCCGCCAGTGGCGCGCCGGTCACAATGGTCGCTTCCCAAGGCTGGAAATTGCACCCCGAAGGCGCCCACCGCGCCTTGTCCATCACCCGCCGCAACACATCCAGCGGCACAGGATCAGGCTTGAACGCCCGGATCGAACGGCGGGACAGAACGGCTTCGCTGACAGTCATCTGGCTCATGGCAGATTAACTGCCCGGTTAAATTCAAGCCGTCAAGCGCCCGCTATTCGTCCTCGAACAGATCCGCCAATTGTTCGATGATCGTGCCGCCAAGCTGTTCGGCGTCCATGATCGTCACCGCGCGCCGGTAATAGCGGGTCACGTCATGCCCGATGCCGATGGCGACAAGCTGAACCGGCGATTGTTTTTCGATCCAGTCAATCACCTTGCGCAAGTGCTGCTCAAGATAGCCCGCATTGTTCACCGACAGCGTCGAATCGTCCACCGGCGCACCGTCGGATATGACCATCAGGATGCGGCGGTCTTCAGGCCGCGCCAGCAGCCGGGTGTGCGCCCAAAGCAGTGCCTCGCCGTCGATGTTCTCTTTCAGCAGGCCTTCGCGCATCATCAGGCCAAGGTTCTTGCGTGCGCGCCGCCACGGTTCGTCGGCCTTCTTGTAAACGATATGGCGCAAGTCGTTGAGACGGCCCGGCTGCGCGGGCTTGCCACCTGCCAGCCACGCCTCGCGGCTTTGCCCGCCCTTCCACGCGCGCGTTGTAAAACCGAGAATTTCGGTCTTCACGCCGCAGCGCTCCAGCGTGCGGGCAAGGATATCGGCGCTGATCGCAGCAATCGAGATGGGCCGCCCGCGCATGGAGCCGGAATTGTCGATCAGCAGCGTGACGATGGTGTCCTTGAACTCCACATCGCGCTCGATCTTGTAGGACAGCGAATGGCCGGGCGAGATCACCACGCGCGCCAACCGCGCGGCATCGAGCAGGCCCTCTTCCTGATCGAAATCCCACGAACGGTTCTGCTGCGCCATCAACCGGCGTTGCAACCGGTTGGCCAACCGTGTGACCACGCCCTGCAGGCCTTTCAACTGCATGTCGAGGTAGGCACGCAGCCGCGTCAGCTCTTCCTCGTCGCACAGGTCCGTCGCTGCCACGATCTCGTCGAACTGGCTGGTATAGGCCTTATAGTCGAAATTCTCTGGGATATCGGTCCACGGACGGTTCGGGCGCGTTGGCAGCATGCCCTCCTCGCCTTCGTCGGCCATGTCGGAATCTGCAGCATCGTCGTCCTGTTCGATTTCCTGTTCGGATTCCGAATCCTCGTCACCCTCGCTGGTATCGCCGGCGATTTCCGAAGGTTGCTGCTCTTGATCGTCGGAGCTGCTCGGCTCTTCCTCGCCTTCGTCTTCGTCCTGCTCGCCCTCGTCTTCCTCGGTGTTCTCATCCTGCTCGCTGGCAGACTGGGTGAGGTCGAGATGCTGGAGCATATCGAGCGCGATCTGCTGGAAGGCGCGCTGATCGTCCAGCGACAGAGCAAGGCCTTCCACATCGTCACCGACCTTGCTTTCGATCCAGCTACGCACCATCGCCATGCCGGTGTCGGTGGAAGCAGGCGATGCTTCGCCAGTCAGCTTTTCACGCAGCAGCAGCGCCAGCGCGGTGGGCAGCGGCACGTCTTCGGGCTTGGCGGCGCGGCTAATCGGGTCCGACGCCATGCGCATCGCCAGCGCCGCCCCAAGGTTGCCACGCATCCCCGCATAGGCATTCGCGCCCAGCGACTCATAGCGCACCTGCTCCACCGCATCGTAGCACGCCCGCGCCAAGGCTTCTGAAGGCGCATGGCGGCCATGCAGCGCAGCGTTGTGGTGCCGCAGCCGCAGCGCCATCGAATCGGCATGGCCGCGCGCTTCGGCCACCTGCTCTGCCGGAAGCGCACGCCCCGGCATCGGCACACGCATAGACTGGCCAGATTGCACCGGCGCATCCGCCGTCCACGCCACTTCCACTTCGGGATCGAGCGAAATGGCGCGTGCGGTGCCGGTCAGCACCGCACGAAAACGGTCGAGAGGAGATTCGTCAGCCAATGCCTGCCTTCAACATTCGAACCGAGAGAGCTGCGCCCCCGCACAGGCGGGGGCCTCCCTCGGCCATACGCAACATTAACCGATCTTCTGGCCGGTCTTCGCCCAGTCCGCAAGGAAGCCTTCGATGCCCTTGTCCGTAAGGACATGTTTGAACAGGCCCTTGATCACGGCGGGCGGCGCGGTGATCACGTCGGCACCGATGCGCGCGCTTTCCAGCACGTGCACGCCGTGGCGGATCGACGCGACGAGGATTTCGGTTTCAAACGCATAGTTGTCATAGATCAGGCGGATGTCGCGGATCAGGTCCATGCCATCGAAGCCATTGTCATCGTGACGGCCAACGAAAGGCGAAATGAACGTCGCACCCGCCTTTGCCGCCAGCAGCGCCTGATTGGCCGAGAAGCACAGCGTGACATTGACCTTGGTGCCTTCGCTGGTCAGCGCTTTGCAGGTCTTCAACCCGTCAATGGTCAGCGGCACCTTGATGCACACGTTGTCAGCAATCTTGCGCAGGATTTCCGCCTCGCGCATCATGCCTTCGTGGTCAAGCGCCACGACTTCAGCGGAAACCGGGCCATCGACCAGACCGCAGATTTCGCGCGTCACTTCGATGAAGTCCTTGCCCGCCTTGGCGATCAGCGTGGGATTGGTGGTCACGCCATCCAGCAGCCCGGTGGCCGCAAGATCGGCGATTTCGGCGGTGTCGGCAGTGTCGACGAAGAACTTCATGGGTCTGGCCTTCCAGATGGGGGAGGAATGATTCCCCCCGCCTATAGGGAAGGTGGCCCCCGTTGTCAGGCCGTCACTTTACGCCAAACGCCGCCATCAGCACCGGATCGTTGGTAGAGCGCGGATCGGCACGGATCGCCGCCTCTTCGCGTCCGATGGCGCGGAAGATCGCGTTGTCGGCCTGCATGGCCAGCGATTGCGCGATGCCGCCCACATCCACGCCGGTCAGCGCCGCCAGCAATTCCCCCACCAGCGGTTCACGGCTGACGCGGATGGCATCGCCAAATTCCGGCACCATCAATTCGACAAGGCTAGTACCCATTTCCTGATGAAGATAGGCCGTCGCCGCCATCGGATCGCTGCTGCGGATCAGGGCCAGTGCATTGCGCACACCGATGGTCCGCACAGCGTCGGTTACGGCAGGCGCGGCGCGATCTGCCGCTTCATAGGCCATATCGTTGAATGCACGGCTCAACCGGTCTTTCATCAAGGGCCCGGTCAGAATGCGCGTCAGCACGCCGCCACGATTGCCCAGCGATTCCGGCAGGACCAGCCGGGTTACCTGATCGTCCCAGAAACCCCCGGGCTGCAACAGCCGGGCAAAGGCGCGGTCGGACGAGAGAAACAACAGCCGCCGCACCGCCTCTTCCAGCGAAAATGCCGGGAAGCTTGAACATCCAGCCAGCGCCAGCACGCCGATTGACGTCATGCCGCCCAGCAAGGCGCGGCGATTGATCGGACCTACAACCTGCGACACGTCTTTTCTCCTCAGTTCCTTCGCCTGCGGGCTTTGCCCCCGGCCATCACGCCCCATATAGACGGGTCAACATGAACCGCGTCCGATGCCTTGTCTTCAACGCCGCGCTCGGCCCGCTCGACTATCGCGTGCCCGCCGGGATGACCGTCGAACCCGGCAGCGTCGTCCTCGCCCCGCTCGGCCCGCGCCAGATCATCGGCGTGGTCTGGGAAGCGGAACGACTACCTGCCACGGAAGTGCCTGAAAACAAGCTGCGCCCTCTGTTGCAAGTCCTTCCCGTCCCTCCATTACCTGCATCCTTGCGCCGCCTTATCGAATGGACGGCAGATTACTACCTCGCCCCTCTCGCCTCAGTGGCGCGCATGGCGCTGTCGAGCAACGCGGCATTGCAGGGTGGCGGGACGATTACGGAATACCGCCTGACCGGAAGGGAGCCGGGCCGCATGACCCCGCAGCGGCTGATCGCGCTCGATCTCCTGCACGATCAGCAAGCGACAATTCGCGAGCTCTCTGAAATTGCGGGCGTTTCTGACGGGGTGCTGCGTGGCATGGTCAACGCTGGCCTGCTGGAACCGGTCGTCGTGGATTCGGACCGGCCCTATCCCCTTGCCAACGCACACTTTTCCGCGCCCGATCTGTCGGACCAGCAGGCGGAAGTCGCGGCGAAATTCGTAGATGCCGTAAAAGCGCGGGAATTCCGGCCTTTCCTGCTTGATGGCGTAACCGGATCAGGCAAGACCGAGACATATTTCGAAGCCATCGCCACTGCCATCGAGGCCGGTCGGCAGGTTCTGGTGCTGCTGCCAGAGATTGCGCTGACAGAAACTTTCCTCAAACGCTTCGAGGCCCGCTTTGGCGTTCCGCCGGTGACATGGCACAGTTCGCTCAAAGCCTCGGAAAGGCGGCGTGCGTGGCGTTCGGTGTCGCTAGGTGTCGCTCAGGTGCTTGTAGGTGCACGTAGCGCCCTGTTCCTGCCCTTTGCGAATCTAGGCCTGATCGTGGTCGATGAAGCGCATGAAATCTCATTTAAACAAGATGATGGCGTGCGGTACAACGCGCGCGATGTCGCCGTGATGCGCGCCCGGTTCGAGTCCACACCTGTCATTCTCGCCAGCGCCACGCCAGCCCTCGAAAGCCTCCAGATGGCAGAGGCAGGACGCTATGAGCGGGTGATCCTGCCTGCCCGCTTCGGCGGTGCGACCCTGCCGGATATCAAGGTGCTGGACTTGCGGCTGGAGCAGCCCGAACGCGGCCACTGGATCGCGCCACCGCTGGTCAAAGCCTTGAAAGACAGGCTGGAAAAGGGCGAACAATCGCTGCTGTTTCTCAACCGCCGGGGCTATGCGCCGCTCACGCTGTGCCGGACCTGCGGCTATCGTTTCCAGTGCCCGAATTGCTCGGCATGGCTGGTCGAGCACCGCCTGTCCCGCCGCCTCGCCTGCCACCACTGCGGACACGAGGTTCCGACGCCCGACGCTTGCCCAGAATGCAATGAACCTGACTGCCTCGTCGCCTGCGGACCGGGGGTTGAAAGGATTGCCGACGAAGTGGCAGAAATCCTGCCCCAAGCGCGGGTTGCGCTGGTCACTTCAGACACTCTCACAAGCCCAGCCAAGGCTGCGGAATTCGTTGAGAAGGCAAATGCCAAAGCCATCGACGTCATCGTCGGCACGCAACTCGTGACCAAAGGCTACCACTTCCCCGAACTCACGCTGGTCGGCGTGATCGATGCCGACATGGGACTTGAGGGGGGCGATCTGAGGGCGGCAGAACGCACTTATCAGCAGATCGCACAGGTCGCAGGGCGCGCAGGGCGAGGTGAAAAGCCCGGCGAAGTCCTGATCCAGACCCGCCATCCCGAAGCTGCCGTGATCGAGGCACTGGCGCGTGGTGACCGCGATGCCTTCTACGAAGCCGAAGCCGAAGCGCGGCGGGACGCGGGCGCGCCGCCGTTCGGGCGCTGGGCGGCAATCATCGTATCGAGTGAGGACGAAGCCGAAGCGCGTGATGCCGCACGCGGCATCGGCGGCACCGCGCCACGGCTGGACGACGTGCTGATCCTCGGCCCCGCGCCTGCCCCACTGTCGCTGCTGCGTGGTCGCTACCGCTACCGCCTGCTGATCAACGCACGACGATCCAGCGAAATCCAGCGCGTGATCCGAGAATGGCTGGAGCCGCTCCGCTTTCCGCCTGGGGTGCGCGTGGCGGTGGACATCGATCCCTACAGCTTCGTCTGACCCCAAAGGGCAGGTTGAACCAATCGCGCGCTCGACCATTCCCACAAAATGACCGTATCCGCATCCGGCCCAGTCTTGGTCCCCATCCTTGGCGATCAGCTTTCTCCCGATATCTCCAGCCTTGCCGATCGCAAGCCGGACGATACGATTATTCTGCTGATGGAAGTGGCGGAAGAGACGACTTACGTTCGCCACCACAAAGCGAAGATCGCGCTGATGCTTTCGGCCATGCGCCACTTTGCCGAGGAACTGCGCGTGGCAGGCTGGACAGTCGATTACGTCAAGCTCGACGATCCGGCCAACACTGGCAGTTTCACCGGCGAAGTCACCCGTGCGGTTGACCGTCATGGTGCGCGTGGCGTTCAGGTAACGGAGCCTGGCGAATGGCGCGTGCGGCAGGCGATAGAGCATTGGCGCAGGGACTTGCCCGTCCGCGTGCGCATCCTGCCTGACACACGCTTCATCTGCCCCCTGCCCGATTTCTATGAATGGGCGGCAGGCCGCAAGGAGCTGCGCATGGAGTGGTTCTACCGCGAAATGCGCCGCAAGACCGGATTGCTGATGGAAGGCGACAAGCCGGTTGGCGGGCGCTGGAACTTCGATGCCGAGAATCGGGACGGGCCGAAAAGCGGATTGCAGCCACCCGCCCTACCCGCCTTCAAACCGGATGCTGTGACGCGGGACGTTCTTAAACTTGTCTCAACGCGCTTTGCGAAACATTTCGGATCGCTCGAAAAGTTCGGCTGGCCAGTGACCCGCGGGCAGGCGAAAACCGCGCGGGATGATTTCCTGAAACACCGCCTCCCCCTGTTCGGCAAGTATCAGGACGCGATGGTCGCCGAACAGGACTTCCTGTTCCACGCAGTGCTATCGCCCGCAATCAACATCGGCCTGCTCGATCCCCTGGACCTGTGCCGCCGCGCTGAAACCGAATGGCGGGAAGGCCGTGCGCCATTGGAAGCGGTGGAAGGCTTTATCCGCCAGATCATCGGTTGGCGCGAATACATTCGCGGCATGTACTGGCTGGAAATGCCGGACCTTGCCGATGCCAATGGCCTTGACGCAACCCGCCCACTGCCAGACTTCTACTGGACCGGCGAAACAGACATGCGCTGCCTTGCCGATTGCGTGCGCACCACGCGCGACAATGCCTACGCCCACCATATCCAGCGACTGATGGTGCTGGGCAACTTCGCACTTCTGGCCGGACTGAAGCCGCAGGACGTGGCCGACTGGTATCTGGTGGTTTACGCCGATGCCTTCGAATGGGTGGAACTGCCCAACGTGGCCGGGATGGTTCTGCACGCCGACAAGGGGCGATTGGCGTCGAAGCCCTATGCCGCCAGCGGGGCCTATATTGATCGCATGAGCGACTACTGCGGCAAATGCGCATTCAACGTGAAGAAAAAGACCGGCGAAGGCGCTTGCCCGTTCAATGCACTTTACTGGCATTTTCTGGACCGTAACGAAAAGAAGCTGTCAGACTATCACCGCCTGGCCCAACCCTATGCCACATGGCGGCGAATGGCCGAGGACAAGCGTGCCGCCTATCTGGAAAGTGCAGAAGCCTTTCTGGCAACGCTCACGCCCGCCCAAACGGGGTGGGCGCGGGCGTGATCGAGCGCCTCAGTCGCGCCCATGCCTCTCCTTATCGAGCAAGCGCTGCTTGATCTCCAGCCCATAGGCATAACCACCCAGCGAACCGTCCGAACGGATCACGCGGTGGCACGGTATCAGCACCGCCACGTTGTTCGCTCCGTTGGCCGAACCTGCTGCGCGCACCGCGCCGGGCTTGCCCACTTCGGCGGCAATCTGCGCGTAAGATCGTGTTTCACCCGGCGGGATACGCCGTAGAGCCTGCCACACCGCTTCCTGAAACGCCGTGCCTTTTACATCGAGTGGAATGTGCCCAAAATCGCCCGGCGCTTCGACGGCGGCCACCACATCGCCCAGCAATTGCGCAAATACCGCGCCGCCCTGTACCAGAGACGCATTCGGAAAGCGTGTGCGCAGCGCCTGCTCGTCTTCGTTGAACGACAGACGACACACGCCCTTGTCCGTTGCGGCGACCAGCATGGAGCCGAGTGAGGTTGGCACAATCGCCCAGCGGATCGTCACACCGCGCCCGCCGTTGCGCCATACCGAGGGTGCCATGCCAAGCCTTTCTTCTGCTGCGGAATAGAACCGCGCGGGGCCAGAGAAGCCCGCGTCATAGATCGCATCGGTTACGCTGCCTGCTCCACTGAGAGCCTGTGCCATCCGCTCTTTCTGCAATGCGCGCGCATAGGCGGCGGGGGAAAGGCCTGTGCTGCGCGTGAAAACCCGCTGGAAATGCGTGGGCGAATACCCGCAGCGCGCCGCCAGATCGGCAAGAGCAAGCGATTGGCCTGCCGCCTTTATAGCCTCTATGGCGGCCAGCACCGCGCGTTCATCGCGCGAAACATCATTGGGCGAGCAACGCAGGCAAGGGCGCAGCCCTGCCTTTGTCGCTGCCGCGCCATCGGCAAAGAACCGGACGTTCTCACGCCGTGGATGCCGCGCTGCGCACGATGGACGGCAATAGATACCAGTGCTGACCACGCCGGTCACGAAGCGCCCGTCATAGGCACGATCACGCGCGATTACCGCATCCCATGCTTCGTCATCGGTGATCGGCTGCGACATCATTGCCTCCGGTGGATAGTGCTCGCCATGGTCAAGGCAAGGTTCGTCTTCGCTCATCATGGTGTGTCATCCTGAACTGTGGAGACATCCTGCCGAATCGGGCGCGCTATCGCGTCCCGCACCTTGCGGTCAAAGCAATTAGGCGCAAGAAGCGGCCCATGCGTGTCGCCAAGCTCCTAACTGCTTTCCTTGTGTCCCTTTACATGGCGCTGGCCATGACGGCCGCCCACGCGGACCCGGCAGACATTTCGGCTGCGAGCCGCTCGGTCGTGCGGGTGGTCATCATCGAAAGCGATGGAGACAGGGCGCGGCTGATCACCCACGGCACCGGCTTCGCCGTCACGCCGAACCTGATCGTCACCAATGCTCACGTTGTTGAAGAACTGCGCGGCGATGATTCGCTGATCGCGGGCGTGGTTCCTGCTGAAGGGCGCAATGGCTATCCCGCCCGACTGATAGCCTATTCGCCGGGCAACGACCTTGCCCTGCTGCGCATCGAAGGCGGCGGCTCGATCACGCCGATCACGCTGTTCCCCGGCGCTCCGGGCGATGGTGCGGAAGTTTACGCCGTGGGCTATCCGGGCAATGTCGATCTGGCACAGGGCCTTTCGATGGCCGATCTGGTCACCCCGCAAGCAGCGGTCAAAACGCGCGGCTATCTTTCGGGGGGACGCTCTTCGCGTTCGTTCGATACTTTGCTGCACACAGCGCCGCTGGGTTCGGGCAATTCGGGCGGCCCCCTGCTCGATTCGTGCGGGCGCGTGATCGGCGTGAACTCGTTCGGCACGGTGAGCGACAACAGCACCGATTCGGCGTTCTATTTCGCCATTTCGATGCGAGAGCTTTCGGCCTTTCTGCGCCGTGCCAATGTGGAAGTGCATAGCAGCGGGCTACCGTGCCGTTCGATAGCGGACCTGAATCGCGCCGAGGCAGAACGCGCCGCCGGTGAAGGTGCAAGACTTGCTGCGGAAAACGAAGCGAAGGCCGAAGCCCGCGAACGTGCGATGGACAAGGCCCGGCGCGATGCCGAACTTGCCGTGCTGTCGGAGCGGGACAATGGGCTTGCGCTTGCCGCGCTGCTGCTGGTCGGCGCGCTTGGCGCAGGCGGTTGGGGGATGGTGCAGGCTTCCAAACGGCGCGGGCGTTTTCAGCGCAAGCACGTGTTCGGTGCGGGCGCGCTGATGCTTTCTGCCATCGTGGTATGGTTCCTGCGTCCGTCGCTCACCTCCATCGATCAGCGCGCGAAAGACATGATCGCCGCCCCCGAAGCAAGCGCAAGCGCCACGGCCAGCATCGCTGCAAAATCTACTTCTGCGTCAATGATTTGCGTTCTCGATCCCCAGCGCAGCAGGGTAACGGTATCCGATATTACCGACGTTCCGATAGAATGGACCGAAGGCGGCTGCATGAACGGCAAGACGCAATACGGACAGGCGGACGACGGCTGGAGCCGCATTCTCGTGCCCAATGGCGAAGAGACCGTCTCGGTAAATTCGTATGACCCGCAGACGCGGACCTATACGGTGGAACGCTTCTTGGTGGGTCTGGAAACGATGACGAAGGCCCGTGCCGAGCGCGCCAAGATCAGCGCCCCTGCTTGCGGCGCGGGCGAGGATGCAGCGCTGCAATTTGGCCGCAACCAGCAGGCTATCAAGGCTTTGTTGCCGCCGGAGCCGAACGAGAGGATGCGTTACAACTGCCAACCTGGGCAGTGATCGCACCGGCCAGCACGGAATCCCTTCATACCTATGCACAAGAAGGCAAGTCGCATCTTGTCATAACCGCCCGACGTTGCTAGGCGCGCCCCGTCTGCAGGCCACCCGGTGTTCATCTCCGGGCAATGGTCTGCTTCGGCTTATCCTTGGATGAAGGAACTTCGGCGCGTGGAGATTTCCGGCGGCATTACGGCCAGCTTGTCAGGGCGTTACGCTTCGGCGTTGTTCGAACTGGCAAATGAACAGGGCCAGGTTGCGTCCGTTGAGCGCGACCTCGAAACACTCGATGCTGCACTGCGCGAATCGGCTGATCTGAAGAGCCTGATCTCCAGCCCGCAGTTGGGTCGCGAAGAAGCGGGCCGCGCAATTGATGCCGTTGCTGGCGTGATCGGCCTTTCGGACCTGACCAAGAAGTTCACCGGCGTGCTGTCAGCGAACCGCCGCTTGTCGGACCTGCCCGGCATGATCCGCGCCTTTGCACAGATTGCCGCTGCCAGCCGTGGCGAAGTGAGCGCCGAAGTGACCAGCGCCCACGCCCTCGACGATGCCCAGATTGCCGCCATCACTGAAAAGCTGATGGCGCGCACCGGCAAGTCGATCAAGCTCAAGACCAATGTCGATCCCGATATTCTCGGTGGCCTTGTCGTGAAAATCGGCAGCCAGATGATCGACAGCTCGATCCGCACCCGTCTCAATTCCCTCGCTACGGCGATGAAGGCTTGAAGCCTCAAGGCTCTGTGAAAGGCTGAAAATGGAAATCCGCGCCGCTGAAATCTCGAAGGTCATCAAGGACCAGATCGCCAGCTTCGGCACCGACGCTCAGGTCTCGGAAGTCGGGTCGGTTCTCTCGGTGGGTGACGGTATTGCCCGCATCCACGGCCTCGACAAGGTCCAGGCCGGTGAGATGGTCGAATTCGCCAACGGCGTGAAGGGCATGGCCCTGAACCTCGAAGCCGACAACGTCGGCGTCGTGATCTTCGGCTCAGACGCCGAAATCAAGGAAGGCGATGTCGTCAAGCGCACCGGCACCATCGTCGACGTTCCCGTCGGCAAGGGCCTGCTGGGCCGCGTGGTCGATGCTCTGGGCAACCCGATCGACGGCAAGGGCCCGATCGTTGATGCAACCCGCACCCGCGTCGAAGTCAAGGCTCCGGGCATCATCCCGCGCAAGTCGGTGCACGAACCCGTGCAGACCGGCCTCAAGGCGATTGACGCTCTCGTTCCTGTCGGCCGTGGCCAGCGCGAACTAATCATCGGTGACCGTCAGACCGGCAAGACCGCTGTCGCGATCGACACCTTCATCAACCAGAAGGCTGCAAACGCCGGGACGGACGAAGGTAAGAAGCTTTACTGCATCTACGTCGCCGTCGGCCAGAAGCGTTCGACCGTGGCACAGATCGTGCGCCAGCTCGAAGAAAACGGCGCAATGGAATACTCCATCGTCGTGGCCGCAACCGCTTCGGAACCGGCTCCGCTCCAGTACCTCGCACCCTACACCGGCGCGACGATGGGCGAATTCTTCCGCGACAACGGCATGCACGCCGTGATCGTGTATGACGACCTTTCCAAGCAGGCCGTGGCCTATCGCCAGATGTCGCTCCTGCTGCGTCGTCCTCCGGGCCGCGAAGCTTATCCGGGTGACGTGTTCTATCTCCACAGCCGCCTGCTTGAGCGTGCCGCGAAGATGAACGACGAAAACGGCGCTGGCTCGCTCACCGCACTGCCGATCATCGAAACCCAGGCGGGCGACGTTTCGGCCTACATTCCGACCAACGTGATTTCGATCACCGACGGCCAGATCTTCCTTGAAACCGGCCTGTTCTATCAGGGCATCCGTCCGGCAATCAACGTCGGTCTGTCGGTGTCGCGCGTCGGCTCCTCGGCCCAGACGAAGGCGATGAAGAAGGTGGCTGGCTCGATCAAGCTGGAACTGGCGCAGTACCGCGAAATGGCGGCCTTTGCGCAGTTCGGCTCGGACCTCGATGCTTCGACCCAGAAGCTGCTGAACCGTGGTTCGCGCCTGACAGAACTGCTCAAGCAGCCCCAGTTCTCGCCGCTGGGCTTTGAAGAGCAGACTGCGGTGATCTTTGCGGGCACGAACGGCTATCTGGACAACGTGCCGGTAACACGCGTGACCGAATACGAAGCCGAACTGCTCAGCTTCCTGCGCACGCAGCACGCTGATCTGCTGACGCTGATCCGCGACACTAAGGATCTTGGCGATGAAGCCAAGGGCAAGCTGGTCGCCGCGCTCGACGCTTTTGCAAAGCAGTTCGCCTAAGTCTTTGAAGTCAACGCCACCCCGTCCAGCGCGACGGGGTGACGGATCAAGGGAGCCGTCATGGCCTCGCTGAAGGAACTCAAGGGTCGGATCAACTCGGTCAAATCGACCCAGAAGATCACCAAGGCCAAGCAAATGGTCGCGGCGGCCAAGCTGCGCAAGGCGCAGGCGGCCGCTGAAGCCGCGCGCCCCTATGCCAGCCGTCTGGCCGAAGTGATGGGCAGCCTCGCTGCCAAGGTTGCAGGGCAGGATAACGGCCCGCTGCTGATGCGCGGAACTGGATCGGACCAGCGTCACCTCCTTGTCGTGGTCAACACCGACAAGGGCCTGTGCGGCGGTCTGAACTCGAACCTCGTCAAGGAAGCCAAGCTTCAGGCCCGCGCGCTCGAAGCTGCTGGCAAGACGGTGACGTTCTACCTCGTCGGCAAGAAGGGTCGTGCTCCGATCCGCCGCGATTATCCGAATGGCATCGCCGCCGGATACGACACCAGTCTGGTGCGCACGCCCGGCTTTGACGAAGCTGCCGCAATCGCACATGACCTGATCGCGATGTTCGAAGCAGGCAAGTTCGACGTCGCGCACCTCATCGCGCCGGAATTCAAGAATGCGCTGACGCAGCTGCCAGTGACCACGCAGATCATCCCTGTCCCCGCCCCCACCAACACCGTCGCTATCGACGCCGTGGTGGAATACGAGCCGGGCGAGGAGGAAATCCTCGAGGAACTGCTGCCGCGCTACGTCACCACGCAGCTCTTCGGTGCCCTGCTCGAGCGTGAAGCCTCGGAACAGGGCGCGTCGATGACCGCGATGGACAACGCAACGCGCAATGCGGGCGAGCTGATCAACAAGCTCACCATTCAGTACAACCGCAGCCGTCAGGCCGCGATCACCACCGAACTCATCGAAATCATCGCTGGCGCCGAAGCGCTCTGACGACGAGATAGAAGGCAAGGAAACAACAATGGCCACCGCAGTAGCTACCGGCAAGATCAGCCAGGTCATCGGCGCCGTCGTCGACGTGGCGTTCGATGGCGAACTCCCCGCGATCCTCTCGGCGCTCGAAACTGACAACAACGGCAACCGCCTTGTTCTCGAAGTTGCGCAGCACCTTGGTGAGAACACCGTCCGCACCATCGCGATGGACTCGACCGACGGCCTGACCCGCGGCCAGCCGGTCACCAACACTGGCGCACAAATCTCGGTGCCGGTTGGCCCGAAGACGCTTGGCCGTATCATGAACGTGATCGGTGAGCCGATCGACGAACGCGGCCCGGTTGGCGCAGAGCAGACCGCGCCGATCCACGCCAAGGCCCCGGAATTCATCGAACAGTCGACCGAAGCCGCGATCCTCGTGACCGGCATCAAGGTCATCGACCTTCTCGCCCCTTATGCCCGCGGCGGCAAGATCGGCCTGTTCGGCGGCGCAGGCGTGGGCAAGACGGTTCTCATTCAGGAACTGATCAACAACATCGCCAAGGGCCACGGCGGCGTGTCGGTCTTCGCAGGCGTGGGTGAACGCACCCGCGAAGGTAACGACCTTTACCACGAATTCCTCGACGCCGGCGTTATCGCCAAGGATGCTGATGGCAACCCGACGCCGGACGGCTCGAAGGTGGCACTCGTGTTCGGCCAGATGAACGAACCGCCGGGCGCCCGCGCTCGCGTTGCGCTTTCGGGTCTGACGATGGCCGAATACTTCCGCGATCAGGAAGGCCAGGACGTTCTGTTCTTCGTCGACAACATCTTCCGCTTCACGCAGGCGGGTTCGGAAGTGTCGGCTCTGCTCGGCCGTATTCCTTCGGCCGTGGGCTACCAGCCGACGCTCGCCACCGACATGGGCCAGCTGCAGGAGCGCATCACCTCCACGACCAAGGGTTCGATCACCTCGGTGCAGGCTATTTACGTTCCCGCCGACGACCTTACCGACCCTGCGCCAGCCGCTTCGTTCGCTCACCTTGACGCAACGACCACGCTGAACCGCGCGATTTCGGAACTCGGCATCTATCCGGCGGTTGACCCGCTCGACTCGACCTCGCGCGTGCTGACGCCCGCCGTTGTCGGTGAAGAGCACTACCAGACCGCTCGCCGCGTTCAGGAAACGCTGCAGAAGTACAAGTCGCTGCAGGACATCATCGCGATTCTGGGCATGGACGAGCTTTCGGAAGAAGATAAGCTCACCGTCGCCCGCGCCCGCAAGATCCAGCGATTCCTGTCGCAGCCATTCCACGTGGCAGAAGTCTTCACCGGCATCAGCGGCAAGTTCGTGCAGGTCGAAGATACCGTGCGTTCGTTCAAGGCAGTCGTCGACGGCGAATACGACCACCTTCCCGAAGCCGCGTTCTACATGGTCGGTGGCATCGACGAAGCGGTCGAGAAGGCCAAGAAGCTGGCTGCTGAAGCCTGATTGAGCTAGCTCCCCGGGCTGCCCCGGGGAGACCGAAAGGCAAGAGATGTCGCTCCACTTCGAACTCGTCACCCCGGCCCGCCTCGTCCGTTCGGAAGAGGTCCATATGGTAGTCGTTCCCGGCACCGACGGTGAATTCGGCGTGCTGGAAGGCCACGCGCCTTTCATGTCCACGGTCAAGGACGGGACGATCAAGGTCTACAAGTCTGCAGGTTCGGCGCCTGAAGAGATCACGGTCCAGGGCGGCTTCGCAGAAGTCGGCGCCAAGGGCCTGACGGTTCTCGCCGAACACGTCGAAGGCTGATTTGCCTTAATCGACACGCAAAGGGGCTGGTCCGCAAGGACCGGCCCTTTTCGTTTGTGCGACTTTCAGGCCGAAATTGTACGCCTCACATACAATTTTTCATCAAATTCACCATTCCGAACTTTTCAAGCACGCGAAAGTAGGGCAAAGCGACTCCACATCCGCGAAATCGCATCGGGAGAGCAAGAATCATGTCCCAGACCCTTGAGCAGGTCATCCAGAATGCTGGCGACCTCGTAAACTTCGTCCGCAACCAGCAGGTCGGTCCTAACGTCTATCCTGGCGTCCCTTCCGAATTCTCGAACTGGCGCGCGGAGCAGTGGGCATGGGGCCACACCGCGGTTCTCTACAACCAGTCGTACCACATGGTTGATCTGGCGGTTAAGGGGCCGGATGCGTTCAAGATGCTTGAGCACCTGGGCATCAACTCGTTCAAGAACTTCCAGCCCGACCGCGCCAAGCAGTTCGTGCCCGTCACCCCCGATGGCTACGTGATCGGTGACGTGATCCTGTTCTATCTCGACGAGAACCACTTCAACCTCGTCGGTCGTGCGCCGACCATCGAATGGGTCGAATACCACGCCGCCAGCGGCAACTGGAACGTCACCGTCGAACGTGACGAACGCTGGGCGATGCGCACCGATGGCAAGCGCAACAGCTATCGCTTCCAGATCCAGGGTCCGAACGCGATGAAGATCATCGAGAAGGCCACTGGCACGACGCCGCCCGAGCTCAAGTTCTTCCACATGACCCGCATGACGATTGGCGGCAAGGAAGTGCGCGCGCTGCGCCACGGCATGGCAGGCCAGCCCGGCTTCGAACTCATGGGTCCGTGGGAAGACTATTGCGCGGTCCATGCCGCGCTGGTCGAAGCGGGCAAGGAGTTCCAGATGGCGCTGGTCGGTGGCCGTGCCTATTCGTCGAACACGCTGGAATCGGGCTGGATCCCCTCGCCCTTCCCCGCGATCTACACCGGTGAAGCGCTCGCCCCATACCGCGCGTGGCTCTCGGCCAATTCCTATGAAGCCAAGTGCTCCGTCGGCGGCAGCTATGTTCCCGAAACCATCGAAGGCTACTATACCACGCCGTGGGATCTGGGTTACGGGCCGTTTGTGAAGTTCGACCATGACTTCATCGGTCGCGCTGCGCTGGAGAAAATGGCCGCAGAAGGTAAACACCGCACCAAGGTGACGCTGGCGCTGGACAACGAAGACGTGATGCGGGTCCAGTCCTCGGCGCTGAGCACGGGTGACCGCGCAAAGTTCATGGAATACCCGAGCGCCGTCTATTCGATGCACCCGTTCGATCAGGTGCTGGTCGATGGCAAAATGGTCGGCCTGTCGACGTGGATCGGCTACACCGCCAACGAAGGCAAGTTCCTGACGCTCGCCATGATGGAGCCGGGCTTCGAAACGCCGGGCACCGAAGTCAGCCTGCTGTGGGGCGAACCGAACGGCGGCACGACCAAGCCCACCGTCGAACCACACGTCCAGACCCAAATCAAGGCCACCGTATCGGCGGTGCCCTATGTCGCCGCCGCGCGCGACAACTACGCCGAAGGGTGGCGCACACGTAAGTAAGACTGAGGGCGCATGCCTGACAGCGAGAGCGCCGGCCCATCCCGACGGGTCCGGCGCTCTTTGCGTATTTGGGCAAAAATTGTTTGTGTTACTAACAATATCTGGCAAAGTGTGGGCAACCAGAATACGAGCCAAATAACGAGGATGTCATGGCCGCGAACAACACCATCACTTTCTACGACCTTGCCCTCTCCACGGGAGCAACGATCAGCCCCTTCGTCTGGGCAACGAAATATGCACTGAAGCACAAGGGCTTCGATCTGGATGTCGTGCCCGGCGGTTTCACCGGCATTCTGGAACGCACCGGCGGAAAGACCGAACGCCTGCCCGCCATCGTCGACGATGGCGAATTCGTGCTCGATAGCTGGGGCATCGTTGAATACCTCGACACCAAGTATCCTGACCGCCCTGCCCTGATCCCGCATGAAAGTGTGGCTGCCACGGTCAAGGCGCTCGATAACTGGTATTGGAAGGCTGCGGTCGGCCCGTGGATGTTCTGCTTCTGTCAGGACTACCGCGACCTTTCACTGCCGCAGGATCACGAATACGTGACCCACAGCCGCGAGAAGATGTTGGGACGCAAGCTTGAGGACGTTCAGGCAGGCCGTGAAGATCGCCTGCCCGGCATCAGCACCGCCCTGGAACCTCTGCGCGCGGCGCTGGCTCAGCATCAGTGGCTTGGCGGGTCATCGCCCAACTACGCCGATTACCGCATCCTCGGCGGCATCCTTTTCACTTCCTCGGTCTGCAAGACGCCGGTGCTCGCCAACGATGACCCGCTGCGCGACTGGATCGAACGCTGTCTCGATCTATACGGCGGCCTGGGCCGCCATCCCGGCCTGTTCCCCCTGTTCGGCCTCGAACAGCGCGAGGGCGACCCTGATCTGTTCAATCGTGCCGCAGGCCAGGGCGGTATCTACAAGCGCAACACTGGCCCGGACTCCACGCGCGCCGAAACCCAACGCATCACCGAAGGCATGAAGAAGTAATCACACGAAGGGCCGGATCGCTTCCGGCCCTTTTCACTTCAACTTGGCCAGCATGTCGGCAAAGGTCAGCCGCGTATCGATGGTGGTATAGATGCGGATTGGGCGACCTTGCGGATTGGCCTGATACAGCCCGTCATCGCCAATCGTCGGGCATGGGCGCACCACATAATCGCTCGACGCAGGATCAGGCTCGAACGTCGATTGCAGCGCGGTCAGCGTCACTAGCGGGCTATCGCCCAGAACATAAGTCTCGCCGGTCGAAAGGTCGAACTTGGTGACCATTTCCCAAACCTTCTCGACCTCGGCCACCAGCCACGCCGAAACCCCACCCCGCGTCTTCATTTCCATGAGTTCCGCCGCGCTGAACAGCATCCGGCGATAGGTGTTGCGCGGCACCTGCCAGATCGCGATGGCAGAGCGGTTGAACACCACTTGCGCGGCCATGCGGTCGATCGTCAGGTTATATTCGGCAGGCGTCGCGTTCGGTACGGGGATGCCGATCCCTTCGTATTCCTGCCCGCCGATCCACACCAGCGTCATGCGCTTTGCAATCGCGGGTTCGATCAGCAGCGCGATTGCCAGATCGGTAAGGCCCGCACCGGCGCAATAGAACAGCGGGCGGGCATCATCGCGCATCGCTTCGGCAATGATCGCATCGGCGGCAGTGCGTGCGGGCACCTGCATCGATGTGATGGCCTTCGCCGCGCCCGCAAAAACCGGAACTTTGCCTTCCATGCCCAGCTTCGCCAGCACTTCCAGCCCCTTGGCCGCAGAGGCTTTCGCCTGATCGCCGGGGCCGCCCCACGGTTCGTTCTCGTGCATGTGCGAGCCGATGATCGCCCGGATCTCGACCGAGGGCGAACGCAGATGGTGCGCCAGTTGGAACAGACCATCGGGATCGCCTGAAAGATCGTTGTCTACGATTACGCGATAGCGGCGGGGATCTCGTGCAGCGAAGGCCGGAAGCGGCAAGGCCAGCGCACTGGCCAGCGCGCTCATCGAGTGCATCACTTTGCGGCGGCTCGCCTTCATCACGTCCCCTGAATAGCGGTAGCCGTCCGGATG
Source organism: Novosphingobium sp. ERN07 (assembly GCF_012641335.1). Classification (GTDB taxonomy): domain Bacteria; phylum Pseudomonadota; class Alphaproteobacteria; order Sphingomonadales; family Sphingomonadaceae; genus Novosphingobium. The sequence continues at coordinate 209,520 of NZ_JABAID010000007.1, forward strand.
AGCAAAGCCCGGATGCGCGCCTCGCTGTCGGCATCAAACCGCACGGCGGGCACGGCCACGCTGAACGCACCCACCAGTTCTCCATCAATCCATACCGGCGCTGCCGTGCCGCAAATGCCGGGCGTAGCCTCTTCGCGAGCCACGCACACGCCATCGTTGCGGATACGACTGAAATCGGCGCGCAAGTCCGCCTCGCTTGTGCGCGTTGCGGGCGTAAAGCGTTCGCGCTGCACTTGCGCGAAATACTGCGCCATTTCCGCCTCCGGCAGCCACGCCAGCATGACCTTGCCGGCTGCCAAAGCGTGCAAAGGCCGCCGTGTGCCGGGATCGACCGCATAGCGCAGCGCCTGATCGCTCGCCTCGGTCACCAGCGCTTCAACCTCCCACTCCCGCCGCACCATGAATGAGGAGGTTTCGTTGAGTTCGCCGCGCAAAGCCCGGACCAGCGGCCTTACCCGGTCTTCCAGCGTCAATGCCGCATCAGGCGCCCGCAGCCGTTCAAGCCCCGGTCCCGGCAGATAGCGCCGCCCTTCGCGCGACAGATACCCCCGGTCGGTCAAGGTGCCGAGCAGGTAGGACAGGCTGCTGACCGGGATAGCCAGCGCGCCTGCAATCTCCTGCGCCACCGCGCCCTGCCTGTGCGCCACGACATATTCGATCACGTCGAGCGTGCGCATCGCGGATTTGACCGGGTTCGAGGCGGCGGCAGTGGCCATCAGAACGTCAGGCTACCCCGCCGCTCGGCAAAGCGCCAGCCGTCTGCCGTCAATACGAACTGGTCATGGAACGATCCCACCAGCGGCGCAGGATCGCCCGTGAACAGCAGCATGGCGCTGGTGCCGCGCGCCGTGGTCGGGCTTTCCACATCGATCACCACGTTCGAACAGACATGCCGCGTCTTGCGCGGCGGGCGAGCCTTGAACGCGGCAAGAATGGCGTCACGCCCTTCCACGCCCGCATCGGGCGCAGTAGGGCGGAACATCACGCCATCTTCGGCATAGAGCGCCGCCACTTCATCCCACCGCGCCTCATCGTTGAGATTGGCGTAGAGCGCGACCAGCCGCGCGCAATCGGCCTCCGCCGCCCGCCGTTCGTCTGCGGTCACAGACGACCTGCCGCAATATCCGCGCCTTCACGCAAGGACTTGAGCTTGCGCCATGTCACGATGGGATCGAGCTTCCCATAACCCGCAAAGGTGCCGAACCCGCAGTCGGTGCTGGCCACCACGCGGTCCACGCCCACGAACGAGGCGAAGCGTTCAATCCGCTGCGCGATCAGTTCGGGATGCTCGATATAGTTGGAGCAGGTATCGATCAGGCCCGGTGCAAGGATCTTGTGATCCGGCAGCTTGGCATCCTTCCACACGGCCCATTCATGTTCGTGGCGCGGGTTGGCTGCTTCAAACAGCACCGTGGCGGGGCGGGCCTTCAGCACCGTATCGATCACGCGCTCCAGCGGGATGTCGTGATCGTGCGGGCCTTCATAGTTGCCCCAGCAGATGTGCATCCGCATCTTTTCGGGCGGAATGTTGGCAGTCGCCGCGTTCAGCGCTTCGACGTTCGCTTCGGCAACCTTCACGAATTCGGCGTCCGACAGATCCTGATACCCGGTGTGGCGGCTCATCGCCAGATCCGGGCAATCGAGTTGCAGGTAAAATCCCTCGTTGACGATCGTTTCGTACTCTTCACGCATCGCATCGACCAGATCGGCCAGATAGGCTTCATGCGTGGGGTAATGGCGGTTCACCTGAAACGCGGTGATCAGCCCCGGTGAAGCGGCGTTCATGAAGGCTTCGGTATCAGGCGCCGCGTGCTTTTCCAGCGCGGTCTTGAAGCGGCGAATGTCCTCGTGCAGCGGATCAAGCGTGATCAGCCGAACGTCACCAATGCACGATGCGCGCACGAATTCCTGGCTGCCCATGATCGCGGACAGCTTCTTCACAAGGTTCGGCACTTCGGCAAGGTCTGCCGCAGGCTTGCGATCAATGTGCCCGCCAAAGCCCGAAAGCCTCTCGATCATATAGGTCGAATAGCCGACCTTGCCCAGTTCGCCGTCCGAAACGACCGAAACGCCAGCATCGACCTGCGCTTTCACCCCGGCATCGACCGCCGCCGAAACCACGCGGTCGAACTCCGCCGCGTCATAAGGCTCGCCCTTGTCGCGCGCCAGCAACAACGGCGTCAGTTCATCGCCGCGCGGAAGGCTCCCAACGTGGGTGGTCTTGATCTTGGCCATTTCGCAAACCTCTCCGCTAATTCATATTCGTGAAAATTTCATAGCGAAGTTTGCAGGCGAAACAAGCAGTTTCAGGCCGCTGTCACCTTGTCCGCCGAAGGCCGCCTTCCCGTCATACGCTGGTAGAAGCGCGAGAAGTAGCTCGGATCATCAAACCCCAGTTCTGCCGCCACTTGCGCCGCTGTGGCGTTGGTAAAGCGCAGCAGTCGGTGCGCTTCCAAAGCCATGCGGCGGTGGATTACATCCATCGGGCTGCACCCCAGCCCCGCAGCCGTCATGCGCGAAAGCGTGCGCCGCGTCATGCCTAGCGCGCCCGCGTAAAAATCCAGATCGCGGTGCTGGCGATAGTGCAGTTCCACCAGTTGCCGGAACCGTTCAAGCCGCCGGTCCGCGCATGCGTCGGCATCGTGCGGCGCTTGTGCCGCCACGCAGCGGATCAGCGCTTCGGCCAGCGCCATGAACAGCGGGTCTTGCTCCTGCCATTCCTGCTGCAACCCCAGCATTTCGCGCGCCAGCCAGAAGGCGCGGCGCGCGGCATCTGGCGCAAGCTCCGCCACGCCGCCCCGCGCCAGTGCCGCCAGCAAAGGGTCCGCCGCGCCGCCCGCCCGTGTGGAAAAGTCTGTGGACAGCGTGAGGACAAATCCCCGCGTCCCCTGCCGGAAGCGGAACCCGTGGACTGCGCCTGCCGGAACGATCACCCGCCCCGGCCCTTCCAGCCCGTTTGCAACGCCATCCAGCATAACTGCTGCATGTCCCTCCTCTACCAGCAAGACCTGCACGAAGTGATCGTGGCGATGCACCCCGATTTCCCAGTCATGCAGCGCGCTGCGCTCTGCAATTGTCTCGATATGCGTAAAGCCGCCAGAGGAACGCGCCGTGCCCTCACCATAGAGGGCATATGTCGGTATCGCCTGAACCATGTCCTGAAAGTGCCAGCAATTTGTCCTGCGCCTGCCTTCCGCGATTGCGCCCTTGCTGTCAAATTCCCGGTCATTGTGGCCCGCATCCCAGCGCGGGCGCGTGGGAGAATTTGCCATGAAAACTCAGGTCGCCATTGTCGGCGCAGGCCCCGCTGGCCTGCTGCTCGGACATCTGCTCAAGGCCGAAGGCGTCGATTGCGTCGTCGTAGAACGCCAGCAGCCCGATTACATCCTCGGCCGCATCCGCGCAGGTGTGCTCGAACAGATCACCGTAGGCCTGATGTCGCGCCTCGGCCTCGATGCCCGGCTCAAGGCAGAAGGCCTTGTCGAAGAAGGCTTCAACCTGGCCGATGGCGAACGCCTGATCCGCATTGATGTGGCCAATCTCACCGGCAAGACCGTGGTGGTCTATGGCCAGACCGAAATCACCAAGGATTTGATGGATGCCGCCCCGGAGCGCGGGCTTCAGATCGTCTATGGCGCAGATGACGTTGCGCTGCACGATATCGAAAGCGATGCGCCTTCGGTAACCTACACGCTCAACGGCGCGCCCCAGCGCATTGATGCGCGCTTCATCGTCGGCTGCGATGGCTTCCACGGCCCCAGCCGCAAATCCATTCCGCTCAGCGCCGTGCGCGAATACGAGCGTGTCTATCCCTTCGGCTGGCTTGGCATTTTGGCCGATGTGCCGCCCTGCAACCATGAGCTCATCTACGCCAACCACGAACGCGGCTTCGCGCTCGCCTCGATGCGCAGCCACACCCGCAGCCGCTATTACGTGGACGTGCCACTGACCGAAAAGATCGAGGACTGGTCGGACGATCGCATCTGGGACGAACTCGCCGTCCGCCTTGGCCCTGAAGCCGCTGGAAATATCACGCGCGGCCCCTCAATCGAAAAGTCGATCGCGCCGCTACGCTCCTATGTCTTCGAACCGATGCGCCACGGCAGCCTGCTGTTGTGCGGCGATGCCGCCCACATCGTGCCGCCGACAGGGGCCAAGGGCCTGAACCTTGCCGCCAGCGACGTTCACTACGCCGCCGAAGCGCTGACGGCCTACTTCAAGAGCGCCAGCAACGATGCCATCACAGGCTATTCCGCCAAGGCGCTCGCCCGCGTGTGGAAGTCAGAACGCTTCTCATGGTCACTCACCAAACTGATGCACCGCTTTCCCGATGATGGCCCGTTCGAACGCGCGATGCAGGTAGCCGAACTGGATTACATTGCTACCAGCACAGCAGCGCAGACCAGCATTGCCGAAAACTACGTCGGCCTGCCGGTTTAGGGTCCAGAAGCCCACCCCCACCCCCTCCCGCTTGCGGGAGGGGAGCGAGGCTTACTGAACGTAGTGAAGTTAGTCGCAGCGGGGTGGGCAGTCATACCGCACTAAAGTCCCGCCACCGCTGTAACATCGTCATTCGCCCGTCACAAAGCCGCGACAGAAAGCCCCTATCGACAGGGGCTTTCTTACATGCGGCGTATCGACATTCTGCTGACGGACGACCTTCCCGGCGGACGTGACACTTTCCAGCATTCCGATTTGCGCGTGGTCTTCCACCGCTGGAAATCTGATGGCCCGCTGCCGCTGATGGAGGGCCGCCCGTGGGCCTTCGTCGATTGGGTGTTGCCCGATATGTCCGGCCTCGAACTCTGCCGCCGCCTGCGCTGCGCCGACAGTCTGGGGCAGGACGCACACGTAACGATGATCCTTGAAGAGGATGACGCCGAGGCCAAGCGCCGCGCGCTGCGTGCAGGCGCGGATGATTACATTGTCGGCCCGGTGGATCGCAGTGCCCTGCTAGACCGTGTGCTGTCGATCCAGTTACCCGAACACGAAGCACCTGCCCGCGTGCTCAAACTGGGCGATCTCACGCTCGACCTTTCCGCTCTGCAGGCTCGCTGGCGCGAAAAGCCGCTGATGCTTATGCCCAACGAGTTGCGCCTGCTGCGCTACCTGATGGAACAGCCCGGCCACGTTTTCAGCCGCCAGCAACTCATCACCGCATTGGGCAAGCACGATCAGCCCATCGATGAACGCACCGTAGACGCCTGGGTCAGCCGCCTGCGCCGCGCCCTGCGCGATGTCGGCGCAGGCTCGCCGCTGCGCACGGTGCGCTCGCTGGGATACGTGCTGGATCGCCCCTGATCGGCAACAGTCACCGTTAGGCTGATCACCAAACCATGCTATGTTCGCAGGCCGGAATGATGGTCGGGGAACAGCATCATGGGGCGCGAAGCGACGGTTCATGCGGAAGTCGGCACCGCGGCCGATGAAGTCGGCGCACTGCTGGAAAGCACCGAACTAATCCTTCGCGGTGCGATAAGGCGCCGCTTTGCCAAAGCCGCGATCACGCAGGTCAGCGTCCGCGGTGGCGTTCTCCGCTTCAATGTCGATGGCGAGCAGGTCGCGCTTCATCTGGGCGACAAGGCAGCGCAGGCCTGGGCCGACGCCATTGCCAAGCCCCCGCCAAGCCTGCGCAAGAAGCTTGGTCTGGATGACGATGCTCTGGCTTTTCTTGCCGGTCAGACGAATGACGGCGCATTGATTGAGGCAATCGACGGCAGGCAGGCATCCGACCTGGCTTCAGCCGCGATGCTGCTGGCCATCATCGAAAGCCCCACCGATCTTGCGGTGGCCATCGAACTTCAGGCAACCACGCCCGGCCTTCCCATTTGGGCCATCTATCCGAAAGGCCGCGCCGCCGCCTTTGGCGACACGCCGATCCGCAGCGCGATGCGCGAGGCTGGCTTCCGTGACACCAAGTCCTGCGCAGTATCAGACCGGTTGACCGCCACGCGGTACAACCCAACCTAGACAGCGCCACAAAAAAGAGGCGGCCCCGGTGAAGGGCCGCCTCCCAAGGGTGGAAATCCTTGTAGCGCTTAGAACGTCATCGAAGCCGAAAGCGCAAAGGTGCGGCCCACGTCATAGGAGTTCACCTCGACGCGGTTGTCGCCCGACTGCTGGTATTCGATGTGGCGACGCCCGGTAATGTTGCGCGCTTCGAACTTCAGCTCGACCTGCTTCTTGAACACCTCGAAGCCCTGACGTGCCACGAAGTCGATGCGCAGGCCCGGATCTTCGAATACGTCGGGCTGGCCGGTGTTCAACAGACCGCGGCTGAACACGCGCTTGCTGGCATAGTTGAACAGGATCGTCTGCTGCGAAAGCTTGTCGGTATCTTCAAGCCCAAGCTGCACGTTGACGATGTGTTCGCTCTGCCCGGTCAGCGGCGCGCCATCGCGGAAATAGTCGAGCGCGCGGGTCGATGCGGCCAGATAGTACGATGTCTGATCGCCTTCCTGCACCTTCAGCTTCGACTTGGTGTAGGTGTAGTTGGGGATCACCGCAAAACGGCGCGATTCCCACATGCCGCCCCAGTCGCTCAGGTCGAAATACTTCTGCAGTTCCACTTCCGCACCATAAAGGTCGGCCTTGGGAGCATTGGCGAAACTGGTGATGAAATTATCGCTTTCCAGCGCCACGAAGCTTTCGATCGGGTTCTTGATACGCTTGTAGAAGGCCGAGAGCGAGAAGCGCTGATCGCGGTCGAAGTACCACTCATAGCGGGCTTCGGCGTTGGTAAGCTGGCTGTCCTGCAGGTTCGGGTTGCCGCGATACTGGCGGTTGGTATCGGGGTCGAAATAGAACTGATAGATCAGCTCGCGGAACTGCGGGCGGGCGATGGTCTTCGAGGCGTTGACGCGCAACTGCATGTCATCGCGGAACGACCATGTCACCGTTGCAGCCGGCAGCCAGTAATCGTTGTTCAGTGCCGTCGGCGCGGCAGTGGTCCCGCCATCGTTGAACACCTGGATCGGCGAAACGACCAGCTTCGCCTTCTCGTAGCGGATACCGGCATCCAGCTGGATCGTATCGGTCAGCTGCGCATCGACCTTGGCATAGACACCATGATTGCGCAGGGTGGCGAGAAACGCCGGGTTGCCTTCGTTGGTGTCGATCAGGTTCACGTCGAATGCTTCGATCACCGCATGGCTCAGCAGGTAATCGGGGCGGAACATGTTAACGCCGTCGGGCAGATCGACAGCGCGCCACTGAAAATCGCGGCGCGAACTGGTGCGGCGCGTATCGACATAGGCATAGCCAACTGTCGCCGTGACAGTCGGCATGACCTTGTACGAAACGTCGATCCCGCCGGTCCACAGATCTTCGTTCAGGTCCGAGAAGCTGACCGTGGCACGGCCAGCATTGCCATCGAGATTATTGACGAAATATTGGCCCAGCGGGTCCGACGCCACATTCGTGCGCACATATTCGAAGCCGAGTTCATACGGAGCCTCGCGCTGCGAATTGGCAAAACCGCCGCGCAGATCGACGCTCAGGCCATCCATCGGCTTCAGTTCTGCCACAAGCTGCGTGTCGATCAACTGGCGTTCGTACCACGCAGTATCCTGCTGCTGGTAATCAACCGTCGTCTGGTTGCGCTGGCCAAGGCCAAGGCGCGTGTTCTTCAACGTGTCGCGGATGTAAAGATTGGTCCAGCGGATCTTGTTGCGATCCCATTCCAGCGCCAGCCCCAGCATCGCGTTCACGACCACGCGATTGTCGGTCACCACGCGGCGAAAGTTCGATTGAAGGTCGGCCAGATCGGATTCCACCGACGTCTGGCTGGTCACATCGCGGGTCTGCCACTTGTTGCTGTAGCCCGCCGTCGCGATCACACCCAGCGTCACCGCGCCCAGTTCGAACGACTTGCCGGCTGAAAGCGAAAGCGATCCGTTGCCCGGCATGTTGGGGATCTTCTGGATCAGCCCATTGCGCGTGTTGACGATGCCCTTGCCGATCTCGACGTTGTCGAGATTGCCCGAACTCAGCCGCTCGCCGCTGGCGAAGAACGTCTTCAGCGCATTGGTATAATCGCGCTGGCCGTTGTCGAACCCGGTCCAGTCGGTGCTGGAACCGTAATAGGTGTAGCCAAGCTGGTTGGTCGTCTCGCTGTCCCACGAACCACCGGCGCCGATGGTCACGAACGGTTCGGACGGGCTGGACTTGGTGGTCAGGTTCACCACGCCACCGCCGAATTCGCCGGGATAGTTCACCGAATAGGACTTCTGCACCAACGACGATGCTATGATGCTCGAGGGGAACAGATCGAGCGGAACCACGCGCTTGAGCGGTTCGGGGCTCGGCAGCGGCATACCGTTCAGCAGTGCCAGCGAATAGCGATCACCAAGGCCGCGCACATAGACATAGCCGTTGCCGACCACGCTCAGGCCGGTAACTCGGCCCAGCGCGCCCGCGATGTTGCCTTCACCCGTGCGCGCGATTTCTGCTGTGCCAAGCACCGAAACCACCTGCGGCGCGGCGCGCTGGATATTGCGGTCACGCTGGCCGGTCACGACGATTTCGCCGCCGGGGATGGAAACTTCCGCTTCTTCCTGCGGGGCCTCTTCCTGCACCTGCTCGACGCTCGGCGCAGCAGCGTCGGCAGCAGGCGGCGCGGCATCTGCCGATGTACCTTGTGCATCCTGTGCGAAGGCCACTGTCGGCGCGATCAGCGCGGTGGAAAGCAGCAGCATGGTTGCGAGCCGCGACGTATTCATGTCGGTGTTCCCCCTGGGGAAAGAATGTATTTTTTGGTGCGGGAAAGGGGGCAGCCGTCACCGGCCACCCCCCGTATCCCGAAAGGCAGCCGATCAGGTTGTCGGCAGCGCTGTGCAGGCCGTGCTGGTTGTGCCGAAGTTGGCGGCACCGCTGTTGCAGGTCCAGCCGGCATACCAGGTGTCGCTGCTGTCCTTCACCGCGCCGATGTAGGTTACGGCCGAGAAGAACGACGACAGCGTGGTCACGTCAAACGCGCTCACGGCGGCTTCGTTGGCACCGTTGATGAACGTGCTGCTCAAGGTCGAGGTGAACGCATCGTTATTGTTGTTCGAACCCGAGCCAAAGAACGTGCCCACTTGCGTTGCGGTATACGTGCCGGTGCCAAGATACTTCGTGCTGTTGCAGGTCATCACGACGGAACGTGCGAGCAGCGTGGAAGCAGCCGTACCGCCCGAACCATTCATGCGGATACACTCGTTCGCAGGCGTGTTCACCACACCGTTGTAGAGCGAGATGTCCGAGTTGCCACGGAACAGCATTGCAGCCTGACCGGCAGCTTCGTTGTTGCTGCTGGTGGCTGCTTGCACGGCAGTGAAGTTCGAAATCTTCGAAACCTGACGCGGCGTCTGGGCTTCGTTGCCGTTGCTGTCGAGTTCCATCAGGGCGTCACCCTGGCCGGAACGCTGGATCAGCAGCAGATACTGCAGGTTTGCCTGCACACCGGTATCCATGTCGAGGCTGTCATCGTCAGCACCCACGGAAATGTAGTGCTTCATGTTGACCGTGCCGCCGAAGAATTCGGCACCATCGTCAGAGCTGTTGTAGCTCTGGATGTAATCAAGCTGCGTGCCCGAACCCACGCCTTCCAGCGTCAGCGCCTGCAGTTCGGAGTTCGAACCGAGCACGAAGCCGGAATAACGAATCTGCACGTACTTCATCGTGCCGCTGTTGTCGGCAGAGTTGGTGCCGCCAAACAGGGCAGGATCAGCCGCGCCTTCGGTCTGGCGCTCGCAGGTGCTGGCGGTTGAACCGCTGGCAACTGCGCCTGTGGTGCAATCGGTGATCGGCGCGCGGCCCATCAGCACGACGCCGCCCCACTGGCCCTGTGACGTTTCACCATTCAGACCAAGCACGTTGTCACGGCTGGTGAAGATGATCGGCGCAGTGGCGGTGCCCGTAGCATTGATCTTGTTGCCGCGATTGACGGCCAGCCACGATGTGCCGGTGTTGCCGAACAGGATCACGCCCGGTTCGATCGTCAGCGTCACGCCGGTGCTGGTGCTGCTGAAGCCCGCATCGGTGCCCACGTCAACGCGGCCATTCATCGAATAGAGCAGGCCTGCGATCTTGGGCAGCGTGGTCGAAGCGGTGATGCGTGCAGGCAGCGTGCAGACGCGCCACGAACCCTGCGCCGAGGTTACAGTGCCCGAATCGGTCAAGCCTACGGGATCAGCGATGGTCGGACAGCCTGCGGCCGCTACAACACCGCTCGAAGTCGGTGTCGGGGTCGGCGTAGGGGTTGGCGTCGGCTGGTTGATGACAACATTGCCGCCGGTGCCTGGCGAAGCGATGTCGGTGGGGCCGCAGCCGGCGAGCGCAATCGCACTGCAACCGACGAGGAACAGGCCGTGGCTGGTCTTCACTTGATATCCCCCAAGGATAAGCGGCCGGAGCAATTCCTGCCGTCGCGAGGGACCGTCTAGGGATGGAAAGTGACAGCCTGTTTGCGGTTTCCTGACAGATTTGTGTCAATTTATCTGACGGTTATTTGACATTCGTGACGGTGCAGACGGTTTTGCAGGGATTCGTTGATTGCACTTTTATGACAATGTTGCAGTTTGATTGCAGTTCGAGAGAATCGGCACATACTCACACTCAACAACGCAATCAGAACGGAGAGCATTGATGAGTCTGTTCCTCGCCGCCGCACTTCTTACCCAGTCCGCCGTCATGGTCACCCCGCCGCTGACCGTGCCCGCCCCTGCGCTGCCTAGCGGCGATGTCGGCTTCAACGAAATCCTGGCAAACCGTCCGCTCGCTGCGATCAAGCGGATCGAAGCCAGTGAACTGGCGCGCAAAGGCGACCCGCTGGCGATGATCAATCTCGGCACGGCTTACAAGATGGTCGGTCGGAAGGACGAAGCGGCGCGCTTCTATCGCACGGCACTGCGCAGCGATGATCGCTATGACGTACAACTCGCCAATGGCCGCTGGATTGATTCCCGTCGTGCCGCCGCGCTGGCAATGTCACGCCTGGACAGCAATGAAGTGCTGGCCCTTCGCTGACAGGACATTCGCTAACAGGCTTTGTTACTCACGGTTGAGCAACATGTCGCAACAATTTAACTTTTGATAATCTATCCGAATCGCTCAAAGTTTGCACAATCTGTCAATAGAAGCAGGATCGGATTTGGATTAATCGGTGCAATCTCTGAGATGCCTACTTGGCTTCCACAGGCCGGATCGAACTACAGCGGTGCGCGAACCGCTGTATTTTTCCACTCACTGCCTTGGTTGCGGCAAACCCATGCGCCGTGTCAGCAAGAAGCGGTGGGTTATAAAGGATGCCGAACGGGCTTCACATTCCGCGCCCAAGTTGCATTCCCAGAATAGCACGTCGAAACGGCCTGCCGAAAATCACAATAGGCCCGACCGTGCTTGATCAAAGCAGCGTTCACGCCGCAATTTCCGATGACCTTCTGCAGTTGCAGAAGGCGATTGATAGCGTCTTGGCAGAAGCTGACCGCCTTGAACTACGCATGGTTGGTATCCACCTGTGCAATGCACTTCACAGTCTCGAAGACGAGTTTGAACAACGGTCTTCGTAATGTGGCGTCGTAATCACCGCCGGAAGGACCGCGCATTTACCGATCCATAGGAGCGCGCTCCAGTCCGCAGTGCAACAGCCAAATTCGATCCTTTGGCAGCTTTGCCCGTTGTTCAATTTCGTAAGTTTTCCATATATTTGTGGTTGAACAGAGCTGAATCACTGACCGGCTGACGCCGGTAGGATCAAGCGGTGGGGCTAAAGCCGTCCTTGTGGGTATGTCGGTCGAGGTAACGCATGATGATGTCAT
>NZ_JABAID010000070.1 GCF_012641335.1 Novosphingobium sp. ERN07
GATCTGTGGTGTGATTTGGATGTTTACGAAGCTTGGGCCGGTGCCGTTGGCAAAGGTTGCCGATCCGATCGTGAACCCTTCGGCGCGCCCTTCGCTCGTGGCGATGACGCCCACAGCGGTGGGGCCAGACGTTGTGGCCGCAAAGCTGGTTGCCACGGTATCGAGTGCGGCGGCAAGATCGTATTTGACGTCCTGCCGCGTGTCGATGCCAACGGTGACAGCCTGCCCCTGGGACAGCCCGTTGACCTGCAAGGTCAGGCGATTGTCGTTGGCGAATTGATCAAGGATTGCGCCGCCGATCGAGATGACGCCATCGACCGCCGTCAGCGCCACCGTCTTGACGGCACCCGTGCTGGTCACGCCGCGCAACGAGAAGCTTGCGTTCACAGGGGCGCCACCGACGTAGAATTCGTGCGGTCGTCCTGCCAACGGTATGGTCAGCACCTGTCCGTTGGTCTGCGCCGCCACTGTAGCCGACCGGAAGCTTTCTTCCAGGCCGAGCGAGTACGTCAGCACATACCCGCCGTTGTCGAGCGCCTGCAGATCGTAGGCAGATACGTCTGCCGCATTGAGCAGATCTGGCGACAGGCCCTGCAGCACGGTCACGCCACCCTGCGCGGTTCCGTTCGCTGCAAACCGTTGTACCGCCAGTCC
>NZ_JABAID010000071.1 GCF_012641335.1 Novosphingobium sp. ERN07
TTCGATGATGGTCATGTGCCCGCCGCAACATGGGCATGGCGGGCGATGATCGGGCGGTTCTTCCGGTTCGGTGTCGGTCTCTTCAATCTGCGCGGCGACGCCCAGCAGCCTGTGGGCCAGCGCCATGGCCTCCTTGTGGGTTGAACTGGCAAGCAGCCCGTAATGCCGGATGCGGTGGAAGCCGCGCGGCAGGACGTGGATCAGAAAGTGGCGGATGAACTCGTCGGTAGCCAGCGTCATGACCTGCTGGCGTTCGGCGCCATCGCGGCGATAATCCTTGTACCGGAACGTCACGCCGGTCTCGTCGAAGCCGATGAGCCGCCGGTTCGAGATCGCGACGCGGTGGGTGTAGCGCGAGAGATAGGCCAGCACCGCCTGTGGCCCGGCAAAGGGTGGCTTGGCATAGACCACCCAGCGCTTTTTCCGGATGGGCGACAGATGCCGCAGGAAGGCCTTGCGCGCGGCTAGGCCTGTCAAGGCGTTGAAGAAACCGAGCTTACCAGCGTCGAACAACGCCAGCAGGCGCGTGAGGAACAGCCGGCGGAACAACGCGCCCAGCACGCGCACCGGCAGCAGGAAGGCGGGGCGGGACGAGACCCAGTGCGTGCCATCCAGCGCGATGCCGCCGCCGGGCACGATCATGTGCACATG
>NZ_JABAID010000072.1 GCF_012641335.1 Novosphingobium sp. ERN07
AAGGTGCTGCGGCAGGCGGAGTGATCTTGAGGAAGAAGGTTTCGGTGGCTTCGATGGTTCTGTCGCCGGTAACGGGAACGTCGATGAAGCCGACGACCTGCCCGGCGGCAAGGTTGAGCGTGCCGGAGGTGGCGGTGTAATCCTGCCCAGCGGTGGCGGAGCCATCGATGGTGCTGTAGGTCAGCGCAAGGTCTGCGGTGTGCGGGCGTGACAGGCGCACTTCGAAACGCGCCATGCTGGTGCCGCTGTCGTTCTCGTACACGATCGGTGATCCGACCAGCACGGCAAGGTTCGAGCCGGAACCATCGTCGTCGAGCACGATGCCCATCGAGCGCAAGGCCGGGCCGCCGCCTGCCAGTTCGGCGTTGGTGGGATCGAACAGTTCCATTGTCAGGCTCTGGTCGACCTCATCCAGCGAATCGCTTGGTGCGTAAATGCGTACGGTCTTGGTGGTCTGGCCTGGTGCGAAGGTCAGTTGGTAGATATCGCCCATGTCACCCGACCAGCTGGTGTTCTGGTCGCTTGCGGTGCCAAGGCCATTGCCGGTCAGGAAACGATAGTTGACGGTAACCGACGCGGCCGATGGCTGGTCCAACGTGACGGTGAACGCCATGTAATCGCCTTCAAGCACGCCATAG
>NZ_JABAID010000073.1 GCF_012641335.1 Novosphingobium sp. ERN07
AATCTGCGCCTCGGTGAAACGGCTCTTCCTCATGCGTCTGCTCCTTACAGTGGCAGACTCTACATCAGAATGAGGGAACTTTCGGGGGGCAGGTCACGATGTCGCTGCCTCGGTAAATTCGGAGTTTGGGGGGCGAACCCAAGAAAATGAGATTAGCGATGCCCCAGTCAACTCAGAATGAAACCTACACGTCACATGTCGCCGAAGCAACGCCGCCGGCCCGTCTTCTGCGTCTGCCGGATGTAATGGCCCGCGCTGGGCTGCGCCGATCTGCCATTTACCAGCGCATGAGCGATGGGCGGTTTCCCAAATCAAGATCACTCGGCCCGAAATGCGCGGTTTGGCTCGAATCGGAGATAGAGGACTGGATACGGACAGTCACGAAACTCGATTGATCATCTGCGAAACGCACAATGCATTGCCCCGCCTCACGTTTCAACATTTCTTGTCGGTCATGTCCGAGGGGATCAAACTCAAGATCAGCCTGCGTCTTTCTTGCGGTAACGAGATGGACACCCGCAATAACCGCGACTTTGGCGGCACGCTGACCGGTTTTGTGTTTGACGGGTCGAGTGCGGGCATTTGAGCGGGCTGGTGGGCATTGC
>NZ_JABAID010000074.1 GCF_012641335.1 Novosphingobium sp. ERN07
TCACCTCGGCAGGGCGAATGGCCGTGGTAGCTTCAACATCGACAATCACGGCGTTGGCCAAATCAATGAGATAGTTGGTGCTGTAAGCGAAGAAGGCTTGCCCGCCATGGGCGCTTGTCCAGCGCGCCGCAGGATCGGCGGGCGACAGATACTTGGGAGTGGCGGACGATGCCGCGCCAAACGCTGCTTCATCGAGTACCTCAAGATACTCGCGGGCAGCATGATTGACGATGTTCGGGGGCAAGCCGTTCTCGCCGGGCACGCCTCGCTGCCGGTTCGCATCAGCCTTGATCAGGCTGGCGTCGACGGCAAAGCCCTCGCCACCGACCAATCCCTCCTCAATGCAGCGCGTGACGGTCATCTCGAACACTTCCCGCAACAGATCGCTGTCACGGAACCGGCCGTGCCGGTTCTTGGAGAAGGTCGAATGATCCGGCACAGCTCCGTCAAGGCCCAGGCGGCAGAACCAGCGATAGGCCAGGTTAAGATGCACTTCCTCGCACAGGCGCCGCTCTGACCGGATGCCCATGCAATAGCCGATGAGCAGCATCCGGATCATGAGTTCAGGATCGATCGAAGGGCGGCCCGTCTCGCTATA
>NZ_JABAID010000075.1 GCF_012641335.1 Novosphingobium sp. ERN07
ATGACATCATCATGCGTTACCTCGACCGACATACCCACAAGGACGGCTTTAGCCCCACCGCTTGATCCTACCGGCGTCAGCCGGTCAGTGATTCAGCTCAGTCAACGGCATGGTCTGTGTTCGCGGCCAGCCCTCGGATTACGATGAGTGAGAGGCGGCTGGCTGTGCCGGTTGGGGCTGGCAGGACCTGAAGCGCAGTTTTCTGGCGATCGAGGACCATCAGCTTGGCGCATCCGACATGCGCGGCACCGGGGACCTCTCAGGGTGAAGCAGCACCCCCGCCGAGAAGCGGTATGCGAGGCGATAATTGCAGCGGCGGCGCAGGCCGGAATACCACGTGTAGACGATCTCAACGCCATCGACACGCCGGGCTTTGGCTATCAGCCGCGCACCATTTGGCGCTGAAAGCGGCAGAGTGCAGCCGAGGCTTTCCTCAAACCCGCCTCGCGCCGCTCCAACCTTGTTCTAGGCGGCGTGGACAAATTTGAGCCAGTATCTGGCTGTGGCGATATGGACCATGCCGAGGAAGCTATTGGCAAGCTGATCGTAGCGGGTAGCGATC
>NZ_JABAID010000076.1 GCF_012641335.1 Novosphingobium sp. ERN07
ACGGTGCCTTCGGTCACGCCGAGTTCGGCAGCAATGCGCCGGTTGGAAACGCGCGCATCGCGGCCAAGCATGTCGACCAGTTGCGTGTCGAGCGTGTCGAGCTGGGGGACTGCCACGGCGGTTATGCCTTTCCTTCGATCGGGGCGACGTCGAACTGGTACTTGATGATGTCGACCACGATGGCCGGCGTCAGCGTGCGGATGCCGTGGACGCCCGAAAGCTTGTCGAGCAGGAAGTCCGACAGGTCATCGAAATCGTGCAGCGCCACCAGCATGTCGATATCATAGCCGCCGGTCACCATGTGCGCGGCCACCACTTCGGGCAGCGCGGCCAGTTCATTGGCCACGTCCGACGCTGGACGGCCATCGACCGACACCGATATCCGCAGCAGCACGTTGAAGCCATGCGCCGAAAAGTCCGACACCGCCACCACACGCAACTGGTTCGCATCCTCCATCCGCCGAATGCGCGTCGATACCGTCGTCGCCGTCAAACCAAGCGTCTCGGCAATCTGCTGGTTGTTCGCGCGACCATTCGCCCGCAAT
>NZ_JABAID010000008.1 GCF_012641335.1 Novosphingobium sp. ERN07
GATCGCTACCCGCTACGATCAGCTTGCCAATAGCTTCCTCGGCATGGTCCATATCGCCACAGCCAGATACTGGCTCAAATTTGTCCACGCCGCCTAGAATGTTCTAAGGGATGGCAATGACTTTCCACAAGCGATTGCCGCAGCAATTTACGTAAGGTGAAGTCCTGTCGAAGTTACCTCCGAACTAGCAGCGTAAGCAACCGAAGCACTCCCCCATCCTGCCCACCGCGCGCTGTAGCCGCACCCCGCTGCTCGCCCGCACACTCAAGGCAATACGCCTTGATCCCGCCGTCAGTGGTCAACCGCGCCAGGTCCGCCTCCAGCCTCGCCAACAAACCCTGCTGACGCGCCGCCAGCGCGCCTGCCAGATCATGCGATCGCGCAGCGGGGGCCTCGCCGCTTTCCATCTGGCGGAGGAGCTGTGCGAAGGGGCTGGGGGCGTCGGCCACATACGCGGCGTGCCATTCCTTGGCCTTGGCCTGTTTGGCGACCCATGCGACGGCCTGGTCCAGACCGCCAAATTCATCGACGAGGCCAAGCTGGCGGGCGGTGCCGCCGTCCCACACGCGGCCTTGGGCGATCTTGTCGATATCGGCGGCGGATTTGCTGCGGGATTTGGCGACTAGCCCGACGAAGCGGCCATAGATGCGTTCGACTTGCCCTTGGAGCACGGCGGAGACTTGCGGGCTGAGGCCGCCGAGCAGGTCTGGCTGGCCGGAGAACGGCGTGGTGCGGATCGAATCGGTGGTGACGCCGAACTGGGGCAGCGTGTTTTCGAAGCTGGGCAGGACGGCGAAAACGCCGATGGAGCCGGTGATCGTGCTGGGTTCCGCAAAGATGCGCTGGGCGGGCGTGGACACCCAATAGCCGCCGCTGGCCGCAAGACTGCCCATCGAGACGGCGACCGGCAGGCCCTTGGCCTTCACCCGCTCCACCGCCGCGCGGATGCGTTCGGAGGCGAGGACCGAGCCGCCGGGGGAATCGACGCGCAGGACGAGGCCTGCGTAGTCCTCGCTGGCGGTGACGCCATCGATCAGATCGGCAATGCGGTCCCCTCCGGCGCTGCCGGGGCCGGCATCGCCATCGACGATTTCGCCTGCGACAGTGACGACGGCGATGGCCTTGCCCGCTTTCGCCGGCGTTTTGTCGGCCAGATAAACGGGCAATTCGTTGGCCTTGAAGCCGCCGAGGCCCGCCTCTTCATCCGCGCCGACCAGTTCGGCCACGCGCTTGCCGAAGTCCACGCGATCACCCACGCGGTCAACCAGACCCGATTTCAGCGCGGCCTGCGCGGCATCGCCGCCGCTATCGGCCACCCACTTTTCGGGATCGGTGAGGAGCGGTGCAAGGTTCGCCTTGGGGCGGGCCTTCTTCACCTCGTCCTGCCAGTTCTGCCAGATCGCGCCATAGACGCCCTGCATGGCTTCGCGCGCTTCGGGCGACATATCGGCGCGCATGTAGGGTTCAACCGCGCTTTTGTAGGTGCCGACCTTGAAGACGTGGACGGTGGCTTTCAGCTTGTCGATCAGGCCCTTGTAGAACAGCAGCGAACCGCCGGGACCGGT
Organism: Novosphingobium sp. ERN07; assembly: GCF_012641335.1. Classification (GTDB taxonomy): domain Bacteria; phylum Pseudomonadota; class Alphaproteobacteria; order Sphingomonadales; family Sphingomonadaceae; genus Novosphingobium. Next base: position 1,566 of record NZ_JABAID010000008.1, read on the forward strand.
GACGACCACCCCGCCCATCGGATCGACCCAGGCCTCGCTGGCGTGGACGGCAAGCTGCATCGCATCGTCGGTGTAGATCAGCGAGCGGACCAGCACGGGCTTCTTGGCGGCGCGCACCTTGTCCATCGCCGCGCCGATCTGGCTGAGGTGGACCATCGATCCGCCGCCGAAAGCTTCGAGATCGAGCACGACGGCCTTGATCCGCGTGTCGGTGGCGGCTTCGGTGATGGCGCGGGAAAGATCGCGGGCGGTATATTCCGGCGCTGGCGTCTGGCCTGTGAGGAATGAGGTGGGCGAAATGTCGCTCGCTTCCTCAACCACCACGCCCGTCAGCGGCAGGTAAAGCGCGCCTTCGCGCACCATGCCGGGCGCGGGGCGGAAGCTGAGAAGTGCATACAGCCCCGCGAAGAACAGCAGCAGGAACAACAGGACAAGACCGTCCTTGATGGCGACGAGGATCTTCCAGACCGATTTGGCAAAGCTCATGATGTGCAGACTATTGTGGACGGGCGGGCAAAGCCAGCGGGAAACGGCTTGAGCCTTTCCCAACGCGCCTCTAGGGAACTGGTTTCAATGCAAAGCCCAACCTCACCCCAAGCAGGCCGCTATCCAGCGGGCGGCCTTGCCTTTCCGCACCGTGACCTGACCGGCATCGGCCAGCTTGCGCGCCATGAGATCCTCTACCTGCTCGACGAGGCGGAGCAGTGGGTGGAACTGAACCGGCAGCCGAAGAAGAAAGTCGACCTGCTGAACGGGCTGACGATCATCAACGCCTTCTTCGAAAACTCCACGCGCACGCTGCTGAGCTTCGAGATTGCAGGCAAGCGACTGGGTGCGGATGTGGTGAACATGCACGCCGCCACCAGCAGCGTGAAGAAGGGCGAAACGCTGATCGATACGGCGATGACGCTGAACGCGATGCGCGCCGATGCCATCGTGATCCGCCATGCGAGTTCGGGCGCGGTGCGGCTGATCGCGGAGAAGGTGGATTGTCCGGTGCTGAATGCCGGTGACGGGCAGCATGAGCATCCGACGCAGGCGCTGCTGGATGCGCTGACGATGCGGCACGCGCTGGGGCTACCGGTGGGGTCTGACCTCAACGGGCTGAAAGTGACGATCTGCGGGGATATTCTGCACAGCCGCGTGGCGCGCTCGAATATCCTCAGCCTGACCGCGCTGGGTGCCGATGTGCGCGTCTGTGCGCCGCCTGCGCTGATGCCGGCCGAGGTCGAGGCGATGGGAGTGACGCCGTTCTTCGATTTTGACGCGGCGCTGAAGGGTGCCAACATCGTGATGATGCTGCGATTGCAGCAGGAGCGCATGAGCGGGCAGTTCATCCCCTCCCCGCGCGAATACCGGCACCTTTACGGGCTTACGCCGGAACGGCTGGCCAAGGCCGAACCGGACGCTTTCGTGATGCATCCGGGGCCGATGAACCGGGGGATCGAGATCGATTCGACCGTGGCCGACCATCCCACGTGCAGCCTGATCACGCGGCAGGTGGAAATGGGCGTTGCGATCCGCATGGCCTGCCTTGAAGTGCTGACGCGCCGAGCGCGCGGCGTGGCAGGCTGGGAAGCGGAAGGAGTGGCGGCATGATCGCACAGCCTCTCACGATCACCGGCGGCAAGCTGGTGCTGGGTTCGGGCGAACCTGTCAGCGGTGCGCTGCGCTGCGAGGGCGGGCGAATCGTCGCGCTGGGCGATGTGACGCCGCAGGATGGCGACGAGGTTTTCGACGCTGGCGGCAAGCTGGTGGCACCGGGGCTGGTCGATCTGGGCGTTTTCGCCGTGGACAAGCCCGCGTTCCATTTCGGCGGGATCACGCGCGCCGCGCTGATGCCCGATCAGGGACCGGTGCTGGACCATCCGGCGCGGGTGCGCTTTGCCGCGCAATCGGGCAAGCCGGATATGTGGGTTCATCCGCTTGCGGCGGCGACGCGCGGGCTGGAAGGTTCGGAACTGGCTGAACTGGCGCTGATGCGCGATGCGGGCGCGAAGGCTGTTGCCACCGGGCGCGGCTGGATCGCAGATTCGGGCGTGATGCTGCGGCTGCTGCGCTATTGCGCGATGTTGGGGCTGGTGGTCGTCACCCATGCCGAAGATGCCGGAATCACGGGCAGCGCGGTGGCGACGGCGGGCGATGTCGCAACAAGGCTCGGCCTGCCCAGCGCGCCTGCCGAGGCCGAAGCGCTGGCGGTAGCGCGCGATATTGCGCTGGCCGAACTTTCCGGCGCACATGTGCATTTCCGGCAGGTGACGACGGCCCGCGCGCTCGATCTGGTGCGCGCGGCAAAGGCACGTGGGCTGCGGGTGACGGCGGGGGTTACGCCTGCGCACTTCATGCTGTCTGACCTCGAACTGGTGGGCTTCCGCACATTTTGCCGTCTGTCGCCGCCGCTGCGGCAAGACGCAGATCGCAAGGCCGTGATCGCCGCGATTGGCGATGGCACGATCGACGTGATTTCGTCTGGCCATGATCCGCGCGGACCGGAAGACAAGCGCCTGCCCTTTGCCGATGCCGAACCCGGCATGGCGGGCGCGGAAACGCTGCTGCCGCTGACGCTGACGCTGGTGCGCGATGGCGTGATCGGCATGGGCCGCGCGTTTGAACTGCTGGCGACCAATCCGGCGAAACTGCTGGGCGTTGAAGCCGGAAGGCTGGAAACGGGGGCCAAAGCGGACATCGCCGTGGTCGATTCGGTGCGTCCGTGGATCGTCAATTCGGACAAGATGGCAGCAGCGGCGGGCAACACCCCGTTTGATCGCCGTCCGGTGGAAGGCCGCGTCACGGCACTGTTCAAGGGCGGCAAACAAGTCGGCTGAAAACGCAAGCGAGGTGCAGAACCAATTGGTTCCGCACCTCGCTGCGCCCTCAAACTATAGTCAGGTCAGCGCTTGGCCATGCGCGATTCGATTGCACGCTGCGGGCCGGGCTGGCCGGGTGCGTTGCCGCGCAGGACAAGGCAATTGCCGCCCCGCGATTTTACCGCTCCGCACATCGACCTTGCCGAGGCATAGCCGCCAAATCCGGCGGCCTGCACGCGCCAGAACTGCTTGCCGTTCACCGTGACCTGCGTGGTCACATTGGTAAACCCCTGCAGCCCGGGATTGCGCGACGTGTAATGGCGCCATGCGCGACGTGCACCTTCCGCCGTGGCGAAAGAGCCGAGTTGCACCATATGCGTGCCCGATTTGGCAACGACAGCCGCGACCGGTTTTGGCGCAGCGCGCTTTACCGCAGGAGCGTTGGGCGTGGCGCGCGGCGCGATGACCGTGGCTGCCGGACGGGACTGCGGCAAATCGATCAGCGCAAGCTGCTGCGCCTTGGTTTGCGAAGAGGAATCAGCCAGTGACGGCGCAGCGTGCTGTTCAGCCTCTATGGCAGGAAGTTCCTGAACCGCGGCTTCCGCCAGTGCCGGGGCTGCGGCCACAGCAGCCACCGGAACAGGCTCTGCACGAGTTGCGGCTTCTGCGGCAAGCTGTTCGGTCGCCGGGAAGTTTGCCAGCGCAAGCCTGTCAGGCTGGCCCTGATCTGCTCGCAACGGCACGGAAAGCAGGCTGGCCACACGATCACGGCTGCGCTCGGAAAAGCTCAACAGGGCCCACTGTTCCATGCGGTCACCCAACTGGTCCACCGGCACGTCTTCTGCGGCCATCGCACGTGCTTCGCGCCAGCGCCCGGCCAGGGCATAGGCAAGGGCGAGGTTCTGGCGCACCTTCGGCGTGTTTTCACCGCCGCGCAGCGCTTCGCCCAACACCGCAATGCCCTGAGCAGGCTGGCCGGACAGCGCCAGCGCAAGACCATAATCCGAAGCAGCAACGGTATCGCGATAGGAATTCAGCGTGTCGATCGCTTCGGCATTGCGACCCAGCGCCAGATCGGCCAGCGCGAGGCTGAGCGCGGTGCGGCTGCTGTCCTCGCCCAGTTCCATCGCATCATCATAAGCCTGACGCGCGGATTCAAAGCGGCCAGCTTTGAGATAGGCATTGCCCAGAAGCACGCGGTAAGCCGAATTGCGCGGGTCAGCCAGCACGGCTTTCTCGGCATTCAGGATTGCACCATCGGCATCGCCCTTGGTCAAAGCCGACTGTGCGGTTGACGCCAGTTTGCCCGGCTGAACGCCAGCAGCGCCGCAGCCGGTCAGCAGGCCCGCCGCCAGCGCGGTAGACAGGATCAACCGCGTGGTGCGGTCAGGCGCGAAGGTGGAGATGCGGGTCAACATTCTCGATATTCCTTCGATTGCTCAGCGCTGGCCGACGGCGCGGCGCGCGAGCGCTTCAACTTCGGGCAGATCGGCGAGGTAGCGGTCGAGCGCTTCGGTCACCACAGCTTGAGCGCTGCGATCGGACAGCGTCGAAGCGAGGCGCAGGCGCAGGTGGCGGTAGTTGTCGAGCCGCAGCGTAAAAGCAGCCTTGCGCCCTTCGGCCAGGGCAGAGCGCACTTCCTTGCCGGCCTTCATCCTGCGGCGCGGGGCCGCTTCAGTTTCGAAAGGCGCAACAGCCGCAGCAAGCGCTTCCTGTTGCTGCACGATCACCGGCTTTTCTGCCGGTGCAGCCTGGGTTTCGCCCAGATCGTTCCAGCCCAGATCTTCAAGATCGGCTTCTTCGCGCGACAATGCCGGAATGGCCTGTCCCGTATCGACCAGAAGTTGCGGGCGCATCGCGGGCTTGGCCGCGCCCTTGCGAGCGAGCAGGCCGGACGACAGCGAAGCGAGCGGTTTGATGGCAGCCATCACAAGCGCCTCCTCATCACGAGCCGACGACGCGGCGACCAAAGCCACCCATCGGGCGCTGCGCACCAGCCATCGGCATGACCGCTGCCTGCTGCGGCACGGCAAAAACGGTGCGGCGGAAGTTCTTTTCGAGCCGTTCGGAAATGTAGGTCCACAACGCAGTCACTTCGGCCGAAGACTTACCGTTGGGATCGACTTCCATGACCGTGCGGCCATCGATCATCGATGCGGCAAAATCGGTGCGGTGGTGCAATGTGACCGGTGCAACGGTGCCATGCTGCGAAAGCGCGACCGCGGCCTCTGCCGTGATTCGCGCCTTGGGCGTTGCCGCGTTGACGACGAAGATCAGCGGTTTTCCGGCGCGATCACACAAATCGACCGTTGCGCCCACGGCGCGCAGATCGTGCGGGCTGGGCCGGGTCGGCACGACGATCAGTTCAGCGACCGATATCACCGACTGAATCGCCATCGTGATGGCGGGCGGCGTATCGATCACCGCCAGCTTGAAGCCCTGCTGGCGCAGAATCGCAAGATCGCTGGCAAGGCGCGCCACGCTGGTCTGGGCAAAGGCCGGAAATTCGGCTTCGCGTTCGTTCCACCAGTCCGACAGCGAACCTTGGGGATCGATGTCGATCAGGACGACCGGGCCTGCGCCCGCTCGCTGGGCCTGGACGGCAAGATGCCCGGACAAGGTAGTCTTGCCCGAACCGCCCTTTTGCGATGCCAATGCCAGTACGCGCAAAGCCAAACCCCCTGAAAATCAAAATCTGTCGTATAGGGATTCGCAGATTGGGCTGAAATTTTGGTTAACATGGCGCTTGCCTCGTCGAAGCATCGAATCGGATGCGGTCGCAATAGTTGAAGACGACCCCGCGCATTCGCGCTAAGACTTCGCTAACGTCTCGTTGACTATAACTGCCGGAAAGCAATCCGGCGGCATCGATACGGTTAATCGCTCTTCGTTTCCGAAGGTCGCTTTTGCGGGTTGCACCAATCGCAATACTGGTTTCATCAGGACGGACATTCTGGCGATGAGCATTTTGAAGCATCGTGCCAACACTTCTGTTGCGCTGGGCATCGCATTTGCGGCAACGCTCACCAGCACGGCGGCATGGGCAGACGTGAAGGCCGGCGTGGACGCATGGTCACGCGGAGAGCATGAGGCTGCGGTGAAGGAATGGCTTGGCCCTGCGGCCAAAGGCGATGCCGACGCGCAGTTCAACATGGGCCAGGCCTACAAGCTGGGCAAAGGTGTGCCGCAAGACCTGAAGCGCGCCGAAGCATGGTATCGCAAGGCGGCGCAGAGCGGCCATATCAAGGCCGCGGACACGCTGGGCCTGCTGCTGTTTCAGGACAACCGCAAGGCTGATGCCCTGCCCTTCCTGCAAGCCTCTGCCGAACGCGGGGAACCGCGCGCGATGTATATCCTTGGCATTGCACACTTCAACGGCGATGGCGTGGGCAAGGACTGGGTGCGCGCCTACGCTTTAATGAGCCGGTCGGCAGCGACGGGGCTGGATCAGGCCAAGCGCGGCCTTGCCACGATGGATGGGATGATCCCGTTGGAACAGCGGCAGATGGGCGTTTCACTGGCATCCGACCTTGAACTTAAAGCGCAAGCCAAGCGCAGCCAGCAGTTTGCCGCCGCTGACCTTGGCGTAAAAGCTGCGCCGACAGCGCCGATCCGGGCGAGCGCTTCGGGCAGCGCGCTGGAAAGGGCGGACATGCCGCCTTCGGTGATCACTGCGGGGGCGGAATATGCCAATCCGGTGCCGCTGCCGCAGGGCAAGCGCGTGTCAGTGCCAGCGCCCAAGCCACCGGTGACGGCAACAAAACCTATAGCGCCCAAACCACAGGTAACTGCAACTGCAACTGCTGCGCCCACACCCGCAGCAAAGGGCAACTGGCGCGTTCAGTTGGGCGCGTTCGGGGTGAAGGCCAACGCAGACGGTTTGTGGAACAAGGTCAAAGGCCGACCGGAAGTGGCAGGACGTGCCCGTATCGATTTGCCATCTGGCAGCGTAACCCGCCTACTCGCAGGCGGGTATGCCGGGCAAGCAGAGGCTGATAGGGCCTGTGCCGCGCTCAAGTCTGGCGGGTTCACCTGCATGGTGATAAAGCCCTGAGGGCTTGTCCGAAGAACCTCTCCCGAACCGCCCCTCACCCCGCATAGAAGCGCTCGATTTCGTACGCGGCGTGGCCGTGCTGGGCATTCTGGCGATCAACATAACCGGGTTCTGGGGGCCTTCGCTGGCCACGTTCTCACCGGCCATACCCTATCCTGAACCGGGCAGCGCGGGGTGGTTCGCTTTTGCTTTCGTGCTGTTCGAAGGCAAGATGCGCGCGCTGTTCACGCTGCTGTTCGGGGCCAGCATGGTGCTGTTCGCCCAAGCGGCTGAGCGGCAGGGCACCAATCCCGACATCGCGCAAATGCGCCGCCTTCTGTGGCTGATGCTGTTCGGATACCTGCACTTCGCGCTGCTGTGGTGGGGCGATATCCTGTTTTCCTATGCGCTGTGCGGGCTTGGAGCGCTGATTTTCCTGCGCCTTTCGCCGTGGCAGTTGCTGGGCATCGCGCTGCCGTTCTATGCCCTGTCGCAAGGCATCGAGGCGTTGCTGGACCTGCCCGGTGTGTTGACCGAACAGGCCATTCTGGCAGGCACCGCGCCTGCCGCTGACGTGGCCGAGCAGGCCGCGATGATGGACCGCATCGCCGCATCCGTGGCAAAAGACATGGCGGTTCTGGACGCCGGATTCATCGGTGCGATCCGGTTGAAGCTGGCGCAATCGGCGCTGCAACCGATCACCACCACGCTTTCGACTTTCACCGAGACACTGCCCCTGATGCTGACGGGCATGGCACTGTTGCGGCTCGGCCTGTTTTCCGACTGGCCAAGACGGCGACTGGCGCTGGTCGCAACGGCAGGGGTGGTGCTTGGCGGCGTGCCGACGCTTTTCGCGACAGACTGGTTGTGGACGCATGATTGGCCGCCTCGCGCGATGTTTGCAGCAATAGAACATGGCATGGCGCTGCCGCACCTGTTGATGGCGGTCGGCTATGCCGCCGGGCTGGTGCTGCTTTTCCCGCGCGCGCAAATCACGGCCTTGGGACAAAGGCTGATCGCGGCGGGGCGCTGCGCCTTCAGCAACTATATCGGCACCACCGTGCTGATGACCGCGATCTTCAGCGGTTGGGGCCTTGGACTGGGCGCAGACCTGCCGCGCCAGTGGCTACCCACGTTCGTGGTGCTGGGATGGATCGCGATGCTGGCATGGCCGCGCTGGTGGCTCGCGCGCTTTGGCCAAGGACCGCTGGAAGCTCTGTGGCGCAAGCTAGTGGTCCGATTCTGACATTCGGGACCGTATGAGGCAAGGCAGTGTTTGAATGTCAGAATCTTTTCGGACCACTAGCAATCTTCTGATTCTAGTGGATTTTACGATTTTGACATTTGCGGACCCATCCCAACCGCCAGGGGATGCAAATGTCAAAATCAATCCACTAGCCCTGCCTCGCCCCCACGCCCGTTAACCCTGTTTGGTAACTCGCTGAATGGCCCGCGTCCCGGCTCGGGACGTAGGACATTCGGGACTCGCAAGGCTTCGCGTTAATGCCTATTCCTTAAGGCGAAAGGAGCAAGGCGCATGAAGAAGCAATCAAACTTCTGGAGCAAACGCTGGGTGCGGATGCCGCTAGGGATTGTTGCGACTGGTGCCGCCTCGCTTCTGGCGTTCCATGCGGGGCAGGACATTGCCGGCGCATTGTTTGGCAACACCACCGCCGAAGCCGCCCCGATGATCACCGCCGCCGCCAATCCTGCGGTCGCCACCCCCGCCGTGGCCACGCCGAAGCCCGTCGATGGCCCCTTCGTGGTCAAATCGATCCTGCCGATCAACGAGCCGATCAAGTTCGGCAAGTTCTATTGGGACGAAACCCGCGCGCCCGCTACCGGCCCGCTGGTGGTGACGGTTGATCTGACCGCACGTGTGATCTCTGTCTTTCGTAACGGGCACGAAATCGGCGCGGCCGCGATCCTCAAGGGCTATGGCGACAAACCGACACCCACTGGCGTTTTCCCGATCACCCAGAAGGACGCCGATCACGTATCGAACATCTATGACGCGCCGATGCCCTACATGATGCGCCTGACCAACGATGGCGTTTCGATCCACGGCAGCAAGGTCGAAAAGGGCTATGCCACCAACGGCTGCGTCGGCGTGCCTGAAGATTTTGCCGCCAAGCTGTTCGCGCAGGCCAAGCTGGGCGACAAGGTGATCATCACCGATGGCCGCAAGATGACCATCGGTGATCCGATCCTGACGGGTGAACACGCAGGCTAAGCACTGCCTTGGTGGAGCGTTACGCCAACCCTCTGTCAGTGCTGGTGCGCGAAGCATCGCCCACCGAACTGCCGCCGTCCACATCAAGAATTGCGCCGGTTACATAGCTGGCCGCAGGCGTGGACAGGAACACCGCCGCTTCTGCAATCTCATAAGCCGTGCCCCAGCGCTTCATCGGAATGCGCGCATAGTGCGCCGCCCGCGTTGCCTCATCCGGTGCAAGACGCGCCATGCCTTCGGTATCCGCGATTGGCCCCGGCGAAATGCCATTGACGCGCACGTCCGGTCCCCATTCGATGGCCAGCGTGCGGACAAGCTGGTTGATCCCAGCCTTGGCCGCACAGGCATGGGCCTGCATCGCCATCGCCTGCTCAGCCTGCCCTGCCGTGATCGCGATCAATGACGCGCCGGGGTTCAGCAGTTCATGGCAACCGCGAAACACGTTGAACGTGCCCAAGAGGTCGATATCGACCACCGTTTTGAACGCATTGGCCGACATGCCCAACACCGGCGCGAGGAAGTTCCCCGCAGCGCCTGACACCACGATGTCGAGCGCGCCGATCTCGTCCCGAACAGACTTCATCGCCTCGCACAGCGCGGCATAGTCCCGCACGTCTGCCGCTCGCCAGATCGCATCGCTGCCAATCTCGGCAGCGGCATTCGCGGCCTTTTCCGGGTTGCGGCCCAGCACGGCCACGCGCGCGCCAAGTTCGGCAAAGCGTTTGGCGATGCCAAGATTGATACCGCTGGTACCGCCAGCGATGAAGGCTGTCTTGCCTGCCAGAACATCGTCGCGGAAAGGGGATTGGCTCATCGACATCTCCTCAGCACCAGCTTCTAACGAGGGGCCATGCGGATCGCGCCGTCGAGACGGATCGCCTGCCCGTTAAAATAGGAATTGCGCACCAGTTCCATCGCAAGGCTGGCGTATTCTTCGGGCTTGCCGAGACGTTTGGGGAATGGGACGGAAGCGCTAAGCCCATCAAGCACCTTTTCCGGCAGACGGCCCAGCAGCGGCGTGCCAAAAATGCCCGGCATGATCGCATTCACGCGAATGCCAAGATCCATCAGATCGCGCGCCATCGGCAAGACAAGCCCGTTCACGCCTGCCTTGAGCGATCCATAGGCCACCTGCCCCACTTGCGCGTCCTGCGCGGCGACCGAAGCGGTGAGGATGATCGTCCCGCGCTCACCATCCTCAAGCGGATCAAGGCCTGCCATGCCAAGGGCAGAAAGCGAGGCGACGCGATAGCTGGCAATCAGAATACCCTGCGCGGCAAATTCATAATCCTCGGTGGAAAGGCGCGTAAATTCGCCAGTGTCGCGATTGCGGCTGATGGTCTTGCCCTTGCGATGGGTCATCGCGCAGTGAACGCACACCCGCTCCTGCCCATGCGCGGCGCGCGCCTTGGTAAAGCCTGCGACGACCGATTCCTCGGACATGATATCGACCTTGCAAAACAGCCCGCCGATAGCCTGCGCCACTGCCTCGCCCGCTTCTTCGTTAAGGTCGAATATGGCGACTTTCACACCCGCCGCCGCCAATGCTTCTGCCGTCGCCTTGCCAAGGCCCGATGCCCCGCCGGTCACCACGGCACTGGTCGTCGCGTCGATTTTCACATGGCCTCTCCCAAAGCACGTTTAATTGATCGGTTAAACTTGCTTTGGGCACTTGGCAAGTGCGTCAGAGAATATCGTAGCCCTCACCCAATCCAGCCCGCAGCTTGTCGAGCGCCTGCGCTTTCAACTGGTGAACGCGGGGGATGCTCACCCCCAAGACCTCAGCAATTTCGGCAAGATTCAGTTCCTCGACGAAGTAGAGCTGAATGATCATCTGCAACCGTTCGGGCAGATCGGTGATGGCCGCCACCACCGCGCCGCGCATTTCGGCGTCGGCCAGCATTTCGAAGCTGTCGGGCCGGTCATCGGCAAAGGCGGCGTTGCTGTCGGAATAGGCGTCGTCAATCGTCTCGAAGCGCAACGGTTCGTCCGCAGCTTTCTGATCGGCAAGTTCACGCTCTGTCAAACCAACTGCGGCGGCAAGCTCTGCGTCGCTCGGCGGCCTTCCAAGATCATTGGTCAGCGCAGTTGTCTTCTCGCGCAGCAGACGCCGCCGCTCGGTGGCGGAACGCGAAAGCGGCGTCGAGCGGCGCACAAGATCGACCATCGCGCCGCGCACGCGCAGCTTGGCATAGGCGGCAAAGCCGTCCTCTGTCGGCCCGTCGTGCCGCTGCGAACATTCGGTCAGAGCAACCAGCCCCGCCTGTATCAGATCCTCGATCTCTATCCCGGCGCGGCCCGATCCGTGAACGTGCCAGGCAAGCCGTTTCACCATCGGCAGGAAACGCCGGATGCGATCGACAGTCTCATCCTTCTTGTAGGCCTGTGCGGCGGCAAAACCGCGGTGGTCGTGTTTCATGCGGCAATTCCCTCAAGGGTCGGTTGCTCTTCGTGCGTTGATGGAGGCGCCTCGCCGCCGATGACCGAGATCACCTCAATGGGCTGCGACGGCGGCAGTTCAGCAATGGACAGGACAAGACAGTTGGGCGCGCGCAGGCGCAGCAGGTTGGCAAGCGGGCGGCGCGCGCGCGGCTGCACGATCAGCGCGATGGGCGGTGCGCCGGGACCACGCCCAGCGATCAGATCAGAAACCCGCTCGCCAATGCCGCGCGCCAGATCAGGCTCGATCACCGGCTGTCCGGTGGCGGGATCGTGCATACCGGAAACGATCATCTGCTCCAGCCCCGCCTCCAGCGTGACCACGGGCAGACGATCATTGGGACCGCAGGCGCGGCCCACGATCATGGCGCCCAGATCGGCGCGGAGCAGATCGATCAGACGCTCATGATCCGTGGTCTGCTGCAACGCCTGACTAAGCGCGGACAGGATTGGCAGCGGGTGGGCGATTGAGATGCCATCGTCGAGCAATGCGTGGAACAGGCGAGTCAGCGCGCCGAGAGACATCGGCTGCGGATGGATCGTTTCGATCAACCCTGCCGAACGCTCCTTCACACCCTCAAGGATGGCCTTGACCTCATCCGGCCCCAGCAGAGCCGAAGGCCGATCCCCCAGAACCTGATTGAGATGCGTGGCGATAACCGTGCTGGCATCGACTGTCAGGAACCCTTCGGCAATTGCCAGATCGCGCTGTGCGGGCTGAATCCAGATGGCAGGGCACCCGAAGCTGGGATCGCGGGTATGCTCGCCGCGCAGGCCGTGGTCGGGATTGGCCTCACCGGCGTCGATCGCCAGAATTTTCTCAGGCCGCATCTCGCCCACGCCAATCGGCACGCCCCCCAACAGCACCCGGTAGGCATTGGGCGCCATCTCCAGCGAATCCCGGACGCGAAACTGCGGCACGATGAAACCGAAGGATTGCGACAATTGCTTGCGCACCCCGGTGATGCGCGCGACCAGCGGCGACCCGCGCCTTTCGTCGACCAGATGGACAAGACCATAGCCCATCTCGATGGTGACCAGCGTATGGTCGCTCACCTCGTCCAGTGTTATGCGACCCGGATCGACCGGCGGCGCTTCTTCCACCACCACCGGCACAGGGCGGTCCGCGCGCTTCTTCAGCGTCCACCACAGCCATCCGGCAAGGCCTGCTGCGGGCAGAAAGATCGTCTGCGGCATGGCCGGGATCACGCCGATGGCTGCCATGATGATCGCCACGGGCAGCCAGATCGCCGGGTTTGAGAACTGTCCGCCGATCTGGCCCGTCAGGTCACGGCTATCGGACACGCGGGTCACGATGGTGGCCGCCGCGATGGAAAGCAGCAGCGAAGGCACTTGCGCCACCAGCGCATCGCCAATCGCCAGCGTGATATAAAACTCCGCTGCCTGCGATGCCGTCAGCCCGTGGCTGATCATGCCAAGGCAGAAGCCTGCTATGATGTTGACGCCAAGAATCAGCAGGGCGGCAACCGCATCGCCCTTCACGAATTTCGACGAACCATCCATCGAACCATAGAAGTCCGCCTCGGTCGCCACTTCGCGGCGGCGGGCCTTGGCTTCATCAGCCGTCAGCAGGCCCGCGGCCAGATCGGCGTCGATCGCCATCTGCTTGCCCGGCAAGGCATCGAGGGTGAAGCGGGCGGAGACTTCCGAAACGCGGCCCGCGCCCTTGGTGACCACGACCATGTTGATGATCATCAGGATCAGGAACACGAACAGGCCGACCGCAAAATTGCCGCCGATCAGAAACGCGCCGAACGCCTCGATCACGTGCCCCGCCGCCGCGCCGCCTTCGTGCCCGTTGACCAGCACGATGCGCGTGGACGCGACGTTGAGCGCAAGGCGCAGGAGCGTGGCAAACAGCAGGACCGAGGGGAAGGACGAGAAATCGAGCGGCTTTTCCGCATTCATCGCCGCCATCAGGATCGCCACCGACAGAGCGATGTTGAGGACGAAAAACACGTCAAGCAGGACCGCGGGGATCGGCACCACCATCAGCACGATCAGCGTGAGAATGCCGCCGGGCAAGGCCATTGCGACGGGAGAGCCAAAGCGCTTCAGCATCGCTTACAGCCCCAGTGCCGAAAGGCGGCCATAGGCCTGTTTGACATGCGCAGGCGCAGAACCGCCATCGTTGAGCGCAAACGTCTGGCGAAGCGTATCTGCCATCGAATTGCCGCCGGACGGCGCAGGATTGCCGCTCATTGCCGCAGCCCCCTGAAACTCGCGCGCAATCGGTCCGCCGCTGAACTGCTGCTGCTGCGCGGCGGCAGAGGCTGTCGTCACGCCCATGCTCGCCGCCCACTGCAACGCCTCTTCGCCGCCTGCGTCATCGCTGGCGCGCGCCATGCGTGCACGGATGACCGACATGACCTCGCTCACCGAACGTGCGCCATCGGCATCATAGAACGTCGAACGGTTCGCTGCCGCCGCCGCTGGCAGGATGCCCGCAGCGCTCTGCGAAGGATCGTTGGCCAGCGCCGAAAGGAACTTCCCCACCCCTTCAGCACCAAAGAAATGCGCCAGGTAGAGTTCGGCATGGTCGGGCGCGCGGCCCAACACGCCAGTCAGGTATTCGCTGTTTTCGCCGGCAAGCTCGCCCGCCATGACCGATGCGATCTGCGGATCGAAGCGCAGCGCCAGCAGTTGTGCACGCACTGCCGGGTCGCCCACCCTGCCGCCCTCGATCATGTCAGCAGCCCAGCCCAGCCCATGTTCTGCGCCGTGCTTGTCAAGCGTGCGCAGCCAGGTGTCGCTGGTGAACTGGTACAGGCCGCTGGCGCTGGACGTGCGCGCCTTTGCCGAAGGATCGAGGCTCGATTCCAGCTTGGCCTGCGCCATCAGATAGGCAAAGTCGGTGCCGGTGGCCTGTGCGGCACCGGCGATTGCCGAACGCACGTTCGCCCCGGCACCGCTGGTTGCGGCCGGGGCGACTGGCAATCCAAAACCTTCGGCTGAACTCACTTGGCTGTCCTTCCGGCCGCATCGGTGCGGCATCATGGAAGGGCTTCAGCAAACCTCGTGCCAAATCGGGATCAGGCCGTTCTGAGGCGATGAACCTGAGCGGTTGCCTTGTAGACCTGCGCGCCGCCGGTCAGAGCATCCAGACGCGAAGACACGTTGGCGGCTATAAGGTTGCGCACCTTGCGATTGGCCTCGTTCAGGCGGCGCGCGGCATCCAGCAGTCCCCGGCATTCCTCGTCCACCAGTGCCGGTTCGACATCGGCCAGCGTGCCGCAAAGGTCCGCCTTGTTCGATGCGCAGCCCATGATCATGTCGAGATCCAGCCCGGCAAGCGCGTGCCGTTCCTGTTGCAGCACGGCAAGCATCTGCCGCAGCGTATCGCGAACATCGGTGGTGCGGGCAGCAGGATGTGTCGTCATTACTGGGGCGTCCTCAGCAGCATCTGGGCAGCGATCATGGCATCGGCGATCTTGGTCGGGATCACGGGGTAATTGCCCGCTTCGATTGCGTGCTGGATTACCTTGACCCGTTCAAAATCGACCGGAGCCGACTGGCCTGCGTCAAGCGCGGCAGACCGTTGGACTTGGGCAGCAGCACTGCTTTCGACCGCAGCAGCAGCGGGTCCATCGACTGTGGTGACAGGCGCACCGGTTGCCGTCTTGGCATTGCGTGCGGTATTGACCTGCACCGGCCCAACCGGGCGCGATGCACCGATTTCAATTGGTGACATGGTTCCGCTCCTAGCGTTTCACGGGAAGCAGAACGGAACCTGTCAGAGGGTTTTAAGTGGCAAAGCGGAAAATTTTTGCCGGTTTGTGCATTTTTGACCGGCAACTTCCTGCAATCAGTCAAATCAGTCGATCGGGACGACCACCAGACCGGGCCGCTCGATCCGCGCGCGGATGGGTACGCCCTTGGCGCTGGTGCGCACGCGGATCCAGCCGCCAAGCGGCCCGGCCTCCATCGCCTCGCCAGTTTGCGTAACGGCAAAGCCGTCTCCCGCGACCGAAATCGTCACGGCTTCGCCGCGCGTCACGGCCGGCGGAGCGGCAGAGTCCTGCAAGCCATTGCCGGAAGTGGCAACGAACAGCCGCCACCCACCTGAATCGGGGCAGCGCACCATCACGTTGTCCTGACGGTTGCCGTGCCAAGAAGCCACAAGCGGCGAATAGCACGGCGCAAGCCGCAGACGCCGGTCGACCGGCATGATGGCCCCGCCCGGCTGACCGGCGCGAACGCCAGTAAACTCGGCCACAGCAGCGTCTACCGATGCCAGATCGTGATAGCCGGGCGGCTGCGCCATCGCAGGTGCGACCAGCACGGAAACAAGCACAAGAGTTCGGGCAAAATGGCGCATCGGTCTTCATCCGCATGATTGAGTTCCAGATGAAACAGCAATCATCGTGCCAATGGCGCTACCTACCGTTGGGTACTTTCGGTCGCATAGTATAGCGAAACGCTTGCCCCTGCCCGGATGCCCGGCTCTATCAGCACTCGCGCCTGCGCCGCACGGGCCCCTCCTGCAGCTGCGAGCTGAATCGCCTGCGCCACCGCAGCTTCACGCTCATTGTCTCTGTAACGCACAACCACACGCACTTCGAGCCGGGGATCGCTGCCAACCTGCCGCAGCCATTCAGCCAGCGGAGGGGCGCCATCGCCCGCACTCCACACGGCCACCGGTTCGCTTTCAAGCGCGGCGGCAACAGGCAGGGGCGGCGGTGGAGGCGGCAACGCGGCTTTGCCTGCCTTGCTCGATACTGACAGTGCGGATGCGGTAACCAGAAACAGGATCAGCGATAGATCGGCCAGCGCATACTGCCACCCTGTGCCTGCGCGGATGATCATGCGTGCTGCCTTTCACGCTGCGGATTGGCGCGCGGCGCCGGTCCGCCTACTTCGCGTAGTGACGGCGCAGAATAGGGTAGCGCCGGTTCAAGCTGACGGGTCAGCCAGTCGATCACGTCCTGCCGGGCCTGCTCTTCGGCCTGGGCCTGCCGCTCGATGACCCGCGCGATTGGTGCCAGCACGATGTTGGCCAGCAACAGTCCGTAGAGTGTCGTCACCACCGCCATTGAAATAGCGCCGTTCAGCGCCGCAGGGTCCAGCCCATCGGCGGGCAGCCCGCTTAGCGAGACCAGCGTGCCGACCATGCCGAACACCGGACCCAACTCTGCTGCTTGAGCAAATGTGCGCACGGCCACGTTGGCCTGCGCCAGTCGCGCACGGCGGTACGTATGGTGCCGGTCAACCAGAGGATCGAGCGAACGCGAGCGGATCAGCGCATCGGTCGCCTCGTCGAACTCGCGGTCGCCGATGGGGCGTGGATTGACGCGCAGAACGCCATCGCGGCGAATGGCGCTGACCTGCCCTGCCAGATCGGCTTTGGCCTGCTCTGCTGAAAAGCGCGGGCGAAACAGCGCGGCCAGCGCCCGCGCCGTCTGCGCAAGCTCCTTCGGCCCAGACCGCAGCACCGTCGCCAGTGCCGTCCCGCCCAACACGATTGTGGCGGAAGTTCCGTCGATCAGGGGGGCAAAATCCATGCGCTGCGAAACTCCTTGGCACCACAGAACGGCAGTGTGCAGCAAAAATTCACCCCACCGCCTGCAATTTGCCGCCTTCCGGCAAGGACTTGCCGCTTGCGCGCTGCACTACCCGCAAAACGCCCGGATTCCGCCACTTGGCACGCGCCTTGCTAAAACAACGGCAGCAATCCGTCAGCCAGTGAAGGCACCACGTATGAGCGAGACCCTGTTCGGCATTCACGGCACCGCGCTGGAACTGCGTTCGCAGCGCATGGGGCTGTTGACGTCCAATATCGCGAATGCCGCAACGCCCGGCTACAAGGCCAAGGACATTGACTTCGCCACAGCGCTCAAGGCCCGCACTACGGGGGCGAGCATGGATCAGGCGATGGACAGCGCAACGCGCTATCGCGTGCCGGTCATGCCCAGCCTTGATGGCAACACCGTGGAAATGGCCACCGAACAGACCGCCTTTGCCGAAAACGCTGTCGGCTATTCCGCTACTCTCAGCTTCCTCAAGGGCCGGGTCGAAACCATCACCCGCGCGATCCGGGGAGAATAAGCCATGCCCAACACGTCTCCCCTCACGCTTTTCCAGGTCACCGGCCGCGCCATGTCGGCTCAGTTGGTGCGGATGAACGCTGCAGCATCAAACCTCGCGAACGCAGGCACCGTCACCGCCACCGAAGCCGAAGCCTATCGTCCCTTGCGCGCCGTCTTTGCCGAACAGCTCGATCAGGCCAACGGCCTTTCCACCGTGCGCGTAAACGGCGTGATCCGTTCTGATGCAACGCCGATCCGCCAGCACGATCCCGGCCACCCGCTGGCCGACGAGAACGGCGATGTCTGGACAGCACCGGTCGATGAAAACGCAGAGATGGTCGAGATGCTCGAAAGCAGCCGCCAGTACCAGAACGTGGTCGAGGCGATGCAGACCGCCAAGCAACTGATGCTCGAAACGATGAGGATGAAGTAATGTCGATCTCTTCAGTTATCTCCACAACCGGCGTCAACGGCGCCACCACATCGTCCAAAGCCGGCCAAGGTTGGGGCGGCATGGGTGCCGAAGATTTCGTCAAGCTGCTCACCACCCAGCTTCAGAATCAGGATCCCACCGATCCGGTCGACAACACCCAGATGCTCGCCCAGCTCGCGCAGTTCTCGTCGCTGTCGAACCTCAACGACATCAAGGAATCGGTTAGCGGCACGGCCGAACAGACCGAAACGCTTTCGACCATCGCGACCAAGCTCGACACGCTCAACAGCACTGTCGCGCAGCTTCTGGCGCAGCAGTCAGCTTCGACCACAACCACCGCCTGATCATCCCAGCAGGAGACGCAAATGTCCTTCTACACTTCCCTGAACGGCCTCAAGAACGCCCAAACTGACCTTGGCGTGATCAGCCACAACATCGCCAATGCCGAAACCAACGGCTTCAAGAAGAGCCGCACCGAATTTGCCGATATCGTCGTCGGCAGCGCCTTCACCAATCCGAAGCTCATCGTCGGCATCGGCGCGGCGGTGGAAAGCGTCACGCAAAGCTTTGCCTTGGGTCCGATCGAACAGACCGGCTCCGCGCTTGATCTGGCAATCAACGGCGACGGGTTCTTCACCTTGGTGAACACCGTCAATCAGGAAACGCTCTACACCCGCAACGGCAGCCTTTCGGTCAACGAGGCAGGCTACATCACCGATGGCTCGAACAACCGCCTTCAGGTCTTCCCGACCGATGCCACAGGCACAATCACCTCGACCACGCCCACAGACGCCTTGATCCCCGCCACCAATGGCACCGATGCATCGGGCAACCCTATCGATTTCGCAGGCATCACCGTTGCCGACGATGGCGCGATCACCGCGTCCTATGCCGATGGCTCGAACATCGTGGTTGGCAAGGTCGCGCTCGCGAGCTTCATCGCGCCGCAGGGCCTCAAGCAGGTCGGTTCATCGAACTGGGTAGCAAACGGGCTGTCCGGCGCGGCCAGCTATGGCCAACCCAGCACCGTGCAGTATGGCTCGCTCCTGTCCGGCGCACTCGAACGCTCGAACGTTGATATCGCCGAAGAACTGGTCGGCCTGATCACCGCGCAGCGCAATTTTCAGGCCAATGCCAAAGCCATCGATACTGCCACGCAGATCTCGCAGACCGTCATCCAGTTGCGGACCTGATGAGCGTTGAGCCGGGAACCTGACCGATGGACCGCCTGATCTACACCGCCTATTCCGGCATGACCGGATCGACCGTGCGCCAGCGCGTCATCGCCAGCAACATGGCGAATGCGCAGACCATCGGCTTCCGCGCCGAAATGCTCAACGCCACGCCGATGACGCTGAAAGGCCCCAGCCTGGAAGCGCGCGCGATGACCGAGGGCGAAGTGCGCGGTGCTTCTATGGCGCAGGGCACACTGATCAGCACCGGCAAGCCGCTCGACGTGGCGCTGACCGGCGACACCATGCTCAGCGTGCAGGCCGAAGACGGCACCGAGGTCTACACCCGGCGCGGCGATCTGGCAGTCAGCGCAGGCGGCGTGCTGGAAAACGGCGATGGCCGTCCGGTCATTGGGGAGAACGGCCCGATCACCGTCCCGCTCGGTTCGAAAGTCACGATCTCGCCCGACGGTGGCGTCAGCGTCTCCAACCCTGAAGCGCCGGAGCAGCCACCGCAGCAGGTGGGCCGGATCAAGATCGCGTCCACCGTTGGCAGCAAGATCGAGAAGGGTATTGATGGCCTGTTCCGCGTCGTCGGGCAGGCAGGCGGCGTCTTGCCGCAGGATGAGGAAGCCACACTCATGGTCGGCAGCCTCGAACAGTCCAACGTCGATCCCACCCGCATCCTCGTCGAGATGGTCGAGGCACAGCGCCTGTTCGACATGCGCACCAAAGTCGTCAGCCAGGCGCGAGAGATCGACGAATCCAGCGCCAGCCTGATGCGCATTTCCTGAATCTGAAAGGTACTCCCGATGCCCAGTTCCGCTCTCCACGTCGCCCGCACCGGTCTTGAAGCGCAGGACACGCGGATGCGCGTGATCGCCAACAACCTCGCCAACGTCGGCACCACCGGCTTCAAGCGTGATCGCGCCAATTTCGCCACGCTCGCCTATCAGGACGCCCGCGTGGCGGGCCAGCAATCGTCCAACGAAACCGCCTTTGCCACCGGGCTGAACCTCGGCACGGGCGTCGGCGTTCAGGCCACCACCCGCATCGACACGCAAGGCACGCTTCAGGTCACCAGCAATGCGCTCGACCTTGCGCTTGATGGCGATGGCTATTTTCAAGTGACCATGCCGGGCGGCCAGCTCGGCTATACCCGCGCCGGAAACTTCTCGCGCTCGGCCGATGGCACGCTGGTCACGGCGCAGGGCTATCCGCTCAACCCCGCGATCACCATTCCCGAAGGTGCCAGCGCGATCACCATCGCGCAGGATGGCACCGTTTCGGCCACGGTCGATGGTCAGGCCGAACCGGCAGCGCTCGGCCAGATCACCATTGCCAGCTTCGCCAATCCCGGGGGCCTGCGGTCGATGGGTGACAACTTCCTGCAGGAAACCGCCGCATCGGGCGCCGCACAGGTCGGTATCGCGGGCGAGCTTGGCCGTGGCAACATTCGTCAGGGCTATCTCGAAGGCTCCAACGTCAACGTGGTCGAGGAACTGGTCGACATGATCGAGACGCAGCGCGCCTACGAGATCAATTCCAAGATGGTCTCTGCCGTCGACGAAATGCTCAAGAACGCCAACCAGACGCTGTGATGATCCAGATGGAAACGCCGATGCAAACCCCGTTCGACCGCCACTTCGTGCTTCACCGGCAGGACATTCCGCGCCGCCGCGCCTCGCCCTTTCGCGGGCTTGTGGTCGGCGCGATGATCGCCGCCGCCCTGGCATGGTTCGTGGATCCGGCCTCTGCCGCCAAGCCCAAAAAGGGTTTCGAACCGGTCACCGCGCCGCCCATCGCTGTCCAGCCTTCACCGCCCACCGCAGGCTCGATCTTCAACGTCGCTACTGGCTACATCGGCTTCGTGGAAGGTCGCCGCGCCCATGCCGTGGGCGATACCTTGCGCGTGATCCTGGTCGAAAACATGACCACCGCCAAGACCGCCGGGGCCAAAACGCAAAAGTCCGGCCAGTTCTCGATCACCCCGCCTACCGCCGGCCCGCTGTCGTTCCTCAACCCCAATGCCCTTAATGCTTCGGGCGGTTCGTCGTTCAATGGACAGGGCAACGCTTCGCAAACCAGTTCGCTGGGCGGCGAAGTGGGTGTCACCATCGCAGAAGTGCGGGCCAACGGCACGGCGCTTGTCCGGGGGGAAAAGCGCCTGCTGCTGAGCCAGGGACAGGAATGGGTGCAGTTTTCCGGGATCGTGCGCCTTGGCGATATCGATCAGGAAAACCGCATCCTTTCCACCCAGGTCGCGGATGCGCGCGTCGAATATGCGGGCAACGGCTCGGTCGGGCGCGCTAGCCGCGAAGGCTGGTTGAGCAAGTTCTTCAATGCGATTTCGCCCTTCTAAAGAGTGCTGACAATGCGTATCCGGTTCATGATTTCAGCACTGATCGCCATATTGGCACTTCTGCCGGTTCCGGCACTGGCAGAGCGCGTGCGCGATCTTGGCGAATTCCAGGGCGTGCGCGCCAACCAGTTGACCGGCTACGGCATCGTGGTCGGCCTAGCCGGTACGGGGGACGACAATCTCGAATATCTGACCCAGGCCATGAAAGGCACCGCAGGCCGCCTTGGCGTGCAATTGCCCGCAGGCATCTCGCCGGGGCTGAAGAACGCCGCCGCTGTGCTCGTCACCGCCGAACTCCCCGCCTTCGCCAAGCCCGGCCAGCGCATCGACGTTACCGTATCGACCATCGGCAAGGCCAAGTCCTTGCGTGGCGGCGCGCTCATCCTTGCCCCGCTTTATGGCGCGGACGGGCAGATTTACGCGATGGCGCAGGGCAATCTTGCCGTCGGCGGCCTTGGCATCGCCGCGCGCGATGGTTCACAGCTAACCGTCAATGTCCCCACCGTAGGCCGCATCGCCGAAGGCGCCAGCGTTGAACGTGCGGTCGCCACCGGGTTCGACAGCGGCGAAGTGCTGCGCTGGAACCTGTTCGACGCAGACTTCCTCACCGCCCAGCGCGTGCGCGATGCGATCAACGCCCGCTTCCCGCAGTCCGCGACGATCGAGGATGGCGTAACGCTCGCTCTGCGCTTGCCTGCCGGAGCCGATGCTCGCGCCACCACGATGGCCACGATAGAAATGCTCGACATTACCCCTGCCGAAACGCCTGCGCGCGTGATCGTCAACAGCCGCACCGGCACCGTGGTCATCAACAGCGCGGTGCGCCTCTCGCCCGCCGCGATCAGCCACGGCCGCCTTGTCGTGAAGATCAATGAGAAGTCGCAAGTCTCACAGCCCAACGCTCTCAGCCGGGGCCAGACCGCTGTCACCCCAGCCAGCCAGATCGATGTGCAGGAAAAGGAAGCAAAGGTCGCCCTGTTCCGGCCCGGCGCATCGCTTTCCTCGCTGGTCGATGCGCTCAACACGCTCGGCACCAGCCCGTCAGACCTCGTGGCGATCCTCGAAGCGCTGAAGCAGGCAGGTGCTCTCAAGGCAGAGATGGTGGTAATATGACCGCGATTTCGACCACGCCCACATCGCTCTCGCTGACACCTGCGGCGCAGACCGACCGCGAAAAGCTGACCGGAGCGGCCAAGCAGTTCGAGGCGATCTTCCTGCGCCAGATGCTCGCCGCAGCCCGCTCGGTCGATTTTGGCGGCGATGACGTGTTCGGCAAGATGGACGAGACATTCGTTCAGATGCGTGATGAACGGTTTGCCGAAATCGCCTCGCAATCGGGCGCACTGGGCCTTGCTGCGCAGATCGAACGCCACCTCGCCGCACTGCTTCCCGCAGATGCGGCCACTGCGCAGAAGGCCAACTAATCAATGGCTTCAGACCTTCTCTCGATTGCACGCAGCGGTGTTCAGGCGGCCAAGATCGGGCTCGATCTCACCGCGCAGAACATCGCCAATGCCTCGTCCACCGGCTACGTTCGCCGTTCGGCCAACTTCCGCGAAGTGGCATCGACGGGTGGCGCCATGCGCATCGGCGACCTGTCGCTGTCGGGCGTGCGGCTGGATGGCGTCGTGCGCAATGCCGATGCCTTCCGCCAAGCCGAAGTGCGCCGCACCGGGTCTGACGTCGCAAGAGCCAGCGCCGAAGTTTCGGGGCTGGAAAACATCGAATCCGCCATCGAGAAGTCGGGCGTCTACGAAGCGATCGTCGATTTCGAATCCTCGCTCCAGCAACTCACGCAGGATCCGGTCGATACCAGCTTGCGCGCCTCGGTGATCGAAAAGGCGCGAACGATGGTTGGCACGTTTCAGATCGCTGGACAGGAAATGGATGCAGCGGGCGAAGGCCTGCGCTTTCAGGCGACTGACGGCGTAACGCAAGTCAACCGCATCGCACAGGAACTGGCGCGCACCAACACGCGCCTTGCCCGCGCATCGGATGCCAGCAGCGATCAGACCGCCCTGCTCGATCAGCGCGATGCCTTGCTCGAAGAACTCAGCGGCTATGCGAATATCGCCACAACCTTCGGCACGGACGGTCAGGTTGCGGTCAAGATCGGCGGCGCGTCCGGCAGTGATCTGGTGACCGGCAACAGTGCTGCAACCGTAGGCATTGCCACGGCGGGGGATGGCACGATCTCGTTCGATGTTGGCGGCACCCCGCTCACGCTGGCAGGCGGCTCGCTCGCTGGGCAGCAGCTCGCACTGACCAAGAACGCCCAGTTGAAGACTGATCTCGATGATCTGGTCGACAACATCGTTACCGATTTCAACGCCGCGCAGACCGGCGGCTCCGATCTTGATGGCAACCCCGGCGTCGCGCTGTTTTCTGGCAGCACCGCCGCCACGATGACGCTGGTGGTGGAAGACGGGCGCAAGATTGCAACCGCCTCGGCAGGCGCCGTCGCGGGCAGCCGCGATGCGTCGAACCTCACCGCCATCCGCACGGCGCTGGCCGGAGTGGACCCCGCAGGCACGATGGATGCAATCCTGTTCGACGTGTCCGGCACGCTTGCCGGGCGCAACGTCACACTCGGCGCGCTTCAGACCATCGCCGATACCGCGAAGATTTCGCTCTCCGCCCAGTCGGGCGTCGATCTCGATCAGGAAGCGGTCAATCTGGTAAGATACCAACAGGCCTTTCAGGCGTCTGGAAAGGTCATGCAGGTAGCTTCCGATATCTTCGACACCCTTTTGGGAATTGGATAACCTGCCATGAGCACGATCTTCGGCACATCGACATCGGCCTTCTTCGAACGGTCCTTGTCCAACCTTTCCGCCCTGCGCAGCAAGGCCGAAGAGACGCAGGCCGAGATGTCCAGCGGTCAGCGCCTGCAGCGCTCGTCCGACGATCCCGTCGCCGCATCGCGCCTGCGCCAGCTGGCGCGTGCAGAAGCCTTCGACAATATCGATACAGCCGCGACCAACCGTGCCACGAGCGACCTCACTCTGGCCGACGATGCTTTGACCCAGTTCGCCAGCCTCGTCACGCGGCTGAAGGAGCTGGCAACACAGGCCGCGTCCACCACGTACAACGACAGCCAGCGCCAGGGCATCGGCGAGGAAATGGCGCAAGTGCGTGATAATCTCGTTTCGCTTGCCAACAGTCGCGATAGCGCGGGCAATGCGCTATTCGGTGGCGAAAGCGCAGGCGATGCCTACACGCTCGATGCCTCTGGCAACGCGACTTACGGCGGCACCGCCCAGGCTGGCTCCATCTCGCTCGGCGGCAATCAGGTCGTGTCGCGCAGCCTGACCGGGCCGGAATTTCTCCAGTTTCAGTCAGGTGGGGCCAGCGTCGATCTGCTGGCAATGGCCAAGGATCTGGCCGACACGCTGCAATCGGGCACAGGCGGAGCGGCAGCAGCCAACGCTGCGCTCGCCACGCTCGACGATAGCCTGAACGCGATTACCACCGCGCAAACGGTGGTCGGCTCACGGCTGAACTGGATCGATCTCAACACCGAGCGGCGCACGTCTCTGTCGGAACTGCGCCTTACCGAGCAGACCGAAGTCGGCGGCGCGGACCTTACCGAATCCATAGCAACGCTCCAGAACACCATGCTGGTGCTCGAAGCCAGCCAGGCCAGCTTTTCCAAGCTCGCCAACCTTTCGCTGTTCAGCGTGCTGCGCTGATCCGCAGTATTTCCAGACCGGGATAGTACTTCATGTTCGTAGGTATCGGCATCGTCATCCTGCTCGCAATGGTTTTCGGCGGTTTTGCCATCACCGGCGGCGACCTCGGCCCTGTGCTGCACGCCCTGCCGCACGAAATGCTGATCATCGGCGGCGCGGCTGTGGGCGCCATCGTGACCGGCAATTCGATGCACGAATTGAAAGGTATCGGCGGCGGTTTCGGCAAGGCCTTCAAAGGGCCAAAGCACAACAAGCAGGATCACGTTGACGCCATCGTGCTGTGTACGAAGCTGATGAAGATCCTGCGCAGCGATGGCCCGGTCGCGCTGGAAAGCCACGTCACCGATCCGAAGAATTCGCCGATCTTCGCGGAATATCCGCGCCTTGTCGCCAACAAGGCGCTTACGTCTTTGATCTGCGACACGTTGACACTAATTGTTGTGTCATCGGGCACTCTTGAAGTCCACGCCGTCGAAGACGTGATGGACCACGCAATGAAAACGCACTTCCATGAGGAACACGAAGCCCAGCACGCCATCCAGGGCCTTGCCGACGCGCTGCCTGCCCTCGGCATCGTTGCGGCCGTGCTCGGCGTGGTCAAGACGATGGGCTCGATCGACAAGCCGCCCTCGATCCTTGGCGCGATGATCGGTTCGGCGCTGGTCGGCACGTTCCTTGGCATTCTGCTGGCCTACGGCATGGTCGGGCCGATTGCCGGGCGCCTCAAGCAGGTGCTGGAACAGGACGAGATGATCTATCAGGCGGTCAAGCAGGTCATCATCGCCAGCCTTCACGGTTGGCCGCAGCCACTGGTCGTTGAAAGCGCCCGCTCGGGCCTCGGCCATGCCTATCGCCCCGGCCTTTCGGAACTCCTCGACGCCCTTCGCGGCAGGTAAGGACACCTGACCGATGGCCAAGGCACCGGCAAAGGGCAAGAACGAGCCGCCCAAACCGATCATCGTCAAGAAGATCACCATCGTCGCCGGTGGCCACCACGGCGGCGCGTGGAAGGTCGCCTATGCCGACTTCGTGACCGCAATGATGGCGTTCTTCCTGCTGATGTGGCTACTCGGCGCTACCACGGAAAAGCAGCGGAAGGGCATTGCCGATTACTTCACCCCCACGCTGGTCAAAGTCCGGCAAGGCAGCGCTGGCGGCTATGGCGTGCTCGGCGGCTCCTCGCTCACCGACGCGGACGATTACCCGCACCGCGCAGGCCAGACCGGCAACAAGACGCTCACCGTTCCGCGCGATGCCACAGGCGGCCCCAAGGAAGGCGGCAGCAAGGTCAAGCGCAGCCAGGTGATGAAAGAGAAGATCGCCCAGAAGCTCGCCCAGTCCGAAAAGCTGCGCAAGCTCGCACGGCAGGTGCGCATCACCGAAACCCCCGAAGGCGTCCGTCTCGATCTAGTCGATGATGCTGATTTCTCGATGTTCCTGCTCGGCACCACGGTGCTGACCCCCGATGCCGCCGAACTTCTGCGCGCCATCGGGCAAGCCATCGCCACCGATCCCAGCCAGATCACCGTGCGCGGCCACACGGACTCGCTGCCGTGGAAGAATGGCGTGGCCAACAACTGGTCGCTTTCGGCCGGACGCGCGGAATCCACCCGTCAGGCCCTGATGCGTCAGGGCATTTCCGAACCGCGCTTCCGCCGCATCGAAGGCGTGGCCGACCGCGAACCCTTGGTGCAGAACAACCCCGCCGACCCGCGCAACCGCCGCATGTCGATCCTGCTGGCGGGCTGACGCCTCGGCATTTCCCTACGTTTTGAAACGCTTCACCGCAGCCTTTAGAAATCGTTAACGGCTTGCACGCCTACTGATCGTAAAGTCATACGATCGGAGTAAAGCCCGTGCCCCTTCTCGAAAAGCTGCTTAGCTCTGATGATCAGGGCCTGCACGATCTGGTCGAGGCGGGCAGCGCACTGTTCGATTGCCCTATGGCACTCGTCAGCGTACTCGACAATGATTGCCAGCGCTTCCTCGCCCGGCGCGGCGTCGATGTGGGCCAGACTCCGATAGAGCAGTCCTTCTGCCGCATCGCCGTGGCGCAGGACCGTCTGCTGGTGGTGCCCGACACGCATCTCGACACGCGCTTCCTTCTCAACCCGCTGGTAACCGGCGAACCCCACATTCGCTTCTACGCCGGGGCACCGATCCGCGTGTCGCAGAGCCCCGATGCTCCCGTGCAAGGCATCGGCGCGTTCTGCATCATAGACTCCAAGCCTCGCACCTTCTCCGATGCCGATAGCACGCGCCTCGTCTCCTTCGCGCGGGGCGTCGAAGCCATGCTGCAATCGCGCCTGTCCAGCCTTGCCCTGTCCGAAGACGCGGTGCTGCTCAAGGCCATGCTCGCCGACAAGGAACGCGCCGAACGGCAGTTCCGCCAAGCCGAACGCCTGACTTCAATCGGCTGCTGGCGGCTCGATCTCGCCACCGAAAAGGTGGTCTGGTCCGAAGGCATCTACGACATCTACGGCATCCCTTTCGGCGGCACACAAAATCTTGACGATGCGCTGGCTTACTACGTGCCGGAAGATCGCACCCGGCTTGAAGCCGCGCTCGATTCCGCGATACGCACCGGGGAACCCTTCGATCTCGAACTCGATCTTGTCCCCTCGTCCAGTTCGCTCAAGCGCGTGCGCGCGGTGGGTGAGCCGGAACTGGAGGATGGCCACATCACTGCTCTAATCGGCGTGCTGCAAGACGTCACCGAACGCCACCGCTCGATTACCGAACTGGATAAGCGCGCCAATACCGATGAAGTCACGCTGATCGCCAGCCGGCACAAGTTCGTGTCCTACATCGATGCCCGCGTCGACCTGGCCAAGATCTCGCGTGAACGGCTCGCGCTCATGCTGATCGATCTCGATCACTTCAAGCAGGTCAACGATACGCTGGGCCATGCCGCCGGCGACGACGTGCTGCGGGCCGTGGCGATGGTCCTGCGCTCGCCCTGGCTCAAAGGCTCGCTCGCCGCGCGCCTTGGCGGCGATGAATTTGCGCTGGTCCTGACCGATCCTGATCTGATCGAACGTTTGCCTGAGATTGCGACGACACTGGTCAAGGAACTGCGCTTCCCCCGCCGGTCGCCCGCTGGCAACTTCACCGTATCAGCCACCATCGGCTGCTCCGAACTCATCGACACCGCCGACAGCCGCCACGATCTGCTGCAACGCGCAGACCGCGCGCTGTACCGGGCAAAGGCACAGGCGCGCGGCACATTCTGGATCGACACACCACCCCGCAGTCTGGACACTGCGGCCTAAACGCGCAAAAGACCCGGCGGCCTGGGAAAGGGCCGCCGGGCAATTTGGTCCGCACCCGGTGGAGACGGGTGCGGCCCTGTACTGTGGCTTAACGCAGCAGCGACAGCACGTTCTGCTGGCTCTGGTTGGCCTGTGCGATCATCGCGGTCGATGCCTGCGAAAGGATCTGCGCCTTCGCCATCGCGGTCGTTTCCGTCGAATAGTCGGTATCCTGAATACGCGAACGTGCGTCAGACAGGTTGGTGATGTTGTCGTTCAGGTTGTTCACAACCGATTCCAGACGGTTGATGCCCGCCCCCAGCGTCGAACGTGCGTCCGAAAGATCGTCGAGCTCACCGTCGATGTTGGCCAATTCGCCGTTTGCGGCCGTGGCGGTCGAAACGTCGTACGAACCCGCAGCACCGCCCGATGCGGCCAGCGTGGTCAGGTCGGCCATCGTCAGATCGACGGTGTCGGTGCCGTTCGCGCCGGTCTGCACGGTCACGGTGGCAACGGTGCCATCGAACAGGTTCACGCCGTTGAACTTGGTGTTGGTGACGATCTGGTCGACCTGTGCGGTCAGCTCGTCAACTTCCGTCTGCATGTAGGCACGGTCGGTAGCGTCCTGATAGGTGCCCGAAGCAGACTGCACTGCCAGCTCACGAACGCGCTGCAGCATGTTGGTCACTTCGTTCAGCGCACCTTCTGCCGTCTGCGCAAGGCTGATACCGTCGTTCGAGTTGCGAACGGCCTGGCTCATGCCCTTGATCTGGGCGGTCATGCTCGTGGCAATCGCAAGGCCAGCCGCGTCGTCCTTCGCGCCGTTGATGCGCTTGCCGGTCGAGAGGCGTTCCATTGCAGTGCCGAGCATCTTGTTGGCGCTGTTGGACGAATTGGTTGCCTTGATGGCGCTGATGTTGGTGTTGATAACGGCCATAGTTCCAGTCTCCGGTTGGGTAGTGTGTCGTTCCCGAATGGACTGCCGGGCCAGAGGATCGACACGGCTGTCGGAACAAAGACCGGCAAAGTGCAGCCGGTTTTAACCCGCCGCCCGGCAAAAGACTGCCGGGTATAGGTATTGGCACTAGGGGTTTCCCTACCCCTTAAAGTTTCAACCTGTTTGTCGGTTACGCGCGAAAGATGTGGCCAGACAGGATGGTTAACAGGGGTTTCAAAATGATTCGCGATTGCGGGGTTCTGCAGTTCACCGAAGCGGCTTCGAAAGCACACCCGGCGCTGGTTCAGCGCGCGGCGTCGGTGCTTTCCAGCTACAGCAGCGAAGGCGAATGCCTTCTGGCCGACGCTTTCGAGAACGCCGCCACACCCCCGCGCAAGCAGGTCGTCCTGCTGGAGCGCGCACAGGTTCCCCAGATCGAACGGCAGAGCGGCAGCCGCGTTGCGACCGTGCGCTACACCGATGGCGCAGGCACGTCCGCCCTTGCCGCCCTGCTCGCCTGCGCGGCAAAGCCCGGCGCGCCGATTGCCGCCGATCCTGAAAGCCTGTCTGTCCTCGCCCTTGCCGAACGTATCGCCGCAACCGACATCCCCGTCCTGATCAACGGCCCCACCGGCACTGGCAAGGAAGTGCTCAGCCGCTTCATTCACGATCGCTCGGCCCGCAAGGACAAGCCGTTCATCGCCATCAATTGCGCCGCAATGCCCGAAGCCATGCTCGAAGCCCTGCTCTTTGGCCACCAGAAGGGTTCATTCACCGGTGCCAATGCCGCCAGCGAAGGCTTCTTCCGTGCGGCTGACGGCGGCACGCTGCTGCTAGATGAAATCGCGGAAATGCCGCTTACCCTTCAGGCCAAGCTCCTGCGCGCGCTGCAGGAAGGCGAAGTGGTGCCATTGGGCGCAACCCAGCCAATCAAGGTGGACGTCCGCATCATCGCCTGCGCCAACCGCGATCTGCCACTTGAGGTTGAGGAAGGCCGCTTCCGCGCCGACCTTTACTATCGCCTGAACGTCTTCCCCCTCGCCCTGCGCCCCTTGTGCGAACGGACCGACGATATTGCCCCGCTCGCTTTTGCAATGGCCCTGCGCCACGCCACGAATGCGCCGTGGATTTCGGATGCGGCGCTTGCCATGCTCGCGGCCCATGCCTGGCCCGGCAATGTGCGCGAACTGGAAAACGTCATCCGACGCGCGCTGGTCCTTGCAGGCAGCGCCCCGATGATCGGGCCTGAACATATCGCGTTCGATCGCACCACCCGCCTTGTCAGCGCGCCGGTGGCAGCGCCAGAAACTTCCGATGCAAAGCTGTCGAACATCGTCCAGATGTCCGAAGCGCGCGCGATTATCTCCACGCTGGAAGCCTGCAACGGCAGCCGCGTTGCCGCCGCACGCCAGCTCGGCATTTCCGAACGCACCTTGCGCTATCGCCTCGCCAGCTTCCGTGAAGCCGGTATCGCCGTGGGTGGTCGGCGATGAGCGGGATCAGCGGCATAGGAGGCCGCGCCTCCGGCATTCAGGACATCATGGCCCTTCGCCAGCAGATCATGGAGCGGTCGCAGCTGCTCCAGCAGGTCAAGGCGCCCGACGCAACACAAGCCACCGCTGGCACCAGCGGCCCTGCCGGCAACTTCACCGATACGCTGAAAGGCGCGCTCGATACCGTCAACGCCACGCAGAACAAATCGAGCGCCATCAGCGAAGCCTATGAAAAGGGCGAAGTGGTCGACGTCGCCAAGGTCATGTTGGCCCGGCAGGAAGCGGGTGTCGCCTTCGAAGCCACGCTGCAGGTCCGTAACAAGCTGCTGAATGCCTATCAGGACATCATGCGGATGGGAGTTTGAGTAAATGGCCGAGACTGCCGATCCTCCAGCACCTTCCACCTTCGGCGTGCTGACCGATCCCGCCGCCGGTGGTCCCGGCGCGCGGGCCAAGGCATTCCTTTCGCAGCCGCCGGTTCGCAAGATGCTGCCGTGGTTCGCAGGCGTGTCGGCGGCGGGCCTTTCCGCCGTGGTGTGGATGGCCATGTCGCCCGCGCCGCAGCGGATGCTCTACAGCCAGCTTTCCGATGGCGAACGCGCCGAAGTGATCGCCAGCCTCGAAAAGGCGGCCATCCCCTATCAGATCGACAGCACCACCGGCGCGGTCACCGTGGGCGAGGACGACCTTTATAAAGCCCGCATGGCTGCCGCATCGGATGGTGCCATCGCCACGCCCGAAACCGGCACCCAGATGCTCGACAAGCTGCCGATGGGTGCCAGCCGCGGCCTTGAGGGTCAGCGGTTGAAAGCCGCGCGCGAGCGTGAACTCGAACTGACGATGATGGAAATCGATGGCGTGGAGTCTGTCCGCGTTCATCTGGCCGAGCCGGAAAAGTCGGTCTTCGTCCGCGATAACATTGCGCCGTCCGCCTCGGTCATGGTGAAACTGAAAAGCGGACGGCAGCTTTCTGAAAGCCAGGTGCGCGCCATCGTCAATCTCGTCGCCGGATCGGTGCCGGGCCTGTCAATCGATGCCGTGCGCGTGGTCGATCAGCATGGCCGCCTGCTGTCCGAAGCGGGTGGCGTCGATGGTGACCGGCTCGAACTGCAGCAGCGCATGGAAGAAAAGCTGCGGCAGCAGGTGGCACAATTGCTGACGCCGATGCTGGGCGATGGCAATTTCTCGTCCGAGATTCAGGTCGATCTCGATATGGATCAGGTCACCTCCGCGCGCGAAAGCTATGACAAGCAGGGCGTGGTGCGGCAGGAAACCCAAAGCGCATCGAACTCGGCCAATGCCGCGCCCGCGCAGGGCGTGCCCGGCGTTACCGCCAATACTCCGCCGCCCGCCACCGTCGCACAGCCCGGCGCTCCCGCAGGCACACCGCCCGCAGCGGCCGCTCCTGCGCAGCAGAATGGCGAAAGCAGTTCGACCAAGACCTATGAACTGGGCCGCGAAGTTGCCGTGTCCAACCAGACACCGGGCAAGATCAAGCGCCTCTCGGTCGCCGTGGCTCTCAGCGCCGACATCATGGCCAAGGCCAAGCCTGCCGAGATCGAACAGATCAAGCAATTGATCAGCGCCGCAGTTGGGGCCGATACGGCGCGCGGCGATCAGGTTGCCGTGGCCGTCCGCGCGTTCAAACCTGCCGCAGTTGAACCTGCGCCCTTCTGGGAAACGCCGTGGTTCGCCACTATCCTGCGCAATGGCGTGGCGCTGCTCTCGGTCCTGCTGGTGCTGTTGCTCGGCGTGCGCCCACTGATCAAGGCGTTCAAGCGCGAACCAGCCAAGGCCGAAGCTGAAGACAACGCCGAGGGCAAGAAAAAGAAGAAGGGCAAGAAGGGCGAAGCCGCCGAGGACGAAGAGTCCGAAGAAGGCGAAGACAATGCCGAAGGCGAAGACGCCGAGAACGAAACCCCGCTGGTCACCGCGCAGGAAGTCGCCGCCGCGATCCAGCCAGCCCAGAACCCCGAAACCGGCGTGGTCGATGCCGAAGCGCTCGCCCGTCAGGTCAGCCTTGCTCAGCGCCTCGTTGTCGAAAAGCCCGACAACGCGCTGGTTGCATTGAAACAGATGCTCAAAGAGCCTGAAGAAGAAGGTGCCGCATGAGCGAGATGACAGACATCCTCAGCGAAGAAGCGCAGATTTCCGATCCCGAACGCGCCGCCGTGATGGTGATGCTGCTGGAAGACGATCAGGCCGCGCATATCCTGTCGCAACTTGAACCTGCCGAACTGCGCCTTCTGGGCGAAAAGATGTGCGCGCTGGGCGAAATCGGCCCCGTCGCCATCGCGCAGGCCATCGCGGGCTTTGTCGAAAAGACCGAACGGCTCGGCCTGATCGCACATGATCGCGTCGGGCAAGTGCGCTCGCTGATGACCCGCGCTGTGGGCGAAGTGAAGGCCGACAGCCTGATGCAGCGCATCCTGCCGGATGATCCCTCGCGCACGCCGACCATCGAGCTTGCCCGCTGGCTGACGCCGCAGGTAATCGTCCCGCTGATCCGCGATGAACATCCGCAGGCAATTGCCGTGCTGCTGGTCCAACTCGACCCCGAAGTGGCCGCAGCCGTGCTGCACGCCCTGCCCGAAGAAATTCAGGGCCAGGTCGTCCACCGCATCGCCTCGCTCGGCCCGGTCGCGCCCGAAGCCATTGCCATGCTTGAAGAAATGCTCGACCGGCGCATTGCCGAATGCCACGGATCGGCCGCGCTTTCGATGGGCGGCCCGCGCGAGGCGGCAGACATCATTAACGCATCGGCCCGCACGGTCGAAAAGCGCGTCATGCCCGAAATCGCCAAGGCGGACCGCCAGCTCGCCA
Source organism: Novosphingobium sp. ERN07 (assembly GCF_012641335.1). GTDB lineage: Bacteria > Pseudomonadota > Alphaproteobacteria > Sphingomonadales > Sphingomonadaceae > Novosphingobium. The sequence continues at coordinate 35,288 of NZ_JABAID010000008.1, forward strand.
AGGCTATCGAGAACGAGATGTTCAAGTTCGAACACCTCTATGTCCTCGATGACAAGTCGATGGGCGCGCTGCTGCGCGAGGTGGACAGCGATGCGCTGATCGCCGCGCTGAAGGGCATTGCCGAAGAATTGCGCGAACCGTTCTTCCGCTCGATGTCGGCCCGCGCCGCCGATGGTATCCGCGATGAAATCGCCGCGCGTGGTCGCATGAAGATGGCCGAAGTTATCGAAGCGCAGAAGGCCATGATCGCCGCCGCCCGCCGTCTCTCTGCCGAGGGCGTCATTGTCTTCGGGGCAGGCGATGATGACTATGTCTGAACCCCTGCGCGCGGTTTCCCTGGCAGACCTCGGACGGGTATCCTCAGGCTTTGCGCACGACCGCCGCTTCTTCCCGGATCTGATGATTTCCGAAGTGCACCTAGATGCACCTAGCGCGCACCTAAACGCACCAGACGACACCGAAGAAGCAGCAGAAGTATCTGATCCGCTGGCAGAAAAGTGGGCCGAAGGATACGCGCGCGGCATGGGCGACGCGCAGGAAGCCGCAGCCCAAATCATCGCCGAACAGGAAGCCGCGCGAAGCAAGATCGAACTCGCTCTATCGCGCCTGGACGCGGCCATGCAGTCCGACCTGAAAGACCGCCTGCGTGAAACCGTGATCGCCCTGTGCGAATCCGCCATCGCGCCCGCCGCGCTCGACCCTCACGGCCTCACCCGCCGCGTCGAAGTTGCCGCCGCAATGCTCGCCCGCGCCGAGGATGCGCGCGTGATCCGCCTGCACCCCGAAGATCTGGCGCTTATCGCGGCGCGATTGCCGGAAGACTGGCACTTCGAACCCGACGCTTCGCTCGAACGCGGCTCGGTGCGCGTCGAAGGCGCGAGCGGCGGGGTTGAGGATGGTCCGGAGCAGTGGCGCAAGTCCATCGAGGAAGCGCTGCGGCAATGTTGAAACTGATCGAACCGCTGCTGGATGGTATGGCGCTATGCGGGCCGGACTTCACCCCGCCGCGCTATGGCCTACTGGCCGCCTGCGATGGCGGAATGCTTGAAGTTTCAGGGCTTTCCGTGCCCATCGGCACGCAGTGCCGTATCGCGCATGGTGCCGGATCACTGACCGCCGAGACCATCGGTTTCCGCAACGGGCGCACTTTGATGATGCTGCTGGGCGATCCCGTGCTGCTGCGCCCCGGCGCAAAGGTCCGCCCCGAAGGCCGTCCCGGCATGGTCCCGGTGGGCGAGGCGTTCCTTGGCCGCGCGGTGGATGGCGAAGGCAAGCCAATCGACGGGCGCGGCCCCATCAACAGTCGCCGCGAATGGCCCGCTGGCGGCGTGCGCGCTGCCGCGCTGGACCGGTCCCCGGTACGCGAAAGTTTCGACACCGGCGTGCGCGCGCTCAACGCACTGACCACCTTCGGCATCGGCCAGCGCATCGGCATCATGGCCGGATCGGGCGTGGGCAAATCCGTGCTTCTCGACATGATCGCGCACGGGGCCGAAGCCGAGATCGTGATCGTTGGCCTGATTGGCGAACGCGCGCGCGAAGTGTCTGATTTTGTTGAACGGCACATGCAGGGATCGAAGCGCGAACGGTCGGTCATCGTTGCCGTACCTGCCGACCATGCGCCCAACTTGCGCATCCGGGGCGCAATGATGGCCACTGCCCTTGCCGAGTATTTCCGCGCGCAAGGCAAGCGCGTGCTGCTGATCATGGACAGCCTGACGCGCGTGGCCCACGCGGGCCGCGAGATTGCGCTGTTGCTGGGCGAACCCGGCGCGGCGCGCGGCTATCCGCCATCGGCGCTCGCCACGATCACCAAGCTGGTGGAGCGGGCAGGCAATTCAGCCGAAAGCGGCGGTTCGGTGACGGGGCTTTACACCGTGCTGGCCGATGGCGACAACCAGGACGATCCGGTGGTCGATACCGCACGTTCAATCCTGGATGGCCACATCGTGCTATCACGCGATCTGGCGCAGCGCGGACAATATCCCGCGATAGACATTGCCGCATCGCTGAGCCGCGTGATGAACGACATCACCGCGCCCGATCACCAGAAAGCTGCGCGCACTTTCCGCGCGCTGGTAGCAAGTTACGAGGCCAACCGCGATCTGGTGCTGATGGGTGCCTATCGCGCCGGGGCCGACCCGCAGCTTGACCGTGCAATCACCATGCACGACGCGCTGACCGGCTTCATCAGCCAGCCGCAGCGTGAGATTGTGCCGATGGCGCAGTCCGTAACCGCGCTGACGCAGTTGATCGGGCCGTGAAGGCCGAACGCGCGCGACTGGCCCGGCTGAAGCGGCTGGAGCGCATTCGCGACATCGCGCGCCAGACCGCACTGGCCGAGGCAGGCAAGGCCGAAGGCACGCTGGCGCAACTGCAAGGTCTGGTCGAACGCACCAGCCGCCTCTCTGCCGACTATTCCGCCCGCACCGACGCGCGCGACGCACATGGGCTGCAGCAATTGCGGCACTTCATTGCCGGGCTGGACCGCATCACCACCGGCACCCGCGCCGATGCCGAAGCGGCCAAGCGTATTGCCGATGCCAAGGCCCAGGAAGCCGCCGCAGCCGAACGCCGCCGCGCCGCCGTGGAAGAGCGGGCCGAAGCGCAGGAGCGCCTGATCGCCCGCAAGATCGCATCAGGGGCAATACCTACGACCGGCAAGAAGCCATCTGGCACGGGTCTTGAATAAACAGGGTTAACGCACACGCCGGAGACCCTTGCAATGGCCGACATCTCTGCCCTTTCCCTGCAAACAGCGCTGACGCCGGTGGCCCTGCCCACCGCTGTGGCTCCGCTGGAAAACGCCGGAAATGCAGGAGAACCCGGCACCGCAACCCCGCCCGCCAGCTTTGATGCGCTGCTGACCCTTCAGGCCGCAGCGCAAACGGCAACACCGGAAACGGCAAACCCGATCTTGCCGGAAAGCGGCAAGACTTTGCCGGATGCGGCAATTGCCGTTGCCGCCCTGCCGCTGGCAAACGTGCAGTTGGCCAACGTACCGCAGGCAGCCCTGCCGAAAATCGACACCAGCCGCGCCACAACCAATGCCCAAACCGCAGATGGTGCTGAAGCCGATCCGCTGGCTGAACTGGCCGACGAGAGCGCCGCATCGCCCGACGGCAGCGCCGAAGTTGCACCGCAGCCCGACATCGCGCTCTTCGCCGCAATCTTTGCCGCGCCCGAACGGCTTGCCACCGCTGCCCGGCCGGCTGACACGACCAGTGCTGCCATCACCCAAGCGCAACCTGCCGCAACGCCAGTGCCTGTGGCCAGCAGCGCGCCCGCCACGACACCTGCCGCAGTCGCCGTGGCCATCGCCAGCACCGCGCAGATCGAACTGGTTCCCACTGCTCGCACAATCGCCACGCCGGTCGCGGTTTCGGTTGCCGGCCCATCTGCCGAGGTGGAGGTGGAGGCGGCCGCCGCCGTCGCGCCAGAAACCATAGCCATAGCCGCCCCGGTCGCGGCACAAGCCTCCCGCTCTGCACCTTCCACGCAGAACGCCGCGCCGATGGCAAGCGATGTTCCCGCCGCCATCGCCGCGCACGTAACTACGCCTCGCAAGCAGGCCGCTCCCGACGCTGCGGCACCACAGCTGCCCGACAGCGCAACGCCAACCTCAATCGTGGCTGAAGCGCCGGTTCAGACCGACGTTCAACCCGTCAGCGGCGCTGCCCGCAGCGAAGCCAAGGCCGACCGCATCGATTTTGCCACGCTGGTCGATACGCTGGCCCGCGCCCGCGAAGAGGCTTCGCCACGCACGGTGAACGTGGCGGTGACCAACACCGATTTCGGGCGCGTCTCCATGCGCTTTGACAGCACCGACACCGGCTTGGCCGTTGCAATGAGCAGTGCCGATCCCGGCTTTGCCCGCGCAATAAGCGCCAGCGCCGATGCAGCCGCCACATCGTCGGACACGCGCGGCCAAAGCCAATCGCAAAGCCAGCAATTCCAGGGTGACGCCCGTGCGCAAGCGAGCGATGCCAATGCGCAGCGTCACAACCAGAACCAGCAGGGCCAACAGCACACCGCGCGCGGCGACGCACGGCCAGCTTCCGGCACGCCGACCTCGACCCACCGCGACATCGACGCCGACAAGACCGGCGCCAGCGGCATTTACGCTTGATCCTGACATTCCCATTCTGAAAGAGCGACCATGAGCGACAAAGGCGACAAGGAAGACAAGCCCAAGAAGAAAAAGGGCGGCGGCATGATGATGAAAGTCGTCGGTGCGATTGCCCTGTTGGGCGTTGGTGGCGGCGGCGTGTTTGGCCTCGTTACTGCTGGCGTGATCGGCGGCGGCGGTCCGCATGAAGTAATCAAGGTGGACAACAACCCCAAGCTGATCCGTAAAGGCGAGGAAGACCCCTATGCCCCCGTTGCCAAGGAAGGCGAAGGCGAGGGCGGCGGCGCTGGCGAAACGGATGGCGACGGCGGCAGCGAGTTCCGCACCGTCTATTACAACTTCCCCGAAGACTTCACGTCGAACCTGCGCAACTCCGATGCGCTGCTGCAGGTGAACCTGTCTGCCAGCACGCGCCGCGATTATCGCGTGGTGCTGTGGATGAAGAAGCACGAACTGGCGATCCGGTCGGCGCTGCTCATCGCCATCGCCGACACCCCAGAAGAAGACGTGATCAGCCCGGACGGCAAGGGCCGCCTGCAAAAGCGCCTGACTGCCACGATCAACAAAGTCCTGACCGAGAACGAAGGCTTTGGCGGCGTGGAGAACGTCTACTTCAAGTCCTTCATCGTCCAGTAAAAACCCGCGATCTCAAGGCCACCTGCACCCATGAAACCAGAACGCGCCTTCATTGCCGAACGTGCCATCGCGCAGCACGATACGGCGCTGCTGCGCCCCGGCCCGGATGCGACGGAGCTTGTGCCCGCGCTGGCGCGGATGAGCGAACGTCTGGCCAAGGCGGTGCGCGGTGCGCTTTCTCCGCTGCTGGGCGGTGCAGAACCTCAGATCAACCCTGCCAAGCCGATGAAGACCGATTTTGACGATTTCTGTTCGGAAATTCCGCGTCTTGCCGCCAACAGCCTGATGCAGATCGGCAGCGCCCCGTTCATGGTCAGCATCGAGGGTGAAAGCGTTTTGCGGCTGGTGGACCGCGCCTTTGGCGGCCCCGGCGATACGCCCGGATCGCTGCCCAAGGAATTCCCGCTCTCAGCCGAACTGATGATCGGGCGGATCGAACAACTGATTGCGACCTGCCTTGCGGTGGCGCTTGGTGGCAGCGGCGGTGCCATTCGCGCGGTGCGCCGCGATGCCAGCCTTTCGCAATTGCAGGCCATGCCGGGCAGCACGCCGGTGGCGGCGCTGACGCTGAATGTGCTGGAACAGGGCCGGATGCCCTGGGTTGTTTCCGTCGCTTTCCCGATGGACACGCTGGCCCAGATGTTCGCGCATGGCGAAAGCAAACGCCCCGCCAAGGCCTCACGCGGCCCGGCCAAGCCCACCGACGCGCCCTTTGCCGATCTGCCGATCGACCTCAGCGCCGTGCTGGTGGACATGAAACTGCCGCTGGCCACCATTTCGGCGCTGCGCGTGGGACAAGTCCTTTCGGTGCCGATTGCCCGCAACGTGCCGCTGCGGGTCGGCGACAAGACTTACGCCACCGGCACCATCGGCGCGCTCGAAGATCGCGTCGCCATCCAGATCAACCAGCTTTCCTGATTTTGACGAGAGGCCAGAACACATGACCTTCCAGCCCCGCGGTTTTGATTTCCTCAAGGATGTCGATGTCCGCCTGACCGTAGAACTTGGCCGCACGTCGATGAAACTAAAGGACGTGCTGGGTCTGTCCGAGGAATCGGTCGTCATGCTTGATCGGATGACTGACGAACTGCTCGACGTGATGGTCAACGGCAAGCTGATCGCGCGCGGCGAAGTGGTGGCGCAGGGCGACCGCTTTGGCCTGCGCATCGTGGAACTGGCAGGATCGGACGGCGAAGAAGCTGCCTCACCCGAAAAGAAGGCGCCCAAGGCTGCGGCAAAGGGGGATGAGGACTGATGTTCTGGTACATCCTGAAGCTGCTGGTGCTGCTGCCGCTGATCGGCGGTCTTGCCTGGGCCAGCCTGAAGTTTGCGAAGCGGATGGAAGGCCGCTTCATGGGCGGCAACGCGCCGAAATCGGTGCGGATCGTGGAAACGCAAATGCTTAGCCCCACGCTGCGGCTGGCGGTGCTGGAATTCCACGGGCGCGAAATTCTGGTGTCTGCGGGGAAGAACGGACTTGTGCGGCTGGCCGAAGCGCCTGCGCGGCCCAAGGTTGATGTGGCCAAGGTGGAAGCGGAGGATGCGCAGTGAAGCGGGTTCTTGCCATGTTGACGACCACGCTCGTCCTGCTGCCGCATCACGCGATGGCAGCGGTGGCGACAGGCCCTGCCCCAGCGCAGCAACCGGCAGCGCTTTCGGGTGCGCTGGACCGCGCGTTCGGCCAGATAGCGGGTGCGCAGAGCGGCGGTTCGCTGTCGCTTTCGTTGCAGCTCCTGCTCATCATGGGGCTGCTGACGATCCTGCCCACGCTGGTCCTGATGATGACCAGCTTCACCCGCGTGCTGATCGTCCTGTCGATCCTGCGGCAGGCGATGGGATTGCAGCAATCGCCGCCCAATCAGGTGCTTATCGGGCTTTCACTGTTCCTCTCGCTATTCATCATGGGGCCGACGCTGGACAAGGTGAACGCCAATGCCATCCAGCCCTATGCCAGCGGCCAGATCGGTGCGGAGCAGGCCTTCGTGGCGGGCGGGCGCGAATTTCATGGTTTCATGATCCGCCAGACGCGCGAAACGGACTTGCGCATGTTTGCCGATATGGCCAAGGCCCCGCGCTTTGCCAGCACGGCGGACGTGCCCTATTCGATCCTGCTGCCCGCCTTCGTTACCAGCGAACTGAAGACCGCGTTCCAGATCGGCTTCATGCTGTTCCTGCCGTTTCTGGTGATCGATCTTGTCGTCTCGTCCGTGCTGATGAGCCTTGGGATGATGATGATGTCCCCCACCATCGTATCGCTGCCGTTCAAGCTGCTGCTGTTCGTGTTGGTCGATGGATGGGCGCTGCTGATGGGCAGCCTTGCGGCGAGTTTTGGCTGATGCAGGATACCTCCGCCCTCCTTTCGCTGGCCGACCGGATGCTGTGGATCACCGCGCTGGTTGCCGCTCCGGTGCTGCTCGCCTCGCTCGCTGTCGGCCTTGTCGTCGGCGTGATTCAGGCGGCGACCTCGGTGAACGAACAGACCCTGACTTTCGTGCCGAAGCTGGCGGTGATCGCGCTGGTGCTGGTGCTGTTCGGATCGGCCATGCTGGGCCTGATCGGAGACTTCACCAAGGAGATCTTCGATCTGATCGCCGCCACCGGGCAGAGTTGAGCGCGTGCTGCAACTGAACTTCGGTTTTGGCGCGCTTGAGGCCGATTTCTGGCGCTGGATGTTCGTGATGACGCGGATTGGCGCTGCGATGTTTGCTGCACCCCTGTTTGGTGCAGCAACAGTGCCGCCGCAGGTGCGCGTGATCGCCACCGGGGCGATTGCCCTGCTGATCTGCGGGTGGACGCCAGTGGTCGCGCCGCCTGCCCTGCTTTCGGTGGGCGGGCTGCTTTCGGTTGGCAATGAAGTGGTGATCGGCCTTGCCATAGGCTTTGCGCTGCAACTTTCGTTCGCCGCGCCGACCTTAGCCGCGGAGATCATCGGCGGCGGCATGGGCATGTCCATTGCCACCACGGCCGATCCCGTAAGCGGCGCGCATTCGCCCGCGATGGGGCAGTATTTTGCGGTGGTGCTGACGGTGATTTTCCTGGGCACCGGGGCGCATCTCAACTGGATTGCGCTGCTGGTCGACAGTTACGCCACATTCCCGCCGGGTACCACATGGTTGGCGCCGGGGCGGATGGACCTGATCACGCAATTTGCCGGGCAGATGTTCATCACCGCGCTGCTGATCGCGCTGCCGGTGACACTGATCCTGCTGCTGGTGCAGGTAACGACGGGCATCATCAGCCGCTCTGCCCCCAGCCTCAACCTGTTTTCGCTGGGCCTGCCCGCAGGCGTGTTGGCGGGCCTTGCTGCGATGATCGCGACCGCGCCGATGCTGCCCGATGTGATGGTCGACATTGCCGCAACCGCCGTCGGTCATACCGCCGCACTGATCGCGCAATAAGGAGGGGCTGAGATGGCCGAGCAGGAGGGCGAAAAGTCCTTTGCCCCGACAGAGAAGCGAAAAAGGGACGCCGCCAAGAACGGCGACGTCTTGCGCTCGCGCGATCTGGCAACGGCTGTGGGCGTGTTGGTGGGCGCGGCGTGGCTGAAGTTTGCCGGGCCGTGGCTGTTCGATGCCTTGCAGGATACGCTGCGCGCCTCGTTCACGCTGGATCGCGCCGCGATTGAGGATTTCACGCCAACCAAGCTGCTGACAGGCGCGCTGGTGGCCGTACTGCCGCCGGTCTTCGTGCTGGGCGGACTAGTGCTGGCGGCTTCAGTGTTTTCGCAGATCGGGCTTTCCGACGGGCGCTGGAACGCGGACAACCTTGCGCCCAAGGCTTCGCGCCTGAACCCGATGTCCGGGCTGAAGCGCATGTTCGGGCCGCAGGGCTGGATCGAACTGGTCAAGGGGCTGGCCAAGCTGGCGCTGCTGGGCACGATTGCTTACGCTTGGGCCAAGGGCCGGATCGCGGAGCTGATCGGGCTTGGCCACGGCGACATTCACGGGCAGCTTGTGCAGGCGTGGGATGCGATCACGTCGCTGGCCTTTGCGCTGGCGGCAGGGCTGATGATCATCGCGCTGATCGACTTTCCGATCCAGTGGGTGCGCCGCTTCTTCCGACTGCGCATGACGCTGCAGGAGATCAAGGACGAGCACAAGGATTCCGAAGGATCGCCCGAACAGAAGGCCGCTGTCCGCAACAAGCAACGCCAGTTCGCAATGGGCGCGATTCAGGGCGCGATGGCCAAGGCGCAGTTCGTCATCACCAACCCCACGCACTTTTCCGTGGCGCTGACCTATGACCCCGACCTTGCCCCCGCCCCGGTAGTCCTCGCCAAAGGGCGCGGTGAAAAGGCGCTGGCGATGCGCCAGTTGGCCGCAGAGCTGGGCGTTCCGACCATCGAGATCCCGCCGCTCGCTCGCTCGGTCTATTTCACCACGCGCGAAAACCAGATGATCCGCGAAGACCTCTATGCCGCCATCGCATCGGTGCTGGCCTTCGTCATGTCCTTGAAGCGCGGCGACAATCCGGCTCTGCCGACCATCGATCTGCCCGTTCACATGCAATTCGACGCCGATGGCAGGCCGGAAGCGGTCGTGCAGCTTAACCGCGCCGCCGCGCAACCGTCCTAGAGACTATGGCTACAACCTCGTCCACTTCGTCGACCGCATCGTCATCGGCAACAGCGCAGATCATCTCGGCGCTGGGGGCAGGCAGCGGCATCAACACCGCACAACTGGCCGAACAGCTTTCCGCCGCGCAGTTCGCCACGCGCATCGATCAGATTACGGCGAAGACCGATAAACTGGCGCTGCAGATATCCAGCGCTTCGAACCTCAAATCGCTGATGAGCACGCTGTCGTCCTCTATCGGCACGCTGATCCGCACCGGCGATCTGGCGGTAACGCCTTCGATCACCAACAGCAGCGTGGCGACCGTGAGCAAAGGGACGTTGACTGGATCGGGCAGCTACAGCCTTGAAGTGACCAGCCTTGCCAATGCACAAAAGCTGGTCATGCCGGCCTATGCCTCGTCCACGGCGACCGTCGGTTCAGGCACGATGACTTTGCGCTTTGGCACGGTATCCGGCAGCACGTTCACCGCCGATGCTGCGCAGGATGCAGTGGATATCACCATCGCCAGCGGCGCAACGCTGGCCGATGTCGCTACGGCGATCAACGCTTCGGGCGCGGGCGTCACCGCCTATGTTGCCAATGGCAGCAGTGGCGCGCAACTCGTGCTCAAGGGCAAGGAAGGGGCGAACAAGGGCTTCATCATCGAAACAACGCCCGATGTGGGCGGCGAGGCTCTGGCCGACCTGGCATGGACGCCTGCCGCCAATACCACGCAGTTGAAAGCCACGGCCACCGACGCCGCCTATAGCCTTGATGGCGTTGCCTATTCCGCCACAAGCAACACGGTCAAGGATGTGGTCCCCGGTCTCAACCTGAAATTGACAGCCACCAACGTCGGCAATCCCGCCACGATCACGTTCAGCGATCCGTCCAGCGGCATCAGCACCGCGATGAGCGATCTGGTGGAAGCGCTGAACGAGGTCGTCGGGCAGTTGAACACCGCAATGGCCAAGGATTCGGGCGAGCTGAACAACGATCCCGGCGCGCGTGCTCTGCGCACCGCGTTGACCACGCTTGCGGGGCAGAAGATCATGCTGAATGCTGCGGACGGCACCCCGTCGCGGCTCTCCGATCTCGGCCTGAAAACGCAGCGCGACGGCACATTCGCGCTCGACACCGACCGCCTTTCGCAAACCCTGGACGATTTCCCGCAGGAAGCGGGCGCGATGTGGACGACCGGGATCTATGGCGTCTATGCCGCCATCGACAAGATCGCCCGCAATGCCTCGTCCACCACGGGCATTTCGCTGGGCAGTTCGATCACGCGCAACACCGCGCTGCAGCAGACGCTTTCCGAGCGGTCCGCAACGCTTGCAGAAAAGCAGGAAACGCTCCGCCAGCAACTGGTCAGCCGCTTTGCCGCGATGGATACCCGCGTAAGCGGATCGCAATCCACCCTCTCCTTCCTTCAGGCGCAGATCGACGCCTGGAATTCGAGTAACAACTGATGCTGCACCATCGCAACGATCCATCGGAAGCCTATCGCCGCGTCGATTTCGATGCGCGGGTACGCGGAGCGGATTCACGCCAATTGGTCGACCTGTGCCTCGAACAGGTCATCGGATCGATCGGCCGCGCACTGCATGCGCAGGAACGCAGCGACAATTCGGCCAAGAGCGCGGCGCTTACGCGCGCCGTTTCCGCGCTCACCGTCCTGCAGATGGGCGTCGATATGGCAAACCCGACAGCGGCCGCGCTGGTGCAGCTCTACCAGTCGGCGCGCAATGCCATTCTCGATTGCGTGACCCGCTTCGACGCCGGAAAGCTCAAAGTCATCCGGCAGGATTTCACCGAAATCCGCGAGGCGATGCTGCGCAGCATTGCTGCGTGAGCATCCACCCGTAACGGTGGTGACGGGCTAGAGCGCGACGACGGCAGGTGTGGAAACCCTCCCCGCTGCGAATAATCCCGCTCCCCTACCTCAAGGGCGGGGCGGGAGTGCGTTTACGACGGCCGGTTTCGTAGAAATTGATACATAACGAAAAAGCCCGGAGCCGGCATGTGGCTCCGGGCTTCGGTCCGCCCGCACGACAGGGGACAATGAACGTGCGGGAAGCTTGGGAAAAGAATACCTCAGCCCATGTGGCAGCAGGCGATCAGCGCCCCGCCAAGATCGTCCAGACCCAGTTCCTGATCGGCCGCTTCCATATCCATCGCGGCGCTGGGCGCTTCAGCAACCATCGCCGTCTTGCGATCCTGAACGAAGGTTTTGCACCCGGCATCGCGCATCAGGCGCAGGCCCTTGGCCCCATCCTTGCCCATGCCCGTAAGTACGGCACCGGCCGCAGGGATGGAACCGCGCGCAATCGATCCGAACAGGAGGTTGGCCGCCGGGCGTACGCCATCCACCGGATCGCGATCAATCAGGCGCAACTTGGCCGGACTGCCGGGCTCGATCACGGCATGAAGGTCAGGATCATAAGCAATGTGAATGGTGCCCGCGACAAGCGGCGTGGCATCCTTGGCAGCTTTCACCGAACATTTCAGTTCAGCGTCCATGCGTTTGATAAAGGTTTCGACCACAGCGGGTTCGGCATTGAGCGTGATGACCGTGGGCGGACACTTTTCAGGAAAATCGCTCAATATCTGCGTCAGGGCATCAATCCCGCCCATAGAGGCGGTGAGCGCGAGGATATGGCCGTTCCATTCGAAGTTCGTTTCGGTCGCTTTGGCAACCTTGGTGGTGTCACGCGGGGCGCGCCGATCCTTGACGTTGCTGTTGGCAGCGGCAAGCACGATCTTGCCGAGCTGGCCCACCGTTTTGGCAAACTGTTCCGGCGTGGCTTTCAGCGGTTTGGGAAAGCATTCCACTGCGCCCAGTTCATACGCTTTCAGCGAGGTTTCCGTGCCCGCCTGCGTAAGGCTGGACAACATGACCACGGGCATGGGGTTCGATCCCATGATCTCTTCCAGAAACTCGATCCCGCTCATGCCCGGCATTTCCACGTCGAGCGTGACAACATTGGGACGCAATTCCTTAATCTGCTCGCGTGCGTCGCTGGCGCTGGATGCCGCACCCACAACCGTCACGTTCTTTGCCTGGTCGAGGATGTCGGCAAAAAGCGCCCGCATGGCGGCGGAATCATCGACTACAAGTACGCGAGCATCGTGCATTTCAAGGAACCTCTTGATCGGGCGAGATAAAGCCGTCCCTATTCCTTACGCGCGCAGAGCCGACGATTTCCTGTGCGGCCCCTTACGTATCTCAACCTAAGGGGGCCGAAAGGCGGCCTTTGCCCTCGCACCTCTATTCCCATGACCCTGTTCACCGCGTCCGATTCTCGTCGGATCGGTCAAGTCGAACCGGAGGAAGAGCATCTCCATGTCGTCGGTCATGCCATCGATCACCCTGCCCGCGCGCTGCGATCGCGCCGCCGCCGAAGCCCTGCTGCCCGAAATGGTGGCGGCTCTGGGCTCCGGCCCCCTGATGATCGATGGGCGCGAATGCCAGCACATCGGGCAGGCAATGCTCCAGTTGCTCATCAGCGCCCGCCAGACCGGCGATGGCGCGGTCATAGAAGCATCGCAGGCGCTGCGCGACGTTGCCCAGCTTACCGGCCTTGCCGACGAACTGTTTTCCGGGAGCCACGCATGAACGCCGAAGAAATCCAGGCGATATTCTTCGCTGAATGCGAAGAATCGCTCGAAGCCGCCGAACAGGGCCTTGCCGCCTGTCGCGATGGCACACAGGACGGCGATACCGTCAACGCGGTGTTCCGCGCGGTCCACTCGATCAAGGGCGGCGCCGGAGCTTTCGGCTATATTCCGCTTCAGGGCTTTACGCATACTTTCGAAACGCTGCTGTCGGATGTCCGTGATGGCACAGTGGCGATAACCGAACCCTTGATCGACCTCATGCTGGGTGCGCTCGATACGTTGAGCGACCATGTAACCGCAGCGCGCAACGGCGGTGAACCGCCCGAAGACAGCGCCTTGCAGGCAGAGCTGACCGCAGCGATGGCAGCGAATGTAGGTTCCGCGCCCGCCCCCGCAGCAGTCGCGCCAGCCCCAGCGCCTGTGGCCGAACCAGAACCGGTTGCGGCCCCGAAAGCCGAAAGCGCGGGCGACGATTTCGACTTTGATTTCGACCTAGACGCCTTGCTTGACGATATCTCCGGCGAGATTGCGCCATCTGATAATGATGCCGCGGGCGCTGCACCAGAAAAGCGCTGGGAAGTGCGCGTTCGCCCCCATGCCGCCGCCATGCGCAACGGCAGCGAACCGCTGCTGATGCTGCGCGAGATGGGCGATCTTGGCGGCACTTGCGCGGTTTGCGACATATCTTCGATCCCGCCGCTCGATTCCTTCGATGTCGGCACCGGCTATCTTGGCTGGGCGTTCAGCTTCCCTGCCAGCGTGACCGAAGATTCCGTCCGCGATATCTTCGATTTCGTGGGCGATGATTGTTCGCTGGCATTTGGCGAAGCGGCGGAAATGCCGCCGGTGCGTCACCCCGAACCGGCTCAGCCCGCGCCGTCTGTCGTCGCCGCTGCTGTTGCGGCGCCCGTTGAGGCCAATGCAGCGGCACTGGTGCAGGCCACTCCCGCCACTTCCGCGCCCGTCGAAACGGAAAGCGCACAGGCGCGCATGGCGGCCAATGGTTCGGCTCCACCGGCACCGCCGGCGCCAGGCCAATCGATACGTATCGAACTGGGCAAGCTCGACAAATTGATCGACGCTGTGGGCGAACTCGTGATCGCGCAGGCCATGATGGCGCAGCGTCTTGCAGGCCAAGGCCTCGCCGTGGCCGAGGAAATGGCGATGATCGAGGGTCTGACCCGCGACATTCAGGAATCCGCGATGGCGATCCGCGCGCAACCGATTGGTTCGGTCTTCAGCCGCGTGCCGCGCATCCTGCGCGAGCTGGCCTCTACCACGGGCAAACACGTGAAGCTTGAAGTATCGGGCGAGACCACCGAACTTGACAAGACGGTGATCGAGCGTCTGGGCGAACCGCTTACGCACCTGATCCGCAACGCGGTGGACCACGGTATCGAACAGGCCGATGAACGCATCGCCGCTGGCAAACCGGCTGAGGGCACGCTGACGCTTTCGGCTGAGCACCGGTCTGGCCGCATCCTCATCCGCATTGGTGACGACGGTAAGGGCATCGACCGCGAGCGCGTATTTGCCAAGGCCGTCGAAAAGGGACTCGTCTCGCCAGAAACGGTGATGAGCAAGGAAGAGATCGACCTGCTGATCTTCGCCCCCGGCTTCTCTACCGCCCAGCAGGTTTCGAATATTTCGGGCCGCGGCGTGGGCATGGACGTGGTGCGCCAGAACGTGAAGGATTTGGGTGGCCGCATCACCATCGATTCCGAACCCGGCAAAGGCACCACTTTCACGCTTACCCTGCCGCTGACGCTGGCCATTTCCGATGGCATGGTCGTCAACGTGGGTGATGAAACGCTGGTCGTGCCGCTGGCCAACGTAGTGGAAAGCCTGCGCCCGGAACCCAACGAAGTGCAGGGCCTTGGCGCCAATCGCTGCATGATCAACGTGCGCGGGCGGTTCATTCCGGTGATCCCGCTCAGCCAGTCGGTCGGTGCAGCCGGTGCAGCAACCGACCCGCGCGATGGCGTGCTGATCGTGGTCGAAACCGAAGGCGCAGGCCGCGCCGCGCTGATGGTCGATGCGATCTGCGACCAGCGCCAGGTCGTGATCAAGAGCCTTGATACCCACTACCGCTCGGTCGAAGGTGTGGCCGGAGCGACCATCCTTGGCGATGGCCGCGTGGCGCTTATCGTCGATGTCGACAGCCTGGTTTCGCGTTCGCTCGCATCATCGAGCACCACCGCTTCGCTGGCTGAAGCCGCATGAGCCTGATGGATGCCCTCGATGCGTCGATGCCCGGCGTCAGCCCCGGCGTGTACGACGAAGCAGACTTCCGCGCGATCTCGGAGATCACGTACAAGGAAGCCGGCATCGTCCTGCCCACGGGCAAGGCCATGCTGGTCTATTCGCGCCTTGCCCCGCTTGTGCGCGATTCGAACTGCGCGACCTTCGGTGCCTATGTCATCCGCATTCGCGAAGATGCTGCAGAACGTCAGAAGGCGATCTGCGCGCTGACCACGAACCACACGTTCTTCTACCGTGAATCCCACCACTTCGAACATTTCGCGCAGGAAGTGCGCCCCGGCTACGTCCAGCGGCTGACCAGCGGCGGCAAGATACGCCTTTGGTCGGCAGGCTGTTCCAGCGGCGAGGAAACATGGTCCTTGCTGATGACCTTTCTCGGCGCCGACCAGTCCGAAGGCAGCGCCATCGCCCGACGCGATCTGCGCCTGCTTGCCAGCGACATTGCCACGCATGCCATCGCCAAGGCGCGCAGCGGCACTTATCGCACCGAAGACCTGAAAGCCGTGCCAGAAGCCTTGCGCCGCGTCTGGACGCGCAGCCACGGAGAAGACAGTACGATAGCCCCCGAAGTGCAGCAACTCGCCCGCTTCCGCGCGCTCAACCTGCAAGGCGAGTGGCCGATGCAGGGACAGTTCGACACGATCTTTTGCCGCAACGTTATGATCTATTTCGATAATCCTACCAAGGAACGACTTGTGCATCGCTTTGCGGAAAAACTCGCACCCGGCGGGTGGCTCTATATCGGCCATTCCGAACGCGTTACCGGCCCGGCGCTCGATCTGCTGACGACCCAAGGCCCCACCATCTATCGCAAGAGGGCCGCATGACCATTCGCGTCGTCATTGTTGAAGATTCGCCCACCATGCGCGCAATCCTGATGAACCGGCTCGGCAAGGAGCCGGACATCGAGGTCGTCGCGGCCGCTGCCAACGCCGCCGAAGGCCGGCAGGTGATCCGCGAACTGGACCCCGATGTCGTCACGCTCGATATCGAGATGCCCGGCATGAACGGGTTGGATTTCCTCGCCAAGATCATGGAACTGCGCCCCACCCCGGTGATCATCGTCTCCGGATCAACGCAACAGGGCAACGAGATGAGCGCTCGCGCGCTCGCCCTTGGCGCGGTCGATTGCTACGCCAAATCGGGCGGCGGCACCGGGCTTGACGATGCGGGCAAGCTTGCCGCGATGATCCGCGAAGCCGCAAAGGTGCAGTTCGCCCCGCGCCGTGCTCCCGTGGCCCCACCCGCAACGATCACCCGCGTGGCGCAGGAAGTGCGCGGCACCTTGGCTGATCGCCCCGCGCTGATCGCTATCGGATCGTCGACCGGCGGGGTCGAAGCGCTGCAGACTGTGCTGTCGGGCTTCCCGGCGGACTGCCCACCCACGCTGATCGTCCAGCACATCAACGCACGCTTTGCGCCTGCCGTTGCCCGCACGCTCGATCAGGCCTGCCCGCCCAAGATCGTGCTGGCCGAACCTGACATGCCGCTGAAAGACGGTCACGTCTATCTCGCCCCCGGCGACGACCGGCACCTTTCGATCGGCGGCAGCAGCACGTTCCACTGCAAGTTGCGCGCAGGCCCTCTGGTTTCCGGCCATCAGCCCAGCGTCGATGTGCTGTTCCAGTCGGTTGCCGAGATCGTCGGCCCGCGCGCCGTGGGCATTCTGCTCACCGGCATGGGCGCTGATGGCGCGCAAGGCCTGCTGGCAATGGCCCAAGCGGGCGCTCGTACCATCGCGCAGGACGAGGCGACCTGCACCGTCTTCGGAATGCCGCGCGCCGCCATCAACCTTGGCGCAGCCCGCATCGTAGCCCCGCTCGGCGCCATCGCACGCCACGCGTTCAGCAAGGCAGCCTGACATGAGTTTCGAACAACCCATCCCCGGCGCACCGCCGCTCGAACGGGTCACCGTGATGCAAGGGCAGGCCCTCGCCAGCGCCAGCCCGTCGATCGAATATTCAACCGTGCTTGGATCGTGCGTGGCAACCTGCCTGTTCGATCCGCAAACCAAGGTCGGCGGCATGAACCACTTCCTGCTGTCCGAACCGCCCGCCAATCTTCCAGGTACACAGGTGGACGAACATTACGGCGTCTATCTGATGGAGCTTCTGGTCAACCAGATGCTCGCCAAAGGCGCGCGCAAGAGCAACCTCAAGGCCCACCTCTATGGCGGAGCCAACGTCAACCGCAACATGATGCGCATCGGCACGATGAATGCCGAATTCGCGCGCGAATTCCTCCGCCGCGAAGGGATAGCCCTGATGCGCGAGGATCTGGGCGGCACCAATGCCCGCCGCGTCGATTTCCGCCCGGCATCGGGCCAGGTCCGCCTCCGCACGGTGGAAGACCGGTTCGCGCCCCCTGTCCAACCTACCCCGCGCCCGGCTGTGTCCACCGGCGATGTCGAACTGTTCTGAACGGAAAAAGCGAGTCCTCCCATGAGCAACACCACCCGGATCCTTACCGTAGACGACAGCCCCTCCATGCGGGCGCTACTCAACCACGCCCTGTCGGGCCACGGCTTCGATGTGTCGCAGGCCGAAGATGGCATGGCCGCGCTCGATTGGCTGGCCATGAACGAGGTCGATGTCGTCATCACCGATATCAACATGCCGCGCCTCGATGGCTTTGGCCTGATCGAACGTCTGCGCGAAGGCAGCCGCCACCGTGACCGCCCGATCCTCGTGCTGACCACCGAAAGTTCGGACGAAAAGAAAGCCCGCGCCCGCGCCGCCGGCGCCACCGGTTGGATCGTCAAGCCGTTCGACCCCGAAAAACTCGTCGCTGCGGTTCGCCGCGTCGCCCACTAAGACCAACGAGAGGAGCACACCCCATGCTGCGCGAACTGATCACCTTCGAAGTCGAAGGCCAGGTCTTCGGCCTCGACATCATGGCCATCCGCGAAATCCGCGCGTGGTCGCCCACCACTCGCCTGCCGCGCGTGCCGTCCTATGTTGCAGGCGTCGTCAACTTGCGCGGCACTGTGCTGCCGGTGGTCGATCTCGCCGCCCGACTTGGCTGGCGGGCCACCGAAGCGACCCCGCGCCACGCCATCATCGTGACTCAGCAAGGCGCGCAGATCTCCGGCTGGATCGTCGATTCAGTCAGCGATATCGTCACGCTGGAAAGCGAGGCGCTGCAACCCCCGCCACCAACCTCCGCCGGCGATACCGTGGTCCCCTTCCTCGAAGGTCTCGCCGCCATCGAAGACCGCATGGTGATGGTGCTCAACCTCGCCAGCCTGACAGACGGCGCAGCCCTGCCCGAAGCAGCCTGATCCGCACCCGAAAGGTCACCCGATGGCATCACATACCCACAAACAGGCCACCCATCGCCAGATCGCCGTCGTGCTCGAAGAACTGGCCGAAGAAGTCGAAGCCCTCGGTGCAGCGCTGTGCATGGATATGGATATCGCCATGCGGCACATGGACAAACTTCAGGCGATAGACCTGATCGCGCAAAAGCAGCGGTCCTTGGGCAGACTGGTGGTGGCCGACAGCCCTGCCGATGAAGTCGAGCGTATAGCGATTGATGTGCTACGAGACAGGATGCGGTTGTCTGGGTGAGCGCATGACCTTGGTCGGCCACGGAATGCCGTTGATCGACCACAACACGCATTGACCGCACATGTTCGCCATCGGCGGGGAATGCGGTTTCCAACGAAACAATTCACCTTGCTGTCTGGTACAGCCATGCTGGCGGTTTTCAGTCCATCGGCAAACGCCGCCGACGAACCTGCCTCCGAGACCACCCCGCCGGTGGCACAGCCAACCGGCAACCGCACCATATTTACTCCCGCCGATTTCGAACGCTTCGCCCCGCGCAACGCGCTCGACATGCTTCGTCAGGTTCCCGGCTTCACCATTCGCGAAGGTGAAGAAGCACGTGGATTGGGACAGGCCAGCGGAAACGTGCTGGTCAATTCCCAGCGCCTTTCATCAAAGTCGGACGACATTTTCACTCAGCTTTCGCGCATACCCGCCTCAACGGTCGAGCGCATCGAACTGGTTGATGGCGCAAAGCTCGATATTCCCGGCCTGACGGGGCAAGTCGCCAATGTCGTGGCGCGCAGCAGCAGCTTTTCGGGCCAGTTCCGCTGGAGTCCTGAAGTTCGCGCCCACTATGCCGATCCACGCCTTACCAATGGCGAAATTTCCGTTACGGGACGCACTGGCCCGGTAGAATATACCATCAGCCTAACGAACAATGCCAATCGTGGCGCGGCCGGTGGACCGACCGTGATCACAGATCGCACCGGAGCCGTAACCCAAACGCGCAAAGATGTGATCAAGGCCAACCGCGATGAACCGAAACTGGCAGGCCGCTTCACTATCGATGGTCCCGGCTCGTCGGTCGCCAATATCAACGGCTCATTCGAACGCATTCCGCGCGGATTCACCGAACATTCGGTTCGGACCAATGCAGACGGCAGTGTGCTGGTGCGCGATCTGGACGACCGTTCATCAGCGCGGAACTGGGAAATCGGCGGAGACTTCGAATTTGCCGTCGGACCGGGAAGGTTGAAGCTTATCGGCCTCAATCGGCAGGAGTACGAACCCTACAGCCAGTCCGTCATCACCACATTTGCCGACGGATCGCCCGCTATTGGTGATCGCTACGCCCAGACCGGCGACAGCACAGAACGCATCGCCCGCGCTGAATATTCATGGAAAATGCTGGGTGGCGACTGGCAGATTGCCGGCGAAGGCGCATTCAATTCCCTGCGCAATATCGCCATGATCGCCACGCTCGACAGCAACGGGCAGTTCGTGGACCTTCCATTTCCCGAAGGCACTGGAGGGGTGAAAGAGGATCGCTACGATGCTAGCCTTTCGTTCAGTCGGCCGCTGTCCAAAGATCTTACCCTCCAACTGATTGCCGGTGCCGAACGCTCAACTCTGCGTCAGACAGGTGCCACCGGCACGCAGAACAATCTCAGCCGCGCGTTCTTCCGCCCGAAAGGTTCGCTCTCCTTGGGATGGAAGGCAGGCAAGCGGCTCGATGTTTCGTTCAAGCTGAAGCGCTCGGTCGGTCAGCTTTCGTTTTACGACTTTCTCGCCCGCCGCTTCCTCGACGATGGCAATGCCAACAGCGGCAATGCCGATCTCGTGCCTCAACAGGACTGGTCCGCCGAACTCGAACTCAACCGCACCTTCGGCGCACTCGGTTCCACCAAGCTGCGCCTCGTCGGGCGCAACGTGCAAGATTACGTGACCGTCGTGCCGATTGGCACGAACGGCGAATCTATCGGCAATGTTGATAGTGCCAAAGAACGTCAGATCGTCAGCAACACCACCGTGCAGTTCGACCCGCTGGGGTGGAAGGGCGCGCGGCTCGACCTCAATATCGAACTCACCTTCACCAGCCTGAAAGACCCATTCGATCCGGCGCGGCGCATTCCCTATGGCTTCGTCACCGAACGCTATTTCGAAATTAACTTCCGCCAAGACTTTCAGGGCACCGATTGGGCCGCTGGTGCCTGGTACGAATACAACCGCCAGTCGCTTTACCACCGCCGCTTCGAACTGGGCCGCGATTACGAAGGCCCGGTCTTTGCGGGGCTTTTCGTGGAGCACAAGGACGTGATGGGCCTGACCGTGCGCGCCAGCGCCAACAACCTCCTCAACGGTCGCCAGCGCTGGGATCGTCAGGTATTCGATGGCCCTCGCCCCAACGCGCCAATCCAGTTCATAGAAACGCGCGATCGCCTGATCGGCCCGATCTTCCAGCTGTCCATCAAAGGTAACATCTGAAAAGCATCGTCCTCCTGTCCTTGACCGCCCGCCTCTGCCCGCGCAATGCTCGCCGCATGTGGCAACTCTATCAATTCCCCCTGTGTCCCTTCAGCCGCAAAGTGCGGCTTCTGCTCAGCGAAAAGGGCGTGGCCTACGATCTCGTGCGCGAAAATCCGTGGGAGCGGCGCGAGGAGTTTGGGCGGCTCAGCCCCGCTTATCGCACGCCCGCGATCCACAATACCGAGCGCGGCACCATTCTGGCAGACAGCCGGGCGATCTGCGAATATTTCGAAGAAACCGTCGACAAGACGCCGATGATCAACGGCACAGCGCCCAACCGCGCCGAAATCCGCCGCCTCGTCGCGCTGTTTGACGAAAACTTCTATGCCGACGTCACATATCCCTTGCTGGAAGAGCGCATGAAAAAGCGCCTCATCTATCGCAGCCCCCCCGACAGCAAGCGCCTGCGCGAAGCGATGCGGCTGGCGGACGAGCACCTCTATTACATCGACTACCTGATCGATAACCGCCCGTGGCTGGCAGGCTCCACCATGAGCCTTGCTGACCTTGCTGCAGCCGCACAGATCTCGGTCGCGGACTACCTCGGCGGGATCGATTGGTCGGGGCACGAACAGGCACGTAGCTGGTATTCCGTCTTCAAAAGCCGCCCCAGCTTCCGCCCCCTGCTGGCCGAACGCATGGACGTGATCCAGCCCCCCGCCCACTACGCCGACGTGAACGCCTGACATAAATGCCGCCCGGCGGAGCAGAGGCGTCTCTCATCGCCCCTCCCGCCTGCGGGAGGGGCTGGGGGAGGGCATGTTCTAACCGCCACGGGTTGGTGGCAGCGCCAAAAACCGCTGTCCTACAAGCCTTCCCTCGGCATAGCCTCATACCATGCCCAGCACCCACGCCACCCTGCCCTGCGCTACAATTCCGCCCATCCTGAGCCTGTCTAAGGATGCCTCCCGCACGCGCAAAAAACGGCGGAAGAACCCTCCCGCCGTTTTTCTTCTGAACTGTGTAAACTGTGTAAACCTGTTCAGGTTCAGGCCGACTTTGCTTTCACGCCGAACCGCCCGAACTTGCGATAGCGCGTCATCCACCGGTCAAGGAACAGGCCCAGCGGACGCGGGCGTACCCCCAGCGAATCGATACCCGGCAGAACGCCGCTCGCCACGTTGCCCGCTTTCAGAAGCTTCCACTGATCGGTGCTCATCGGCGCGCCGGGCAACCATCCGGTGAGTGCGGCGAACGCGCCTGAAACGGCATCCGGCAGTTCGACCAGCACCGGCGATCGGCCTGCGGCCTTGGCGATGCGGCGGTTGAGGTCGCCCATCGTCACCACTTCCGGTCCCGCCAACTCATACGTCTTGCCGCCATGCGCTTGTGCGTCAGCCAGCACATTGGCCACCGCCTCGGCCGCATCGTCTACGAACACCGGCTGCAGCTTTGCATCGGGTCCGAACACCGGCAGCACCGGCAGCTTGCTCACCAGCCCGCCGAACATGTTGAGGAAGTTGTCATCCTCGCCAAACAGGATCGAAGGCCGCACCACCGTTGCAGATGGGAACGCGGCCAGCACTGCCACCTCACCCTCGGCCTTGGTCCGCGCATATGCCACCTCGGAGGCCGCATCGGCCCCCAGCGCCGAGACGTGAACAAGCGCTTGCGCGCCCACAGCCTTTGCCGCTTCGGCCACGCGGGCCACGCCCTTGCCCTGCAACGAATCAAGATCGCCCGCAAACGCTCCGACAAGGTTCACCACCGCGTCCACGCCGGTCAGGGCTTTCACCACGGTCTGCGGCTTTGTCACATCTACTGCCACGAACTGCGTCTGTCCCAGCCCGCCCAGCGGCTTGAGCCGAAAAGCACGCTCAGGATGGCGGCTGCACACCCGCACCCGTGCACCGCGCGCCAGCAGTTCCTGCGCCAGATGCTTGCCGAAGAACCCGCTGCCGCCGACCAGCGCCACCAGCATTCCATCCAGATCGCGCACCCTGCCGCCTGCTCCGCCGATTGCCATATGCAAATTCCTGCCTGTCGCACCCGCAAGAAGCGGGCTGCCAATAAGCCGCCTTTGGCACAGCCGGGCCTGCGCTTTCAATGCCGAAACACCCCTGATGCGGGCGCAGGGCAAAAAGAGTTTGCAAAGAGCCGATTTGCCCCGTTGACACCCCGCCGCGCGTGGCCTAGTGGCGCCCTCCTACCCGGCGAGACGGTGATTTGCCCCTCGCTACCGTGCCCAGATGGCGGAATTGGTAGACGCACCAGCTTCAGGTGCTGGCGCTCGCAAGGGCGTGGAGGTTCGAGTCCTCTTCTGGGCACCATTTGTTCTTCTCAGAAGAACCCAGCAAGTGTATTAAACCCTCAGAAATCCAAGGGAATTGGCCCTTGGATCGTGCCGGATCGTCCCGCCTTTTCTCGGGGGTTCCGCACATTTTTGCGGGCCTTTTACGGGCCTTTGCGAAAACCACATTGGGAAAAGGCCCGCCCATGCCTCTGACCGAAACCCGGCTTCGCGCACTCAAGCCAAAGGACAAACCGTACAAGGTCGCCGACGACCGTGGATTGTACATCGAGGTGTCCCCATCGGGCGGAAAACTTTGGCGATTCCGCTATCGAATCGGCACCGTTGAAAAGAAGCTCTCGATCGGCTCCTATCCCGAAATCAATATCAAGGACGCACGCCAAGCAGCCTATGAGGCGCGGGTCAAAGTCGCGGCGGGCGGTGACCCGGCGATGGAGAAGCGCAAGCAGAAGATCCGTTCGGAATTCCTTTCCGCCCAGACATTCGAGGCGGTGGCACGCGAGTACATCGATGAGATGATGGTGCAGAACGGTCGCGCGGATGCGACCATCATTAAGGCCAACTTCTTCCTCGACCAACTGACGGCCGCCATAGGCAGCCGTCCGATCGACGAGATTGAGCCGTTCGAAGTGCTGGCTCCCCTCAAGCGCCTCGAGGCGAAGGGGAAGCACGAGACCGCCAAAAAGACCCGGTCCTTTGCGAGCCGCGTGTTCCGCTATGGGGTTGCCACGACGCGGTGCAAAGGCGACCCAACGAGCATGCTTCGCGGGGCGCTGATAACGCCCAAGGCAAAGCACTATGCAGCGATCCTTGAGCCGAAGGATCTCGGTGGACTGCTGCGCGCAATCCAGGATTACACTGGCAACTTCATCACCCGGTACGCCCTGCTCATCGCACCCCATGTCTTTGTACGCCCCGGCGAGCTGCGCCATGCCGATTGGAAGGAGATCGACCTTGAAGAAGGCGTCTGGCGCATCCCAGAGGGAAAGATGAAGGCGCGCCGCCCTCATGCCGTGCCGTTGTCCAAACAGGTGGTCGGGTATCTCAAAGAACTTGCCGAGATGGTCGGCACTGAAGGGTACGTGTTTCCGTCAGCCCGCGCCTCCGTCCGCCCGATGAGCGAAAACACCTTGAATGCTGCTTTCCGACGGATGGGCTTCACGAAGGACGAAGTCACCGCCCATGGTCTTCGGGCTACGGCTTCCACCATGCTGAATGAAAGCGGCCTCTGGAATCCGGACGCGATCGAACGCGGTTTGGCCCACGGGGACAGCAATGCTGTTCGCGGCGTTTATCACCGCGGCAAACACTGGGATGAGCGCGTCCGCATGGCGCAATGGTGGAGCGATTACCTTGATACCATCCGTGACGGTGGGAAGGTCATTAGGGGCGCGTTTTCGGGAAGAGCCTGACGAGGATTGTGAACACCTTTAGGTTTAGCTGTAACCGGGACGGAGCCGCCACTCGTTGCTTGCTAGTGGAATGATGGCTTTCGTCGAGAACGAGCGCTCAGGCCTGGATGATTGCAGGCAACTGAGGTTTACCCGGCCGGGACCTATGACCCAAATTAAGAAATTTGCCGCGGAGCTATTTCAAGATGTTCATTTATGCGGATCACACAGGCTCTTAGTTTAGGATTTCCGGGGCCAGCGAGAAGCGCTAAACATTGCTCCTATGACTTAGGGGGCATTCGTGTTCGACGCTCAAAAATCCTTCGATGAAAATCTCGCCACCTTTAAGACGGCTTGCGAGGAGCTTGATGCCGAATGCGCCAAGATTCTCTTCGACAATATCGATATTTTGATCACCCACGGTGCAGACCGTGACGCGCGATCCCGATTTAACGCGCAGGTGAACGCGGCACTCGACGCCCTGCCCACGGCAGAGCAGGTGCAATGAATCGTTACTTCCTTACACAAATTGCGATCGAAGGTTTTCGCGGCATCAACAATAACGGCGATCCGCTAACCCTTTCGTTCAAGCCGGAGTGCGTGAACTCGATCTACGCAAACAACGGCGTGGGGAAGACTTCGATCTTCGAGGCGCTCCAGTTCGCCATCCACGGGGAAATACCTCGCCTTGCCGCCTTGCAGGGAGCCGAGCAAGGCGACAGCTACATCATCAACCACTTCCATCCTGCCAAAACGGCGACGATCGATCTCAAGCTCTCACCCGACAACGGTAGCGCAGATGTGACCATCCGTGTCGTACGCGATGCCAATGGAAACCGTGTCGTCACCTCGCCGTCCGGCCACGCAACGCCGGAAGAGGTCCTCAATGCGCTCCGCGAGGATTTCGTACTCGTCGATTACAAGACGTTCGCCGGCTTCATCGACAACACCGCGCTACTGCGCGGCCGTTCCTTCTCGGCCCTTATCGGCCTCAGCCAATATTCGAACCTCCGCCAGGCGATCGAGGGCGCGAACAACACCGCCACGCTGCGCAACGACCTTGGGATCAAGGTGCTTAGCGCGAACATCGCTGCGCACAAGGCAAGTGTCGCGGAGACGAAGCGCAAGACTATCGAAGCCTACACTGACCTGACTGGGCAGACCCTCGACCAGATTGACGATCGCCCCATGCTGGAGAGCACTGTCACCAAGGTGCTGACCGACATTGGCGCGCTGGGAGCGGTCATGGCCGGTAAGACGGTCAAGGATTTTGACCACAAGGCGGCAGTCGCCGCCTTAGAAGAAGGCTCCGACAGCGCGAACCGGCTCAAGTTGCAGAAGCTGCAGCAGGACCGGGAAGTAGTGCGCGCACTGACCTTCTCTGAAGAGCATGTCGGCCAGCTCGATGCACTCGAGGCGATCGCCAAGGAGCGTGACGAAGCGCTCACGAAGGTCGGCCATGCCGAATTGCTCTCGCTGCTCAAGAGCGCCGCCACGGTGATCGGAACGCCGGCATGGCCCGCTGACGACAGCTGCCCGATCTGCGATCTGCCGCAGGAGCTGCCCCTGAAAGTGCGGCTCGACGAAAAGATCGCTGCCTATGACGCCGTTAAGGAGCTGGATGCCGAACTCGCCAAACTGTGTGTGGACTGTCCGGCCGTCGCACTGCTGAGCAAGCTTGAGAGCGCGGCCGCGCTCGGGGTGCCGGCCGAGGAGCATATTGCGGCCGGGCTGCTCAAGGCGGCGAAGGCGGGTTCGGTCAAGACTGCGGAGATCAGGCAAGTCAAGGCCGGACTCGAGACGTTGACCAAGGCCTGCGACGAAAAGGTCACGGCTCTCGAGAGCGAAATCCTCGAGTTGGAGAATAGTCTGCCCCCATCGATCGCGGCGGCGGCGCGCGCGATCGAGAACGCCAAGAAATTTCGCGACGAGTTTGCTGCCTTCGATAGCGCCACTTCGAAGCTCACTTCGGCCGAAACCTCCATGGCAAAAATCGATCGCTGGCTGACGTTCATCGGCAAGGCCGACAAAATCTTTGCTGGCGCGGAGACCAAGCTGTCGACCGAGCGACTCAAGGAGATCGAGACGGCCTACAAGGGACTGTTCCCGCTTATCATGCGCGGTGCGCCGGATTTGAAGCCGCATCTCGCCCGCGCCGCGAAGAGCGAGAATATCGATCTTACCCTGTCGAACTTCCATGGCGAAGAGAATGTGAACGCACGCGCGGTGCTGTCGGAAAGCTATCGGAATGCTGTTGCCGCCTCCATCTTCCTGTCGGCGGCGGTTAAGCATACCCGCTCTCCACGCTTCATGGTGCTCGACGACATCACGTCAAGCTTCGATGGCGGTCACCAATTCAATCTGATGGAAGTGCTGGTAAAGGAGCTTCGCTACGGCGCGAATCCCGACGGCGTCCAGTTTATCCTGCTAAGCCACGACAGCGCGCTGGAGAAGTTCTTTGATCGGCTCGGCAACACCAAGGATTGGCACCACCAGAAGCTCCAGGGCATGCCACCAACGGGTGCCGTGCAGAGCAGTACCCAAGGCGCCGACCGACTGAGGCAGCGTGCCACCGCGCTGCTCAACCAGGGCAGTGTCGACCTCGCCGGGCCGCTCGTCCGCCAGTATCTCGAATATAAGCTCGGCTACATCATCGCGCGGCTGCAGATCCCAGTACCGCCGGACTATGCGACGCGGCCCGACAATCGCACCCTTTCCACTTACTTCGACGCCATCACGCGGGCGGTCGACCTTTACGAGAAGGCAGGCGAGTGTGTCCTGAACGCCGCGCAGAAGACAGCGGTCAAGCAAACCCACGCTACGTCAATCATCGCCAATTGCATCGCACACTACGAGACCTCGGTCGGCCAACCCTTCACCGCACATATGCTGTTGGGGGTGTTGCAGGATATCGATCAATATGCAGAAAATTTCCGGCAGATCGATCCCGCCAATGCCGGTCAACGAATTTACTACCGACGCCTAGACAAAAAATAGAGCTAACCCGAGCCTAGTCAGATGCTCTTCCGGCCCCGTTTCTCGCGCTTACGTCCCTCCAAGCAACTTTCGTTGCACTGGGTTGCCGTATGTGCGATTCACCGTTCGTTCCAATGAGCGAGTGATTGATGGCTGATGGCAGTGCAATCGAGTGGACCGACGCGACGTGGAACCCGGTTACGGGCTGCACTAAGATATCGCGCGGTTGCGACAATTGCTACGCCGAGCGCTTTGCTGAGCGATTCCGCGGCGTCGCGGGGCATCCTTTCTCGAACGGCTTCGATCTGACGCTGCGGCCGGAGCGGCTGCACCAGCCCTTGCGCTGGCGAAGGCCGCGAATGATCTTCGTTAATTCGATGAGCGACCTGTTCCACAAGAACGTTCCGGACGCCTTCATCGACCAAGTCTTTGCCACGATGGAGGAGGCGGATTGGCACGTCTTCCAGGTGCTCAGCAAGCGCAGCTCGCTGATGCGCGATTATTTGCGCCGCCGCTATCAGGACGATGAACCGCCAGCGCACATCTGGTGCGGCGTCTCCGTCGAGGATGCCCAGGCCAAAGGTCGCATCGAACAACTTCGCGCCACCCCGGCGGGCATACGCTTCCTCTCGATCGAGCCATTGATCGGGGCGATCGGCCCAGTGAATCTGCAGGGGATTGACTGGGTTATTGTCGGGGGTGAATCAGGACCCGGGGCGAGACCAGTGCATCTCGACTGGGTGCGCGAAGTGCGCGACCAATGTATCGCGCAGGGCGTGGCGTTTTTCTTCAAGCAATGGGGCGGCACCCGACCCAAATCGGGCGGCAGGGAATTGGACGGCCGGCAATGGAGCGAGTTTCCGACTCTTCAGGCAGCCAGCGGCTGACCACCGATCTTCCCGAAGTCGGGCCATGGGCGCGCGAAAAGCTTGACGCGCTCGCCCGCTATCTCGATTTCTACACCAAGGTCCTGAAGAACCAACCTTGGCGGACGCTTTATCTCGACGCTTATGCGGGCGGAGGCCGCGCGGTGCTGCGCACTGGCGATCGGCCGCCATCGACTGGCGCGGAACTGTTCAGCGACGCTCCGCCAATTGACACCGAGGCGCGCGAGCTGATCGACGGCTCGCCCCGGGTCGCACTTGGCGTCACTTATCCTTTCGATCGCTACATCCTGGTCGATTCCGATCCGGACCGGGTGGCCGAACTGCAAGCGCTGAAGGCCGAATATGGCGACCAGCGCACGATCAACGTGCTCAAGGCGACGGCTGCCGAAGGGGTCCACTGGGTCACCAACCAGCCCATATCGCGCAAGACCCATCGCGGCGTCGCCTTTCTCGATCCGTTCGGCGCCAATCTCGATTGGGCGAGCGTCCAGAAACTGGCGGAGACCGGCCTGTTCGAGGTGGTCGTCAATTTCGCCCTGAGCATGGCGATCCAGCGGATGCTACCCAATTCGGGCGACGTGCCGGAGGCTTGGGCCAACGCGCTCGATGCCTATTTCGGCGACCACACATGGTTCGACGCTGTCTATGAACACGGCGGCGGCCTGTTCGGCGGAAGTAGCATCGAAAAACGGGCCGACTATTCGGAGCGTTTATTGGCGCTGTATCGGTCCAAATTGCGGGCTGCTTTTGGCCATGTTTCGACACCCCGGCTCATCCGAAACACGCGCGGCGCACCTCTATACTATCTCATTTGGGCGGGCCCAAACAAGAAAGGCTTGGAAGGCGCAGACTATATCCTGACGATGGGTGAGCGGATCGGCCGGCGCACTGGGGAGACCAAGCGGGGTGGCTAGGCATTATGAATGGAAGATCGGCGAGCCGCCGCCCATTCTCGGCGCGCATAGCGTCGCCAAGCACGACATCTTCGAACAATATGTCGGGATCTATATCGAGCGGCTGACCCGCACACCCAGTCAGACAATGCTCAATCTCACCATCGTTGACGGCTTTTGTGGCGGCGGTCTCTATCTGCAGGGGCGTGACGAGGTTTGTGGCTCGCCGCTCAGACTGCTCGGCGCGGTCGAGCAGGCAGACGCCGCGCTTAACGCGGCGCGCACGAAGGGCTTCGCGGTACGGGCCGATTTCTTCTTCATCGATGAGAACGCGCAGCATGTCGCTTTCCTGCGCGACCAGCTCGTGAAGCGCGGCTATGGCGAGCGGATCGGGCGCGACATCTTCGTGCAATGCGCGCCATTTGAGGAGGCCTGCCCGAACATCCTCGATCATATCAAGAAGAAGGGATCCGCCCACCGGTCGCTCTTCTTCCTCGACCAATATGGTTGGAGCGACGTGAGACTGGCGACGATCCGCTCCATCCTCGCCACGCTGAAAAATCCCGAAATCCTGCTCACCTTCGCGGTCGACGCGCTGATCGACTTTCTCTCGCTCAAGACCACCGACACGAAGGCATTGCTCAATATCGAGCTCGAGCGCGAGGATGTGCGCGCGCTGACCGAACTTAGGACCGGCGACGGCTGGCGCTATCTGATCCAGAATGGGCTTTACCGCCATGTCCAGGCCCGCACCGGCTCGCGCTTCTACACCCCCTTTTTCATCCATTCGGTGGAGGCGCATCGCGCCTACTGGCTGCTACATCTGTCCAACCACCGCCAAGCGCGGGACGAGATGGGCAAGCTACACTGGCGGCTCAACAATCGGTTCCAGCATCATGGCGGCGCCGGCTTCCACGCGCTTGGCTTCGATCCGTCCTGCGACCTGCGCCAAGGCCTGTTGACCTTCATGTTCGATGACGATGCCATGAAAAGATCCGAACGCGCGGTCCTGGAGCAGCTCCCCAGAATGATCCACGAAGCGAACCGCCTCGGCAGCGGGCTCGGCGTCGAGGCTCTATTCACCGAGAATTGCAACGACACGCCGGTCACCTCCGAGATCCTCAGCCGTCAGCTTGTCTTTCTGCGCGATGAGGGCGAGATTGTTATCCGCGGCGAGGACGGCGCCGACAAGCCGCGCGCACGCACCATCGCCTGGGGCGATCGTCTGATCCTCCCACGCGAGCGCTCGATGTTCAGCCGTCTCGGCTGGTAGACCCGTAGCCGGTGGCGGGGTCTACCGGAGCATCGGACATCCAGATCTTGCGGACCCCATAACGCTCACCCTCGACATCGATCGATATCAGCGACTTTCGGAGCGGCATATTTACGTCCCAGAACCAGTCGGCGATGATCTCGGTCTTGGTGGGCAGGACGCCGTCGAGCACGCGCCGCATTCGATCCTCCCAAACCGTCACCTTGCTCAACTTGGTTGAGATTTCCGAGAGCATGCCGGCGGCAAGATCGGGGATAGCGCACAGATCCTCATAATCCCGGGACGCCGTGTCTTGGCCGGTCGTATTCAATCGATAGACACCCATCGGAAACGGCGAATAGAACGACGAAAAACGCGCCGCGGCTACCAAGGCGTCGTCATGTCGGACCTCGTTGGCTACGAACGCATCCTCGTCGGTGATCCAGGTGACATTGGTATAAGGACGCGCCCAAAGCGAGATCAGGATGCCGGCCAGATGAACTTTGCGAACCATGGATTCGAAGGCGCGCGGATTCCAGTTGGCCGTCAAGCCGAGCGAGTGACGAAACTTATCGGCCACGTCTGGCGCCGTAGAAAGCCATTTCTTCTTCTTGTCTACCGCGACCGCCACCAGGTGGCCGTCAAGGTTGGCGGCGGCGGTCAGGAAGGATACCAAAGCCTGCTGACGCAACGGGTCGCCGAGCTTCTTGTAGGACATTGTCCGGCCATCGTGCAGGAATTTGGCGCGCGCGGCCCGTATTGCCTCGGACCAGCCGGCGAACCCGCCCCGGATCACGAGATAGCAATAGACGAGGTGGCTGGAACCGGAATGCTCGCCGCCGAAGTCCGAAGCGATCAACAGCTTGCCGGTTTCCCGCGGTCGCGGCTCTCCGGCGCTCACCTGCTTCTGGATCGAGTAGCCCCAGCCCCACAGCCGTCGCGCCGCCAGGTTCTGGGGCGTGAGGAGCTGCCAATGATCGTGATGGGGGCCGAGATCCAGCATCGCGCTACTTTAAGACAAGCGAGCGTGGGGACCAGCACGCAAACCATGATGGATCTCCGCCGCGACTGATCAGCAAAGGAATGTCGGCATTTTGGGAGCGCCGATCGGCGCAAGGAAAGGTCTTAGTTGGGGCGCGTAGCGGTCATTATCACGATCATGGACGAATCGACCGCTTTTGGGCGCTCTGCCTCGAAGTTGGAATGTCTGAGAAGAGGCGCAAACCGAATTGGTTGCATTAGCGCATCCGATTGGGCGCTTCTATCAAAAGCGATCATTCATGAAGGCTGTCGATGGTGACCGGTCTGGTCGGATCCTGCCGATCAATCCCGCAACAAATGTTGACCGGTCAGTGGCACGGTCACTGTCAGCACCACGGTTCCCGACGCCCGGTCCATGTGCGAGCCAGCCCCTCACGCACAAGCTGATCGCCAAGTGATTGGCCGCCCCGAACAACGACCCGAAGCTTACGCCCAAATCGGTCTTCGTCGCGGTTTCCGATCGGCCGGACCTCGAAAGTGCCTTCGTTCAACAGGTCGCGAAGCCGGTAAGTCGCCTTCATACCAAGCTGGTACTCAGAATCACACTTGGGTTCGCTGATCTCGGGCGTATCGATATCTGCGATCCTGATCTTCTCGCCCTCGAGCCAGAAGGTATCTCCGTCTACGACGCAGGTGCGGCGTGTAATTCCGCAGAGCTCGAAGCGCGCTGAGGTGCTTCCGGCCATCAGCGAAAGCTTAGGCGCGAGTTCTGACGGGGCGGTCGGGGTCAGACCGGACACGGGCCAATTCAATGCCAACATCCCTCCAGCGAATACGATCGAGAACGCGCCTAGACCCAACATCCACTCCTTGCGCCGACGCTTGTCGTGCTGCTTCTTCAGTTTGTCCCGGAAATCGAAGCGAACGATATTGTCATCCTTCGTGCCTCGATCTTCTTTTCGAGCCATCAAATTCGGCCTTCCCCACTCCAGCAATCCACTCTTCGTATATCCCTAGACGAATACCTTTCATATGCGCGAGCCAATTGCTTGCCATCGTTCGAGCACGCTGCGGACATAGCCGGGCGTCTCACTATTTCTGGGAATGCCGCCAGCACGCGAAACCGCTCCAGGTCCAGCATTGTAGGCAGCGAGGGCGAGATGGATCTGCCCAAACTTGTCCAGCATCTCGCGTAGGTAGCGCGCCCCGCCATTAATACTTGCAACAGGATCATGCCGGTTCGTG
The DNA here is from genome assembly GCF_012641335.1 of Novosphingobium sp. ERN07. Lineage (GTDB taxonomy): Bacteria > Pseudomonadota > Alphaproteobacteria > Sphingomonadales > Sphingomonadaceae > Novosphingobium. The sequence goes on from NZ_JABAID010000008.1 coordinate 68,163, forward strand.
ATGCCGAGGTACCGAGCCGTGCCTGGCATCAACTGCGCCAGTCCCGCCGCGCCAGCGGGGCTGATCGCCATCGGATTGAACCGCGATTCAGTCCAGATCAACGCCTGCAACAAGCCTGTGGGTAGGCCATATCGAAGCTCTGCCTCCCGCACACTCGCCAAATAAATCACCTCGCGGAAGGAGGGCGCGAACGCCGCCTTGCTCAGTCTCAAATTCGTCTCATCGTGTGCCGGAAGGGCCGGCTCGACAGCCTCAGGTTGTACAGGGGTAGGTCGATGTTCGAATATCGCGAAGGATGGCGAGTCTGCTTGGGCTGAAACCTGCACCGCGGAAACGCTCATCAGGAGCATCCCTATCATTCCAAATCTGATCATCGTCCATCTCGTCGCATTGCCTCGAATCGGAACGGAACGTATGGTGAACAATGAGGTGTAGGAAAGTGCTTTTACGCGGGCGATTGGGAGGAGAGCTCGCTCGCGAGGGGGCGGTATTTTGAGCTTGAGGAGCCCCGCATGTCCCACGCGTTATCCAGTCCTACCGGCTCGTCCCTTGCGTCAGTGGCAAAGCAGCTTTGCGAGGAACTGGGAGGGTATTGGTCCGGCTCCAAGGGCATGGCGCGATGTCCCGCCCACGATGATCGTACGCCCTCCCTCGGCGTAACTCTGGGACGCCGCGCCATCCTCTTTCATTGTTTCGCGGGCTGCAGCCAGGATCAGGTCCTTACTGCGCTCGCCGCACGCGGTGTCTCGCCGCGAAGCATGTTTTCAGGGAAGATCGAAGCCGATGCTGGCGTCAGCGTCGGCAAGCCCACCTACCATGCGTTCGCAGAGCGCATCTGGCGCGAAGCAAAGCCAATCGACGATACTCCCGCCAAGGCTTATCTTCAGGCCCGCGGAATTCATGCGGTCTCACGCGCCCTCAGATTTCACCCTCGCACCCCGCTCGGACCGAAGGGGAACACTCAGTACTTGCCTGCTCTGATCGCGGCAGTGACGATGGATCATGGGCTGGTCGGAATTCACCGCACGTTTCTTAACCCGCTGAGGCCCGCGGTTCCCCCTTTCGCCAACCCCAAGCGTGCACTCGGGAGCTTGGCATCAGGCGCAGTTCGCCTCTTCGAACCTGTCGACGGGCGGCTCGGGCTTGCCGAAGGTATCGAGAGCGCGCTTGCTGCCAAGGCCTTGACCCAGGTCCCTTGCTGGGCCTCACTTGGCAATGAGCGTTTTGGCCTCGTGTCGATCCCGGAAAGCGTGCGTGAATTGCACCTGTTCGTCGACCATGATGCAGGCGGCGATCTTGCCGAGGAACGTGCGCGCAGCGCCTACGCTTGTGAAAACCGAACGATCGTCACGCGTCGCCCGCGCGGTCACGGGAAAGACTGGAACGACGCTTTGCAAGCGTGGCTACGGTCCAAGCCGTGACGTGAAGAGAGAGGGGAGAAGGCCTTTGGCTGATTGAGGCCTGCCCGCAGCAGGACCTTGTCAGGAGGCTCCCATGTCCAATTCTTCCCTTGCTTTTGCATTCGATGAACCATCACCGCCCGCTGTTGCCACGGCGGCCCAGATCTTGGCTTCAGAGCTCGCCGCAGGCCGCGCGCTGTCACGCAGCGACGTTACGCGGATTATGAGCGAGCACTTCGGGGGCAGCGATGCTCTCGGGCGTTGGTCGGTGCGTGACGCCTACGCAGCTCTTGAACTGGCACAGGTTCAATACCTGCAGACGCTCGATCAAATCCAGCTCTCGAGCCCGATCGACGAGGCGGAACAGTTCTTCTGCGGTCTCGATGCCCAAGTTCCGACCCAGACCAATCGCAGCGACGAGCAGATCGAATGGCAGCAATTTGCAACGCCGCCGCGCCTTGCTTGGCTTGCTGCCCGGGCTTGCGCGCTAGGCGCCGATGAGCTCGTGCTAGAACCCTCGGCCGGAACGGGGATGCTCGCGGTCTGGACTGCCAAAGCCGGCACCCACCTTGTCTTGAACGAAATCTCGCCGCTGCGTCGCGACTGCCTGACTGATGTGTTCCCCGCTTCCCGTGTGACTGGACATGATGCCGAGCTGATCGACGAATTGCTCGATCCGGCCATCAGCCCCAGCGTCGTCTTGATGAACCCTCCCTATTCCCACGGCATTGAGCGAGGGCACGATAGTCGCACTGGCTCGCGCCATCTGCGGTCGGCCTGGAACCGTCTGGTGTCCGGGGGGCGGCTTGTCGCGATCATGCCAGAATGGTTCGACTGTGCGAAGTTTCTGGCGGGGCTGAAGGGACTGATCTCGCTGCGGCTCAATGCCGCCGTCGAACGCGCGTTCGTCAGGCAGGGCACCGGCATCACCACACGGCTGTTGGTCTTCGACAAGGTGGAATGCTCCAATGAGCCTGTCGCTATCCGCACAAACGACTTTCGCCAGCTGGTCGATCTTGTCGATGCTTTGCCGGTTCGCGCCAGCTTGGCGGCTGTTACCGAGCAATCGAGCCTTCCGGCTCGTGCGCCGTTTCGCTTCGTAACCGCGCCGCGCAGGCCGTTGCCGACGCCAGAAAGGATCACGCCTGCAGCCTCCGCCATTAAGCCGCTCACCTACGTGTCGCTCGAAACCCCTGCGCCGCTTGCTCCTCAGGTCGGCCATTATCTTCCCTATCGTCCGAGCAGGATCGTCATTGATGGCGCATCAGGGCATCCGACGCCGCTCGTCGAGTCCGTCGCCATGGGGTCGATTTCGGCACCCAAGCCCGACGCGATGCCCCAGTTGCCTGACGGGCTTATCGCCAAGGGAACTCTGTCGGCTGCCCAGGCAGAGACCCTGATCTACGCCGCCAGCGCTCACGCCCGCGATCTTCCCGGCCGGTTCGAACCCGAGAATAAAGGCTGTTCGCTCAAAGCCTCGGCGGAAGGTCAGGTCTACCGGCAGGGCTATTTTCTCGGAGATGGAACAGGTGCCGGGAAGGGGCGTCAGGTCGCGAGCGTCATTCTCGATCGGTGGGTGCGCGGGGAACGCCGCCACATCTGGATATCGAAGAACGAGGCGCTGCTGGAAGATGCCCGGCGCGACTGGGCTGCGCTTGGCGGCCTGCCGATCGACATTCAGCCGCTTGCGTCCTGGAAACTCGGCACCCCCATCGCCATGCGCGACGGAATTCTCTTCGTGACCTATCCGACCCTGCGTTCGGGTCGAAACGATGCGACCCGCCTCAACCAGATCCTCGCCTGGGCGGGTGATGACTTCGATGGCGTGATCGTGTTCGACGAGGCGCACGCCATGGCCAATGCTGCTGGCGGCGAAGGATCGCGAGGCAAGGTCAAGGGATCGGAGCAGGGTATCGCTGGCGTGCGCCTGCAGAACCTACTGCCCCGCGCACGGGTGCTCTATGCTTCGGCAACAGGTGCGTCCGACGTCAACAATTTGGCCTATGCGACCCGCCTGGGGCTGTGGGGGCCGGAGACCGCCTTCGCTAATCGCGAGGCTTTCGTTGCCGACATTCGCGACGGCGGCATCGCCGCGATGGAACTGGTTGCGCGGGACCTCAAGTCGCTCGGCCTCTACACCGCCCGGGCCCTTTCGTTCGTCGGTGTCGAGTACGAGATCCTCGAGCATTGCCTGACCAAGGATCAGATCGCGGTCTACGATGCCTATGCCGAGGCTTGGGCGATCATCCACGCCAACCTGCGCGACGCGCTGGAAGCCACGCGGATCGTCGACAGCGAGACCGGGGGCACGCTCAACTCGGGTGCCAAGTCCGCAGCTCTATCGATCTTTGAGGGAACCAAGCAACGCTTCTTCGCGCAGCTGCTTCTGTCGATGAAGCTCCCGAGCTTGCTGCCTGCGATCGATACGGCGATCGCCGATGGGCATGCCGTTGTCGTGCAACTCGTCTCGACGGCCGAGGCCATGCTCGACCGGCGACTTGCCGACCTGTCTGACGAGGAACGCGAAGCTCTCGAGATCGACCTCTCCCCGCGGGAATACGTGATCGACTATCTCGCCAAGAGCTTTCCTGTCCGCCTGATGGCGGTGTTCACCGACGAAAACGGCAACCCTCGCTCCGAGCCGATGAGTGACGAGCACGGCGCACCTGTGCTTTGCCGCTCCGCGCTGGCCGCGCGCGACCGGATGATCGAGCAGCTCTGCGCCTTGCCGCCGATTGCCACCGCGCTCGATGCCATCATCGAACGCTTCGGCGTTGACCAGGTGGCGGAAGTCACTGGTCGCACACGTCGGCTGATCGTCGGCCGCGATGGTCGCCAGAAACTCCAATCCCGCTCGCCGCGCGCCAATGTCGCCGAGACCCAGGCCTTCATGGACGGCGCGAAGCGCATACTGGTGTTCTCCGATGCCGGGGGAACGGGGCGCAGCTACCATGCTGATCTGGCCGCGAAGAACCAGGCCCGCCGCGTCCACTTCCTGCTCGAGCCGGGCTGGCGGGCTGACGCCGCAATCCAGGGGCTCGGGCGGACCAATCGCACCAATCAGGCATCGGCACCGCTGTTCAGGCCAGTAACCACCGATGTGCGCGGCGAGCGCCGCTTTATCTCGACGATCGCGCGGCGCCTCGACAGCCTCGGCGCTCTGACCCGCGGGCAGCGCCAGACCGGCGGACAAAACCTGTTCGATCCGGCCGACAATCTCGAAAGCATCTACGCCAAGGAAGCACTCCATAGCTGGTTCGGCTTGCTGTTCACCGGCAAGCTCGAAGCGGTCAGTCTCGGGCGCTTCCAGGAGCTGACAGGTCTCCGGATCGAAGGGCCCGACGGGTCGATGGTCGATGACCTGCCGTCGATCCAGCGGTGGCTCAACCGCATTCTTGCGCTTCCCATTGCCCTGCAGAACGCGATCTTCGACGAGTTCATGGGGCTGGTCGAAGCGCGCATCGATGCGGCCCGGCAGGCCGGCACGCTCGATCTCGGCCTCGAGACGATTGCAGTCGAGGACTTCACGGTCCTGTCCGACACGCTGCTGCGCACCGATCCGGCATCGGGCGCGACGACCCATCTCCTCGAACTGGAAATCGCCAGGGCCCTGAAGCCGCTCACGCTGACGCGGCTCGAGGAGCTCCACGGCCTCACCGGGCAGCGGCAACGGCCGGTTCGAAATGCTCGCTCAGGCAGGGTTGCCTTGCTCGTGCCTGCCCGCAGTATTCTTGCCGATGACGGTACGCGCGTGACCCGCTTCGAATTGCTGCGCCCCCTCAAGCGCAGTCACATCACCGAGGATCAGCTCGCTGAGAGCAGCTGGGAGGGGATCTCCGTCGACGCTTTCCGCAAGGCCTGGGTCGCCGAGGTGGAAGAGGCGAGGACCAGCCACAAGCGCGAGCGCCTCTATGTCGCGACAGGTCTCCTGCTGCCGGTCTGGGACAAGCTCCCTTCAGATTTCGTAAGAGTCAGCCGTATCTCGGCGGCGGATGGCCGTTCGCTCCTCGGCCGCGAGGTTCCCGTCCACTGCGTGCCCGAACTGTGCCGGGCGCTTGGTCTGGAACGGGAACAAACGCTCTCTGCTGATGAAGTTGTTCAGACCGTCCTGGCGACGGGCAGGGCCACGGAGTTCGCGGCCCGCGAGAAGCTCGTGGTCAAACGCAGCCTGGTCAATGGCTCACAGCGAATTGAGCTTACGGGATGGAGTGCGGCACGCCTCGACTGGTACAAGGCTCAAGGCTGCTTTACCGAGATCATCCGCTACCAGACCCGGCTTTTCGTGCCGATCGAAGGCGCGGCGGGCGTGATTGCTAGACTGGCATCATCGGCATAGCCCCTTGCCAAATGGCATTAAAAGCCGTATATCATGCCATATGGAGAAGCGCCATGCTGGCTTTGCAACCCGTTGATACCGCCGTTACCGCCTTCCGGCCCGATCCGATCACCCAGGACGAGGCAGCTGCCATGTTCCGGGCAGTCCTCAACCTGTTCGGCAAATGGGAACTGACCGACGAACAGGCGGCAACCCTGCTCGACATGCCGGTTCGATCCTATCGGCGATGGAAGGCGGAAGGGCCTGGGCGCGTTTCGCGCGATGGGCGTGCGCGCCTCTCCAACCTGATGGGCATCCACAAAGCGCTCCGGATCATCTTTTCGGAGGCGACCCGCGGGTACACTTGGATCAAGGCCGCGAATGAAGTGTTTGGCGGAGCCAGTGCGCTCGACGTGATGCTGGGAGGTGAGCTTACCGACATCATGCGTGTACGTCGCTACCTGGACGCCGAGCGCGGCGGCTGGTGAGCGAAGCAGCAGAAATCCTCGTTTCTCGAGTTGCGTGGAAGGGCGCTGTCAGGATCATCCGCAGCGCCTTTCCGCCGATCGATCTGTTCGAAGACATCGCTGATCCCGCCGACTGGCCGCTGCTGATTTCGGCGGAGCAGAAGAGCAATCCCCGCATCATGGCGACGATCGGCAATCTCGACCTCGTTCCAGTCGACCGGCGCGTCGGCGGTAACGGAGCCTCCTACCTCATGGCGCCATTCACCCACGTCAGCACTGACCGGCCGAGCCGCTTTACGGATGGCAGCTATGGTGTGCTCTACGTTGGGGACCGGTTTGAAACCGCGTTGTTCGAGACGATCCACCACCATGCCCGCTTCATGGCGCGGACAAATGAAGGGGCTGGATGGACCTCGCAGTTCCGGGAAATCGTCATGGCAGTCGATGCAGACTTGCATGATCTCCGAACTCGGGCGGCGGAGCCGGTTCCGGCGCTTGACCCCGACAGCTACGCGGCATCCCAAGCACTCGCCCGGCACCTCAGGGGCGGGGGATCAAACGGGATTGCCTACCCGAGCATCCGGCATCCCGGTGGGGAATGCGTCGCTCTCTTCTACCCGGACTGCGCGTCAAATCCCTTACAAGGGCGGCATCTCGATTACCACTGGGATGGCGAGCGGGTTGACCTTGTCCGCGATGCCGGCTCAGGGGCTGTTTTCCGGATCGTCGATTTGCCCATCGATCCTGTCTGACCGCATCGGCTGGGTTTCCAGCCGAGTGCTGTAGGATCTCCCAGCGCAATTGACGGCCAGCAGGCTCATACCTGCGCGCCAGCCTTCACGAGTTCATGAAGGGCTTTGTCTGGCGAAACTGGGCCCTTGTACAGCGGACTACATGGCGTCTCTGCTAGCTTGGCGGAAATCGCAAGGAGGTCATCATCGTCGCCCTTTTGATAAGCATAGGCGGCGAGCCAGAACTCAGCTTGGCGAACGAACTCATTGATAATTCCGACGACGCTCCGGTTCGCTGTCTTGGCATACTGGACCTTGTCCATCCGCCAGACTTCCTGGGCAATGAATTCGGGCGGCACCCCGTGCTCTTTCAAGACGAGCGCTAGCTGGCCAGGAAATCTTCGAGCAAGAGTCGCAACTGGAGCGAGCGGCATGAGCACGGGGAGCAGCGTGCGCTCAGAAACCAATAACGCCACTTGCGGCTTCCAGAATATGGCCGTGGCATACCAGCTGCCCAGTGCGGTGTCGCTTCGCCCAGGCGCAACGATTTCCGGTTCGATTCGATCAAGCAGCTTTTTGGTGTAATGGAGGCGGAACATGGCGGCACACGATAATGCCCGCTGTCCACCGCGTCCACCGACGCTGCCGGCCTTGCCGCTGGAATGGCAAAGTCGACCAGAGACAGTCATTCAAATCAGCCACTGTGATTGCCCGCTTCTAGCAGAACCAGCTAAAGGGCATCTCTAAGCAGACTGGCAGCAAGTTGAAAAGATTCCGTCACTTATCTTGTTGTGATAGGGCTGCCAGAAGGGGGCATGCTTAGTGGCGGACATCAAAACCTGGTGCGGCGAGACCGTAACCGAAGTAAACAAGCACAGGCTCGTCTATCTCGAGGCTAACGCGGCGACTCTTGCGAGCACAGGCGTCGCATCGGTGGCCGCGGTCGTTCCCGGTCACTATGCCGCACCGGACCGCATTGCCGACATCCTGCAGCGGCTCGGGAAGCCAGCGGTGGCCCACTACGTCCAGACCAAGTTGCCGCAGGGTGCCAAATCACGATCGGGCGATCTCGGCGAGATCCTTGCCACCAGCTATGTGTCGGAGTTCACAGGCTATTCGATCGGCGTCTTCAAGTTGCGGTGGTCGGATCACCGCGAGATGGCGATGCGGGGTGACGATATACTGGGGATCAAGCTCGATCCTGGGGTCACGGTCAAATTCCTGAAGGGCGAAGTCAAAAGCCGCGCCGCGCTCGGCAAAAAGACGGTCGATGAAGCCCGGACGGCGCTTGCGTCCAGCAATGGACGACCGACGCCGCACGCGCTCGCGTTCGTTGCGGACCGATTGTTCGAGACAGGTGAGACGGCCGTCGCCGAGGTAATCGACCAGTTTCAGCTCAAGGCGCGGATCGAGATCAATCAGCTGTCGCACCTGATGTTCATGTTCACCGGCAACAATCCGAGCAATCTACTCTCCGCCAACCTCAACGCCTATAACGGCAAGATCCCGCAGATCGCGGTCGGTCTTCGAGTATCGACCCATCAGGCGTTCATCAAAGAGGTCTTTGACAAGGTGATCGCCGATGGCAACAAACCCTGAAGCCATCGCACAGCTGATCGCCGAGGCGACGGCCGCCGGGTTCCGTGACGATCTACTCGCGAAAGGACAGGCGCGGGCGATGGTGTGGCGCGACGGGGTGGTGCCGTCTGAGGCACCACAATTCTCAACGATGCTGACTTACGATCTCCTGAGTTACGCCTATTCGCTGATGAACCAAGGGCTGCGGCTGCTGGATCAGCAGGCTGAATTCAGCGCGGCGCGAAGTGCCTTCGAACATGCCGCATCGGCGATCGAGGCGGCGACAGCGCGTGGCCGCGTCACGAACGACCGGGATTTTCACCGGCTGATGGCCGGTGCCTGCTACCATCTCGCCCGCTATGCGGCACGGGCGTTCTCATTGCTGAACGAGGGCTTGAACGAGGCCAATCTCAGCGTGCCGGAACGCGCGGTCGCACTCCTCATGCTGCGCGACCTGATGACGCTCGAAACGCTGCTCCGCGAGGAGCGTGACACCGCGTCGGAGGATGCGATGATCGCGCACCTCGCGGGAGAATTCGCAGGCGACGCACCAGCTTTGGACGACAATGAGGACGAGTCGGCAGACGAACCGCTCCTGCAGGTTGTCGATCGGGCGCTTTCCGACAATTTCACGGCAGCGCTCGCCATCGCACTGCTTGCGTTCGAGCGGGGCGACGAAGCGCTAATCGGCTCCGCGATCGAACGCCTGAAGACTGGCCTGTCCTCGGCGGCCGAACTCAACATGGTGCCGAGTTGGTGGTGCCACCGGCTCACGATCCACCTGCTCGACGATCTATGGTCATCGAGCTTCCACGTCCGCCTCCCCAAGGCTTCCGACGATGGTGCAGCAGTGGATTGGGTCGCCTACCGCGAATTGTTCATTGCATCGCTCTTGCGCCGGGGTCGCTCCGAGATCGACATGTGGCCTTCGCAGATCGAAGCTGCGACCCGGGCGCTGGATCTCGACGACAATATGGTCATCTCGTTGCCGACGAGCGCCGGCAAGACGCGCGTCGCGGAGCTTTGCATCCTGGCCTGTCTCGCTGCGGGGCGCCGCGTCGTGTTCGTGACCCCGCTGCGCGCGCTCTCTGCGCAGACGGAAGTGACGCTTCAGCGTACCTTCCAGCCGCTCGGGAAAACGGTCTCAAGCCTCTATGGCGCGATCGGCGTCAGCGAAGTCGATGAGGATTTCCTGCGGGAAAGCGACATCATCGTCGCCACGCCCGAGAAGCTCGATTTCGCGCTACGCAACGACCCTGACCTGCTAGATACCGTAGGCCTCGTCGTCCTCGACGAAGGCCATATGATCGGACTGACCGAGCGTGAAGTCCGCTATGAAGTTCAAATCCAGCGCCTGTTGCGGCGCAGCGACGCCAAGACCCGACGCATCGTCTGTCTATCAGCCATCCTTCCGGATGGCGATCAGCTGCAAGATTTCACGGCGTGGCTGACCGGCGATCAAGACGACGGACTCATCAAGATGGACTGGCGGCCAACACGTCTGCGTTACGGCGAGGTCGAATGGCGTGGCGATCACGCGAAGCTCGAAATCTCGGTCGGTGCGGAGAAACCGTTCGTGCCGCGCTTCCTGACAGCCAGCCTGCCCAAGGGACGCAAGACGCGCTTTTTCCCGTGCGATCAGCGCGAACTGTGCATCGCAACGGCTTGGACGATGGTCGCAGACAAGCACTCCGTGCTGATCTTCTGTCCGCAACGCCGGTCGGTTGAGCCTTTCGCCAAAGCCATCGTCGACCTCGCCAAGCGCGGATCGATCGTGCCGGTACTCGATCACGACCCGGCCGTACTAGACAATGCGATCGCGATCGGGACAGAGTGGCTTGGCGTCGACAGTCCGGTGCTGGCGTGCCTGCGCCTCGGCGTCGCGATCCATCATGGCGCACTGCCCACGCCCTACCGCAAGGAAGTCGAGCGCTTGCTCCGCGATGGCATCCTTCGGGTGACGGTGTCATCGCCAACGCTTGCGCAGGGACTGAACCTATCGGCCACTACGTTGGTATTCCACGGCCTCAAACGCGGAAGCGAGCCGATCGATATTGCAGAATTCCGCAACGTCGTCGGGCGTGCCGGTCGGGCCTACGTTGATGTCGAGGGCCTGGTGCTCATGCCAATGTTCGACCGGCTCACCAGTCGGCGTGCTGAATGGAAGGAGATGGTCGATAGCGCCAAAGGCAAGGAGATGGAGAGTGGCCTGCTGCGGCTGCTGCTCTCATTGATGGGCCGGATTGTCCGCAAGACCAAGGCCAAGTCGATGGCGACGGTCTTGGAATATCTTGCCGGCGTGACCGCATGGGACTTCCCGATACTGCCGACCGAAAGCAGCGATGTGAACGATCAGGAACGCGGGCGATGGTCTGGATATCTCACGACGCTCGACACAGCGCTGCTCAGCATGCTCGGCGACCAGGAAGTTCCAGACGATCAGATCGAGGCGATGCTCGATGACGTGCTAACCTCGTCGCTATGGACGCGGCGCCTTCAGCACCGAAAGCCGGCTGTCCAACAGTTGCTCAAGACCGGGCTGGTCGCGCGCGCGAAATTCATCTGGGGTCGGACGACAGCCGCGCAGCGTCGCGGCTATTTTCTTGCCGGCGTTGGTCTTGCGACCGGCGAAGCTCTTGACGGTGATGCCGCTGAGCTGAACGAACTTCTGGTCCGGGCCAACAGCACCATTCTCGTCGATGACGCGGAGGAAGCGATCGCCGCAGTGACGGCGTTCGCCAAAAAGGTCTTCGCGATTGCTCCCTTTGTCCCCGATGACCTGCCAGACGACTGGCCGGCGATCCTGAAGGCGTGGCTCGAAGGTCGTGCACTCGCGCCTCTGGCTGCCGGCAGGGAAGACGAGGTGCTGAAATTCGTTGAGCAGGCGCTGGTCTATAAATTGCCATGGGCGATGGAGGCGGTTCGGGTCCGCGGGCTAGCGCACGGCGATTTGCTCGAAGGCGGGTTCTTGATGGAGGATGTCGAGCTCGGAGTGGCGGTGGGCGCGGTCGAGACCGGCACGCTCAACATCTCGGCGGCAATGCTGATGCAGGCCGGATTCAGCTCGCGCCTCGCCGCGATCAGTGCGGTTTCGCAGACACAGGCGGATTTCACTACCACTTCGGAATTGCGCGCTTGGCTGCGCGAAGACGCCGTCGCCAGTGGGCGCAACAACCCCGATTGGCCGACCACGGCATCACATGGGCTCTGGCTCCAGTTTATCGAAAACATGGCGCCCGAACGTCGGCGGACCTGGGCGTCGACAAGCCATGAGATCGACGTCGAGTGGGATGGTGTTGGCCCGCCGGTGGGAACTGCGCTGCGCTTTGTCGACGCAGGGGACGAGACGCTCGTCTATGCGGCAGACTTTTCGCGTCTCGGGCGTCTCGACGAACCGCTCAATTCGGGTCGGCTGGGTCTGGCATTGGCAAGTGTCGGTTGGCTCGGCGATACCGTCGATGTCCGATATCTCGGTCCGGGTGATCTATTGCGCGGGTGATTGATAGGCCTGCCCCCGGACAGAATTCCCCCTGCTTATCAGGAGATCTGCTGCGAACGCATTAGAGGGAAGTGGGCTTTGCCCTGATTGAGCCGATTGGGCGTCGATGGTCGATGCACCGGGCTCACAGTCAGGAGTGTGTCCCATGATCAAATCGATCCCACTGAACAAGCTCGTTCAGTCGCCCCGAAATGTCCGCCGTCACAGCGATCCGGCAGTAGATACCGAGCTCAAGGCTAGCATCGCAGCCTGTGGCCTGCTGCAGAACCTCGTCGTCCGGCCTGCCGCCAAGGGCAAATTCGAGGTCGAAGCCGGCGAGCGCCGCCGCCGCGCCATGCTCGCGCTGGCAGACGAAAAGATCATCTCCCGCGATCACGAAGTCACCTGCCTTGTGCTCGAAGACAGCGCTGAGGCCGCGGTCGAGACCAGTCTCGCCGAGAACTTCCACCGCCTAGCCATGAACCCGGCCGACGAAGCCCAGGCCTTTGCAACGCTCGTGGCAGGCGGTTCGACGGTCGAAGATGTCGCGCGCCGCTTCGGTCTGACGGTCCGCTTCGTTGAGGGTCGGCTGCGTCTTGCAACGCTTGCGCCCGTCGTGTTCGAAGCGCTGGCCTCGGGCGAAATCACTCTCGACATCGCCAAGGCCTTCGGTGCGACCTCGGACCAGGAGATCCAGGCCCGTGTGTACGAGCAGGTGTCCTCGGCCTACTATGCCCCCAATGCAGACAGCATCCGGCGCATGGTTCTGTCCGGGACTGTCCGGGGCAGCGATCCGCGCGCCCGGTTCGTTGGTCGAGACGCCTATATCGCCGCCGGCGGCCGGATCGAGCGGGAGCTGTTCGACAACGACGACAGCGAGTCCTGGGTCGATGTTGCGCTGCTCGAGAGCCTCGCGACGGCAAAGATGGAAGAGCAGGCCAAAGCCCTCGCCGCCGAGCAGGGTCTTGCCTGGGTCAAGCCGACGCTCGATCCCTATGCCAGCCACGATCTGGTCGAAGGGCTGGTCAGGCTTCCCGCCGAACCGGCGCCGCTGACCGAAGCCGAATTGACGCGGCTCGACGAGCTCGATGCCTCCTATGACGAACATGCGGCAATCCTCGAGGATGAGGACAGTGCCGAAGAGGCCGTGGCAGCGGCCGAGGCGGCCATCGAGGCCATCGAACGCGAATGTCAGGATATCCGCGCCCGACCGCCCGTCATCGCGCCGGAGCTCAAGGCCGACGCAGGCATGGTTCTAGTGCTCTCCCGCGATGGTACGCCGGTTCTCCAGCCGGTGTTCTACGGCGAGCGTCAAGCGGATCCCGCCGATGGCGACAGCGGGATCGAGGTCGTTGCCGGCGAGGAAGGTTCGGACAGGCGCCGGACCACCTTGTCGAAGCGTCTGGTTGACGAGCTCGCCATGCAGCGCCGCGATGTTCTGGCACTGCACGTTGCGTCCGACCCCGGGCTGGCGCTCGACCTCATGGTCTTCACGCTCGCCGATACCCACGACTGGCGGGCACGGGCTGCGAGCACGCTGCGCGCGCCTGTTCCGGCAGGCCCGATCATCGGCTTCGAAGCCAAGGATGCTCCGGCGAGCAGCGGGCTGGCCGAGTTCCGCTCCAGTCTCGACGAAAGCTGGCGCGCGGGCACCGATGCGACTTCCCGCTTCGACCTCTTCCGGGCGCTGCCCGATGACAGCCGCGCGGCCTGGCTCGGCTACGTCGTCGCCCGGTCGCTCGAGGCGAGCCTCAACATGACCGGTGAGCGCCAGTTGCCGTTCCACGATCATCTCGGCAGTCTGATCGGCATCGATATGGCGCAGTGGTGGCGGCCGACAGCGGCCAACTACTTCGACCGGGTGTCGAAGCAGGTGATCCTCGACGCGCTGACCGATGTCGGCGGCCTCGAGCTCTCATCGCGCTTTGCCTCGGTCAAGAAGGGTGACCTCGCGATGAGCGCCGAGAGAGTCTTCGCCGGCACCTACATCACCGAGGTCGAGGTCCGGGAAAGGGCCCTGGCCTGGGTGCCTGAGGTCATGCGGTTTGCCTCCGCTGCCCCGGAGGCTGGCGAAGCCGAGATCGACGCAAGCGACGCTGCGCCTGGTGTCGAAGGCGAAATTCCCCGCGAACTGGCCGCCTGACCTCCTCCTGACAGGCTCGGCCACTCGCACCTCGAGAAGCGGTCCTTCGGCTCACGCCGGAGGGCCGCTTCCTTTTTGGGAGCAGAGCAGAGGGGGCTCGGGACCCTGTGGCACTGACCGGCGAACCCGTCGCCGATTGTCAAGATGCCGCAATCAGGAGAACCATCATGGCCTATCGCAAGGAGCAGAGCGGCGGCCTGTCGCCCGCCACCCGCATCACCCAGGAAATCATCGCCCGTCTGGAAGCAGGAACGAAGCCATGGATCAAGCCGTGGCGCGGTGTCCCGGTCTCCCGGCCCTTGCGGGCCTGCGGGATCCCGTACCGCGGCATGAACGTGTTCTGGCTCTGGATGGTCGCTGACATGTGCGGCTACGCCTCGCCGTTCTGGATGACCTACAATCAGGCCAAATCGCTCGGCGCCCAAGTCCGCAAGGGTGAGAAGTCAACCATAGCGATCTTCTACAAGAGCTACACCAAGGAGGTGGAAGCTCCCGACACCGGCGAAAAGACCGACCAGGCCCGCCGGGTGCTCAAGGCCTATCCGGTCTTCAATGCCGATCAGGTCGAAGGTCTGCCCGAGCGCTTCCATCCGGCTGCAACGCTGGAGCTGGTTCAGCCTGAAGGGCGCGAGGCCGAACTCGACGCCTTCTTCGCCGCCATCCCCGTCAATCTGCGCCACCAAGGCTGCGAGGCTTATTACGAACCGACTGCGGATCGTGTCACGATGCCGCCGACGAGCCTGTTTTCAGGCTTCGACCACTACTATGCCACGCTCGCCCACGAGCTGTCGCACTGGACCGGCCATGCCAGCCGCTTGGGACGTGACCTCAAGAACCGTTTCGGAACGGCGGCCTATGCCGCCGAGGAACTGGTCGCGGAACTCTCCAGCGCCATGCTCGGCGCTGAGCTGGGCCTGCCCATCACACATCTCGACAGCCACGCGAGCTACATCGAGCATTGGCTCAAGCTTCTGAAGGATGACGATCGCGCCATTCTGACCGCTGCCGCCAAGGCTGAGGAGGCGTCGACCCTGCTGCTGAAGCTTGGCGGAAGGGTCATGCCCGAACAGTTTGACGACGCGTCAGACGACTCTGCGCTTGCGGCCTGAGGGAGCATGCCATGGGCCGATCAGTCAGCTATCCCAGCGGCGCAATCGTCGCCTTCACAGTGCTTGAGGTCGAAGCGGAGGACGACTGGGAATTCGAGTATGAATGGTTGCGCGAGGACCTGCGCGAGCGGGCCGCCAAAGCCTTCCCGTCGCTCATCCCACATGACGGATGGCGCGGCCGGGAAGACCGGATCCTCATGCGCAATGCCTATGCGGATTTCGGCGTATCGGTCTACGGCTCACTTGTGGCTGTCTGGATCGTCGAACGCGATGACGGTGCCTATTGGGACGCCGATTGGCGCACGGCTCGCTCACCGCGGGCACAGCGCTGGCTATCCCAGATTGCATCCCGCTTCGATGCCATGTTCGGCGACTATGATTGCCTCGGACACATGTCGAACGGCGACGGGGTCTACACCAAGCGCGCAGCTTGAGGCCTGTGGATTGGTTGGTCGCGGCGCTGGGTTGCCATCCCTGACTGCACTTTGCCGGCCGCTCATGGTCTGTCGCCATGCGAGAGAGGCCCTGGGCCAGCCGCCAGTCTTGCGCAACCCGGGCTAAGCGGGCCCGTGTTGTCCTTGGCCCTTCGGGCTCAAGGCCTGCCCGCGCCAGCCCGCCAAGCCGGGTTTCCCCTGACGGGTGCGCAATCCTGCCTGAATGCTGGCCCTGACGGGCTCTCGCTGGCGCAGCCATGAACGGGTGCGTCGGCCTCATGCCAGTCAGGAGGACTTCCCCATGCACACGTCATTTGCCGATCAACTCGCCGGGCTCGATCTTGCCGGCTTTTCCATCGGTCCTGCTCCCGTATCGACAACCGATTTCCCGGTCCGGGAGGCTGTTGTCCAAACCCTCGAAGCGGTCTGGTCCGATCTCTTCGCCATGGTGTCGGGGACCGCTCTTGAAGCCGACGCCGAGGATCTCGGCTGGGCCTTCGTCAACATCTTTCACCGCTCGGCGGAACGCAAATCAACGGCCCTCGACCGCGCGACCGATGAGGTCCGCGCGCTGATTGCGACGGCTGACGGATCCGAGGTCCACACCCATGACCTGGAGACCCAGGTCGAGCGGGCGCAATGCGCTGAAAGCGCGATGCTGGCGCTCGAAGAGATGCGCGAGGTCGCAGCAGGCCTCTACCTCAACGAGTTCGGTTCCTCCTGGAAGCCCGTCTCCAGCTCGCGCTTCAACCACAGTGCAATGCTGACGTCCGCGCTCGTCGAAGGCCGGGATTTCCTGCGCGCCCGCGCCGAGGCAAAGCGCCGTGCGGCCGTGCCCGAAGGAACCCCGGTCGTGTTCGCTGGCGGGCGCACCCGTCATGCTACCGAAGACGATGCGCTGACCTTCGGCAACAATGTCTGGGCCACGCTCGACAAGGTCCGCGACCGCGTGCCGGACATGGTGCTCATCCATGGCGGCGACACCAAGGGCGTCGATCGCCTGGCATCGAGCTGGGCGGAACGTCGCGGCATTCCGCAGGTCACGTTCTCGCTCGACATGCGGCTGGGCGCTCGTGCCGGCTTCAAGCGCAACGAGCGGATGCTCTCCCTCGATCCGCGCTACGTCATCGCCTTTCCAGGCAATGGCGTGCTCGAACGTCTGGTTATCGAAGCCAAGGCCCGTCGGATCACCGTGGTCGATCGGCGCGGGCCCCTTGGCACCAATCCGAAGAGTACTTCGGCAGCCACTGACTGAGGTCATGCCAGTCCTCGCGCCAGCGCCGGGTCGGCGCTGGCGTCGTCCGTCAGAGGAAAGGCGCGCGCCTGTGGTTTGGAGCCAGCGAATGGTCGATGGCTCCTTTCTACAGGAGGTATTCCATGATCGATATCGAGGCCGTGATGGCCGACTTTGCCGTTCGCCAGGCCGAGCGGCAGATGCAGGTTGCGGAAGAGGTTCAGCAGCTCAAGGTCGCCATTCTTCCGCGCTTGCAGGATGCCGGCATCGCCCGTGTCGAGATCCGCTTTGATGGCTGCGGCGACAGCGGTGCCGTTGAAGAATGTGCATGCCTCGATGCAGCCGGCGCGGGGATCCCGTGCCCGGATGTGACCCTCTTGGAAGGCGAAGCAGACAGCGTTGATCGTACCGGTTCCAGAGAGCCGCAATCACTCGGGCGGGCACTCGAACAGCTGACCTACCTGGCGCTCGAACGTCACCATCCTGGCTGGGAGATCAACGACGGTGCCTGCGGCGAACTGGTGATCGATGTTGCTGAAGCGACCTTCGTGCTCGACTGCAGCCTGCGCTTCACCGCGACCGATGATCACTCGACCGAACTCTAGGAGACTTGGCATGGCCCATTGCTATTACCACGCCCTCTCGTCGGTCCGGAAATGGGGCGGCACGGTCGATGACTATCTCCCGCTGCACCAGTGGTTCGACCAGTCCAAGGCAATCCTGGCAGACCCTCGTCACCGCGCGCTGCGACACCATGCCGAGGGGATATTCATGCTGGAGGTGATCTTCGGCGAAACCCTCGTCAACGCCGATGGCCGGCTCGTTCCGGTGCGTCTGGTCGGCGAGCAGCACGTGCGCGAAGACTTGGGCGCGATCCCCTCCTTTGCTGACTGGGCGCGCTTGATCACGCCGCAGGCTTGGATGCTGCGAGGCAACCCTCTGGACCGCGTTGAAGGGCTGACGATTGATATGCCTGCCCCCGGCGAAGCAGTTGCGTCCAGGAGTGCGCCACCTGCTGGAGGAGCGGTCCGTACCGTGATCTGAGATGGGGTTCTCGGGTGGAGGGCTGGCGGGGGCATGATCCGACCAAAACCGGAGCAACACGAGGCAGGGCAACCCTGTCCACGGCATCCAGCTCCACCCGGCTTCGATACAAACCTGTCCCTGAATCACCCCCCGTCGAGACGCGCAACCCGGATCAGGTCCGGCCGAGTTGCCGGGCACGATTTTGCGCATCGCTGGTGCCGAAAACCGGTTCCCACTTTTCGGCGCGATGCTGCGTGCCCGGCTGCCCGCTCCACCCGAACCAGTTCCGGGTTCCCCTTCGGTGCGCTTCGCCATGGGGCGCTTCTGCTCGGGTTTGCAGCCGGGATGGACCCGGATTGCTCGATCAGGAGAAAGCCCATGACCAATCTCGTTATCCTCGTTGGCCGCATCGCTCGCGACCCCGAAACCCGCACCACCCAGGGTGGAACCAGCATCACCTCGATCTCGGTCGTGACCGACCGTCCAGCCCGCAAGGATGGCAAGACCTACAAGGATGAAAACGGCTACACCGCCAAGGACAGCGAATTCCACCGGATCACCTGCTTCAACGGCCTCGGCCAGAATGTGGCCAAGTATTGCACCAAGGGCCAACTCGTGACGGTCGAAGGGCGCATCCACTACACCCAGTGGGAAGATCAGAGCGGCACCAAGCGCTACGGCTGCGAGATCATCGCCGACAAGGTCGACTTCCTCACCAAGGGCCGCTCCGGCAGCAACGAGGGGGCTCCCGATATCGATGAGGACTGAATGGCCTCATCCTGCAACAAGGCCCCGGTGGCAGACGCCATCGGGGCCTTTTCTTTTGTACGCCGGCGATGCGGCGGCGCGGGGCATCGAACCCCTTGCCGCCACAGGGTGGGCTTTACGCGGGAGCAATCCGCTTCAGCGTTTCCTCGATCCCGAGCGCCATCGATGCGCGGACGATCTGTCGTAGCTGGGCAGGTTCGATCGTCTCTGCACCGCACTCGATCAGGATTTGGCCGAGGACGAGAGCGGCTTCTTCACGGAGCTTCGCTTCCCTGGCGGCGAGTTCGTCACGCTGTTCCCTGAGCTTCTTCAAGGCATCGACCGGATTGTTCTTGCGGGGCATGTCAGTCCTTTCCACCCCCTTGGTTTGTGGTCCCTCAAGAACCCTTCTGCCACCGCGTGCGGGGTGTAGGAAAACAAGAAAAGGGCACCCGCCCACAGCCGTTCAGTGCAGGTCGTGAGGGTAGAGGGGCTGGCTCACGGAATGCCCAGCATGATGTCCGTCCACATGCCGTCTCAAGGACGGCGGGGCCCCACCATTTTGCCGGAGAAGGGATGAATCCCTCCCCCGACAAAATCGTTTCCCCCACCGCCGCTGACGCGGCCGCGCAGGAGCGCGGTCCCTGACCCGGCATGCACACGAACATCGCACTTACTCCCGTCGTTCTCGACAACCTCAGGAGGATCATCATGGCTTATTTCACACCTTGCACAGCTTCATCTCGCAGCTACTTCGAGGCCCTGGAACTCGCCGAACGCCGGGCACTGCACAGCTACTTCGATCAGCACATCGTGGCAGACGAAGAGCTCGGATATGTCGCGCTCGATGAAGGCGACTATTGCGCTCTGCCGGCACACCTGGCGGCGCGTGTCGTCCATACGATCCACGGGTCGATGCTGGATGAATTCTGACGCCGGAAAAGGATGGGAGCCGGGAGCGGTTCCTGCCCTTTTATTTTGCTCGCCGTTGGTTCGTTTCCGCTCGGGATCAGTTGCGACGAGCGGAGTGCGGGCATCGGCGCCCGCACGCGCTTTGGCTCCGCGCTATCGAGGCTATTCAACCCCTCCAGAATGTTCGGCGAAGTGACCGGATCACCCTCTCGCAGCTTGGTAGACTGAGCACACCGTACGCAGTGACACTGCCGGATTTAGTATAGGCATATCAGTGTGATACGCTGAGGTTTCGGGCTGGTGTCAAACCAATTTGAGGATGAAGCATGCCTTAGATTCGCGATTTATGCGCAAATTGAAACCGCCTAACTCTCTGAAGTAGCCTCAGTTTATCGCAATTGACGCGTCAATGTTCCTGATTTATTCTCTTCGCTGTCTTCCGCAAGATCGAACCAGGTTCGCAAGGGTCAATTGGACCCCAGAACATGGATCGGTATCTCAGTCTTCAGACCTACGTACCCCGCCCACTTGCTGACTGGATCAAGGGCAAAGCCCGGGACCAGCAGGTCTCCGTCAGCATCGTCATTCGCGATCAGCTGGTCGATGCCTGGCAGCGTGAAAACGAAGCGCGAAAGCGGCCTGGCGCCCTCGACCCGGTACGGCAAAACCTGTTCATCACGGTAGCCCTCGAAGCGCTCCTGGCCAGCCATACTGATGGCTCGTTGCGGCAGCGAACACACGAGGCCTACAATCGCAGGCTCGCCCGGCTCGGGCTCAGCGCCTCCGCACCCGAGGGAGGCAGCGATGAAGCGTAATCTCCTCAACTTCACGCGCGGCAGCCAGCTCCTCGGCCACTTCGGCTTCATGTTTGCGGCCGGACTCAAAGGGCCGCTCTTGGTGACTTTCATTGTCGCCGCCTGGCTCTCCTATTGGGAGGTGACCACGGCGCTTACCGACCACCAAATCTACCTGGCATGGATGCATCTCTATGCTTCGGGCTACGCCTTCATGGAGTTCGATCCCGGCAAGCTGGTGGAGCTGAAACTGGCCGGTGGCGGCACCGTCCGCCTGCCATTCAACGTCGTTCGCGACTTTCCTCCAATGCGTGAGGCCATATCTGCGCTCGGTGCCGCTCTCCGGCGCGGCATGGGCCTGTCTGCGCTCATCCTCGTCCCTGCCTTCACTGCCTTTTGGTGGTTCGCCGAACGGTTCGGCGGCAAGTCCAAAGAGCGCAAGCACGAGCGCGGGGCGATGCTCGTCACGCTGGACGAACTCGAAGTGGAGATTGACCGGCACAATCACGCCGAACGTGCCCGCGAACTGCAAGCCGCGCTGGGCTGGAAATGGCGTCTGGCAGGCGCTGCAGCAACCGAAGAGGCAGGCTTTTACAGCCCGGCTCATCTCGCTGGCGTGTCCTGGCCTTGGCGCCTCGAGCAGAGCCATACGATGCTTATTGGCACAACTGGCACCGGCAAGACCGTGGCCCTGAGCCAGCTCCTCGCCGAGGCCCGGGCGCGTGGGCAACGCGCGGTGGTTTTCGATCTCACCGGAGCGTTCATTGAGGCCTTTTACGACCCCGAGCGCGACATCATCCTGAACCCGCTCGATGCCCGCTGTCCTACCTGGAGCGTGTTCCATGACTGCACCAGCGAAGGCGAATTCCACGCAGCGGCCGAAGCACTCGTTCCACACGACGGTGGCGGCTCGGAGCAGTTCTGGGTGCTCGCCGCCCGCATGCTCTTCGTCGAGATGTGCCTGCATCTCCAGCGCACCGGGCAGGCCACCAACCACGCGCTCGCCACCCGTCTGATGACGGCGGACCTGGCGCAGGTCCACAAGCTCATGCGCGGCACTATGGCCGACCCGCTGACCGCTCCCGAAGCGGCGCGCATGGCGGAGTCGATCCGGGCCGTGTTCAACGCAAATGCCAAGGCACTCAAGTTGCTGCCCAACAATAGTCCGCGCTTCTCGGTGCGGGACTGGACTCGAGGCATATCCGCTCCGGGATCGATCCTGTTCCTCTCGGCGCGCTATGTCGACATGTCGATCTGTTCGCAGCTGCTCACCTTGTGGCTCGACACTGCGATGAACACGCTGATGACCATGGAACGCACCCCGGATCTCAGGATCTGGTTCCTGGTCGACGAACTGGGAGCCTTGCACCGGCTGCCGGCACTGGAGAAAGGGCTCCAGACCGCCCGCAATTTCGGCGGCGCGATCGTCACCGGCGTCCATGCCTTTGCCAAGCTCAAGGAGGTCTACGGCGAGAACATGGCGATGACCCTGTCCTCGCTGGCTCGAAGCAAACTCATTCTTGCAACCGCAGACCGGGAGACAGCCACCTGGTGCTCCGATTTCATCGGTCATCGCCAGGTGCGCGACATGGAGGAAGGGTACAGCTACGGTTACAATAATGCTCGCGACGCCGTCAGCCTGACCCCTCGGCGTCAGATCGAACCACTGCTCCTTCCGGACCAGTTCATGAACCTGCCGCGGCTCTCCGGCTACCTCAAGTTCCCGGACGGATTCCCGGCCGCTCCGGTGACCCTGGTGCCGCGCCGTTTACCCCGGTTGGCAGAAGGGTTCATTGCGCGAGCATCCGAACCTGGCCGCCAGCCGACTGCCAGGGATGAGGGAGCCGCAGCGGGCACGTCTTCGCCTGCATCGCGATCCAAACCCGCCGAAGGTGCGCCGGCCGCGAATGACGATGGTGCCGGCAAGCCGGTCGCTCCCCGGCAGTTGAAGCTCGACCTGAAGGGCGTGAGGCCCACGCCCGACGAGGCAAGCCAGAAGGGCGACGAACAGCCCCGAGCCACGCTTTCCCATGAGGTGCGGGGAGCGCTTGATGAGAGCAAGGGTGAGGCAGCCACCGAAGCCACCGCGGCGGGCGGAACAGCTGCGACACTGCCTCCAGGACCGCTTCTCTCTGGCAGGAGTGAAGCTACCGACGGGGCGCAGTCATCCCCTGATGAGAAGGCACCCATACCAGGAGACAAGCCCGGTTCGGGCGATCTCAAGCCGCAGCCGATCGAGCGGCCGAACGAGCGACAACATCCTCGCGAACGGGCCGAGCGGGACTTGCTCGAAGGCGGCATCGAGAGCGGCGAACAGGACTTCTACGAACCCGATCTTTGAGGGCCGCAAAGCAAGGGGGCACCTTGCTTGAAGGATCTGGATCCATGCTTTCGGTTGCCAATGTCAGGTCAGCCTCAGGCGCGGCCAGCTACTTTGCTGCCGACAACTACTACGCGAGCGCGGACGCCGACCGATCTGGTCAATGGGTGGGATCAGGCGCCGCGGCGCTGGGCCTTTCCCGAGAAGTTGATGCCGCGGTCTTCGACAAGCTCCTCAAAGGTGAACTCCCCGACGGAACCAGGGTCGGCCACGAAAACCAGCACCGTGCCGGGACCGACCTCACTTTCTCGCTACCCAAGAGTTGGTCGGTTCTCGCGCTCGTTGGCGGCGACAAGCGGATTATCGAAGCCTATCGCGAAGCGGTAATCGAGACGCTGCGATGGGCCGAAACGCGCCTCGTCGAAAACGGGAAGGTGCGCACGGTTCAGACCGGCAACCTCACGGTGGCGCTGTTTCAGCACGATACGAACCGGAACCAGGAGCCCAATCTCCACTTCCATGCCGTAGTCGCGAACGCCACGAAAGGTGCCGATGGCAAATGGCGAACATTGAAGAACGACCGGCTCTGGTCGCTCAACACGCTCCTCAACAGCATGACGATGGCGCGCTTCCGTCTCTCGGTCGAGAAGCTCGGCTATGCGGTAGGGCCCGTTGGTAAGCATGGCAATTTCGAGGCTGCCGGCTTTACACGCGAGCAGGTAATGGCCTTTTCCACGCGGCGCCAGGAAGTGCTCGACGCGCGGCGGGGCCCCGGGCTTGAAGCTGGCAAGATTGCTGCCCTCGACACCCGCAGCGCCAAGCAGGCCGTCGCCGACAGGGGCGCACTTTTGTCGGGCTGGCAAGGCCATGCCCAGGCCGCAGGCCTCGACCTGCCGGCGATGGTTGAACAGGCGCAGACCCTCGCAAATCCAGCATCTCGCACGCCCGCATCCGGCACCAGCCTGATCGAGCGCGGCAAGGCGTGGCTTCGGGACTTTGCCGAGCGAATCAAGGGCAATCCTGCCGATCCGCTAATCCCGGCTCACGTGCTCAAGCAGGACCGCGAAACCGTTGCCGCCGCCCAGGCAACGGCCTCTGCCGTGCGCCACCTCTCGCAGCGCGAAGCAGCCTTTCCGCGTGAGGCGCTGTACAAAGCAGCGCTGGACTTTGGGCTACCCACAACAATCGCGGCCGTCGAAACGCGGGTAAATGCGCTGGTGCGTTCGGGCGATCTCGTTCCAGGGTCGGGAGAACATAAGGGCTGGCTAACCTCGCGCGATGCCGTTGCTAGTGAGCATCGCATTCTCGCTGCCGTCGAAGCCGGGAGGGACGCTGTTGCGCCCCTTCTCGACAGCAATGAAGCAGGTGCACGGGTCAAGGCCGTCGCTGCCATCAATCACGGTATCGACCTCAATACTGGCCAGGAGGGGGCTGCGCGCCTGATCCTGTCATCGACCCACCGGACGATCGCCATCCAGGGTGTAGCAGGTGCCGGTAAGAGCAGTGTCCTGAAGCCCGTGGCACAGATCCTCGGTGAGGAGGGCAAGGAGATCATCGGGCTCGCCGTCCAGAACACCCTGGTGCAGATGCTGGAGCGCGATACCGGCATCACGTCGATGACCTTGGCTCGGCTGCTCAAGAACTGGGCGCCGCTCCTGGAAGACCCCGGCCATGCCGGTCTTCAGGCTAAGGCGAAGGAAGAGCTGGCCGACCGGGTCTTGGTCCTAGACGAAGCTTCGATGGTCTCGAACCACGACAAGGAGCGCCTGGTGACGCTGGGCAACCTTGCCGGTGTCCGGCGGCTTGTCCTTGTGGGCGATACGCGCCAGCTCGGCGCGGTCGACGCGGGCAAACCCTTCGATCTCGTCCAGAAGGCGGGCATCGCGCGCGCAGACATGACCACCAACCTGCGCGGCCGGGACCCGCAGCTGCGTCTCGCCCAGACCGCTGCTCAATCGGGCGACGTACACACCGCCCTCGGTCATCTCAAAGGCTCGACGATTGAGACAAGGGGCGACAGCGCATTGGTTGCTGCCGAGCAATGGTTAGCGCTGGCACCACAGGACCGCGATAGGACCGCGATCTATGCCTCTGGCCGGCTCTTGCGCAGCGCGGTCAATGACGCTGTGCAACGCGGGCTCAAGGCCAATGGCGAGCTCGGCAAGACCCCGCTGGACCTGACCGTGCTCTCGCGGGTCAATGCGACCAGAGAGGAACTCCGATACCTTTCGGCCTACCGTCCTGGCATGGTTCTCGACGTTCGCAGCCCGGACAAGCAGCAGCGTCTCCCGCGCGGCGAATACAAGGTCGAGAGCATCGACGACAAATCTCGCGAGGTCCGGCTCCGCGATGCCAAGGGCAGAATGCGAACTCTTCGCCCGAGCCGCATCCGCCCTGGCGAAAAGGACGATCGGCTCGCGCTGTTCGAGGAGAAGCGCCTTTCGATCCATGACGGCGATCGGATTCGCTGGACCGAGAATGATCATCGGCGTGGCCTGTTCAATGCCGACCAGGCGCGGATTGAAGCGGTCGAGGGCGCGCGGGTCACGCTGGTGACGTCATCCGGCCTGCGCCATGAACTCGAGCGAGGGGACCCGATGCTGAGGCGGCTTGACCTCGCCTACGCGCTCAATGCCCATATGGCCCAGGGTCTCACTTCGGATCGCGGGATTGCGGTGATGGATAGCCGTGAACGCAACCTTGCCAACCAGCAGACCTTCCTTGTGACCGTGACACGCCTGCGCGATCACCTGACCCTCGTGGTCGACAGTGCGGAAAAGCTTGGGAAGGCTGTGGCCCACAACACCGGCGAAAAGACTTCGGCGTTGGAGGCAACCGAGCGGCTCCGGCAGGCAGCCGCGAAGGGTCTGGCTGCTGGCGCCTCGACCAAGGACGATCATTCGAAGAAGCCGCCCGAACTGACCAAGGAGCGCACCAAGCCCTTCGAGATCGGCATCTGACTTCTTCGCTTTCGAGCCTGGACGGCGGGGCGTTCTCCAGGCAACCTGGTGTCTATCGACTTGGGCTACGGGCAGGACTGTGAAGGGCGTTTTCGAGATCAGCGGCAATTCGCGGTACGACGACGCGATCACCGAGCGGTATCACTTTCCGAGCAATTATCTGTCGGTTGCGCGAGAGCTCGCGAGCGACTGGATTGTTTACCGCGAAACGCGGGTCTCTGGCGGGCGAATGGCCTATATCGCCGCGGCCTTCGTCGAACGCATCGATGCCGATCCGAGCGATCCCAGCCACTTCTACGCACGGGTCCGTGACTATCTCGAGTTCGATCAGCCTGTCCCCTACCGCGACGGCGGCGGCCGGTTTGCCGAGCGGTTTCTGCGCGAGATGGCAAAGCCGGGCGATGCCGGGCGAAGCCTGCGCGGCAAGTCGGTCCGCATGCTCGAGAACGAAGATTTCGTGGCGATCGTCAATGCTGGGCTTGCCGAAACCCTCGATCCCGAAAACCGGATCCGGCTGGAGCTCGATGCCCCGCGCATCGATCCGGAGACCGATCTGCTTTTGCAGGATCACTTCGCGGAGCGGCGGGTCGAGCAAATGCTCGTCAACCGCAAGATTCGTGACGCGAACTTCCGCAACCATGTCCTCGATGCGTACGAGAACACCTGTGCGGTCACCGGGCTCAGGATCGTCAATGGCGGCGGCAAGGCAGAAGCCCAGGCAGCGCACATCTGGTCGGTCGCCGATGGCGGTCCTGACATTATCCAGAACGGGGTAGCCTTGTCAGCAACAGCTCATTGGCTGTTCGACCGCCACCTCATCACCTTCGACGACAACCTCTGCCTGCTCGTGTCACACAACAAGGTGCCGTCCGAGCTTCTGCAGCTGTTTCCGCCGGCCGGTCAGCAAATCCGGTTGCCGCGTGATCGATCACTGCATCCAAGGGCAGACTTCGTGGCCCGCCACCGAGAGCGATTTGCAGGGATCTGATCGCGGCCGATCAGACAGAACGGCCGAACCAGATGACCCGACCGACCACATGGATCGACGCGCGCTCAACGTCGGTCCAGGTCGGGTAGGCGGCATTGTCGCTCGAGATCGTGATCTGCCGTCCGCCTGGCTGGATCGTCACACGTTTCACCACCAGTGCATCGTCGACGCGCAGCACATAGATGCCATCACGCAGGCGCGATCCCTGATCCGAGGAGTCGACCAGGACCTCGTCGCCGTCACGCAGCGTGGGCTCCATCGACTCCCCATGGACGTGGATGATTGACAGGCTGGGGCCTTTCGCCCGGGTCAGCTTCCCCAGCCATCGTTCGTCAAAGCCAAACCGGGTGTGGGCCGTCTCGCTTTCCGCGATCGCACCAAAGCCGGCCGAGGCATCGACGTTCAGAATTGGCACTTCGACCAGGCCATCGCGCACCGGAAGCGCTGGCCCACCGAGCACCTGCTCGTCGACCCCGAAAAACTGGGCAAGGATACGCCGGTCCTCGTCGTCCAGCTTGCGCGGCGAACCACGCTTGATGAACTGCTGAATATAAGCGGGGTTGCGATTGAGCAGCCGCGAAACCGCGGAATAACCGACGTTTCTCTGCCGGATCAGGCGATCCAGCTCTTCTCTGACGTTCTCCATCGGCAGCGCCTTTCGAGGGGCGGTCCAGGTGGCATGTAGGAATTCATCCTAGACTCGATGGAGTCTTCCTAATAAGAACATAACTAGAACACAAGCCAAATCTGATTCGAGGTAAGCCATGAAGCTGCTGGAGCGCATCGAGCGTCATCTCAAGGATACCCATATGTCTGCCACCCGCTTCGGGCGACGGGCAGTAGGCGATCCGCGCTTCGTGCTGGACCTGCGAATGGGAAGGCGACCTCGGCGGCGGACGCTGGAGAAGGTCGAGCACTACCTGCAGAACCATGAACCCACCTGGCTTTGACGAATCACCAGATCGCCCAGATCTGCCCATCGACTATGTGTCCGCCACACCGTCAGTTTGAGCTGACACGTGTGGCGGAGCTGGTCCTTTTCCGTGTCCCGAGGATACTACTCCCACTCTGCGGATTTCAGGCGAAGGCTGTTCGCGTTCTCTGAGACGGCTCGTTTTATGCTGTCGCTCGCACCATCCGGAAACTCCGCAGAGATTTCGACGGTCAGTCGGACGTTTGCATTTGGATCGGACGCCAACAATGCGATGATCTCATCCGCGAGATTGACCAAGTGCATCTTGGCGGTCGCTGGTGGAATCTCTGCGGTCCCATAGAAAACCTTTGGCTTTACCGAAGTAGGCTGAGGTGTCGCTGGCTGTGTTCCTGGTTCGGAAGATGGCGGAGCGCCCGCTGGGGGAGCACTGGTAACGGAAGTGGTTGCCGGCTCTGCAGGTGAGGCCGGCTCTGCCGGACGGTTGGCCTCCTCGTATGATTTCGCCGCGTCAGGGTCGATCAGCAACAACGTATCGTCAAAAACGGCCTCTCCGCCACCAAACGAAAATCCTTCGTACTTGCCTTCGCGCTCTCCGTAAGCGGTCGCAAAAAAGTCGCGGCTTGCTGAGCCTGATCGTATCGCCTGAGTGAGCACGTCTCGATTGCGCAAGCGAGGCATGTACATATAGCGAAGTGTGTCTTCGAAAAACGCGGCAGCATTCGCCGACCTGGCCCCGCCGTTCCAGTAGAGTTCTCTCAGCTTTCCGCGGAGGTGGATTGGAGACCAAGTCGAGATGACCAACTCGTTGTCAGTGCAAACCCGTTCGATCTCACTGCCGACAGAACCTCCTGCCGTGTTAACGGTGAACACCTCGATTCCAGGCTTTGGATCGGTCGGCGCGTCCTGCATCGGACACAGCAGCCAACGGTAGCATTCGCGCGCAGCGCGCGGCAGCACCTCTTCCGCGCTCTTTAGTTCCTTTTCGGCCTGGTTCTTCTGCAGTAGGTCGATGTTGAGCCTGCTTTCCTTCACATCGTCAACGATGGACCCCCAGGCCAGCGCCGTGCGAGCAGCATCATTGAGGCGAGCAAGTGCCCCGTGGTCTGCAACCAAAAAGATGAGCCGGTTCGCGCGGTAACGCGGTTTCGCTCCGTTCTTGGCAATTATGTCGAGAACTGCGTCGAAAGAGAGGCGAGGCTCATCTCTCGCGTACCAGGACTCGGGTGCCAGCACGACGAGCCGCAGAGCCGTGTCGTCTGGCACATCACTGTGCGGCGTGAAGATATGAACGCCGTCAAAGAATGCAGCATTTCCGACGGTTTTCTTGAGGGCCTCGGCAATCATACCGCGCACCTCAGTATGGTCGTCAAATCGGCGTTTGCGATCTTCCATCTCACGGCGGAGATTGGCACGGGTGTCGAACCAGAATCGCGTCGTATCGTGGCTCTTGTCACCTGAAGCATTCAAATAATGCAGCCGATCGGCAAGGCGGCTCAGCGCATCTGCGAATACCGACGAGGCCTGACCCGGCTGCAGGCAGCCAAGAATGATACGAGCACGGTCAACGCCCCGAGCGGCGACATTAGAAACGACGGATGAAGGCGCACTGCCCAGGAATATGGTGCGTGCAATACGCCGGGCCGCACCCACTTGTCCGAAACGTGGCTCCTTGTTTTCAAGGGC
This sequence comes from Novosphingobium sp. ERN07, assembly GCF_012641335.1. Taxonomy (GTDB): domain Bacteria; phylum Pseudomonadota; class Alphaproteobacteria; order Sphingomonadales; family Sphingomonadaceae; genus Novosphingobium. Next base: position 97,416 of record NZ_JABAID010000008.1, read on the forward strand.
GGTGGTTTCGGCACGATCACCGTCGATATCGCGCTCGATGACGGGATCCCAGCCCGCGGGTAGATAATAGGTTAGCTCGTTGCGGGTGCCGCCGTCATGCAAGGGCAGACTGCCTGGCATGATGAGCAAATCCCTGTTGTCGTCCTTCCATAGCCGGAAGATCACTTTCGCCATGAGCTTGAGGACGCCGCGTGTCCGCTGGAATCCGTCGATCGTCGTCCAGTCTTCGTAAAGCCGGTCGAAGACCTCAGGATGGATCGGATAAGCTTGTTGCAGGCGGTCAAAATAGTGACGCTCCTGCGTTTCGGCGGGAAGCTTCGCGCCCTCGGCAATGTAGGCGTCGGCGAACGCCCGGCAGATTTCCTCGCGGGCCTTTTCATCGCGCACCGGCTCGAACAAGCGGCGGCGCACGATCTCGAACGCCTCCTCTGTGGCAACCGGCTTCCACAGGGCCTGAACGCGGCCAAAGGTCTTCTCCAAGGCGCGCAGTGCCGCAACGCCGCGCTGGCTGCCGGCCTCTACTTCCGATTCCGGCAGTGATGCGAGCACGATGGCACGGGGCACGAGTTTGACGGCCTCGGTCAGCGCCTGCACGAAGGACAGGTTGCTGTCGTAGCTGCCGCCGCTGATCGCCTGGGATTCAGGGAACTGGCGGACATAGGCGACAAGCTCGTCGATCAGCACGACGCAGGGCGAAAACTGCTCCAGCAGCGCACGCAGCGCTTCCTTGCCTGGCGAAGTCCCGGTTGCATCGGCCTCCACAACGTGCGCAAAGCCTTCAGCGCCGCCAAGTTGCCATGCAAGCTCGCCCCAAAGCGTCTTCACGGCCTGACCGCCATACATGCGCGGCTGGCTCGGCCCGCGATCGGTGCCGTCAATCACGGCAACGCGCGCCTGTGGCACGTCCATCAGTCCGGCGCGGTCGACAAGCGCCGGTATCCCGGAAAGCTCGGCAAGAGCGCATTTGCGGGTGGCAAGGTGGTAGACCGCGAGCATGGTGTGGGTCTTGCCGCCGCCGAATGCCGTCTGAAGCTGGACTACCGGCTCGCCGCCCTTGCCAGCAAGCCGCTGCGCGACCTGCGTGAGCAGCATCGCCATGCCTTCTGTAATAAAGGTGCGCTCGTAGAACGCGACGGCATCTTGGTACTCGCGGCTTGCCTTGCCGGTATTCACGGCCGTGATGTCGGCAGCGAATTCTGATTGCTGGAAGGTGCCTTCCAGAACGTCTTGGTGAGGAACAGCGACCTCTCTCCACGGTTTCATCGATAATCCCTCACTCAAACAGATCAGTTTGCCGCGCCTTGGGCGCCGCCGCTGCGGCGGATTCGATCGCGCTCCAGCTTGTAACGATTTCATTGTAGGCACGGGCATCCTCTGCCCAGCCCGCTCGCTCACACAATGTGTAAAGTCGATAGGCAAGTTGCCTGGTCGCTTCCGCTTTTCCAGAAATGGCAGAAAGCACCTGACCGGCGCCGATCTCGCCTTCCGTCTTGAAGACGCGGATCAGGTGGTGAAGTGCCTCCCAAATTGGCAGTCGGTCATCCTTCTCAACATCCCAGTCCGACGGGTAGTCCATCCATTTCAGCAGGCGTACGACGCCCCCAGATGCAAAAAGCACGCCTGCCTGCTTGGCGCCGTCAACGCTGGTTCCCTTCGCTCGAGCTAGTGTGTCGGCTTCCCCGAACCTGCCGTCCTTCCAACCAAACTGCTCGAACCAATGAAGACAGAATTGGGTATCAGGATCAAAATCATCCTCCGCGAGAAAGCGATTGATCAACTGCAATGCTGTCTGAACGGTCATCGGTGAGCCATCTGCCTCAAGAACAGCTGCATACTTAGAAAAAACCGCCATTCCAGGACCGATTATTGATTGAGAAAGATCCACAGGGGCCACTGGCGATCGCTCATCACCGGATCCGCGAGTCATCTCATCAAGAGCCTCAGGAAGAACTTGATTGAGCTCTCGTTGGAAGGTCCGACGTGAGATTACTTCCGCATCCTCTTTGCGTCGGCGGCAGACGAGCACAATGCTCGATGCCAACGCGTTGGCACCTTTAGCTCGAATTCTTCCACTCCCCTCGGTGCGCACTGGCCATGTGCCCGTGATATAGAATCCGGACTTAACGACAGCCTCCAAGAAAGTCTCCCAACCTGTGCTTGCGGTACCAGAAACCTTGTCCGTATCTGCCTGCTTGACCGCATAATATATGGTGACCGGAAAGGCAGGGTGAGCTTGCGTTGATAAGCAACGCATAGCTTTTGTCATTCCATCCAGAAAGAAATTGTTGGCCTGAAGTTTGCCACCATGACGAAAAGGATCTGCAACTAACTCATCGGATTTTGGAACAGCTATCGTCTTGAAAAGATCTGGACATACATCTTTGAGGCTTTTCCGTAGCCAAACATAGAAGAAATCGGAAAGATCCGCGTATGGTACGTTGTCATAATACGGTGGATCAGTGGACACGACCTTGCCAGCAGACGTGCTCTGTGATGACGCATCTTCCTGCCTCGCCGACGATTGCGGGGCAGCTGGCAGAAACGCTATTGCCTTAGCTCCCTTATCAATAGCAGTTGCAATACTTCCACCCGCATCAGCAAAAGGATTTGCTTCTGCAAAATCCCATACCATCGGAAGCGCTTGTCGCGCGAATGTTTCGCGAAAAGCCCCGCGGTCGCTCATCCAAGACGCGAGAGAAGAGTTTATATTGGCAACCTTAGAAACCGAAAATGCAAGATATATTGAAATAGCATTTGCATAATTTTGGATGAAATCTGTCGTGGCCCAAGGATATTTATTTATATTCTTTTCATAAAATTTGCAATCATTCTTTACTTTATCTATAACTTCTTGGGTCAATGCGGTTAACGTGGACAAAATGGCAGCCTGCCTGTTAGTGAACAGGGCACCAAAGTTATCAAGGCCGTAAGCCCAAGGCGTCAAGTGCCTTGAATTATGCGCAAATGGCAGATCAGGCCTCCATGAAGCCTGAGCCCCAGATGCAATCAACTCATCCCCCTTGGAGGCAGAAATGTACATTCGCCTGCGATCACCCTCCACGACGATTGCCATCAAGCGGCTACCTAGTCGGCCAGCAGAGGCTTCAGACTTTATGTATTCCGGACTAATCGGCGACTTTGACATAATGCATTCGAAGCTGCTTCGTCCTATTTTCGTTCCATTTATGGCTTCTGGAGGAATTTTTCCCACTTGAACGGTAAAACTGTAATCCATGCCATCTAGGGTTGGCTTAACGTATGCTTCTCTTCCAGAAGCACTGGATAAGACGAAGGTTGACGCTAATGGGACATGAACCTCCCGAAAGGCCGGATTTGGACTTCTGACTGTTCGTGTCCAGAACCAAGCTATCGCCGTCAGACTTTTTCCAACCAGCGGCTTCAGATCTGAGCGATCTTGAGCCATCTCGGATGTAATCACTACATCATTAAATAGATGCCCGACGCGCCTATGAGCCTCATTACGCATCCAAGTCCCGTAGTATTTTACGTCATCAGACAGGCCCTGCGCGCCTTCCCACTGTGCAGCCCAAGCTGTGGTGTTTTTCCGCCCCTCAGGATTGATCGGCGGACATCCCTCGAACTTTGGCGGAATCTCGATCATCGCTTTATTGATAAGAACAGCAACAGGATTTAAATCTGTAGCGTGCGCAACAAAGCCGAGACGCTGAGCTTCCAGCGGCAAGGCGCCACCGCCCGCAAACGGGTCGTGAAAGTCAGGAAGATTTTTTTCGCTAAATATAAATGAAGCCTGCGGATGATCGCGATTGATCTCGCATGTTTCTTTCCATGACTTTCTAATTTCGGATCGAGCCCTGTCCAAAACTTCCTTATTTGTGGTGTTTTCCCATTTTACGAGTTCTTCAATAATATTGAAAAGTCGCTTCCGGCTAGCTGCCCAGCTCGCTTTGATGTGATTTGGCGGAATCTCGCCAGGATGCTCAAGCTCCCATTTCCAAGATGGATCGTTAACCATTTGAGCGAAGATGACAGCTCGGGCGGCTGCAAGCGGTCGCCGTGCCCACCAAAGGTGCAACGTGCTCGGGTGCCCATGCCGGATCGACTTCTCGCGCGCAGCCGCTTCGTTGATTGCATCTAACGGCAGCGCAACTTCGATCAGCTTTTTTGGGGTTTTGATGGCGCTAGTCATTCTTATTGTCTTTCCGTCAGTACATGCCTGATGGCCGTGCTAAATGGCAAATTGCGTGAATAATCGAGCTCTTCAGCGAAGTACTCTCGAATATCGTCTAGAGGCCAACCTTCGTTGAACGCGGTATCGGCATCGGTAACGTATCCAAACACCGCGACCTTGCGCATTGCACGGAGCCGCCCCCAGTCCGCATCCAGCGAGAAAACGCGCAGCGTTTCACTGGCTCGATGCCTGTATGCTGTCGAAATTCCATCGCGGATGCTGATCGTTCCGTCCGCTTGAAAGACGAAGTAAGCATCGGGATCGTCGCAGCACGGGTTGACTAGGTCGTCGACGTTGTATGGGCCCGCGCCTTGATCCTTAAAGTGGCCGCATGAGTCCGTCTGATCACAAGACCAAAAGAGATTAGCCCAGGAAAATGTTAGCTCCGGATAATCGTGCCTGCGGCGAAAGTGCTCGATGTGCTGACCAAGCGAATCGATATCGCCTTCGCAGTAGGCACAGCGCCGGTCCTGCATGGTTTCCAAATTCGTTCGGATTTTGGCCTTGTCTTCGGGCGTAACGTCGCCCCATGAGTGTTGGCCGTGGTGATAAACACCCAAGCAAGGCGGCGCGGCGCACGCGCTGCGGTCAAGCTTCCTCATTTCAGCTATCCTCCGGCCGGCTCTTGGCGAGCCGGAACCGTTGGAAACGGCGGAGGCGATCACACTCCAGCATGACCGGATGGCGTTCGCCGTAGTGCGCATTCAAACGCGTCCGCAGAGCGATCGCTTCTGAGCCTTCGGCTTTTCCTGCCTCGATGAGCTTGCGATAGGCGCTGAGCGCGGATGACTCTTCGAGCTGCGGAACCGGGTCTACATCCATAACGGCTGCCAGGACATTCGCACTCTCAACACCTCGGGTCTGCAGGAGAGGCGTTTCAATCGCGACGTCGCCGTTTTGGACATTCAGGACGCGGATGGATGACTTGTCGACCGTCGATAGCACGTGCGGGCTGTGTGTGCTTACGATGATCTGAAGGGCCGGAAACGCTCGTTGTAGCAAACCAAGCACTTGTTGCTGCCACCGGGGATGCAGGTGCATATCTACTTCATCAATGATGAGAACGCCGGGAGTCTCCGTCGTAGCGCGCTCTTTCAATTGAGGGTTTAGGCTCGCGCAGCGCCGAGCGACATCCGCGACGAGTGCAAGCATGGTGCGAACGCCATCGCTCAGCAGAGACAGTGGCAATTCACCGCGTGTCTCGTGCCTGGCCGTCAACGTGTGAAACTCGTCATCCCATCGAAGATCAGACCATCCGGTCGGCTGAAGCACTGTATCCGTGGCAGCCTTCACCCCTTCGATCATTGCAAGATTGGTCTGAAGACTTTCCCGATACGTCGGCGACGCGATCTGCCTGAAACGGTGCTCGAACCAGGCCGAGATGCCCTTGAACGACGAAGACGAAGTGAGGCAGTCGGCATATCCAGCGACCCGCTCCTCAACGTTGGCTACCGACGAACGACGAAACTCAGTCTGTCGCTGCTCGCTCCAGAGGCGGCCCGTCCCATAAAACGCCACGAGCGGAAGAATTGCAGAGTCGGTCAGGAAGGTCTGGGCAGCCGCTTTGATCGGTCCGAAATGCCGGGTACTCGGTCGGACCTTTTGGCCGTATGTTCCGACTGTGCTCTTCCAAGACACGGCCTTATCCTGAGCCGTGGCATTCACTGCATACTCAGTTGGCAAGCAAGGCGACATTTTGCGTGCTTCCCCAGGGATCAAGCGTACGTCGCTTCGCTCGATCCTCCGGATCTTCTCCGGCGGGTATAGTGCGTTCACGAAGACCGAAAGCGCAGAGCCGGCCGCGTCGAGCACTGCGGTTTTACCGCTGCCATTCTCGGCGACCAGGACCGTGAGATTGGGGTGAAAGCCCATCGCGCATTGCTCAAAGCAACGAAAATTTCTGAGTGAAAGTGTGTCGAGACGGAGCGCTGTCATTGTGCCTCCGCTCGGGCAAGGAGATCGCTCAGGTTGAAGTTGATGGACGCCACGCCCCAGCCCGGTTCGCGGTCAAATGGATTTCGAACGTAGTGAGGACCGTCGATGCTGTCGTCGCTATCGACGAGAGCGATCGCGAGCACAAACTTGTCGCCCTGATTGAAGGCATAGAGCATCTCGTTGCGCGACACCGTAACCGTGCTTGCACCCTTCACGCGCCCCTTGACCTCAATGTGCCGCGGGTCGAGTTGCCTACCCTCAACGGCGGGCGGATAGGAACTCAAGTCCCAGCCGCACTTGGCGGCGGACACGTCGACCACGCGGCAACCACGCGCTTCCTCGGCTTTGGTAACTGCTTGCATGGCGAGTTGCTCGATACGCGATCGGGCAGCGGCGTCGGCAGCGAATGTCGCCGCCGTCGGGTCAACGGGCTCATCGCCGCGCAGCTTGTTCATTAGCCCGCTTGGAACAATCAAGGCTGCGCCGAGCACAACGGGTGTCCCGTTGACGACGTGCCGCATAGATTGAAGTTCCTTTTTGCGGCTTTCCAATCGGCTCTGGAGGTCGCCCAATGTGCGTTCTACATTTTGGAGATTGAGGCGAACGTCCTTGCCCGCGTCGCCGTCTTCCTTGAGCTTGACCCAGCGATCCTGCCAGAAGGCAATCTCTTTGCTGAGGCGCTCATGGACCGCATTGATGGTTTTCTCGACGTGGTCGATCCGGCGCTGCGCCACCTCGTTGTAGTGCTCGGGCACCAGCGTCGTAGCTGCCAGCGAAAGCGCCCGAGCTTCTTGCCCAGAAGACAGCCACGGTGCATCGATCACGTCGCTAAGCAATGAACGTTCAGCTTCGTCTGGCGGCTCAAGATCAAGGTGTGGAGCCCAGCCTGCGAATTGCGCAGTGCCATCGGGAGCAACTCGGACAAATTGCAGGCGCTTTGAGAGTACGCTGCCGTCCCCGGATTTGATTTCGTGCGTCAGCAAAAAGAGGAGAGCCGGATCAAGGCCTTCATCTGACGGATCCACCAGGACCGCGCCCTGGCGCAAGAGATTGGCGTGTTGCTCCAAAATCATATCGGACAGGGTCAACATCAGCGGATGACCGGGGTGCATCAGCAACGCGCGCTCCAGACCCGGCTTATCGAGTGGCTGGATGGCGTTTCGATCAAAGCACACACGGCTATAACGACGCAGAACGGGTTCGTGCTCGCGGCGGTTCCGACCGGTGATCCGGCGGTCCCGTTCCCGTATAGCGGCAGGAACATGCGTGACCTCATAGCGCCCCGCTTCTCGTGGATGCGCAGTCCCGCCGAGCGTATCGAGCGCTTTCAAGAAGAACGCCCTTACAAAGAAGGGCTGCAAGCGCCGTGCTTCGGCCTTCTCCATCTCCTCCTTGACCGCGAAGAGGCGCTCAGGGCTGATCGTGGTTTGGTCCAGAGCATTGCGGTCGAGTAGGGTTTTCAGATGATCGTGGTCGAGGGCCTGATCGATCTGCTGCGACAGCCGTGCGCGGACGTCAGGTTGATCGCCGTAGCGGATCGCCTGAAGCAGTAGGTCCTTGAGGCTAGTTTCCTCGAAGACTTCACCGAGAATGTCGAAAACGCGGCCTTTGAGAGCATCGCTCTCCACCCTGAGTTTTTCCAGCAGACGATGGTAGACGGCGCCTTCGCGCGTTTCTTTGGCGACCAGGTTCCACAAGTGACAGACTTCGGTCTGCCCGATGCGATGGATGCGGCCGAACCGCTGCTCCAACCGGTTCGGGTTCCATGGCAGATCATAGTTCACCATCAGATTGGAGTTCTGAAGGTTCACGCCTTCCCCCGCAGCGTCGGTAGCCACCAACACGCGGACGTCGGGATCGGAGCGGAAGAGTGCTTGGAGGCGCCGCCGTTCATCGCGATGAGTGCCGCCATGGATCGAGACGATAGCATCGGGATTGCCCAGCACACCGGCTATGCGCGCCTGAAGATAGTTCAGGGTGTCGCGGTGCTCTGAGAAGATGATGATCTTGCGCTGTCGTCCCGAAGCATCGCGCATTTCAGGATGGTCCTGAAGGATCTTCGAAAGCTCATCCCATTTGCGGTCTTGGCCGGACGCGACGACGACCTTTGCTTGGTCTTCGAGCCCCTTTAGGATGACAATCTCAGCTTCCAACTCGACGACCGTCTTTGCGGCTGTCGCGTCATCGATCAGGCTTTCTTCAAGGTCTTCCTGCTCCTCGGCGCTGAGGTCATCATCATCCTCGGGGATTCCTGGATAGGTCTCGGCTTTGGCCTGGCGGCCCTTGATCCCGAGCTTCTCGTCGCGAAGCCTATTTTCTAGCCGCTCACGACGGCGCTTCAGCGACTGGAAGATCGCTTCGGGGCTAGACGCAAGACGCCTTTGAAGCGCTGTAAGTGCAAAGCCGACAGAGCCCTTGCGCGCCCCTTCGAGCTGATCCGCCTTACCCATTTCGGTCTGCACGTATTCCGTGACGGCTTCGTAGAGAGCTGCTTCAATCGGAGAGAGTTCGTAATTGACGGTATAAGCCTTGCGCTCAGGAAAGAGCGGGGTCCCGTCAAACTTGACGAGCTCTTCCTTGACCATCCGGCGCATGAGGTCGGATGCATCGACCTTATGCACACCGTCGCGAAACTTGCCGTAGAAACGGTCTGAATCGAGCAAGGACAGAAAGAGCTGAAAGTCTTCCTCCTTGCCGTTGTGAGGCGTCGCCGTCATCAAGAGCAGATGGCGCACATGAGCGCCTAGCTTTTCAGCAAAGCGAAATCGTCCGGTCTTCTCCAGCTTGGAGCCAAAATAGTGCGCTGAGAGCTTATGGGCTTCGTCGAAGACGGCCAGATCCCACCCAGGTGCGCAGAGCTTCTCCTGCAGCTCCTCGTTCCGCGAGAGTTGGTCGAGCCGAACGATAAGGCGAGCGTAGTCGTCAAATGGATTACCGCTCGGGGACGTCTGCTCCATCAAGCTGGAGTAGACGTGGAACTCGAGGCCAAATTTTTCGTAGAGCTCGTCACGCCACTGTTCAACGAGACTGCCGGGCGCGACAATCAGAATGCGATGCGCGTCGGCTCGCATGATTAGCTCGCGGATGTAGAGCCCCGCCATGATCGTCTTTCCGGCGCCAGGGTCGTCTGCAAGGACAAACCGCAACGGCTGACGAGGCAGCAATGACTCGTAAACAGCGGTGATCTGATGGGGCAGAGGGTCCACGTTTGAACTGTGGACCGCCATCATGGGATCAAACAGGAATGCGAGATCGATCCTTTTAGCCTCGCAAGTCAACTTGAATGCATCACCATCGCCGTCGAAGGAGAATGGGCGCTCTGTTGTCGCGAGTTGAATCAGCTCTTCATCGACGCGGCCAAGCATCCTCTCCTTCATGGAGCCATCTGGGGTACGATAAATGAGCTGCACCGAGCCCTCTCCGAGCGGCACAATCGCGACAACCGTCACGACGTCGCTGGGCTCCACGCCCGATAGGCTTTGGCCCTGTGCCAGCTCCTCGATCTTCATTTCTTGCCCTTCTGCTCATCCAACTGTGGTCGCGTTGGATGGCCTTCCACATAGTCGCGCATAAACTCACGAAGCACCTGCGCCGCCGGCTTGTCCTGCGCCTTGCAGGCAGCCACGAACTGCTCACGCAGCTCCTTCTGCACTCTGATGCGAAAGCCGGCATCCTTCATGATGATCTCTGTGTATCCAATGGATGCACATTTGGGTAGTGCAAACTCGGCGCTGACACCAGAGCAACCCACTTTGGATGACCGGTTTTCTCGCTGATGTGACCTCTCGCCAAGAGCCGCTTGTGTGCCCAGCACGCCGCCAAAGCTTGGTTTCACGACCGGCCGCTCAGGCTTGCCCGGCTTCATGGCAACGCAGCAAAGTCATTTCTGCGGTACGGATGCACCATGGCGGCCAAGGCGGCTGGCTTGATAACCTCTACGCTGTCGCCCCAAGCATAGAGGTGCCAGCTCATCTCGAGGTGACCTGAAGCCTTGAAGCGCACCAGCATCGACCCATCATCCAGGCGCTCGATCTCCTGGCTCGGGTGGAACTGGAACCGCGCCGCTCGATCGGCCGCCTCGGGCGAGAATTTCCAGATCACCTCCCCGTACTCGGCCTCGTGGTGATATGATCCAAAGGCACGTGTGGCATATTCTCGAAGCTCGAAATCGTCCGGATAAGCGAAGACCCTGGCCTGCACCTGCGCTTCCATGATGTCTTCCACCCGGTAGTGACGATAGCGCCCGTCACGCTTGGCCGTATCGATGCCGACGAGATAGCGCCGAGAGCCTAGGAGCAGGCCAAGCGGCTCGATCGTTCGCCAACTTGGCTTCGTATCGCCTCTGCCTTGGTACTGAATTCTCAGCTCGAACGGCCCCTTGATCGCCTCCGAAATGGCGAGGTCGACGGCTTCATTCATCGACGGGCGCGGGCCAGGTCTTGCGGCAAAGCCCATGGCTTCGAGCAGGGCTTCTTCGTCGGTCGCCAGACGGAGTGTGCGGTCGCTGGGAATGAGCGCGCGGACCTTGCGCTCAAGGCTGCGCAGCTGAATGGCCTCGCCGTTCATGTCGACCCGCTCGAGTTCGGTGATCGCCGACTTGAGGCTGACGAGCTCCTCCGCCGACGGGGTCAGCAGGGGCGCGACCGCCCGAGACGGCAGGCGCCAATAGTGCCGTCCGTCGTCACCCACATAATGCTCGGTGGCTGGAAACGCCTCTTCCAGAGCCGCGATCATGCGCTGTGCCGTCCGTCGGACACCGCCGAATTCTGCTTCCACATCACCGAGACAAACCCCCTGTCGGGACGTGGCCATCATTGCGAGACGCAAGAGATCCACCGCCTTGGCAAACGACATATAAGCCCCCCATGACAGTTTCTGTCACCCCCGTGCTTTAGACACAAATCAGCATCACGGGAAAGGACGATCAGATGTTTACGCACCATGCCGAAGCTCGCATGCAGCAGCGCGCGATTTCTCATCAGGCCGTCGATGCCCTGATGGCCTACGGAGAGTATCGTCGTCATCGCGGCGCCGAGGTTTGCTATCTCACCCGGCAAAGCCGGTCTCGGATGCTCAAGGAGATGGGCAAATCGGCGTTCCTCAAGCTGGAAAAGGCGCTCGATGCTTACCTCGTGGTAGGAAACGACGGAGCCATCATTACTGCCGGACATCGCCATCATCGGTTGAAATTCTGACAGTTAAATCTTTGTCTGAGCTTGGATGGCATTGCGTGTTCTGTCAGCAAGCCGGAAACAGATCAGAAGCGCGTCCCATGTCTATCGGCACGCAGGGAACCCTGACTGGAGGTGACAGATTTTGTCATCCCGAAGCGTTAGTGGGCTAGATGCATGGTGGGAATGAGGGGGCATGACGTAGTTCAATGAGTTCTGGCAGCCGGCAGTTCGGCCTTTCCAAATCGAAGATCACCTCCTTCGAGCAGTGCCCGAAGCGATTGTGGCTGCAGACGCATCGGCCTGAACTTGCAGAGCTCGATGCCGGTGCAGAGGCGCGGTTCGCTGCTGGCCATGAAGTCGGGGACGCGGCCTGCGCACTGTGTTCGGGGGGCATCATGATCGAGGCCCACCCAGACCTTGCAGCCGCACTTCAGCGCACCCGGGAGCTCACATCCGCATCGGCCCAAGCCCCGCTGTTCGAGGCGACCTTTGCCCACGACGGTGTGCTCGTTCGGGTGGATATCATGGAACCCGACGGTTTCGGGGGCTGGTACGTCGCCGAAGTGAAGAGTTCGACGAGCCGCAAGGATTATCATGTCGCCGATCTGGCGACCCAGCTCTGGGTGCTGCGTGAGGCCGCGGTTCAGGTGAGTTCAGCCGCCATCCGGCACCTCAACAATCAGTTTTTCTTGACCGAGGAAGGCAACTACCACGGCGCATTCGTGGATACGCCATCTCTGGAGGAAGCTAAGCCACTTTCCCTCAAGCGCTCGAAGCTGGTCGCTGAAATCAGGTCTGTCCTTGATGGGGAAGAGCCCGCTCGCGATCCCGGCGGTCATTGCCATGATCCGTTCCCGTGCGAATTTGTGGCCTATTGCTCGCGCGATCTGGAAACGGCGCGATATCCGATCTCCTCGCTGCCCCGGACAGGCAAGCAGCTAGCGGCCAAGTGGGCCGAACATGGCATTGCCGAGCTCAAGGACGTGCCGGCTGGCAGCTTCACCAATGCCGTTCACGCGAGAATTCACGAGGCTGTCTTGTCCGGCGTCGCCTACCACGACGTCGACGGAGCGCGGCGGATCGTCGACAATTGGACATTTCCTCGAACCTATCTCGATTTCGAGACGATCGCCTTCGCCTTGCCTCGCTGGCTCGGAACGAAACCCTGGGAACAAGTCCCCTTTCAATTTTCAGCCCACATCGAAGATTGCGAAGGGCAGATCACTCATCGTGAGTTCTTGAGCCTGGATGGCAAAGATCCTCGTCGCGCCTGCGCCGAGGTACTGGTGGCCCAGATCCCCCAGGATGGGACCGTCATCGCGTACAATGCAGCCTTCGAGCGGACATGCATCCTCCGGCTGGCGGAGCGGTTTTCGGATCTCGCCGACGATCTCAAGGCGATCGCAGCGCGCATTGTTGATCTTCTGCCGGTTACCCGCGAGCACTGGTACCACCGCGATCAGGGCGGCAGTTGGTCTATCAAGGCTGTCCTGCCGACCATCAGCAATAGCGGCGACTATGCCATGCTGGATGTCGCGGATGGCTCCGCGGCGCAGCTCGCCTATCTCGAAGCAATTGCACCAGCGACCTCCGAGGCCCGAGTAGCTGAGCTAGCGCAATCGCTTAGGACTTACTGTGCCAAAGACACATACGCCATGATCGAGGTGCTTTGGCATCTCATTGGCGCGAAATAGACAGCGCCCATTTCACCGATCCATTTAAAGATTTTTGAGAAAGCACAGATGCAAGAAGCCGAATTTCGAGAGTGGATCGCGAAGAAGGGAGGTTCCCCCTCCACGCAAAACACGCGCGTGCAAGACGCGAAGCGCGTAGAAGCGCATTATGGCGACCTTGACGAAGCCTTCGACGCCGATGGTCTCGAAGGCATCAAGGGCGCGCTTGCCTATTCTAAGGCCGACGAACGTGCCGGTCGGGAAAACCCGGCTCGCTTTCCGATCGATGGCAATCTTTATGCGAACCTCTCGCACTATCGCTCGACGCTTAACGATTACGCTCAGTTCCGCTCAGGGACTGCGGGTGACGCATTCGACAGTGTCGATGCCGAAAAGCGCATCGCACTCTTTGATGATTCCAGAACGGTTCACTGGCCCATTCGCCAAACCAACCGGCAGTCGGGGGTCAAAGCGTTCCGGATCATGGGCGCCTCGAACAAAACTGAAGATGCCATTGAAACTGACGATATCCTGGCGGTGGCCCGGGCGCTGTTCAAAGAGCAGCGTCTGGTCCGGGTGCTGCGGTCCAACAACGGCCGGCGGCCTTATCTGGGATACGGCAAACAGAAACTGACTTCCTATGAAATCGACCCAGAAATTGCCCAAGCTCTGGGCATTCCCGCGAAGGGTTCAATTCACGGGAATGACCTGATCCTCGACGCCGCCGCGCTTGCGGACCTCAAGGCTCGTTTCCTGCGGACCTATCCCGATTTTGAACCGGAAGGATTTGCTGGCGCGACCTCGCAAGTCTTCAGGGATGTCATCAACTACAAGCGAGAGGCTGTCGCCAAGGTTGCGGCGCTCATGCAGTCCGAGCCGCCGCTGGCACCCGAGGCGCTGGGCGGCGCCTTGTTCGACATCCTGACGGGTATCGATCTTCCCGGTTGGCGGACCAACAACCGTCTCGCCGCCATTCGCCAGCAGCATCCGAATGTTCTCGAACTGGCAGCGGCCCAATTGGCCCGCTCAAGCGATGATGCGCCGGAGGCGGCCAAACAAATGGTCGACGCGATCTGGCCCGTCCTTCTGGAGGGCCAGGAGAAGAGCAAGCCCTACTCGGAGAGCCGCAATATCCCGTCGATGTTCCTGGCGCTGGTCAGACCGCGCGATGCCCTGGGCATCAACACCGACCCGCTCTCGAGGGCCTACAAGGCTTTGGTTCACAAGCCGCTGTTCGGCTGGAGCCCGCTGTCAGCCGAAGAATATGCCGAAGTGCTCCGCTTCGCGCACAAGCTCTACGAGGAAATGGTCGGTTGGGGATGGCAGCCCCGAGACCTGTGGGACGTCCAGAGCTTCCTCTGGGTCGTGAGCCAGGAAGACCAAGCTGCCGATGCAACGCAAGAAATTTCAGAAATGAGGCCATCCATGCCGACTGCAACCAACCTGATCCTTTACGGGCCTCCGGGAACGGGAAAGACCTATGCGACAGCCGCCGAGGCCGTGGAAATCTGCAACGGTCCAGGATCGGCGCAGCTTGGCCGCAAGGAACTGATGGATGTCTATCAGTCCCTGCATCGCAAGGGGCGCATCGGCTTTGTCACGTTTCACCAGTCCTTCTCCTACGAAGAGTTCGTCGAAGGACTGAGGCCCGTCACGGGCGAGGAGAGCGACGATGGTCCGGCCAGTGGCGGGTTCAGCCTGAAGCCCCACGACGGCATCTTCAAGCAGATTGCCAATCTTGCCTCTGAAAACCGTGGCCATGCGGTCAACGCCGAGAAACCACTGCTCGATCGAAGCCAGAAGATCTTCAAGATGTCGCTCGGACGAAGCTGGGCGGCGGAAGATGACGCGATCTTCCAGGACGCAATCCGCGATGGGTACATAGTCCTGGGATATGGCGGCGACGTCGATTGGTCCGATTCCCGCTTCGACAAATGGGAAGCGATCAAGGAACGATGGCGTGAGGATCACCCTGAAGCGACCGGCAACGATCCCAACATGTCCCAGATGTACGCCTTCAGAATCAACATGGAAGTCGGCTCGTTGGTCGTTGTGTCGGACGGCAACAGGAAATTCCGGGCGATTGGCGAGGTCACCGGGGGGTATCGTTTTGTTCCCGGCCCCAACGGCGAATATAACCATCGCCGATCGGTCAAATGGCTGTGGCACTCCGATGAGAGCCTCCCGCGCGAACGCATTTACGGGAAGACCTTCAGCCAGGTTTCCGTCTACCAGCTGAACAATCGCTATATCGACTGGGACGCGCTGGAACAGATCGTCACCTCGGGTGGAGATGCGGTGGCCACCACGGGTGTACCCGAGCCCTACGTGCTCATCATCGATGAGATCAACCGCGCGAATATTTCCAAGGTTTTCGGCGAACTCATCACCTTGCTGGAACCGGACAAGCGGATCGGGGAAGAGAACGAGCTTCGCGTGAAATTGCCCTACTCGGGTGAGATTTTCGGAGTTCCGTCGAACCTCCACATTATCGGCACGATGAATACGGCGGATCGCTCCATCGCCTTGCTGGACACCGCTCTGCGCCGGCGCTTCACATTCCGCGAGCTCATGCCTGACACTGAGGCCCTGCCTGAAAATGTCGATGGCATTGCGCTCAGAAATCTCCTTGCCTCTCTTAACGAGCGCATCGAGTACCTCTTCGACCGGGAACACCAGATCGGGCACGCCTATTTCATGGGATGTGCGACCCGGTCAGACGTCGATGAGTGCATGCGGCACAAGGTTATCCCGCTCCTCGCCGAGTATTTCTATGAGGACTGGTCCAAAGTCGCTGCCGTGCTTGGCGACACGACCGGTGAGCGTTTCTTGGAACGGCGGGAGTTGAGGGCCCCCAACGGCCTCGACTCCGATGGCGATGCTCCAGCTCGTTGGCGCTGGCAGGTCCGGCAGCCGTTTGCAGATGATGCCTACAAGGGCCTTGCGTGATCCGGCGATCACTCCTCGAATGGCAATCGCTCGCTTATGGCGATGGTGAGGAATGCATCCCCGCATGGGCAGCAGACAGGCTTGTCGCCGTTGCGCGTCGATCCCCCCTAGCCGGCAAGAATGGCAAGGGAATCCTGGAGCATGGACGGCATGCTCTTGGAGCTCGTCAGGTGGTGGGCGTGATTGTCGCTGATGGGTGTGCGCTGGAAATCCTGCCCAAGATCGATGCCAAGCCTTCAGAGAGCGATCCTGACAATCGCGGCTACTTGCGGGATCGCCTGGTGCATATGCTGGCCGTCGCGCTCGATCTGGAGATCGACAGCGGCACAATGACTTCGCTTGGGTCTCAACGCGACACTTTGCTCGAAGTCCTGATCGGGCTGTTTTCCCGAAAGCTCGCCGACGCCCTGCGTCAGGGCATGCCGCGTCGCTACATGGCCTGCGAGGATGAATTGCCCGCGCTTCGCGGCCGACTTGATGTTGCGCGGCAGTTTACGCGGCTCGCCGCTTCGCCGCAGCGTCTCGCTTGCCGTTTCGACGAGCTGTCGCCTGACACTCCGCTCAATCAGATCATGAAAGCCGCTGTTTCCCGGTTGCTGCGCGTTTCGAACAATGCGAACAACCAGCGCAGGCTGGCCGAGCTGGGCTTCGCCTATGCCGACATTGCCGATGTTCCGGTAAGCGGATTGCGCTGGGACGACGTGCATCTTGATCGGACCAACGCGCGCTGGAAGGAGCTGATCACGCTAGCCCGGCTGCTCCTGGGCGACCGGTTCCAGACGAGTTCGATGGGCCGGCAGGACGGCTTCTCGCTTCTTTTTGAGATGAACACGCTGTTCGAGGAGTATGTGGGGCGCCTGCTCAAGCGCGCGCTCTCGGGCACAGGATTTAGCGTCAGCCTTCAAGGCGGACGTCTCTTTTGCCTCGAGAATGAGACCGATGGCCGCCAGGTGTTTCAGACCAGGCCCGATATTCTGGTGAAGCGTGGCAATGAGGTCGTGCAGATCATCGATACCAAGTGGAAGCGGATTTCCTCCCGGATCGACGATCCCAAGCAGGGGGTCTCCCAGGCCGACGTCTATCAGATGATGGCCTATGGGCAGATCTACCACTGCAACAGCCTCAGCCTGCTCTATCCGCATCACTTCGCGCTGGCTGACCGCCCTGGCACTTTGGCGTCGCACCGGATCGGCGCAGATCAGGCCCGGCTCCACACGATGAGCGTCGAACTCGGCTCCCGGCAAGCCGTCATCCAACAATTGCGGCAGCTCACGCTCGAGCTTGCCGAAACTGAAGCGTGCTGAGTTTTCGGGGGCATTATCGTGCAAATTCAAAATGGAACGCCGCGCCTCAGCGCTACCGATCTGGTGGGATATCTCAACTGCCGGCACTTGACCCAGTTGGAGCATGCGACAGCGCGCGGTGAGCTCTCGCGTCCGAAATTCTTCGATCCCGCGCTCGAGGCGCTCTGGGAGCGCGGCAAGCAGCACGAACTGGCCTATGTGGAGCATCTGCGCGCCCAAGGCCTTTCATGCGTCGTGGTTGAAGGCGTGGACGTCAGCGACGAGGCCGTCGCTCAAACAATCGCCGCCATGCGGGCGGGCGTTGACGTGATCGTCCAGGGCGCGCTGCGAGGCGGATCCTGGGCCGGCCGTGCCGACATTCTGCAGCGCGTCGATACGCCAAGCGACCTTGGCGATTGGTCCTATGAAGCTGCTGACACCAAGCTCGCCCGGGATACGAAAGGCGGCACGGTCCTTCAGCTCTGTCTCTACTCCGAGCTCATTGGTGAAGTGCAAGGCACCATGCCGGTCTTCGCCAGCGTCATCCCGCCCTGGACCGACTTTGAACCGGAGCGGTATCGGCTTGCCGATTTCGCCGCCTATCATCGTCAGGTGAAGCAGGGGCTGCTTGGTGCTATCGGAACTGAGCAGCTCGGACAGACCTACCCGGAGCCGACTTCAAACTGCGACATCTGCAATTGGAGCGCGCGCTGCGACAAGCAGCGCCGGGATGACGATCACCTGTGCCTCGTCGCGGGCATCTCCTCGATGCAGATTGCCGAGCTCAAGGATCACGGCGTCACCACGGCAACGGCGCTGGCAGAACTGCCGCTGCCCCTGCATTGGAAACCGGAGCGCGGCTCGAAAGAATCCCTGACCCGCGTTCGCGAGCAGGCCAGGATCCAGCTCGAATCCAGAGCCAGCGGCGAACTGCGCTATGAACTTCTGGCGCCGGTGGCAGGTTTCGGTCTCAACTGCCTGCCCGAGCCTTGCGAGGGCGATATCTTTCTCGACTTCGAGGGAGATTCCTTCGTCGGCCAGCATGGGTTGGAATATCTCCTGGGTTTCCACTTTCGTGAGAAGGGCGAGCCACAATACCGCGGGCTCTGGGCGCTAGACCGCGCTGGCGAGAAGGCGGCCTTTGAGACATTCATCGATTTCGTGCTCGAGCGGAGGAAGGTCTTCCCGCAGCTCCACGTCTACCACTATGGCGGGTACGAGCCGGGCGCGCTGAAGCGGCTGATGGGGCGATATGGCACGCGCGAAGACGAACTGGATTCACTGCTGCGTGGTCTCGTGTTCGTCGATTTGCTGGGCGTGGTCCGCCATTCGCTGCGTGCGGGCGTCGAGAGCTATTCCATCAAGAAGCTCGAGCCGCTTTACGGCTATGATCGCGACGCCAGCCTTCCCGATGCCAACCTGGCGCTTAACCGGCTGCAGGTGAGCCTCGAACTGAACGACGCGGCGGGAATTCTGCCGGAGGATAAGCAAACCGTCGAAGCCTACAACCGCGACGACTGTGTCTCGACCGAGGCTCTGCGCGATTGGCTGGAGGCCGAACGCAGCAAGCTCATCGATCGAGGCATCGAGTTGACGAGACCGGAGCCAGGTGAAAGCGGACCGAGCGAAGGCCTTTCCGAATGGCTGGAGCGGATCACGCCGCTAATTGAGCAGCTGACTGTCGATGTCCCGGTCGATCCGGAAGAGCGTACCTCCGAGCAGCATGCGCGCTGGCTTCTTGCCAACCTTCTCGAGTGGCATCGCCGCGAGGAAAAGGCGACCTGGTGGGAATATTTCCGCCTCTGTGATCTGTCCGCGGAGGAGCTCCTCGATGAGCGGGCAGGTCTCGCTGGCCTCACCTACCTTGAAACGGTTGGTGGCACAGCCAAGTGCCCGATCGACCGCTACACCTTCCCGGTGCAGGAAGCCGATATCCGCGCGGGCAAAGGGCTGCGGACGCAGGGTGGTCAGACGCTGGGCACCGTTGAGGATATCTCGAGGGAACAGCGCACCATCGACATCAAGAAGGCCTCGGCGATGGCGGACGAACATCCGGCCGCGGTCTTTGTGCATGAGCATGTTCCGTCGAAACCGATGCAGGAATCGCTGGTCCGACTGGCTACCCATGTGTGCGAGCATGGCATGGACGAGGGAGAAACCTACCAGGCAGCGCGCGACATGCTGATGCGCGTGGCGCCGCGCATTGCAGACGGCAGCGCCGTGCGACGTGACGGTGAAAAGCCCCTTGATGCGGGCGTGCGCATCGCCCCGCTCATCTCAGCAGGCGTGTTGCCGATCCAGGGACCTCCGGGCACCGGCAAGACCCACACCGGCGGGCACATGATTTGCGAGCTCGTCCGGCAGGGCAAAAAGGTGGGGATCGTGGCCAATGGCCATGAGGTGATCCGCAACCTCTTGAACAAGGTCATTGAGGTCGCCGAGGAGACCGATACCCCGCTGGTCTGCATCCAAAAGCCGAAAGGCGGGTCCAAGGAAGACGCGACCGACCGGCTCCGGTTCGCAAAGAAAAACAATGCCGAGATCTTCGCCGCGCTCAAAGCCGATTGTAGCGTCGCAGGCGGTACCGCCTGGCTGTGGTCGACGGAGGATGCGTTTGAAAGTCTCGACGTTCTCTTTGTCGACGAGGCGGCACAGATGTCCCTGGCGAATGTGCTTGCCGTTTCGCAGGCGGCGAAAGCGCTGGTTCTGCTCGGAGACCCGCAGCAGCTCGACCAGCCCATGCAAGGCAGCCATCCGGACGGCACCGGTTGCTCTGCGCTCGACCATTTGCTTTCAGGCAAGCAAACCATTGGACCCGACGAAGGCCTGTTTCTCGACGTCACCTGGCGACTGCATCCGGATATCTGTGCGTTCACATCCGAGCTGTTTTACGAGAGCAAGCTTGGAGCGAAGGCGGAAGCGGCCGGGCAGCGGGTAAACGCCAAGGGCATCGCCAATGGCACGGGTCTGAGGTTTCTGCCCGTCGAGCATTCCGGCAATCAGAATTGCTCGTCCGAAGAGGCTGACGTTATCGCCGAACTGGTCTCCGACATACTGGCACAGGGTGCGACCTGGATTGATCGCGAGGGGAACGAAAAGCCGCTCGGGATCGCTGACATACTGATCATCGCCCCGTACAATGCGCAGGTGTTCGAGATCCAACGCCGGCTCCCCCAGGCGCGGGTCGGGACGGTGGACAAATTCCAGGGCCAAGAGGCGCCAATTTCGATCTATTCGCTCGCCAGCTCCTCGCATGCCGATGCGCCGCGGGGGATGGAGTTTCTTTACAGCCTGAACCGATTGAACGTTGCGACTTCACGCGCGAAATGCGTCACGATCCTTGTCGGCTCTCCGCAAGTTTTCGAGGCCGAATGCCGCACGCCTCGTCAGATGCAACTCGCGAATGCCTTCTGTCGGTATCTTGAACTCAGTTCATGAAACTGCCGCCGAACATCGCTTGGCACCCATGATTTTGTGTGTCAGAATCGCTGCATTAAGCCCGGATTTCTGGGATAATGCAGCGATTTTGGAGCAGCCTGCCTGCTGAATAGGTGCCCTATGTTGAAGTCATCCGACGACCCGGTTGCGACCAAGGACTGGAAGGGTCTCAAAGAGATCGACCGGGCCATCGCGGAAAATCGCCTGACAGCGTATACGTGGCAGAAGACCTGGGCCGATCCTTGGGGCCGAGCCAAGATGATCACGGTTTTTGCTCTGCTGGCTGCGTTCTTAATCTACCTCGTCGTTGATGAGCTAATCCTCTAAAATCTACCACTCCTTCACCTCGTCTGCGGCCTCTTCTGAAGCGCCCTTGGCCGCTCGAGTGGTAGCGTCAAGATTGCTCCTGGATTGACCGATCCGGCCTCGGCCTCGCGCCTGTGCCGCCCGGACTTCTTCGCCGATCCCCGAGGTGTCAGGAGCCGCACCAAGACTGCCTGGTCCACCGCCGCCACTGGGTCCATGCGCGCGGACGCTACCTTGGCTTGTAACGGCAGGGCGGCTGACCGGTGCGAACTCGGGCAGCGTCAATTGCCCCTCAATGTCATCATGCAGCCGGTCGGCATAGGTCTCCACGAACCGCGCCTGGAGCTGCTGGCCCTGTGCGCTCATCTGGAAATTGATGTCGTCGAAGCGGACTGGGCCGTAATAGTCGCGGTTCGCTTCAAGCTCCGCCATACCCCATTCCCGATAGGCCTGGCTGAGATTGAGCGAACCAGCAGCGTTCGCGCCCTCGTACCAGGAGGCCTGGTTCTCGAGCCGGCTCGCCAGTTCTTCGGCGCGGCGTGCTTCGACAGAGTAGGTCTGTGCTTCGGTCAACGAGCGGCTGAGACCCGCAGCGCTGGTCGAGACCTGCGAACTCGAATTTGAGCTCGTCTGACGCAGGAATCCTTCGCGCGTGCTCGACCAGTTTCGCGTGTCCGAAAGCTGCTGCAAGGTCCCGGTAATCCGGTTGCGATCCTCAGACGCAATGCCGACGTCGCTGTCGGTCCAAGACTTGTTTCGCCCCCCACTGGCTTTCGCGCCAAGCTCAACTGGCCCAAGGCTTCCTCCAACGCCAGCGCTAGCCTGGCCATTAAGGAACCACGACACTGTGATGTCGTCGGCAGCCCGGCGCGACAGGCCGAACTGGCGCTGCAGGGTGGTGGAGGCGTTGTCGACCTCGCTGAATGCCGTACCGATGCTGTCGTTGCTGCCGGTGCCGCTGACCGTCTCCGAAGACCGTCCCTGGCTGTAAGCATTGCGGATCTCGTTGAACCGGGTGACAGCCGAGCTGGTCGATTGCTGGGCAAGGTTCGAATAGGTCTCGCTCTGGCCGCGGCTCTGGCTCGCCATCGTCGAGAGCCTGCTCGTGAAATCCTGCCCGAGCGTGGGCGTGAACGGGTACTGCGAATTCGGCACGGTCGCGAATTCCGCCTCACCGAAGCTCGTCGTCTGAGTGCCCACATCGCTGAATCCGCGCGTCTGCGGGGCGCCGTAGGAGATGCTCGGATTGAGCGCCCCTTGGGCAAACTGGCGTGAGAAGACCGTCGAATTGTCGAGATTGCTGTTGCCGAGCGAGACATTCCCGGTGCTCGCCTCGCGCGCCGCTTCCTCTGCCGCATTCTGCGAGGGGTTGAGGTAGGAAGTTGCCTGCCCGGAAATCGCGAGCGCGCCCTTGGCCACGCCGCCTGCGAGGAACGGAACCGAGGCGACGAGATAGCCAGCCAGAAGCCCGACATCGCGGTTGACGTCAGTCATGCCTGCGAAGGTCGCAAGCGAGAGCCCGGTGCCTGCTCCAGCTGCCGCAACATCGCTCGCGCCCTTGAACATCAGGATCATGTGCAGGATCACGAAGAGCGGACCCCATGCAGCGAGGTAGAAGAACCCGGTGATGTAGCCGCGCAGCGCGACAGGGCCGGTCTTGGGCATCAGGAACAGCGGAAAGATGACCGGGAACATCGCGTAGAAAACGACGGTCAGCACGACATTGAGGATCGGCACCCACTTCATCGCGTTCTCCGCGATCGAGGCATAGGTCCGCTCCGTCTGAATGTCGGCGCGGGTCTGGGCGAAGACATCGATGCTCGAGGTGCCGCTCGCGCCCGCGAACCCGTGCATGGCCTGGTTCATCGCGTTGATCGTCAGAACCTGCCGGAAGATGTCGCTAGCGTTCTTCGATACCCCCGAGAGATACTGGTAGGCGACCGGCAAGTCGGCGAGCAGCTTGGTCTTGGCGAGCGCCGCGGTCTGGCGCGGATAAAGCTGCCGCCCGGCGCTGAGCGCCATAGAATCGATCAGCCCCGCCCATTGGTTCGAGAGCGCAGTGTAGGCGTCACGGCAGGTGACGATCGAGGCGGTCACGCTGTCATCGGCTTGGCGGGTCACAAACTTCTGGGCGCGCGCCGCACTGCCGGGCGCAATCGTGGTCCAGACGTCATCGCTCTCAGCCAACTGCTTCATCGAGTAGCGGCCAAGCAGCAGGTCGTAGAACACGCATTGCCGGACATGCTCGTCGAGATTGGCGGCAAATTCGGGATCGGAAATGCGCAGGGAGCGCGTCGCTTCCATCAGCCGAGCGCCATAGATCATTCCGTTCTTCGAGTAGTTGAGATCATCGGGCAGGCCAAAGACGAGCTCGGCCGAGCGGGTGAGATAATCGCCGACCTGGCTCGTAAAACTCGCCATGAGCGCGAGGCCGAGCGGCACGTTGGCGACGTTTGCAGGCGCAAGGCTCGGGTTGACCCGGTCGGTCACATGGACGTCCATGCGCGGCACCATCAGGCACATGTAAATGAGCGTCGCGCCGAGGAACCAGTTGAGCCAGGCCCGCCAGTCCTGGTTGAAGGCAAGCACGATGACCGCCAGTGCCAGCCCCATGACCATGGTCACCTGGATCAGGCTCTTGTAGCCACCCGCGCCCGTCCAGTTGGCGACGGCATTGAGGACATTGACGATGTACTCGCCGCCGCCGACCGTGAAGATCTCGATCATGACTTGTCTCGCCTTAGGGGACGATGGAACGGGACTGGAGCGCGCGCGACCAGTCGAGCGATGCCGCCATCGAGGGCGACATCGAGGCGGCCAGCATGTTCTCGATCATCGCCGTCTTCTCGATGATCTGCATGATGGCAGAGACCTTGGCTTGCCCTGTCGCCTGGCGCTGCGCGAGGCTCGAGCGGACGTCCGCGACTTGCGAACGCCAGATGGCGAGCTTGGCTTCGTCGGCTGCGATAAAGCTCGCCATCGAGCGGCCGGCCTCGGACACGATCCGGTCGAGCACCGCGTAGAGCAGGTCGATGCTGGTGATCTCGGCGAGCGTGTCGCGATCATCGGTCGCCATGCCCCGGCCATAGGCGGCCTGGACCGTCAGGATCTTGTAAAGCGGAACCGAAGCGACCTGGAGCAGCTCCTTCTCGGCATCGCCAATCGCGGTGTCCGAGCGGATCGCGGTCACCATGCTGCCGATCAGCGCAGCCACCCGCGGCCGGATTGCCTTGGCGGAGCTGAGGCTCATGTCCCGGAACGTCGGATTGAGGCACTGGTCCGGCTCGTCGCAGGAAAAGACCCGGACGGTCTGGCCTTGCGTCCCATCGAGCAGCGCGGTCACCAGGGTCGAGGATGCATCGCCCGCAAACGGCACGAACTTGCCCGGCTCATCGTCCTTGGGCGGGACGTAGATGACCGTGCCGATCAGTGTCATCGCATATTCGGCGAGCTCGCGGTCGAATGTCCCGTTGGACGTGAAGAAGGCTGACTTCTTGAGGACGTGCCAGGTGTAGTTGCGCGCCACGGCCGGGTTCACGTCGGCATAGCTTGCACCTGCCCCGGAGTTGGTCGAGCTTCGCTGCCCGCGCGTGCCGCAGCCGTGCTTGGCCGCCGCATAGTCGGTGAAAATGCCCTCGCTGTTGCCGATCGCCTCGCAGATCGCCTTGTCGGCCAGATCGCCCTTGGGCCAGATCCCGCCGACCAGCCCTTGCGCCATCTCGCAGGAGTTGATCGACAGGTTGTTCATGAGCTGCGCCTTCTGCGCAAACTCCTGCATGATCTTCGAACATTCAGGGCAGACCGTGTCGATCGCCAGGCTGAAGGCAAAGCCCACGGCATTGTTCGCAACCGCCTTGAGGAGCGCGACCATCTCGCTCGCGTTGATAAAGCTGAAGCTGCCGGCGAAGATATCAATCCCGCCGCAGCCGGCCCGCGCTTTGGGCAGCTGGAGATTGGCGATGTTGGTTGTCTTTTGCGGGAAGCGCGTCCAGACGTTGCCGAGGCTGTAATAGCCCGCCGACTGGCCCTGAAAGGCGCTCGGTCCTGTAACATTAGCGGCTCCGCCCATCTCGTTCATGAAGCGGTCCATGCTGTCGCCGACATTGGCGTGGAGAGGCGTTGCAACGAGGCTCGTGGCGGCAAGTGTAAGCGCCGCTGTACGCAGCTTAGAAATCATGGCCGGCTTCCTTTGAAGTCAGGAGAAAGATGCGGTCCTGCAGTTCGTCGGCCGACAGGACGCCGTAGCCGATCGGGATCGCGCGCCCCGCTTCGCTGTCCCACAGGACCAGCGCCGGGGTGATCTTGGGCTCCAGCCCCATGCGCGGGCGCTGCCCGTTCTCGACGGTGTATTGCGGGAAATGACGCGAAGGACCGCCGTCGGTCGAAATAGCCCGGACCGTCAGGTGCCAGCGATCGGCGACCGCCTTGACGATCGGGCTCATGACTTCGCAGGCACCGCAGGTTTGAGCGAAGAAATAGAACAGACCGTAGCGGTCACCGAGGTGCGCCATGATCGTGTCACGCTCGGCGGCGCGGGCGTCCTGCCATTGTCGCTTGGCCAGCGTGCCGACCGGGCGCTCGAGCGTGTAGTCAAGCTCGGGCTCCTGCCAGATCGCGCGCTGCCAGACGTCGGAAAACAGTGAGGCCCGATCAAGCTGCTCACGCTGGAAACGGATGTAGGCGGTCACGTTCTGAGGCGTCGGCTCGATGATCGCACGGGCCTTCAATTCGCGTAGCTCGGCCGTGACGGCTTCCAGCTGGGCCGTTGCCGACTGCGTCTGAGGCGTCGATCCCTGCTCGCGCGGTTCGGCCCGCTTGGGCCGCACGCAGTAGAACCAGTACCCGAGACGCCGCTCACCGCAGTAGAAGGCATCGGCCTCGCCGGCGGTCACGGCTTGATCCGAGCCATGGTCCTGGGCGACGAGCGGCATTGGCGGGACGACCAGCGCAGCCGTGAGGGCGGCGGTCACAAAGGTACGAAGCGCGCTCACTGGCTGCTCCTTTCATAATAGTCGCGGATTTTTTGCTGGATCAGTTCAGAGGTCTGCAGCTCGTCGGGGAGGCGCGCAGCGTCAGTGAACTCGGCGTAAACCTCGGAGAAATCCATGCGGGAGAGGTCGAGGCGGGCGAACTCGTCGAGCGTGAAGCCCAGGCACTGCTCGGTCTTGGGTTTGGCCCAGGGCTTGGGCAGCTGCGCGCGGCCCTGCTCCTGCAGGATGCGGGTCAGCTTGGATTCAAAGCAGCAGTAAACCTTCTTCTTGGTCAGACAGACGCCAAGGAAGCTCGAAGAGCAGTAGGTTCCGACATAGGCGCACAGGCCCTGCGCATCGCGTTGATGAAGAAGAATTTCCTCGCGACCGCAGCCGAGCGCGACCAGGAGCTGGATGCCCGGGATGAGCGGGAAGCCCTTGCCCTTGCAGCAGTTGAGCACGCCGAAAACCTTGGAGGAGCAGGTCTCGCGCTCGCCCTTGAACAGGGTCATGGTCCCAGGATCGAATTCGCGCCGCGCCTGGTCCATCGCGCTCAAGGCGACGACCGCGTCCTTGAATTCGTCGTTGGCTTCACGCTGGATTGTCTCGCACGAGCCGTCGATGCAGTAGACGTCGCCATCGCAGACATATTGCTGGCCAGAACTCTCACTCGGTGGCACCGGGCACTCGTAGACGCGCTCGGCGGTCGAGCAGGGACTGTCACCCGTCAGGCAATCCTCGCGCACGAAATGGCAGCTGCCGTTCGCCTCGAGCTCGCTGCAATCATTGCCGGCGATCCTGGCTGAGCAGGTGTAATTGCGCTGCCAGGCCCAACATGGCTGGGTCACTGGCACGCCATCGACGATCCGGGTGACGGGATCGCTGTCGGTGCAGACCTCGCTGTCCTGCGAGCAATTGGCATCGCCCGCAAAACCCGAGCACTGGCTCTCATTGCGCTGGGTCGTCACCACGGTTTCGGTGGTCGTGGTGTAAGGCGTGGCGCCCTCGACCGGGGCGGTGCAGCTCACCAAGTCGACACGTAAGTCGCCGTAATTGCAGCCCCAGTAGATCCCGAAATAAGGATCGCAGAGGTTGATCGGCCAGGACTGAGTAACCGTGCACTGCGGCGCCGGATAATGGCTGCAAGCGTAGATGCTGGCGGGATCGACCCCGCTGCCGCCGACGCAGTAATAGCCATAGATTTGTCGTGGGGCCGCGCTGGCCTCCAGCGTGATCGGACAGGATGCGGACTTCTGCTCGGCCGTATAACCGGTGTTGCAGGTCGCCATGTAAGTGCCGACCGAGCCGGTGCCCGGCGGCAGCGGGACGCAATTGCCCTTCGAGCCGGACACCGACATGCCGCTGGTGTAGTCGAGCGGAGTTTCGCTGATCTCGCCCGATCGCGCGAGGATGCTCTTGATTTCCTGGGGTGAGAAGCGCGCCCGATTGTTCATCGAGTCCTCGATCGTGCGGATGGCCGTGTTGCCAGTGGCTGTACTGCGCGCCGCTCCCTCGATCCGGTCCGGATGGGCGGCCAGATCTTCCAGACTCTGCGTCCCGGCGGGGTTGAAACCGGGAACGCGCGAGGCATCGGGCGATGTCGTCGCCGCACCCTTCACCTGGTCGATCACCGCATTGCCGAACGCCTTGCCGTCAGCCTTCGCATCAGCAGTCGTCGGACCTGATTGGGATTGGGCTCTGGCGGACTGAACCGCGCCTGCCGATAGCAGCCCGGCGCAGAGCAGCGTCAGGATTGTTCTCATCGATCCTCTCCTTCCTCGAGGCGGGCAAGATGAAGGCGCGCCAGCGCGGCGCCGGGGCCGGCACCGTCCTTGAAGGTTTCGAGGACCTGCCCGACCGTCACATTGCCGGTCAGCCGGTCGTGAGGCGGCGGAACGTCCTGGCAATCAAAGCCATCGCAAGGAGCGAAGTCGCTCCCCACCATGACAAAGCTCGGTGCGGCCTCGATGTGGAAGGCGCGGAACAGGCGCGGGTCGATGCCGAGTGCCTGCGGAGCATCCTCGCCTTGCCAGATCTCGGTCAGGAGCGCCTTGAACCGCGCAGAATCGCCGGATGGAAAGCCCCGCAGCACCGTCACGCCGCCGGCGCGGCCCATGTCGCGCACCAAGGCCTTCAAGGCCTCGGGCGGCATCGACAGGCTGGCAAAGGCGATGAAGCGCGGGCTCTCGCCAAGCGGCGCTTTTTCCGCCTCGGCCCGCTCGCGAACCATCGCATCGAAATCGAGGACGTCCGTGCTTTTCCACGTAGGTGGCAGGCTGTCGGCATAGCGCGCACCCGCGGATTGGGCCTGGCCCTGGGTTTGGAGCGCGTCATCGTGCAGCGCTTCGGCCCGCCCGCGGACTGTCGCCGCCAGGGCGGCTGCGTCCTCGGCATGCTCTGCCGAGCGGGCGCGAATGGCCTCGAGGTCGATGCCGTCGGGTGCACTCTGGGCAAGCGCGAGGCCCGCGAGGGGAACGGCCAGTCCCAGCGGGATGAGAAGGAGTTTCCGGTTCATAGTGCGCAGCAGTTCCGCTTGCGCCAGACGAGGTAGCCCATGTCCTCGCCGATCGCGGGGATGACCTGTCCGGCCGATTGAAAGGTGGTGGCGGCACCGATCGGGGGGCAGGCATAGCGCCCCTTGGTCGCCGGGTTCGGATTGGTGGCCTGGAAGCGGTATTGCTGCTTGCGCATCACCGGCATCAGGTATTTGCCGCAGAGTCCCTTGCTGCCCATCGTGCCCCAGGCAACGAGCTCGCGGTGGAGCTTGTAGGCAAAGCGCGAGAGCACGAGCCGCGAAGCCTGGACATGCCCGATCGAGGCCGAGACGTTGCCGTTCATCGGGTACATCGAGCCCTGGCAGCCAGCACACCAGAACATTTCGTCAACCGGCAGGTGGACTGTCGAGGACACGCAATCGGCAGCGCAGGCGGCGAGCGCGAGCGGGTTGGCGAACAGGACCGCCTCGGGATTGATGATCGCGGTGAGTTCGCTGTCCTGCCAGAGCGGATCGATCTCGGAGATGTAGAGAATGTCGATCGAGCCCGATTCCAGGCACAGGAAATCGGTGATGATCTCCATCCAGTAGATCAGCGGATAGGCATACCAGTGGACGTGCCAGCTCGAGTAATTCTGGCTTGCCCCACCGATCGCCGATGGCCCCTTGATCGAGCGAAAACCGATATCGAAGCCGGGATCGAGCTTCATCCCGCCCAGGTTGACGAAGCACCAGGGCTTCATGCTGACGTCGGCAAGTCGGACCGGCTCCCAGAAGCCCATGGCGATGCCCGGCCGCAAACCGCAAAGGCACAGCGGCAGGGTCGGGTTGGAAGGATCTGGACGGCTCGACGGCCAGATCTTGAGGCCCCCGACCGAGATCGGAAACAGGCAGGACCAGCAGATGTCAGTGATCGGGTTGACGAAGCTGCCGGTGCAGCGGCCGGGGCCCGCATCTGCACTGGCTGGACTGGCCAGCATCAGGCCCAGCGCTCCGAGCGCAGCCGCTACCAGACGACGAAGATGTGTCATGGGCGGACTCCTTGACGGGGTGGAAGGACGATCTCGCTGACTTCGAGTGCGCGGCCTTGCTGGCGCACCCGCGCCGGCACCGCCCCGATCCCGAAGTGGCGGATGAGTTTGCCGCCCTGGTCGAAGTAAAAGCGCCGCTGCCGTGCCTTCATCAGCTCGAGCGGAGCGCCTTTGGTGAGGATGAGCTTCGCAGCCCTAGACTGGCTCAGCGCCCAGGCGAGCTGCTCGGGATCATCGCCGTCGAAGAACAGGAGCTCGGCGCGCAGCGGCACGCTATCGAGTGGGTTCACTCGCGTGCCGCGGACATGAATGAGCTCGCCCTTGGCGCCCCGAATATCGGTCTCGAGCGTGATCGTCGGATCAAAGTTCCAGCGGCGGGCCGCGCTCGCGCGGATAAGTCCGGCGACCAGCTCAGGCCGATTGACCCGGGCCGCCGTGCGCCGCTGCAGTTCCTGGTTGAGCCGCTTGGTCTCGCCCGACTTTTCCATGGCGGCGAGCCGCGTATGGATCTGCTCAAGGAGATCTCGCTCGATCACCGGGAAGACCGCGCCTTGCTGGCCATAGTCACGAGCCTCGGCCGCAGGGACGCAGGCGAGGCAGAGTGGAAGGAAAAGCGCGCGCCTCACAGGATCGACCTCCCACTGCCAAGAATGTGGCCACGGCAGGCAAAGCCCACTTCGGCGTAGCGGCTGTCGAAGCCGCGCGGATGGTCGCTCCCGACATAGAAGCAGTTCCGCGGGATGACGCCTTCGGGTCCGGGGCTGAGCTTGAGCCCGAGCCGGGTTTTCGTCAGACGCGCGCCGACCTTGCGCCCGTTGACCAGGACCTCGGCGCCCTCGTGGCTCACCACGTCGCCCGGCAGGCCGAGCACGCGCTTGCCGAAAAGGTGCGGACCTTTCCCGAAATGCCTCTCGAGCATCGGCGAGGCTGGCGGCTCGAAGAAGATCAGGCTGCCGCGCGAGATCGGCGCCGACTTGTCGAGCCAGAAGGCCCAGTTGGGCAGGCTCGGGCTCGCATTGATGAGGAAAGCATGATCCTCACCAAAAGCGGCGATCGGCGCCCAGGCAAACGGCAGGGCGACAATCCCGGTAAGGAGCAACGGACGCCGGACCCGGCGCAGCGTGCGCGCGAGAAGATCCGTCATGGCCGCTTCTCCCGGCCAAACTTGGCGGCAACGCGCTGTTCGAGTTCAGCTGTGGCATCGGGGACATCACCGGCCAGTACCGCTTCGGCGACCAGCACCACCCGGCCATTGCTGCCCATCTCGCGCACAGCGGCCTCGGCGGCTTGCAGGTAGGCCAGCGTCCGTGCCTGCCCATCCTCGGGCGCCTTGCCGCTGCGCGCTTCGGCATCGACAAAGCGCGCGATCGTTTCAGACAGGCGCACGGTGACGATTTGCTCACGGGGACGCGCCACTTCGCGACTGACCCAGGCGCCCCAGAGAAGGAGGCAGACCGCGAGGAGAACCGCTCCCAGACGCAGCACCAGTGTGCGATTGAAGGGCTGTAGGATGCTCGTGTCAGCCATTGTCGGTCTCGCCATTGTCGGTCTCTTGGGAAGCAGGCGAAGCGAGCGCCATTTCGAGGCGCTTCAAAAACCGCGGCGCGCGCGCGAGCAGCACTCCGAGCGAGGTCGCGAGGAACACGCCCTGGAGGTCCTGCGAGAAGGCGATCCGCCCGATTGCGTCCGCCTCGCGGTAGTGGTCGGCGAGATTGGCAAGCTGCGCGAACAGCAGCCCCAGATCCCAGCCAGCGAGGAACAGGAACGCAAAGAGCGGCAGCCCGAGCACAATCAGCAGGCTCGAGACAGCAAAGCGCGAGGCTTCGATGAGGACGAAACATGTCCCCTGCAGAAACGGCAGCAAACGCTGCGGCGGCGACCACACTCCGATGTGGTCAAAGGGCGTCTGGTGGAAGGCCATCAGCGCTCTCCTTGGCTGAGGCCCGCAACCTTGCGGATCGCATCGGCGAGCGGCATGCCGCGGGCCTCGAGCGCCTGGATCGCGGCGTAAGTGTCGGGGTCGGACGAGAAGATCGTCGCCGAGAGCGGGTCGAGCACCAGACGGCCGATCGCCTCGGTCTCTGGCCCCTTGATGAAAATCTCGGAGTATTCCGCGCCCGAGCGCTTCAGCGACCGGATCAGGGTCTCGGTGCGATCGTCCATGTCGAGCCGGGCGCTCTGCCGGAAATCGGCAATCGTCTCGGCCTTCTGCTGGAGGATCAGCATCCAGTCGCTGTTCTCGAGCGCGGCGCGGGCGCCGTCCGACTTGTAGTAGTCGTTCAATGACTGGGTGGCGGTCGCGAGCGCTCCGCCATATTTGCGCGCGGTGCGGGCATAGGTCTCGACGAACTCGCCCATCGAGCCGCCCCGCAGCATCGACCAGGCCTCGTCGATCAGCAGCAGCTTGCGCGTTGCCCGCGACGTGCGCGTCATGGCCTGGCCGGTCATGAACATGATCGCCGAGAGGACGACGCTTCTGAGCTCCTCGCGGCTCGCAAGGTCGCTCATCTCGAAGACGGTGAAATCATCGTCGAGCGCGAAGCTGGCCTGCCCTGAAAAGAACCCGCCGTAGCTACCGCCCCGGCAATAGGGGGCGATCGCGGTCGCGAGATTGACGCCGAGTTCACCGCCGCCCTGTTCAAGGGCCGCCGCGATATCGTCGATGCTGCCGCCGCTACCGAGCGTGTCCCAGACCGTCGTTACCGCCCGGTCGATGAGGCCGCGCTCGGTATCGCTTGGCTTGTCATCGTGCCGCGCCATCTGGCCGATGATGGCTTTGATCATGGCAAAGCAGTCGAGACGATAGTCTTCATCGCTTGCAGCCCGGGCATCGTCGACCATCGAGAAGGGGTTGAGCGAGAAGCCTGCTGCCAGCGTGAACTCGACGAAACGGCCGCCCTGGAGTTTGACCGAGTGCTCAAACGAGCGGCCATCGTCGATCACGACGACTTTAGCGCCCGCGCCGCGTAGGGCCGCGCAAAGCTCCTGGAGCAGGACCGACTTGCCCGACCCCGACTTGCCACAGATCGCGATGTTGTGGTTGCCGGCCCCGTTCTCGAACGGCGACCACCAGAAGGGCTGACCGCGGCGGCCGACAAGCAGGAGGTGCGGCACGGCGCGGCCGAGATATTCGCCCTGCATCGGCGCGATATTGGCCGCCGTCGTCGAAAGCATCGTGCGCATGCGCTTCAGGCGCAGCATGTCGTCCGCCAGCCCATCGGCGAGGCTCAAGGGGAAGGATGCGACCAGGCCCTGGAGCTGGAGAAATCGCTCGTCGGCGAGATCCCAGCCTGCAGCCTTGAAGATCGCCTTGATCACCCGCTCGTGTGCATCGCCTTGGCCAAGCGGCGAATAGCTGGTGAGCCCGTAGAACAGCTTCACCAGCTTCTTGCCAGCCTGCAGCTCGTTTTGGACATGCCGCCACTCGGCCGACTGGTCGGCAAGCTTGGGGAGGAAACGCGCGCTTTTAGTTTGGCTCAGGCTCGTGGTGCGCATGAACTTGTAGCCCGCGCGCGCCGACGCCGCCTCCTGGTCGGGATAGACGAGGCAAAGCATGGTCGCGGTCGGACAGGGAAACCGCAGCTTGTCGGTGAACATGTCGCCGATGAGGCGCGCGCATTCCCAAGGCGCCCAGCGTTCGGGGAACGCGCGCACGGCAAAGTGGCGCAGATCGAAGCTGTCGGGCAGGCATTCGCCGACTTCGGGATGGCCAGCGCGGTCGCGGCCGATCTCGCGGAACCGCTCGGTTCGCAGCACCATGCGGTCGTCCTCGACCTCGAGCTCGATGTCGCTGCGGATCGCCTGGACATCGATCTGCTCAAGCGGATTCCAGCTTTCACGCTCGGGTTCGCGCGCCGTGGTCGGCGACGTCAGCTCGTCGATCAGCCCGATCAGCGCCGAGGGCCGCAACGCTTGGGCTTCGAGGCCCAGCGAATGGATGAGTCCCAGGAGCCCCTCGCGACATTCGGCGAGTTCGGCATCAGTGACATGCGCGCTGTCGGGTACGCCCAAGGAGACGATCAGACGGCTACTGCGCACGTGGAAGGGCGCGTGCGCGGAACCGCTCTCCCAGACGAGATCATAGAACCGCGCGATCCGTTCGCGCGCGATCGCCTCGTAGATTCCGCCCTGTTCGTAGCGGGGTGCGAACCACGGCGAGACCACTTGGCCGATGCGCGGGCTCGCGAAATTGAGCACCTGCAGGCAGGCGCCCTGGGGCAGCCCTTCGGAGAAGAACTGACCCAGGATTTCGCCGGTGCGCTCATCAGCACCGATGAGCGGCGTCACCTCGAGGATGAAGCCCTTGGAGCGGGCATTGCGGTAAAGCCCGGCGCTCTCGTCGAAGACTCGGTACGGGAGCCAGTCCGAGAGCATGTCGAGGCCGAAGCTCATGCGCGGCTTTTCCGCCGAGGCCGTGTCCGCAAACAGCGACCCCATCAGCGCATCGCGCGCGCTGGCAAGCGAGAGAGTCATGGCTGTTGACCTTTCTGAGGAGCGGGCTCCTCATGGTGTGCATCTGGGTGGGGGACCCGAGCCGGGAGGGAGGCAGTCCCGGGTCCCCCGGCCGGCGCGTGCTGCAAGGGGGCAGTGAGCACGTCCGGCAAGGCGGTGGTGGCAGGATCGGCAAGAAGATCGGCGGGGGAGACGATCGGGCGCGGCGGCTCCACTGCGCTCTCGGGATGACGAGCGGCGCTCACCGCACGGGCGAGTGCCCGAGCAACTTCGCGGCGGCTCGCCGGATCCTGAAACTGGCTGGCCGCGCTCGTCGGCAGCGGCACCTCCACGACCCGCGCTTCATGCGTCCGCCCATCTGCGTCGCGATAGGGCGCAAGCACGACGCGCAGCCGTCCTTCGGATATCTGCGGCAGGACGCGCGCCGAGGGTAGCCTGGTCGCTTCGGGCGCTTTGCCGGAAGCCTGAGTGGCCGCGTCATCGATGACCGAGGTCGGCGCGCAATTGCCCTCCGGTGCCCGGCACGAGAAGCTCCCCTTGACGTTGCCGCCCAGCACCGCGCAGCCGCTAGTGGCTACAGCGAGGGCGGCGAGCGCCGCAAAGCGCAGCGGTGCGAGGGTAAATCTGTTGGGCCTGCCCATCACTTGCCTCCCTTGTTCGGAGTGAGGCCAAGGAAGCGGCGGATTTCGCTCGCCGGGCGATAGCCCTGCAGAACCGCGCCATCGCTCGCCCGCACCAGGACCGGCGTGCCGTTGAAGCCATTCGCCTTGGCGAAAGCCTCGTTTGCATCGAGGCCCTTGGGCTTGCAGCCCAGTCGCGCCTTCGGCACCTCACCGGCG
Organism: Novosphingobium sp. ERN07; assembly: GCF_012641335.1. Lineage (GTDB taxonomy): Bacteria > Pseudomonadota > Alphaproteobacteria > Sphingomonadales > Sphingomonadaceae > Novosphingobium. Next base: position 132,170 of record NZ_JABAID010000008.1, read on the forward strand.
TAGGCGGCGTGGAGCGCGGCGGCCGGATCGGACGCGCAGAGGACGGCCTCAGACAGCGCTCGGCTCTTGGCGCCGAAGATCGAGATCGGCCGTTCTTCGACCTGGACGCCCGCTTTGGCGAGTTCGCCGGTCAGGCGCTGGCAATAGCCGCAGTGGAAGTCCGAAAAGACCACGACCTTGGGACCTGTCGGATTGCCCCAACGCACGGCGCCATCGGCGGGCAGCTTGGCAAGATCGACCTTGGCCGAGGCCGCGTTCGCCGGTTCTTCGTCCTGCGCCTTGCTCTCGCCGCCCGCGCGTGCTGCACCGGCGGCGATGAGGTCAGGGTTGAGCTCGAGCAGTCGCGCTGCCGTCACATCACGGCGCGTCTCCATGTCGTAGAGCCGCCCGACCAGGAGGTAACGGGCAGAGCCATCGACGTAGAACAACGTGCTCCCCGACACGACTTCGCACAGCCCGCCGAAACCCTCGCAAGTGAGCGCGTCGATCGGGGTCTTGGGAAGGCGTGCCTTGAGTGCGGCTCGCACAGCGCTCAAGGTGTCACTCGCCTGGGCCGGAGCAGAGGTCACTGCTGCGAGACCGAGGCTGACAACGGCGAAGGCCGTAGTGAGGGCAAGCGCTGCCGTAGCGGCGCGGGCTTTGAAGCCCGGCCGGAAATCCGTGTAATTCATTTCGTGTTGCTCCTGACGTGAACGCCGTCGAGAAAGACGATCTCGACCTCGATGCCGGTCGGCATCTCGACGACGGGTTGGTATTGTTCGGCGCGTTCGATGAGGTATTTGCTCACCGTGTCGGCGGCCTCGCCGGCGCCCTGGCCGATGCCGCCTGTTACAATGTCGGTCGGCGAGAGCGCCTGACGCTTGCCGTCGGCCCCGATCTGGCCGGTGAAGACGCCATTGGCATTGGCGGAAAAACCCCGGCCAAAGCCGCCGACGATCCCAGCAAGCAGCGCCTGGCCAACAAGGCTGCCTTCGCGGCTAACGACGCGGCCACGCACGCCCGACTTGCCGGCAAAGCTGATGAAGCCTTTGACCTCGCTCACCGCGTAGCGGCCGCCCGGCTGCGCGCAGGTCATGCGTGCGAGCTTCACGTAGACCTTCTCACTACTGAGATCGCCGCGGGCCGCGCCGTTGACGAGGCAACCGGTGATGTCGGTAGTCAGCACCTTGCCGCGCCGCATGACCGAGCGTGCCGGGCCGGTAATCCGCAGCACCACCGGGAGTGGATCGGTCTGGCTGGCAACACCGGTCGAGGCGTCGACACCGACAATGACCCGAGCCGGCGCATAGCTGTTAGGCGGCAGATAATCGGGGCTGTCCTGCAACAGGAGCTGCGAGGCGGCGGTGTCGCCGGCGGGCTTCTTGGGTCCGGCTCCGCCGGTCTCAAAGCTCATCAGGCTGACCTTGGCGTCCGCTGCCGGGCCGTCGGCACCTTGCCGGTTTGCTCCTGGGGTCGGGATGCCAACACCCGGATTGACACCAGGACCATAGGCTGGTGGCGGAATGACTGGAGTAGCCGGCGCGCGCGAGGCCTGGTCGAGCTGCGCTTTCAAGGCCGCGTTTTCTGCCGAGATCGCATCGATCGCGTGCTGGCCGTCGGTGCGCATCTGCGCATTTTCGGTCTTGAGCGCGGCGAGCTGCTGTTCGAGCTCGGGGCGCGACACCTGGCCTTCCTTGAGCGCCTTGATCTCCCGGTCCTGTGCATCGGCCCGGTTGCCGTAGGTCGCGACGAACTCGCGTTCGGACAGGTTGCGATTAACGAGCCCTCCGGTGTCGATCGACACCGCCTCGCCGGAAGCACCCGAACCTTTGCCTTTGTCGCCGCTGAACAGGAACGTCGCGCCGCCGATGAGGGCTAGGGCGCCAACACCAATCAGCAAAGCCTTCTGGCGCTGGGCGATCTGGCGATTGAGGTTACGGCGTCCGACTTCGCGCCGGCTTTCCGGAGTGGCGGCCACCTGGCTGTTGTCGGCGGCGGGTTCAGCGCCCGTCCGTTCGGTTTCGTGTGCCATTACTCGAGCCCTCCCTTGCGGAAGACAAGGAAGGCGCTGGTCGTCTCGCCGGGACGCAGCGCATCGCGGGCATAGGCAAAGGCGATTGTTCCGGCCGGGCCCTCACGGTCGGCCGCGAGGTCGAGCGGCTCCTTGCCAAGGTTGCGCAGGACAAGGCGCTGACCGACGAGCTCGGCGCCGGAGTATTCCGCGACCAGCTGGACCTCGATCCCTCCGGTTTTGCGGGGGAGCCCCAGTTCGGCGCGGGCCGTAAAGCCGGGAAGCACCGCATCCCCCGCCATGGCTTCGATCAGGCGGATCGCGGTCTCATCGGGACCTGCCGCCTGCTCCCAGTCTTCGGCGTCATGGGTCTTCAGCGCCGGGTTGGTGACGAAGATCTGGCTCGCCTCTTGGGCGGCCGTCCGGCACGCGAATTTGTAGACGTAGCCCGCCTTGCTCGTCGCGAAGAAGCTGACCCGGTCGGCGGCAAACTGCGGCGGCACCGAAATGTAGATGTCGCCGCGGACCGGCTCATGGGTCACGGTGAAATCGTTGTAGGGATAGGCGCTGGCGATCTTCGAGACGTTGGCAAAGCCATCGCCCACCAGCGCGATGCGCGTCAGCTCGCTGCGCGAGAGCACGCAGTCGATCTTGGCGTTGTCGGCAGCTTCGACGAACTGATCGGCGAAGGCCGGCGACGCGCTGAACGCGAGGGCGCACAGGGCGGCGCCGAGCGCCTTGAAACCGGTGTCGATACGGCGAGTGACGCCTATTCCGAAACAGGCGAGACCGGCGCCAAGCGCGGTCGTTGGGGTAAGATAGCTCATGGCTGTCTTCAGTCCTTCTGGCTTTGGTCTTGCAGCTGCTCGAAGCCGACGAGGCCGAGGGCGAGGCCATGCCGGCTCCAGCGGAACCGGAAGCTGCGATCGTTGCTGGCGATCACCTGCGCGCCGACGAAGGTCTTGAGCGTGCCGGTGACGGTCGAAGTGAGGGCGGCCGGATCGACCTCCATCTTGCGGATGACGAAGGCCTGGCTGATGTCCGAGCCGCGCTGCTCGTCGACGATCTTGACGAGCTCGGCCTTGAGGCGGCCGTGAGCGGCCGGATCGGCGAGCTTCAGGATCTCGGCCATCCAGTAGTCGAGGCCTTGTGGGCTCCGGTTGAGCAGCATCAGCGCGGTGTCGCGGGTGACGAGCTCGAGGTAATGCGCGTCAGGTCCGGCACTGGAGAGCGAGAGCCGTTCGCTGGTCACCGGGACCAGCACGACTTCCCGCTCCCGGGTTGCTGCCGCACCCACGCCGAACAGCGTAGTGACAGCGAGGCCGCTGGCGACCAGCGCCAGCCAATTGCGCTGACGCAGGTATTTCTGGGCCTCTTCGTATGCGAATTCTGCGCGCATCGCTCGTCTCCCTCAGCCGGCCAGGAGGCGGCAATGGGAGGGCGGCGTGGCTTTCAGCCCGAGGAAACCCCCGGGCATGTACCAGTAGGCAGCATGCACCAGCGCCGAGCCCGCGTTTCCGGACTTCGCCTTCCGCAAGACGAACCAGGTCGCAAAGGCGAGAGCGATCCCGATGAAGATGTGCTGCGCCAGGATCCCCCAGGCAAAGGGGATCAGCAGCCCCGCGAACTCGTCGATGGTCCAGAAGCCAATGAGCTCCGGATCGTCGAGCCGTTGGGGTACGAGGTACTTGTCAGCCATGATGCCGCCCTCCCGCCGTGACCGGATCCGCTGTTCAGATGACCGCGGTCACGACCGAGGTGACGATCGGCACGCCAGTGCCGACGCCGATGCCGACGCCCACGGGAACGGCGATCTGACCGAGCGTGAAGCGGCCCGAAGCGAGGCCGATGAGGCCGCCCGCGAGGCTGAGCACGGTGATGATCTTGCCGCCCGAGCCCTCGAGAAAATCGGTGAACTTCACGAGAGCGGGATCGAAGGTGGTGTCGGCGCCGGCATAGGCCGCGCCGGCACCGGCGAGGGCAACCAGTGCGGGCAGGATGTAGTCCTTGAGCTGGGTGCGCCGGGCAAACTGGAGAGGGGTATTCATGAGGCAGGGCCTTTCGAGGGTTGAAGGAGCAGCGAGCGGTCGGCCCGTTCGCTGTCTGTTCTTCGTGATCCCTCGATGCCCCTGTAGGAAATCGCGACCGTTGTTTGGGGCCTGCCGGCCAAGCAAAAAGCGACATCAAGAGGTGCGCGAGCCGGCAATCGCGCTGCCTCGATCTCCTTGAGCGCCAATCAGGCCGAAGATCGCGCCAATGACGCCGGAAACCGCGCCAGATCGGCCGATTTCTGCGCGAATCGCAAGAGATGCCTGATTCGCGCCTTCCTCTTTGTTCCTTTTATGTTCTTTTCATTTTCCTACACCCGTCCTCTTCCGATAGCCGGTGAGTCGATCATGCTAGCCAGAGGAGAAACAACCGTGATCGACATGGGCGTACTTGGTGAAAGCCAGACCCGGCGCGACCTCGCGCACCTTCTGCACACCGCAGTCGAACTGAGTGGCCGCAATCGCTGCGAAATTGCGCGTGAGGCAGACCTTCATAAGGATGCACTGCGTCGGACGCTGTGCGGCGAGAGAAGCCCGAGCCTTGGCGAAGCGCTGCGCATCCTCGCTTCAGCAGGCATGGCGCCGCATGCTCACCTGCTGCTGTTCTTGGGAGCCGGTGGCGATCAGGCAACCCGCTGGCTTCAGACCGACATTGCCCTATTCTTCGAGGAACTGGTCGGCGAACTTCCCTCCGCCCTTGAGCGGGTTCTTGGAAACCAGGTACATGACGTGAAGCCCCGTTGGGCCAAGGGAACGGCGCACCGCGTCGCGCGGCTTCTGGCTGATCACATCGACGAGCTCGAACGCAAGGATGCGTTGCTGGGTGAAGGCAGCGCGAGCTTTGGAGGGCGCAATGGCTGAAACAGAACCGGCGCCGGCACCCGAGCAACGCAGGATCACCCGCTTGATCCGGTTCAAGGAAGTTCAGCATCGCGTCGGCCTCGGTCGGTCGACGATCTACCGGTGGATGTCCGAAGGGAAGTTCCCGAAACCGGTTCAGCTTGGGGGATATGCCGTCGCGTGGGCAGAAGACGACATTCAGCTCTGGATCTCCGCCAGATTAGGATGAGCGCAGAAAATTCGGCGATCTCGAGTTAGATCAGTCGACCCTGTCCCTCCGATGCCTTGCTCCGACGTTTCTGACGGCGCTTGAAGGTCCAGGGCGGCTCCGGATTGTCCATCGCCCATAGGCCCCGCCGATCCCGCCGGGCATCATCTTGCGCCTCGAAGTATTCTGCTTCGCGATCAAACGAATATTGCTCGGTCACCCAAGCCCACCCGTTCACGATCATCTCGAGCTCGATATTGCGCGTGACAGGGCGCGCTCGCCTGACTGAACCGCCGCCCCGCTTGCCTTCGTGATAATAGTCGACCGTGCCGACGTCCATTTGCTCGGTCAGGAACGCCATACACAAAACCCGCTTGTACGGGTCGATGGGCATGTAGCCAGTCGACTCTTTGCCGACCGGGTCAAGGCGAAGCTCCTTGCTCGCGATGAGACCTGCCAAAAAGTCTCTGGCTTCCGGACCGAACGGTTGCTCCATTTCGGGCGCGTCGATGAACGCAAAGCGGAAGGGGACGCGTTCGACCCAAGCCTCACGATAGGGATGCCAGACGCTTGCCAGGAAGCCGTCGCCGTCGAATACTTTTTGGACAGCCGCCTTCAATACCTCGTCGGGACCTGCAGGGCCTGGATCATCGGGAACGATGATCATGCCTACCTGCCTCGGCTAATGCGGTGTGATCCTCACTGTTCAGCGTTTGCGCGGATTTCGAATGGGTGGCGGATGGACCTTTGCCGGGCCAACTCCGGAGCCAAGCAAAGCGTTCGGGATCCTGGCGAAGAAGAAATTCACGAATGCGCTGCTGTTCCTGCAAGGGAGAGCGCATCAGCAACCCTCGCAATTCATGGTCGATCGCTTGGCGCGGCGCTCCCAGGCTCTCGGCCTTTGCATACCATTCGTGCCCTGTTGGGAGGTCCCCAAACTCGATGTGAACAGCGCCCAACAACGTGCATGGCCTGTAATCACTTGAGGTCAGTTCATGCGCTTCGCTTGCCAGTGCCTTCGCCTCGTCAAAGCGGCGTAGGTCACGCATTGCTCCGCCGCGCGTTGTCGCCAAGGCCGATCTGAGTTTGCGATTTGCCCCGACCTTTGCCAAGGCCGCCTCGGTCAGACGCAAAGCTCGCTCCGGTTCACCAGCCTTACGCCAATGCCCGCTCGCATTCACGACATTCCAGGGGTCACCGCTGCTTTCCCACGCTTTGGTCAGGGCTGCGGCTTCCAATCCATGCCAGGCTCTCTGCAGCTCGTCGGTCCAGCAGTAATCGGCCTCAGTCTTTAGCCACGCGAGGTCCTCGACATTGAGGCGTTGCCCGTTGGCGACTTGCCTAAGAAGCGCCATCACACGCCGATAATCTTCGCTTTCGATATATCCCACGCCGAAGCGCTGTCGCAGCTCTTTGGCTTCTCGCTTTCGACGGAGTGCCGGATTGTTCGCCATGGCGGCAAAGGTCGCCTTGACGGCAGCCGCCCTGGCCTCAGTGCGTTCTGCCAATTCTGCCGCATCCTTCAGGGCCTTGACCGAAGCCTCTTCAATGCGCGCTGCCTGCTCTCGCTGGGCCGCGGCTTGAAACTCCTCCAGCGTTGCCTGGCCTTCCGCCAAGGCATCGAGCGCACGCAGGCCAGTCGTGACGAGAAACTGCCGCTGTAACACGGTCACCTGCTCACCTGCATCAATCTTCAAGAGAATGCCGTACAACCGGGCACCCACTTGAGTGGCGCCGGGGAGGTCCTCAAGGAAATATCGCTGCGCCAAATCGGCGTGCAGAGATCGTGTCATGGCCCCTTGTCGCGTCTGTGGTCCTCTGCACCGAGGATATCTTCAATTCCGATATCGTGCGACTTTCTATGTGGCACGCTGGCCTTTTGGTTCTCTTAACGCTTCAAAGCGAGCTCGTCGTATAACCGTGGGGCCTATTGTATCCTGTTGACATGATGCTGGAAGAAAAGAAGCTCGGCGCCATGCAAAGTGAATCGACCATCCGCCGCCTGCATGTCCCAGTATTGCGACCCGAAGACGTGATCCATCACCTCGGATCGCCAACGCATTGGCAGCCAGGTCGTTCTGCCAAATCGGTGACCGATCTCTGGTTTTCTGCGAACGGGCTTCCGCCTTCAGTGAAATCGGCTCTCGATCATGACCCCGCGTTCAAGGGAGCCACATTGGTCGATGCGTTTTTTGAGCGCCCGGTCGACCTTGGTGATGGTCAGCGACCGAGCCAGACCGATCTCATGGCAATCCTTCGCCTTGATGGGCGTCTTGGCGTTCTGGCCGTTGAGGCGAAGGTGGACGAGACGTTCGGCCCAACAGTCCAGGAGTGGCTTTCAGAGGCAAAAGGGGATGCGACCGCACGCCCAGCCCGCCTGGAGCGGTTATGCCGAATTCTCGATCTCGATCCGGCGACGGTCGGGACAATCCGATACCAACTCATTCACCGCACAGCCTCCGCAGTCATCGAAGCCCAACGCTATTGCGCGCGTGATGCAGCGATGATCGTTCAGAGCTTTTGCCCCAAACGCTCTTGGTTTGACGACTACCGGACCTTTGCCGAGGCCATGGGTTTTCCAGACGCGCCAGTCGGCGCAATCAGTCCGGCAAAAGTCTGCGACGGCGTTGCACTGCGGATCGGATGGGTAGCGGAGTCGAACGGGGGAGCGGTCAAGCGGCTCGGAACGGCACGCACCGTTCCTTCGCTCACGGAATTGGGCCGGGTACAGCTGTCGAAATCCTTCTTCATGCGCGACATGCTCTATTCGGAAGTTGCCATGATCCACGGGCTCAACAACGCGCCCGATGACCCCGAACTGGCCATCGAGGCCGGCAAGCGGCTGTGCGAGGAATTGCTCGAACCACTGCAGGATCACTGGGGGCGGATCGCCATCCGCTCGGCCTACCGCTCGTGCGAGGTGAACGGCTTCTGCAACGAGATGCAGCGCAAGAAGAAGGCCGGCTACACCTGTGCGTCCAACGAGAGCAACTACGCTGGACACATCTGGGATCGTCTTGACGCCGAGGGCCACATGGGAGCGATGGCCTGCGTCGTGGTGCCGAGTTTCTGGGCGAAACATCAGGAGCCTGGCGATTGGCGAATCCTTGCGCGCTGGGTGCACGAGAACCTGCCCTATTCGACGCTCTACTTCTTTCCGACCTACTGGGCGTTCAACATCGGCTGGCATGAGCGGCCCGAGCGCACGATCAAAAGCTATGCGGAGCCGGCAGGCCTATTCACGCCTTAAGATGGAAAAGCGAACAGACGTGATCATGGCGGCAAGGTTGCCTGTCTCGGGTTGACGCCAAGTCAGCAATAACTCGACCGCACCCTCCCTTGCGCAATCAGCAAGCCTCCGTTAAGGCGTTACCTATTAGGTAACGAAAATGAGCCAATCTCTTGGATATCGATTTTCGAAAGCGCAAGCTCGAAAAGACCTTCAATGCGCAGGCAGAATTGCTCAGAGCTTATGGGGCACCCATGGCCAAGGCGATAATGAAGCGCATGACGGTGCTTCGGGCTGCGCGCGACCTGAGCCTGGTGCCCGTTACGCCTCCCGAACGAAGGCACCAGCTGACCGAGGACCGGGATGAGCAGTATGCAGTCGATTTGGTTCATCCCAAGCGCCTGATCTTTGAAGTCAGCCATGATCCAATCCCTCGCAACGAAGACGGGGGAATCGATTTAACCAAGGTGACAGCGATAACGATCGTCGAAGTGGTCGATTATCACTGATGGAGAATGCAACGATGGCGACCGCAGCCAACCAATTCCGACCGGACTATGCCGTACCACCCGGCTGGATCCTCGAAGAACGCCTGGAAGTTCATGGCATGTCGCAAGCCGAGTTTGCTCGGCGATGCGGGCGCTCGGCTAAGCTCATCAGCGAGATCATTGCCGGCAAGGCCTCACTCGAACCCGAAACCGCAATCCAGTTCGAGAAGGTTCTTGGAGTTGACGCCGATCTGTGGCTCTCGATCGAGTCCGGTTACCAGCTCCATCGAGCGCGTGAGGCTGACGCAGCACGGGCAAAGGACGCTATCGCCTGGTCAAAGACATTCCCCATCAATGACCTGGTAAAGCGCCGCTGCTTCGTAAAACCAGTCAATCCCGTGGACGCGGTCTCAAAGCTGCTGGCGTTCTTCGGCGTAGGGTCGCTCGACGCTTGGAATAGCCAGTACGGCTTGGCGAAGGTTGCCTATCGGCACTCGCCGTCGTTCAAAAGCAATGAGGTCGCGCTCGCGACCTGGCTCCGTCTCGGCGAACTCGATGCAGAGCAGCAGGAATGTGCAGATTATAGCGAAACGCAGTTCAAGCTGGCGTTGAAGCAGATCCGTGCCTTGACGCGTGAACCCGTCGAGCAAGCCATTCCGCGCACGCGCGCGCTGTGCAATGAGGCTGGTGTTGCGCTTGCCTTGGTGCCGCCGCTTGCGAAAACCGCGCTTAGTGGTGCCGCATGGTGGATTTCGCCTCGCAAGCCCGTGATCCAGCTCAGCGCACGCCACAAATCAGACGACCATTTGTGGTTCAGCTTCTTCCACGAAGCCGCCCACATCCTCCTGCACAGCAAGAAGAGCGTTTTCGTCGATGATAAGTCGCGCGACGGCACCGATGAGGAAAAAGAGGCCGATGCGTGGGCCTGCAACACGCTCGTTTCGACGAGCGCGTGGAGGCAGTTTGTCGCGACGGGACCGCGAAGCGAACGAGCGGTGCTCGATTTCGCGGAGAGCCAGGGTATCGCGCCAGGCATCATTGTCGGCATGCTTCAGCATAGCGGGATCTTGCCTTGGACTCATCTGAATGGATTGAAGACGCGCCTCAAATGGTCGACCGGCGCCGAGGACTGAGCGGTCAGGCGCATTTGGCGCTCTGACGGAGCAACGCTCGAGGCCGCGGATTCAAGCTAGCTGCATGCCGATCCAGATGACGCGCCCAACGATCTGTATCGCGTTTCTCATGAGGCCATCCCAGTTGGGATAGCTTGGATTGTCAGTCAGTACGGCGATGCGGTTTCGTGCCGGTTCGAGCGCGATCCTTCGTACCAGCAATCCGGCATCGGCTCGGATGACGTAAAGTCCGTCGCGAGGATTTTCGTTGGCGAGATAGCGCTGAATCAGCACCTCATCGCCATCCCGCAATGTCGGATACATCGCGTCTCCTTCGACCCTGACGATCGAAACTCCCGTCGGCTTGTGACTGAGACTGCGCAGCCATGCCTCGTCCACAAGACGGACACGGCCAAGGCTATCGTCAGCATCGGTGGCGCCAAGAACCGGGATCGCGATCGTCGATAGCCCCGCGCTTTCCGGAACCTCGTCTCCGCCAAAGACAGCGGCGGGGACGCCAAAATGAACCGACAGCTGCGCGATGTCGCTGTCGTCGAGACGCGCCGGGCTACCTCGCTTGATGAACTGTTGGATATAGGCCGCATTCCGGCTCAGCAGACGCGAGACCGACGAATAAGACTCGCCGCGTTCCTTGATGAGCTCATCGAGCGCGCGGCGAGGATCGAGCTTGGCCATTCCTACGATTTCCTAGAACGTGTTTCGTGATTCAAAGGACCAATCCCATTCGGCGAATCTATTTCCGATTGCTACCCTCACATTGGTTTGCGGACGTCGGAAGTTTGCAGGGCTCCTGCCGCGAGATTAAATGACGCCGCGCCAAAACGCTATGTTTTCATGGGGGATAGTGTTGGCAGGTCGGAAGTACTGGGTTGGTCTGGATACCGGAGTTGCGGAAACAGCAGTGTGCCTTATCGACGAATTCGGTGAAATCCTGTTCGAAGGAAAACGGGAAACGCATGCAGGCCAGATAAAGGATATCCTGCGCCCCTTCGGTGTCGAAGCGGTGCAGCGCATTACCATTGAAGCGGGCGTAGGCACCCACATGGTGCGTGAACTCCAGGCTCAGGGCTTTCCTGTCTATGTCGCGGAGGTTCGTCGTGCCTCCAAGTTCCTCGCTATCCGGCGGCAGAAGACTGACTCCAACGATGCGAGAGGGCTTGCGGAGCTCGGCCGCGTCGGGCGCACCATTGGGACAGAGGTCTTCGTAAAGCCACTCGATTGTCAGAACCTGCGCAGCCTCCTCAATGTCCGCAAGAACCTCATCCAGCAGCGCATGAAGATCGACGCTCTGGTTCAGTCCATAGTCCGCTTGCACGGAGGAAAGCTCAAGACGAGCAGCGGTGTTGGCAGACTCGCCAGCGGCATCGAAGATCAGCTGGAAATTCTGCGGGGGGACGGGCTCGATGTCGATGCCGACGTCCGGCCGCTCATCTCGATCGCGGAAAACCTTCGTTCGCATATTGCAGCAATGGACAAACGGCTCCGTGCGGCAGCTCTTGCTCATCCAGTCTGTTCTAACCTCATGACCGTCCCTGGCGTCGGTCCAATCACCGCCTTGTCGTTTTACAGCGCCATCGGCGATCCATGGCGCTTTCAGCGAACCCGCGATGTCGGCCCCTATTTCGGATTGACCCCATCAATCCATCAGTCGGGCGTTCTCGCCCGGGTCGGCCGGATCAGCAGGTTCGGTAGCAAGCTCACGCGGACGCACCTGGTCTCGGCTGCCACCGTCTTGCTGTGCTCGACAAAGGCAGAAAGCGCATTGCAGGCATGGGGGCTGGCACTGAGGAAGAAAGTCGGATTGTCGAAGGCAAGAGTTGCTGTGGCCCGAAAGCTGGCGGTCGTCATGCTTCACATGTGGAAGTCTGGATCTTCCTTTGACCCAGCTCGCACATGACAAGTTCCTCCTGACGGAGGGGCAGGCCTGGACCCCGCATCGTTTTCTGGGGTTCTCACCCCGGCGTAGGTAATTGGGCCAGGCCTGCCGATCACAGCCGTCGGATTATGCATTCAAACTGCGTGTTGGACAGGATCGCTAGAGAACAGGCGGGGCAAGCTGGAACGCTCCATGAACGATTTTCTGCGGGCCTTTCGGTCCCTGAAAGGCCAGATTTTCCGCTTTTGTTCACGGTGCAGAAATGGCGGAAATCCGCCATTTTCGGAAGATTCGAGTCCCATGAAAAGACTCGAACCTTTAGACCACATTGAAATGCGGGCTTTTCTGCGGGCCTTCGCAAAAACCACATCGCCTATGTCGCTGTTATAGCACATAAAACATAATTCGATGCGAGTCCTCTTCTGGCACCATTTCTTCGCATAGCGTTGAAAGCGTTGAAGGATCGTCGTCAAGACGGTCCTCTCAGCGCGTGTATCGATAGTGCTGCCTTTGCGGGCATGATCAGTACCCGAAATCTTATGCAAAACTTACGTCCATCTGGCCGATCCCACATGGTAATCTAATGGCGCTTTCACCGAAGGATGTTGCTCAAAGGAGCATCCTGACGTGCAATCTTCCTCTCCACCTATCCCTGTTTCGTCATCGCCCGCACATAGCAGGCAGCCTGCGCTCGCCGCGCTCACGCTGGGGGCGATTGGCGTGGTCTATGGCGATATCGGCACCAGCCCGCTTTATGCTTTCCGCGAAGCGCTAGCACAAACCGGCACTGACGGCATTTCGCGGCCCGAAATTCTTGGCGTGCTGTCACTGGCGCTGTGGGCGCTAATCGTGGTGGTGACGTTGAAGTACGTTCTGTTCCTGTCTCGGATGGACAACAATGGCGAAGGCGGCGTGCTGTCATTGATGGCGCTGGCACAGCGGGCGACCGATGGGCGGTGGCCCATCGTGCTGCTGCTGGGCGCGACCGGGGCGGCGATGTTCTATGGCGACGCCATCATCACGCCTGCGCTTTCGGTGCTGTCGGCGGTTGAAGGCCTGCGCACCATACCGGGGTTTGGCGGGATGTCCGAGCCGGTCATTCTGGGGTTGTCGCTGGGCATTCTGGCCGCCCTATTTGCGTTTCAGGCCAAAGGCACCGCCGGGATCGCATCGCTGTTTGGCCCGGTATGTCTGGTCTGGTTCGGCGCGCTGGCCGCATTGGGACTGTGGCACATCATACTTGCTCCAGACGTGCTGGCCGCGTTCAACCCGCTCCACGCCATCACCTTTGTCACAACGAACGGCTTGACCGGCCTTTTCGTGCTCGGCGCGGTATTTCTGACCGTAACCGGTGCCGAAGCGCTGATAGCCGATATGGGACATTTTGGCCGCCAGCCCATCCAGCTTGGCTGGCTCACGCTGGTCTGGCCCGCGCTCAGCCTCAACTACCTGGGCCAGGGCGCGATGTCTCTGCAAGCGCTCGCCACCGCGCAGGCATCGGGCGAGAGCCTTGCGAATGCCGACTGGTTCTTCCTGATGGCACCCGATGCCTTGCGCGCGCCATTGGTCATCCTTGCCACGCTTGCCACCGTCATAGCCAGCCAGGCGGTGATCACCGGAGCCTATTCGCTGACGCATCAGGCGATTGCGCTGGGCCTGCTGCCGCGCCTGACGATCCGCCAGACGTCTGCCCACCAGATTGGCCAGATCTATATGCCTGCGGTCAACTGGCTGCTGTTTGCAGGTGTGGTCGCACTCGTTTTCGGGTTTCGCAGCAGCTCGGCAATGGCCGCCGCCTATGGCATCGCGGTTACCGGAACGATGGTGGTTACCACCTGTCTCGCCTTTGTGATCGCTTGGAAATACTGGGGCTGGAACCGCGTGTGGGCTGGTGCCGTGATCGCGCCCTTCCTTGCGCTTGATCTGTTCTTCTTCGGCGCGAACATGCTGCGCGTTACCGAAGGGGGATGGGTGCCGCTGGTCGTCGCCGCAATCATGGGTATGGTGATCCTGACCTGGCTGAAGGGCAGGAAAGCCGCTGTCGCCCGCACAGCCGAGCATGGTGCCGCGATGGAGGAAATCGCGCAGGCCCTTGCCCAGCGTCCGCCTGCGCGGATCGAAGGCACCGCCGTGTTCCTCACGCAGAACCTTGATATCGCGCCCGCGGCACTTCTGCACAACCTGAAGCACAACAAGGCGTTGCACCGCCTGTCCATCCTGCTCAAGGTCGAAACGGTGACGCGCCCGTGGGTCGATCCGGCAGATCGCCTTGCCATAGATCGCATCGATGACAATTTCGTCCGTGTCCGGCTGCACTACGGCTATTTGGATCGGATCGACGTGCCAAGCGATCTTGCCCGCAGCCAAGGCCTGCTTGATCGCTCCGGTGGCACATCGTTCTTCGTGGGCCGCAGCGCAATCCGCTTTGCGACCAAGCCAGTTCTGCCGCGCTGGATGACGGTGATATATATGACCCTGCACCGCAACGCAGCCGACCCGACCGCATGGTTCGCGATCCCGCCAAACAGGGTGGTCGAACTCGGCAGCCAGATTGAGCTATAGGTCTTCGCCGTGAACCGGACCTTCATCACCAGTCTGATTGCTCTCATGGCCGTGGCGGCAGTGGCCCTGCTCACGGTGGTGCTGCTGCCAACGCTGGGGCTGGCTTCGGCATCGCTGCTGTTCTTGCTGCCGGTGCTGCTGGTGGCCGCACGTGGCGGGATAGTTCCCGGCCTTGTCGCGGCGCTGGCCGGGACGGCGGCCTACAACTTCTTCCTGCTCGAACCGCGCTACACCTTCCGCGTGCACCAGATCGACAATCTGGTGAGCATGTTCGTGCTAGGCGCGGTAGCAATCGTGACCAGCCGCCTCGCCACGCGGCTGCTTGCACGCGAGGCTGAAGCGAACGCGCGAGCACAGGCGAGCGCGGAAGCAGCAGAGATGGCCATGATCCTGTCGGCAGACCCGCCGGATCGGGCGCTCCACGATGGCGTGGCGTTCCTTTCGAAGCGCCACGGCGAAGCCATGCTTCTGGATGAACAGGCTCTTGGCATTGACGATGCTGCGCTGTCTTCGGTGGATCGCTCTGCCGCCGCGTGGGCGCTGCACAATGGCGATGTGACGGGGCATGGCACGCAAACGATGGCGGCGGCGGAATGGACGTTCATCCCCATTCACCCGCGCAGTCGCAGCGATCAGGTCATCCTTGCCCTTTCGCGGCCATCCTGCGGCACCACGCAAGGCGCCGAAGAGGTCGAGCATGTCGGCAGGTTGTGCCAGTTGCTTGGGCAATGCCGTGATCGGGCCAGCCTTGCGCAGGAACGCCGCAGCCGCGAACTGGCCGAAGCGAAAGACCGCTTACGGCAGACATTGCTGGCATCGCTGGCCCACGATTTCCGCACGCCGCTTACCGTGATTGCGGGGCGGCTCGAACTGCTGGCCACGCAGCGCGATGATGCGCAGGACGCATTGCAGGCAGCGCGGCGGCTAGACCGCATGATGGCAGACCTTATCGGCGCAGCGCGGATCGAAGACGGCTCGCTTGCCGCCTCGGCCGACAGCATCGATCTGGTCGATGTTGTCGCCGCGGCCTTTGACAGTGTGGCAGCGCCTGCGGGCATCACTATCCAGCAGAATATCCCCGCCGATCTCCCGTTCATCGAAGGCGATGCGGTTCTGCTGCTGCACGTGATGGCCAATCTGATCGACAATGCCTTGCGCCATGCCCGCACCATCGTGGCGGTAAGGGCGAATGCGAAGGACAATCTTGTGCTCATCGCGGTGGAAGATGATGGACCGGGCATCCCGCCGCCTGAACGCAACCGCCTTTTCGAACGCTTCGCCCGCATCAAGGGATCGGATCGGAATGAGGGCAGCGGCCTCGGCCTTGCCATCGTGAAGGGATTTGCCGATGCAATGGGCATGACAGTGACGATCACGGATGGGCAGTTTGGCGGGGCCTGCTTCACGCTTGCCGCCCGTGCGCGCCCGATGGATATTGCATGAGCGCGGTGCTGTGCATCGATGATGAACCGGCGATCCTTCGCCTGCTTGAAATCGTGCTGGGCCGGGATGGGCATTCGATCATCGCCGCAAAGGACGCCCGCTCGGCACTGGCCGCGCTGGATGCGCAGCGGATCGATGCCGTCGTGCTGGACCTTGGGCTGCCCGACCGCGACGGTATCGAACTGCTGGCAGCACTGCGAACGCGCAGCCCGGCGCCGGTGATCGTGCTATCGGCCCGGACCGATGTGTCGGAAAAAGTCGCGGCCCTCGATCTTGGTGCGTCCGACTATGTGACCAAGCCTTTCGAAGGCGACGAACTGCTGGCCCGCCTGCGCGCTGCCCTGCGCAGCGCAGGGCGGGCGACACCATCCGGCGAAAGCCTGACCCACGGCCCACTGCACATGAACCTCGCACGGCACGAACTGAAAGTTGGTGACCGACCGGTTACGCTCACGCCCAAGGAATTTGCGGTATTGCGCCAACTGATCACCGCCGGTGGCCGCGTTTTGACTCACAGCGCCATTCTGGAAGCCGTGTGGGGTAAAGCCCATCGAAGCGACGTGGAATACCTGCGCGTGGTGATCCGCGCGCTCCGCCTCAAAGTTGAGGAAAACCCAGCCTCACCCTCGCTGATCCGCAACGAACCCGGCATCGGGTACCGTTTGGGTTAGACGGCAGGGGCACAGCCACAACAGCATCATGGCACTGAGTTGATTTTGAAAGGAAAAATCCAAGAAAACGGCCAAACTCCTCATTTTCCTCAGCAATCATTCAGTCGGTGACTGGAGCACTACATGCTGGCGCGATGGACGGGGTGAAGCATCTCGTCGCTAGACTTGGACTGGTTGATGCGCGCTCAAGTTAATGAGATCGACACAGGCTACACTCGGTGACTTTTCCATTGGTCGTTCATTGCCCATCCAATCCTGCTCTTGCTCTGGGTCGCATCAATCATAACCGTCTTCGGAGCGGCGCTCTCAGCGGCCAGCCCTTCCATCATGCGGAAGGCAGATACCAATCTCGCCCCACCGCTTCCATCGGTTCTAGAGTGCCTTAGGTGGGCCATAGCCCTTCGGCGCATCACACCAGCGCGCCCGGTTGCGATTGACGAATATGATCCCGCTCAGCACCCGCCGATCATCGACCCCGTGGCTTGCCGTGGCTCTTAGGACAATACGGTCAGAGCCGCGCCATCTGCTCGTCCGTCAGCCAATACAGGTCGCTCTTGCTCACCTCCTTGCGGAGCCTGAATCAGATCATGCCTCTCGGATCAATGGGTCCTCAGCCTAGAGGGAGGCCGGCGTACCTTGCAATGCGTCGTGCGTTGCGCGGGGCAGGCGGAAGGAAAAGACGCTGCCTTTGCCCGGGTTTGAGCGAACGGTGATCGTGGTGCCAAGATCGAGCGCGATCCGCGAAGCGATGGCAAGGCCAAGACCGAGGCCTTTGCTATCGATATCCCGCGATTGGGAGCCCTGATGGAACTCGTTGAATATATTGGCCTGTTCGTCTTCAGGAATGCCGATGCCAGTATCGCGCACCTCAATAACAGCGTGATCGCCGCGCAATCGGCAACCGACGAGAATACCGCCTGATAGAGTGTAGCGCAGGGCATTCCCGATCAGGTTGCGCAGAATGATTTCCACCAAGGCCGGATCGGCAAACAGCATCGCCTCGGTTTCCCGCGTGCGATACACAAGCTGCTTCCGGTCAGCTTCGGGGGCAAGCTCCGCCTCAAGGCTGTTGAGCAGCGACTGGAGTGCAAAGACCCGGTTGCGCGGGCGAATTGCGCCAATTTCGGTACGGGAGAAATCGAGGAGCATATCAAGCATATCCGCCGAAGCGTTAGCCGCCGCGCGAGCATGATCGAGCACCTTCTGGCTGCTGTTCGGTGGCTGGCTTTGAGTCAGGACATCCAGTGACAGTTTGAGCGCATGGATTGGCTGACGCAAATCGTGGCTGGCTGCGGCCAGAAACTTTGACTTTTGAAGATTGGCATCCAGCGCGATCTGGCGCGCCATTGTGCTGCGGGCAAGGGAGCGGCGCAAGTCTGCCAGAGCGGCTGCCAGCAACGCACTGGCGACGGCCTCGATCAGCAGGAAGGAGTGCAGCAAGGCGTAACTGCTGGTCACGCCGCCGCGCAGAAACGGGCCATAGCCGCTGACCGTCACAATGATCGTGCCGACAGCAATGCAGACCGTGGAGAGGACTGCTCCGGTAAGCCCGAAGCGAACAGCCGCCGCCATGCCGATCAACAAGCAAACCAGCTTGCACACTTCGACCGCCCATATCGGTGAGACTATCACGCGAAAACTTGCGATGACCCCGAGAATGGCGAACCCAAAAGCAACGATTTCGGCAATACGCCAAGCCGTGAGGCGAGCCGAGACAATGCGTTGCCACAACAGAAGCGGCGGTGCCACGGCGATCACCCCGGCTGCATCGCCCATCCACCAGATGAACCACGTCTCAAACGATGGCGCCTGGTGGCGTGCGATCACATCCAGAGCGAGCGTGCCGAACCATGCGCTGATCGTGGTGCAGGCCAATCCCGCAAAGGCAATGAACAGGGCTACGCGCTCCAGTTCGCCCAATTCGGCGACGGCGTTGCGCCTTTCTATGATCCTGAGGAGGCTGGCCCGCGCAACAAAGCTGGGCAAGGTGTTGCCCAGAGCCAGGATCACCGCAGCAACTGGCGAGCTGAGGGTCAGGAGGTTGACCAGAAGCGCTCCAGCGGCGATGCCCGGCAGCAAACGCGGGCCGCCTAGCCAGACAACTGCCATGGCAATACCCGATGGCGCCCAGAACAGCGTGACGGTGCGACCGACGATGGCAAGCTCAAGCCCGGCGTAACCGGTCAGTGCATAGGCCAGTGCGAGCAGAAAGCTCTGCCAGAACAGTGCCGTCAGCCTTTCCGACACGGGCTCGTTGGGTTCCAAAAACAGGCGGTCGGAAAGCATGGTCAGGCGCGCCGGGCTGTTGAGTGGGGTGCGGCAATTGCATACGTGTTAACCGGCCGCTGCATCGCCACGCATGCAGCGGAAGCGTTACGCCGTATCCGGCGGACCAGACAGTAACCGAGCCCCAACTTGTCCCTCATCCGAACCGCAGTCATTTCAGGTGCAATCGATTTTGACAAGTGCCCCTTTTGGGCGGAGTGCAGACGTTCAAGCGCGAAAATACTTATGCAACAACTGGCGTATTTCGGGACAAATCGTGCATTCCAGCGTGGAATATTGCGCAGATTTGTGATCATGAACGGCGCGAGGCCAGTGTCATCGGCGCTGACCGCGAAGAGGCAGCGGAATATGATGCCCAGGGTAGAGTGATGGTGCGAGCGAGCAGATGAAGCCGTTTTCGGTGCTTATCGTAGACGATCATGACCTGTTTCGCGCAGGCATGGCGCTGATTATAAATCAGAATTTTCCGGCGGCCGTGGTCACAACGTTTGCCACGCTCGGCGAAGCGTTCGACGATAGCGACAGCGCACCCGATGTTCTTCTGCTGGACTACAATCTGAAAGGTATTTGCGGAGACACTGCCATTTCGCTCGCGCGTACCTGTTGGCCGTCAACCGCCTTGGCAATCGTCACGGCAGAGACTGATCCGCGCACTCTGGAACAAATTCGCTCCATTCCGGCAGTAACGCTGCTGTCGAAAACGGCCCCCCCACGAGTGCTTGTCGATCTGCTTCGGGAATGTGTGCCTGACGAATATCCGATGCAGGCGGCGGCCAGCCTGAGCAACCGCCAATTGGAGATTCTGCGCCACATACGTGAGGGACATTCCAACAAATCGATCGCAAGGCTTGTGGGCCTTTCCGAGTTTACCGTCCGGGGGCATGTGCAACGAATTCTGAAAGTCACCGGGGCGGTCAACCGTACCAGCGCGGTCTTTTTGGCAGAGCAAGCCGGATTACTGTGAAACGATCCAGTGGTGATGGTTTGAAGTTTTTGCGCGACACGATGCTGGCGGTGACGGGCGAGGAGAGGCCTTGATTTCGGCAATCCCAACTCGGCGCCGACAACACACATGCAAGCGCGGCTCCAACGACTAACACGAGACGTACGCAGCCCGCCGCTTTCTGGCCGCGGTCACGCTAACGCCCGAAATTAACTATAGGTATAGATCCCTATATATACCGTAGCGCCACCTTAATTTGTTCGGATTGCCGCCGAGCAGTACATTTTGACTGAACGCCTCCAGTTTGGGTCAATCTGTCGCGATTGTCTCCGTTTGCGAACTGTTCTTCCTAGCGCGGCATGAGGGGTACTATTCACACAGTTATCGCGCGTGCGCTGCGTCTGCCGGGCAAGCCATGCGTCGCATCAACCAGCCTTCTGGCCTTCATGGCTGTCACGATACCATCAACAGCAGCCTTCGCGCAGGCGGTACTGCCGCCGGGTGCTGCAGAAGCCGGCCGGCAGGCCGACACGATCCAGCGTCAGCAGCAGGAACGGGTCGACGAAGACACGACAAGGATCCTGACGCGTCCGCAAAGCCAAACCGTGATTGAAGTGCCGACGCACGAGCAAGCCGAAGCTGCGCCCGGGTCATGCCAGACGATCAACCGTATTGAATTCGAGCACAGCCCGCTGCTGAGCGAGAAAGGTCAGGAGCGACTGACCGCTCCTTATCTCGGACGCTGCCTTGGTCTTGGAGATGTGGAGAACCTCCTCTCAGACATCACCCGCTACTACATCGAGAAGAGTCGACCGACCACGCGCGTCTACATAAAACCGCAGAATCTGGCTCAGGGCGTGCTGGTGCTCGATGTCGTGGAAGGACGGGTCGAAAAAGTCATCCTCGATGACAACGCCAAAGGTACCGTCAATTTGTTTACGGCATTTGGTCTTGTCAGGAACAATGGCTTCAATCTTCGTGTGTTCGAGCAAGGTCTCGACCAGATCAACCGGCTCGCATCGAACCACGCTTCGCTGGACATAACTCCGGGTTCCAAGCCGGGATACAGCATCGTCAAGATCACCAATCGCCCGGATTCGCGCCTGCACCTCAGCGCGTCGATAGACAATACGGGCCAGACCAATACCGGGCGAAGGCAAGGCACCGGTACGATCATCCTCGACGATCCCTTGGGCCTGAACGAGATGTGGAGCTACACGCGGCGCCAGACCATCTTTGAAAACAGGCCGAACACGGACTCGCATTCGAACAATCTGCTGTTTTCGTTGCCGTTCAATGCGCTGACCTTTACCGGCGGGTACAACGACAGCGAGTACAGATCGCAGACGGTGACAGATGGCGGCACAGTTTTTGTGCTGACGGGCGCGAGTTCCAATGCATTCGGCCGGGTCGATGCTGCGGTCTGGCGCAATGCGCGCAACAAGGTCGAGCTTTCGGCGCAGCTCACCAACAAGCGCAATCGCAACTTCATCAACGGCATCTTCCTTCCGGTCAGTTCGCGCGTGCTCACGACCGTCGCGCTGGAAGCGAACTGGTCTGTTCTGATCGGGCGCGGCAGCTTCAGGGCCGGGGTTGGCTGGACCAAGGGGATCGATGGCCTTGGCGCGCTTGACGATTCCACGATTGCTAGGACGGCAGACACGCCGCACGCGCAATTTGACAAGCTCACCGCGCGCGCAGCATTTGTCGTGCCGCTGCAGGCCGGCAATGTGCGCATCACCTCGTCAACCGAGTTCGAAGCGCTCTATGGTTTCGATCCGCTCTATGCCAACGAGCAGATCGTTATCGGCTCGCCATTCACAGTTCGCGGGTTCTTCGACAACAGCCTGATTGGGGATCGCGGCTTTTACCTGCAACAGGAGTTCTCCAGCCTGCTGCCGGTGCAGATTGGACGCGGGCAGGCGTTCTTGCGCCCCCATGTCTCGTTCGACCTTGGCCGTGTTGCCCCGGCCACCGCCATCGGTGCGCGCGGCACGCTTGCGGGCGTTGCCGCGGGCCTTGGCCTGACGTTCGGCCCGGTCAACCTTGACATCACGGGCAGCCGCTCGATCGCACGCGGTCCGCTCCCCGACGAGGGTTTCCTCGCCTTCGCCCGCGCGACAATTTCCTTCTGAAGGCCTTATCCATGCGCCACCAGACCCTTTCCCGCCTGCTTTCCGCCAGCTCCATCTCGGCGATTGCGCTCTATGCCTCGCTGATGCCGGGTGGGAATGGCGCTCTGCGCGCGCAAGTCGTGGCAGCAAACGGCAATACCCAAGTCGGCACAGCAGACAACGGCGTGCCGATGGTCCAGATCGCCAATCCCAATGCGAACGGATTGTCGGTCAATCAGTACGACGCCTTCAATGTCTCGACACGGGGCATCATCCTCAACAATGCCACGTCCGCCGAGGGGAATGCCGAAGGCCGCGTGACGACGCAACTGGCGGGTCTCGTTGCGGTCAACCCGAACCTGACCACGGCTGCAAAGGTTATTCTCAACGAGGTTGTCTCGACCAATCCCTCGGTGCTGGCCGGGTACATGGAAGTGGCCGGAACCAAGGCCGAGGTCGTTGTCGCCAACCCCAACGGCATCACCTGCGGCGGTTGCGGCGTGATCAACACTTCGGTCTTCACGCTGGCCACCGGACGTTCGCGCATCGACTCAAGTGGCGGGTTGCTTGGCTTCGATGTCAGCAGTGGTACGTTAACCATCAACGGCGCAGGTCTGGACGCTCAAACCACCGACTATGCTGCCCTGCTCGGGCGCAAGATTGCCATCGGCGGTGCAACCTTCGGCAAGGTGCTGGATGTTGTGGCGGGCAGCAACCGCTGGGACTACCAGAACCGCAGGGCCACGGCCATCGCCGGAACCGGCACAACGCCCGATTACGCGATCGATTCCACGGCTGTCGGCGGCATCTATGCCAACCGCATCCGTTTGATCGCAACCGAGGCTGGTGTGGGCGTACGCCTGCTTGCCGATGCTGCTGCAGTTGCGGATGATCTGACGCTGAGTGCGGCAGGCAATCTCGAACTGCGCTCGACCATTTCGGCGGCGCAGGATCTGAAGATTTCCACTAGCGGCACTGGCGGGCTTGTGGCGCAGGATGCGTCCCTTTCCGCCGGGCGTGATCTTGGTCTTGCGATCGCTGGGAGTGCGGCGCTAACGGGCGGCGCCATCGTGGCGACGCGAGATCTGTCGCTGACCTCAGCTTCGTTGACCGATACGGGCAGTGCGGCGACATTGCCCAACAACAACCAGCGTTATGCCGGGGGCAGCCTGACGCTTGGCATTGGCGGTGCGATAGCGCTGACCGGAACAAGCTATGGCGCGGCGGGCGTGGCCGATATTTCGGGCTCAAGCCTTGCGGCCAATGGCGACGGGTTCCTTTACAGCTCCAACAACGCGCTTTCGGTCAAGGCCACGACGGGCGATCTGACGCTGGGCAGTTATGCGCTCACGGCAGCAAGCAGGCTTGCGCTTAATGCAGGCGGCGCGGTTTCGGTGCGCGCCGGTCGGGGAGGCATCGTCAGTTCCGGTGGACCTGTCGAGATCACGGCAGGCGCCGGGCTCGACAATGCAGGCACGATCGCTGCCAACGCAGGCGCAGTGACGCTGTCTTTGGGTGGCAATTCCACGAACAGCGGCTCGATTGTAGCGCAGGGCAACCTCACGCTGGCTGATGCTGCTGGAGGTGCATCCGGCAGCCTGACGAATGCCAGCGGCGGGCAAATCCTGAGCAACGGTGCGATTGACGCGCGGTTGGCCACGCTCGTCAACGCCGGGACGGTGCAGGCGGCAAGCGGCACCACCTTGCGCGCCAACCGCCTTGAAAACACCGGGCTGTTCATCGCATCGACCGCCACAACGGCAGATGGCACGATCACGGCGGCCAGCGTGACCAATGCCGGAACGCTGCAGTCGGCGCGTGATCTTACCCTTGGAGTCTCCGGCACGCTTGACAACAGCGGCACGATGAACGCCGCAAGTGCGCTGGCTCTGACAGGCCAAGCGGCAACCACCAACGCCGGGGCTGGCGTTATCAGCGCCAAGTCCGTCAACCTTGCGATAGCCAGCCTCGACAACAGCGGTAAGGTGATCGGCGCTGACCGTCTGACGCTGGATGCCACTGGCGCGGTGAGCAACCGGGCGACGATTGGCACCAACGGGACGCTCGCCCTTGCAGCGGGGAGCCTCTCAAACCTGACCGGGGGCACTGTGCAGTCCGGCATCGGGGGCAACATTGCCACTGGCGGAGCTTTGCTGAACCAAGGAGCGATCTACCTTGCCAACACCAGCGGCAACGGCACCGTTGCTGCTGGCTCGCTGGACAATCAGAGTGGCGCCGTGCTGGTTTCGCAAGGGGATCTGGACCTGACGCTGTCCGGCACTTCGCTGACGAACGCGGGCAATCTGCTGGCATCGAGAAGCCTTTCGATCAGGGCAACCGGCACCGCGCTGATGCTGACGAACGCGGGCGGTGCCTATATCCAGTCCGGCAGCGCCAGCGGCGACAAGCTGACCATCACCGGCGCGGGCATAGCGCTCGAAACAGCGCCCAATTCAGTGATCACTGGCAATTCGCTGGACCTCACACTGGCGCGGATGACCAATGCCGGGGCGATCAGCGCGGTGGCCGGGCTGAACTTTGCAGCATCGGGCGCGGTGTCCAACGCAGGCGTGCTGCTGGCCGGAACCCAACTGACAGGACGGGGCGGCACGGTGAGCAACCTTGCCAGCGGCGGCATTCAGGGCGGCAGCGGCGTGGCGCTGACGTCCACTGGCACGCTGACCAATGCGGGCACGATCCTGACGCCTTCTGCCAATGGCGGCACGGGTGCCGTGGCGTTGACCGCCGGGACGTTCGACAACCAGGCGGGCGCGATCGTGCAATCGGCGGGCGGGCTGTCGCTTGCCCTGACCGGCACCGGCGGCAGCAACGCGGGCACCCTGCTCAGCGCGGGCACGCTGGCGCTTTCCGCCGGGACCGGCGGGGCAACGCTGACCAACCGCGCGAGCGGCATTATTGCCGCGCAAGGTTCCAGCGCAAGTCCGGCGACGCTTTCGTCGAGCGGGCAGCTCTCGCTGGTCAACATCGCGGGCGGGCGTCTGCTCGGTGACAGACTGGCACTGTCGCTTGCCGCACTCGACAATGCCGGAGCCATCGGCGGCGGCGCGGGCGCGAACAGCATTATCGCCACAGGCGCTGTGACCAACAGCGGCACGCTGGTGCTGACCAGCGACAACGCGGGAAGCGCGACGCTGGGCGCTGGGCTGCTGACCAACACCGGCAGCATTGGTTCGAATGGGACGCTAGCGCTCAACCTTTCCGCAGGACTAGCCAACAGCAGCACGATCCAGTCGCTCGGCGATTTTACCATCGCGTCGGGCAGCAACAGCGTGACCCTGACCAACAGCACGGCAGGCAGGTTGCTGTCTGGCGGAACGCTGGCCATCACCGGCAACGGTGCGGCGTTTACCGATCAGGCGGGGCAGATCGGCGGCAATGCTCTGGCGTTCACGATTGCCAGCCTGACCAATTCGGGCAGCATTGTTTCAACCAATGCGGCTGACATCGCGGTGTCGGGCGCACTGGCGACGAGCGGCCTGATCGGCAGCAACGGCACGCTGACACTTTCGGCGGGAACCCTCGACGTTGCAGCGGCGGGCAGGCTCCAGTCCGAAGTGGCAGGGGCGGTGACTGTCAGCGGCAGGCTTTCCAACAACGGGCAGATTTATCTTGCCAATACCAGCGGCACCAGCACCCTGTCGCTCGGTTCGGCAAGCGTTGCTGCCGGTGCGCGCATCGTTTCCGGCGGCAAGCTGGGGCTTGCGTTCACCGGCAGCAGCCAGAGCCTCGACAACGCCGGATTGATCGCAGCGGGCGACGATATCGCAATCACCGGCAGCAATCTTGCCATCAACAATCAGACCGGCGCGACCATCCAGACCAGCCCTGCGGGTGCCAGCACGACCGGCCTGATTACCATCAACGGCGGCGGCATTTCACTGACCAATCGTGGCGTGATCATCGGCAATTCGCTGAACTGGGCGTTCGGCGCGATCAGCAATTTCGGCACGCTGCAGAGCCGCGGCAACCTGACGCTGGCCTTCACCGGCGCTAGTGAGAATTCGGGCACGCTCTATGCGCAGGACGGCATCGCCACATTCAGCGGCGCGTCGTTCTCGAACAATGCAGGTGCAATCCTGCAAGCGGACAAGGGCACGACATTCAATCTGACCGGCAACCTTGCCAATGCGGGCACGCTGATCGGCTCTACCGATGGCATAGGCAATCTCGTTGTCAATGCCGCAAGCCTTGCCAACCTTGCGCCGGGGGCTAGCGCCTCGGCAGCGACGATCCAGTCGAGCAAGGGGGCCAGCTTCAACCTCAATGGACCTGCTTTCGACAACACCGGCTATGTAATCACCTCGGCTGACATGGCGATCCACGGGACGGGCGCGGCCTTGGCGATCACCAATTCGGGCAGCGGCATCATTGCTGCGCAGGGCACGACTGCGGCACCGGCCACGCTCACGATTGATGGCACTGCCACGACGCTGACCAACGCAGCAGGCGCGGCGATCACGGCAGACGCCACTGCGCTGACGCTGGCAGGCATGACCAACGCCGGGCAGTTCGTAACCGGCACCGGCGCGAGTGCCATCACGATCAGTGGCACGCTGACCAACAGTGGCACGTTCCTCACCAACGGCACGTTGAACCTCACAGCGAACGAGATAGACAACCAGTTGCGCGCGGTCTTTGCGCCGCAGGACGCGACGATCACCCTTGGGTCCAGCCTCAGCAGTGCGGGCACGTTCTTCGTGCCCGGCAACCTCAACATCCGCAGCATCAACGGCGACAATCGCGCCCTCACCATCCGCGTACCGTTCTTCACCGGCCCTGGTGGCTCGACCGGATCGGACGGCCTGTTCCAGATCGGCGGCACGCTCGACGTTCTGGCCGTCGGCGCGGATTTTGCGGTAGGTGGCGGAGCGACGCTGCTGGTCGACAGCGCAATCCGCGCAAACGTCAGATCGTTCCGCAACTTCGGCACGATGCAGGCCGCCGTCAATTCGAACATCATTACGTCCGAAGAGTTCTTGAATCAGGGCAACGCCTATTTCGTCGGGACCAATATCGCCGACACGGCCTCGATCTCATCCGGCAGCTTCCGCAACGCGGGCCTTCTGGAATCGGGCACCAGCCTCAGCCTGTCCACGATCAATGGCAATCTGCTGAACGACCTTGGCGGCACGATCCGCGTCAACCGCGAGATCAAGCTTGGCGCTTCGGCCAATAGCACGCAGGTCATCAACAATGGCCTTCTGGAAGGTGATAGTATCGCGACCATTCTGGTGCGCGATTTCGTGTTTGGCGCCAACGCCAAGGCCGTGTCCAACAGCTTCGGCTATGTCGCCCTGCCGGGCGTCAGCGGAACCCGGCTGTCCATCGGCAGTGGAGCAAGCATCAGCGCGCGTAATGCGTTCAATATTGCGATCGATACGTTCGAGATGGCGGATTCGTCATCGCAACTGCTCGGAGGCAATCAGCAGGCATCGTCGCTTTCGGTCACCAATTCCTTCACGGTGCGCGGCCTGATTTTCGGCGAGGCCGGGCTGAACGTCCGCGGGTTTGGCGACATCACGCTCGCCAGCAACAGCGGGGTCGCTTCTGGCGGTTCGACATCGATCATTGCCAAACCCGCGACGTTTGGCGGGCAAAGCGGAAGCATCGTCAATTCAGGCCAAATCTATGGCGCCGCTGCGGTAAATCTCGAAGCTGGGGCGAGCATCGTAAACAAGGCGAACACCGACAGCGCGTCAAGTGCATCAGGTTTTGCGGGGTCGATCGATTCCGGTGGCTCTATATCGCTGTCCACAAATGAAGGTGCCTTCGGCTATGCCGGTAGCGTCATAAACTACAGCCAGATCAATGCGGCGGGCGACATCACGATTAATTCGCGCAACTTTACCAATGCCGTCGTCGGTGATTGGTCCAGGGTCAGCTCGCAGAACACGGTCATTTCGGCCCAACCGGTTAGCACCAACGTGGCTCCGAACGGAAGTTGCAGTGGCGTTGGCACGTCAACCACGCTGTTCGATTGCGAAAACTTCTTCACGCAAACCTGGAATCAGCGGACGGTCGATACCGAACGATTTGCCAATGGCCTGATCGCGCCTTCCTATACGCCGCAGATCGTTTCAACGGGCGGTACGCTGAGGGTCAATTTCAGGAACGCGAACAACGTCGGCGCGAGACTTTCTGCCCCAGTCGTATCGCTGTCCGCGCTGGAATCAGGTGCCACCTTCGGCCTGAACACGCTTGAATTGCGCCAGACGGTCACCGACATGCTCTGGACCCGATCCGGTTTCCAGAGATATCGGCTCGACACCAGCCAGAACCCGCCTACCGGCGTGCGATCCGGCGAATTTCTCGACTATTTCCCGCAGTTCACCTGCGCAGGTGGGCCAACGTACACGTGTGGCGGTGACGGGATCGGACGGTCTGCTTCAACGGCCAAGGTCTTCGGGACCGGCGGCGGGTCGCTCGTACCCACGGGAGTCTTCGCCAACAGCGTAACCGGCGGCGGCTATGCGTTGACGGTAATCGGCGCTGCCGGAAATACAACGCCACCGGCCGTTACAGCGGCGGGGAACGCGCTCAACACCGCCATCGGCAGCAGAACCGGCTCGACCACGGCGCCTACGGGCACCAGCGGCTCGACCACCGGGATCGCTGCGCCTACCGCATCCGTTGCGGCAACAGGGGCAACTGGCACCACCGGAACGAGCGGCACCGGTCTGACGCCAACAGCGGGCCTCACGGTAGACACAGCAACCTCCACAAGCGGCTTGAGCAGCGGGGCAGGCAGCGCCACACCTCTTGCCAGCACTGCTTCTACCAACTTCACCAATCCCATCAGCGTGACGACGGTTGGGGGACAGCCTGCGGTTTCGTTTGATGGCACCACAGTCGCCCTGCCAAGCAACCCCAATGGCCGCTTTGTGACGGTGCCGAACCCGACCAGTCAGTTTCTGGTAGAGAGCAATCCGCTGTTCACCACGCCGATCGCAAGCTTCAGCTCCGACCTGCTTGCACAAAGGCTGGGCATTGCGCCGGATGCGTTCGGCAAGCGTTTGGGCGATACGGACTACGAAGCCTATCTGATCACCCAGCAACTGCTTGGCGCCACTGGCCGCAGCCTGCTTTCCAGCTACGCCACGCTGGATGACCAGCTCTCGGCGCTTTATGCGAACGCTGCCGACTATGCCCAGCAGACAGGACTGGTCATCGGCCAGCCCCTTACCGAAGAGCAGGCCGCCAATCTTCCGGGCGACATCATTTGGCTTGTCCGCACCGAAGTGGCTGGTCAAAGCGTGCTCGCGCCGGTCGTCTACCTTTCCGAAGCAACAAAGACCGCACTGGTCAGCGGCAGTGGCATCATCGCAGACAGCGTCAATCTCCAGCTGACCTCGCTGAACAACGATGGCGGGCAGATCATCGGCACCAAGACCAACGTCATCCGAACGACCGGTGACATCCGCAACACCAATGGCGGCGTGATTGCGGGCGGTCAGGTCTATCTCAAGTCGGCCAGCGGCAGCGTCCAGAACCTGAACAGCACGATTCAGGCAGCCAAGACGGCCGTGGTGATCGCCAACGAGGATCTGGTCAACACAAATGGCACCATCGCCGCAGACCGTATCGCCTTGCGGTCAGACGATACCCGCGTCGATATCAAGGGTGGCACCATCACAGCCGGGACGGCGCTTTCCGTCGATCAGATGGAAGGCTTCAAGGTCGATGGCACCAACAATATTTCTGCGAAAAACCTGGCGCTGACCACCCGCGGTGGCAGCATCGAAGTCGTCACCCAAACTGACACCCGCGGAATTGGCACGAAGACCATAAGGACCGAAGTCGGTCCAACAGCCGCGATCACTGCCACAGAAAGCCTGTCGCTTAACGCGGCCAAGGACATCTCCGTCAAAGGTGGCACGATCAGCGCTGGCAAAGATCTTGTTCTCAACGCTGGCAACAACATCGATATCGGTACGGTCACATCAACCGAAGGCGATGTAAACCAAATCAAGAAGGGCCGCACCACCACCACCAGCGAGTATGTTACTACGACCAACATCGGGTCCGACGTGTCAGCCGGTGGCAATCTCGTGCTCAAGAGCGGCGGTTCGACCAATATCACCGGCAGCAACGTGACGGCGGGCGGCAACGCAGCCATCATCTCTGAGGGCGAGGTGAACATTACCGCCGCCACCGATACGAGCCGCACGAAAACGGTAGAGAAGTACAGCGGCGTCTTCCAGAAGAAGACCACCACCACCGAAGTCGAAACCACCACCAACGTTGGTTCCAACGTGACGACAGGCGGATCGCTCTACGTGAAGTCCGGCGGCGATACCAACATCACCGGTGGCAGCCAGATCAACGCGGGCAAGAACGTAGTGATCGATACATCGGGCAACGATCTGAACATCCTTGCAGGCAACGATACGTCTACGACTACGACCGAGATGAAGAAGTCGGGCCTTGGCGTTGCCGGTGGCCTCTATGGCAAGGAAAAGGTCAACACGCGCGACGCTTCGGCCACCAACGTGGCTTCCGGTATCACCGCCGGGGGCAAGGTTGCGCTGATCAACAACGACAACGTCACGATCCAGGGTTCGAACCTGAGCGCAGCCGAAGGCGGCGTGATCGACGCGACCGGCAACGTGAACGTGCTTGCTGGCAAGGACACGCGCGATGTTACCACACGGCGCGAGACGGAAACGATTCTCGGTGTCTCTAGCTCCAGTTCGGGCAAGGCCAGTGCCAATGCAGGCGCACTAGCAGAACGCAACGGGATCGGTGGAACGGCTTCAGCCGGGGCTTCGGCATCGGCTGAGGGCGAAAACAAGTCTTCGCTGAACTTCTATAGCAAGACCGTGACCAACAGCCGCGAACAGAGCACGACCAACGTCGGCTCCAACATCGAATTCGGCGGGGATTCGCAGATTTCGGCAGGCAAGACGCTGACGATCCAAGGGTCGAACGTCGGCACCACGGAAGGCGATCTCACGCTGCGGGCCAAGGACGTCAACATCCTAACGGGCATAGACAGCGAAACGAGCAGCAGCGACAGCCGTACCACTTCGATCGGCATCTTCGTCGATTCCAAGGGCGATGCCAGCGCAGCGGCCAATGCCGAGATCAGCGGAAGCCTTGCCGACAGCAAGAACCGCGCGGCCATCGGCGGCGGCGCCAGTGCTTCGGCCACGGCTGAAGCCAATGGTCAGGTGACTGCGACGATCGGCGTGCGTAACAGCACTTCGCGCGAAAACAGCGTAAAGGTCGGCAATGTTGGCAGCAACATCAGCGCGGGCGGCAACCTCAACATCATTGCCGAGAACGACATCACCACGGTCGGTGCCAACCTCTCAGCCGGTGGCGACGTGGCGCAGGTTGCGGGCAACAACATCAACAATCTGGCCGCGCAGGACTATGAGTTCTCCTCACAGAGCGAAAGCGAGACCACTGCGGGGCTTTATCTTAGAGCGAACGGCAGCGCCTCTGCCGAAGCATCGGCGGGCGCATCGGCAAAGATCGGCCAGACCGGTATTTCCACCCCTGCGGCCAACGGTCTGAAGGTCGGCGCAGAAGCTTCCGCCGAAGTCAGCGCGGGGTTCCGCGCAGCCAACGAAGCCAGCAGTTCCAGTTCCGGTTCGACCAGCGCAGTGTCCACCACGATCAAGTCTGGCGGCAACGTGGTGCGCATCGCGAGCAACGCGATCAACGATCAGGGCACGCAGCTTCAGTCGGGCGGGGACATCCTCCAGCAGGCCACGACCATCACCGACCGGGCAGCGGAGAACACCGAGTTCAGCACGGAGAACAGCCGGAGCACGGAATTCACCATCGGCGCCAACGTGCAGGGCGGCGTTTCGGGCGGCATGACCTCGGGCAGCTCTACCGGCGCGGGCATCAAGCAGACCTTCACCTATGAGCAGTCGGGCGAATCCCAGCGGAGCAGCGAGGCGGTTACCAGCAGCTATGATGCCGGTGGCAAGGTCGTTTCGATCACCAGTGGCAAGACATCGCTGGAAGGCACGCAGATCAAGGGCCAGCAGGGCGTTACCATTCAGGCTGGATCGCTGGACTATACCGCTGCCCGAAACACCGAACAGACTTCCAGCTCTGGCTTCTCGCTCGACCAGTCGGTGACCGTCGATGTCATCGCCAAGAGCGTTGGCGTGGGCGTCGAGGGCGAAATCTCGAAGAGCTCGGGATCGAAGAATCAGGCCGTGACCGGCACCATCGAATCCGGTGCAGGTGCAGTGAACATCGTTACCACCAATGGCGATCTGCGCTTGCAAGCCACGCAGGTCAGCGGTGAATCCGGAGTCAACGTGGCCGCCACCAACGGCAAGGTCGTGCTGGAAGCTGCGCGATCGACCGAAACGACGAACGATCTGAATGCTTCTTTCGGCGTCAACCTGACCGCGAGCAAAGGCACCGGTGGTGCCAACAGCGCAGGGATCGAGGTCGAAGCAGGATTGCAGATCGACAAGACGGATTCCGTCACCAATCAAACCGTGCAGCTCAATTCCGGTTCTGGTCAGGTCAACGTTCAGGGCAACTCGGTGCTGCTGCAGGGCACGCAGATTGCTGCGGCGACCGGCGCGAACGTGGTGGCCACGCAAGGACAGGTCACGAACCAGAGCGTCGTCGATACGGTGCGCTCATCGGGTGGCGGGTTCAATATCTCAGCCGCTGCTGAGCAGTCCGGCACAGTCGTTGCTGGCGGCACGGGCGGCTTCAATGCCTATAACGTGACCGACCGGACCACGACGACCAGCAGCGTGACATCCCAGTCCGGCGGCACATTCGTCGGTCGGTCAGCAACGCCCGTCATCGCACCGCAATTGGCTGGGGGCGTCGATGCTCCAACCATCCGGCAAGTGGACGGCGTGCCCGACAGCAATGTGTCAACCTCGAACGCGGCTGACAGCAATTCCTTCTCCGCGCCCGTCGGGCAGACGAACGGTTCCTCAAACGCTGCTGGTGCGGTCGGATCGAGGCAGACATCCGCGCTCGCAGTGCCGGGACAGGCCGCCGGGCGGATCAGCGGCATTGCAGCGCCCGCCGCAGCCCCCGTCGTAGCAATTGGGGCAGCTCCGATTGCAGGCGCAGCCGTCAGCCAGAGCATCGCCCAAGGTGCGACTGCCGCAGCGCCACAAGCGATGCGCGTGGAAGGCGTCACAGCGACGGTCCAAGGCGCAACGCCACTCCAGGCCCCGCTGGCCTTGGCCGTGCCGAAAGCAGCGCCTCTGTCGACTGGTCCGCAGGCCGTGGCGCCAGTCCCGGTCGCAAAGATTGACGCAGGCAGGCCTGCCACGATCACGCCGGTGCCTCAGCCTGCACCAACGCCGCCTGCAGGACCGGACCGTGCGCAGACGCCCACGGATCGACCGCTCATCCTGCCGACGGTTCAGAAACAACCCGACGCACCGGTCATTACGCCGACGGTTCAGAAGCAACCCGATGCGCCGGTCATCCAGCCAACCGTTCAGAAGCAGCCCGACGCACCGGTCATTACGCCGACGGTCCAGAAGCAACCCGATGCGCCGGTCATCACGCCGACGGTCCAGAAGCAGCCCGACGCGCCGGTCATCAAGCCGACAGTTCAGAAGCAGCCCGATGCGCCGGTGATCCAGCCGACGGTGCAGAAGCAACCCGATGCGCCGGTTATGACCCCGACCGTCCAGAAGCAGCCCGACGCGCCGGCCATTCAGCCAACCGTTCAGAAGCAACCCGATGTGCCGGTCATGACCTCGACCGTCCAGAGGCAGCCTGAAGCGCCCGCAACTATGCCGCAGGAGCAAAAGCAGCAAAGTGTTCCGTCAACGACGACACCTGTTGTTCCGATGCCCGAAAACACTGTCCGCACCGTGGTTGACCGTGAGCAGAACGTGATCCGGCCTGAAATCGCGCCGCCCCCTGCCGGCAAGCCGATCACTGCGCAGACTGCTGCTGGCGGCGAACTGCCATGCTGGCTGACGATCGATCCGAGGACAGGCGCCATCAACGGTCGTCCCTCGCAAAGCGTTGCCGATGCGAATGTGCCGGTGATCGTGATCGAGATGGTCCCGCAAGCGGATGGCACGACCCGGCGCATGACGATCGTGGTCCAGCCCAACCAGTTTGGTGCGGGAGGGTCGGAATGCAGCATTGTCCGCACGAACCCAACGGCAGACAAGAAGCCAGGTCAACGCTAGAGCACTTTCCGACCAATCTGGCTCATCGTGATTGGCGCAGCAAGCTTCTCGGCAAGGAGCGTTGCACAGACCGGGCTGGTTGCCCGTCCAAGCAAGGCGACGCTGTCCGAGGGGCTTCCTGCGTCAACCCCTTCGGGGCGGGCCCCTTTTGGCCGATTGCTGCGTCTCTCGTCGGTCACTATGCGACAGCATGGCTCCCTCCTCGATCCTTGCACTCGGCCAAAATCGGCTCCGTCACGGTGAGCCAGATTGGTCGGAAAGTGCTCTAAAGACGAGGCGGCTGCGGGTTACGCTGCAATCAGCGGAACCTCAGCACTTCACGGAAAATGGCGAGTCCTGCGGGTGCACTCGCCAAGACCACCAAGATCACTGCACCAGTGAAGCAACGGCCTCGACGATCCGGTCCGGGTCAACAGGCTTGTAGAGGATCTTCATGTCTTCCCGGTCAGCCGCAGCGATCCGGTCTGGATGGGTGTCGCCAGTGATCATCAGGACCGGCAGCCCTGCGCCATGTTTCTGACGCATCAGGCGCACCGCTTCGGTCCCGTCGCGCCCCTGCCTCAGCCGGAAATCCGAAATCAGAAGGTCTGGCACGTGCCTAGCGGCATGATCCAACGCTTCTTCGACCGTTTCTGCAGTTGCCACATCGTATCCTTGCGCGGTCAACAGAGCGCCAAGGCCTCGCAAAATCGCAACGTCATCGTCCAGCAGGATCACCCTCGCCCGTCTGACAATGCCTGGCCGTTCCGTCTGGACGGGTTGCGCAGGAGGCGCTTCGATCTGCACTGGCGCAGCCAGCATCAGCGGGAAGCGGAACACGCTGCCGCGCCCGGGCTCGGAGGAAACCGTAATGTCGGTGCCGATCAGCCGCGCCATGCGCCGGGCGATGGCCAGGCCCAGTCCAAGACCTTTGCGGCGATCACGTTCAGGGTTCCCCAGTTGTGTGAAATCGCCAAAGATCGCTTCTTGTTGATCGGCCGGAATGCCGATGCCGGTATCCCAGACTTCGGCGATCAGAAGATGGCCTCGCCGCCGCGCCCCGATCAGAAGGCCCCCTTCATCGGTATAGCGGATCGCATTGGATATCAGGTTCAGCAAAATCAGACGCACGAGGCCGGGATCGGCATGAACGTGCTTTCCGCATTCGTGCACCCGGAAGGCGATCCGCTTTTCGTCGGCCTGAACGCCCAACTCAGTTTCGAGTTGCCGGACAAGGTCGTCGAAAAAGAACGTCCGCGCCTGCGGCTCGATCACGCCTGCATCCGCCCGCGAAAAGTCGAGCAAGGCATCCAACATCTCTGACGAAGCGCGCAGCGCGCTGGAAGCATTCATGACCATGTCGCGTTGCGCCGGCTCAAGCTTGCTGCCCTTGAGCAAGGCCAGAAACAGGCCAGTGGCATGGATCGGTTGCCGAAGGTCGTGACTGGCTGAGGCCAGGAACGTGGACTTCGCGCGATCGGCTGCCTCCGCTGTCTGGCGGGCGGCCTCGGCCCGTTCGGCCTGCCGGGCCAGCCCTTCAGCAAGCTCTGCGTTGGCAAAGCCCAGGGCGATGTGGCGATAATAGGCCTCGCCGCTCACTTGTGTGTTCATGTATGTGCCAATGCAATAGAGTATGGCCAGCACCGGCATCATGTAGAAAGCTGGATTATCGGGGACGACCGCAATCAGATAGATCATCGTCATAAAGCTGACCGCGATGAAGGACGCGATGTAGACGGCGTGTACCTTTGGCAAGGCACCATATGTGGTCACCCCTCCGCTCAACACCCCGCCAAGCGCCATCACCACGAACACGAATTCCGGTGCGCTGATGTTTTGCCCGGCGATGGCCAACAGGCTGGCCCAACCGGCGGCGTGGAGCGATTGGGTTACATAGAGCCGACGCAGCATCCGGTCCGGCGCGTTTGCCACCATCTCGGGATCATAGAACCACCGCAGTTCGGTCAACTCTGAGATTTTCAACGTCGCCTGCAGCCCAAACCAAGCCCAGATGGCTATTCCATGCTCGCGCATCACAAAAGCCACGAAGGCCGACAGCACCAGCGTCATGCTGCCAGAGCGGGCCAGCATGCTGTAAACGATCCGGATCTGTTCGATCAGAATTCGCTGCTGCGTATCGCTATCCTGCGTGTCAGGCGCAGGCACCATCAGATCAGCCTTGCCTGTTCGGCCAGATAGACGGCGTTGGTTCGATTGGTGGCGTTCAGCAGTTTGAAGATCTGCTGAACGTGGCCTCTGACCGTGAATTCGGACAGGCCGATCAACCTTGCGATCGCCTTGTTCGAATGGCCTTCGCGCACAAAGCCTAAAATCTCGATCTGCCGTGCGGTGAGCCGACGCAGCGTCTTGCCTTGATCCTCTGCGGTTGCGACCGATGATGCGACAGGTAGTGCTTTGGCGATCCGATCTATCAACACTGTCGGCGGCTCGGCCTTCGAAAGAATCGAAACACCTTCAGCGTCACCAAGGCAATCAGTTACCCATCTCGTGTCTTCGGATGTGATGATGAAGATTTTGGCTTTCGGCCAGTGCATGCGCACAAGAGCCAACGCTGCTTCTCCGCTTACGCCCACAAGGTTGAAATCAAGCATAACGAGGTCTGGCGTCTGGTGAAGGGCATCAATTGCAGCGCCAAGCCCCGGCTTTGAAATAAATTCCACGAAAGGAAAGCTTTGCCTGACAATCAGCTCTAGACCAGAAAGAAACAAGTGGTGGTCGTCTATTGCCAATATCCGAAATTTTTCCACTCCCACCCCACTAAAAATCTGAATTATATCGGAAATATTACGCCCTGAAGGCCGCATTGATCCCCGTTAGCCCCAGTTCGACCGAACGGTAACGGCATCCGGCCTTGATTTCCAGAGTTCCTGAACACTTCATACGAGGCTCTGAACTTCAGCCCTACATTGCCATTTGGAGCACTTTCCGACCAATCTGGTTCAGAGTGACGGAGCCGAATTTGTTTCAGGGCAAGGCGCGAGGAAGGAGCAATGCTGAGGCATTGTGACTGACGAGCAACGCTGCGCTGGAGCAAATTCGGCCCGCCGCTTTGCGGTTGTGATACCCATGTTGTCCGAGAGCGCATTGCCGGCCCAATCCTGCCGCCCTTCGGAGCAAAGGAAGGGCGCACGCCTGCCTTGGGATCAAGCCGCCCTTCAAGACCTCATGCCAATGTTAGGTTGGCCCAATCGATTCGGAAAATGGTGGTGAGCCCTGCTGGGTTCGAACCAGCGACCTACTGATTAAAAGTCAGTTGCTCTACCGACTGAGCTAAGGGCCCGCACTGTTGCGCCGCGTTCGGCGCACTGCGTGGCGCGTCACCTAGGGGGCGTGGGCCGGGCGGTCAAGCCTGTCTTCAGGCGATAGGCAAGTTGCTTGATTGTGAAGCCGGTGACCGGATCGCGCCAGCAGGGGGCTATCGCCGCCACCGGGCCGAGAACGAAGGCGCGATTGCGCAATTCGCTGTGGGGCACGGTCAGCCGGTCATCGCTCCAGCAACCGCCGGACCACAGAACCACATCCAGATCGAGCGTGCGCGAGCGCCAGCGCTGGCCCTGACGCTTGCGACCGAAGCGTATTTCGATGGCTTGCAAGGCATCTAGCAGCGCCGGGGGATCAAGCCGGGTTTCGACCAACACGGCGCCATTGGCGTATTCGCGCTGCGACGGGCCGATAGGGCGGCTGCGAATCAGCGGGCTTGTTGCAAGGACAATCACCCCTTCCCCGGTCAGCGCCTGCGCCGCCGCGCGCAGCAGCGCTGTCGGCGCTCCATACCTGGGATGACGCTGGTTGGAGCCGAGCGCGACGAGATAGCGATGCAGCGTCAGATATCCTCGGCCAGACGCCCGTAAAGCTGCGGGCGGCGATCACGGAAGAAGCCCATCCCTGCACGATGCGTCGCCGCGCGCGTCAGATCGATGGTGGCGTGAAGCACGCCGGTTTCGCCCGCGCCGAACTCGGTAATGAAATCGCCCCATTCGTCGCTGATGAAGCTGTGGCCATAGAACTTCTGCCCGTCTTCGGTCCCGATCCGGTTCGCCGCGATCACCGGCATACAGTTCGAAACCGCATGGCCCAGCATCGCGCGCCGCCACATGCGGCTGGTATCGAGGTCCGCGTCATAGGGTTCGCTGCCGATGGCGGTAGGGTAGAACAACAATTCCGCACCCATCAGCGCCATCGCGCGCGCACATTCGGGATACCACTGGTCCCAGCACACGCCCACGCCAATGCGCGTGCCGCACACATCCCACACCTTGAACCCGGTGTTACCGGGACGGAAATAATACTTCTCTTCATAGCCGGGGCCATCGGGGATGTGGCTCTTGCGGTAGATGCCCATCACTTCGCCATCGGGTCCGATCATGGCGAGCGTGTTGTAGTAATGGTGCCCGTCGCGCTCGAAAAAGCTGGTGGGGATGGCTATGCCGTGCGCCTTGGCCAACTTTTGCATCTCGCGCACCGAAGGGTCTTGCCCCAGCGGACAAGCCAGCGAAAAAAGCGCCTCGTCCTCAACCTTGCAGAAATAGGGACCGGCAAAGAGTTCGGGCGGCAAAACAATCTGGGCGCCACCAAGCGCAGCCTGTTCGACCAGCGCGGCGGTTGCAGCGATGTTCTCGGCCTCACCCCCGTTCAGGGCGAGTTGCAGGGCGGCGACGGTGATCTCGGTCATGGCAGGTGACCTAAGCCCCCTGCCCCCGTTATTCAACCGTCGCCGTGCCCGATCACGCCAGCGTCAGGGGCGTTTGCGGAAAAGGAGCGTCATGCGGTCGCTCTCACCGATAGCGGTAAGTCGGGCCTTTTCTTCGTCGCTGACTTTCACCTGAAAGGTCGGCGGCAGAGTCCAGACGCCTTCGGGCCAGTTGGCCGGATCTTTGGGGTTGGCATTCGCCTCGCTCTTGCCGACGAAGCTGAACCCGTGGATTTCCATGAACTTGATGATGTCAGCTTCGCGCAGATAGCCTTTGGAACCATCGGCATAGGCATAGGGTGCGTCTGGCTTGGCGCGGTGCTGTTCGATGCCGACCATGCCATCGGGCTTCAACAGATCACGCATCTTCTTGATCTCGCTGTCCGCCATGTTCGAGCGGAGCAGGTTATGCATCATGCGCATCACCAAGATGCGGTCGAACGTGCCCTTCTCTCCTTCTGGAATCGCACCGAGTTGGAAGGCGGTGAACTTGTCCGCAGGCTGCTTCGACCATTCGGCCACTTCGCCGGGAAACTTTTCAACGGCGGCTTGGGTGGCAGCCTGACGCTGCGCATTAGCGCTGCTGGCATCGGCAAAGAGGCCGACGAGTTTGCCCTTGGGCGCAAGATAGATGCCAAGCAGGCGCGAATACCAGCCACCGCCCGGTGCATATTCGCCCACTTTCATCGCGGGGCCGACATCAAAGAACGCCAGCGTCTGATCCGGCTTGCGATACTTGTCGCGCGCAGCGTCATCCTTGCGTAGCGGATCGGCCACGGCAGCGGCCAGCGCAGGATCGACCTTGGCAGCGGCATGATCGGCGTGCTGGGCGAAGGCGGGCATCGCAAGGCTGCTTCCGGCGACCACGGCCAGCAGGGCAAGGCTCATTTTGCGCATCAGGTAATTCTCCAACGGGGGCGATGACAAGCGAGGTGTGCCTGCCTATCTCGGTGTCATACAAGGAGAATACGACGCATGAGCGAACAAGCAACGGCCATTCTGGCAGGCGGATGTTTCTGGTGCACCGAAGCCGTGTTTCGTGACGTGATAGGCGTCAGCAATGTCGAGAGCGGTTATATCGGCGGTACGGTAGAAAACCCAACGTACAAGCAGGTTTGCAGCGGCACAACCGGGCACGCCGAAGCGATCCGCGTGACGTTTGATACCGGGGTCATCGGACTGGACCAGATCCTGGACATTTTCCTTGCCACGCACGACCCGACGCAACTGAACCGTCAGGGCAACGATGTGGGCACGCAGTATCGCTCTGCCATGTTTCCGGCAGACGAGGAGCAGAAGGCCGCGATGGAAGCGGCCATTGATCGGGCGCAGCCAGATTGGCCGCAGCCCATCGTCACCACCATCGAGCCGATGGCCACGTGGTATCCGGCGGAGGACTACCATCAGGAGTATTGGGACGGCGAAGGGCAGCGCAATCCCTACTGCCTTGCCGTGATCCCGCCCAAGCTGATGAAGCTGCGCAAGAGTTTTGCAAGCAAGGTGAAGAGCTAACCAGCCAGTGCAGCCAATGTGATCCGGCGGTAGATGCGTTGGAGGGTCACCAAATCCTCCAGCGCCACCGCTTCATCCTTCTTGTGCATCGTGGCGTTGCACAGGCCGAATTCCACCACAGGACAGACCGCACGCAGAAATCGCGCGTCCGACGTGCCGCCGCTGGTGGAAAGTTCGGGATAGAGGCCGGTTTCGGCCTTCACTGCATCGGCAATCAGCGTGGAATAATCGCCGGGCAGCGTGATGAAGCTTTCGCCCGAAATGACCGCGCGCACCTCGCCCTTGTGGCGGTGGGCAATGGCTTCGACCTGCTCGATCAGGCTTTTGCCGGTGTGGCGGTCGTTGAAGCGGATCGAGATGCGGGCGTGGGCTTCTGCCGGGATGACATTGGTGGCCTTGTTGCCCACCTCAAGGTCGGTCACTTCAAGGTTGGAAGGCTGGAACCATTCGGTGCCCTCGTCCAGCACCAGCGCATCCAGATCAGCGAGCAGCGCGACAAGGCGTGGGATAGGGTTGTCGGCAAGGTGCGGGTAGGCAACGTGGCCCTGCGCGCCCTTGCAGGTGATCCACATGTTGACCGAGCCACGCCGACCGATCTTCACCATATCGCCCAAGCGGTGGACCGAGGTAGGTTCGCCCACCAGGCACAGGTCGGGTTCGGCCTTCAGCTCGCGGATCAGTTCGATCAGCGGGACGGTGCCGTAACGCGCAGGGCCTTCCTCGTCCCCGGTGATGATGAAGCTGAGCGTGCCCGCTTCGGCGGGTATTTCAGCCGCAGCAGCAACCATCGAGGCAACGGAGCCTTTCATGTCCACAGCGCCGCGTCCGTAGAGCAATTCGCCGCGCCGTTCGGCCTTGAAAGGCCCAGAGGTCCACCCCTCACCCGGCGGCACGACATCAAGGTGCCCGGCAAAGGCGAAGTGGCGCGAGTCTTCCGGTCCCCTGCGGATGGCGAACATGTTCTCAACCGGGCCATCGGGCGCTTCGCCCGCGATGAAGCGGTGGATTTCGAACCCCAGCGGCGCAAGCATCGCTTCAAAGCAATCGAAAACCGCGCCCGTGGCGGGGGTGACGCTTTCGCAATCGATCAGGCGTTCAGCAAGAATGACGGGATCAAGCGCGGGCATCAGCGGGCAGGCTCCTCAAACTGTTCGATGGTCCAGCCTTCGCTTTCGGCAGCCTCGATCCAAGCCTGCATCCACTCGTGCGTCCAGACCGCTTCCATATAGGTCATCGCAAAGCCCGGAACGGGCACGCCGTAGGTCATGAAGCGCGAGACGACGGGGGCGTAGATGATGTCGGCAGCGCAGAAGGTGCCGAACAGGAAAGGGCCGCCCTTGCCGAAGCGGGCGCGGGCTTCTGCCCAAAGCGTGAGGATGCGGACGATGTCGGCGCGGACCTCGGGCGTGATTTCCACGCCTTCCACGCGCTTACGGATGTTCATCGGAAGCTGGCTGCGCAGCGGCAGATAGCCGGAGTGCATTTCGGCAACCATCGAGCGGGCCATCGCACGCGCGGTTTCATCCTTGGGCCAGAAACGATCACGCCCGACCTTGTCGGCAAGGTAATCGATGATGGCAAGGCTGTCCCACACCACCGGGGCATCGGGGCCTTCACCGTCCCACAGGATCGGCACTTTGCCCGATGACGGGGCCAGATCATCGGCCCGGCGCAGGTGATCCCATTCCTCGCCATAGAGCGGGACAGTGATTTCCTCGAACATGATGCCCGATTGCTTGGCCGCCAGCCAGCCGCGCAAGGACCAGCTTGAATAGTTCTTGTTGCCGATGATCAGCTTCATCGTGTTCGCCCCGCTTCGCTTTTGGGGCGCGTAGCCGTTCAGCTTCGCGCTGTCGAGCATGAACAGGTTTACACAGTTTACACGGTCCAAAGGAGAAAGTGTCTGGTCGCTTTCAAGCAGTTCGCGAAGGCGCGTTTCGGTGAGCGCGGGCGCGGCGGTGCCGTGACGTGCGAGCACGTTACGGGCGGTGTGGCGGGTGACCGGGAGGGGATCGCGGTGGGGCATGGCGCGCGGGAGCGTGGGGTCGCACCGGGCCTGTAGGACAGCGGGGATTGCGCCGGAATGGTGGGGTGTTGAAGAGTTGGGCTGGGCTGCGATGCCTGCTTCGTTCAGGCCCGCAAACCCGCTCATCCTGAACTTGTCGAAGGATGCTGATGCAAGCACTGTGCTTGATGCTTCGACAGGCTCAGGATGAGCGGGCCTGGCTCAGGGTGGGGTTGGAACATGCCCTCCCCCAACCCCTCCCGCATGCGGGAGGGGAGTAAACGGTCAGACCAGCGAGTCCTGCAGCACCGCGGCGCGCAGTTCTTCGATACCCATCTTCTTTTCGGATGAGGTCACGATAATCTCGGGGTAAGCGGCAGTGCGCTTGCGAGCGGCGGCGATGGTGGCGGCGGTGACCGCTTCCAGTTCGGTGGACTTGATCTTGTCCGCCTTGGTCAGGACCACGCGATAGCCGACGCCCGCTTCATCGAGCATCTGCATCATGTCTTCATCGACCGGCTTCACGCCGTGGCGGCTGTCGATCAGCAGCAGGG
The DNA here is from genome assembly GCF_012641335.1 of Novosphingobium sp. ERN07. Lineage (GTDB taxonomy): Bacteria > Pseudomonadota > Alphaproteobacteria > Sphingomonadales > Sphingomonadaceae > Novosphingobium. The sequence goes on from NZ_JABAID010000008.1 coordinate 174,932, forward strand.
TGCGTTTGAGCACGACGCGGCCACGCAGAAAATCGCGGACCAGACGGCGCCAGTTCTCAACCACTTTGGGCGGGGCCTTGGCAAAGCCATAGCCGGGCATGTCCACCAGACGCAGGCGCGTGGGTTCGCCCACTTCGAAGTAGTTCAATTCCTGCGTGCGCCCCGGCGTGACCGAGGTGCGGGCAATGGACTTGCGACCGGTCAGCGCATTGAGCAGCGACGATTTGCCGACGTTGGAACGGCCCGCAAAGGCGATTTCCGGCACATCGGGATCGGGCAGGAATTTCAGCGCTGGGGCCGATTTGATGAACTCCACGCGGCCTGCAAAAAGCAGACGCGCCTGTTCGATCAGTTCGGCGCGGGCGGCCTGTTCTTCTGGTGTCACCGGGTCTTCGGCTTCCGCGTGGAAGCCGCCTTCTGATCACGCGCAACGGCACGATCGACGTCGAGCTGGTCCTTGTCGGCCTGAGCCTTCAATTGCGGGTGCTTGCTGTAGAGATACTTCTGCTGCGCGATGGTCAGCACGTTCGAGGTGATCCAGTAGATCAGCAGGCCAGCCGCGAAGGGGGCCATGACGAACATCATGATCCACGGCATGAACGCGAAGATCTGCTGCTGCGCCGGGTCCATCGCCGCCGGTTGCAGCTTGAACTGCGCCCACATGGTGATGCCGAGCAGGATCGCCAGCACACCGATGGCAAGAAAGCCGGGCGGATCGAACGGCAGCAGGCCGAACAGGTTCAGGATGTGCGCCGGATCGGGCGCGGAGAGATCCTTGATCCACAGCGCGAAGGGCTGGTGACGCATTTCGATGGTCAGCGTCAGCACCTTGTAGAGCGCGAAGAACACCGGGATCTGAAGGAAAATGGGGAGGCACCCGGCGAGAGGATTGACCTTCTCGCGCTTGTACAACTCCATGATTTCCTGCTGCTGCTTCTGCTTGTCGTCCTTGTAGCGTTCCTGCAGCGCCTTCATCTTGGGCTGAAGCGCGCGCATCGCCGCCATCGAGGCGAACTGGCGCTGGGCGATGGGGAACATCACGCCGCGCACGATCAGCGTGAGCAGGATGATCGCCACGCCGAAGTTCTTGACCAGCTTGAACAGCGAATCGAGTAGCCAGAAGATCGGCTTTTCGAACCAGCGGAACCAGCCCCAGTCAATCGACAGGCTGAAATTGGCGACGCCCGCTGCCTCATACTTTTCGAGAACGCTGTTTTCCTTGCCGCCCGCGAAGAGGCGGACCGACTGCGACTGCTGCTTGCCCGGTGCGACCGAGACGTTGGGATAAATCAGATCGGCGCGGAACACGCCCGGCGCGGTGGCGCGGAAAGCGCCTTCAGCCTTGGCCCCGGCATCGGGGATCAGCGCGGAAAGCCAGTAGATATCGGTAAAGCCGATCCAGTTGGTGCCCCCCTTGAGCGGGACGGCCTGCCCCGGCGCTTCGGCAACAGTCGAATAGTTGTTTTCGAACGTCACCGAGCCATCGAGGGCGGCAATCGGGCCGGAATGGAGTTGCCAGGTATCGAGACTGGCAGTCTTGTCCGTCCGGCTGACCAGCGCGAAGGGCTTGACCACTACCGGGGTTGCGCCGGTGTTGGCCACCGTCTGCGTGGCGGTGATCATATAGTCCGCATCGATCGCATAGCGGATCGAGAACGTCTGCCCGGTAGGGTTGGTCCAGCGCAGGGTGACCGGGGTCTGCGGCGTCAGCTTCGCGCTATCGGCGGTCCACATCGTGTTGGTATCGGGCGTGGCGATGCCTTCGCCCACCCAGCCCATCTGGGCATAGTGCTGCGCGGGCGTTCCAGCGGGCGAGAACAGGCGCACGGGCGCGCTGTTCTTTTCCGCAGTCTCGGTATGACGGGCCAGCGTTACGTCATCAACCAGCGCGCCTTTGAGATTGATCGAACCCTTGAGGCCCGGCGCATCAATCGGCAGGCGGTGCCCGGCGGCGAGTTCGGCGCGCAGATCCTTCTTTTCCAGCGCGATATCGCCCGCGTTGCGCAGGCCACCTTCGCGCGTGGGCTTGCCGTCGGCGACGGCAGGCGCGGTCGCCGTGGCCGTGGCGGCAGGCTTTACGTCGGCCTGCGGGTAGAACCAGCGCATCGCGCCTTCCCAGCCGAGCAGCAGCAGACCGGTAAGGACCACTGCCAAGATGACGTTGCGCTGATTCTGCACCGGGTTTTGCGTCCTGTTATTCTATGGCGCGCAAGGCGACCTGAAATTGTATGTCCCAGGGAACGGGCCTAAGGAACGGGATCGTATCCGCACCCACCCCACGGGTGGCAGCGCAATAGCCGCTTCGCCGCCAGCCAGCCACCCTTAATCGCGCCATGCTTTTCCAGCGCTTCAATCGCATATTGCGAGCAGGAAGGGCTGAAGCGGCACGATGGTGGCAGGATGCGCGAAGGTCCGAGTTGCCAGCCGCGCGCAATAAGGATGAGCAGGCGTTTCATTTGCCCCGCCCGTGGTGCGCGCGCGGGCCACCGCGCTTTCTTGGCGGATCGCCCTTACCCTCGGCAGCGCGTGAGAGGGCGACGGCCAGTTCTTCGCGCAGCAGGGCGAAATCGCGTTCCACCCCGCCTTCGCGGCCAATCATCACATGATCAGCACCGGCAATGCCCGCATGCGGCAAGGCTTCGCGCAGCAGGGCGCGGAAGCGGCGCTTCATGCGGTTGCGAACGACCGCGTTGCCGATCTTTTTGGTGACGGTTACGCCAAAGCGCATGTCCGCTTCATCGGCGGGCGCGCAATCGCGGTTTACCAACAGCACGAATCCGGGCCTTGCGACCCGGATTCCGCGATTGGCAGCAACGAAATCTGCCCGCTTCCGTATCGTGGCGATCCGGGTCATGCCCGCTTTCGCCGGAACAGGAAGCTGGCTGTCAGGCTTCAGGCCGACAGCTTCTTGCGGCCGCGTGCGCGGCGAGCGTGCAGAACCTTGCGACCACCGACGGTGGCGGCACGGGCGCGGAAGCCGTGACGGCGGGCACGCACGAGGTTGCTGGGCTGGAAAGTGCGCTTCATCGGTTTTCTCTTCTCTATCGAATCTGTGGACTGGCCATGCCACACAGGCAGCACGCCGGAATCAGGGGGTGGCCGATAGGCGACGGGGCCGGTTGCGTCAAGCCTGTGCCCCTTCAATACGTTGCCGCGTTCCGTCTTAACGTTTAGGCACGCGCGATGAACAGGGAAAACGAATCCCGCGAACCGTCATCGTGCCTGCACTGGTGGCAGCGTGCGCCCCGCATTCCCACGCTGGCGCTGTTCGTGGTGGTAGCGCTGGCACTGCTGGGCACCTTTGCGCTGATCCTTGCAACGGTGGAGGCAGAGCGCTCGCAACGGCAGCAGGCTGCGCGGACGAGCGCGATTCTCGAATCGCTGGATCAGATCGTGCGTGCGACGATGAGCGGGGAGACGGGGCAGCGCGGCTACTTCATCACTAGCGATACGCGCTATCTGGCGCCTTACCGCGAAGGGCGGGAGCGCTATGGCCAGGAAATGGCGCGGCTGCGCCAGCAGATGGGCGATAAACTGCCGGTCGAGCAGGCGGACCTGCTGGCAGAGATCGCGCGGCTGGGCGATGCCAAGTGGGCCGAAATGACCGGCGTTATCGAACTGGTGGAACAGCGGCGCATCCCGGACGCACACGCGCGAGTGCTTTCCGATGAGGGCCAGTTGGCGATGACTGGGCTGCGCCGGGCGGTGGCGAAGCTGGAAGATATCGAGCGCGTGCGGTTGGCGCAGGCCGTGCAGAATGCCGCAGCGGCAGAGGCGCGGATCCTGCCATCGTTGGCTGCGCTGTTCGTGGTGATCGTCTGCGCTCTGGCGTTGGGCTTGTGGCAGGCCATCCGCAGTGCCGAAGCAGAAGCGCTGGCGGCCAATGCTGCCGTGATTGCCGAGGCACGCGACCGGGCCGATATTCTGGCGAAGGAACTGAACCACCGCGTCAAGAACCTCTTCGCAGTGATCCTCGCCATCGTGAAGATGAGCGCGCGGGGCGATTCTGCAGCAGCTGCGGCGGTGGATCGTATCGCCAAGCGCATCCACGCGCTCGTCACTGCACATGAAGTAACGCAGGGGTCCGGCAAGGATCAGACGGTCGATTTTGCCGATCTGATCGGCAAGGCGATTGCGCCCTATCGCTCGTCATCGGAACGGTGCGAACTGGAAGGCGGCGAACTCGTGCTGCCCGGAAAGCACGCGGTGCCGCTGGGACTTGTGCTGCACGAACTGGTGACCAACGCGGTCAAATACGGCGCTTGGGCGCAACCGGGCGGGCTGTTGCGCGTGGTGTGGAGCCGCGATGGCGACCGCGCGCGGGTGCTGTGGGAAGAGATCGCTGCTGTGGGGGCTACCGCCCCTGCGGAGGCGGGACGCGAAGGCTTTGGTTCGGCGCTGATCCGGTCATCCGAACGCCAGCTTGGCGGCACGATTACACGGCGCTTTGGCGAGCGCGGGATCGTGTTGGAGATGGACTTCATGCTGGAAGGCGGAGAGGGCTGACCCCTCTCCGCCTTGCGCATCAACCGTGTTTCGATTCGCGCGTGGGCTGAACCATGCCCGGCGTGATGAAGCCGAGCGGGCCGGGGTTCATCGCGCGCTTCTTTAGTTCACCCTTCATCCGGGCGTAGTCGTCTTCCATCTGTTCGGTCACGGTCGCGCGTGACGCTTCCAGCGCGGCGGCGAAGTCTTCCGCCGTCACCTTGTCGACATTCCCACCCCCGCGACGGATAGCGTTAAGCCCCGCACGGCGCACCACGTCTTCCAGATCGGCCCCGGTAAAGCGCGGCGTTTCCGCAGCGACGCTTGCCAGATCAACATCGTCGGCCAGCGGCATATTGCGGGTGTGGATGCCGAGGATGTGGGCGCGGCCCTCCTCGCTTGGTGTGCCGACATAGACCAGTTCGTCGAAACGACCGGGCCGCAAAAGCGCCGGATCGACAAGGTTGGGCCGGTTAGTCGCGCCAATCAGCACGACCGATTGCAGTTCTTCCAGCCCGTCCATTTCGGCAAGGATGGTGTTGACCACCCGCGCCGTCACGTTCGGCTCGCCCTGCCCGCTGCCTCGCGCAGGAACGAGGCTGTCGATCTCGTCGATGAACACGACGCAAGGCGCGACCTGACGAGCGCGGGCAAAGAGGCGGGCAATCTGCTGTTCGCTTTCGCCATACCATTTGCTGAGCAGGTCTGACGATTTGATCGCGATGAAGTTGGCCTCGGCTTCCTTCGCCACGGCCTTTGCCAGCAGGGTCTTGCCGGTGCCGGGCGGGCCATAGAGCAGGAAGCCCTTGGCCGGACGGATGCCGAGACGGTGGAAGGCCTCGGGATTCTTCAGCGGCAGTTCCACCCCTTCGCGCAACTTGTCCTGCGCTTCATCCAGACCGCCGATGTCGGCCCAACCGATGGTCGGGGCCTGCACCATGACTTCGCGCATCGCGGAAGGTTGCACCCGCTTGAGTGCCTGCACGAAATCGTCTCGTTCCACCCGAAGGTTGTCGAGCACGTCCTGCGGGATCGTCTGCTGTTCGAAGTCAAGTTGGGGCATGATCCGGCGCACGGCCTCGATGGCCGCCTCGCGTCCCAAGGCTGCAAGATCGGCACCGACAAAGCCATGCGTGGTCCGGGCCAGTTCCTTCAGATCGACATCTTCGGCCAGCGGCATACCGCGCGTATGGATGCCGATGATTTCGCGACGGCCTGACTCATCGGGCACGCCCACCACGATCTCCCGGTCGAACCGGCCGGGACGGCGCAGCGCTTCGTCAATCGCATCGGGCCGGTTGGTGGCCGCGATGACGACAAGGTTCGACCGCGCCTGCAACCCATCCATCAACGTGAGCAACTGGGCGACCAGACGCTTTTCCGCCTCGCCATGAACCTCGCTGCGCTTGGGCGCGATCGAATCGATCTCGTCGATGAAGATGATCGAGGGCGCGTTCTTGGTCGCTTCCTCAAACACCTCGCGCAGGCGCTTTTCGCTTTCGCCATAAGCGGACCCCATGATTTCCGGGCCGTTGATGGTGAAGAACGAGGCGTCGCTTTCATTGGCCACGGCGCGGGCAAGGCGCGTCTTGCCGGTGCCCGGCGGGCCGTGCAGCAGCACGCCCTTGGGCGGATCGACGCCAAGGCGCGTGAACAGTTCGGGATAGCGCAGCGGCAGTTCCACCATCTCGCGCAACTGACGGATGGTATCGCCCATGCCGCCAACGTCATCATAGTTGACATCGGCACGGCTGGAGCGCGGCTCCTCATATTCGGGCCGCAGTTCCACCTCGGTATTTTCGTCGATATGGACCACGCCCTTGGGGCTGGTCGAAACGACGGTGAGGCGGATCTGCGTGAGCGCGAAGGCAGGCGCGTTCAGCATTTGGCGAAGCTGCGGCGGCATGTCCGAACGGCTGACCTGCTGCTGCCCGGCCGTGGCAACCAGATCGCCCGTAACGAGCGGACGCCCAGCGAAATTGCGCTTCAGGGCCAGCGCAGGCCCTTGCAGACGCAAGTCCTTCTGCGCAGGCGCGAAGACAACGCGCTGGGCCGCACGCGATTCGATGCGATGCACTTCGACGTGCTCGCCTGACCCCACATCGGCGTTAGCGCGCTGCAACCCGTCGAGCCGGATCAATTCCAGCCCTTCATCTTCGGGGTAGGGCTGAATCACGCGCGCAGCCGTGCCGCGCTTGCCCACGATTTCGATCACGTCGCCTTCGGTAACGCCAAGCTGCGCCATGATGTGGCGGCTGACGCGGGCGATGCCATGCCCGCTTTCTTCCTGCCTTGCGCCCGCTACCTGCAAGCGCACGGTACGGGCTTCGGTTGCCGCATCTGCCATGAGTGGTGAAATCCCCTTGAACTGCCGACAGGTTCCGATGTGGGAACCGGCGCGCGGGATTTCAAACGCGGTGACCAGCCGAAAGTTGCGATCCGGCTGCAAGCGCCCGTACTGCAGACAAAAAGGACCCGGCAGTTGCCCGCCGGGTCGGAAAGTTTTGGGAGAGGATGCCTGAAAGGCAGGTTCTGTATGCACTGCACCCAGAATTTGTGCAATTGCGAAATGATCTACATTGGTTGCAGTTTTTGCAATTTACATATTAACTTCATGTTTTATTGGGGAAACATAGTTGTTTCGTACGAAACGATACCGGTTCGTTCCGTTCACAATGGATTGTGGAGATAGGTTGCGGATCGGGATGGTGCGTCGCAACAGGCTGCTTGTATCCAATCAACGGGCACAGCCGCGCTGCACGTCTGGTCCAATGCGGCGGATCACGGCCAGCGGATACACTGTGTCCGACATGCCATCCGAACAGGTCTGCCGCGTCACTTCGAGTTCGAGCGGCTTGCCATCAATTGTGGCCGAATGAATCATCGCATCGCCCGAGCGACGCATCGTGGCAGGAACGGTCAGGCCATCGGGCATGTCAGGCGTCGAATAGGTCAGTTTGCCATCCTGCACCTGCACCGACCAGAACGGCTCGGTGCCGATGGCGCGGAAGCGAATGAGAATATCACCAGCGGATGCCTGATCGGCAGCGCCGGCGATTGGCGTAGGCGATGGTTCCTCAACCGGGGTAGCTATCTCGGAAGGCGTTGCGCTACCCGATGGCTCCGGGTCAGAAGGCGCAGAACAGGCTGACAGCAAGACAAGCGCCAGCAGCGTCGAAAATGGCAATCTGATCATCATCTGCGCCGTTTTCCCCAGCGCGGCCCTTGCGCCAAGCCTCAATGCGCCAGCAGCAGCGGGATCTGCGACCGGTCGAGCATATCGCGCGATACACCACCCAGCAGCAGTTCGCGCAAGCGGCTGTGGCCGAACAGCCCCATCACGATCAGCCCTGCGCCGATATCGCGGGCGCATTCCTCGATCGTGAAGGCAATCGACCCGTTACGTTCGCGTTCATGCGATTCGGCATGGATGCCGTGGCGCGACAGATATTTGGCGGCGTCGGCAGCAGGGAAGTTGTTTTCCTTTTCGCGCACCGTCAAAAGATGCACCTCGTTTGCAATTTGCAGCAGCGGCATAGCGGCGCGCATCGCATTGGCCCCTTCATGGCCACCGTCCCAGGCGATAAGCGCAGGCTTATCAAAACTCAGCATCGGAACGCCGCGTGGCACACCCAGAACAGGCGCGCGCAGGCTGAGCGCCATTTCCTCCACCACCGGGTCAGACAGGCTGCCGATGACCACATCGGCAAAGCGCGCAGCAGCGGCAGCGGCGGCAATGCGTTCCTGATCGAGCACTTCGATATCGAAAGGCACGTCCTGCGAGGCAAAACGCTGGTCAAGTTCCGCAGCCAGTTTCTCGTTCGCCTCTCGCGCTTCGTTGAGCGCATAGGCCGAGACGGCAACGCCGCCGAACGGCTCCCACGCGGCCATCTGGGCAAAGGGCGTGGCGATCTGGAAGGTGACGTGTCCGCTGGAAGCGCGGGCAAGCGCCAGTGTCGTTTCGATCCGGTCATCCAGAGCTTCGGTAATGTCCAGCGGGCAAAGAATGGAGCGCATCGGGATCCTCCTTTTTCAATGTCCCAACCGTCCTCCTGCAGAGTGGACCATGCCATGACCTAGGTCAAATCGGCGCAAATATCGCAGGTTGCCCGCATTCATCGATCGGTTAAAGCTGGGACAGCAGACGATAGGGGGCAAGATGACATTCGCAGCAGTGATCTTCGATTTTGGCGGCGTCATCACGTCCTCCCCCTTCGAAGCGTTCAACCGGCTTGAGGCGGCGCGCGGGCTACCGCAGAACCTTGTGCGCAAGATCAATACGCTGAACCCGGACACGAACGCCTGGGCGCTGTTCGAACGGGCCGAAATAGATGCGGCCGAGTTTGACAGGCTCTTTGCCGAAGAAGCCCGCGCACTTGGCCATGAACTGGATGGCGCGTCGGTGCTAGCCGTGCTGGCAGGCGCCGTGCGCCCGGCGATGGTAGACGCGCTCGATCGGTTGAAGGCTGAGGGATACCGCCTTGGCTGCATCACCAACAACGTGCCGACCGGCCACGGCGCAGGCATGGCCCGCAGCGATGATGCGCGCGACGAGATGGAGCAGATTTTCGCCCGGTTCGAACATGTGATCGAAAGCAGCAAGGCGGGTGTGCGCAAGCCCGATCCTCGCATCTATCTGATGATGTGCAAAAAACTGGAGCTTGCGCCAGATGCCTGCATTTATCTCGATGATCTTGGCATCAACTGCAAACCGGCAGCCGCGCTGGGGATGCACGCGATCAAGGTGACCAGCGGCGAACAGGCGCTGGCCGATCTGGGGCGAGCGCTGGGAATGTCGCTGCTGAACTGACCTGACGCTCGAAACGAAACGCCTTCACCACATACGTCATTCAGCGTGTATCCGCCTGCCGATTGCCGATGATATTACTGTCTATGCAATTGGTATTACTAGCAAAGCTGGTAAGTAATACGGGATCATGCAGATGGCAGGAACGCAGGTAGGCAAGCGGATCATCGGGGCGGAATCGCCGGTGACGATCGGTTGGGAAAACCTGCCCAAGGTTGAAGGCGGGCCGTTCAAGCGCTTCTTCTTCACCTGGTTCCAGCCGGTTACGTTCTTCGCGCTGCTGGCCTTCTGGTATTATGCCCCCAACGATATCGCCAAGGCATCGACCGGCATCTACATCGGCATCGCTTTCAAGGCGCTGCTGCTGGGGCTGGAGTGGGTCAACCCGCGCCACAAGAGCTGGCAGTTAACGTGGAAAGAACTGGTCACCGATCTCTTCTATGTCGGGCTGGGCTATACGGTGCTGCGCATGGTCGATGGCTTCATCGGCGACGGCGCGATCATCGGCATGATCCAGGAACAGTGGGCGATGGACAAGTTCCGCTGGTTCACTGGGCTGCCGCTGCTGGTGCAGGCGTTCCTGATCTCGTTCATCTTCGATTTCGGGCAGTACTGGATGCATCGCGGGATGCACAACTGGTATCCGCTGTGGCTGACTCACGCGCCTCACCACTACATCACGCAGTTGAACATCAACAAGGGCGCGGTCGGCAATCCGGTGGAACTGTTCCTGATCGGGCTTGGCATCGGCGGGTTCTTCGATTTCCTGCCCCGCGCCTTCCTGCTTGCAGGCACGTTCGGCCTGACGGTGAGCATCTACCAGCACATCAACGTGCGCTTCAACACGCCGAACTGGTGGCGCTTCCTGTTCAACACCATCGAACATCACAGCGTCCACCATTCGCGCGATTACGAGGCGAGCCGCAGCAACTATTCGGGCACCTGGATCATCATTGACCGCATGTTCGGCACGGCGGTTGACGGCGAAGCGGAACTGCTCGGCATGGAAGGCGGTCGCCGCATGTCGATCCGCGAGACGATGCACTATCCGTTCACCGAAGGCTGGAAAACGCTGAAGGCCAGGTTCGGGCGCGGACGTTATGATGCTCCCGAAAGTGCGGTGCCGGCAGAATGAGCGGGATCGCAGCGCAGAGCATCTGGCAACAGCCCGCCCCCCAACCGGTAGCCCGCGTGAACCTGCGATACGTCGACTGGATATGGCACGTGCGTGACAGCGTGCCGCTGCCCGAAGGCCAGACCACTGCCGAGGCGCTCAACCGCCTTGAGCCGATGCTCGACCAGATGGATACGACGCATCAGCGCGGTGAATCCACTCTGACGTTCCACCGCAAGGCACCGACGCCGCAAGACCCGCTCTCGGTATTCGAAGACGGTGTTCTGCAGATCGAGGAAACGGCGCAGTGCAAGACCCTGCGTTACCACCTCGTCAGCAAGGCGCTGCTGTTCTGTTTCCTGCTGCCGCTGCTTTTCGTCGGCTTCGGGCAACTCACGATATATGTGGGTGCCTATCAGAAGGCCGCTGCCGAGGCGAAAGAGAAGGCAGCGGGCGACAAGAAGAAGAAGGACGAGCCCAAGGTTCTCGAACTCAATCCCATCGACAAGATGCTGGGCGCGCCTGCCCCTGAAAAGCCGAAGAAGGGCGAAGAGCGCGGGCGCAAGCCATCGGCGACAGCGGCCTATGTCTTTGCGGGAATTTTTGCATTCCTCTTCATCGTGGGGCGATTTCTGGAACCGTGGCTCGTGCGCAAACGGATAGGGGCAGCGCTGGCCGCAGAATAGATCAGGCGCTGGCGAACCAAATCACATGCTTGGCGCCCTTGCCGTTGGTGCGGGCGCGCACTTCCACTTCGTCCACATCAAAGCCCGCCGCCTTCAACCGCTGGGTGAAGTTCGGATCGCGCGCGGCAGACCAGATCGCCAGCACGCCGCCGGGGCGCAGCGCGTCCATCGCGGTGCGCAGGCCGCGCATGGTGTAGAGCCGGTTGTTCTTCGCGCGCACCAGCCCATCGGGTCCGTTATCGACATCGAGCAAGATCGCGTCATAGCCCGTGCCGCCAACCGACAGCGCATTGGCCGAAATCACATCGGCCACATCGGTCATCACCAGTCGCACGCGGCGATCATCAAGGCAGCCTGCTTCGAGTTCTGCCATCGGTCCTTTGGCCCACTGGATGATTTCGGGCACCAGTTCAGCCACGGTAATCTGTGCATCGGCAGGCAGCTTTTCCAATGCCGCGCGCAAGGTGAAGCCCATGCCATAGCCGCCAATCAGCATGGCAGGGCGCTGCGCCTTGGCAATGCGCGCGATGCTCTGCGTCGCCAGCGCGATTTCCGAGCCGTTCTGCCGGGTGCTCATCAGTTCATTGTGGCCCAACACGATCATGAAATCGCGGTCATGGCGGTAGAGCTTCAACTCTTCACCATCGGGGACACGGGCGGTGCCGAGAAGTTCGCGCGCGATCATGGGTGTTGCTCCGCCTGAAGTATAACTCGCGCGCCGTAGGGCGTCCGGCGGGTTAGCGCAACATGCCCTCCCCCCAACCCCTCCCGCCTGCGGGAGGGGTGCAGCGTCTACTTCTGCCGCCGGATGAAATCGCGCAGGTCTGCCGACAGCTTCCTGCGGTCGGCATCGCGCACATACATCATGTGCCCAGCGTCGTAGTAATGGAACTCCACCCGGTCCTGCGGCCAGCCGGGGCGGTTCATCGCATACTCCGCAAAATAGAACGGCGTGGCGAAATCGTACCAGCCCTGACCGACCCAGACCTTGGTCCTGCTGTTTTCGCGCAACGTCCGCGCAAGGCCCGGCGCAACGTTGACATATGTGTCGCGTCCCACGCCGATGCGCCAGTCCCACGGGCCAACGGGGCCGATGGACACATAGCTGCGGTCGGTCTTGTAGCCCAGATCGCCACGCAGATAGGCATTCACCGCCGCCGGATAGCTGGCATCGATGCCGTAGAAGCTGGGATCGTTGTCCGGCTCTTCACCGGTATTATCATAATCCTTGCCGGTATAGCGCGCATCGAGCCTGCCGATGGACAGGCCCCGGTCCCGCAGCAGTTCCTTGTAGAACCGGCCAGGGCTGACGCGCAGATTGGCGCGGTCGAGATAGTCTTCAGACAACCCCGTCAATTGCGCCATCCGCGTCCGCACGCTAGCGCGCTCTTCGGCAGACAGGCTGTTACCCTTTAGCAGCGCCGCCACATAAGGCCCGCTGGCAAAGGCGCGCGCTTCGGCCACCACCGCCTCGACCGTGGCCGGGCGCGGGTTCAGTTTGTTGTGATACCACGCGGCAGCGGCATAGCTGGGCAGATTGCCCATGTGCTGCAATTCATTGCCTTCATCCTCTGCCTCCAGCCCGAAATCGAGCACGGCGGAAATCAGGATCACCCCGTTCAGAGCCACATCGTTGTAGGCGCGGTTCAATTCGGCGGCGACAGCGGCAGAGCGCGTAGTGCCATAGGATTCACCGCCAAGGAATTTGGGTGCGTTCCAGCGATTGTGCTCGTTCAGCCAGAGCCGGATGAACTGCGCGATGGATTCGGCATCGGCCTTCACGCCCCAGAACGTCTTGGGATCGGTCCCGCCCAGCGCATAACTCCAGCCGGTGCCGACAGGATCGATGAACACCAGATCCGCCACATCCAGCAGCGATTCCGGGTTCTCGGTAATGTCATAGGGCGGCGCGCCATCGTCCAGCGCGTCGGGCAGGTTCACCCGCTTCGGCCCGAAAGCCCCCATATGCAGCCACAGACTGCCCGAACCGGGACCACCGTTGAACATGAAGAATACCGGGCGGTTCGGCTCTGGATTGTCTTTCAGATACGTGGTCGAGAATATCGCAGCCGTGGGCTTGCCATCCTTGTCCTTGAGATACGTCTCACCCGCAATCGCGGTATAGGCCACGCGCGCACCGCCGAAGGTTCCGCTGCGTTTTGCCACCACGCGGTTTGGCGCGGATGGTTCGGCATCAGACGATTTCTCCGCCGCCTTTCCGCCATGTCCGTCCGCCGCGTAAAGCGGAACGGGCGCGGCCAGCAAGGCGGCAATGGCTGCAAGCGATACGAAGCGCGACATCGAAGATCCCCTTTGCGCGTGGCGATAACCGGGCTGTGCGCGGTGCGCAATCGTCACCTTTGAAACCAGATGCAAGTTGCAGCCGCCCCGGCGACCAGTCGACAGCTTGCCCTTACGGCTTGGCCGATCAGCACGCTGCGAGGCAATCGGACAAGAATTGCCGCGATGGTGCCAACGGCTTGGCGCAAAACCCGGTTGCGCCCCTTAATTGATCGCTTAAAGTTCACACCAAAGAGGCAGCGCGAGTCTGCCCGCGAACGAGAGGATCAGGCCGTGCAGGGAATTGGGCAATTCCATCCGAAATATCATGCCGCCAGAAATCCCGACCGTCCGGCGGTGATCATGGGCGGCAGCGGAGAGGTGGTGACGTATGCCGCGCTTGAAGCGAAATCGAACCAGTTTGCCCAGTTGCTCCGCTCACGCGGGCTTCAGATGGGCGACACCATCGCGCTCTGCCTTGAAAACCGGGCAGACTTCTTTGCATTGGCATGGGGTGCGCAGCGCGCGGGCCTTGTCTACGTCGCCGTATCCAGCCGCCTCGCCGCGCCCGAAATCGCCTATATCGCACGCGACAGCGGCAGCCGGTTGCTGATCGGTTCGGCCTATACCGCCCCTGTGCTGGATGAGGTGGCAAAGCTGGCCCCCGATGTGGCGCAACTGCGCTTCGACACCGATGGGCCGATGTCGCTCGACGCGGCGCTGGTCGCGATGCCCGATATCCCGATTGCCGACGAACGCGCAGGCTGCGACATGCTCTATTCGTCGGGCACCACCGGCAAGCCCAAGGGCGTGCGCATACCCCTGCCCGAAGACCCTGAGATCGGGGCGGGCAATTCGCTGGTCGCCATCGCCAATCAGGCTTTTGGCATTACCGGCGATGCTGTCTATCTTTCGCCCGCGCCGCTCTATCATGCGGCACCCCTGCGCTGGAGCATGACCATCCACCGTCTTGGCGGCACCGTGGTGGCGATGGAAAAGTTCGATCCCGAACACGCGCTGCAACTGATCGAAAAGTACAAGGTAACCGACAGCCAGTGGGTGCCGACGCATTTCGTGCGAATGCTCAAACTGCCCGACGATGTGCGAACCCGATACGATACCTCCTCTCTGAAATGCGCGATTCATGCTGCCGCGCCCTGCCCGGTGCCGGTCAAGCAGTCGATGATCGCATGGTGGGGTCCGGTGATCCGCGAATACTACGCCGGGACCGAAGGTAACGGATTCACGTTCGTCACCAGTGAGGAATGGCTGCAACGCCCCGGCACGGTCGGCCGCGCAATTCTCGGCACGATCCGCATCTGCAACGAAGAGGGTGACGTTGTGCCCACGCGGCACGAAGGACAGGTGTTCTTCGAAGGCGGCAATCCGTTTGCCTATCACAATGACCCGGACAAGACGCGCGACGCCACCAACAAACACGGCTGGACCAGCCTTGGCGATGTGGGCTGGATGGATGAAGACGGCTACCTGTTCCTGACTGACCGCAAGAGCTTCATGATCATCTCAGGCGGGGTAAACATCTACCCGCAGGAGATCGAGAACCTGCTGGTCACGCACCCCAAGGTGGCCGACGTTGCCGTGATCGGCGCGCCAGACCCGGACATGGGCGAAAAGGTCGTCGCCGTGGTCCAGCCGCGCGACATGGCCGAGGCTGGCCCCGCGCTAGCGGCAGAACTGGCCGAATGGCTGGGGCCACAGCTTTCGCGCGTGAAGATGCCCCGCCAGATCGATTTCCGCGCCGAACTCCCGCGCGAACCCACCGGCAAGCTGTTCAAGCGCCTGCTGCGCGATGAATACAAGCAAGCCCACCAGCAAGACGCTGCGGCCTGAGGGGAAATACGACATGGCAAGTGCTGCTGAAACGTCCTCCGTTCCCGCTGACGTGGGCCGCGCGGTGATCGATCCCAAATCCTATGGCGCATGGGATCCGCTGCTCGACCAGTTCGATGCGCTGCGCGCCGAAACACCGGTGGCCCGCGTCGTCGCCCCGGCTGACGAGCATGAACCGTTCTGGCTGGTATCGGGCTTCGACGCGGCGATGAAAGTGAGCAAGGACAACGCGACCTTCCTCAACAATCCCAAGTCCGCCGTGTTCACGCTGCGCATTGGCGATATGCTGGCCCGTTCGATCACCGGGGGCAGCCCGCATCTGGTGGAATCACTGGTGGCGATGGACGCGCCCAAGCATCCCAAGCTGCGCCGGCTGACGCAGGACTGGTTCATGCCCAAGAATCTGGCCAAGCTGGACGCGGAAATCCGCAAGATCGCCAATGAGGCCATCGACCGGATGCTGGACGCCGGGGAAGAGGGCAATTTCATGGCGCTCGTCGCCGCGCCCTATCCACTGCATGTCGTCATGCAGATCCTCGGCGTTCCGGCGGAGGATGAGCCGAAGATGCTGTTCCTGACCCAGCAGATGTTTGGCGGACAGGATGAGGACATGAACAAGTCCGGCCTGAAAGACCTGCCGCCCGAACAGATCAGCGCCATCGTGGCCGGTGCCGTGGCAGAATTCGAACGCTACTTTGCAGGCATCGCCGCCGAACGCCGCAAGAACCCCGGCGAGGATGTGGCCACCGTCATCGCCAACGCCACGGTCGATGGCGAACCGATGAGCGACCGCGACACCGCAGGCTATTACATCATCACCGCCAGCGCCGGGCACGATACGACCTCTGCCTCATCGGCAGGTGCGGCGCTCGCCCTGGCGCGCGATCCTGATCTTTTCGCGCGCGCCAAGGCGGACCGCAGCCTGCTTCCCGGCATCGTGGAAGAAGCGATCCGCTGGACCACACCGGTGCAGCACTTCATGCGCACGGCGGCGGCAGACACTGAAATAGCCGGACAGAAAATCGCGGCAGGCGATTGGCTGATGATCAATTATGTCGCGGCCAACCACGATCCGGCGCAGTTCCCGAACCCTCGCACGTTCGACCCCACGCGCCCCGCCAACCGCCACCTCGCGTTTGGTGCTGGATCACATCAGTGCCTTGGCCTGCACCTTGCCCGGCTGGAAATGCGCATCTTGCTCGACGTGCTGCTGGACCGGGTGGAAAGCCTTGAACTTGCAGGCGAACCACGCCGCGTGAACTCCACTTTCGTCGGCGGGTTCAAGGCCATGCCAATGCGCTGGAAAGCGGCGTAAAGCACCAAATCCTCCCTGCCTTTGCGAAGAACAGGTGGGGAGGGGGACCGCCAGCGAAGCTGGTGGTGGAGGGGTAAAGGCCCCTCCGTCATCGGCTATGCCGACGACACCTCCCCATTTGCGCTTCGCGAAAACGGGGAGGAATGGACAGCAGAGTTACCCCTCGCCCTTCTCGCGCGCGTTAAGCTTGGCCCACAGGCCTTCGGTTCCGGCCTCGATCGCCTTGTTGACATATTGCGAGGCCACCAGCCAGCCCTTGAACGGGCGCAGCGTAGCAAGGCAGCCGATGCCCAGAATCGGCACAGACGTCAGCACATGCACCCACCACGGCGGCGCATAAGCCACTTCCAGCCACACCGCGAAGAACGTCAGCGGAAAGGCGGTGATGCACAGCGCGAAGAACGCCGGGCCATCGTCGGCATTGGCGAACTTGTAATCCAGCCCGCATTCCGGGCAGGTCTTTTGCAGCTTCAGCCAGCCATCGAACATCGGCCCCTTGCCGCAGCATGGGCAAAGCCCTTTCCAGCCGCAGCGCACGATCCAGTCGAACTTCGGGTTATCGGTGAAGAAAGCCATCCTTTCGCTCTAGGCTTTGGGGGCTGGAACGCAAGGGGTTGACGGGCGTATGATAGCATCGTGCCGAACCCGCTCCTCCGCTTCCGCAAACGGTTCCTCGACGTGCTCGCGTCGATCTACCTCTACAACGAGCATCGCGGTTATACGTCGCTGGACCGGGTGCTTGATGCCGTGCGCCAGCGCTGCCCCGATGATCTGGCTTTCATCGCCGCCATTGAAAAACACCGCGCGGACGAGCGCAAGCACTACGTGATGTTCCGCCGCTGGTTCGAATTGCAGGGCCTGATGCCGCTGGCGGTAGACAGCACCTGCGGCCACATCGACCGCTTCATTTTCAAGGTCTTCGGCTGCACCATCGATGATCTCGATACGCAGGGCGTGATCGCCAGCCCGGATGCCTTCGAACAATTGTGCCGCGTCATCATGCTCACCGAACAGCGCGGGATGCGACAGGTCGATATCCTCCTGCGCAACAGCCACGTCCGCTCGGACAAGGTGATGAAGCGCATCTTCGAAGTGGTTGAGAAAGACGAACCCGACCACTGGATGCCCTATGCCGCATGGCTCGACACGCAGGGCCGCGCCAAGGCCAAATGGCGCGAACGCTGGGCCGATTACTGGATTCACAAGTCGCTGATGCTGGTCAAACTCCCCACCCTGTTCCTGCGGCGCGCAACGCCACGCATGGCCGAATGGCCCGATGCGGTGACGGGTTAGACAGCCATCCCAACCCGCGCTAATCTCTGCCGTGGAGACAAGGATGACCGGGGCAATCGAGGACCGCAGGCCAAGCCTGCTTTCGCGGATCGTGCGAAAAGCGTTGGTTTGGTTTTACCGCAGACGCGGATGGAAGGCTGTCGGCACGCCGCCTGCCGATGGCCGCTGCGTGATCGTGGCAGCGCCGCACACGTCGAACTGGGATTTCGTCAACTTCATCGGCCTGACCGAAGACCTTGGCCTGAAACCCTATTTCATGGCCAAGGACAGCCTGTTCAAATGGCCGCTGGGCGGCTTCATGCGCGATATGGGCGGCGTGTCGATAGACCGGAAGGCGCGCAAGAACGTCGTCGATGCGATGGTGGCAGAGTTCGCCCGGCGTGATCGCTTCATGCTGACCGTCGCGCCAGAGGGCACGCGCGGCAAAGTGGGCCAGTGGCGCAGCGGGTTCTATCACATCGCGCTCAAAGCGGGCGTGCCGATGGTGGTGGGCATGATGGACTATGGCACCAAGACCGGCGGCCTCGGCCCGGCTATATGGCCATCTGGCGATTACGAGGCAGACATGCGCAAGATCTTCGAAATCTATCGCACCGTCACGCCCAAACACCCTGACCGCGGCCTGACCAGCCTGCCGGAGAACACCGATGCTTAGCGCACTCGCCATCAACGCCGCCGTTCTCACGTTGGGAATGCTGGTGCTGTGGCGCGTGGCTGTGAAGATTGGCGATGTAAGCTTCATCGACGCGGTATGGGGCGGCGGCATGGGCATGCTGGCGTTGGCATCGTGGCTCAACGTGCTGGGAGGCCCCGGCGCAAGAGCCAGCCTGATCGCCGCAATGGCCGCCATCTGGGCCGCAAGACTGGCGTGGCATCTATACACCCGCTGGCGCGGACATGGCGAAGACCCGCGCTATGCAAAGATGCTGGGCAAGGCCAAGGCGAAAGGCCAGTTTGCCTCCGCCGCGCTCAAACTGGTGTTCGCCCCGCAGGCGCTGCTGCTGTTCATCACCTGCCTGCCCGCGCAACTCGGCGTGCTGGCCAGCCCGCCCCCTGCACCGCTGGGTGCGCTGGCGATAGCCGGAGCCGCCCTGTGGCTGGTGGGCATCACGTTCGAGGCCGTGGGCGATGCGCAACTCAACGCCTTCCGCGCCGATCCCGCCAACAAAGGCAAAGTCCTGCAAACCGGCCTGTGGCGCTACACCCGCCACCCCAACTACTTCGGCGACGCCTGCGTCTGGTGGGGCATCTGGCTCACCGCCGCCGACGCTGGCCTGTGGGTGGCGCTGGCAAGCGTGATCGGCCCGGTGTTCCTGACGTTCACGCTGACCAAATGGTCGGGCAAACCGCTGCTGGAAAAGGGCATGGAAGAGCGGCGGCCGGGTTATAGGGCCTACGTGGAGCGGACTTCGGGATTTGTGCCTTGGTGGCCGAAGTCTAATGAGTAGCGACTTCAAAAAAGCGGAGCATATAATTGGACGGTGCGGAACCCAACTGGGAAAAAATAGCTGCGATTGGCCAAGTCGCGGGCGCAATCGCAACCTTTTTGGCTGTGATTGCCTCGTTATGGATTGCCCTTCATGGAAGGCGGCCAAGATTGGGGCTCACTGTAGGCGAGCGACACGTCTACGAGGGTGGCGAGTGTGTCGCAAAACTACTTATGTTCGAGGTAGCGAACGCCGGAGAACGCCCCGTACACATCCGTGGTGTAGGATGGCAGACAGGTTGGCTCCGTTGGGGGCCTCAATATTTGCGAAGGCAACCCGCAGTTCAGCTTTTCGGTGGGACCGGTATGGGACAAGAACCGCCATTTGAGCTTCAACCGGGAGCGGCAATCTCCAGTTATGCACAAATAGCCAACGTGATTGAGCATAGTTCTCAACGCAGATCTAAGCCGCTGTTTACGCGTGATTGGCCCGTGCTTGGTCGTAGAACTACCCGAATACGGGCTTATGTTTATACGGCCGACGGGTACACGTTCACGGCTAGGCCGGAGAAGGGACTATTGAAGGCTGTGAGCGATGCTGAAAAGTCAGCGCTGACTGCAGGCTGAATCACTGACCGGCTGACGCCGGTAGGATCAAGCGGTGGGGCTAAAGCCGTCCTTGTGGGTATGTCGGTCGAGGTAACGCATGATGATGTCATCG
>NZ_JABAID010000009.1 GCF_012641335.1 Novosphingobium sp. ERN07
AATCTGCGCCTCGGTGAAACGGCTCTTCCTCATGCGTCTGCTCCTTACAGTGGCAGACTCTACATCAGAATGAGGGAACTTTCGGGGGGCAGGTCACGAGGCAAGAGCATTAAAATGTCGCTGGACGGTGCGCGGAGACAATCGCTGGACATTGAGGGTCTTGGATCGCTCTACCACCTGTTCGGCCTTCATCCCGCGGTATTGGGCAGCTTTGCCGTAGTTGGCCGGAAGATCCTCAAGGAGTTCCTTGAAACGCGCGGCATCGCGCTTGGTGAAGTCTGCGAGAGGCCGGTCGCCAAAATACTCGGCGAAAAGGGCGTAGGTTTTCCGTGCCTGTAAACCGGTCTGCTGCTCCCAGACCTTGCGGCGCAGCTGTGCCTCCCGGAATTTGTCCGCTTCCTCGCTGAACGGGGGGCCTGCCGGAGCAGGGGGTGTAACCGGTGGTTGTTCCGGCTGTTGGGATGCCTTGGGCGGATCGACCGGGGCTTGCAGTGCTGCGACGAGCAGCTTGTCCTTGGGTTCGTAGCTGAAATCGCCCTCGGCGCGCGCCTTCAGAGTTTCCGCCACTTCGATTCCCGCACGAAGCATGGCGGTCGATACGCGGCGGGCATCGATCTTTTCGAGCTGGACGTTCTGACCAAAGCGCCGGGCAAGCATGGTGTTGGTGATCGTCCGCACCGAACCGAAGGCGCTGTTGGCCAGATCAATCCGGGACCTTTCCGCCAGTTGCCGGTAATGTTCGATGTAGTGGCTACGTCGATTCTCGGGGATTGGATCGTCACGCATCAAGCGCGCATTTTCATCCTGGGAAAGGATCGAGCTGTAGAAGTCTTTCACGAGGGCGGCGATATCCTGTTCGCTCAACATGGGCGCGGTTTTGACGGCATCGAACAACTCCTCGGAGCACACATAGAGGTACCGCGACAAGCGGCGAGCGAGGACCACGTCGGAGGTTCGCAGACTGCATGTAAGCTCAGCCCGGTTGAAAAGTCGTTGCAGGGCGGCTGGCACCCCGCGCCGGAAGTAGAAAACACCCCCGCGCCGTATCGTATTCGGGATCGATCCCATGCCCACATAGCCCCGGCTTTGTAGCAGAGTTTTGTAGCAAAACCCCACCGCGCTTCGGGCGCCGATAAAAAAGCTTTCATTGGCAGTGGTTTATGGGAAAACTGGCTGGGGCGGCAGGATTCGAACCTGCGAATGCCGGTACCAAAAACCGGTGCCTTACCACTTGGCGACGCCCCAGCAGAGCGGGCGCTTATAGCGTGGCTTGCGAGGATGAAAAGGGGTGACGTGGGGCTTTTGCGCCACCCCTGTGCATTGATCAGAATCCCTTGACGATGCCCTGCAGCGTTTCGGGCGGCAGCGCGTCGAAATCGCTTGCATCGTGCCGCTCGGCAAGGCCTTTGCTGGAGTTCACCAGACGCCCACGCAGCACGCCGGGGCGCGCGTCGATCTCGCCCACCCAGCGGCCGACATGTTCATATTCGTGCATCGAAAGGAACGTGGCGGCATCGCCATAGGCCTCGCCGCGATAGATGTTGCCGAACCAAGTGTAGGTGGCGATATCCGCGATGGTATAGTCATCGCCCGCAAGGAATCGGCTGTCCGCAAGGCGGCGGTTGGCTACGTCGAACAGGCGCTTGGTTTCCATCGCATAGCGATCGATCGCGTATTCGATCTTGAACGGCGCATAGTTGTAGAAGTGGCCGAACCCGCCGCCGACGAACGGTGCGCTGCCCACCTGCCAGAACAGCCACGAAAGGCACTCGGCCCGCGCTGCGCCGGACGAAGGCAGAAACACACCGAACTTTTCGGCAAGATGCATCAGGATCGCGCCCGATTCGAACACGCGGAACGGCTCTGCGCCAGACCGGTCGACCATTGCCGGAATCTTCGAATTGGGATTAATGTCCACAAAGCCGCTGGTGAACTGGTCGCCTTCGAAAATCTTGATCAGCCAGGCGTCATATTCCGCTTCGGCAATGCCAAGCTGGAGCAGTTCTTCCAGCATGATCGTAGCCTTCTGGCCATTGGGTGTGCCCAGCGAATATATCTGGAACGGGTGCTTGCCCACCGGCAGTTCGCGCTCGCTCGTCGGTCCGGCGATGGGGCGGTTGACGCTGGCAAAGGCACCGCCATTGGCCTTGTCCCAGGTCCAGACCTTGGGGGGGATGTATTCTTCCGACATCGCATGGCTCCTTCGAACAATTGTTAGTGTTGCATACTATATTGCGACGCCCTACGAGGAACCGCAAGGCCTCTCGATCCGTTCATTGCTGCATGGATAGCAAAGCCGCAAAACTCGTGCATGTCGATGACAGTCTGCCCGGCGTCACGCGGCGGCGATGTGGCAACGGCTGGGCCTACTTTGATGCGAAAGGCGTCCGCATTGCAGATCGGGCAGAAATTGCGCGGCTCAATGCCATTGCCCTGCCACCGGCCTATGTCGATGCGTGGTTCTGCCCAGCACCCAACGGGCACATCCTTGCCACTGGAGTCGATGCCAAAGGGCGCAAGCAATATCGCTATCACCCGGATTTCCGCACCGCGCGCGAAGGCGAGAAGTTCGATTCCTGCGCGGTGTTCGGTCGGCTCCTGCCCTTGGTGCGCGCGCGCGTGGACGAAGAACTGGCGCGCCGCACGCTATCGCGCGAACGCTGCATCGCCAGCGTGGTGCGCTTGCTCGATACCGGCGGCATTCGCGTGGGTAACGAAGCCTATGCCCGCAGCAATTGCAGCTTCGGTGCAACCACACTGCGGATGCGTCACGCGAACGTGAAAGGCCATGTGCTGCGCCTGCGCTTCCGCGCCAAATCGGGCAAGGAGCGCGAGATGCGCGTGACCGACCGCGGATTGGTTCGCTTCGTTCGCAAGATGCAGGATCTACCGGGGCAGAATCTGTTCCAGTATATGGCCGATGATGGCTGCGCGGTGCCCGTCGGCTCAGCCGATGTGAACGATTGGCTGTGCGAAGTGATGGGCGAGCATTTCACCGCCAAGCATTTCCGCACATGGCACGCCAGCGTTATGGCGTATGAGCTGCTGGCGGGAGGCCAGGGCGCGGTGCCTTTGAAGGGGTTGCTTACCCACGTTTCAGATCAGCTTGGCAATACCCCAGCGATTGCGCGCAAAAGCTATGTCCATCCCGCCGTGCTCAATCTGGTGCCGCAGCAGGAGCAATGGCGCGAGGCGCTGATTCTGCCACGCGCCACGCGCTGGCTTTCGCGCCATGAACGCGCGTTGATCGCACTGCTGGAAGATGGTCCG
Source organism: Novosphingobium sp. ERN07 (assembly GCF_012641335.1). Classification (GTDB taxonomy): domain Bacteria; phylum Pseudomonadota; class Alphaproteobacteria; order Sphingomonadales; family Sphingomonadaceae; genus Novosphingobium. The sequence continues at coordinate 3,271 of NZ_JABAID010000009.1, forward strand.
GCGGCGGCAGACCTGCTCGCCGCCGGATAAAGCATCAGTTGTATTCGATAACCGCATCGCGGCGAAGGTCGCGCAGATAGGTCTGGGCGCGCTTGTTCACGCGGTCATCTTCGATCTGGGCCATCATCTCGTCAAAGCTGGGACCGCTGGCCACTTGCGGATCGTCGCGCCCGCACAGCATCAGCACGCGCACGCCTTCCTCGATCGATCCGAAGGGTGGCGTGGTCTGGCCCACAGGCAGGTTCAGCAAAGTTTCCTGCAAAGCGCCGGGCAGATCGCGTGCCTTGATCTGATCGTTGGCAACAACGGTTGCCCCGATCTTTCCGGCCTGCGCCTCGGCATCGCCGCAGCCCTTGATCGCCTTTACCGTCGCGGCAAATTCGGCGGCGCGCTTGGTTGCCTGATCGTTGGTCGTGCCCTTGGGGAATTCGATGGAGATTTGCTTGAGGCTGAGCAGCGCATCGCGCGGATCGGCGGTAAGCACCTGACGCTTGTCGATCAGATAGAGGATCGAAAAGCCGCCCCGGATTTCCACTGGCCCGGCCAACTGGCCCGGTGCCATCGTGCCTGCGGCAGTTGCCAGTTCCGAAGGAAGCTGCGCCAACCTGATCCAGCCCAGATCGCCGCCCACTGCAGCGGTAGACGCTTCGGAATACTGGCGGGCATAGGCCACGAAGCTTCCGCCCTGCTTCAATTGCTCGACGATCTTTTCGGCATTGGCAAAGACCTGCGCCTTGTTCACGTCGGTCGCAGCAAGGAAGATTTCACCGATACGATATTCGTCGGTGCCCTTTGATGCCTGCAGGCGTTGCAGCATTTCCTGCACTTCGCCTTCCGAGACGTTGACGAAAGGCTGCACATTGCGGCGCAGCAGGTTCTGCCAAGCCAGTTCGCCCCGAATCTGGCGCTTGAGCGAAGCAGAGGACGAGCCGATGCGCGCCAGATAGGCTTCCATCGCTTGCGGCGACTGGCCGAAATTCTGCGTGGCCACGCGTTCGTAAGTCGCTTCGACCTGCTCATCACTGGCAGGCACGTCAGCCGCCTTGGCTTCCTGAATTTGCAGCGTTTCGTCGATCAGGTTGCGCAACACCTGCATCCGCAGGCGCTCCTTTTCCTCGGCGTCGATTTTGCCGCCATTGGCCGAAACGATCAACGCCAGACGCTGTTCGACATCGGTGCCGGTGACGATTTCGCCGTTGATGATCGCAGTGGCGCGACGAACGTTCGGATCGTTCGTGCCGAACATCGTCGGGTTTTGCGGGATATTGAGCTGCGCATTCGCGCCCTGTGCCAGAACCGGCGCAGCGGTCAGCGCCAGCGCAGCCAGAGACATCGACGAAGCACCGACTGCGCGCTTGAGCGCCTGGCGGGTAATGGTCAGCTTGGGCATCATGCTTGGATACAGGTCCTGTCGAACGGGCGCGTCTGAGGCAGCCTCAGGCATTTGCTGCTTCTTGCCTTGCGCGGCTTAACCAAAGCTGAGTGGCGCATCGGACACAAAAGGGCAAGAGAGCAGACTCTACTTCACCCCGAGGTTCTTGAGCGAAAGGGAAATCTGGAACGAGTTGCCGCGCACCGCGTCACCGATGTTCACATAATCCCGCCGCCATGTGAACGACAGGTCAAGGCAATCGTCGGTATAGGCCACGCCCAGCCGGTGCCGCAGCATCTGGTAACCATCCGAACTCAACGTAGGGTCTTCGTCCCGGTTGGTCAGATTGACGATGGCAGAGCCGAAGACCGAGAATGCGCTGGTGATCGGCGTGCGCACCGCAAAGCGCAGTTCCTCGCGATCCTGCAGATCCTCGAACGTGCTGGCGATATCACGGTTGAGCCGCAGATAACCCACTTCCACATAGCGCCGGTGATCGCCCACCGTCGCGTCGAATTCGTTGCGGCGCAGCGCAAGAGTGTTCTTGTCCAGCCGGAAGCGGTGGGTGAACTTCACGATATCGTCAAAACGCACCACCGTGCGGCCCACATAGTCCGATGCGCGGTTTGAAAGGCCCGTGCCATCGGGCAGAAGCGAATTCTGGTTCGACAGGCGATAGCTCTGCCCCACCGTGGTCATGATCTTCAGCCCCGGACGCTGGAACGTCCAGTCGAAGCCATACGTAAACCGCACCCCGTCCTCGATCCGGTCGTAGCCGGGAAAACGGTTGAGCGAGAACAGGTTGGTGTCTTCCAGATCGACCGAACGCGAATCCTCGTTCGGGATCTCGAAATTGCGCACGTTGGGGCTGGCGACGACCTGCACGCGTGGCGTCAGCACTTGCGTGCCGCCGAACACTTCGCCCACGAACGGCCACTTCACGTCCACCGCTGCCGTGGCGATGCCGCGTGTCTGCCAGCCGGCCACCCCGCGATAGACCGCTGTTGTCGTCAGTTCGTTTTCGGCGCTGTGATAAACATCGGCGCGGGCAAGGCCGGTCAGCGTCACTTCCTGACCCATGCCGGTGATCGTGCGCAAGTCCCACTGTGCCTTGGCAAAGGCGCGCTGGCTGTCCTGTCCGGCGGTGCGAACTATGGCGAGGCTGTTGGCCTGCAGTTCGAACCGCCCCGGCACGCCGTCGAACGTCATGCGGCGGCGATAGTCGACCACCGGCAGCGCCAGTGGCACCATGCCCTGCGGATCGTTGACCCGCACGGTCTGCGTTACCCATCCCGCCAGCGAGAAGTAGCTGTCATCGTCGATCCGTTCGAGATTGAGCGACGAGCGCAACCGGTCATCGCGGCTGATATCGTAACGGCGCAGGAAGGTGCGGTCGGATGCCAGCCGCCCGTGCCCGGTAAGGCTCCAGTGTGGCGAGAACTGCAGCTTGCCGTTCGCCTCGATATAGCCGCGCCAGCGCTGCTGGCCGACGGTCGTCTCGGTCAGCGAGGTGCCCAGCGGGATGCGCCCCGACCGTGTGGCATAGCCGGTGATCTGGAACGCGCCGAGATTGGTCAGGTGCCGGTACTTGCCCGTCAGCATCGGCAGCGATCCGGTGTAGAACGTGCCGGTCAGCGCCAGATCGCGGTTGTCGGCAATGCGCCAGTACCACGTCTCGCTGATTTCAGCGCCGTTGGCAGCGCCCAGACGGAAGTCGGGGATCAGCAGCCCGGTTTCCGCGCGAAAGTCCGACGTATGGCCAAGCCCCGGCAGCGGCAGCACTGGAATGCCGAACATGCGCAGTGTCGCGCCCTTGTATTTGACGCGCTTTTCCTTCGCGTCAAAATAGACGCGGGCTGCCGTCACTTCCCAGCTCGGCTTCTTGGGGCAGCCCTTGTCGTCTTCCACCGCGCAGCCAGAATAGGCCGCGTTTTCCAGCGTCATGTTGCCGAATTCGTCGCGCGTGCCACGTTCTGCCGCCAGCCTGCCGCCGGTGCGCAGCACCACCAGCAGATCCTCAATCGCGCCAGCCTTGAACTCGTCGGTCAGTTCGACCTGATCGGTGTAGACGACGTTCCCGTCATCATCGACAAAGCGGATATTCCCATTGGCAAGGATCTTGCCGGTGGTCCGGTCCCAGGTCACATTGTCGGCGCGCACCGTCTGCGTATCGTGGCGCAGCACCACGTTTCCGTCGGCAAAGACCTTTTCTGCGTTGGTGTCGTAGCGAACCTTGTCCGCTTCGAACCGCACCACATCGTCAACCGACGATTCCTCTCCGGGTGGCGAAGCCATCGGCGCTTCCTGCGCAAGGGCAGGGCACGCGGCCAGCGCGATGAGGGAAGGGGCAGCCAAACGCGCGAGGCGCAAGCGACGATAAGGGGCTTGCGGCTGCGGCCGCCGGGCGGGTTGCATGAGCTTGCCTATCGCACCAGTGCACCCTAACTGCAATTCCACAATTTCCGCTTCCCGCCCTACTTGCGCCGAAGCGTGACGTGCAATCCGTTCAGGAGTTCCCGATGAAGGTCGTTTTCCGCACAGCTGATGCTCCCATGCCACGCCTCGTTGCGCGCCTCGTCGCGCAAGATGCGCTGCCGTCCGATCTAGATTCGGTGGTGCGCGAAGGCGCGAGCGCAGCGCGCTTTTCCGGCAAGGCTGGCCAGACCTTCGAAGCCTTCGTCGCGGCTGACAGCGGCGTAAAGCGCCTCGCACTCGCCGGAATGGGGAAGGCCGACGCCGATGACCGCGCCGCCAATCTCGAAAAGGCAGGCGCAGCACTCACCGCCAAATACCTCACGTCGGGCGAATCCGCGCTCGCCATCGATTTCACCGGTTCGGACCTTTCGGGCGCACAAGCCGCTGCGGTCCTGTTCGGCGCACGCCTGCGTGGCTGGCGGCACGATGTCTATCGCACCAAGCTGACCGATGAACAGAAGCCCTCGCTGGCCGAAATCGTCGCCGTGAACGCGCCCGAAGGCACAGCCGCTGCTTGGGAAATCGAATCGGCACTGGCCGAAGGCATCGAATTTACCCGCGAACTCGTCGCCGAACCCGCCAACGTGATCTACCCTGAAAGCTTCGTGGAACGCGCCAAGGCCCGCCTCGAAGGCACCGGAGTCGAAGTTCTCGTGCTTGGTCTCAAGGAAATGACCGACCTTGGCATGGGTGCGCTGCTCGGCGTGGCGCAAGGCTCGGTGCGCGAACCCAAACTGCTCGCCATGCGCTGGAAGGGCGCTGACGTTGCAAAGCCAACCGCTTTCGTCGGCAAGGGCGTGACTTTCGACACCGGCGGCATCTCGATCAAGCCTGCTGCCGGCATGGAAGACATGAAGTGGGACATGGGCGGCGCAGGCGCGGTTGCGGGCACCATGCTCGCGCTGGCCAGGCGCAAGGCCAAGGCCGACATTATCGGCGTCTGCGGCCTTGTCGAAAACATGCCTGATGGCAACGCCCAGCGCCCAGGCGATGTCGTCACCTCGATGTCGGGCCAGACGGTCGAAGTCATCAACACCGACGCCGAAGGCCGCCTCGTGCTGTGCGATGCGCTCACATGGGTGCAAAAGACCTATGCGCCTGCCACCGTCATTGATCTCGCCACGCTGACCGGCGCGATCATCATTTCGCTGGGCAACGAATACGGCGGCATGTTCACCAACGACGATGCGCTGGCGGCAAAACTCGACACGGCGGGCAAGACCAGCGGTGACAAGCTGTGGCGCTTCCCGCTTGGCCCCGCTTACGACAAGCTGATCGACAGCCCGATTGCCGACATGAAGAACGTCGGCCCCCGCTACGGCGGCTCGATCACCGCCGCGCAGTTCCTGCAGCGCTACATCGACAAGGGCGTGGCCTGGGCACACCTCGACATCGCGGGCATGGTCTGGGCCGACAAGCCCGGCCAGACGTGGGACAAGGGCGCGACCGGCTACGGCGTGCGCCTCCTCGACCAATACGTGCGCACTGTGCTTGAAGCCTGATAGAATGCGGCACTGGTCCGTTACTCCGGTCCGACTATCCTCGCGATATGCTCTGGGTGGTCGGGCCGGGGGAGCGGGCTGGTGCCGCGAGCAATCTGCGGATGCGGATTGCGCATGCCGAAGGGATCAACAAGAATGCCCAAAATGCGGCGCAAGTCTGATCTGCCGGCCAAGACTTGCGCTGCCTGCGGCCTGCCGTTCACATGGCGCAAGAAGTGGGAGCGGGATTGGGAGAACGTGAAGTTCTGTTCTGACCGTTGCCGCAGCGGGAAGGGGAAAGCGGGTTGATGCGTGTCGATTTCTACCAGCTCACCAACGATCCCGCCGAACAGGTTCTCCCCCTGATCGCGCGCAACACGCTCGCGGCGGGCGAACGCCTGCTAGTCGTTTCGGAAGACGCGGCCCAGTTGCAGCGCGTCAGTGAAGCCCTATGGACGCGCCTGTCCGAAACCTTCCTTGCCAATGGCCATGCCAGCGAACCTCACGCCGCGCGCCAGCCCGTCCTGCTCTCCGCCGAACCAGAACCTGCCAACGGCGCAAAGTTCCTCGCGCTGGCTGATGGCATATGGCGCGAAGGCGCGTTCGAGCGCGTCTTCCTGCTCTTCCCGCCCGCAAGGATTGACGACGCGCGCGGCTGCTGGCGCATGCTGGGCACGCGCGAAGGCGTGGAACGCCGCTACTGGCGGCAGGAACAGGGCAAGTGGAAAGAGGGGCCGTAAGCCACCCTTCACAATTCACCGCAATTCTGCTCTAGCGGGCCAATCAATCACCCCATGATTGGCTGGAGCAAACACCCGTGCGTTTCAAAGGTCTAGACCTCAACCTGCTGGTGGTCTTCGAAGCACTGATGGAAACCCGCAGCGTCACCCGCGCGGCAGAGCGCATCGGGTTGACCCAGCCTGCCACTAGCGCCGCGCTGCGCCGACTGCGCGATTATTTCCACGACGATATCGTCGTCGCCGTGGGCAAACGGATGCACCCCACGCCTTTTGCCGAAGGCCTCTATCCGCAAATCCAGCAGGCCCTGCGCGGGGTCGAACGGGCGATCACTACGCCTACAACGTTCGATCCGACCACATCCACCCGCCGCTTCCGCATCATCGGTTCGGATTACATCATGGTCGCTGTGCTGGTCCCCCTGATCGAACGCTTCGCCCGCACTGCGCCCGGCGTCCGCGTGGAGATTGTCCAGCCCAACGAACATTCCGCCGCCGACCTCGAATCCGGCAAGGCGGACCTGCTGGTAACGCCCGAACCCTTTTTGGCGGCAGGGCATCCGCACGAAATCCTGTTCGAAGAAGAACAGGTCGTCGTCGGCTGGGCCGAAAACCCGATTTTCGCCCAAGGGCTGACAGAGGACGATTTCTACGCCGCCGGGCACGTTACCGTTGCTTTCGGGGCAAACCGGACACCGGGCTTTGCCGATTCCACCCTTGCGCGCATGGGGCGTGAACGGCTGGTCGAAGTCACCGTGTCCAGCTTCGCTTCGGCCCCGTGGTTCATAGAAGGCACCGCGCGCCTTGCGGTTCTGCACGAACGCCTCGTTCGCCAGATCGCCCGCCGCTTCAATCTGGCAAAGGCACCGATGCCGTTCGAGTTTCCGACGATGCTCGAAATGATCCAGTTCCACCAATCCCGCGCCGACGACGCAGGACTGACATGGCTCCGCCAGCAAATGCGCGAGATTGCGGCAGAGGCGGCTTGAGCAGAAAGTCGGTTTGAATGGGCTTCGGCGATAAGCGGGAGATCCGTTCCTCAAAACAGCCATTGCCCGGTCTGACGCAAGGCTCGTGACGTGGCTATATATTCGCTCAATGCGAAGTCCGCTTCGCCCGCTTGATTGTGCCGGAAAAGCTCAGCACGGCCTCTTCCGTCCCATCGGCCCCCACGCGCAGGATCGTGCCGCGTGCGAAGACGAGGCTGCCGCCCGCACGCACGCATTCGCCCCGCGCCGTCAGCAGGTCACCGGCCTGCGCCCCGCTCACGAATTCGCAGTTCATCGTCACGGTCACGCCAGACACTTCTTCGCCGCCCGATGCGGCAACCATGAACAGCGAAAAGTCGGCAAAGGTCATCAATGAACCGCCGTGGACGATGCCGTGCCCGTTCAGGTTCTTCGTTTCAGGGCGAAAGCCGGTCACGATGCCGCGTTCGTCGCGCTTCACGAAAAAGGGGCCGGTGCCGTCCTCGAACGGGTCTTTGCCCGACCATTTCCACCAGCCGGCCCAAGGCCCCTCGGCCACAATTTCGAAGCCGCCCCTGATCGGGGCCTCGTCTGAAGCGTTCATGCACCCGCTTTAACCGCACAGTTGAACCACTGTCGAGAGGTTCAGGCAACTTCGCGCGGGGCGTGAGCCATGATCTGCGTTGCCAGTGTGCGGCCGGAAATCCATGCATTCTCCACGCGCGGGCCAAGCAACCAGTCGCCACAAATGCCGATCTTCGATGTGTCGCTCCACAGCGCGCCAAGGTCGCTGCCTGTGGACATGGCATAGCGCCAGCGATGCGCCGCAGCCACGGCAGGCACCGGTACGGCGATATCCAGCGCCTCTCCCAGTGCTGCCAGCAGCACGTCGGCCACCGCTGCCGCATCGTCTTCAATGTGCTGGTCGGACCAAAGCGGGCCGGCCTGAACCACCCACGTTTCAGGGCCGCGCCGCCCCGGCTTGGCGCTATTGCGCGCCGCCCAGCCGATCAACCCTGCCTCGCGGACGGTATCCGTGGGGCACTGCAGTCGCTCCGCAAAGGCGAACATGCCCGTCCAGCACGGTTGCGAACGGGCCGCCAGCGCGGTCGATGCCAGCGAAAGATCGTGCAGCGCAACGATCGCTGCTGCCTGTTCAGGCGGAATCGCCACGACCACGGCGTCGAACGGCCCGGTTTCGGTCAGCGTTCCTCCGGCGGTTTCGCCCGCAAGGTGCCACGCGCCACCGCGCCGCACCAGTCCGCGCACGTGCCAGCCGAACGCCACGTCATGTTGGTCGGCCATGTCCTTGATCACCGCGTTCATCGTCGGCACGCCGACCCATGCACCCGTGCCTGCCGCCGGCCAGGGCGCCGCCACACCGCCGGCGGACCAGCGCGCGACTTGCGCCATGAACGCCGGATCGCGCACGGTAAAATACTGCGCGCCGTGATCGAAATGTGCTTCGCCCAGAGGCGTGTCCATGCGCCGCGTAGACATGCGCCCGCCTGGGCCGCGCCCCTTGTCGAACAGCGAAACCCTGTGCCCCGCCCGAACAAGCTGGGCCGCGCACGAAAGACCGGCCATCCCCGCGCCAACAATGGCAACATGCAATTTCATCATCGTGTCCGGGCCTGAAGTGCGTTCCGACGCTGTGATCCCTGTCGGAATGCCTAACCCGTTGCGCCCCAGCCTCGCCCAGAACAACACGGACCAAAGGGCACGGATTGGAAACTGCTGAAGAGGTGCGTATATGTGCCCTATGTCGATATCCGAGATGATCGCCTCCAGCCCGACGGCCGCCGTCATCAGCAATCCGCGCCTGCCGGATAACCCGATCATCGCGTGCAACGATGCCTTCGTTGATCTGACAGGCTACTCGCGCGAAGAAATCATTGGCCGCAACTGCCGCTTCCTGCGCGGGTCCGGCACCGAGGATGACAAGGCCCGCATCCTGCGCGATGGTATCTTCCGCAAGCAGCCGGTGATGGTGGAGATCGTCAATTACAAGAAGGACGGCACCCGTTTCCGCAACGCTGTCATGGTCGCGCCGATCTTCGATGCAACGGGCGAACTCGAATACTTCCTCGGCTCACAGGTCGAAATTGCCGAGGATCAGGGGCAGGCCAACGATGCCCGCCGTCACGATGCCGCTGCTCGCGTCGAACGGCTCAGCCGCCGCCAGAAGGAAATTCTTGTGCTGATGGCCGCCGGAAAGCTTAACAAGCAGATCGCATATGAACTGTCCCTCAGCGAGCGCACGGTCAAGATGCACCGCTCCGCGGTACTCAAGGGGCTGGACGTAAAGACCAGCGCAGATGCCATCCGCGTCGCTATCGAAGCAGGGTTCTAAGCCGGCAGGGGCTTTGCGCCCTCAATCCTGAATTCGCACCATACGCCGGTCGCATCGAAGTTCAGGTCTACCCCTTCCAATCCCGGCTGGGGCATCAGCAGCCGCGTGCCAAGCCCCTCGCGCGAGGGCGCCGAAACGGGCGGCCCATCCTTTTCCGCCCACAGCACGTAAAGCGTGGCGCCGTCCGGCCCGATGAACCACGTCAGGCTCACGCGCCCGCGCTCGTTCGACAAGGCGCCGTGCTTCACCGCATTGGTGCACAGTTCATGCAGAGCCATGATCAGTGGGATGCAGCTAGTGCCCGGCAACATGCAAGGCTCGCCCGAAAGCTGGATGCGCCCACTCCGGTCGAACGGTGCCAGCGTCTGCTGGGCAAGCTGCGGTAAGCGCCCTTCGGCTTCCGCGCCGATCTGCAACAGGTCGCTCGCCGCGGCCAGACCTTCGATCCGCTGGCTAAATTCCTTGAAGAAATCCATCGGTGAGGCGGCCTTCGGCCCACGTGAGGCGAGCGCCTGAATCAGCGTCAGCATATTGCGCACCCGATGGCGCAATTCGCGATTGTACATCTCCTGCTGCTGGTTCAGCGCCGCCAACGCCCGCACCGACCGGCGCAGCAAGGTACCGGTGGTCACGATCATCGCGGCTGACATGGCAAAAAGGCCGAAGAACACGATCCGCGCCGTGTTCATGTCGCGGAACCATGCCCCCCCGCCGAACAGTCGCTGCGACACTATCGCTGCCAGCAAGGCGAAAACAGCCGCGTAGCGCAGGCGCAGAGCCAACGATGCGAAGACCAGACTGGGCCAGAATGTCAGAAACGGCAGGCCCAGTTCGCCCCGGTCGAAGACGGCGCGCAGCGCAACAGGAATGATCAGCAGTCCCAATATCCAGGCAAACGATTCTAGAGCCGAGCGATCACGCTCGACCAGAAGTTTCAGGAACCTTGCGCTCCATTGCCCGTCTCGACCTGTCACTGCACCCCCAAATATGCGGATCTGTACTACGTTTTATCATGTCCGCTTGCGACTGTGTAAGCGATAAAGTATTCTGAATAAACAGAATATGACCGAGCCCGGGATCATATCTTAAGGTATGGAGTCACTGTCAACCACAGTCGGCCGGGCGGGGGGTGCAATTCCGCCCGGCCTTCCGGGGAACTCGTGAACTATTTGGCCACAGTGCTTCGGGGAAAATCGCGTTCCCTACCTGGGCATAGTTCAAAACATGTCGTTTAAATTTTGTTTTGCGAAGCTGCAAAACTCTCACTCAGTGCGCTGATCGAACGGCCGATTGCCTCCAGCGTCCTGTCCATCGCGCCAAGGCCGCGGTCGCTAAGCCGAACGAACGTGCGGCGTCCGTCGCGGCCATCATCCTCACGCTCCACCAGCCCGCGCGCTTCAAGAATGCGTAACCAGCGCAGCGCCGTGGTGGGGGGCACATGCGCGCCGATGCAGGCGCTTGTCGTCGGCACGCGTCGATCCTCACGTGCCGCGATGTAGAGATCGAGCAGGATGTCCCATGTCGGTTCGCCAAACAGGTCTGCCGGCAGCGCTTTGTGGCGGCGGCGGCGCATCGCATAGGTCTCGCGCGCGATGGCGGTATGGCGGCGGATCGTTTCGGCATCGAGCAGTTCGGGCACGATCGTCGGTTCGACAAGCCGCGCATGGCTGCGGCGGCCGTTGGCCGATGGATCGATGCTGGTGATCGTAGCACGCATGGAACGGACGGTCATTGGAGTGCTCCCCACAAGAAAAGGACGTGCGTTTGCAGGTTGGCAGACACGCGTGTGCCTGCCGAACATTCGGCGTTGAAGGATTGGCTTCATTGACCTTCCCCAAGGTCGTGCATGAAGCCGGGCGGCAATGGCTCAGGTCAAAAGCCTGAAATCAGCAAATCATGTAATCGAAAAATTCAGGTCAGACGCCAGGCATGATAGCGGCCAAGCCGCTCTGTCCGGCGGATGTGTGCGATGGTTCCCGTCAAAAGGGCCACGGTCTGTATGATCACCGGCAGTTGCGTCATCGCGAAGTAGCCAAACCGCACCAGCGAAAGTTCGGTCAGCTTGGCCGCATGGGCAACCATCAGAATAAGCTGTGCCGCACATGCCCACATTGGCCAGCCACGGTTTGCCCGCAGCGCAACCCAAAGAAGGGCAATCATCGTCCAGCTATCGATCACCAGATGTCCGGGATTCAGCGCAAAGAACGCCGGATCACCGAACAGGGCATGATTGATGAAATCGGCAGTCGTCGCGGTGAGCAGGATGCCAGCCACCAGCCGTTCCGGTTCTTCTCCTTTGCGAAAGGCTAGAAACAGAACGGCGGCGCTCAAAATCCGGTATGACCAGATCAATTCCATCATGGCGCACCGGTTGCAGTGTATCGCATCGCTCGTTCGCAGATCAGGCGGCGCGAACCAGTGCGAAAGACTGGCCAGAATCACCAGCAGAACCAGCGGGCGGGCAATCGTCGGCGTAACCGGAGCCGACTTCGCGGCCCACGTCCACCAACTTGCCATGAACGCGGGCGAGTTCGCCGCTGGCGTCGAGCATCGCTTTCTGGCTCGCGGCCAGCCGCAGCAGGGCTTCCTGCCCGGTAAAGGGGCCGACAGCGGCTTCGCGACGTGCGCGCACCATCGTGGCCAGCAGGTTGGCCTGGCGGATCAGCGCTTCATCCAGCGCGGCTTCGGCCTCGTGCAGATCGCGGGTGATGCGCAGGCCGTGCACGGTCACGGCATTGGAAATGCTGCCCGTTGCAGCAGCGGTCTTGGCGAAGTTTGCGTTGATGTTCTTCATGGTAGCTCCCACCTGCCGATCTTGCGATGCGACAGGCCCCTTTTTGATAAAGGATGGCGGCGCCCCCGCGCCGGTCATCCCGTTTACGGACGGAGATGTTCTCCGGGGCTGCCCTTCATCAAATCCTTCGGCTGACCTTTGGCGGTCAATCCCCAGACCTGAGCTTGAGAGATCCTGTTCCTGAATCGACCTGTCGTTGGTCGGTCAGTGATCGAGCATGGTGGAAAGCTGCGCAAACATGCTCAACCCTCCCAGCACGATCAGGATCATGAACACCGTCAAGCCGCCAATATAACCCAGCCGCATGAGGGTGCCGTTCGGCCCGTCAAACATCTCGGGAAGAACGCGGTGGTAGGCGATTTCGTCTCCCCCGTCCGTCGCAATACGCTCTGGTCGGGGTTCGGCCCGGTTTCCGCTTTCGATCCCGAACGCTTCCAGTGATGGCAGCGTGCGAAGCGGAACCCGTGCCGGAGATTGATCGCTCTCCGTGTCTTCCTGCAGTGCTGATGCACTAGGAAGGGGCGGGAATCCTACATGGGAATGTTCATATACGGGTTGTTCGTATGTCTCTACCAGGCGCCGATAGGCCTGCGCCACTTCGCCGCGCGTGCCAACGCCCAGCTTTGATCGCGCAAACATGATGCGCTGATCCACGGTATGCGGCGAGATTCCCAGAATTCGCGAAATCTCTTTGGATGTCTTGTGCTGAATCAACAGGTCGAGCACTTCCCGCTGCTTGGCAGTCAGCTCCACCAGTGGGTTATCAAACAGCTCACCGACCACTGTCATAATATTAGTGCACCCTAGGCAGTCTTCACCCGTCTGAAGGGTAAATGAACAACGCTTGCATGATGCCTGATACACCCTGATTTTCCAATGGGACTTTCGTTAACCGGTGTCATCTTGGGCCATTCTGTTCGAACCGCGCGGTTTCCCTGACGTCAAAGGGTGACAAGACCCCCGTGATGCTGTTCATAAGTCTCGTATTGAGGCAGAAAGCGCTTGCGAGATCGGCATATACAAGCCGAATCGGGGAAAGCGGTTGGACGGGAAAACACGAAGACACAATGCTGGGCGTGTGGTGGCGACCGGCCGTGCCCTGCTGGCGCTTTCGTTTCTGCTTGCCGTCTGGCTCGAAAGCCATGAGCCGTCGCGCACGCAAGGTGTCAGTCTGCTGTTTTTGAGCATGTACCTGTCGTGGGCGGCGGCCCTGATGGTGATTGCGTGGCGCAGTTGGTGGTTTGATTATCGCCTCGCTCCGGTTGCGCAGGGCGTCGATATCTTCGTGTTTCTTGGTGCCGTCTATCTGACGGAAAGCCATTTTACCGAATTTCAAAGCCCGTTCCTTGGATTGGCCGCATTCTTGCTCATTGCGGCGATGGTACGGTGGAACTGGCGGGCCACCGCGATTACGGCAGGTCTGTTGCTGGTTACCAATCTGATGTTTGGCCTGGTGCTCTACCGCATCGGGGTGGACATCGACTTGTTCCGATTCTCCCGCCGTATAATCTACGTGATAGTGCTGTCGGCCATGCTGGTGTGGCTCAGCATGTCGCGTGGTTCAGGGCGTGCCGTTTCCATGCCCGAACCACCGGGCATTCCGGGGGAGCGGCGCGAGATCGTTTTCGACAGCACGTTGACTTTCGTCTTGTCGTTGCTGACCGCACGCAACGCCATCTTTGTCTTTGCCGGCAGCGAGGAGCCGTGGATCGACCTCCGCCAGATCGGTCCTGAGGGTCTGACCTCGCGCAGGCTCGATCCGGCAATCATTGCAGACGAACTGCTCGAGCTTCATCGCACAGCTTTGTTCAGTTGCAGCAAGCAGCGCGAACTGGCCGAAACCGATGAAGAAGGCGTGCTCATTGCAAGATCTGGACCGCTTGCGGGTGATATCTGCCCCTCGCTGACGCGGCAGTTTAATATTGATGAAGGGATAGCGGTGCCGGTCAGTTGCGCTGCCGGTTCGGGCCAGATCATCGTGTGGAATTTCGATAGCCCGTGTTTCGATGATATTCGTTTGCTCTCGGCCTTCGGCGAGGAGCTCGGCCATGTCCTGGATCGCGAAGAAATGTCCCGCTTGGCAAGGGTCGAGGTTGAAACTGGTGTTCGGCAGGCCGTTGCGCGCGATTTGCACGATAGCGTCGCCCAGTTCCTCGCTGGCACGCTGTTCCGGCTGGAGGCGCTGCGACGCTGGGTCCACGAAGGCAACGACGCCGATGGCGAGATCGATTCGATCAAGAACGCCCTGCGCCGCGAACAGACCCAGCTCCGCCTGCTGATCGAACGGCTGCGGCGCGGTGAAGAAGGTGACCGGCGGGTCGAGATTGCCGAAGAGTTGCGGTCCTTGCTGCGCGAGGCGGGAACGCACTGGAACATTGCGACCCAACTTGTGCAGCCGCCATATGCGTTGCCCGTGTCGGTGCAACTCAGCCACGAAATCCGCCAGCTTGTGCGCGAGGCTATCGCCAACGCCGCCCGTCACGGAAAATGCCGCAAGGTTGTCGTCGGCATCGCGCATGAAGACGGGCAATTGCGGCTCGATATCAAGGACGACGGCATCGGCTTTCCCGATTTTGCCGTCGCGCAAAGGCCGCGTTCGATCAGCGAACGGGTTGACGCTCTGGGCGGACAGTTCCACCTACGCGAGGCTGAGCGGGGTACGCACCTCGAAATCACCCTGAAATCAGGAGAAATCGCATGATCCCCGTTCTCGTGGCCGATGATCACGGCTTCATCCGCGCCGGTGTCGAGGCAGTCTTGCGGGGTACGCGCTTCTCCATCGTGGCCGCCACCGCAAGTGGCGAGGAAACGCTCGATGCGATCAAGACGCACGATCCGGCAATCGTGCTGCTTGATATCAATATGCCTGGCATGAATGGTGTGCAGGCGTTGGAAGCCTTGCGTGAACGCGGTGATACGCGCCCGGTGGTTCTGCTCACTGCCGGTATCAACGACCGCCAGCTCATCTCGGTCATGCGCGCTGGCGTCGAAGGTATCGTTTCCAAGGACGGCGCCGAAGATGGCCTCGTCGACGTTCTCGAAAAAGTTCACGCCGGTGAAAAGGCCATCGGCCCCGATTTTCTCCAGCGCGCGCTCGATCTTTCGCTGAAGCCCAGCGTGCAGGGGCCGCTGTCGAAGCTCAACCCGCGTGAACGCAAAATTACCTCACTCGTCGCGCGCGGGATGCGCAATCGCGATATCGGTGCCGACCTCGGCATTGGCGAAGGCACGGTGAAGGTCTACCTCCACACCATTTACCAGAAGCTCGGCATCGACAACCGTACCGAACTCGCGCTCATGGCGGTGAATGAGCAGGACGGGTGAGGGATCAAGCAGGCAGGTTCGGACGTTAGCTTGCGCATGATCGCCCGCCGCTTGCCGCTCGCCATGCTGCTCCTCGCCGCCACGCCCGCCCATGCCGAATGGATGAGCGCGCAGCAACTCCACGAAACCTGCACCACCGCCGCCCCCGTCGATCGCGCGATGTGCCTGTCCTATGTGATCGGCGTGCTCGACGGTTTCCGCGATCTCGACCGCCCGCCAAAAACCCCGCTTGATACCAGCGCCGGGCAGGTGCGCGATGTCGTCGTCCGCTACCTCGACGAACACCCCGAACAGCGCACTCTGCAGGGCCGCGAAGTCATCCGCGCCGCCATCGTCGCGGAATGGCCAAAACTCCAGCCTGCCAAGCCAAAGCCCCAGCCCAAACCCCGCAAGAAGCGCCGTTAGCTCACGCCGGCTCTAGCAGCACGCTCGCCGCTGCCGTGTTGCTGATCGGGATGTGGTAATTGCGGCTGACCTCGGTCATCGCCACATCGCCCATTGCCCCGCGCGCTGCGATCCAGTTGAGGATTTCCACCCCTTGCGTCCCAGCAAGCTCGGCCACCTGTTCTGCTGAATGTCCGGTCAGTGCATCAGGGTTGGCGGCAAGGTTATCCAGACAGAACATATCGTAATCCGGGTTCATGAAGCCCGCCCGCGGCCCGTCCAACTGGTGCGAAAGCCCGCCCGTTCCGCAGATCAGCACGCGCTCGTCGCCGCCCCAGCTCATCAGCGCCCGATGCACCGCCCGTCCAAGTGCCAGGCACCGCTTCGGGCTGGGGAGGGGATACTGCACTGTGTTGATAGAGATCGGCACCAGCTTGATCGGCCAGCTTTCCACGCCCGGATAGACCAGCTCGAACGGGATCGACACCGCATGGTCGACCAGCATCTTCTGGCATGTCGTGATATCGAACTCGTCGCGCACCAACGCATCGATCACATGCCACGAAAGCGCCGGATGCCCTTCGAAGCTCTTGTAGACCGGCAGTCCCCAGCCTTCGTCCGCATTGTCATACTGCGGCGCGGCCCCAACTGCAAAGGTCGGCATCTTGTCGAGGAAGAAGTTCAGCCCGTGGTCGTTGGAAAACACCACCGCCACATCGGGCTTGGCTTCGGCCAGCCATTGCTGGATCGGCGGATAGCCTTCGAAGAACGGCTTCCAGTAAGGAGTCTCCTGATCCCCCCGCATGATCGCGCCGCCGATGCCGGGCACATGGCTGGTGAAATACCCTCCGATGATCTTCGCCATCACACGGCCTCCTTCACGCGGGCACCTGCGGGAATTTCATCCGCCCAGCGCACCAGCATCGCCTTGAATTCGTCGACCGACATGCCCGTCTGCAGCGCGCCCAAATCCTGCACGCCCAGCCCGAAAATCCCCGCCAGCTTAGCGAGGTAATAGACGTTCCCGCCCGCATCGAGCATCGCCAGAACATCGCGCCGCGCCACCGCATCGCGCTGTTCCGCCGTCAGATCGAACTTCGCGCAATAGGCCTCCTCGTCGGCCAGAAAAGCCTCGCGGTTCGCCTTCTCGTTGAACGAAAAGCACATGGCGTTGAGCGCAAAGCCGCGCGTCGCCAGCCCACCATCGAACAGCGGAATCGCCCGCCGCCGCTCGTTATCGTCGCTCACAGGATCAAATGACATCGAATCGCCCTCCCAAAAGGCTTGGTGGCGATAACTTGTATGCAACACATACGATCAGGCATTGACCCACATCAAAAAGCGTTTGGTCTGGTGCGCACCTGACATCCGTCAGGCGCTTGCGGCACCGGCCCGGTGCCGCATTCGAAACCGAAAGGTTTCGACACGCATAAGTAACGTAACGGAATTTCCCCAATCCCGCCGATGCCGTACCCCAAGCCCATGCCGCTTTCCAACGCCGAACGTCAGCGCCGCTATCGCCAGCGCCTCAGGGCCAAGGCCGCTGGCGCCAATGTGGTGGAGCAGGTCCGCATCACCGTTGAGCGCGCTGTCCTCGCCCTGTGGGACTATCACGAACGCCCCGGCCCCGGCGGCGTCCAATGGCGCAACATCGATGGCTGCCAGACGCTGGACCAGTATCGGTCAGAGCTGGAACGCTCCCCCGCCAACCTCATCCAGGCCTGTCGCGCTTTCCTCCCCGGCTTCGAAGGCCTCACCCCGCAAGAGGCCCGCACCGTGGCCGACGTGATCGAGATCGCCGACGCCCTGCGCCTCGCGACTCCCACGCCCATCCATATCCCCGAACTGGTCTGAACGCCGAACCCGGCTCGCCAGCACTTCGTCCCTCATCGCGAGCAACCGCGCGTGCAGCGAAGCGCGTACCTCTTCCACCCGCACCATGTCCTCAGCCTCACGCTCAGCCGCCCACTTCGCTTTCAAGGCCTCATAAGCCGGATGCCCATCGCGCAAATCGGCCAGCTTAACCGCGCCATACTTCTCCGGTCGCCGCCCGCGCAGCAGGAACATCAGCAGCCCGGTATTGTGATGCGTCCACGTAGCCACGACTTTCCCGCGAGAGACCACGGGCCGCACTTCCCCCGCAATCGCCCGCTCCAGCGCGCAATCCTCCAGCCGCGAATACCCCCGCTCCACCGCCGCATCCCACGCGGCGGCAAAGTCTTCAGCCCCTGTCCGATGGCGCAACTTGTACAGCGCCTCCACCGAAGCCCCGATGCTCAGCGCAGCCTGAGAGACGATCCCCGTTGCGGCCAGCGTTTCGATAAACCGCCGCTGTTTGTCAGGCGTGATCGAATTGCGCCGGGGCGCGGCGTGCATATAGGGGGCAAAGGCCAGCAGCGGGTCATCGGCCGGAACGGCATCTACCCGCCGAACGCGTGACGTCCGCTTGCAACCGTGGGTCGCAATGGCGACGTCTGGAGCGGAATGACAATCACGCATTCCACTCAAATAACCTATTTGGTTATCTGTAGGAAAGTTCTTTCGGAGCTTGGGTCGCGCTCCCGGTCGGCGCGTTGCTAAACCTGAAGCTCTCAAATAGCCTCACCAACTCTTGTTGATCGCCTTTTCCTCAAGCCATACGAAAGGGCCATCCGATGGCCATTGCCAGTCTGGCTCGTCCGAACCCAGCCCGATGAAGTCCCAAATCTTGTTGCCGTATCGCGCCGAAGCCTGAAAACTCAGTTTATCGCTCGTCACGGTATTCTTCTGCGCCTTCATCGAATCGCCGTCGAAGCCTGCCGCCCAGACGTAGGTGATGCCGCTGCTCGCTTCGCCTTCAACGATGATGTAGCAGGAAACGGCGGCGGCTTCGCCCGAACCCTTTACGCTCATCGAAAACTTGCCGACAGCATTGAAGTCCGCTGCACCCGTGCCATCGGTAATGTTGTATCCGATCTTTGCACTGCCCGCGATCTTGCCTTCGATCGTCAATGTCAGCGATGCCACCCATTCATGCAGCACTTTGGCCTGAAGCGTGATGGACGGGGTGAGCGAGACGGTCGCGACCGTAAGATCCACACCAAGTTGCCACCTACGCCGATACCCTGCGAGATAATACGTGCCGGACTTCTTTGGGGCGGTTTGCTCCGCCCAGAACCGCGCATAGTTGCGGCCCACCAACAGGACGACCGAAGCCTTCAGGCCAAACGTCAGGGTTACGGGTATGCCAACCTTGGCCCCGTTCTCCAGAAGCCAGACAATCCGATTGATCAGATCCAGCCCGGTTTCCAAAGTCTCCTGCACGTCCTTGAGCATCTTGCTCAGATTGGCGGAATCGACGAGGCTCTTGCCGTTCCGGCTCAACTTGATCGATAGCGTGCCGTCGTTCGTCAGGCTTTTCAGCTTGTCGCCTTTGGCCTTGAACGAATCCGCCACACTTTTCGGCAAGGCCGTCGAATCGTATCGCTTCATGTCGGCGTCGATAGAGCCGCTGAAGGGGCCGCCATCATACGTGATCTCGGACGACGATCCGCCTACCTTGCTTTCGATCTTGCCGTACAGAAGCTCGTCGTTCTTGCGAACGGTGGATACCGAGCTCGATGATTCCAGCTTCTTCACGCTGCTCGTGACGCTTCTGGAATCGCTGCTCAATCGCGTGCCATCGCGATAGACCTTGCCGTGCATCACCGATGCGCCGAATTCCAGCTTGAAGCCCTGGCCCCAGTTGAATTCACCGACCCATTCGTCAGCGATCACCAGCCGCGCCACCCCGGACAGCGATTTGGTCCGCTCTCCCGCTGCCGGAAACCCGCAACTATCGGCGGAGAAGACGACCTCTTCCTGCTGGCCAAAGATGAAGTCCGAGAACTTCGTGCCGCCGAAAATCGCCTTCACGAAATTGACCGCCGTCCATTCCTGCGTGCCGACCGCCAGTTCCTTCGCCTTGGGATCGGCGTCCTTCTGGTCGCCCGCCTTGCATTCAGGAGTGCGTTTGAAAACGGGATGCGCGCCGCACTGCGCCTTCATCTGTGCAGAGAACACCGCGCTGGACTTGGCGCTACCCTTTGTGGTTGTAAGCTCCGACGTTCGGGCCTGGCCGTTGCCTGATCCCACCTTGTCGCTCATCGTCGTGGCCGGCACGATCTGCACGATCACCACCGCGTGGCTGCGCAGCAGATCGTTCATCTCATCGTCGATCCCGGCAACAGGCCCTGCAGCGGCTTGCTGCTGAGCGCCGGTCACCGTCACGCTGCCTTTGGTATCCGATAGCGAAAGCGTCACGGATTTAACGTCGCACGGCACCAGCTTGGCCCGCATTTCGGGCGACAGGGGCGGAGTGCCACCGCTGATCGTCGCACCCGGCGCCTTTGCCCGCAGCGGACACGCCTGAACCGTGCCACCGGCCTTGGCGCTCGTGCTCATCGTCGAAGGCGGCACACTAGCCATCACGTACTCCCAGGTGCAGGCATTCAAGCTGAAACACCTTCAATTGCCCCTCGCGCGAAGATGCCAGTATCGCCTGCGCTTCCTCGCCCATCAGCCAGTCGTCGCCGCGCAGCAACCGCACGCGCGCAAACCGGGCCACATCGTCTTCGCTCTCTATGCCAAAGCGCCGCGCAATCGTGAGTGACTGACCGCACCATTCGGGCGGAGTATGGTCAAAAGGCTGGCGCAGTTCCGGCTGGCCCGAAAGCCATGCCGCCAGTCTGCGCGAATAATGCTGGTCTGCCTCAAGGGAATAGGCGTCGAAAGCAGGCGCTGAAATCGTGATCATCGCGGCTTCCCTCCAGCACGCCCGAATAAAAACCGCTGAAATAAAAACCGATTGAATGGTGCCGTCAATCACGATTCGATTTCCATGCGGCTTTACAATGCACAACCACCATGAGAACCACCGGCCCCTGCCGCAAAAATAGAGGCGCGCTTTTCACATGCCCCATACCATGTACTGGCTTGACGTTGATTGTGATCGCACCGGCCTGGATGTCTTCATCAACGGCATCCCGGCAGAGCGCCTGTTGCGCAGCCACGGCGGTCGCCTGCCGATCAACGAATTTCTTCAGCCGGGCCACAACCGGGTAGAACTGCGCCGCGGCCTCTGGCCCTCGTCAAAGGACGATGCCGAAGGCGGTGAGGGCAGCCTGAAGCTGACCGAAATCCGCTACGCCAATGCCACCAAACTCGATGAGCGGACCCTTTTTGAAACCGCCATGCCCTTCGATGCCAGTCCGCCGCGCGCAACCCTCGTCACCGCCCAGTTCACTGCCGCAGAAGCACCGGCCCCGCCACCCACTTTCGGTTTCGATCCCATCGGCCCCGCAGAGCGGGAACGCATTCTTGATCGGCTGGAACAGGTCGCCGGTTTCTGGCGAACCGGCAACGTCGCCGCCATTCTCGAATGGATGCGCCCCTACCTGAATGATTACGTGCGCAGCTACCCGCTGGAAAGCGCAGAGGCGATGGAAAGCCGCGTGCGCCGCATGGCCGAAGCCTTCGCCCGCGATGTGCCAGAATTTGACCGCACCAGCACCCTGATCGACCCGCTCCCCGGCACCCCCTTCGCAGACTGCCTAAGCCCCCGCGGCGCCGCCGTCCGCGTCCGCCGCTCTCAAGGGCCGGACTACGACATGTGGGCCGTCGTCGGAATCAAGGGCGGCGAAGTCGTACTGGTGAGATAAGACCCAAGGCCCAGAAGCCGCCCACCCAAGCCCGCCACAAAAACGCCCATCGGCAAGTGAGAGGGACACCCCTTGAACGCCGCTCCCGCAAGCGGGAGCGGCACTCCCTGAACTCCCCTCCCGCTCGCGGGAGGGGCTGGGGGAGGGCATGTAAAACCCAACCCCACACCCAACCCCAACACCAAAGAAAGAAGCCCAAAATGCGAGGGTCACAACCCTCGCGCTCCCGGGAGTCGGAGTAAGCCACACCGGCCGCAATCACCCAACCCTCGTCATTGCGAGGAGCCGCAAGGCGACGAAGCAATCCAGAGTCGCGCAAGACTGCACTGGATTGCTTCGCTCCGCTCGCAATGACGAGCTAATCGTGCGCACTCGTGGGCCTCGAACTGCTGGTCGGCACCGACATCATCGGCACCATCACCTCGCCCCAGACCCAAACCGCTCCCCCGCAAAGCCGATAGCCTCATCATCTTCACTCCGACGCCCAAGTCCCGCTCCCCCGCGAAGGCGGGGGCCTCAGTCGTCTTAAGCCGACGCCCCAGCGCCCCCGAACCCCTCGCCACAACCGCCCCGATCCGCACCTTCCTCAGCTTCGCGCTGGAGACCGAAATCGAAGGCTGCTGGCCTTGGCAGAGGCGGCAGCGGAGGGATGAGGCGCCTGAAGGTGTACCGGCGATGCGGTGTATATGCGGACGGTCCTAAGTGGCCGGAATGCCTCAACAAGACTGCATCCGACCGAGCCTATAACGTCTCAATGCGCCAAAAAAGACATATATTAACATCCCTAATTATAGAAATCCGCTATAAAGAGGCAGTATTTGTCTTATTGATTGTTAAAGGTCTTCCGAAGTAATATCCCTGCCCATGAGTGCACCCAATATTTTCGACTAGTCTTAACTCTTCTTCTGTCTCGATTCCTTCAGCGGTAATATCCATGTTGAGACTCTTTGCTAATGCAGCAATAGCCTCTATTATTGCGACATTGCGACTCCCGACGGACGATGCGCCTCTCACGAAACTCTGATCAATTTTTATCCTATCAAATGGAGCATGGCGAAGGTAGCCAAGTGAAGAATAGCCCGTCCCGAAATCATCTAAAGTCATCATAACGCCCATAAACTTTAATTTCTGAAAAGTTTCGTCAGTTTTATCTCCATCGTATAGAAAAACACTCTCAGTAATTTCAAGATCGAGACGGTTAGGGCTTAGACCGGTCTCACGAATAATATTGGAAAGAAGAAGCGGGAGATCGGGGTTTACGAACTGGATGGGGGAAAGATTCACTGCTACGAACACATCTGATTTCCAGCTTGCCGCCATTCGACAAGCGTTTCGTAGAATCCATTCACCAATATCACCTATCATTCCAGTATCTTCAGCAATAGGGATAAATCTCGCTGGAGATACTTGGCCATATTCGGGATGATGCCATCTAATTAATGTCTCATATCCCACTATACTTCTGTCTTTTAGCGACACGACAGGCTGAAAGGCCAGTTGCAACCCATCATGTTTCAATGCGTCCCGGAGATCGCATTCCATCTGTCGCCGGTCCTCAACATCGGAATGTAGCTCCGGGGAAAAGGCGACGACCTCATTGCCTCCAGAGTTAAGAGCGGTCCGCAACGCCAGATCCGCATTTCGCTGAACTGCCTCTGGTGAAAATCCATGATCGGGTGCAATTGAGAATCCAATCTTCGGTGTCAGGGTGAGCGTATTTCCTGATATTTGAAACGGAGAATAGAAAGCTGAGAGAATATCTTGGCACCACAATTTTACATCAGATATTCCGTTGACGTCACGTATTATTACGTCAAAGTCTCCGCCGTCGAAACGTCCGACATAAGCAGAATTCCCTATCAATCGCCAAAGCCTGGTCTGCACCTCGCGAAAGAGAGTAAGCCTGTCTTCTCGGCTCAAATCTTGCACCATCCTGTGGGCATCGAAGGCATTGACATATATCAAAGCAACTCTCGCTAGGCGTCCGTCAGGTCCAAGCATGGCGTTTGCAAGTATGCGGTACGAAATATCGGGACTTGCTCTAGTATCTAACTGATGTAGTAGGCCTCCAATCTGCTGAATCTGCAGAGAATTACTGCTTTGAAGCACAATTAATTGATCGACTTTCGAATCTACGCCGATTAAGCGCTCATCAACAGCATTAATGCTTGATTGGAGATATTTTGCAGATCGTTCTAATAAATCATTGCTTTTTGCGATTTCACTAATCTGACTTACAATCAGTAACTTCGCGAAAGCAGAATTTTCTATTATCTCTTTGGATAATTCATTACGATATCTTTTTAGCCACGACGGACTTCCGTCGGGTGCCTCTTTGACGAGTAGCGTTTGAAAGTGAATTGGCATAGGACCCGCGATTTTTTCAAACCACTCGACCAGAGTTTTGGAAAGTTGATTGCAATCAACTGTGTTCTTACTAATCGTAATGCTCGCAAGTAACGGGCGAACCGAGTCTGCGAGGTGTACGGTGACATCTGTTCGAAGTGCGGTTAGCTCAGCTTCAGCAGAGATTTGGAGGGATTGAACGAAAAGCCGGTCACGCAGATTTGTTGATTGCGATGACAAAGTCTCGACGTAGCTCAGGATGCTCCGTGAAAACGCGCCGTGTACTGCTTGCATGATGGTGTCGGCGCTGCTGTCATTTGAAGCGCCAGACAAGTGGCGGAACCCAGCAGAAACAAAGCGAAGTGACCTCACGACAAGTGCATCCGCTCGGTTGCCGATGATCCCGGTGGCCATTGTACTTACCGTGGCTGCCGTTGCCACTTCCGCCAGCGCGCCTGCGAGTGCAGCGGTTATAATGTCAACCAAAGGTGTGCCCCCGTCTCGTGCGTAACGTGTGCTCCCATTATGCTTTAAGTACCCTTTTGTGTTGACGCTAGCCTCATGTTCCATAAGGCACGAACTCGTGCGAGCCGTTGGGAATCGTTCCAGGCTATGGCAGCATTTCTTATCAATAAGGCACCTTGGGCAGTCTTGACCCCACCCCCAAACCCGCCTAAGGGCGCGTCTTTCCACAGGTGCGGCCTCGCTGCGTCCGTGGCTAGAGCTGAACATTGCCGGTGCGTCTGGGTCTCTCAGGTAATCCGTCAAAGTAACCCGGTGATGAAAGTTGCGGGTGGAGCGTTTCGGTTCGTGATTGCGTTGGGAAGGGGCCATTCGGCCAGCCTTCCCGCTCTGCGCATTTGCGGTGCCCGCATCCCTTCACCTTCGGCCAGAAGCGCCAGAACTACAGGTGAAGTTTTCACATGCCCACAATCAACCAGTTGGTCCGCAAGGGCCGCGAACCGCAGAAGGCCAAGTCCAAGGTCCCTGCGATGGAGCAGAACCCGCAGAAGCGCGGCGTTTGCACCCGCGTTTACACGACCACCCCGAAGAAGCCGAACTCGGCTCTCCGCAAGGTCGCCAAGATCCGCCTGACCAACAGCCGCGAAGTCATTTCGTACATTCCGGGTGAAGGCCACAACCTGCAGGAGCACTCGGTCGTGCTCATCCGCGGCGGCCGCGTCCGCGACCTTCCCGGCGTTCGCTACCACGTCCTGCGCGGCGTGCTCGATACGCAGGGCGTCAAGGACCGCAAGCAGTCCCGCTCGAAGTACGGCGCCAAGCGTCCGAAGTAAGGTTTAGCGAGGCCCGGCTCCGGCCCGCTCCCCCTCCCGGCTACCCTACGAGGTAGCATCTGGGTGGCCGGGAGGGGGAGCGGGCCGGAGCCGCAAGGTGGACCCGGATGGGGCCACCGCACTCCGAAGGAGTATAGAGTATGTCACGTCGTCGTCGTCCGGAAAAGCGGGTCATCCTGCCCGATCCGAAGTTCGGTGATCAGGTTCTGTCGAAGTTCATGAACAATCTCATGCTCGATGGTAAGAAGTCGGTTGCCGAAAGCATCGTCTATGGTGCGCTCGAAACCATGCAGACCCGTGCGAAGGCTGACCCGGTTCAGCTTTTCCACGATGCGCTGAACAACGTTCGCCCGCAGATCGAAGTGCGCTCGCGCCGCGTCGGTGGTGCCACCTATCAGGTTCCGGTCGAAGTTCGCCCCGAACGTGCGCAGGCTCTGGCCATCCGCTGGCTGATCACGGCTGCGCGCAACCGCTCGGAAACCACGATGGCTGCGCGCCTGTCGGCTGAACTGCTCGATGCCGCCAACAACCGTGGCAATGCCGTGAAGAAGCGCGAAGACACCCACCGCATGGCCGACGCGAACCGCGCGTTCAGCCACTACCGCTGGTAAGTGTCGTCCGTCTTTAAACGGTCACATTGGTAACCATATGGGCGGGGCCTTCCCGGCTCCCCCATACTTCCAAGGAAACGCATCATGGCACGCAGCCATCCGCTCGAGCGCTACCGTAACTTCGGCATCATGGCGCACATCGACGCCGGTAAGACGACGACGACCGAGCGCATCCTTTACTATACCGGCAAGTCCTACAAGATCGGTGAAGTCCACGATGGCGCCGCCACGATGGACTGGATGGAACAGGAACAGGAACGCGGCATCACGATCACGTCGGCCGCCACCACCTGCTTCTGGAACGACCACCGCCTGAACATCATCGACACCCCCGGCCACGTCGACTTCACCATCGAAGTCGAACGCTCGCTGCGCGTGTTGGACGGCGCTGTCGCCGCCTTCGACGGCGTCGCCGGCGTCGAACCCCAGTCCGAAACAGTGTGGCGCCAGGCGGACAAATACAACGTCCCCCGCATGTGCTTCATCAACAAGCTCGACCGCACGGGCGCGAACTTCAAGTACTGCGTCCAGACGATCATCGACCGTCTCGGCGCGACGCCTGCGGTGCTCTATCTGCCCATCGGCGCGGAAAGCGACTTCAAGGGCCTGGTCGATCTGGTCGAACAGCGCGCGATCATCTGGAAGGATGAATCGCTCGGTGCCGAATTCTTTTACGAAGAAATCCCGGCCGACATGGTGGACGAAGCTGCCGACTATCGCTCGAAGCTGGTCGAACTCGCCGTCGAGCAGGACGACGAGGCGATGGAAGCCTATCTGGAAGGCAACGAGCCTGATGTGGCGACGCTCAAGAAGCTGATCCGCAAGGGCACGCTGGGCCAAGCGTTCGTGCCTGTGCTGTGCGGTTCGGCGTTCAAGAACAAGGGCGTTCAGGCGCTGCTCGACGCGGTGGTGGACTATCTGCCTTCGCCGCTCGACATCGAAGACGTGCAGGGCATCAACCCCGACACGGACGAGCCTGACAGCCGCCCGACGGCTGACGATGCGCCGTTCTCGGCGCTGGCGTTCAAGATCATGAACGACCCGTTCGTCGGCTCCTTGACCTTCACTCGCATCTATTCGGGCACGCTCGTCAAGGGCAGCTACCTGAACTCGGTGAAGGACAAGAAGGAGAAGGTCGGCCGTATGCTGCTGATGCACTCCAACAACCGTGAGGACATCGACGCAGCCTACGCTGGCGACATCGTTGCCATCGCCGGTCTGAAGGAAACGACCACGGGCGATACCCTGTGTTCGGAAAAGGCGCCGATCATCCTTGAGCGCATGGAATTCCCCGAACCGGTCATCGAACTGTCGGTGGAACCCAAGACCAAGGCTGACCAGGAGAAGATGGGCATCGCGCTCAACCGGCTCTCGGCCGAAGACCCTTCGTTCCGCGTGTCGACCGACCACGAATCGGGCCAGACGATCATCAAGGGCATGGGCGAACTCCACCTCGAAATCCTTGTCGACCGCATGAAGCGCGAGTTCAAGGTCGAGGCGAACGTCGGTGCGCCGCAGGTGGCCTATCGCGAATACCTCGCCAAGCCGATCGATCTTGACCACACCCACAAGAAGCAGTCGGGCGGCACGGGCCAGTTCGGCCGCGTCAAGGTCAAGGTTACGCCGGGCGAGCGCGGTTCGGGCTTCGTCTTCAAGGACGAAATCAAGGGCGGTAACATTCCTAAGGAGTATATCCCCGCGATTGAAAAGGGCTTCCGTGAAACGGCAGCTACCGGATCGCTGATCGGCTTCCCGATCATCGACTTCGAAGTTCTGCTCTATGACGGCGCCTACCACGACGTCGACTCGTCGGCTCTGGCTTTCGAAATCTGTGCTCGCGGCGCCATGCGCGAAGCGGCCCAGAAGTCGGGGATCAAGCTGCTCGAACCGATCATGAAGGTCGAAGTGATCACGCCTGACGAATATCTCGGTGACGTGATTGGCGACATCAACTCCCGTCGTGGCCAGATCCAGGGCACCGACAGCCGCGGCAACGCCCAGGCCGTCGTGGCAATGGTCCCGCTGGCAAACATGTTCGGCTATGTGAACCAGCTCCGCTCGTTCACGCAGGGCCGCGCAAACTACTCGATGTTCTTCGACCACTATGACGAGGTTCCGGCTAACGTCGCGACCGAACTCAAGGCGAAGCTTGCATAAGAGCACGGATAGCATTAGGGGCGGCGCTCGATTCAGCGGGTGCCGTCCATTTCCCGCAGTATCTGCACACATTGAAAAGAAGGTTTGAACAATGGCCAAGGCTAAGTTTGAGCGGACCAAGCCGCACTGCAACATCGGCACCATCGGTCACGTCGACCACGGCAAGACCACGCTGACCGCCGCAATCACCAAGGTTCTCGCTGAGACCGGTG
Organism: Novosphingobium sp. ERN07; assembly: GCF_012641335.1. Classification (GTDB taxonomy): domain Bacteria; phylum Pseudomonadota; class Alphaproteobacteria; order Sphingomonadales; family Sphingomonadaceae; genus Novosphingobium. The sequence continues at coordinate 31,458 of NZ_JABAID010000009.1, forward strand.
GCGCGACGTTCACGGACTACGCGAACATCGACAAGGCTCCTGAAGAGCGCGAACGCGGCATCACCATCTCGACCGCACACGTCGAGTACGAAACCGCCAACCGTCACTATGCGCACGTCGACTGCCCCGGTCACGCTGACTACGTGAAGAACATGATCACCGGTGCTGCCCAGATGGACGGCGCGATCCTGGTCGTGAACGCTGCTGACGGCCCGATGCCGCAGACCCGCGAACACATCCTGCTCGCTCGCCAGGTCGGCGTGCCTGCTCTGGTCGTGTACATGAACAAGGTCGATCAGGTCGACGACGAGGAAATCCTCGAACTGGTCGAACTCGAAGTTCGCGAACTGCTTTCGTCGTATGACTTCCCCGGCGACGATATTCCTATCGTCAAGGGTTCGGCTCTGGCCGCTCTCGAAGGCCGTGACGACAACATCGGTCGCGATTCGATCAACGCGCTTATGGCTGCTGTTGACGAATACATCCCGCAGCCGCCGCGTCCGACCGACAAGCCCTTCCTGATGCCGGTCGAAGACGTGTTCTCGATCTCGGGCCGCGGCACCGTGGTGACCGGCCGTATCGAAACCGGCGTCGTCAAGGTTGGCGAAGAAGTCGAAATCGTTGGTCTGAAGGACACCCAGAAGACCACCGTGACCGGCGTGGAAATGTTCCGCAAGCTGCTCGACCAGGGTGAAGCCGGCGACAACGTCGGTGCCCTGATCCGTGGCATCAAGCGTGAAGAAGTCGAGCGTGGCCAGGTTCTCTGCAAGCCCGGTTCGGTCAAGCCGCACACCGAGTTCTCGGCTGAAGTCTACGTGCTGTCGAAGGACGAAGGTGGCCGTCACACGCCGTTCTTCGCCAACTACCGCCCGCAGTTCTACTTCCGCACCACCGACGTGACCGGCGAAATCGTTCTCCCCGAAGGCACCGAAATGGTGATGCCGGGCGACAACATCACTCTGTCGGTCAAGCTGATCGCTCCGATCGCGATGGATCCGGGTCTGCGCTTCGCAATTCGCGAAGGCGGTCGTACCGTCGGTTCGGGGGTTGTCAGCACGATCGCGAAGTAATATAGGCCGCGCACCGGCGGGGAGATTCGCTCTTCCCGCCGGTCGGTTTTTTACTGACTGATCGCTTTTAGGCAGTCGGCCCGCTCTCCCCGAGCTTCAGGAAATGGGGTGGGGTAGAGGGCAGGTCGACTGACTTTTTTGTTTTTGCTCTTTCGCATCGGTAAACGGACATGGAAGCCCAGAATATCCGCATTCGCCTCAAGGCGTTCGATCATCGCGTTCTTGACCAGGCAACTGGAGAAATCGCGGACACCGCGCGTCGCACCGGCGCTCTTATCCGTGGCCCCATTCCGCTGCCGACGAAGATCGAAAAGTTCTGCGTCAACCGTGGACCGCACATCGACAAGAAGTCGCGTGAGCAGTTCGAAGTTCGCACCTACAAGCGCCTGCTCGACATCGTGCAGCCCAATGCGGCCACTGTCGATGCGCTGATGAAGCTGGACCTTGCGGCCGGCGTAAACGTCGAAATCAAGCTCGCGTAATCGCAGCGGATTTAACGACGCAAGTTTCGGATCTTCGGATCCACAATTCCTTCCGGTCCTGTAAACCGGTTTGGCGGACAGAAATCTCCGCCGTGACAAAGGGATACCTCCGGCATTCGTCCTGATGGGCATTGCCGGGCAAGCGTCCCCCGATGGTCACCGTTCTGGCGGTGGCATTCAGCCCGGTCGGGGGCGCGCTTCATACACGGGTTGAACACGCCTGTCGGGATGGGCCCGGCAGGCCTCTGTTATGGAGTATGAATCATGCGCACCGGCGTGATTGCGAAGAAGGTGGGGATGACCCGCCTTTTCCAGGAAGATGGGCGGCACGTGCCGGTCACTGTCCTGTCGCTTGAAAATTGCCAGGTGGTTTCGGTTCGCACTGAAGATCGTGACGGTTACGTCGCGGTTCAGCTCGGTGCAGGCGAAGCCAAGCAGAAGAACGTTGCCAAGCCGCAGCGCGAACACTTTGCCAAGGCTGAAGTTTCGCTGAAGATGGAAGTCGCCGAGTTCCGCGTCGCTGACGATGCGCTGCTCGATGTCGGCTCCACGATTGCCGCTTCGCACTTTGTCCCCGGCCAGTACGTGGACATCACCGGCAACACCCAAGGCAAGGGCTTTCAGGGCGCTATGAAGCGCTGGGGCTTCGGCGGTATGCGCGCCACCCACGGTGTTTCGATCTCGCACCGTGCCCACGGTTCGACCGGTAACCGCCAGGATCCGGGCCGCGTCTTCAAGAACAAGAAGATGGCCGGCCACATGGGCGACCGTCAGCGCACCCAGCAGAACCTCGAAGTCGTCCGCACTGATGATGAGCGTGGCCTGATCTTCGTGAAGGGTTCTGTGCCCGGTTCGAAGAACGCATGGCTGCTCGTGCGCGATGCCGTGAAGGTTTCGCGTCACGCTGAAGCGCCCTATCCCGCAGGCCTCAAGCAGGCCGCCAACAGCAATGACTCGGCTGCTGCCGACACGCCCGCAGATGTCGCGGCTGTCGAAGCGACCGAAGGTCAGGAGGGCTAAGTCGTGAAGGTTCAGGTCCTCAATCTCGACGGCACTGCCGGCAAGGGCGAAGTGGAACTGTCGGAAGACGTGTTCGGTCTCGAGCCGCGCGCCGACATCCTGCATCGCGTCGTCACCTGGCAGCTCGAAAACCGTCGCGGCATTGCCCGCAAGGCGCGTGAGCGTTCGGACGTTGCGCGCACCGGCAAGAAGTTCGGTCGCCAGAAGGGCGGCGGTACGGCTCGTCACGGTGACCGCAAGGCACCGATCTTCATCGGTGGTGGTAAGGCTCATGGTCCCCGCGTTCGCGAGTTCAACATCTCGCTGAACAAGAAGGTTCGTGCGCTCGGCCTGAAGATGGCGCTTTCGAGCAAGGCCAAGGCTGGTCTGGTGATCGTCGATACGCTCGACGTGGATGCCAAGACCAAGGCTCTGGTCGGCCAGCTCGCCAAGGCGAACTGGGGCAAGAAGGTTCTCGTGATCGACGGTGAAGCCGTGAACGACAACTTCGCCAAGGCTGCCCGCAATATCGTCGGCGTCAACGTGCTGCCCGCCATCGGTGCCAACGTGTACGACATCCTGAAGCATGACACGCTGGTGCTGACGCGCGCTGCTGTCGAAAAGCTGGAGGCGCGTTTCAATGGCTAACGCAATCGACACGCGGCACTATGACGTGATCGTGGCTCCCCACATCACCGAAAAGGCAACGCTGCTCAGCGAAAACAACGCCGTGGTCTTCAAGGTTGCCGAAAAGGCGACCAAGCCGGAGATCAAGGCAGCGGTTGAAGCCCTGTTCAACGTCAAGGTCACCAAGGTGAACACCCTGACGCAGAAGGGTAAGACCAAGCGCTGGAAGGGCAAGCCCTACAAGCGCACCGACGTCAAAAAGGCTGTCGTGACCCTGGCCGCAGGCCAGTCGATCGACGTCACCAGCGGTATCTGAGGCGCAGCACATGGCACTCAAGAGCTATAATCCGACCAGCCCCGCCCGGCGCGGCCTGATCCTCGTCGACAAGTCGTCGCTGTGGAAGGGCAAGCCCGTCAAGGCTCTTACCGAAGGCAAGAGCAAGACCGGTGGCCGTAACAACAAGGGTCACGTCACTTCGCGCGGTATCGCCGGTGGCCACAAGCAGAAGTACCGCTTCATCGACTTCAAGCGTCGTAAGTGGGACATGCCGGCTACTGTCGAGCGTCTGGAATATGACCCCAATCGCACTGCGTTCATCGCTCTCATCAAGTATGAAGACGGCGAACAGACCTACATCATCGCACCGCAGCGTCTTGCGGTTGGTGACACGGTTGTCGCTGGCGAAAAGACCGACGTGAAGCCTGGCAATGCCATGCTGCTGTCGCAGATGCCGGTTGGTACCATCATCCACAATGTGGAGATGAAGCCGGGCAAGGGCGGTCAGATCGCACGTTCGGCAGGCACCTATGTCCAGCTCGTCGGTCGTGACCGCGGTATGGTCATCGTTCGTCTGAACTCTGGTGAGCAGCGCTACCTGCGTGGCGACTGCATGGGGACCGTTGGCGCGGTTTCGAACCCCGACAACGCCAACACCAACCTTGCGAAGGCCGGTCGTAACCGCTGGCTGGGCAAGCGTCCGCTGACTCGCGGCGTCGCGAAGAACCCGGTCGATCACCCGCACGGTGGTGGTGAAGGCCGTACTTCGGGTGGCCGTCATCCTGTGACGCCGTGGGGCAAGCCGACCAAGGGCGCCCGCACCCGTCACAACAAGTCGACGGACAAGATGATCATCCGTTCGCGCCACGCGAAGAAGAAGAGGTAAGACCACATGGCACGTTCCGTCTGGAAGGGCCCCTTCGTCGACCTGCATCTGCTGAAGAAGGCCGAGGCCGCTCACGATGCAGGATCGCGCGCTGGCGCCATCAAGACCTGGTCGCGTCGTTCGACCATCATTCCGCAGTTCGTTGGCCTGACGTTCAACGTCTACAACGGGCACAAGTTCATCCCGGTTTCCGTCTCTGAAGAGATGGTCGGCCACAAGCTTGGCGAATTTGCGCCCACGCGCACGTTCCCCGGCCATGCCGCTGACAAGAAGGGCAAGCGCTGATGAGCAAGCCTAAGGCACCCCGTCGCGTTGGCGACAAGGAAGCGCTGTCGGTTGGCACGCAGATCCGTGGTTCGGCGCAGAAGCTGAACCTGGTGGCGTCGCTGATCCGCGGTCACAAGGCCGAAGACGCGATGAACATCCTCGCCTTCTCGAAGAAGGCGATGGCGGTTGATGCCCGCAAGGTGCTCGCTTCGGCGATTGCCAACGCGGAAAACAACCACAACCTCGACGTCGATGCTCTGGTCGTGGCGGAAGCCTCGGTCGGCAAGTCGATCACGATGAAGCGCTTCCACACCCGTGGCCGCGGCAAGTCGACCCGCATCTTGAAGCCGTTCTCGCGTCTTCGGATCGTGGTTCGCGAAGTTGAGGAGGCCTGATCATGGGTCACAAGTCGAACCCCATCGGTCTGCGCCTGCAGATCAACCGCACCTGGGACAGCCGCTGGTACGCGGAAGGCCGCAACTATGCGCAGATGCTCAAGGAAGACCTTGAGATCCGCAAGTTCATCGTTTCGAGCCTGCCGCAGGCAGCGATCTCGAAGGTGGTGATTGAGCGTCCGGCCAAGCTGTGCCGCGTGTCGATCTATGCCGCTCGTCCCGGCGTCATCATCGGCAAGAAGGGCGCGGACATCGAAAAGCTGCGCTCGAAGCTGGCCACGATGACCGGCAGCGACGTGAAGCTGAACATCGTCGAAATCCGCAAGCCGGAAATCGATTCGAAGCTCGTCGCTCAGGGCATCGCTGACCAGCTGGTCCGCCGCGTTGCTTTCCGTCGTGCGATGAAGCGCGCCGTGCAGTCCGCTCTGCGTCTGGGTGCCGAAGGCATCAAGATCACCTGCGGCGGCCGTCTTGGCGGTGCTGAAATCGCCCGCGTCGAATGGTATCGCGAAGGCCGGGTTCCGCTGCACACGCTGCGCGCGAACATCGACTACGCCGAAGCCGAGGCGCTGACCGCTTATGGCATCATTGGCATCAAGACCTGGATCTTCAAGGGTGAGATCCTCGGTCACGATCCGATGGCGCAGGACCGACTGATGATGGAAGCGCAGACTTCCGGCGTCCGTCCGGCACGCTGAGCCTCGAGGGTAGAGAAGCACCATGCTGCAACCGAAGAAGACCAAGTTCCGCAAGACCTTCAAGGGCCGTATCCACGGCCTGGCCAAGGGTGGTACGGACCTGAACTTCGGCTCCTACGGCCTCAAGGCCCTGGAACCGGAGCGCGTCACCGCTCGCCAGATCGAAGCGGCTCGCCGCGCGATCACGCGCCACATCCGCCGTCAGGGCCGCCTGTGGATCCGCGTGTTCCCGGACGTGCCGGTTTCGAAGAAGCCTGCCGAAGTCCGTCAGGGCAAGGGCAAGGGTTCGATCGAATACTGGGCAGCCCGCGTTAAGCCGGGTCGCATCCTGTTCGAACTGGACGGCGTTCCCGGCCCGCTGGCGGCCGAAGCGTTCAGCCGCGCCGCGATGAAGCTGCCGATCAAGACGAAGGTCGTCGCCCGCCTGGGTGACACTTCGCACCTTGGCGGCGAGTGATTGGGAGTCGAATGATGGCCAAGATCGAAGACCTTCGCGCCAAGAGCGACGACCAGCTTAACGCTGAACTCGCCGAACTGAAGCGCGAGCAGTTCAACCTGCGTTTCCAGGGCGCGACGAACCAGCTTGAGCGCCCCGCGCGCATCAAGGAAGTCCGTCGCGACATCGCGCGCATCAAGACGCTGCAGACTGAGCGTTCTCAGTCGGCCCAGGCGTAAGGAAGCCAATATGCCCAAGCGTATTCTGGTCGGAACCGTTGTTTCCGACAAGACCGACAAGACCGTGGTCGTGAAGGTCGAGCGTAAGGTGAAGCACCCGCTCTACGGGAAGATCATCCGCCGCTCGAAGAAGTATCACGCCCACGACGAGGCGAATGCCTTCAAGACCGGCGAGACCGTGCGCATCGAGGAGACCGCGCCGATTTCGAAGCTGAAGACGTGGAAGGTCATCGACCGCGTTCAGGCCGGCAAGGGCACCGCTCTCGAAGCGGACGTCTGATAGGTCGTCAGCCAAGTTAGGGGTTGCTTCGCGGCGAAAGTCGTGTAGCGGCCCCTGCTACCTGTTTTGGAACTGCCGGACTGGTTCCGGCAAGCCAGTGAGAAGGAACCGGATCAATGATCCAGATGCAATCCAATCTCGACGTGGCGGACAACAGCGGCGCCAAGCGCGTCCAGTGCATCAAGGTGCTGGGTGGCTCAAAGCGTCGGTTCGCAAGCGTCGGCGACATCATCGTGGTGTCGGTGAAGGAAGCGCAGCCGCGCGCCCGCGTTAAGAAGGGCGACGTGCACCGCGCTGTTATCGTGCGCACGAAGAAGGACGTCCGCCGTTCCGACGGTTCGGTCATCCGCTTTGATGGCAATGCTGCCGTGCTCGTCGGCAAGAACGAAGAGCCCATCGGCACCCGTATCTTCGGACCTGTTGTTCGCGAACTGCGCGGCAAGGGCTTCATGAAGATCATCAGCCTCGCGCCGGAGGTGCTGTAATGGCCGCCGCAAAGATCAAGAAGGGCGATACTGTCGTCGTTCGTTCGGGCAAGGACAAGGGCCGCACCGGAACGGTGCTGCAAGTTCTTCCGAAGGATGAAAAGGTTGTCGTGCAGGGCGTGAACATCGCCGCGCGTCACCGCAAGCCGAGCCAGACCAACCCGCAGGGTGGCATCGATCGCTTCGAAGCGCCGATGCACATCTCGAAGGTTTCGGTAGCTGACAAGGATGGCAAGGCCACCCGCGTCCGCTTCGAAGAACGCGACGGCAAGAAGGTCCGTGTGGCCGTCAAGTCCGGGGAGGCCATCGATGGCTGACAAGTACGTTCCGCGTATGCGGTCGAAGTATGACGCCGAGATCGCTGCCGCGATGCAGGCAAAGTTCGGCTACAAGAACGCGATGGAAATCCCGCGCATCGAAAAGATCACGCTGAACATGGGCGTGGGCGAAGCGAGCCAGGACAAGAAGAAGGTTACGACCGCAGCTGCCGAAATGGAGCTGATTGCCGGTCAGAAGCCTGTCATCACCAAGGCGAAGAAGTCCATCGCGCAGTTCAAGCTGCGTGAAGGCATGCCGATCGGTTGCAAGGTTACCCTGCGCCGTGAACGCATGTACGAATTCCTCGACCGTCTCATCACCATCGCAATGCCCCGCATCCGCGACTTCCGTGGCCTGAACCCGAAGTCGTTCGATGGTCGTGGCAACTACGCGATGGGTCTGAAAGAGCAGATCATCTTCCCGGAGATCAGCTACGACCAGATCGAGAAGGTGCGCGGCATGGACATCATCGTCACCACCTCTGCCAAGACCGACGAGGAAGCGCGCGAGCTGCTTCGCCTGTTCGGTTTCCCGTTCCCGCAGGATGCTGCTGAACAGCAGCAGGCCGCCTGAGCCAGTTCTAGGAAAGAGCTTAAGTCCAATGGCGAAACTGAGTTCGATCAACAAGAACGAGAAGCGCAAGGCTCTCGTTCAGAAGTATGCGGCGAAGTACGCTGCGCTGAAGGCCCAGGCCGACGATGAATCGCTCGATGAAACCGAGCGGCTCATTGCCCGTCTGAAGATGGCACAACTTCCGCGCAACGCGAACCCGACCCGCGTCCGCAACCGTTGCAACACCACCGGCCGCCCGCGTGGCTATTATCGCAAGTTTGGCCTGTGCCGCATCGAATTGCGTGACCTGGCCAACAAGGGGCTTATCCCCGGCGTGACCAAGTCGAGCTGGTAAGGATCATCCGATGGCAATGACCGACCCCCTGGGTGATATGCTCACCCGCATCCGCAACGGCCAGCAGGCGAAGAAGGATTCCGTCCTTTCGCCCGCTTCGAAGCTGCGTGCGCACGTGCTCGAAGTCCTTCAGCGTGAAGGCTACATTCGCGGTTTCTCGGAGGACACCACTGGTGCCCACCCGCAGCTGCGCATCGAGCTGAAGTATTTCGAAGGTGCACCTGCGATCAAGCATGTTGCCCGTGTCTCCAAGCCTGGCCGTCGCGTCTATTCGGGTTCCAAGGAACTTCCGGTTATCCGCAACGGCCTTGGCATCACCATCGTCTCGACGCCGAAGGGCGTGCTTTCGGATGCCGAAGCACGTGCTGCCAACGTCGGTGGCGAAGTGCTTGCGGAGGTGTTCTGATGAGCCGCATCGGCAAAAAGCCGGTGACGATCCCTGGTGGGGTCACCGCGAACATCGCTGACGGCGTGCTGACCGTGAAGGGCCCGAAGGGCACCCTGACGCTCGCGCTCCGTGACGAAATCAGCTACACCGTCGATGGTGATAGCATCCTCGTGAAGCCTGCGAACGACACCAAGTCGGCCCGTGCTTTCTGGGGCATGCAGCGCACCCTCGTCGACAACCTCGTGACCGGCGTCACGCAGGGCTACACCAAGGTTCTTGAAATCACCGGCGTCGGCTATCGTGCCAACGCGCAGGGCAAGAACCTGAAGCTGCAGCTTGGCTACAGCCATGACGTCGATTTCGCGGTGCCGGAAGGCATCGAGATCAAGACCCCTGACAACACCACGGTGGAAATCTCGGGTATCGACAAGCAGAAGGTCGGCCAGGTTGCCGCCGAGATCCGTCGCTGGCGCAAGCCCGAGCCCTACAAGGGCAAGGGTATTAAGTACCGCGGCGAGTTTATCTTCCGCAAGGAAGGGAAGAAGAAGTAATGGCAAAGCTGTCTCTCTTCGAACGCCGCCGCCGGCGTGTCCGTACCGCGCTCAAGGCGCGCTCGGGCGGTCGTCCTCGTCTGTCGGTGCATCGCTCCGGCCGTCACATCTACGTCCAGATCATCGACGACGCACAGGGCAAGACGCTTGCCGCTGCTTCGACGCTTGTAAAGGGCGAGAAGTCGATCGGCGCGAATGTCGATGCTGCCGCCAAGGTTGGCACCGAGATCGCCGAAAAGGCCAAGGCCGCCGGCATCACCACTGTCGTGTTCGATCGCGGCGGGTTCCTGTTTCATGGCCGCGTCAAGGCGCTGGCCGATGCCGCCCGTGAAGGCGGGCTGGAGTTCTGACAATGGCTGACGAAACCAACCTGGAAGTCGCCGCCCCGGCCGAAGCAACCGGCGGTGAGCAGCGTGAAGGTCGCGGTCGCGGTCGCGGTCGTGGCGGGAATGATCGTGGTGGCGAACGCGGTGGCCGTGGCCGTCGCGATGACCGTCGCGGTCGTGGCAACAACGACGAGGAAGGTGGCGAGGAGCTGATCGAAAAGCTCGTTCACATCAACCGCGTCTCCAAGACCGTCAAGGGCGGCAAGCGCTTCGGCTTTGCAGCACTCGTCGTGGTCGGCGACGGCAAGGGCCGTGCAGGCTTCGGCAAGGGCAAGGCTCGCGAAGTGCCTGAAGCGATCACCAAGGCTACTGCCGCTGCAAAGCGCGCAATGGTCCGCGTGCCGCTGAAGGAAGGCCGCACCCTGCACCATGACGGCAAGGGCCGTTTCGGCGCTGGCAAGGTGAACGTACGCACGGCGCCCGCCGGTACGGGCATCATCGCCGGTGGTCCGATGCGCGCCGTGTTCGAAAGCCTTGGCGTTGCCGACGTGGTGACCAAGTCGGTCGGCACGTCCAACCCCTACAACATGATCCGCGCCACCTTCGACGCACTGACCGACCAGACTTCGCCGAAGTCGGTTGCGCAGCGTCGTGGCAAGAAGGTTGCTGATCTGCTCGGTCGTGGTGGTGCTTCGCAGGTCGAAGCCGAAGCTGCTGCCGAAGCCATCGCGGAGTAATCGGTCATGGCAACGATCAAGATCAAGCAGATCGGTTCGCCGATCCGTCGCCCGGAAAGCCAGAAGAAGATTCTGGTTGGTCTGGGCCTGGGCAAGATGAACCGCGTGGTCGAGTTGGAAGACACGGCCGAAGTGCGCGGCGCCATCGCCAAGCTTCCCCACATGGTGGCCGTGGTCGACTGACCATTGCTTCCCTGATGGAAAAACGGGACGCCCCGGCCGTGTGCCGGGGTTTTCCTTTGGGGCCGGGAGCGTGGTGCTTCGTCAGGTCCTGGAGGGGTGACAAGCCGGGGCCGATCGTCTAGGCGCGCAACCTTCCGAAGCGCGACTCAAAGCGAAAGCGAGTGCAAGACATGAAACTGAACGAACTTAACGACAACTATGGCGCCCGTAAGGGCCGTATGCGCGTGGGCCGTGGTATCGGCTCGGGCAAGGGCAAGACTGCCGGTCGCGGCCAGAAGGGTGCCAAGGCGCGTTCGGGCGTCAGCATCAATGGCTTCGAAGGTGGCCAGATGCCGCTCCACATGCGCATCCCGAAGCGCGGCTTCAACAACATCTTCGCCAAGGACTATGCCGAAGTGAATCTGGGCATGATCCAGAAGGCGATCGATTCCGGCAAGCTCGACATTTCGGGCACCGTCGATCACAGCGCACTGAAGGCTGCTGGCCTCGCTCGTGGTGGCAAGGACGGCGTGCGTCTGCTCGGCAAGGGTGAACTGACCGCCAAGGTGGCGTTCTCGGTTGCCGGCGCATCGAAGGGCGCTGTTGCCGCGGTCGAAAAGGCTGGCGGTTCGGTGGCGATCCCCGAAGCGGGGCCGAGCGAAGCCGAAAAGAAGGCGGCTCGCGCCGCTGCCAACAAGGCCAAGTAAGCAAATTCCGGTCCCCGTCCGCCAGTCGGGCGGGGATTTCGGCATTGCAGGGGTTCGACTTTCGCGACCCCACACTATATGGGCTAGCTCATGACGTCGGAGACCCTGAGGCATCGGCCCGGTCTCGCAGCAAGGCTTAGAACCCCGAAATGGCATCACGCGCCGACAATATCGCCAGCAACCTGAATCTGGCCAACTTCTCCAAAGCGACCGAGCTGAAGAAGCGCATCTGGTTTACGGTGGGCGCGCTCATCGTGTTCCGCTTCCTGAGCTTCGTCCCGCTGCCGGGTGTGAACCCGCTGATCATGGAGACGCTGTACGACCAGACGCGGGGCGGCGTTCTCGATATTTTCAATGCGTTTTCGGGCGGTTCGCTCGAACGCATGAGCCTCATTGCCTTGGGTGTGATGCCCTATATCACGGCGTCGATCGTGGTGCAGCTTGCCGCCTCGCTTCATCCTGCGCTTGCCGCGATGAAGAAGGAAGGCGAAAGCGGGCGCAAGAAGCTCAACCAGTACACCCGCTATGGCGCGGTGCTACTAACCGCCATTCAGGGCTGGGTGCTCGCCTCCGGGCTGGAAGCATACGGCGCGTCGAGCGGTCTGCAGGCGGTGGTAAACCCCGGCATCCTGTTCCGCGTCGGTGCGGTGATCTCGCTGATCGGCGGCACGATGTTCCTGCTGTGGCTTGGTGAACAGATCACCTCGCGCGGGATCGGCAACGGCGTTTCGCTGATCATCATGGCAGGCATCGTTGCGCAGTTGCCGAAGTTCTTCGGCAACCTGTTCGAAGGCGGGCGCACGGGATCGATCTCGCCGTTCCTGATCGTTGGCATCGTGATCATGCTGATCGGTCTGGTGCTGGGGATCTGCTTCTTCGAACGCGCCACGCGGCGGCTTCTGATCCAGTATCCCAAGCGGGCAACGCAGCGCGGCATGATGCAGGCCGACAGCAGCCACTTGCCGTTGAAGCTCAACACTGCGGGCGTGATCCCTCCGATCTTCGCCAGCTCGCTGCTGCTGCTGCCGCTGACGATCACGCAGTTCGCCGGAAACTCGATCTCGCCTGACACGACGATGGGCCAGGCGATCGTCACGCTGAACCAGTACCTTGGGCACGGCAAGCCGCTGTACATGCTGCTTTATGCGCTGGGCATCATCTTCTTCTCGTTCTTCTACACCGCCGTGGTGTTCAACCCGGAGGAAACGGCCGAAAACCTGAAGAAGAACGGCGGGTTCATTCCGGGCATCCGTCCCGGCAAGAACACCATGAACTACTTAGACTATGTGCTAACTCGCATCACTGTGCTGGGTGCGGCATATATCACCGTGGTTTGCGTGGTGCCGGAGTTCATCATGGCCGAAACCGGCATGGGCGCGGTGTTCTTTGGCGGCACCAGCCTGCTGATCGTGGTCAACGTGACGGTCGATACAATCACCCAGATCCAGTCGCATCTGCTGGCGCACCAGTATGGCGATCTGATCAAGAAGGCGAAACTGAAGGGCAGGCTGCGCTGAAGGCAGCAGTCGCAAGAGGGGAAGAGTTAGCGTGAACATCATCCTGTTGGGCCCTCCGGGCGCGGGCAAGGGCACCCAGGCACAGCGTCTGGTCGAACGCCACGGCATGAAGCAGCTTTCGACCGGCGACATGTTGCGCGCCGCCGTGAAGGCCGAAACGCCGGTGGGCCTGAAGGCCAAGGCCGTGATGGAAGCGGGGCAGCTTGTTTCGGATGAGATCGTCTCAGCGCTGATCGGTGATGAACTTGACGCGATGCCTGCCGGACAGGGCGCGATCTTCGATGGCTACCCGCGCACGGCACCGCAGGCGGAATCGCTCGACGCGATCCTCGCAAGCCGTGGCCGCAAGCTGGATCATGTGATCGAACTCGACGTGAACGAGGATGCGCTGGTTGAGCGCATTACCGGTCGTTACACCTGTGCTTCGTGCGGCAAGGGGTATCACGACACGTTCGAGAAGCCCGTTGTTGAGGGCACCTGCGACAAGTGCGGTGGCCACGAGTTCAAGCGCCGTCCTGACGACAACGAGGAAACCGTGCGCACGCGCATGGCTGAATATCGCGCCAAGACTGCACCGATCCTGCCGATCTACGAAACGCAGGGCATCGTCTCGCGGGTCGATGGCATGGCCGATATGGACGAGGTTACAGCGGCCATTGAGGCGATCCTCGGCACGCGCTAACAGACGGACGTAGCCGCCCGTTCTGGGCGGGCGGAGACTCCGGTAATGCGCATCACGGCAATTCTTCTTGCGGCGGGGCTTGCTGGCTCCGCCGCTTCTGCGTCTGCCGAAGTCACGCTGAAGAACGACAGCGGTTTCGTTTCGCGCGTGACCGCCGAAGTGGCGGCATCGCCAGCTGAGGCGTGGAAAGCGCTGACTACACCGTCATCGTGGTGGAACGCGCAGCACACCTTTTCGGGCGATGCGGCGAACATGACGCTCGATCCCAATGCAAACGGCTGCTTTTGCGAAAAGCTGCCCGTGCCAAAGGATGCACCTGCCGGGCAGAAGCCGGGATCGGTGATGCACATGCGCGTGGTCTATGCAGAACCCTATCGCGCTTTGCGCATGGTTGGCGGATTGGGCCCGCTCCAATCCGAAGCCGTGAACGGGACCATGACCATAACGTTCAAGCCTGTGGACGGCAGCGGCGGCAAGGCGACGCGGATTTTGTGGGAATACGTGGTCGGCGGCTTCATGCGCTACAAGCCTGACATGATTTCGGGCGCGGTGGACAAGGTGCTGGCCGGGCAACTTGATGGGTTGGTGAAGCTGCTGGGGCCGGCACAACCCATAGCCGAAATGGCAGCGCCTGCGATTGCGGCCGAGCCGGTCAGCGCTGAGCCGGCGGTGGCGGAAGAGGCGGCTAGTTATACTCCCGACCCAGAGCGGGACGAGGAAGCCGCCGGGCAGTCGGTAAAATCCGCGCTGGACAAGCTTTTTCCGAAAAAGAATGGCGATACGCCTTCAGGCAGATGATTTGGCGTTCCACCGCTTTCACCCACGGCAAAACACGCTAGTCTTCGTGTGACAAAAGATTGCGACTCGGCATCTGCTGCCGAAGCCGCACGCGCGGGCCGCACCATACCGCAGCAGGAGCGATGAGGCTCCGTGGGAAGGGGGAAGCACCGTGGCCGTATCCGATCATGTCGATTTGCCGACGTTCATGGAAGGCGTGAAGAAGCGCAATCCATATCAGCCCGAATTTGTCCAAGCCGTGCAGGAAGTGGCTGAGGACATCTTTGAGTTCATTCAGGACAAGGAAGAGTATCACGCCCAACAGATCCTGCGGCGCATTGCCGAGCCGGATCGCGTGGTTTCTTTCCGCGTGTGCTGGGAAGACGACAACGGCAACGTCCGCGTGCAGCGCGGATGGCGCGTGCAGAACAACAACGCAATCGGGCCATACAAGGGCGGCATCCGCTTTCACCCCAGCGTGACTGAATCAGTGCTCAAGTTCCTCGCGTTCGAGCAGACTTTCAAGAACGCGCTGACCGGGCTGCCAATGGGCGGCGGCAAGGGCGGATCGAACTTCAACCCCAAGGGCAAGAGCGTGCGCGAGATCATGCGCTTCTGCCAGAGCTTCATGACCGAACTCTATCGCCATATCGGGGCAGACGTTGACGTTCCGGCAGGCGACATCGGCGTGGGCGGGCGCGAAATCGGCTTCATGTTCGGCCAGTATAAACGCATCACCAACAACTTTACCGGCGTGCTGACCGGCAAGGGGCTGGAGTGGGGCGGTTCGCTGATCCGCACCGAGGCAACCGGGTATGGCGCGGTCTATTTCTTGGCCAATATGCTGGCGACCAAGAGCGAAGACCTGATCGGCAAGACCGCTGTCATCTCCGGTTCTGGCAACGTGGCGACGCACGCTGCGGAAAAGATCGTCCAGCTTGGTGGCAAGGTGCTGACGCTTTCGGATTCGGGTGGTTACATCCATGATCCTGACGGGATCGATCAGGAAAAGATCAACTGGGTGAAGAGCCACAAGACTCATCGCCGAGGCCGTATCGAAGAGTATGTCGAGGCTTTCCCCAAGGCGACGTTCGTGGCGGGCAAGACCCCTTGGGGCGTGCCGTGTGATGTGGCGCTGCCTTGTGCTACACAGAACGAATTGCTGGGCGATGATGCGCGCACGCTGATCGCCAATGGTTGCAAGGCCGTGGCCGAAGGCGCGAACATGCCGACCGATCTTGATGGCGTGCACGTGTTCAAGGCGGCGAGGATTCTCTATGCACCGGGCAAGGCATCGAACGCGGGCGGTGTTGCCGTATCGGGCCTCGAAATGAGCCAGAATTCCGAACGTCGTTCATGGCGCGAAGACGAGTTGCAGCAGATGCTGAAGGACATCATGGCGGGCATTCACAAATCCTGCCTGACCTATGGCGATCAGGGCGGCGGCTATATCGATTATGTGAAGGGTGCGAACATCGGCGGCTTCAAGAAAGTGGCCGATGCGATGCTGGCTTTCGGCGTGGTCTGACGCGTTCTGAAAGAAACCTGAAATCCGGGACCGGGCCTTGCGGCGAATCGTTCGTGCGCGGGGCCCGGTTCTTTCATTTTCGAAGCAGTTCTGTCGGGAGAAGTAGGCCGCAAAGTGCTGTTTTCCACTGCCCTTGCGCGCAATTGCATGACGGAAATCGCGTTCGCGGATAGAGACTTGACCACAGTTGCTTCCATAACGGAGAAATATTTTCGTTCCCCGCTTGTTCCATGGGAACGGAAGGGGTACACAACCCTTGTTGACGGTTCATGCGAGCCAACTCTAGCAAGGGGAACGAAGCCGTGGCGGCTCAGCTCAAGCTCATCGAGGAAGGTAAGATCAAGGACATGGATCGTCAGAAGGCGCTCGAAGCGGCCCTTGCACAGATTGACCGCGCGTTCGGCAAAGGCTCGGCTATGAAGCTGGGTTCCAAGGAAGCGATGCAGGTGGAGGCCATTTCCACTGGTTCGCTGGGGCTGGATATCGCGCTGGGCGTGGGCGGATTGCCGCGTGGCCGTGTGATCGAAGTCTATGGGCCGGAAAGCTCCGGCAAGACCACGCTGGCGTTGCACGTCATTGCCGAAGCGCAGAAAACGGGCGGTACGGCAGCTTTCATTGATGCTGAACACGCACTCGATCCGGTCTATGCCCGCAAGCTGGGCGTCAATATCGACGAACTGATCGTATCGCAGCCCGATACCGGTGAGCAGGCGCTGGAAATTACCGATACGCTGGTGCGTTCGAACGCCATCGACGTGCTGGTGGTGGACTCGGTTGCCGCGCTGGTCCCCCGTGCTGAAATCGAAGGCGAGATGGGCGATAGTCACGTCGGTTTGCAGGCCCGCCTGATGAGCCAGTCGTTGCGCAAGCTCACCGGTTCGATCAGCCGTTCGCGCTGCATGGTGATCTTCATCAACCAGCTGCGCATGAAGATTGGCGTGATGTACGGCAACCCTGAGACGACGACGGGCGGCAACGCGCTCAAGTTCTACGCTTCGGTCCGCCTCGATATCCGCCGCACCGGCCAGATCAAGGATCGTGACGAGATCGTAGGCAACGCCACGCGCGTGAAGGTGGTGAAGAACAAGGTGGCCCCGCCGTTCAAGCAGGTCGAATTCGACATCATGTATGGCGAAGGCATTTCCAAGATTGGCGAAATCCTCGATCTTGGCGTGAAGGCCGGCGTGGTGGAAAAATCCGGTGCCTGGTTCAGCTATGACTCGATCCGCATCGGGCAAGGGCGTGAAAACTCCAAGAGTTTCCTGCGTGATAATCCTGAGATCTGTAACCGCATCGAAGCCGCAATCCGTGGCCGCACCGATCAGGTTGCCGAAGGTCTGATGGTCGGCCCGGACGCGGACGACGACACCTGATCTTCAAGGCGGCAATCCGGCATTCCGGTGACCCAGCCAGACAAAAGGCCCGCGCGTTCCCCGGCAGGATCGCGCGGGCTTTTCGTTTGCGTTCGATGGGTTAGAGTTTAACCTTGCGATTAAACTTCCCGGAGAATCGCCATGAGTATTATCATTCATCATCTCAACAACAGCCGCTCGCAGCGCATCCTCTGGCTGCTGGAGGAATTGGGTGTCGATTACGAGATTCGCCACTATCAGCGCGACGCGGTGACAAACCTTGCTCCACCGGAACTGAAGGCCATTCATCCCCTCGGCAAATCGCCACTGCTGGAGATCGATGGACGGGTGATCGAGGAATCAGGCGCAATCGTGCAGGTTCTGTGCGAGCGTTATGGCAATGGCGCGTGGCTGCCCGCCGCTGGATCGGACGACGCACTGCGCCATCTCGAACTGATGCACTTTGCCGAAGGATCGGCCATGACACCGATCCTGCTTCAGCTCTACACGTCGCGGCTTGGCGATGCTGCTGCGCCGCTGAAGCCCCGCATCAATGAACAACTGGCGGCGCACTTCGGCTATATGGAGCATATTCTGCGCGCCTCCGGGCACTTTATCGGGGATGACTGGACCGGTGCGGATGTGATGCTCAGCTTCCCGGCGGAAATCGCGGTGATGCAGGGGGCGGGGGAACACTTTCCCAAATTGGCGGCGTTTGTCGCGGCGATCCGGGCGCGTCCGGCATGGCAACGTGCACGGGAAAAGGGCGGGGCGTATTTTGGTCAATAGTGGTGAGATAAAGCGATGACGGGCGCAAGAGACTGGCAGGGCACGGTGGGCCGCAGCTGGGCGGCGGAATGGCGGCGCACGGATGCGAGCTTTGCCGAACTGACGCCGCACTTGCTCGCCCTGATTGCCACACAACCGGGGGAATGCATTGTCGATGTGGGTTGCGGGGCCGGGGAACTATCGATCGCGTTGGCAGATGCGCGCCCAAATGCTTCTGTCGTGGGTATCGATATTTCTGCCGACCTGATCGATGCTGCCTCGGCCCGGACTGATCTTCCCAATCTCACTTTCGAACAGGCAGATGCCACGCAATGGCAGCCCCGGCAGCGCCCTGACCTTTATGTGTCGCGCCACGGTGTGATGTTCTTTCCCGATCCGCCGCAGGCTTTCTCGCATCTGGCGAGGGTTGCCGCTCCACATGCGCGCATTGTGTTTTCGTGTTTCCGCAAGGCGGTGGACAATGCGTGGGTAGTAGGCCTTGCAGAGCTTTTGCCAGCGGGTGATGTCCCTGTGGCGCAGCCGTTTCCGCCGGGGCCTTTTGCTTTCGCGGACCCCGATCATGTGCGCCGTTGCATGGCGGGTTGGCGCGATCACACGTTCACACCAGTCGACTTCCGTTACGTGGCGGGGCAGGGCGATGATCCGGTGGGAGAAGCTTTGGCGCTGTTCCGGCGAATCGGACCGGCGGCACCGGCGTTGCGCGACTTGCCGCAGAATGAGCGTTCCGGGCTGGAACGCCGGTTGCAAGACCTCGTTGAGGCCCATCTGGAAGGGGGGCGGGTGGTCTTTCCGGCTGCGGCCTGGCTGGTAACAGCTTCATCCGATCACCGTAATGGATGAAACGTGCTTGTAGCGCGCCGAACGCTGGCCTAATCGGCGCAACATGACTTCGACGAACGAAATCCGCCGCTCCTTTCTCGAATACTTCGGCTCGGCCGGGCACGATGTTGTGCAGTCCGCGCCGCTGGTGCCCTATAATGACCCGACGCTGATGTTCGTCAACGCGGGGATGGTGCCTTTCAAGAACGTGTTCACGGGTCTTGAAACGCGCGCCGTGCCGCGCGCTACGTCATCGCAAAAGTGCGTGCGCGCCGGGGGCAAGCACAACGATCTCGACAATGTGGGCTACACTGCGCGGCACCACACATTCTTCGAGATGCTCGGCAATTTCTCGTTCGGGGACTATTTCAAGGAGCAGGCGATCACCCATGCGTGGACGCTGCTGACGAAGGAATGGGGGCTGCCCAAGGACAAGCTCCTCGCTACCGTCTATCACACCGATGACGAGGCGTTCGAGCTGTGGAAGAAGATCGCGGGCCTACCCGAAGATCGCATCATCCGCATCGCGACCAAGGACAACTTCTGGGCGATGGGCGATGATGGCCCGTGCGGGCCGTGCTCGGAAATCTTCTTCGATCACGGCGATCACATCTGGGGAGGGCCTCCGGGATCGCCGGAAGAGGATGGTGACCGCTTTATCGAGATATGGAACCTCGTGTTCATGCAGTTCGAACAGACTGCGGGTGAGATCACGGGCAGCTTGCCGAAACCAAGCATTGACACCGGCATGGGGCTGGAGCGCATCGCGGCGGTGCTGCAGGGCGTGCACGACAACTATGATACCGACACGTTCAAGGCGCTGATTGCCGCGTCGGAAAGCCTGACCGGGGTCAAGGCAGCGGGCGAGCATACCGCCAGCCATCGCGTCATTGCAGATCACTTGCGCTCGACCAGCTTTCTGCTGGCCGATGGCGTGCTGCCATCGAACGAAGGGCGCGGCTATGTGCTGCGCCGGATCATGCGCCGCGCGATGCGTCATGCGCATTTGCTGGGCGCGAAAGACCCGCTGATGCACCGCTTGGTGCCCGCGCTGCTGGCAGAAATGGGCGCGGCCTATCCAGAACTGGGCCGGGCGCAGCCGCTGATCGAGGAAACGCTCCAGCGCGAGGAGGTGCAGTTCCGTCGCACGCTGTCGAACGGGCTGAAACTGCTCGACGAGGCGACCGGTGCGCTGCGGGAAGGCGATAAGCTGCCCGGTGAAACGGCATTCCGCCTCTACGATACCTATGGCTTCCCCTATGACCTGACCGAAGACGCCTTGCGCGCACGCGGCATCAGCGTAGATCGCGAAGGCTTTGATGGGGCAATGGCGCAGCAGAAGGCAGCGGCGCGTGCGGCGTGGAAGGGTTCGGGACAGGCTGCGGACAGCGAAGTGTGGTTCGACATCGCTGAGCGTGTCGGCGCGACCGAGTTCACCGGATATACCGCCACCACGGGCGAGGCGCAGATCGTTGCGCTGGTCAAGGACGGCAAGGAAGTGGATGGTGCAGGCGCGGGCGATGCTGTGACCGTCATCGTCAACCAGACGCCGTTCTATGGCGAAAGCGGTGGCCAGACTGGCGATGCGGGCACGATCACGGGTGCCGATGGACTGGTGCTGGCGGTGAGCGATACCGCCAAACCGCTTGGCCGCCTCCACGCGCACAACGCCAGCGTGACGAGCGGTTCGGTCAAGGTTGGCGATATGGTGAAGCTGGATATCGACGTGGCGCGCCGCGATGCGATCCGCGCGAACCATTCGGCCACGCACTTGCTGCACGCGGCGCTGCGCAACCGGCTTGGTGAGCATGTGACGCAGAAGGGTTCGCTAGTCGCGGCAGATCGCCTGCGCTTCGATTTCTCGCAGCCTACCGCGCTGACGGCCGAGGACATCGCCGCGATCGAAGCTGAGGTGAATGCTGAAATTCGCGCGAACGAGGTGGTTTTCACCCGCCTTATGAGTCCCGATGATGCCATCGAAGCTGGTGCGATGGCGCTGTTCGGTGAGAAGTATGGCGATGAAGTGCGCGTGCTTTCGATGGGCCGGGCAACCGACAAGCATTATTCGGTCGAACTGTGCGGCGGTACGCATGTGCGTGCGTTGGGCGATATCGGCGTGTTCCGCATCGTGAGCGAAAGCGCGGTATCTTCTGGCGTGCGCCGGATCGAGGCGCTGACTGGCGAGGGCGCGCGGCAGTGGTTCGTGGCGCGCGAAGATGCGCTGAAGAACACCGCGTCGATCCTGCGGACCACGCCGGAAGACGTTGAGGCGCGCGTTGCGGCACTGATGGACGAGCGCAAGAAGCTTGAACGCGAACTGGCCGAGGCGAAGAAAGCGCTGGCGCTTGGTGGCGGCGCGGCCAAGGCCGAGAACGCCGACGAGAACGTGAATGGCGTGATGTTCGCTGGCCAAGTGCTGGATGGGCTTGATCCCAAGGAACTGCGCGGGTTGCTGGATCAGGCGAAGCAGCGACTTGGTTCCGGTGTGGCGGTGATCGTTGCGGTGAACGACGGCAAGGCATCCATCGCTGCTGCCGTTACCGAAGATCTCGCCGGCAAGGTCAGCGCGGTTGATCTGGTTCGCGCGGGCGTCGAAGCACTGGGCGGCAAGGGCGGCGGTGGCCGCCCGGATATGGCGCAAGGCGGCGGGCCGGATGGCAGCAAGGCGGCAGACGCGATTGCTGCGGCTAAGGCAGTTCTGGCGGGCTAACACCACCCCCAACCCCCTCCTCTGAAGAGGAGGGGGCTTATCGTCAGCTCATGCGTTCGCGCAGCGTTGATGATTTCAGCTTGGGCATCTCGGCCAAGCCGCCGTCTTCCATGATCTGTTGACGGAATTCGTCGCGCTTTTCGTGGATCGAGGCGATGACGAGGCCCATCGGGAAGCCGAGATCGACCAGCACGGCTTCTGATAGCTGGAGCGAGCTTTCCAGCGTTTCCGGCACGGCATGGGTCACGCCCAGGCGATAGAGCTGTGCGGCATGGGCGGCATCGCGTGCGCGGACGATGATCGGCAGGGCGGGGTGCGATACGCGCAATTTCCTGACGATGCGCATGATCAGCACCGGTTCGTCCATCGTCAGCACCATTGATCGCGCGTTCTCCAAACCGAGGCGGGCAATGGCGTTTTCGCTGTCAACGTTACCGAACAGCACGGGGTAGCCCTGCTTACGCGCGGCCTTGACGATGCCCGGATCGGTATCGATGCCGATCCACGCTGCGCCGTGCACGGTCAGCATTTCACCCACCAGACGCCCGACACGGCCAAAGCCCATCACCACGATACGCTCGCCCTGCGGTTCGGGCACATCCTCTGCCTGTCCGGCATCGGCGGCACCACGCGCCACCACTTTGCCCCAGCGCTGGCCCAGCATGGCAAGAAGCGGCGTGATAGTCAGTCCGATGGCGGTCACGATCTGCCAGAACTGCGCGGTTTCGCGGTCGATCAGCGAGGCTTCGGCGGCAGTGGTCAGCACGATCAGGGTCGTTTCCGAAGGGCTGGCCATGAGGATGCCGGCTTCCAGTGCGGTGGCGCGTTCCTTGCCCATCGCACGCAGGGCGAACATCGTGACCAGCGCCTTCAGCACCACCACTCCGACCACGGCGAGCGTTAGCGGTCCGATCATCGACCATACCACGCGCAGGTCGATCCCCATGCCGATGGTAATCAGGAACACGCCGAGCGCGAGGCCCTTGAACGGTTTGGTGATCGATTCGACCTCGGTGTGATATTCGGTTTCGGCAATCAGCAAGCCGGCCAGCAAGGCCCCCATGATGGGGGAAAGGCCGACGAGCGAGGTGGAAAGGGCTGAGGCAATGACCACCAGCATCGTGGCCGCGAGGAACAGTTCGGGGCTTTTGGTTTGTGCCGCCTGTGCGAAAAGACGGGGTAGCAGCAAGCGTCCGCCAATTAGCAGAACCGCCACCACGATACCGCCATAGACCAGCGTTTCGCCAAGGCTTGGCCCTGCTGAATGCGCGGCATAGGGCGCAAAGGCACCCAGAATGAAGATGATCGGAACCAGCGCGATATCTTCGAACAGCAGCATCGATAGCGCCGCGCGCCCGACCGGCCCGTTCGTGCCTGCAATCGGCAGGACCAATGCGGTGGATGAAAGGGCCAAAGCGAGCCCAAGGCCGAATGCTCCGGACACTTGCAAACCGGTGGCCATAAGCACCATTGCAAGCAGGAAGGCCGAAACGCCAAGCTCCATCGCGCCAAGCCCGAAGACCAACCTGCGCATATCCCAAAGACGGTTGAACGACAGTTCCAGACCGATTTCGAACAGCAGCAGGATGATGCCGAATTCGGCAAAGGGCGTGATCGCGGCGGTATCGGATATCGTGAAATAGTAGAGCCACGGGAACTGCGGCACGAGCGCGCCAAGGCCATAAGGGCCAACCGCAAGGCCGACCAGAATGAAGCCGATGATCGGGGTGATACGGAACCGGGCGAAAGCCGGGATCACAATGCCTGCGGCACCGAGGATTACGAGAGCGTCGGAAAGTGCGGTTGTAGGTTCAAGATTGCCTGCCATCGTTGCAGGGTAGGCAAGGGGCCGGACTCTGTCACCCGTTAAGGTCTACTGATGGGGTAGAATTCTGAATCGAAAAAAGCCCCGGCGTGAACCGGGGCCTTTCGGTGTCCTTGCGGAAATTACGCAGGCTTACGCCCAGTTCTTCATTTCCGTTTCGAGGTTTTCGACGATGGCTTCGAAGAACTTCTCGGTGGTCATCCATGCCTGATCGGGGCCGATCAGCAGTGCCAGATCCTTGGTCATCTTGCCGCTTTCAACGGTTTCGATGCAGATGCGTTCGAGCGTTTCAGCGAACTTCACCACTTCGGGCGTTTCGTCGAACTTGCCGCGATACATCAGGCCGCGCGTCCATGCGAAGATCGATGCAATCGGGTTGGTCGAGGTCTGCTTGCCCTGCTGGTGCTGGCGGTAGTGACGGGTCACCGTGCCGTGGGCGGCTTCGGCTTCCACGGTCTTGCCATCCGGGGTCATCAGAACGGAGGTCATCAAGCCGAGCGAGCCGAAGCCTTGTGCAACGGTATCCGACTGCACGTCGCCGTCGTAGTTCTTGCATGCCCAGACGAACTTGCCCGACCACTTGAGCGCCGAGGCGACCATATCGTCGATCAGGCGGTGTTCGTAGACGATGCCGGCGGCAGCGAACTTTTCCTTGAAGCCTTCGGTGTCGAACACTTCCTGGAACAGATCCTTGAAGCGGCCGTCATAAGCCTTGAGAATGGTATTCTTGGTCGACAGGTACACCGGCCAACCAAGCCCGAGGCCATAGTTGAACGAAGCGCGGGCGAAATCGCGGATCGAATCGTCAAGGTTGTACATCGCCATTGCGACGCCGCCCGACGGGTAGTTGAAGACTTCGCGGTCGATCGTTTCGCCGTTGTCGCCTTCCCAGACGAGGCGCAGCTTGCCGGGGCCGGGGACGACGAAATCGGTGGCGCGATACTGGTCACCAAAGGCGTGACGGCCAACGACGATGGGATCGGTCCAGCCCGGAACCAGACGGGGCACGTTCTGGATCACGATGGGTTCGCGGAACACGACGCCGCCCAGAATGTTGCGGATCGTGCCGTTGGGCGACTTCCACATCGACTTGAGATCAAACTCTTCGACGCGGGCTTCGTCGGGCGTGATCGTGGCGCACTTCACGCCGACGCCGTACTGCTTGATCGCATTGGCGGAATCGATGGTGATCTGGTCGTCCGTCTCGTCACGCTTCTGAACCGAGAGGTCGTAGTACTTCAGATCAATGTCGAGATAGGGGAGGATCAGGCGTTCGCGGATCCATTCCCAGATGATCCGGGTCATTTCGTCGCCGTCGAGTTCGACGACCGGGTTCTTAACCTTGATCTTCGCCATAACCATCCTGTCTTTCAAGCTGGGGAGAGAAATTGCGCCATCCCTTAGCAGAGGCTTTGTGCGGCGCAAGGCAGGGGCGCAGGAAGACTTGGCGATTCGCGCAATATTTGGGGTGTGGGCACTGGACATGGCGGATATGGCGGGGCAATGTTTTAAGTGACCGGTTAAAGCCGGGCAGGTTTCCTTTGGAGAGATGCTATGAGCGAGGCGGAAGTCCTTACCCAAGTCGATGGCAACGTGCTGATCGTCACGATCAACCGGCCCGACGCGAAGAACGCGATGAACAAGGCGGCGGCTGAAGGCATCTCGGCGGCGATGGATCGTCTCGATGCAGAGGCTGATCTGCGCTGCGCGATCCTGACCGGGGCGGGTGGCACGTTCTGTTCGGGTATGGATCTGAAAGGGTTTTTGCGTGGCGAATCGCCTTCGATTCCGGGGCGCGGGTTTGGCGGACTGTCCGAATGGACGCCGAAGAAGCCGATCATTGCGGCGGTCGATGGCTATGCACTGGCGGGTGGCATGGAACTGGCGCTCTCGTGCGATCTTATTGTGGCGAGCGCATCCTCGAAGTTCGGCATTCCCGAAGCCAAGCGCGGGCTGGCGGCAGCGGCTGGCGGGCTAATCAAACTTCCGCGCCAGATCCCGCCGCGCATCGCAATGGAACTGGCGCTGACCGGCGATTTCATCACTGCGCAGCGGGCCTATGAACTGGGCTTCGTCAACCAGATTGTCGAAGGACCGTCGCTTGACGCCGCCAAGGCGCTGGCCGCGCGGATTGCGGAAAACGGTCCGCTGGCGCTGATCGCGTCAAAGGGCATCATTCGCGATTCGCACGAATGGACCGAGGCGGACATGTGGACCAAGCAGCAGGCCTACATCGCGCCGGTCTTCACATCGAGCGATGCGCGCGAAGGCGCGGCGGCCTTTGCCGAGAAGCGCAAGCCGAACTGGCAGGGCAAGTAAGCGGTGCAGGGCGAGGCGGCTTCGGCTGCCTTGCCTCCTTCTCTGCCGGACAAGAAAAAACCCCGCCATTGGCGGGGTTTTTCGTGCGATGGTGGGCGTAGCAAGGATTGAACTTGCGACCCCTACGATGTCAACATAGTGCTCTACCACTGAGCTATACGCCCGCACCATCGTGCTGTCCTTTGGCGTTTCGGCGGACCGTCACGCTGTTGGGAAGCGGCCCATTAGCCTTGGGGATGGGCCAAGGCAAGGGGTAAATTTCGGATGTGGTCGCTGGTCAGGGCTGGCGTGTTCCCGCGAACGGTACATCTTCGAAAACGCGCTCCACTTCGAGCACCAGATCCTTGAGATGAAACGGCTTGGACAGCACGCGGGCCTGGGGCGCTTCGCGATTCGCCTTGAGCGTGACGGCGGCAAATCCTGTGATGAACATGACTTTGGTGGCGGGGCTGATCTCGGCGCAGCGCTGCGCGAGTTCGATACCGTCCATTTCGGGCATCACGATATCCGACAGCAGCAGGTCAAAATGCTCGCGCTCCAGCAGCGGGACTGCCGCGGTTCCGCGATCAACCGCAGCCACGGAAAAGCCTGCATTTTCGAGCGCGCGAGTAAGGTAAGTGCGCATCGCCTCTTCGTCTTCAGCGAGCAGGATCCTGATCATGGCCAACCTGTATCTTTATGGTCATCGGTATGGGCGGAAACGCATATGTGTGCGTGTCGCTACCCTATGCCAAAGCGAGGTTAACATTCTTGCGCCGATGCTGCTGCCAAAAGACGAAATGATCACAAAATTTTACGGTAACGACGCGGGCGTTTGGACAGGATTTTGACTTCATCGCGAATCGGTTGCACGGTTGCCGTATGCAGCATCCCGGTGAGCAAACGGCTGATTCGGTGCCGATCCACGGCGGATCGGTGCCCGGCAATCCCGGTGTGCCTGCCTTCACGCTGAAACTGCCTGATCCGTCGCCCATTCCGGTGGTGATTGCGGTGCCCCACGCCGGACGCGCCTATGCCAAGTCGCTGCTCGACCGGATGCGCCACCCGGCCTTTTCCGCGCCGCGTCTGGAAGATCGCTACGCCGATCTACTGGGTGAAGCGGTGACGCGCGAAACCGGGGCCGCGTTGCTGGTGGCTCACGCCCCACGCGCGATGCTCGATCTCAACCGGGCGAGCGACGATGTGGACTGGGAGATGCTGGGCGGTCGTCCGCCTGATGCTTCTGCCGCACCGAGTGGTTTCGGTCGGCGCGCGCGGAGCGGACTGGGCCTCGTTCCCCGTCGCCTGCCGGGACTGGGTGAGTTGTGGAAGCGGCGCCTTGATCATGGCGAATTGAACGAGCGCATTGCGTCCATCCATCAGCCCTATCACCGGGCGTTGGCGGACACGATGGCCGCCATTCGTGACCGCTGGGGTGCGGCATTGCTGATCGATCTACACTCAATGCCGCCACTATCCGCGCGATCGCCGGGAGAGGCGGCGCCGGAGTTTGTGATCGGGGATCGCTTCGGCGCATCGTGCGACGGCGGAGTTGTCGCGTCTGCGTTCAGCGTGTTTGCCGAATCGGCGCGGCGCGTGTCGCACAATCGCCCTTATGCGGGCGGATACGTGCTGGAGCGCCATGCCAGCAGGCACGAGGGCCTGCATTGTATTCAGCTTGAGATTGACCGGACCTGCTATCTCGATTCGCGCATGGCCGAACCGGGGCCGGGCTTTGCGGCCACGGTCGAACTGGTCGTGGGGTTGGTGCGGCGGCTGGCGGTGGATGTGGCGGATATGGGCCGCACGTCCGATCGTGGACGATGGCGCGCTGCCGCAGAATAGCGCGGCCATCACTCAAGAAAAAACCACCTGGAGCAAGCTCCAGGTGGCCAAGGTTCAGGGAGGAGGTGCACGTGAGTGCACCAGTTACGCTGGGCCATGAGGGGAGCCGCAACGCAACATCATCAAGATAGGTGAGGCTTTGGGGCGCTGCAAGAGGTTTCGAGGGATTTTTGCAACACTCCAAGAAAAAACGCGACGAACCGTTAGGTCGTCGCGTTTTTCTTTAGCACTGTTGCGCTTTTGCGCAGGCGATCAGGCTACCGGGGCAGGAACCGCCGGAATCGGCCCCTTGCCGAGCTGAACCTGCGCGCCGAAGACTTGGCTGATCAATTCGAGCGAGAACAGGTGTGCATAAAGCAGCGGCAGAAGGCCGCTCTGCGCCCAGCCGCGCAGCACATCGCCGCGCACTTCACGCAGCTTGTCCTGATTAATCATCTGGAAGCCACGATAGACGAAGGGCTGCTCGTTGCCTTCCTGCTGGATGGCCACTTCGCCTTCCATCAGCAGGTCGTGCTTCTTCAGTTCGTCGATGAAAGCCTGCGTGCGCTGGCCAGCCTGTTCGAACTGTTCGCAGAAGTTCAGCGCGGCCTTGGTCGCTTCTGAAGGCTGGCCATCGGTGAACAGGTCCTGCCCTTCATGCGAATCACCCAGCAGACCCGACGACGGATCGAAGCACAGCGAAAGCTCTTCGCTGTTCGGGTTCAGCTTGGCGAGGAGGAACGGGTAACGGCGAACATAAGCCGGAATGTAAATCGGCTGCGTAACTTTGCCGTCTGCATCGACGAAGACATTGACGCCTTCGTTGAGGCCCATCAGTGCCAGCGGAACAGGATTGTCGCCCGATGCGAAAATGATCGGATAGTGGCGGGCAGCCTGCGGAAATTCCTCTGCCGTCAAAGGGATAGCGTGCTGACCGACGAGCCAGGGCGCTGTGTCTGCGTTCTTGGCCTTCCACGTTGCATGGTCGCGGCTGTTGAGCGGCATCAGATCATTGTAGAACATCGGAAGGTTGGCTTGCGGCGCGCTGGCCATTTTGCATCTCTCCAATAAGCAACACACAACGCACGGCAAAATAACGGCGCTGGCCGCATCACGCGGGAAGCGCGGTTCTTAGGGACTGCGCCAAGGTGGCGCAAGCCGAGTTACACAAGCTTGCCGGGATTCAGCAGCCCTTGCGGATCGAGCGCCTGCTTGATTGCGCGCATCACAGAAAGCATTGTCGGATCGGTCAGGCGGGCCAGTTCATCGCGCTTGAGCCGTCCAATGCCGTGTTCGGCAGAGATCGACCCACCCCATGCCGTCACCATATCGTGAACTTGCGCGCTGATGGCCTTGCCGTCGCTCGCTTCCCATTCCACGCGTTCGCGCCCCGGCGGCGCGATGACATGGAAGTGCACATTGCCATCGCCAAGGTGGCCGAAACACACCGCGCGTGTGCCGGGCCAATCGGCTTCAAGCTGCGGCACTGCGGCTTCGACGAAGGCTGGCATCCGTTCGACTGGCACCGAGATGTCGTGCTGCATGGCCGGGCCGATGGCGCGTTCGGCAGGCGAGATCGTTTCGCGAATAAGCCACAGCCGTTCGGCCTGTTCTTCGCTCGCGGCGATGGTGGCGTCAGCGATCAGGCCGCGTTCGAAGGCGGTGGACAGTAAGTTTTCGGCAATTTCCGGCAGTCGCGCAGCGGTTTCGGCATCGCCCGCAACCAGTTCGATCAGCGCGTGCCACGGGCGCGGATCGGCCAGCGGCGCACGTGCATCGGGCAGATAGTCGAGCACCGCTTCAAGGCTGTGCTGTGGCAGAACCTCGAAACCTTCGAGCAGATCTTCCGCCATATCCTGCGCCAGCAGCAACAGTCTGCGTGCGTCTTGCAACGAAGCGGTGCCCGCCCACATCACCGTGCGTCCGGCGATAGCGGGTGCCAACTTGAGCGTTGCTGCGGTGACGATCCCCAGCGTTCCCTCCGATCCAATCAGCACCTGCTTCAGGTCGAACCCGCGATTGTCCTTTTTTAGCGGGGTGAGCAAATCCAGCACCAAACCATCGGCCATGACCGCTTCCAGCCCCAGAACCAGCGCGCGCATCGACCCGTGGCGGAGCACTTGCGTGCCGCCGGCATTGGTGGAGATCAGCCCGCCGACCGTGGCCGAGCCTTTGCCACCAAGCGATAGCGGAAAGCGCAATTCTTCGGCCTCTGCGGCCTCGTGCAGCACTTGGAGGATTACCCCCGCTTCGCAGGTCGCTGTTCGGGCTGCGCTATCGACCGTACGGATGCGGTCCATCCGGCGCAGCGAGACGATCAATTCATTTCCGCCGTCGAACGGTGTTGCGCCGCCCGACATGCCGCTGTTGCCGCCCTGCGGTACGATGGGCACTCCATGCTTCGCGCATAGCCTGACCAGTGCGGACAGTTCTGCGGCATCGGCAGGCGATGCCAGTCCCAGCGCCTTGCCGGTATAGCGCCCGCGCCAGTCGGTCAGCCATGCGGCCATATCGACAGGATCGGTCGTCAACCCTTTCGGTCCCAGCAGCCCGGCTGCCTCGTTCAA
The DNA here is from genome assembly GCF_012641335.1 of Novosphingobium sp. ERN07. Lineage (GTDB taxonomy): Bacteria > Pseudomonadota > Alphaproteobacteria > Sphingomonadales > Sphingomonadaceae > Novosphingobium. The sequence continues at coordinate 61,383 of NZ_JABAID010000009.1, forward strand.
GAACGCTTCGCTCATCCGCCCCGGCTATTGCCAGCCTTGCGCAAGGGCAATTCATTTTTGTTAGAGAGCGGGTTAAGCAAAGGTTCAAGCGTCAGGGCTAGGGGTGCTGGAAAGGGTGGCAGCGGAACAGGGGCGCCCATCCGGCATGGGGTCAACAAGAGTCTTCGCAACGCAAATGTCCAATCTTGCCAATCTTCTGGCCCCCGTCGGGATGCTGCTGTCGTTTGCAACGACCGGCCCCGTGGCATCGGGCGATGTCAGTGGTGAGTGGGCGGCGGCGAGCATTCCGACGGAATCGCCGCTCTTCGTGGGACAGGCCGGGTCTGGAGCCTTTGCGGATTTCATCGCCCAAGGGCTGGAAGATGACACCTGGAATCAGGTGCGTGTCGAACAGCGAATGATCATCCGCATCGCTCCGCGTATGCCGGGATCGATGCTGGCCCCGCCGCCCGACCCGCGCTTTTCCGGGCCGCCACAGCCGCCGCGTTTTTTTGAACGCAAGGCAGACAAGTGCCTGGCTATCGCCAGTATTGCCGGGGTTCAGATCGAATCGCAGGACCGTCTTTTGCTGGTCACGCGCAATCGCAAGCTGATCGGCGCCAGCCTCGACAAATCTTGCAGTGCGCGGGATTTCTATTCCGGTTTCTACGTTGATCGCAGCGAAGACGGGCAGCTATGCGCAGGTCGCGATACGATCCATTCGCGCGCCGGTGCGAATTGCGCGATCACCAAGATGCGCGAACTCGTGCCTGATGACGATTGAAACGATCTGTCGGTTGCGGATTTCTTGACTTTTCGGCCCGTTTCGGCTTAGCGCGCGGGCAGTGCTGGCGTCTTTGCGGAATGCAGGCAGTCCAGCAGGCGCAAAATATTGTGCCGTCTCTTGTTTTCGGAAAATTGCCTGCATGAAGTTTGCCGACCTCGGCCTCTCGGATGAATTGCTCCAGTCGGTCCTCGATGCCGGCTATGACGAGCCGACTCCGATTCAAGCGCAGGCAATTCCCGCCGTTCTGATGATGAAAGATATCATCGGCATCGCGCAGACCGGCACGGGCAAAACCGCCGGTTTCGTTCTGCCGATGATCGATATCCTCGCCCACGGCCGCCGCCGCGCGCTGATGCCGCGCTCGCTGATTCTCGAACCCACGCGCGAACTCGCTGCACAGGTTGCCGAGAACTTCGAAAAGTATGGCAAGAACCATGACCTGAAGATGGCGCTGCTGATCGGCGGCGTGCAGATGGGCGATCAGGTGAAAGCCCTGTCCGAAGGCGTCGATGTGCTCATCGCCACGCCGGGCCGTCTGATGGACCTGTTCGAGCGCGGCAAGATCCTGCTCACCGGTTGCGAGATGCTGGTGATCGATGAAGCCGACCGGATGCTCGATATGGGATTCATCCCGGACATCGAAACTATCTGCTCCAGACTGCCAACCACGCGCCAGACGCTGCTCTTTTCGGCCACGATGCCGCCGCCGATCAAGAAGCTGGCGGACAAGTTCCTGTCGAACCCGAAGTCGATAGAAGTGGCGCGCCCGGCAGCGACGAACACCAACATCGCCCAGTTCAAGGTGCGCTGCACCGGCAGGCAAAAGCGCGAAGTGCTGCGCCAGTTGCTGCGCACCGATAACGTCAGCACCGCCATCGTCTTCGCCAACCGCAAGACAACCGTGCGCGAATTGGCCAAGTCGCTGCAGCGCCACGGTTTTGCTGCAGGCGAGATTCATGGCGACATGGACCAGAGCGCGCGCAACGCCGAACTGCAGAAGTTCAAGGACGGCGACATCTCGATCCTCTGCGCCTCCGACGTCGCCGCACGCGGGCTCGACGTGAAGGGCGTGAGCCACGTCTTCAACTTCGACACGCCTTGGCACCCGGACGACTACGTCCACCGCATCGGCCGCACCGGTCGTGGCGGGGCGACGGGCCGGGCATTTACGCTGGTGGCTTCCGAAGACGCCGAGGCCATCGATAACGTCGAGAAGCTTCAGGGGACGAAGATCCCAGAGTTCGCGCTTGAGCTTCCTGCGAAGGAAGAGCGCAAGCCCCGCGAAACCGAGCGCCGCGAGGAAGAGCCCAAGCGCGAAAGCCGCCGCGAACGTCCCGCCCGCGAGGAGCGCAAACCCCGCGCTGACCGCGAACCGCGTGCAGAGGCCCGCCAAGAACGCGCTCCCCGTCGCGAACAGCCGAGCTACCGCGACCATTCCGAACCGCCCTCGAAGCCGGGGGAGTGGAACGGACCGATTCCGGAATTTCTGGCGGTTTCGGCGCTTTGAAGCTTTAGCCCTCTCCCCTTCAGGGGAGAGGGTTGGGAGAGGGGGAAGGCTCGTGCCCAGCCTCACCTCACAGCCCAAGCCCCTCTCAACTCCGGCTAGGCGGCAAGCCGCCAAGCCTACGTATCTCTCCCCAGAAGGGGAGAGAGCGAGAGCACTCGGCGCAGGATTAAATCCCATTCCGTCGTCGGCCCGGACTTGATCCGGGCCTTGGCTTTTCTCGTCGGGCGCTGCACTAGAAGAATAGCCCAACCCCGTGTCAAGCACGGGGTGACGGAAGAAAGATCAGAGCAAGACCTGCGCATGGTCCAAGATGGGTGGTTGGCGGACTAAGAGCGAGCTACGACACGGGCCTGTGACCGAGGGGTATCCATGAACGCGGCTAAGCTGAACCGAGAGCAGAAGCGTGAACGTCGAGAACTCGCCAAGGCTTTCGACGATGCATGGAAACGGGAAACCAAACTCGCCGGATGGGACTACCTCAAACCGACGTCGTTCAAGACGATCGGTGAGTGGTTCGTTTACATGAATCCGACGATCTCAACCGAGCGGTATGCGTCCCACATATCAGCCACCGTCAAACCGTTCCTTATCGACGACCTAATGAGCCGCATCATGGGTTTTGATGGTTTGAACGTGAAACCTCTCTCCACTCGCGCTCGCGGACCGCATTGCCTCGTAGTGCCGATGTTCAGCTGCTCGATTGAGAAAGAAGGCGACCTTGCTGAGATGGTCAAAGCGGGATTAGAATTTCTGAACTCCATGCCCTCTCGCATCGCCGCGACGACTATGGAGGACTTCATTGCCATCGCAGCGCCTCCACTTGGTCAGGTGTCGGCTAATCAGGTCGCTGCGCTCATCCTTGCAGGACGCGAGCAGGAGGCGGCTGATTTATGCAGGGACGCAATTGCCGCAAACCAATGGGGCGGGCCTGGACGCATCACTGCTGAAGGCAAGGTCGTCACATTTTTCCACTTTGCTCTTCGCTGGATCGGTGAGCACAGCGCGCACGTCAGGCCGCTTTGACAGCAACTAGGCGAAAGCAGTCGTTCAAAAACTAGGCCTGCAAAGCCAACGCCCTCACGCCACCTTCACAAAACTGTCAATCACCCGCTTCCGCCCCGCGCTTTCGAAATCGATCTCCAGCTTGTTGCCTTCCTGCTCGGCCACGGTGCCGTAGCCGAACTTTTCGTGGAAGACGCGCGCGCCCACGGTGATGTCGCCGCGGGGTTTGGCGGCGAAGCTGGCGGCGCTGCGGGTGGGTTCGGCGATGCGGCGGGGGGCGGGGTTGAAGGTCTGCGCGGCGGCGCGTTGCCAACCGGGGCCGCGTGAGGCGGCGCGGTTGGCATTGGCTTGCGCGACATGGGCGAAGGGATCGTCACGCTCGCTCCAGTTGGCGCGCCACATCGAGGCGCCGCCCGAGAGCGTGGTTTCCTCCTCGATATGGTCGGCGGGCAGTTCGCCGATGAAGCGCGAGGGTATCGAGCTGGTCCACTGGCCGTAGATCTGGCGATTGGCGGCGTGGAGGATGGTGCAGCGCCTGCGGGCGCGGGTGATCGCAACGTAGGCGAGGCGGCGTTCTTCCTCCAGCGATGCAAGCCCGCCTTCGTCGAGCGAACGCTGCGAGGGGAACACGCCTTCTTCCCAGCCCGGCAGGAACACGTTGTCGAATTCGAGGCCCTTGGCAGCGTGGATGGTCATGATCGTGACCTTGTCCTCGTCGGCGGTGTTCTCGTTGTCCATCACAAGGCTGACGTGTTCGAGGAAATCGCCCAGCGTCTCGTATTCCTCCATCGCGCGGGCGAGTTCGGTGAGGTTTTCGAGGCGCCCGGCGGCTTCGGCGGTCTTTTCCGCCTGAAGCGCGGCGGTGTAGCCGCTTTCGTCGAGGATCGTGCGGGCGAGTTCGGCGGGCACCAGTTGCTTGGCCGCATCGCGCCAGCGCGCGAAATCGCGCATCAGCGCGGCGAGGGTGTTGCGCGCGCGGGCTGGCAGCTCGTCGGTATCGAGAATCTCTACCGCCGCCAGTGAAAGGGGCACTCCGCGCGCTCTCGCATGGCGGTGCAGCTTTTCCAGCGTCTTGTCGCCAAGGCCGCGCTTGGGGGTGTTGTAGATCCGCTCGAACGCAAGGTCATCCTGCGGGCTGGCAATCTGGCGCAGATAGGCCAGCGCGTCGCGGATTTCGGCGCGTTCGTAGAAGCGGAAACCGCCGACGATGCGGTAACCCAGGCCGATCTGGATGAAGCGGTCTTCGATCGTGCGCGTCTGGAACTGGGCGCGCACGAGAATGGCAACGCGATCGAGCGGGGCGCCCTCACGCTCAAGCCGTTCGATGTCCTCGCCGATGCGCCGCGCTTCTTCCGGAGCGTCCCACACGCCGATTATGCGGACCTTGTCGCCGCCGTCGATCTCGGTCCACAGCGTTTTGCTGAGGCGTTCGGAGTTCTCGGCGATCAGGCCCGAGGCCGCGCCGAGGATATGCGGGGTGGAGCGGTAGTTCTGCTCCAGCTTGATCACCTTTGCGCCGGGAAAATCCTTCTCGAACCGCAGGATATTGGCGACTTCCGCGCCGCGCCATGAGTAGATCGACTGATCGTCGTCCCCCACCACGCAGATGTTCTTGCGAGTCTGGGCAAGCAGGCGCAGCCACAAATACTGCACTGCGTTGGTGTCCTGATATTCGTCCACCATCACGTATTTGAAGCGCTGCTGCCATGATTCCAGCACGTCCCGCTCGCGCCGGAAGATGTTGAGCATGTGCATCAGGAGATCGCCAAAATCGCAGGCGTTCAGTTCGCGCAGCCGGTTTTGGTAGAGCGCGTAGAAGCGCTGGCCCTTGCCGTTGGCATAGGCCTCGTTCTCCAGCGCATCGAGATCGCCGGGATTGAGCCCGCGGTTCTTCCACTTGTCGATCAGGCCGGCGAGTTGCTTGGCGGGCCAGCGCTTGTCGTCCACGCCTTCGGCCACAATCAACTGTTTCAGCAGGCGCAACTGGTCGTCGGTGTCGATGATCGTGAAGTTGCTCTGCAGGCCGACCAGTTCGGCATGGCGGCGAAGCATCTTGGCGGCAATGGCGTGGAAGGTGCCGAGCCAAGGCATACCTTCCACCGCCGGGCCGATCAGGTTGCCCACCCGCTCACGCATCTCGCGCGCGGCCTTGTTGGTGAAAGTGACGCAAAGAATCTCGCTCGGCCAAGCAAGACGCTGACGCAGCAGATTGGCGAGGCGGGCGGTGAGGGCAGCGGTCTTTCCGGTGCCCGCGCCCGCCAGCATCAGCACTGGCCCTTCGGTAGTGATCACCGCCTCGCGCTGTGGCGGATTCAGGCCTTCGAGCCAGGCGGTCTGTTGATTCGCGTTCTCTATCACCGCGGAACGGTTAGAGAACATCGTCCGGCACCACAAGGGGCACCGGATCGCCGTCAGTCCTCGTAGTTTTCGTAGTAGTCGGCGTTGTAATCGGAATGCTCGTGATAGGCAGCCGCTTTGTTGTCGCGCTCGTTGTGCTGCTTAAGCTCTTCCTTTTCGTACCATTTCCCGACTTTCTCCGATGTCGAGTTGACCGCCACAGCAGTTCCAGCACCGATCATTGCGCACGATCCGAGCCACAGAAGGCCCAGACACCCCACACCCATCAGCACGTTTCGCAACAAGTCAGCCACAAAGCCCCCTAAATCAAAATCCGAATCTGGCTTAGCGGATAGTTGGTTAACACCAGACTTATCCGGTGATCTCAAGTTGCACTCTTTTCGTCTCACTCGCGGGAACTCCGATCCTCGCCAACGCTTGGGCAGATACTTCCGCGTGAAAAGAAATAACCAGGAGAAGTACGATGCGATATCTTCTTGCCGCGAGCGCACTGGCGCTTGCCACGGCTGCGGCGCCGGCCTTGGTTGTCGCGCAGTCTACCACAACCACGATGCCAGACACTACCGCGCCGACCGGTCCAACTACCGCTGCCCCTGCGCCTGCCACTCCGACCACCGGTGCGTTTTCACCCACGCCTGATCAGCAGTTGCAGATCGACGCTTGGGCCGCCGAGCAAAAGACCAAGTACAACGCCTGGCCTGCGAACTATCAGGAGTACTTCTGGACGCTCGATGCCGATCAGCAGAAGGGTTGGTGGGCACTGACCGATGAGCAGAAGGGCCAGGTCTATGCGATGACGCCCGATCAGCGCACGCAGGTCTGGCCGTCGATCATTGCGCAGGTTGCCGGACAATCGGCTGCGGCCACGGCAACGCCCCCGGCCGATCCGACACAGCCCGCTGCTGGCGACATGGCCCAGAACAGCCCCACCGATGCACCGAAAGACTCAATGACGGCTGACGCAGGTGCCGCTGCCATGTCGACAGGAGCCGCATCGAACGGTGCCATGATGGCAAGCAACGGTGCTCCGGCGGCAGAGACGAAGGATTATCCCCTTTGCAGCAAGACCGTGAAGGATAGCTGTCGCAATCGCGGCGGGGTCTAACACTGTTATACAGTGACAAAGGGCGCGGCGGTGGTTCCGCGCCCTTTTCGTGTGAATCGAGTGTGTGTGTCGCGTGCTTGCCGTGAAAGGCTTGCCGTATTATCGGACCGTCGCATAAGTTTCCGAAACGCGCCTCGCCAAAGATGCGCATAGCGAAGCGGGCGGGAGAACTGTGCCTTGCATCCCTTGAAGCGACACGCGCGCGTCCTCACGGCCAGTCTGGTCGGCACGGCTGTGGAATTCTACGATTTCTACATCTATGCGACAGCGGCCGCGCTGGTCATAGGGCCTTTATTCTTCCCCAGTGAATCCCAAACGGCGCAGACGCTGCTCGCTTTCATGACCTTTGGCCTTGCGTTCTTTGCTCGGCCGGTTGGAGCCGTCGCTTTCGGTCATTTCGGGGACCGTATCGGCCGCAAGTCCACGCTGGTCGCATCGCTGATGCTGATGGGCACATCGACACTGCTCATCGCCTTCCTGCCGACTTATGCGATGGCGGGCTGGATCGCGCCCGCCCTGCTGTGCCTGCTCCGCTTCGGCCAAGGGTTCGGCCTTGGCGGTGAATGGGGTGGCGCGGCACTGCTGGCGGTGGAGAATGCGCCCAAAGGCTGGGAAGCGCGTTTCGGCAGTGCGCCGCAGCTGGGTGCGCCGGTAGGGTTCTTCTTCGCCAATGGCTTGTTCCTGTTGCTCGGCCTTGGCCTGTCGGATGCAGACTTCGCAAGCTGGGGCTGGCGCGTGCCGTTTCTGGCCAGCGCAGTGCTGGTTGGCGTAGGTCTTTGGGTGCGACTCAAGATTGGTGAGACGCCGTCCTTCCGCGAAGCGATGGAAAAGGCCCCGCCGCCGCAAGTGCCGATCAACCGCCTGTTGCGCCATCATACCCCGGCAGTACTGGCGGGGATTGCGGGAGTGGTGGCCTGCTTTGCGGTGTTCTACCTTGCAACGACATTCGCCCTGTCCTTCGCCACAACGAAGCTGGGCTACGCCAAGCAGGCGTTTCTCGGCGTCCAGTTGGGAGCCAACACCTTTTTCGCAATCGGCATTCTGGCCGCTGGTTACTGGGCAGACAAAACCTCGGTCCAGCGTGTGCTGGGCACGGGCGCGGCCTTGACGGCGGCTTTGGGGCTACTGTTCGGCACAGGCTTGGGGTCAGGCTCGCTACCGATTGTTTTCGCGACACTCGCCGCATCGCTGTTTGTTATGGGCCTTGTCTATGGTCCGCTAGGCGCTTGGCTGCCGACGCTGTTCCCGGTTTCGGTGCGCTACACCGGGATTTCGCTTGCCTTCAATATCGGCGGCATCATCGGTGGGGCACTTGCGCCGTTCGTGGCTGCATGGGCGGCAGGCGTAGGCGGCACAGCCTATGTTGGCCTGTTCCTGACACTGGCAGGCGCGATGACACTGGCCGGCGTCCGGCTGGCACCACGATTAAAGAATTAGGCTGCTTTTCCTTCAGGGCACAGATAAGCGCAAGTTCAGCTCTTCAACCGCATCAGCGTCAGTAGTGCCTTGCCTACCTTGCGCTCTGCATCGACTACGCAACTGCGCACGTCCGGTATTTCGCCCACAGCGGTTTCAAGGCTGATCCATGTCGCTTCACCGATCCAGCCAAGCCGCACGAGCCGGTCGATCGCCACCGCGCCCGCGCCGGTTTTGTAAGGCGGGTCCAGCATCACAAGGTCGAGTGGCTGCTTGACCGGGCCGAGCGACAGGACCGATCCGGCGCGCACGTCGCACTGGGGCGCGCAACGCAGAGCGGCGATGTTGGCGCGGATGCTGCGAACCGCGCCCGCATCCTGTTCCACGAACACCGCCGAAGCCGCGCCGCGCGATAGCGCTTCAAGGCCCAGTGCGCCCGATCCGGCGAAAAGGTCAGCCACTGCCAGCCCTTCGAAACTGCCAAGGCGGCTGGTCAACATCGAAAACAGCGTTTCGCGCGTGCGGTCAGCAGTAGGGCGCGTGGTATCCCCGTCCGGTGCGCGCAGTGGCCGCCCACGCCATTCTCCGGCTATAATCCTCATCGTTTGATCCTCAGGCCGTTTTCAACGTCTTGCGAAAGCGTTCGACCATGACTTGCGGAATTTCTTCAACCGATCCGCGCTGAAGGTCGGCCAGTTCGAACGGACCATAGCTGGTGCGCAACAGGCGCGAAACTTCCAGTCCAAGATGTTCCAGCACGCGGCGCACTTCGCGGTTCTTACCCTCGGTCAGCGTCAGTTCGATCCACTTGTTGCGATTGGCGCTGCGTTCGAGATTGGCGATGATCGGGCCATAGCGGACGCCGTCGATCTCGATCCCTTCGCTCAGTTCCTCTAGCCGTGCCTGGCTGATGTCGCCAAACGTGCGGGCGCGATAAGTGCGCGGAATCCCGGTTGAGGGCAGTTCCAGCGCACGCTTCAATTCGCCGTCGTTGGTCATCAGCAGCAGCCCCTCGGTGTTCACGTCGAGGCGGCCCACCGGCATGACGCGCGGCGCGTCCTTGGGCATGGCGTTGCGCAGGGCTGTGTAGATCGTCGGGCGTCCGGTCGGGTCGCGTTCGGCCGTGATCAGGCCTGCAGGCTTGTGGAAGCGGAACAGGCGCGGGGCCGCAATCGGGCCAACCATCTTGCCATCGACACTGACGCCCTTGAGGTTCTTGAGCAGCGTTGCCGGCGTGGTGACCACTTCGTCCCCGATCTTCACGCGGCCTTCCTCGATCATCCGCTCAACTTCGCGGCGGCTGGCGATTCCGGCACGGGCGAGCAGCTTGGCGATGCGGTCGCCCTCACGCTCCGATCCATCGTCGGCCAGCGCGCGTTTGGCGGGCACGACGGGTTGCGACGTGCGCGGCGCGCCGCTGCGCATGGAGAACGGCTTTTTCTCTGGCGTTGTCGTCCGGGGGCTGAACCGTTTTGGGCGGTCGCCGCCGTTTCTTGGGGGAAAAGTCATTCGCCGCCCTTACGCGCAAACGCGCAATCCGTCACCCCTAGCGGCTGGTGAAAAGGCCGCTAGTCTGGCGCGTCATAAGAAGGGAGCATTCGGGCCGATGACCGCAGACACCTCCAGCCCGCGTGGCGTGATGGCCTCGGTGCGGCCCTATCTCGAAAAAGAATCGCTCGCAGCCTTCTTCCTCGGGATGTCGTCGGGGTTTCCTTACGCGATGATCGGCGCGACGCTGACGACGCGGCTGGCGCAGGATGGGATCGACAAGAAGACCGTTACGGCGTTCACCCTCGCATTCCTTGTCTATAACCTCAAAGTGTTCTGGGCATGGTTGGTGGACGGCGTGCGCCTGCCACTGCTGGGGCGGATGGGGCGGCGCGTTTCGTGGATGCTGCTCGCAGGCGCGCTGGTCATGGCGGCTGTTGCCAATCTGGCTCTGGTCGATCCGGCTGCGGATATCGGCGCTACCGTACTGGCGGCGGTGCTGGTTGGCGTGGCCGGAGCAACGTTTGACATCGTGATCGATGCCTATCGCATCGAAACGTTGAAGCCCTATCAACTCGGCACCGGATCGGGGATGAGCCAATATGGCTGGCGCATTGGATCAGCCGGGGCTGGCGCGTTGGCATTAGTGGTGTCGGCCCGATATGGCTGGACATCGGCCTACCTGTTTTGCGCGCTGTTTGCGGTACCCGCCATGTTTACCGCGCTGGTTCTGGGTGAACCGGCACGCCATCGCGATCCTGCGTGCAAGAAGGGCGTGGGCGAAGTCGTCGCCTCGATCATTGGCCCGTTTGGTGAATTCTTCCGCCGCAATGGCGCGTGGTTGGTCCTGCTGTTCATCCTTGTCCACAAGGTCGGCGATACGCTGGCCAATCTGACCTTCCGCCTGCTTTTCAACGATCTTGGCTTTACCAACGACGAGATCGCCATTTGGGATGTGGGGGTCGGCTTCTGGGCCTATCTGATCGGCATTTTCATCGGTGGCGTGGCCTATACACGCATGGGCCTGAAGCGTTCGGTGCTGCTCGCGCTCGTCCTCATGGCCATTTCGAACCTGTCGTTTGCGGCACTGGCGGCGGCGGGCCATTCGAATCTTGGCATGGCAGGGGCCATCGGGTTCGAGAACATGGCTTCGGGCTATGGCGGCGTGGTCGTCGTCGCCTACTTCTCGGCGCTGTGCGACTTGCGCTACACGGCTGCGCAATATGCGCTGATATCGGCCAGCGCGAGCGTGGTGGGGCGTTTTGCCACCGGTACTACCGCGGGCGCGCTGATCGAAGCTATGGGCTATGTGAACTTCTATCTGCTCACCACCGTGCTGGCCGTGCCCGGCGTTGTGCTGTTCTGGTGGATGGGCCGTAGCGGACTGGTCGACGCTGCGATGGGCACCGCAGGCGAGGACAAGGCGGAAACCGATCCCTTCGCCTGATCAATCGGGTATTTCGTTGTTGAGCCTCAGGACTTCGCCCGCCAGATAGAGCGAACCGGCGATGAGCACGTCGCCGTCGCTCGGCAGGGCGGCCAGCGCCTCGGGCACGGTGCCGAAGCTGCGGACGGGCAGGCCGGTGAAAGGCGCGAAGTCTTCGGGGCGGTGCGCTTCATGCCCCGGTGCAGGAACGACGGAGAGCGAGAGCGCGCGGTCTGCCAACGGTGCGAGGATCGCGGAAGGATCCTTGTTCGCCAGCATTCCCATGATCAGATGCACCGGCGGTTGCGATGCCAGATGGCGCGCGATGGCGTGGCCCGCGTCGGGGTTGTGGCCACCATCCAGCCACACGGTGCGCGTGCCCGCAAGGTCGGTCAGCGGCCCAGCTCCAAGCCGCTGCAATCGCGCAGGCCAGCGCGCCGCGACGATGCCATTGCGCATCGCTTCAGGGGATATCGCCAAGGCCGACTGGTGCCGGATCATCGCCACGGCCAGCGCCGCATTCTCGGCCTGATGCTCCCCCGGCAGAGCGGGGAGGGGAAGCGTCAGGGTGCCCGTTGCATCATTGTATTGGATGGTATCCGATATCTGCGCATTCCAGTCCCGTTCACGCATCATCAGTGGCGCGCCGATCCGCCTTGCGGTTTGGGCAACCGAATCGGCGGCGACCTGAGGATAGGCCATCGTCACCAGTGGTACGCCGGGCTTGGCGATGCTTGCCTTCTCAAAGGCGATGCGAGCGAGCGGCTCTGTCGGTACGCCCTCTTCCGGGGCCAGCAGAAACGCCTCATGGTCCAGCCCCAGCGTGGCTATGCCGCAGACGGCTGCCGTGGGCATGACGTTGGTCGCATCCAGTCTACCGCCCAGTCCCGTTTCGAGCACGCAAGCATCTGCCGGGGTGCGCGCATAGGCAAGGAACGTGGCGACGGTCGTTACCTCGAAGAAGCTCGGCTCAAGCCCTTCGCCAGCATCAAGCACTTCCTTCAGCAATGATGCGAGAAGCTCGTCTGCGATCAGCTCTCCCGAGATGCGGATGCGTTCATTGTATCGCACCAAATGCGGCTTCGTGGCGGAATGGACCGTAAGGCCCTGCGCTTCCAGAATGTAGCGCAGGTAGGTGCAAGTCGAACCTTTGCCGTTCGTCCCGGCGACATGGAAGACAGGAGGGAGTTGGTCCTGCGGGTTGCCGAGACGCGCGCAGAGTTCTCGCACGGTGTCGAGACCCAGGCGCCCGGATGGAAGCGACAGCGCGCCGAGGCGATCAAGCTGGGCCTGAACATCGGCATTTTCCGATATTGCGAAGTCCTTCAAGGAACCCCTCCGTCATTGGCTTTGCCAATGCCACCTCCCCATTTGCACTTCGTGAAAACGGGGAGGATTTCTGCCTGATCCTCTCGCGAAGCGGGTGGTGGAAGGGCGTTAAGCCGCCGCCTTCGCCGCCATCAGATAGTCAATGATTTGCGCCAGCGTGCCTTTCAGATCGCGGCGGTGGGTCACCATATCGACCATGCCGTGCGCGTGGAGATACTCCGCACGCTGGAAGCCTTCGGGCAGCTTTTCGCGGATCGTGTCCTGAATCACGCGCTGTCCGGCAAAGCCGATGAGTGCGCCGGGTTCGGCAATTTGGACGTCGCCCAGCATGGCATAGCTGGCGGTGACGCCGCCGGTGGTGGGATCTGTCAGGACCACGATATAGGGCAGCCCCGCCGCGTGCAGGCGGGCAATCGCCACTGTGGAGCGCGGCATCTGCATCAGGCTGAGAATGCCTTCCTGCATGCGCGCGCCGCCCGCAGCGGTGACTGCAACGTAGGGGCACTTCTCGCGCACCGCACGCTCACATCCGGCGACGAAGGCATTGCCCACGGCCATGCCCATCGATCCGCCCATGAACGCGAATTCCTGCACCCCCACAACGGCCTTCTGGCCCTCGATCTTGCCGAATGCGTTGGTCAGTGCATCGGCATGAGGGTTGCTTGCGCGCGCGGCTTTCAGGCGGTCGACATACTTCTTGCTGTCGCGGAACTTGAGCGGGTCTTCCTTGACCTTGGGCGCGGGCAGAAGTTCGTAGCCCGCGTCAAGCAACTGGTCGAGCCGCGCATCGGCGCCGATGCGGCCGTGATGGTCGCAATGCGGGCAGACCGAGAGGTTGTCCTCATACTCCTTCGTGAACAGCATCTCGCTGCACGAAGGGCACTTGATCCAAAGGTTGTCCGGCGTGTCCCGCTTCGGCGTGAAGGGGAGGGCGTTGCGGACCTTGTTGAGCCAGCTCATGCGATTTCCTTGCGGGCAGAGTGGACGGCAGCGGCAAGCGCGGCGGTGAGTTCTTTCACCGGCCCTGCGGCATCCGCGCCATGCTTTGCGACGAGATCGATGAAGGCCGAACCGACGACGACGCCATCGGCAACCTTGGCGATGGCCCCGGCCTGTTCGGGCGTGCGCACACCGAAGCCAACCGCGACCGGGATCGTCGCGGAAGCCTTGATTCGCGCCACCGCCTCGTCGATCGAAGCCTGCGCCGCTTGCTGCATACCGGTGATCCCGGCGACCGAGACGTAATAAAGAAAGCCCGATGAGCCTTCGAGCACCGCAGGGAGGCGCGCATGGTCGGTCGTCGGCGTGGCGAGGCGGATCAGCGAAACGCCCGCATCGCGCAGCGCAGGGCCGAGTTCGGGGTCTTCCTCAGGCGGAATGTCCACGCAGATCACGCCATCGACGCCCGCCTTCACGCATTCGGCGGCGTACCAGTCCGCCCCGCGAATGGTCATCGGATTGGCATAGCCCATCAACACCAGCGGCACTTCGGGATGGCGCGCGCGAAATGCGGCGGCGATGCGGAAGATATCAGCCGTGGTGGTGCCCGCACCCAGCGCACGCAGGTTGGCAAGCTGGATCGCCGGGCCATCGGCCATCGGATCGGTGAAGGGCATCCCCAGCTCGATCACGTCCGCACCGCCTTCGACGAGCGCGTCGAGGATCGACGCCGTCGCATCGGGCGTGGGGTCGCCACCGGTGACGAAGGTGACGAGGGCAGGGCTGCCCTTGGCGAAGGCGTTTGAGAGGCGGGTCACCGAATGTAACTCATTTTCCAGCACGTATCCATTTGAGCAAAAAGTGTAGCGCCAAAATGGCGGTAGGTATTCCTATAAGAAAGGAAACGAAGTAGGCCCAATCGCCCTCGCTCCATCCGCAGTCATAATAGCAATACTCATCATCTTTGAGGTAGAGCCAACTATAGATTGTCCAACCGGGCAGCCAGATTAGGATCAATGCTGTGGTAAGTCGGCCTTCTTTGGTCTCAAGAAAATCCTCAAATAACATTCTGGCAAGGCTGAACTCGTCGACTGAACGGTAGCCCATCTTGCCGCCGCCAATTGCAGCGGCAATTATCATCAAACCCCAACCGGCACCACGCGGGGAAAACTGGTGGTCGGTAATGGAATTTATCAGATAGAGAGCCCCACCTTCCATAGCCAAAACTGCCCCGGCGAAAATGGCAGCGAACAGCAATGCCATACTCAGCCGGGCGACCAATATCACAACGAAACCCCCAGATGCTCCGCGACGGAGAAGATGTCCTTGTCGCCACGCCCGCACAGGTTGGCGAGGATGATCTGGTCTTTGCCCATCGTTGGTGCGACCTTCTTCACCGCTGCAATGGCGTGGGCGGGCTCCAATGCGGGGATGATGCCTTCGGTGCGGCAGAGCAACTGGAAGCCGTCCAGAGCCTCCTTGTCGGTCACCGAGGTGTAATCGACGCGGCCGATTTCCTTGAGCCACGAATGTTCAGGTCCGATGCCGGGGTAATCGAGGCCAGCGCTGATCGAGTGGCCTTCGAGGATTTGGCCGTCATCGTCCTGCAGCAGATAGGTCTTGTTGCCGTGGAGGATGCCGGGACGTCCGCCTGCAAGCGACGCCGCGTGCTCCTTGTCCAGCCCGTGCCCTGCCGCTTCCACGCCGAGCATCCTCACGCTTTCATCATCAAGGAACGGGTGGAACAGGCCGATGGCATTGCTGCCGCCGCCGATGGCTGCCACCAGCAGATCGGGCAGGCGACCGATGCGGCTGAGCATCTGCGCGCGCGCTTCCTTGCCGATCACGCTCTGGAAATCGCGCACGAGTTCCGGGTAGGGGTGCGGGCCTGCGGCGGTGCCGATGATGTAGAACGTGTTGTGCACGTTGGCGACCCAATCGCGCAGCGCCTCGTTCATCGCATCTTTCAGTGTACCAGCGCCCGCCGTGACGGGCACGACCTCGGCGCCGAGCAGCTTCATGCGGAACACGTTTGGCTTCTGCCGCTCAACATCGGTCGCGCCCATGAAGATCACGCAGGGCAGGCCAAAACGCGCGCAGACGGTGGCGGTGGCCACACCGTGCTGGCCCGCGCCGGTTTCCGCGATGATCCGCGTCTTGCCCATGCGCATGGCCAGCAGGATCTGGCCGATGCAATTGTTGATCTTGTGCGCACCGGTGTGGTTCAGTTCATCACGCTTGAACCAGACCTGCGCGCCGCCCAGTTCCTCGGTCAGTCGAGGCGCGAAATAGAGCGGGCTGGGGCGGCCAACATAGTGCTCCAGCAGATCGTCGAATTCGGCCTGAAATGCCGGGTCAGCCTTGGCTTTGCGGTATTCGGCTTCCAGATCGAGGATCAGCGGCATCAGCGTTTCGGCAACATAGCGCCCACCGAACTGGCCGAAGTGGCCACGATCGTCAGGCTGGTTGCGGAAGCTGTTTGGAGTCTGCGCGTTCATAGCGCCGCGCTTGGCAGAGGGCGCGGCGCTTGTCCAGATTTGCAAAGTGCCAGCCTTTGGGGCAGGGGGGCGATGCTGCATTGCGGAAACCTGCATGCGCCGTTCATCTTGCGGCAATCTCGCGCAGTCTAGATCGGCTTTGCAACGTCGTGAAGGCGGCTCCGAAAGGGGTCGCCTTTTTGCGTTATAATAATGACCAAATAAATCTCACAAGTAACTAACTTTGTTAGTTTGGCTAATGTTGCAGCTATGTCACATTTTTGTAGTGATATGCTTGTGCAGTGATTTTCGTCATTGTCACCGCGTTGGCGCGAACCTACCTGACGCCCTGCCCACTTCGCAAAGAAGGGGCCAAAAAAGTCAGGAGTACAATAATATGCGTCTGGTTCTTATCTCGCTCGCCGCTTCGCTCGTTGCGGCTACCCCGGCTCTTGCCAACGAAGCCCGCGTCGAAGCCCGTGGCGGCATCGTGTGGAACAGCACCGACAGCGAAGAAATCGCTGGTGTGGCTGCTGGCTACGATTTCGATCTGGGTGAAACCGCATTCGCCGGTGGCGAAGTTTCGGCTGACAAGCTGCTGACCGATGGTACCAAGGTTACCTTCGGCTTTGCAGCACGCGCTGGCGCGAAGATCGGTGAAGCCGGCAAGCTCTATGGCATCGGCGGCTACAACACCGAAAACTGCGACGGTTGCGAAGGCGCATGGTCGCTCGGCGCTGGCTATCAGCACTCGTTCGGGAAGTTCTACGCTAAGGCTGAATACCGCCACTTCTTCCCGGACAACGCGCTGTTCACCGACACCGATGCTGCCATCATTGGCCTCGGCGTGAAGTTCTGATTGATCGCGTCTCCAAACACGATCGGAACTGATGGCGGGCGGCTTCCTTCGGGAGGTCGCCCGTTTTCGTTTGAAGTCAGGCGTTGCGCGCGTTGAAGCAGAAGGTGCGGATGCGGTCGGCATTTTTCACGCCCGGCCCGATTTCCACGCCCGAAGATACATCTACCAGAGCGGCTCCCGTGCTACGCGCGGCATCTGCGACGTTTTCCGGTGCAAGTCCGCCAGCAAGGCCCCAGCCCAATGGGCCTTTGTAGGACCGAAGCAGCGTCCAGTCGAAAGCCAGCCCCAGTCCGCCGGGCAGGGCAGCACCTTTGGGCGTCTTGGCATCGAACAGCAGGAAATCGGCGGCGGTGGCATAAGCATCGGCCTTGGCGACATCCCTTGGACTTGCAACGGATATGACCTTCCACACCGGTTTGCCAAAACGTGCGCGCAATGCTGCGACGCGCGCCGGATCTTCCTTGCCGTGAAGCTGGATCGCATCAAGCCGGGCTGCCACAATGGCATCGGCCAAAAAGGCATCGTCGGCATCGACGAAGACACCGACCCGCGTGAGTCGACCTTCGGCCTGCTCTGCGAGTGCTGGTGCATCATCCAGCTTCAGAAAACGCGGTGAGGGGGGGAAGAAATTGAACCCGACATGGGTCGCCTGTGCGCGAATCGTGGCATCGAGCGCATCGGGGGTGGTGACCCCGCAGATCTTGATCATCGGTCCGGGCATAGGCGGCGCGTTACGGGTAACGCGCCGCCCCTGTCAATCAAGGCTCAAGGGGCCAGTTCGTAGCTGACGTTAACCGTCACGGTCATTTCCAGCTCGCCAGCAGCAACCGGCGAGGACTTAGGCGCAGAGGCCATCTCTGCCCGCGCGAAGAGGACCGGGGGCTGCGGCGGTGCCCAACCGGCGTTTTCGCTGATCGAAAGAATGCGCACCACGCGCAGGCCTGCAGCCTTTGCATAGAGGTCTGCCCGCGCGCGCGCCTTTTTCATCGCTTCGATCCGCGCCTCATCAAGCGCGCCATCGGGCGAATCGATCTGGAAGGCGGGGCCGTTCACCTGATTGGCCCCTGCCGCAACCAGCGTATCGATCACCTTGCCATACTGGTCGAGCTTGCGCTGACGAACTGAAACCTGGTTGCTGGCCTGATAACCGATGATTACCGGGTCGCCCTGTTCATAGGAACCATCGGGCAGGCGCTTGGGCTGGCCATAGACCGGATTGACCGAAAGATTGCTGGTCTGGATATCGCGTTCGGCAATGCCAGCCTTGCGCAGCGCTGCGATCACCGAAGTCATGCGCTGCGCGTTCTCGGTCAGCGCTTCGCCTGCGGTCTTGCCTTGCGTAGTGACGCCGGCGGTGAACACGGCAAGGTCTGGCGTGCGTGCCGATTTGCCTTCTGCGGCGATGTTCAGCAGCGTATTTCCTGCGCTGACGACCGGACCGTTCGACATGACCTGGGCCTGCGCTGCAAGAGGAACGAGGGCCGCTGCCGCGGCGGCGAAAAGGAACATGCGCTTCATGTGGGGTATCTCCCGTAAGTGCTATTGCCGCCGATCTGGGCGCAGAGACGTTACAGGGCGATGAACCGTTCAGCGCAGGCTTCGTTCCAGCACGGCCATGCGGTAACGATTGCCGTCACCATAGGGGAAGGGGCGCATCTTGCCCGTGCGGGCATAGCCGCGCCGTTCGTAGTATGCGATCAGGTCGGTCCGCGCGTCGATCACGGTCATTTCCATGATAGTGGCCCCAAAGGCCTCGACCGCAAGGTCTTCGGCATCGGCGATCAATGCGCGGCCAAGCCCTTCCGCCTGAAGGTCTGGATCGACGCATAGCATTCCGAGATAGGCCCGACTGGCACCCAGATTGCGAATGGTGACCGTACCAGCCAGCTTCCCGTCGATCCGCGCCACAAGAACACGCGCATCTGCATCCCCAATAGCATCTGCGATTTCGGCGTCGCTGGTGCGCTCGTCGTCGAGCAAGTCTGCTTCGTGCGTCCAGCCCCGTTTCGCGCTTTCGCCGCGATAGGCGCGTTCGACGAGCGCCCTTAATGCTGGTACATCGCCAGCCTCGGCAAGCCGGAAGCGGATCATCGGATCAGAGCGTGCCTTCGATTGCGCGGGCAGCGGCCACCGGGTCTTCCGCGCGGGTTATTGGGCGACCGATGACGAGGACGCTGGCCCCGGCATCACGGGCGGCGCGGGGGGTGACAGACCGCTTCTGATCGCCCAGCTTGCCGTCGGCGGGGCGCAGGCCGGGCACTACGAAGTAGCCGTTCTTCCAGCGTTTGTGGATCGCACCCACTTCATGTCCCGAACAGACGATGCCGTCCAGCCCGGCTTCCTGCGCCAGATCGGCAAGGCGGAGTGCCTGATCATGGGCGGAACCGCCCACGCCCATCGCGCCCATATCGGCATCGTCAAGGCTGGTAAGGACGGTAACCGCAACGACCTTGCAATGTTCGCCCGCAGCAGCCTTGGCATCTTCCATCATCGCGCGTCCGCCCGATGCGTGGACGGTGACGATGGCAGGTTCCAGCACGTGGATGGACTGCATCGCGCCCGCCACCGTGTTCGGAATGTCGTGCAGTTTCAGGTCGAGGAAAATCGGCAGGCCTGCCTTGGCCACTTCATGCACGCCGTGGTGTCCGTGCGCGCAAAAGAACTCCAGCCCCAGCTTCAGCCCACCGACGTGACCCTTCACCTTTTGGGCAAGGGCAATCGCTGCGTCGAGGCGCGGCAGGTCGAGGGCAAGGTAGATCGGGTTGCTCACGGGGTCTCGCTCTTGGTTTCCGCAGTTTGCGCGGCTTCGAGGTTGGTGGAGGTCAGCGATGGGGCCGTTTTCGCGGTCAACTGCGTTTCCAGATTGGCGATCCGTCGCAGCAACCGCCAGCGCGTGGCGCGATAGAGCAGCCATGTGGGAACAAGGCCTAGCAGGAACGCCAGAATAACCAGCGCGGGCAGCCGTGTTTCCAGCAGCAGGCCTTCCCAGATACGCACTTCGACAGGGTGCCAGTTGGCGGCGGTGAAGGCGGCCAGCAATGCAATGACGAGAACCCAGAAAATCGTGCGCAGCATTGTCATGCCTTTCGCTCCGTAAGCCACCCGTCCTGCGGCGATGCTTAAGGCAGGTTGGCCTGCTTGGCGAGTCCCCCCGCGCTTTGCGATGTCCCGCATCATGCACCCCTGCGCAGGCAGGGGCGCAAGTGGTGTGGATCAGGCCGCGCCAAACACCCGTGCGAAGATCGTGTCGATGGCCTTGAAGTGGTAGTCGAGGTTGAATTTGTCCTCGATTTGCTGCGCGGTCAGCGCCGCAGCCACTTCTTCGTCAGCCTTGAGCAGTTCCATCAGGTTCAACTGCCCGTCCGATTCCCACACCTTCATCGCATTGCGCTGCACCAGACGGTAGGCGGTGTCGCGCTCAAGTCCGGCCTGCGTCAGAGCCAGCAGCACGCGCTGCGAGTGGACAAGGCCGCCCATCTTGTCGAGGTTCTTCTGCATACGCTCAGGATAAACGACCAGCTTGTCGACCACCGAGGTCAGACGTGCGAGCGCAAAGTCGAGCGTGATCGTGGCGTCCGGGCCGATGAAGCGTTCGACCGAAGAGTGCGAAATATCGCGTTCGTGCCATAGCGCCACGTTTTCCAGCGCCGGGGTCACCGCAGAACGCACCATGCGGGCCAGACCGGTGAGGTTTTCGGTCAGAACCGGGTTGCGCTTGTGCGGCATGGCCGACGAGCCTTTCTGGCCGGGCGAGAAGTATTCTTCGGCTTCCAGCACTTCGGTACGCTGCAGGTGGCGCACTTCCACGGCAAGGCGTTCGATGCTGCTGGCAATCACGCCCAGCGTTGCGAAGAACATCGCGTGGCGATCACGCGGGATCACCTGCGTCGAAACCGGCTCCACTGCCAGACCCAGCTTCTCGGCCACATATTCCTCGACCGAGGGATCGATGTTGGCAAACGTGCCCACCGCGCCCGAAATCGCGCAAGTCGCAACTTCCGCGCGTGCCGCCACAAGGCGGGCGCGGCAGCGGGTGAACTCGGCATAGGCTTCGGCCAGCTTCTTGCCGAATGTGGTCGGCTCGGCATGGATGCCGTGGCTGCGGCCGATGGTCGGCGTGTACTTGTGTTCGAAAGCGCGGCGCTTGATTGCCTCCAGCAGGGCATCAAGATCGGCTAGCAGCAGATCCGATGCGCGCGCAAGCTGCACGCTGAGCGTGGTATCGAGCACGTCGGAGCTGGTCATGCCCTGGTGCATGAAGCGCGCTTCGGGGCCGACCTGCTGCGCCACCCAATCAAGGAACGCGATTACGTCGTGCTTGGTCACGGCCTCGATCGCATCGATGGCGGCAACGTCGATGGCGGGGTTGGTTGCCCACCAGTCCCACAGTGCCTTGGCGCCGCTTGGCGGTACGACGCCCAGTTCGCCTAGCTTCTCGGTGGCGTGCGCTTCGATCTCGAACCAGATGCGGTAGCGGGCTTCGGGTTCCCATATCGCGGTCATCGCGGGGCGGGCGTAACGGGGGACCATGTTCGACTCCGATGCAGTTCTTGGCGCTTGGCTTATGCCGGGGCCGCTAGGGAAGGGGGCGCGCAATGGCAAGGGGCAACACGCCTCGTGGCATGATCACGCCGTAATCACAGAGCCGGAAAATCCTCGGCGAAGCGTTTGACTACAGCTTGGGCGCTCCATTCGCTAAGGTGGGTCCAGTCGTGGTAGACCGCCTTGCCCTGCCGCATCAGCGCGCAGCCCTTGGCATCGCACAGCACTTGCGCCGGATCGAAATAGCGGGTGCCGGGCAGACGTGTGGCCTCAGCGGCGAGCAGTGGGTTGATGCGATGGCCTTCGGCCCGCTCGCGGGGATAGGACGCCGGGCAGGCGATGTTGATATAGGCAAGGCACCGCAAATAGCCGCCCTCCATTGCATCGCCTGCTGCGGCAGCGGTCGGTGCGTTGGCGATGATGATCAGGCGCGTGGACGGCGGCAGCGTGGCCCGCACCTGTTCGATGCCTTTGGCCACGGCTTTCCAGCCAGCCTCTGACGAGCGGCCCACACTTTTCAGCGTGGCCGTGTTGAACATTTCGCGCTCCCAGCGTTGTGCCCAGATGATCGTACCGATCTTCCGGTCCCGGACGATCCGGGCGAGTCGATCCGGCCGACTGGCGCAGTCTTTCGCCATGTCCGAACGGTCGCGAAAGTTGGTGAGTCCGGGCAGGCCCAGGCAGCCGGGTGAGGTCAGCAGGGCACCTTCGCCATAGCGTTCGGTCAGGGCCGGGAAATATTGGCGCGCAAAGCTGTCGCCATAGACGATGTAAAGCAGCGGCGCGTTGCCGGGCGGAATGATCTGCCACACCCGTTCACCGGGCGGCGCGTGATTGCCCAGCGTTGCGCTGACCGGCGCGCTGCGCGGCTCCAGCTTGCGCCAATGCGCGGCAAGGCCCGGCACCAGCACGGCGGCCAGCATCGCACCGCACCCCAGCACCAGCGCCATCGGATTGCGTAGTGCCCGCCCGTTTCGCACGGGGCGCTCCACCAAATGATGCGAAGCGAAGCCAAGCAGCACGGCCAGCGTCACCGTCCCGCCCACGATCCACAGTGGCGGTTCACCCAGCCACACATAATCCAGCGTTGCCAGAAGCGGATTGTGCCACAGATAGATGCCATACGACGATGCGCCGATGGCCGTCAGCGGCGCAAGGCTCAGTAGCTTGCCCGCCAGGTTTGCGGGGGCAGCATGGCGCAGCACCAGCGCTGCGCCGCTCACCGGCAGCAGCAGTGCCCATCCCGGAGTCGTTGCGGGTGTGGCCAGAACATAGCCCGCGAATATCATCGCCAGGCCTGTCAGTGCAGCCCATCCGCGCGGACGGGCCGCAGGCAGAATGGCGCAGATCGCGCCTGCCAACAGTTCCCAAGCTCGCGTTGGTAGGGCAAAAAACGCCAGTGCCGGATCGTATGCTCGGACAAGCAATCCTGCCGCGAATGAGGCCAGTGCCAGCGTCGCAAAAGCCATCAGCATTGCGCGGCCAGTGTTCAACGAAAGTCGGGTGCCGAATTTGAGCAGGGCCAGCACCAGCAGTGGAAACACGATGTAGAACTGCTCTTCCGCTGAAAGCGTCCACAAGTGCAGCAGCGGCGCAAAGCCCTCGTCGTCGTCGAAATAGCCGGTCTTTTGCGCAAACAGCATGTTCGCCACGAAGAGTGCGCTGGCAATGGTCGCTTGGCCGAGCTTGCGAAAATCTGGCGGGATCATCGTGGCCCAAGCCAGCAATAGGCTGGCCAGCAGCACCGGAAACAGCGCGGGCAATATACGGCGCGCGCGTCTTTCGTAGAAGTGGAACAGGGTAAAGCGCTGCTGCGCCACATCGTCCAGAATGGTGCGCGTGATCAGGTAGCCGCTGATCACGAAGAACACGTCCACACCGGCAAAGCCGCCGCCCAGAAGCGGCACCCAGGCGTGGAACAGCACGACCGGGATCACTGCGATCGCGCGCAGCCCTTCGATTTCACGCCTGTATTGCAAGTGCTGCCCGCCAATGCCCTGTTGATCGGCACAGTGGCGGATCGTTGGGGGCGGCGCAACCGGCTCGCTTCAGATCAGGCCTTTGGCCTTCAGTGAGGTATGACCTTCGCGTCCGATGATAATGTGATCGTGCACCGTCATGCCCATCAGACGTGCCGCTTCCATGATCTTTTGCGTAATCTGAATATCCGCACGACTCGGCTGGGGAGAGCCGGAAGGGTGGTTGTGGACAAGGATCATCGCTGCCGCGCCCACATCTAGCCCCTTCTTGATCACTTCGCGCGTGTAGATCGGGCTTTCATCAAGCGTGCCGTCACCGACCAGATGATCGAGAATCAGCAGGTTCTGCGAATTGAGATAGAGTACGCGGACCCGCTCCACATTCAGGTGGGCCATGTCGATGTGGAGATAGTCCAGCAGCGCCTGCCAGTTTGATAGTACCGGCTGTTCGCGCACTGTCGTTCGCGCAAGGCGCCGTGCGGCCAGCGCCACGATGTGCAGCGCCGCAGCACTGGTTTCGCCCATATTCGGATGCAGTGCCAGCGCTTGGGGATCGGCGTTCAAAACGCCGGCGAGACTGCCGAAGCGCTGCACCAGCGATCTTGCGATAGGCTTGGTGTCGATGCGCGGGCGCACCACCATCAGCAGGTATTCGATCACCTCGTGATCGGCCAGCGCATCGTCACCGCCCGACATCAGCCGTTTGCGCAGCCGCGCGCGATGGCCGCTAGGATCTGCGCCGTCGAACGACGATTTTCCGCCGTTTGCAGCGTTCTGTTCAGGAAAGAGTCGGGTCTGGTCGGCCATTCAACTCCTCGCGGGCACCGAAACGGGGCCAGTGCGTTCAACGCCGTGCATTGCCCAAGCTGCGGGAGTGCGCAAGAAGGGGGCAGATGGCAGATCGTTTCGAAATGGCGGAAGTCGGCGCCGGGGCAGGTGTCGATCCTGCGCCAAAACCTGCGCGCAAGTGGCGGCGTGCCGGTCTGTCTGTGCTTGCCGTCATTGCCGTGGCGGGGGGCGGTCTGTGGCTGTCGAAGGAACGGTTGGCGGATCGAATCATCCTCAGCCAGCTTGAAGCCTATGGCCTGCCTGCAACTTATGAGATCGAAAGCATCGGTCCCGGCCAGCAGGTGCTCAAAAACCTCGTCGTGGGTGATCCGAAGCGTCCAGACCTTACCGTCGAACGCGTGTTGGTTGCGATCCGCTACCGTTGGGGCACCCCCGTTGTCAGCGGGGTTACGCTCGTCCGGCCAAGGGTTTACGGGCAATATCTGAATGAAAAGTTGAGCTTCGGTACACTCGACAAAGTGCTGTTTGCTCCCAAGACAGACGATGCGCCTTTCGCCCTGCCAGCGCTTGATCTCAGGATCGAGGATGGACGCGGGCTGATGCTGACGGATTATGGCAAAATCGGTCTTGCGCTCGAAGGGCGGGGGCAGTTGCAGGACGGCTTTGCCGGAACGCTGGCGGCGGTCGCGCCAAACCTTGCCATGTCCGGCTGCACAGCCGGAAAGGCCGATCTGTTCGGCAGGATCTCGATCCGTGAAGCACGGCCCTCACTTTCAGGCCCGCTGCGTCTGGCAAGCCTGAACTGTGATGGCAGTGCCCACAGCGGTCCTTTTACCGCGCAGTTGGATGCCATTGCCGACAAGGATTTCGCAGGACTGACCGGCAATGTTGCCTTGCGCGGACAGAAACTGGCATTCCCCGGCGTGTCGGCAGAATCGCTCGCGCTCGACACGCGCCTCGCGTTGCGTGATGGTGCGGTCACCGGTCGGGTGCAGGCCAACGCGGGCGGCGTTGTCAGCGATGGCGTGCGCTTCGGCCTGCTTGGCGTGGACGGCGCGATCCGTGCGCGCGATGGTTTTGGCAAGTCGGAATTTCGGGGCGCATTGCAAGGTGAGGGGCTGCGCCAGGGCGCTGGCCTTGTCAGCGCTCTGGACTCCGCCCAGCGTAGTGCCAGCGGCACGCTGCTGGCCCCGATGCTGGCGCAGATGCGCCGCAGCCTTGGTCGGGAAGAACGCGGCAGTCGCCTGACGGGCGAAGTCACTTTGCGGCACAATGGCGATGCGCTGTCGGTGGTGATCCCACAGGCGCAGCTGACCGGCGGCAGCGGGCAGGCGCTGCTCACGCTCTCGCGCTTCCAGCTTGCCAGCGGCGGCAAGGTAAATGGTGACAAAGATGGCCCGCCGCTTTTCGCTGGCAATATCACGACTGGCGGTGCGGGTCTTCCGCGTATCACCGGGCGGATGGAGCGCGGGCGCGCAGGGCAGGCCCTGTTCCGCCTGACGATGGCACCGTGGCGGGCAGAGGGCGGCGCGCTTGCCATCCCGGAAATGATGATTGCGCAGGTGCCTGATGGTTCGCTCGGCTTTTCCGGCACCGCGCAGATTTCTGGCGCAATTCCGGGCGGTTCAGTCCAGAACCTCGTCCTGCCTGTCAACGGTAGCTATGGTGCGCGGGGAGAGCTTGCGCTGTGGAAGCGCTGCGTCAGCACACGCTTTGATCGCCTTGTCGTCGGTAGCGTTGCGGTGGACGGCAACACGCTGGCACTGTGTCCGCCGGGCGGCTCTGCCATCGTGCGCAATGGGTCTGCGGGCTTGCGACTCGCTGCAGGAACGCCGGGGCTGGAACTCACCGGTAGCCTTGCCGACACGCCGGTTCGGGTGAAGACCGGCGCTGTCGGTTTCGCATGGCCAGGCACGCTCGCCGCCAAGGCTGTGGAAGTCACGCTCGGCCCGCCCGAAACCGCCTCACGCTTTCGCCTTGCCGATCTCGACGCGAAGCTGGGCAAGGACTTCACCGGCAATTTCGGTGGGGTTGAGGCCAGCCTCGCGGCAGTCCCGCTCAACATCGCCAATGCATCGGGCCAATGGCGTTTTGCTGGCGGTGCGCTGACGATTTCAGGCGCCGGCTTTAACCTGACCGACCGGCTCGACCCTGCCCGGTTCGAGATGCTGCGCAGCGAAGGTGCAACGCTCACGCTGGCCGACAATCGCATCACCGCCAATGCCTTGCTACGCGAAGCGAAGACAATGCGCGAAGTCGGCTCTGCCGCGATCCGCCACGATTTGTCTACAGGTACAGGCCACACCGATCTCGCCGTGCCCAATCTGGTGTTCGACAAGGGCTTCCAGCCCGCGCAATTGACTCGCCTTGCGTTGGGCGTCGTCGCGAATGTCGAAGGCAAGGTTACCGGCACCGGGCGCATCGACTGGAACTCGCGCACGGTCACCAGCACCGGCAATTTCGGCACTGACAGTATGGACCTTGCCGCCGCGTTCGGCCCGGCGAAGGGCCTGAAGGGGCGCATCGCATTCACCGACCTGCTCGGCATGGTCAGCGCGCCGCACCAGAAGGTTACCGTCGCCTCGATCAACCCTGGTATCGAAGTGAACGACGGCGTGATCGATCTCACCCTGCTACCCGATCAGGTCCTGCGCCTCCACGATGCGCGCTGGCCCTTCCTGGCCGGGACGCTGGTGCTCGAACCAACCGATCTTCGCCTCGGCATTGCCGAAGCGCGGCGCTACACGCTTACCGTCAACGGCATCGATGCCGCCAAATTCATCGAGAAGATGGAACTGGGCAACCTTGCCGCCACCGGCACGTTCGACGGCCAGTTCCCGCTGGTATTCGATGCCAATGGCGGCCGGATCGAGGAAGGCACGCTCGTTTCCCGCGCGCCCGGCGGCAACGTGTCCTATGTCGGCGCACTGACCTATGAAAACATGGGGGCGATGGCGAACTTCGCTTTCGACGCGCTCAAATCGCTGGACTACAAGACGATGGCCATCGCCATGCGCGGCGATCTCGAAGGCGATATCGTGACGAACGTAAAGTTCGACGGCGTGAAACAGGGCGCTGGCACCAAACAAAACTTCATTACGAAGCAGGTGGCCAACCTGCCGATCCAGTTCAACGTCAACATTCGCGCGCCGTTCTACCAGATCATGACATCGTTCAAGGCGATGTACGACCCGGCCTTCGTCAAGGACCCGCGCACGCTCGGGCTCGTCGATGCGCAGGGCCGCGCCCTTCAACGCTTCGGAAATGGCGTGCGCCCCGGCGGTACCCCGGTCATCGTGCTTCCCGGACAACAACAAAACAACATTCAGCCTGCAGAAAGCGGAAACATGCCATGAGGAACCCGGAATTGACCCGATCCGCGAACCCTGCAACGAGAGGCAGCATGGGGAACGGATCAAATTTCAGGCATCGCGCCTTGCTCGCGCTGCCGCTGATGGGGGCTTTGGCCATGATTGGCGCAACGACCGGCTGCATTTCGGTGAACGCACCGGACAAGCCGATCGTGATCGAGCTCAACATCAATATCAAGCAGGAGGTCGTGTACCGGCTCGCGCAGGATGCGAACGCCACGATCGAAAGCAACCCGGACATCTTCTGATGGACGGCGTGACTTTGAGGACGGAAACGATGACCAAGGTTTCAATGCGCAAGAGCCTCGCTGCACTGGCTGCAACCGGCCTGATGCTGGGCACTATCGCCGTACCCGCCACCGCGCAGAACCGCGATCCGGCTTACGCCGCCGCTCGCGCTGCCGGGCAGGTGGGTGAAAAGATGGACGGGTATCTCGGCTACGTGACGCCGCCTGCGCCAGCACTTCGCGCCGTGGTCGAAGATATCAACATCAAGCGCAAGGCAGTCTATGCCGAAAAGGCACAGGCCAACAAGGCGACGGTCGAGGAATACGCGCTCACCTCAGGCTGTCTGCTCATCTCGCAGACCAAGCCAGGTGAGAAATATCAGGCACCGGACGGGTCTTGGCAGACGCGTAGTGCAGGTGCGCCGCTGCGCGATTCGCGCTGCCCGTAAGGAAATATTCCGCATACGAATCGCCAGCGGTAAACGCTGGCTTTTGCGCCCTTCCTCGCAACTGCGTAGAAGGGCGTTCGCTTTTGCACTCATACCTTGGATCAGCCACGATCTGTTACGGTTGACTCAGGGATACCCCCCGCCTAAGGGGACCGCGCCCTCGGCGGTCATCCGTCGTTTGTGCTGCACTTTCGGTCGGGCAACTGATCAGGGGAACTGGCATGAATGATGAACCGTCCGGGATGGAGCCTATCGGTGAGGATGCGCGGATCGACGCGCTCGACAAGCGGCTGAAAGCCCTTCGAGAGCGTGAAGAGGAGCGTAACCGGCCAAAGGCAGGCGGTGAAACCGATGCGAACTATCGCATGGGCAATCGCGTGCTGGCGGAGCTGATCGGGGGTCTTGTAGGTGGCGCGTTCATCGGCTGGGTCATTGACCAGTTCGCCGGAACAAGCCCCTGGGGGTTGCTGGTGATGTTGTTCATGGGGGTCGTCGTGGCATTCCGCAACATCATCCGAATTTCGAGTCGGCGCCCCGAATAGGGCGCTGTTGTTGTATTCGAGTGAGACGGGGTTAAGCGCGTGGCCGAAGGCAAGGTCGATCCGGTTCACCAGTTCACGATTGAATCCCTTTTCGGGACCGAGAACTGGGCCATCGGTGGTTACAACATCGCGTTCACCAATTCGGCGCTGTGGATGGCGATCACCACTGTCGTTCTCGTGGCTTTCGTGGCGGGCGGCGCAAAGCGCCAGCTCGTTCCGGGCCGCTGGCAGATGGCAGTCGAAGGGCTGACCGGCTTTGTTGACAACCTGCTTCAGGCGAACATCGGGAAGGCCGGGCGCAAGTACCTGCCGTATGTCTTCTCGCTGTTCGGGTTCATCCTTTTCGCCAATTTGCTCGGTCTGCTGCCGCTTGCTCTTGTCGGCCTGCACCCCTTTACGCCGACCAGCCACTTCACCGTCACCGGTGTTCTGGCGATCATGAGCTTTGCGATCGTGCTCGGCGTCGGTTTCGCCAAGCATGGCCTGCACTTCTTCTCCCTTTTTGTGCCGCACGGCACGCCCGTCCCGATGATCCCGATCATTTTCCCGATCGAGCTGATCTCGTTCATGGTGCGTCCGTTCAGCCTCGGCCTGCGTCTCTTCGTGGCGATGATGGCCGGGCACGTGCTGCTCGAAGTGCTCTCTGGCTTCGTCATCTCCGGCACCAACGCCGGGGTGGGGACGTTCTTCCTCGCCGCCGTTCCCAGCTTCCTGCTGATGATCGGTATCTGCGCGCTGGAACTTCTGGTGGCAGGCATTCAGGCTTATGTCTTTGCCCTGCTCACCTGCGTCTATCTGAACGACGCCGAGAACCTTCACTGATACCCGCAACATTTTCCCATACGGAATTGAAAAGGAGTTTTTGACATGGACGCAGAAAGCGCAAAGCTGCTCGGTGCTGGTCTCGCCGCTGTTGGCGCCGGTCTCGCCTCGCTCGGCGTGGGCAACGTGTTTGCCAAGTTCCTCGAAGGCGCGCTGCGCAACCCTGGCGCCGCTGACGGCCAGCAGGGTCGCCTGTTCATCGGCTTCGCCGCTGCCGAACTTCTGGGCCTGCTCTCGTTCGTCGTCGCGATGATCCTGATCTTCGTTGCCTAAGGCAAACGAAGCTCACTGATTGTTGAAATGCTGGCCGGGGTCCGCCCCGGCCGCCTGACGCCCGGACACCCGCGATGCCTCAGATTGAACAGCTTGCCACCACCTATTCCAGCCAGATCTTCTGGTTGCTGGTGTTCTTCGGCATTGTCTTCTTCGTGATCGGCCGGGGCATGCTGCCCAAGGTCGTCTCCACGATGGACGGCCGCGACAAGCAGATCGCCGACGACCTTGCCGCTGCCGAAGCAGCACGCGCCGCCGCCGATGCCGAGGAAGAGGCATGGCGCGTCCAGGCGAACAAGCAGCGCGCCGAAGCGCAAAGCCTCATCGCTGCTGCCAAAGCAGAAGCGGCCAAGGCTACCGACGCCAAGCTCGCTGCTGCCTCGGCTCGCATTGACGAGACCGTGACTGCCGCCGAAACCCGCATTGCTGCTGCCCGCGCTTCGGCGCTGGGCGAAGTGGAAGGCGTTGCCGCCGAAGCCGCGCAGGATATCGCAAGCCGCCTTGCCGGCCTGTCGATCCCCGCTGCCGAAGCGCAAGCCGCCGTGAAGGGAGTTCTCGCAAATGGCTAATCATGCCGAGACGACCGCCGTCGTCGAGCACGAACCGGCTGGCGGCGAACACCACGTCGAACCTTCAGCACTGGGCCTTGCGCCGGGTGCGTGGGTGGCGCTCGCCATGCTCATCTTCCTTGGCATTCTTGTCATGAAGAAGGTGCCCGGTGCCATCGTCGGCGGTCTCGACAAGCAAATCAGCGCGATCCGCAAGCAGCTCGATGAAGCCAAGGTGCTCCGCGCCGAAGCCGAAAAGCTGCGTGCCGAATACGCGGCCAAGATTGCCAACGCCGAAAAGGACGCGGCGTCGATGGTCGAACACGCCAAGACCGAAGCCGCCGCGATTGTCGCCAAGGCCGAAGCTGACGCTGCCACCACCATCACCCGCCGCGAAAAGATGGCATCGGACAAGATCGCCGCTGCCGAACGCGCTGCCATTGATGATCTGCGTGCCAAGGCTGCCGAAGCGGCAACTGCCGCTGCACGCAACCTGATCGCTCAGAATCACTCCGCCGGAGCCGACAAGGCGCTGGTCGATGATGCCATCGCCGGTCTGGTGAACTGATCGCATAACTCGCGTTTCAGGCCTGACACAAAACAAAACCCCTTCCGGTGAAAGCCGGGAGGGGTTTTGTTTTGTGGGCTTTACAGGTGCCGGTCGACGTCTTGCTTGGCGTGCAGGACACGGATGACAGTCACTTGCTTGGTCGTCATGCGGTAGTAGATCATATGTGCCCCGCTACGGAGTTTGAACATTCCGTCTTGAGCAATTGTCATGCGGCCAATTTTTCTTCCGTCCGCCAGTTGGCGGCAAGCGTAACGCAGTTCTCGCGCATAGCAGTCAGCCTGTTGTGCTCCCCAGTTGGCGGAGGAATAGCGCCATATTCTCGCAAGATCAGCGACTGCAGCCCGAGAAAATTCAAGAACCCTCACTCAGCGTTATGCTCTCGGTTCATCTCACTCAAAAAATCATCAAAGTCGAAATCTTCGGCGATCCCAGATTGCTCGCCTTCGATCAGTGCATCCTGCAGTGCTTTGAACTTCGCTTCGTGGTCTTCCAGCATTCGAAGGCCTGCGCGCACCACATCGCTGGCCGAACCATAGCGACCGGTTTTCACCTGCGCGGAAATAAAATCGGCAAAATGGTCACCGATGGTGACAGAGGTGTTGCGCGGCACAAGCTACCCTTTCAAAAGGCAAGTACCAAAAAGTAATACATATCAGACTGCGGGGCAACCCGCCTCAAGGCCGCGTAGATCCCCGGATCACCAGCCTCACCGGCACGCGCCGCCCTGACCCTTCAGTTCCGTTGATCTTCGCCAGCAACTGCTCCACCAGCAGCGCGCCCGCCATCTGGAAGTCCGGCTCGATCGAGGTGAGGGGAGGGGTCGACCATGCGCCTGCCCGGATGCCGTCGAAGCCGATGATGCCCACTTGATCCGGGATGGCATATCCACGCGCCGTCAGCTCCTTCAGCGCGCCCAGCGCCATCTCGTCGCACACTGCAAAGATCGCGTCGAAGGCCTCGCCGCTTTCCGTCAGCGCAATCGCCGCAAGCCGCCCCTGTTCCTCGCGCGCCAAGCCGCTGTCCACCTGTTGCAGGCGCGGCTCCAGCCCGGCAGAGCGCATCGCTTCGGCATAGCCCTCATAGCGCTCCTGAAACTGGCGTTGCGGCGATGTGGCGGAACCGATGCACACGATTTGCCGGTATCCCCGTACCAGCAGGTGCCGCGTCGCCAGCGTCGCGCCCGAAAGGTTATCGCTGCGCACCCAAGGCATGTCGTTGTCGGGCGACCCCCAGCAGGTCCAGTGCGTGCCCTGCTGCATGTCGCGGAAATAGTCCCACGCGGCGGTGTTGGTGGTCGTGCCGATCACGATCATGCCATCGGCCTTGCGGCGTTCCTGAAAATGCCCCCAGAAGTTCTCAGGCGCATCCTGAAACGCGACCAGCGTTTCATACCCGCGCGCGGATGCCGCCGCGCAGGTGCTGCCCAGCAGCGAGAAGTAGAAGGGGTTGATGTCCTTGCGGTCCTGCGCCTCGCGGCAGATCATCACCACCGCCAGCGTGCCCGTGCGCCCGCGCCGCAGCCGCGCCGCGTTTTCATCCACTTGATAGTTCAGCCGCCGCGCGGCTTCCATCACGCGCTGGCGTGTCGGCTCGCTGATCGATGTGTCACCGGCCAGCGCGCGGCTCACGGTTGATTGGCTCACGCCCGCCGCTTCGGCCACGTCGAACGACGTTACGCGGATGATCTTCCTGTCGCTCGGCAATGCGCTTCCCCCAAGGTCAACTGACGCTTTAGCAGGATCGGCGTCAGCGGAAAGTGTCCTTGGCGGTGCGCAGTGCGGCAAATGTCTGTTCGGGCGATTCTCCACCCCACCGCGCAGCCATATCGGCATCATCAGCCCGCAGGAACGGATTGGCGGTCAGTTCTGCGCCCAGCGTCGTCGGCACGGTCCACTCGCCACGCGCGCGCCGCGCTTCCACCCCATCGGCATAAGCGTGCAGCGCCGCATTGTCCGGGTCTGCAAACACCGCAAACCGAGCGTTGGCCTGCGTGTACTCATGCGCGCTGTAGAGCGTCGTCTCGGATGGCAGAGCCTTCAACCGTGCAAGGCTCGCCCAGAACTGGTCCGGCGTTCCCTCGAACATGCGCCCGCAGCCCAGCGGAAACAGCGCATCCCCCACAAACGCCACCACCGCCGCTGGCAGGTGATATGCAATGTGCCCCAGCGTGTGCCCGCCCACTTCGATAACCTGCGCTGAAAACGCCCCCAGCGCCACCGCATCGCCGTGCGCCACCGTCCGATCAACGCCCGCAATCTTCGCTGCATCCCCCGCAGGAGCCACGATCACGCACCCGGTCGCCGCCTTGATTGCTTCGTTCCCCCCTGCATGATCGGGATGCCAGTGCGTGTTCCAGATCTGCGTGATCTTCCACCCCTTCGCCTCGGCCTCACGCAGATAGGCCTCGGCATCCGGCGTATCGATGCACGCCGTCTCCCCGCTCGCAGGGTCGTGAACGAGGAAGCCATAGTTGTCGGACAGGCAGGGGAACTGGTGAATTTCTAGCGTCATGCTCCAGCTTTAGCGCTGCACCACCACAATGCAAAGCGCGCCACAAAGCAAAAGCCCGCCCGGATCGCTCCGAGCGGGCCTTGGTTTTGCTTGTCCCTTGCGGGAGCGACTTCTTAGTTGCGAGCCTTCAGCGCCGCACCCAAGATGTCGCCCAGCGAAGCGCCGGCATCCGAAGAGCCGTACTGTTCCACTGCTTCCTTCTCTTCGGCCAACTGGCGGGCCTTGACCGAGAAGTTCGGCTTCTTCGAACGATCGAAGCCGGTGACCATCGCGTCGAGCTTCTGGCCAACCTGGAAGCGGTCGGGACGCTGTTCGTCGCGGTCGCGACCCAGATCCGAACGCTTGATGAAGCCGGTTGCGCCGTCTTCGCCAGCCTGCACTTCAAGACCGCCATCGCGGACTTCAAGGATGGTGACGGTGACGACTTCGCCGCGACGCAGCGAACCAGCGGCAGCCGCCGAAGCGCCACCAGCAGCCGGAGCGCCCTTTTCAAGCTGCTTCATGCCAAGGCTGATGCGTTCCTTCTCGACGTCCACGTCGAGAACCACGGCCGAAACCTGCTCGCCCTTGCGGTGCAGTGCCAGCGCGTCTTCGCCAGAGATGCCCCATGCGATGTCCGACATGTGGACCATGCCGTCCACGTCGCCGTCCAGACCGATGAACAGGCCGAATTCGGTGGCGTTCTTGACTTCGCCTTCCACGGTCGAACCGACCGGGTGCTTTTCTGCAAAAGCTTCCCACGGGTTCTGCTGGGCCTGCTTGAGGCCGAGCGAGATGCGGCGCTTGTCGCTGTCGACTTCCAGCACCAGCACGTCGACTTCCTGCGAGGTCGAAACGATCTTGCCGGGGTGGACGTTCTTCTTGGTCCACGACATTTCCGAAACGTGGACGAGGCCTTCGATGCCAGCTTCCAGTTCCACGAACGCACCGTATTCGGTGATGTTGGTGACAACGCCCGAAAGCTTCGCACCCACCGGATACTTCGCAGCCACGCCATCCCACGGATCGCTTTCAAGCTGCTTCATGCCAAGGCTGATGCGCTGCGTGTCCTGGTTGATGCGGATGATCTGCACCTTCACCGTGTCGCCAATGGCGATCACTTCCGAAGGATGGTTCACGCGCTTGTAGCTCATGTCGGTGACATGGAGCAGGCCGTCGATGCCGCCGAGGTCCACGAACGCACCGTAATCGGTGATGTTCTTGACCACGCCGTCGATGATCTGGCCTTCCTTCAGGTTCTGGATCAGGCCCGAACGCTGTTCTGCGCGGGTTTCTTCCAGCACCGCACGGCGCGAAACCACGATGTTGCCACGGCGGCGATCCATCTTCAGGATCTGGAACGGCTGCGGCATGTCCATCAGCGGGGTTACATCGCGCACGGGGCGGATATCGACCTGCGAACCGGGCAGGAACGCCACGGCGCCATCGAGGTCGACCGTGAAGCCGCCCTTCACGCGGCCGAAGATCACGCCTTCAACGCGCTTGCCTTCGCCAAATTCGTTTTCAAGCTTGTCCCAAGCGGCTTCGCGGCGAGCGCGGTCACGCGAGAGCATCGCTTCGCCGTCAGCGTTTTCAACGCGGTCGACGTAAACTTCCACTTCGTCGCCAACCGAAAGGCCGTGCGGCTGACCGGGAGCGGCGAATTCACGCAGGGCAACGCGGCCCTCGCTCTTCAGGCCCACGTCGATGACGGCCTTGTCGTTTTCGATGGCGGTGATGGTGCCCTTGACGACGCGGCCTTCAAAGCCACCGTTGGCGGCTCCGCCAAGCGATTCGTCAAGCAGCGCGGCGAAATCGTCGCGCGAGGGGGTGGTAGCCATTATTCAAGCTTCCTGTGTCTTAAGTATCCCGGCCAGGCGGTTGTTTCCGCCGGTCTTTCCTCCACGCCCCGCACCATGCAGACCGTGGGCCAAAAAGGGCCGAACCGCCCCCGAAGCCGAACGCTGGCAGGGGCATCCTTGCGGGCGCGAGCCTGCGTGGACGGGCGGCGCTTAGGCGCATGGGGCGGGAAAAGCAAGGAAAATGGGGGTGCAGCTTCGCCAGAGCTACGGGGTATGCACCCCCTATGGCCTCAAATGCTCGCATCAGGCGGCTAGTCTTGTCGAATACCCATAGCTTGTCGTTCCACTTTGCCCCCGGCCCAGATCGAACCGTTCCACCAACTGCAGCAAATTCATGGCTGCAGAGGACAGGTGCTGCGATGCCGCAGTCGATTCCTCGACCAGTGCGGCGTTCTGTTGGGTTATCCGATCCATATCGCTGACCACGGTGTTGACTTGCGCGATTGCCTGGGATTGCTCGCCAGTTGCCGCAGCAATCGTCGTGATCTTTTCAGACAGGCGAGCGGTGTGCTGCATGATACCATCCAGCGCGGTTTGCGTCTGTCCGATCAGCTTTACACCGTCTGCAACTTCCTGTTCGCTCGCTTTGATGATCGCTGTGATTTCCGAGGCCGCATCGGCAGAACGCTGCGCCAAAGCGCGCACTTCGTTGGCCACCACAGCAAAGCCCCTGCCGGATTCGCCGGCACGCGCAGCTTCGACCCCGGCATTGAGCGCCAGCAGGTTGGTTTGAAAGGCGATGCCATCGATCAGCGAGACGATTTCGCCCATCTTCGCACTGGATCGCGCAATTTCCTCGATTGCGGCAACAGCGCGCGCCATCATCTCGCCGCCTTGCCCGGCTTCGTTGCTGGCCCGGTCTGCAATTGCGCTGGCTTCATCCGCATTCGTAGAGGTATCACGCACCGAATCCAGCAACTGGCGCACGGCTGCAGCCGATTCCTCAAGTGCTGCGGCCTGACTCTCTGTCCGGCCTGAAAGATCGGTCGCTGCACTGGCGATCTCGCTCGCTCCGGTGCGCACGTTCTGCGAGCCCTGCACAACCTCTGCGATAACCGCAGCCAGAGAGGCAGTTGTCTGGTTGAAGTCCCGACGCAGCGCTTCGTACTCTTCAGGAAAAGCGGCGTGGATGCGGCAGTCCAGTTTGCCGTCTCGCAACAAAGCAAGACCGGTCGCGAGTCCATCAACCATGCGCTTTTGCACTTCCATCCGCGCTTCGGCTTCCTCGCGAGTGCGGCAGGCGATGGCATCCTTGATCGCCTGAAGAGCGCGGCCAATGCCGCCCACCTCATCGCCATTTTCAAGATAAGGTACATCTCGATCAAGATTGCCCGATGCCATATCTTCCATTGCCGCGGTTATCCCTGCCAGCGGGCGCGCCACGCGAAGAAGTGTCACGGCTACGACGAGCGTGGCAATCACGGCTGCAAGACCCGCGACGATCACAGATGCGTTCTGTGCGGAATGGCCTGCTGCCTCGCTGGCATCACCGGATTCTTTTGCCAGTTTTTCATTGAAGTAGAGGATGGCTTTCATTGCTTCAGATAGCGCTACGTTTTTGGGGGCGAGGTCAACGTTGAAAGCGTTGGTCGCTTCTGTGTTCTTGAGTTGGAGCGAAAGCTTGCGGATGGGGTCGGCAGAAGCCTTCCACTCGGTCCACGAGGCGTCTATGGAATCAAGCAATTTTTCCTCGTCAGGGCCGACCAACATAGGTCGGTAATCGGTCAATGATTTGTCGACCGCAGCCATTTTTGAAGATAATTCGTCTTCGACAACTCGGGTTTCTTCGATGTTGGGCGCGAGGATACTGCGGGTCAACGCGATGCGCGCTTCCAGTATATTTGCGTTAAGGTTGGAAAGCTGAACCATCGAGGGCACAATATTTGTCGTAACCAACTCGGTTTTCGCAACCATGTTTGCGGAACTGGTGTACGCGACAAATGCACCACCGATTGCTACAAGCGCCAGAAGCACGTTCCCCAAGACGGAAAACGTTCTGATTTTGATGTTTGCAAACAAAGCCACGGCATGAACCTCGTTCCGGCAGATCGGCGCATTCCGATGCCATTTTGGGGCACTTGCCATGTGGACCGTAATCAATCCGCTCGATGGGCATTAGGTATGAGTTCTAGAAACGGTTGCCGATTAGAATTAACCAGATTTCGCAGCACTGCACTTACCTGCCGCCACCTGCTTCTCCACCAGCGCAATCGCCGTCGCCACCGCCATTTCCTTGGTCAGGTTAGACGTATCCAGCAACGTCGCCCCCTCCGCGTGCCGCAACGGAGCCTCGGCCCGGTTTCGGTCGCGCTCATCCCGCTCCGCAAGATCAGCTTCGATGGCCTCGCGCTCCACATCCTTGCCCAGACCCTTCATCTCCACCCAGCGCCGCATCGCGCGGGCGCTGACGCTGGCGGTGACGAACAGCTTGGCGTCGGCGTGGGGCGCAATAACCGTCGCGATGTCGCGCCCGTCCAGAACCGCACCGCCTGCTTGGTTTGCAAAGGCCTGTTGCCGTGCCAGCAGCGCCGTGCGCACGGGGGGATGCACCGAAACGCGGCTGGCATAGCCGCCGCTTTCCTCACTGCGCAGTTCGGGATCGTCCAGTAGGCTTTCGGGAAAATGGCAGGCGGCCAACGCTGCATCCGCGTCATCCGGGTTGCCGCCGCTTAGCATTACCTGCCGCCCCACCGCGCGATAGAGCAGGCCGGTGTCCAGATGGGGCAGGGCGAAATGTGCGGCGAGCGCCTTGGCGATGGTGCCTTTGCCCGAAGCGGTCGGGCCATCCACGGCGATGATCATTGGCACTTCCTGTTCCTGAACGCCTTAACCAGCCCCCAGATCGCAATTGCCGCCCAGAAGAACTCCAGCACGAACGAGGCGGGGTTCATGTGCACCAGCAGCGAAATCGTCAACAGCGCGGCACCCAGCAGATTGACGCCATGCTGCACGAACGGATTGGGCCGTTCCAGCTTGGTGACATAGGCGTAGGCGAAGATGATGCAGGCGGTGCCGCAAAACCCTATCGCATTGGCAAGCGCAGGATTTATCAACGCGCCGCGCTTTCCAGTAGACTTTCAAATATCGGGAAGCTGGTGGCGATGGGCCGCGTATTGTCCACTTCCACGCCGCGCTTGCTGGCAATGCCGGCAATCGCCATCGCCATCGCAATGCGGTGATCGAGGTGCGTCACCACGCTTGCGCCCTCTTCCGTGCCGGGCAGGGGATCGCCGCCGTTGCCATTGATGATCAGCCCGTCTTCGGTCTCGGTCACCGTTGCGCCTGCCAGTTCCAGAGCGGCGCGCATGGCGCTGATCCGGTCAGATTCCTTCACGCGCAGTTCTTCAAGGCCGGTGGTCACCGTGCGTCCCTTGGCCAGCGCTGCGGCCACGAACAGCACCGGGAATTCGTCCACCATGCTCGGCACCACGGCGGGGTCCACCTCGATGCCGGTCAGCAGCGAATGGCGCACGCGCAGGTCAGCCACCGGCTCGCCCCCGACATCGCGCCGGTCCAGTTCCTCGATGTTTCCGCCCATCAAGCGCAGCACATCGAACAGCGCGGCGCGCGTGGGGTTCAGCCCGACGTTTTCCACCACAAGTTCCGACCCTTCGACCAGCAGCGCAGCCACAACGAAGAATGCGGCGGACGAGGGATCGCCCGGCACCACGATATCCTGCGGCTTCAGTTCCGCTTCACCGCGCACGCGGATCACTCGCGCACCATCATCGGCAATGTCCACCGTCAGTTCTGCCCCGAATCCGCGCAGCATACGCTCCGAATGGTCGCGCGTCGGCACGGGTTCGATCACCGTGGTGATTCCCGGCGTGTTAAGCCCCGCCAGCAGGATCGCGCTTTTCACTTGCGCCGATGCCACCGGCAGCCGGTATTCGATCGGCACGGCAGGTGAAATCCCGCGCAGGGTGAGGGGAAGCCGCCCTCCGGGGCTGGCGGTAAATTCCGCGCCCATCGTGGAAAGCGGATCGATCACGCGGCCCATCGGGCGCTTGGACAGCGAGCCGTCGCCCACGAACGTCGCGGTAATCGGATGCGTGGCGACAAGGCCCATCAGCAGGCGGGTGGACGTGCCCGAATTGCCCATGTCGAGCGCCGCTTGCGGTTGCAGCAGCCCGCCCACGCCCACGCCATGAACGTGCCACGTCCCATCGGGGTCGCGCTCTATCGAAGCGCCCATCGCGCGCATGGCGGCGGCGGTGGAGAGCACGTCTTCGCCTTCCAATAGCCCGGTCACCCGCGTTTCGCCCACCGCCAGCGCGCCCAGCATGATAGAGCGATGGCTGATCGATTTGTCGCCCGGCACGCGAATCCGCCCGGTCAGCGGGCCGGAGGCGGTGAAGCGGCGGGGGCGCATCTGCGCTGAATCGTGTGAGGACACGTTGGCTCTTTCAGGTCGGGGAGGGCGGATAAAGCGCGCGGCTTTTGACAGCAGCGCGCCGCTATGGCAAGGCGCGCGCTCTCTTGATTCCGCGAAGCTGCGGACCCATCAAGCGTGCAGTTTCTCCGCCCGGCCAATTTCATCTGTGTCGGGCCAGTCTTGAGGAAGTTTCATGGTCAAGCCGGAATGGGGCGCCAAGCACGGTTGTCCGAAGTGTGGCACCCGCTTCTACGATCTGGGCAATGCCGACCCGATCACCTGTGTCGAGTGCAAGTACACCTGGACTGCCGAGCCGGTGCTCAAGTCGAAGCAGCCGATTCCCTATGAGGAAATCCAGAAAGAAAAGGCCGACGTCGCGCCTGACGTGGATTTGGCCGATGAGGATCTGGACATCGACGAAGACGGCGATTCGCCCGACAACGACGTTGACCTTGGCGGTGACGACGATCTGGGCGTTGCCGGTCACGATGGCGACGACGACGAAGTTTGATATGTTTTCGGGGCCGGTTTTCGGACCGGCTCCAACAAAATTTGCCGTTGGGAAATTTTGGTCTTGTCAGCCGCAACACTCTCCCTTAGAGGCGCGGCTCCCGGCGAGATACACCCGCCGGAACAGCCCGCCTCCCACGGCGGACCTGTCGGAAATGTGGGGCCTTAGCTCAGCTGGGAGAGCGCCTGCATGGCATGCAGGAGGTCAGCGGTTCGATCCCGCTAGGCTCCACCATTTCTCCAACAAAAGCCGCCGAAAGGCGGCTTTTTGCGTTTTGGCGCAAGTGTTTGCGGTGCATTTCCGAAGTGCACCTAGATGCACCTAGCAGCACTCAAGACGCACCGAGGCGTCTTGAGTGCTGTGCTGAACGCTACTTCTTCAGCCCGATTTCGCGCAGGCGTTCCTGCAGGTAATCGTCCGCCGTGATCGACACCGGATAGCGGTCGGGATTTTCGTCCGTGATGCACTGCGGCAGCGTCTTGAACGGAAAATCGCTGCGCAGGTGCAGGAAGAACGGCATCGAATAACGGCTGTGCTTTGCCCGCTCGCCTTCCGGGTTGCGCACGCGGTGCGTGGTGGAGGGCAAGACGTGATTCGTCAGTCGTTGCAGCATGTCCCCGATATTCACCGCCAGCGCGCCTTCGGGTGGGGATACGCTGATCCATTCGCCTGATTTCGCAAGCAATTCCAGGCCTGCTTCTTCCGCTCCCAGCAGCAGCGTGATCAGATTGATATCCTCATGCGCGCCCGCCCGAATCGCGCCCGGTTCCGCGTCAGCGGGCAGCGGCGGGTAATGGAGCAGGCGCATGACCGAATTGCCGTCCTCAATCGCCGGCTCGAACCAATGTTCATCAAGGCCGAGCCATACCGCGATGCGCGACAGGATGCGCGCGCCAACGCGGTCGAATTCGGCGTAGAGTTCCTCGAACGTCTCGCGGAAACCTTCGGGGCGGGTTGGCCAGATGTTGGGGAACATCGACATCGCGGCGAGGGGGTGGTCGGCGGGCAGATTACGTCCGACGTGCCAGAACTCTTTGAGATCGTGGCGTTTTGCGCCCTTGGCGATTTCGGTGCCGAAAGGCGTGTAGCCGCGCGCACCGCCAAGGCCGTCGATATAGTATGTGCGCTTTTCGTCTTCGGGCAGCGCGAAAAATTCGGCGGTCAGTTTCCAGGCTCGGGCGATCAGAGCGGGGTCGATCCCGTGGTCTTTCACCATCGCGAAGCCGAAGGCCTGGAAAGATTCGCCAAGTTCGCGGGAAAGCGCGTCGGCTTCGGTGGTCAACGAGATCACCGGCAAGGTTTTGAGGGGCATGGTGTTCCAGTTCGGAAAATTGTCGCTATGGAAACCGCCTGTAACGGGATTCTCGCGGGGTTTCATGACCAAAATCAACATCACGGACACGGCTGGCCGCAACCTCTGGCTGATGAAATCTGAACCTGACGTCTATGGCTGGGACGATCTTGTGGCCGAGGGTGAGGGGACGTGGGACGGGGTGCGCAATCACCTTGCCGCGCGCAATTTGCGCACGATGCAGCCGGGCGATCTGGCGTTTTTCTACCATTCGAACATCGGGGTCGAAGTGGTGGGCGTGATCGTGATCAGCGAGGGCGGCTTGACCGATCCGACCGATCCCGATGGCAAGTGGGCGGCCGTGAAAGTGAAGCCAGTGCAGAAGTTGCCGCAGACCGTGACGCTCAAACAGGTGAAGGCGACGCCCGAATTGCAGGAGATGGACCTGATCCGCCTTTCGCGGCTTTCGGTGGGGGCGGTGCGGCCGGAAGAGTGGATGCAAATCTTGAAGATGGCTGGCGCGATCTGATTGGAACCGGATGGCGATATCGGCGTTTTCATTTCCGAAGGGGCGATAGACATCGCCTGAAAAATCAAGGAGATATGCTGTGGGTGAACTCACCGACAAGGCCAAGGGTCTGGCCAACGAAGCTGCCGGCAACGTGAAGCAGGCCGTCGGCAAGGCGACCGGCAACGCCAGCCTTCACGCCGAAGGTGTCGCGCAGGAGCGCAAGGGCGAGGCGCAGCAGGTCAAGGGCAAGGTCAAAGGCGCGCTGGGCGACAGCATCTGACCTGACCATTAAATTTTCGACTGGCGCAGTCTTCCTCGGCCAGTCGATGTGAGGGCCGTCCCATAGCGGGGCGGCCCTTGTCGTTTCGGTGTCGGATTGGGCCGGTGCGACCTTCTGTCCCGCCTTGGAACGTTCCTGAAAACGGCGGAAAAGCAGGATACCGAAAGGTGAATAAAGCGTTAAGCAGGCGTCATGAACAGGTCGCTCGCTCCCGCCTCCGTTGCCGCATACGGCACTGCCCGCAATTCGTTCCGTGCATCGCTGCCGCGCCACGTGCTGCGCGAACTGCCGAGCTATGAGCCGGAAGTGATTGCCGCGATGCGCCGCGCCGAGGAGCGCCTGCGCGAAATGGACGTGCGGTCAGAACCCGTCGATCTGAAGCGCATCACGATGCAGGATGTGCGCGATTTCCTGATTGCTTACTGCGCGTGCTTCATGGCGGTGATGGCGTTCATCGCCTGACCGCTCACGCAGCCTTCGCCGCTTTCTCCGCCTTGTAGAGCAGCCAGCCCAGCCAGGCTGAAACCACGCACATTGCTGCGCCCAGCAGGAGCTGATCGACCAGCGCCACGCCGAAGTGGCTTAGCGCCCCAGCGAGCAATGCGCCGATCACCATAGCGCCCGAATTGACGATATTGTTTGCGGCAATCGTGCGGGCGGTTTCCGATTTATCGACCACGGTGGTGAGAAAGGCATAGAGCGGAACGACGAACATGCCACCCGCCACGGCGATGCCCAAAAGGCAGAGCAGCAGGGGAATGGCAAGCGGTTGGACCACGAAGGTGGCAACGTCCATCAACTGCTGCCCCGGCATGTCGGGCCACATCTTGCACACGAGGTGGAAGGCGGTGACGAAGGCACCCATCACCAAGACCGATGCCGGCGAGAAGCGAGCCGAGACCGTGCCTTTGAGCAGTGCGTTGATCGACATCGAGCCAATGGCGATGCCCACTGAGAAGATCACGAGGAACAGGCTGGCCACTTCCTTGCTGGCGTAGAGCACGTTCTTTGCGAGCGGCGGGAACTGGATGAACAGCACGGTGCCGACGGTCCAGAAAAAGCTGATGGCCACAATCGCCATGAACACCTGCCGGTGGCGCGTGGTGTTGCGGATCAGCCGCCATGATGCGGTGAAGACGTTGAAGTCGATCTTCTGCGCTTCTTGCAGCGGCGGTGCTGGCGGCACTTGCCGACCAGAAACG
Organism: Novosphingobium sp. ERN07; assembly: GCF_012641335.1. Lineage (GTDB taxonomy): Bacteria > Pseudomonadota > Alphaproteobacteria > Sphingomonadales > Sphingomonadaceae > Novosphingobium. Next base: position 104,690 of record NZ_JABAID010000009.1, read on the forward strand.
TAGCCGATCAGCGCCGTAACAACGACGCCGCCGGCAGCGACTTCTACCGGAATCCAGCCCGCCAGAATCGTGCCTGCAAGGATAGCAATATAAGTGCCTGCCTCGACCAGACCGGTGCCTGCCAGCACTTCGTGATCGTGCAGATGCTGCGGCAGGATCGCGTACTTGATCGGGCCGAAGAACGTGGAGTGGACGCCCATTGCGAGCAGGGCGGCCAGCATCAGCGGGATGGCGATGGATTGCACTTCCATGCCCAGCCACGCCATGACCAGCCCTGCGCCGCCGACCAGCATGATCGCGATTTCGCACGCTTTCACCACGCGGATGATCTTCGCCTTGTCGCGCATGTCGGCCAGTTGCCCGGCGAGTGCGGAAAGCAGGAAGAACGGCAGGATGAAAAGTGCAGAGGCAATGGCCGAAAAGCGCGCCTCTTCCGCTTCGGAACTGTACACGCTGTAGACCGCGTAGAGGACCATCGCGTTCTTGTAGAGATTGTCGTTGAAGGCCCCCAGAAGCTGGGTGACGAACAATGGCAGGAAGCGGCGCGTGCGCACCAGATGTGTCGATGTTGTCATTTAATCCGTTGCCAGCATCTCTACTCGTGCGCACCCTTAGCCCGGTGAGGGGCGTGGGCAAGCAGTTTTGAAGATTGATGCGGTAGGCTGCGAATGTTGCGATTCCGTTTGTCGTATTTGCGCGCTATGCCGGGGACCGATGCTGACACTGCCCAATCTGCTCACCCTGTCGCGGATCGTGACCGTTCCTCTGCTGGCCGCGCTGCTGTGGTGGCCAGAATGGCGGCTGGGCTATGCGCTGGCGTTCGGCGTCTATTGCCTGATGGGCATTACCGACTACTTCGACGGCTATCTTGCCCGCGCGCAGGGCGCGGTGAGCAAGCTGGGCATCTTCCTCGATCCGATTGCCGACAAGATCATGGTGGCGGCGGTGATTCTGGTGCTGACCGCGCAAGGCATCCTGCGCGGGCCTTATGTCGGCGATATGCACGTTATTGCGGGGCTGGTGATCCTGCTGCGCGAAATCGCGGTTTCGGGCCTGCGTGAATTTCTGGGCGGCATCCGCGTTTCGGTGCCGGTAAGCAAGCTGGCGAAGTGGAAGACGACGTTCCAGATGATCTCGCTGGGCGCGCTGATTCTGGGGCAAGCGCTGCCGGGATGGCTGATGCCGGTGGGTGGGATCGAAGTGAACGTGCCGCATACCGTGGGCCTGACGACGCTGTGGGCGGCAGCGGTGCTGACGGTGGTGACGGGGTGGGATTACCTGCGCGTTGGTTTGAAGCACATGGATTGAGGGGCTTTCAGAACTGGCGGAACCGAGCGAGCGGGAGGCCATTTTGCTCTACCCAGCGGTTCGAACTTGCCAAAGCTTCGCTATTTGCCTTTTGCCAATCTGCCCACCCGGCGCTTTTAACGGGCTTTTCCGTTTTGTTTTGGCATGGTCGCATTACGAAGCGATCCTTCCTGCGATGACCTGAAGAACATTGTTCTGTACATCGCCTAACAATCTCTCGCCCCACCACTCCATATATCCGGGAAGGCGCGTTCGCATTGCGTAACGAGTGGTCAAGCGAATACTGGTGCGTCCATCTGCGGTCATTTTGAGTGCGTAACCGCCTGAAAGAATACGCAAGCTTTCGCCATTTGGTGAGATATGTTTGTCGGTATGGTTTTGCAGACTATTGTCTGGAAATACGAACCGCCACTGCATTTCCTTGCCGATCTGCTGTGAGACGACGTGTTCTTCGAAGCGGACGCCATCGGCCCATTTCGCCTTGCGAACAGGTGTTCCGCGATCAAATTCGATGCGCGCGTCAACTGGGCGAGGAATGCCAAGGAGATCATGCGAAAAGGTCCAGCGACCTTCGTCAGGCCGGATGTCGCGAATTTCGACCAAGTGTGGCCAAACATCCGCAGGTGTCCCGGTAACAGTGATTTCGCGGATCACTTCACGTTCAGTCCATGATGGCGGCAACGCAGTTTCCGCAACGACGAGGAATGTTGGAATAATCGTCCATGCGGCAAGGTTTAAATGATTATGGTCGTTCTCTTCTTTCCGTGACGTAAGTCGCTTATGGTTCCATAAGCTTGTCAACGTGCCGCCAATTGCAGCAACGATCCAGAGAGGCATAACCATTGCAATGCAGAGTACGCCCTCTCCGAAGATCAAGTAAGCGATGAAGAGTAGAGCAACAATTGAAATCGTCGGCCAAACAAAGCAGCCCATCAACTCGTCGCGGTCTATTGCTTCACCAATTAGCATCCCAAACGCAAAGGGGATGCCGAAAAGCATCGCAATGCCGCCCCATTCGACACCAAAATCCGGCCCGTAAACCATAAGGGCAACGACCGAGCAGAATACACCTATTGCAATAAATCTGGGCATGTGGCGGGGTGGATTTTCTGCCGGACGCTTTGGCTCGTCGCTCATTGCTATTACCCCGCCCGCAGTTCCTGCGCCAGCATCCTGAACTCTTCCGCGCGAGGGCTGTTGCGGCGCCAGACCAGCGCGATATCGCGCCAGGCGTGGTCGGCTTTCAGGGGGCGGGCGACGATTTGGGTGTCGTGCAGGATGCCTGCATCGATGGCCATCTGGGGGAGCATGGTGAGGCCGAGGCCGTTGTCCACCATCTGGACCAGCGTGTGCAGGGACGTGCCGATCATCGTGGCGCTTGCGCGCAGTTCGGGGCGATTGCAGGCGGCTAGCGCGTGCTCTTTCAGGCAGTGGCCGTCTTCGAGCAGGAGCAGGCGGTTTTCGTCGATCATGCTGGCGGTGATTGAGGCAGGCGGATCGCGCGGATCGTCCTTGGGGAAGGCGACGAGCAGATCGTCCTTGAACAGCACTTCGGTTTCCACCTCTCCTGTGGCGTAGGGGAGGGCGAGCAGCACGCAATCGGCGCGGCCATGATGCAGCGATTCGATGGCGGCGGCGCTGGGTTCCTCGCGCAGGAAGAGTTTGAGTTGAGGGCGTTCCTTGCGCAGGCGCGGGAGGATGCGCGGCAGCAGGAATGGCGCGATGGTGGGGATCACGCTCATCCTGAGTTCGCCCGCGAGCGGCGCGCCGTGGCTTTGGACGAGTTCGGAAAGTTCCTCCGCCTCACGCAGCAGGCGGTGCGCTTTGGCGACGACCTGATTGCCGAGCGGCGTGAAGCGGACGACGCGGCGGGTGCGCTCCACCAGCACCACGCCGAGCAGCGATTCCAGTTCGCGCAGGCCTGCGGAAAGCGTGGACTGCGACACGAAACAGGAATCGGCAGCGCGCCCGAAATGCCCGTGTTCGTGCAGGGCAACAAGGTATTGCAACTGCTTGAGCGTGGGCAGATAGGTGCTCATCCGCGTCCTATTCGTCTACATGGGCAATGACTTCGGCCTGTTCACCGTTGCCGCCGATATCGTCGATATGCGCCATCTTGAGTTTGCCGTTGACCACTGCGAACGCGAGTTTGCCCTCGACGAGTTCGAGCGCATCGCGGCCAAACTGTTCGAAGCGCCAGCCTTCTAGGATCGGCAGGTTCTTGCGCTGCCCGGCGGCAAGTAGTTCCAGATCGTCGGTGCGGGCGAGGAGGCGGGCGGCAATGTCGATTTCGCGGCTGCGGATTTTCAGCAGCAGCTTGAGCAGATCGGCCACCAGTGCGCCTTCCTTGCCCAAGGGCGCGCCGCGTGGCGTCTTCGGCGGCATTTCGGCTTCGGTCAGCGGCTTTGAATCGGCCAGCGTCTGCATCAGGCGGCGACCGATGTCGTTGTCCTTCCATCCGGTGGAAAGGCCGCGCACTTTGGCCAGATCGTGTTGTTCGCGCGGGGGGTGGCTGGCGATATCGGCCAGCGTTTCATCGCGCATGATGCGGCCACGCGGGATGTTCTTGTCCATCGCTTCGCGTTCGCGCCATGCCGCCAGCGATTTGAGGCGGCCCAGAACGGTGGGATTGCGGCTGGGCGCGCGGATCTTCTGCCAGACGGTTTCCATGTCGGTCCGGTAGTTTTCCGGGTCGGCCAGCTTTTCCATCTCGATATCCAGCCATTCGCCGCGTCCGGTCTTGATCAGGCGCTTGAGCAGCTTGGGGAAGATTTTCGACAGGTGGGTGACGTCGCCAATGGCATACTCGATCTGGCGTTCGGTCAGCGGGCGGCGCGACCAGTCAGTAAAGCGGGCGCCCTTGTCTATCGTCAGGCCGAGCCAGGATTCCACAAGGTTGGAATAGCCGATCTGTTCCGACTGGCTGACTGCCATCATCGCGATCTGCGTATCGAAGATCGGGTGCGGGGTCTTGCCGGTGAGGTTGTAGATGATTTCCACGTCCTGCCCGCCGGCGTGGAAGACCTTCAGCACGTCCTCATTCTCGCACATCAGGTCGAGCAGAGGAGACATGTCGAGACCGGGGGCCAGCGGATCGATCGCGGCGGCTTCCTTGTCGTCCGCGATCTGCACCAGGCACAGTTCCGGCCAATAGGTGTTCTCGCGCATGAATTCGGTGTCGACGGTGACGAAATCGGCTTTCGCCAGACGCTCGCACAGATCGGCCAGAGCGTCGGTCGTGGTGATGAGGGGATGTATCTTCATCGGTCTTTTCTGTATGGCGCGCGTGGGAAGCGGCCCGGTGGTGCCCCCGTCAGGGGAGCGCGGCTTGACAAATGCGCGGCCATCGCCTGTTAGCCGCGCATTCCCCCTGCCCGATTGCAGACCGATTGGAAAGAGTTTCGATGCACCTTTACCGTTCCCATACCTGCGGCGCCCTCTCGCGCGGTGATGTCGGGCAGACTGTCCGCCTTTCGGGCTGGGTGCACCGCAAGCGCGATCATGGCGGCGTGCTGTTCGTCGATCTGCGCGATCACTATGGCATGACGCAGATCGTGGCCGACGTTGACAGCCCGGCGTTGGCGATCCTTGAAGCCCTGCGCGTGGAATCGGTGGTGACCATCGATGGCGATGTGAAAGCGCGGTCCGAAGGCACGGTCAATCCGAACCTGCCCACTGGTGCGATCGAAGTCTATGCGCGCGGGGCGACGGTGCTTTCGGCTGCGGAAGAACTGCCCATGCCGGTGGCGGGCGAGCAGGAATATCCTGAAGATATCCGCCTGCGCTATCGCTTCCTCGACCTGCGGCGCGAGACGCTGCACGCTAACATCGTAACGCGCACCAAGGTCATTTCCGACATGCGCCGCCGCATGGAAGGGGCGGGCTTTACCGAATATTCGACGCCGATCCTGACCGCTTCCAGCCCCGAAGGCGCGCGCGACTTCCTCGTGCCGAGCCGCATTCATCCGGGCAAATTCTATGCGCTGCCGCAGGCGCCGCAGCAGTACAAGCAGTTGCTGATGGTGGCGGGCTTTGACCGCTACTTCCAGATCGCACCGTGCTTCCGCGACGAAGACCCGCGTGCCGATCGTCTGCCGGGCGAGTTCTACCAGCTCGATCTGGAGATGAGCTTCGTCACGCAGGAAGAAGTTTGGGAGACGATGGAGCCGGTGATCGGCGGTGTGTTCGAGGCGTTTGCGAACGGCCGCAGCGTGACGCCGACGGGCAGCTTCCCGCGGATTCCTTATGCCGAAGCGATGCTGAAGTATGGTTCGGACAAGCCGGACCTGCGCAACCCGATCATCATTTCGGACGTATCGGACGAGTTCACGCAGTCGGGCTTTGGCCTGTTCGAGAAGATCGTGGGCACCGGCGGCGTCGTGCGCCTGATCCCGGCACCGGGCACGGCAGACAAGAGCCGCAAGTTCTTTGACGAAATGAACGACTGGGCGCGCGCCGAAGGGCACGCGGGCCTTGGCTATGTGACGCGCAAGGGCGGCGAGTTCGGCGGGCCGATTGCCAAGAATCACGGCGCGGACAAGATGGCCGCGCTGTTCGACAAGCTGGGCCTTGGTCCTGACGACGGCTGCTTCTTTGCGGCTGGCAAGGCCGAACAGGCGGCAAAGCTGGCGGGTGCGGCGCGCACGCGCGTGGCCGATCAGCTTGGCCTGATTGACAAGGACCGGTTCGAACTGTGCTGGATCGTCGATTTCCCGTTCTATGAATGGGACGAGGAAAACAAGAAGGTGGACTTCAGCCACAACCCGTTCTCGATGCCGCAAGGCGGGATGGACGCGCTGTGCAATCAGGACCCGCTGACGATCAATGCTTTCCAGTACGATCTGGTCTGCAACGGCTTTGAAATCGCTTCGGGTTCGATCCGCAACCAGTCGCCCGAAACGATGGTGAAGGCATTCGAGATCGTCGGCCTCTCCAAGCAGGACGTGGAGGAGCGCTTTGGCGGCCTTTACCGCGCGTTCCAATATGGCGCGCCGCCGCACGGTGGCATGGCGGCAGGCGTGGACCGCGTGGTCATGCTGATCTGCGGTGCGCAGAACCTGCGCGAAATCACGCTGTTCCCGATGAACCAGCGCGCTGAAGACCTGCTGATGGGCGCGCCGTCACCGGCGGCGTTGAAGCAATTGCGCGAATTGAACATCCGTGTGGTTGAGCAGACCAAAGGTTGAGCCGGGCGGGGCGCGAAGTGAGGTGATCCACAGCGCGCCTCTTGCCAGCGTGGCCCGCGTTCATTAGGGCGAAACCCGAAACCAGAATTCCAACGCTTTCCTTCGAAGGGGCATTTCATGAGCGATACCGCCGACCGCGTTAAGAAGATCGTTGTCGAGCACCTCGGCGTCGAGGCTGACAAGGTCACCGAAGAAGCCAGCTTCATCGACGATCTGGGCGCAGACTCGCTCGACATCGTTGAACTGGTGATGGCTTTCGAAGAAGAATTCGGTGTCGAGATCCCCGACGATGCGGCCGAGAAGATCTCGACCGTGCAGGACGCGATCAAGTACATCGACGAAAACAAGGGCTGATCGCCCACTTCCCCCCTTTGCCCTGAGCTTGTCGATGGGCTGCTTGGCGCCGGACCCTTAGGGGAAGCGCCGGGCAGGGGAGGACTTCGGCAGGCTCAGCCCTTCTTCAGGGGCTGGGCCTGTTTGCATATTTCCCGGAGAATTCAATGCGTCGTGTCGTCGTAACCGGACTTGGCCTCGTCACCCCGCTGGGCGCGGACGTGGAAACCGTGTGGAAGAACCTGCTCGCCGGGAAAAGCGGTGCAGGGCCGATCACCAAGTTCGACGTGAGCGACCAGAAGTGCAAGATCGCCTGCGAGGTGAAGCCTGCCGATCACGAGTTCGGCTTCGATCCCGGCAAGCGCGTCGATCACAAGATCCAGCGTCAGGTCGATCCGTTCATCGTCTTCGGCATCGATGCCGCAGGCCAGGCACTGGAAGACGCAGGTCTTGTCGATATGGACGATGATCTGAAGACGCGCACCGGCTGCTCGATCGGGTCGGGCATCGGGGGGCTTCCGGGAATCGAAAGCGAATCGATTGTCTTGCACGAAAAGGGTCCGGGCCGCGTTTCGCCGCACTTTGTGCATGGCCGCCTGATCAACCTGATCTCAGGGCAAGTCTCGATCAAGTATGGCTTGATGGGGCCGAACCACGCGGTCGTCACCGCCTGTTCTACCGGCGCACATTCGATTGGCGATGCTGCGCGCATGATCAAGGATGGCGATGCCGACGTGATGCTGGCGGGGGGTGCGGAAAGCACGATCAACCCGCTGGGTGTGGCAGGCTTTGCCCAGGCCCGCGCGCTGAACTGCAGCTATAATGACCGCCCCACCGAAGCGAGCCGTCCCTATGACAAGGACCGCGATGGCTTTGTAATGGGTGAAGGCGCGGGCGTTGTCGTGCTGGAAGAGTACGAGCACGCAAAGGCACGCGGCGCGAAGATCTACGCCGAAGTCGTCGGCTATGGCCTGTCGGGCGATGCCTATCACGTGACTGCGCCGCACCCTGAAGGCAAGGGCGCGGAACTGGCGATGCGCATGGCTCTGAAAAAGGCCGGGATGACGGCGGGCGACATCGATTATGTGAACGCCCACGGCACGTCGACGATGGCTGACACCATCGAACTGGCGGCGGTGAAGCGCGTGCTTGGCGACGATCTTTCGGGCGCATCGATGAGCAGCACCAAATCTGCCATCGGGCACCTGTTGGGCGGCGCGGGCGCGGTTGAAGCGATCTTCTGCATTCTGGCCATTCGCGACCAGATCGTGCCGCCGACGTTGAACTTGCACAACCCTGACGAAGGCACCGAGGGCGTCGATCTCGTGCCGCACGTTGCCAAACCCCGCAAGGTGCGCGCGGCGCTGAACAATTCGTTCGGTTTTGGCGGGACCAACGCCAGCGTGATCGTCAAGGCGCTGGAAGACTAAGGAACAGCCGCATGGCTCGCCGTCGTCGTTCGAAGCTGCCGTTGATTGCGGTGGCGCTTGTGGTGGTGGGCGTCTTCGGCTGGATAGCCGGGGGCTGGGTCGCCACGGGTCCGCTCGAACAGCAGATCGAATTCGACGTGGGCAAGGGCGAAGGGCTGAGCGCGCTGGCCGACGATCTGGAAGCGCAGGGAGCCATCGGGTCCGCCACGCTGTTCAAGTTGCGGGCCAAGTTGCTGGGCAGCGGCACCGAGGTGAAGGAAGGTTCGTTCCTGATCCCCAAGGGCGCGAGCGAATCGACGATCCTTGAAATCCTCAAAGGCGACAAGGTGATCCGTCGCCTGATTGCCATCCCCGAAGGTATGCCGTCGATCATGGTCGCCGAACGGTTGCTGGCGAACAAGGATCTGACCGGCCCGGTATCCGCGCCGGGTGAGGGCACCGTTCTGCCCGACAGCTATGACTGGCAGAAGGGCGAACCGCGCGCCGCCGTGCTGAAGCGGATGCAGGCGGCAATGGACAAGGCGCTGGCCGAACTTTGGGCAAAGCGATCACCCCGCACGGTGGCCAAGACACCGCAGGAAGCGCTGATCCTTGCTTCCATTGTCGAGAAGGAAACCGGCAAACCCGAAGAGCGGGGCATGGTGGCAGGACTTTATTCCAATCGTGTGCGCAAGGGCATGTTGCTGCAGGCGGACCCGACGATCATCTATCCGATCACCAAGGGAAAACCTCTGGGCCGCCGCATCCGCCAATCGGAAATTCAGGCGGTAAATGGCTATAACACCTACACGATGGTTGGCCTGCCAAAGGGGCCTATCACGAATCCGGGACGTGATTCGATTGCTGCCGTTTTGAATCCTGCCGAAACTGAAGCACTTTTTATGGTGGCGGACGGCACAGGCGGGCATGTATTCGCTGATACACTTGAACAGCATAATGCCAATGTTGCCAAATGGTTCGCCCTGCGCAAGGCGCGGGGTGATCTGTGAGCAACTGCAAAATCTTATCCGAAATGGTGAATAAGTTCTTCCCTTGTTAATGGTTACTGCCTAAGGACTTCCACGGAGGCACCGGGACAAAGCTTTGCTTTGCCCAGGATCCGGGGAACATTCCGGCTGTACCGAGCCGTTCGCGCCTGCGAATATTTGCGGTTTTGCCGAATGTTCCCTTCTCCTCCCTTCTATGCAGTTTGAACAAGACGTGTCGTCATGGCAGGGCTTGGCGATGGATGTCCCCTCCTCACCCGCGCCGCTGATTGCCACTGCCACTTTGCCCGGTGATATTCAGGCATGGGCAGATCATTTGCGGACAACGCATTTTCCACCCGAACGCAATTTCCTGAAAGCGCACGTTACGCTGTTCCATGCGCTGCCGCCGATGCTGCTGGAAGAAGTGCGGTCGCTGATGGCAACGCTGGCGGGGGATACGTCTCCCATAGACGCGCGGATCGATGCCGTGATGGACCTTGGCGGCGGCACGGCCCTGCGCATTCTCAGCCCTCACATGCTCGATCTGCGGGCGCAGATTGCCGATCATTTCCACGGAATGCTGAGCGCGCAGGACCATAGCAAGCCACGTCTGCACGTCACCGTGCAGAACAAGGTCGTGCGGGCGCAGGCGCGTGCATTGCAGGATGAACTGGCGGCGGGTTTTGCACCACGCGATTTCAGCTTCACAGGGCTTGCACTGCACCACTACCGCGGGGGACCTTGGGAGGCGGCGGGGCAATGGTCGTTTCGCCGGCGATACAGGTCTTGATCCGCGCGGCCATGCAGGTCAGTGCAGGGGGATGAACGCAACTCCTGATTGGTACACCAAAGGGCGCGGCCACGTGTGGCTGCCCTATACCCAGATGAAGACGGTGCGGCCCGCGCTGCCGGTCGTTTCGGCCGAGGGCGTGCGCCTGCGGCTGGCGGATGGGCGCGAACTGGTTGACGGGATTTCAAGCTGGTGGGCCACCGTTCACGGCTATCGCCATCCGCACATTGAAGCAGCGGTGCGCGGGCAATTGGAGACGCTGCCCCACGTCATGCTGGGTGGGCTGGCGCATGAGCAGGCCTATGTCCTCGCGCGGCGGCTGGCGGGATTGCTGCCCGGCGATCTTGACCATGTGTTCTTCAGCGATTCGGGATCGGTCGCGGTTGAAGTGGCGATGAAGATGGCCGCGCAGTTCTGGCTCAATCGCGGGCAGCGGCGCGTGAAGTTCCTGTGCTTTCGGGGCGGCTATCATGGCGATACGTTCGCCACGATGAGCGTGTGCGACCCGGATGAGGGGATGCACAGCCTGTTCAAGGGCGCGCTGCTCGAACAGGTCGTGGTCGATCTGCCGCGTGATGCAGCGCAGGAGGCTGCGCTAGGTGACGTGCTGGCGCAGCATCGGGGTGAACTGGCGGGCATCGTGGTGGAGCCGCTGGTGCAGGGCGCGGGTGGTATGGTGTTCCACGATCCTTTCACGCTGCAGGCGCTGCGACGGCTGGCGGACGAACATGATCTACTGCTGATCTTTGATGAGATTTTCGTGGGGCTGGGGCGGCTGGGCGATGCGATGTTCGCTTGCCAGATTGCCGGGGTGCAGCCCGATATCGTCACTCTGTCGAAAGCGCTGACCGGCGGCACGCTGCCCTTGGCAGCCACGATTGCCAGCGCGCGCATCCACGATGGCTTTCTGTCCGACGATCCGTTGCACGCGCTGATGCATGGGCCGACCTATATGGGCAATGCGCTGGGTTGTGCTGCCGCCAACGCTTCGCTCGACCTGTTCGAGCGTGAGCCGAGGCTGGCGCAGGCACAGGCCATCGGCAAGGCGCTGGAGCGGATGCTGGCTCCTTTGCGCGACTTGCCGGGGGTGAAGGACGTGCGGACGAGAGGCGCGATTGGCGTGGTGCAGCTTGATCGCGCAGCGCCGGCAGACCGCCTTTCTGCCGGCTGTATCGAACGCGGCGTTTGGCTGCGTCCGTTCCGCGACATTCTCTATACCACGCCGCCTTTGACCATCGGTGAAGAAGACTTGGGCCGCATCGGCTCTGCCATGACCGCTGCCATTCGTGACTGGAGCGCGGGCCTCGGAAAATGATCGCACAAACCTGCGCAAAAACCCTTGCCTAGCCCGCCCCGTCTGGCTAAACGCCGCCCCTGCCCACAGGGTAGGCCGCTTTAGCTCAGTCGGTAGAGCACATCATTCGTAATGATGGGGTCAGGTGTTCGAATCACCTAAGCGGCACCATTTCCCCTTTCGCCAATGCCCGCGTTTGGTTGAAAAAACCCCGGAAATCTGCCATAAATTGGACTGGTTGAACCGCCAGCGCCCGCCGACGTTCGTCTCTAATCAGGCGATTCTGGGGGCACGGTGGGGGCCATTTAGCAACTGCTGAAAGGCGTGGCCCCCAATGGCACTTTCGACGATCACAATCCGAAACGCGAAGCCCCAAGCGAAGCCCTACAAGCTGACGGATGAAAAGAGGCTGTTCTTGCTGGTCCAGCCATAGGGCGGGATGCTTTGGCGCATGAAATAGCGCGTCGATGGCACCGACGCAGATGGCAAGCCAAAGCAATTAGAGAAGAAACTGGGGCTGGGCATGTATCCCGTGTCAGCCTGAAGGACGCGCGCGAGTGGCGCGATGATGCACGTCGCCTGCTGGCCAATGGCATTGATCCGGCGGAACAGAAGCAGCGCGATCTGCGCAGCGCCGAGATCAGCGCGGCCAACACCTTCACGGCTGTTGCTGATGCCCACATCGCCAAGAACGAGCGCGATCGCCTCGCGGCTAACACGATCGTCAAACGGCGCTGGTTCATCCGGCTGTTGCAGAAGGAGCTGGGCAATCGCCCCATTTCCGAAATCCAGCCGTGCGACCCTATGAAGCGGCGAAGAACGACGAGAAGGCGCATCGTGCGCTTCAGTTCGTCGGTGGCGTGTTTCGCTATGCCATTGCAAACCAACTGGCGACATCGGACCCGACGCGCGATCTGCGCGGGGCCTTGGCCAAACGCCAGCCGAAACACCATGCGGCGATTCTTGAACCCAAGCGCGTTGGCGAACTGCTGCGCGCGATGGACGGTTATGAAGGGCAGGGCTTGCCGATTACGCGCATTGCCCTGCAATTATCGCCTTACGTCTTCGAGCGCCCCGGTGAACGGCGCAGAGTGGAATGGTCGGAAATTGATCTGGACGCGGCTGTGTGGCGCATAATGGCCCCGAAGATGAAGGGCAGGCAGGAACACGCCGTTCCGCTCTCCTGCCAAGCCATCGCTCTGTTCGAAGATGCTCGCGCCATGACAGGCGATTGCAAGTATGTGTTCCCGTCGATCCGCACGCCAATCAAGCCAATGTCCGAGAACACGGTGAACGCGGCGCTGCGGCGGCTGGGCTTCACCAAGGATAAAATAACCGCGCACGGCTTCCGCGCAATGGCCAGCACGCTCCTGAACGAATCCGGCAAGTGGTCGTCAGACGTGATCGAACGCGCGTTTGCCCACAAGGACAAAGACGCCGTGCGCGCCGGCTACTATCGCGGCCAGCACTGGCAGGAGCGCGTCGAGATGGCGCAATGGCGGGCGGACTATCTGGACACGTTGCGCACGGGGGCGGAAGTTGTGCCAATTGCGATGGCGCGTCGTGGATAGTTGAACTGCCCTGCTTGCCCCGTCCGCTTGACGACGCATTCTAGGTATTCAGTCCCGGTATTTGGTGGGTCGGGTCGACGATGAACCGGTCTGGCTCTGACGTCCAGATCTTGGCGATGTATTCGTAGGGCGTGAGCCCGCTGAGCGTCTTGAGCCGGCGGGCAAAGTTGTAGGCGGCCATGAAGTCGGCGAGGTGCATCGTGAGCTGGTCATGGCTCTGGTAATGAAAGCGTTTGACGGTCGCCTCCTTGATCGTCCGGTTCATGCGTTCGACCTGCCCGTTGGTCCACGGCTGGTTCGGTTTGGTGAGCCGGTGCTCGATGTCGTTCGCCTCGCAGATCATGTCGAAGCGCATCTGACGCGACCAGGCGGTGTTGCGGTTACGAGGCTGATCGGCGGACTGGATGCCATTGTCGGTCAGAATGGTGTGGATGCGGTAAGGTACGGCCTTCAGCAGGTGGTCGAGGAACTCCCACGCTGTGCGCCTGTCGGCCTTGTCGACCAGCTGGGTGACCGCGAACTTGCTGGTGCGGTCGATGCCGACGAACAGGTAGAGCTTGCCTTCGGCGGTCTGCACCTCGGCAATGTTGATGTGGAAGAAGCCGATGGGATAGCGTTTGAAGCGTTGACGCTTCGGCTTGTCGCCTTCGATGTCAGGTAGACGGGAGATTCCGTGCCGCTGGAGGCAACGGTGCAGCGCTGACCGCGTCAGATGCGGGAGCCACGGCTGCAAGGCATAGAGGCAGTCATCGAGCGGCAGCAGCGTGTGCCGCCGGAACGCCACAACAACTGCCTCATCGGCCTCGGACAGAGTGGTGGAATGAGGGGCCTTCGGCCCGGTCTTCAGGTCCTCGACCGTCGTTCTCTTACGCCACTTCGCTACCGCCTTCGGGTTGATCCCCAGCTCACGGCTCAGCGTCGCGAGCGAAGCTCGGCGCGCAGTATTGCTGCTCGGACGGCGTGCGTGGTCGTGGCGCACCCATGACGTATCTGTCCCATATGGCATCCTTCCATTCCAACGAAAGGATCGAACCATCAAACCGTGGGATCAAACACTTTTCATCGGTCCCCGTTGCGAGCTCAAAACGCTCAGGTGACCGGCGCAAAACCGTTACAAGTCGACTTTGCTGGGCACCAACTTTACTACCCCAACCGTCGCAACCCTTCGCCCGCTTTTCGGGTGGTTCTTGCCGAACTTCGCAGGAACGCTGCGGCGGGTTGATTGGCTATCAATCCACCGCTGGGCCGAGGTCGCCCACGGTATTGCAGTCTGCATCTTCGCGCGCGGCTGCTGACAGGTTTTGCTCTTCCTTGCTGTGGCCGGGATTGAGCCGGTCAGGGGCAATGCCCTGTGCATTCAGCAATTTGGCAATGGCGCGATAATAGGCGGCTATGTCGGCACATGAATTAGCGCCCCCACCGGTTACCGCCCAGATCACGCGCCAACCGCCTTTTGTCTTTGGCCCATCGTTGCGCAGAATGTATTCACCGCCATCGTATTCCTGCTGTGACGGTTCGACCGAGGCATAGGCGAAATTGGCAGACTTCCCTTTCATCACGCGCAGATCGTGGACGATGAAGCGGATCTGCGAACCGGAAGAGGGGCGGATGGCATCGAGAATCTGCTTGCGTTCCGGCGTTCTTGGGGCAGGCGTCGAAACTTGCACGGCGCGCGGCGCAGCAGTGGCATCTGGTGCGGCCAGCAATGCTGACAAGGATAAGGCGGACGCGAACATGAGAGCGGTTTTGCGCATGGGCGGTGTCATTCCAAACCGATTTGGATAGGGTGGATTGTGGCCCCTTTGACGAACGTCTACGCCCCGCGAATGCCAGAACGCAACAATACCATGAACCGTACTGGCAGCATCGTGGCCACAATATTGGCCACTGCGCTCACGGCTTTCTTACCTGCCGCGCCAGCCCTTTCCGATCCGTGGGAGGAGGCTGGCCTTCTGCTTGAAAAAGCGGCTGCGGCGCGTGATGCGGGTAATCTGCCCGAAGTCGTTTCGATCTATCGCAAAGCAGCCCAATTGCTGGAGCAGGGCAAACCGCACGATGATCCGGTTTCGCTGATCTTGCGTGCCGAATTGCAGCGCGATCTGGCGCGGGCGATGGTGGATGCCGGAACCGGCGATCCTTGCGTCCCGCTGGCGCAAGGGCAACGCCTGCTCCAGCAGGCAGGTGGCGCTGATAGTCTGTCTTACGGCACGAAAGTGCAGGAAGAAATTGGCCACGGCGCCGATCAACTTTCCCCCGAACAGCAGCGGCAACGGTGCGCAAGCACCGCGCCACCTGTCGATCCGGGGCAAGCGGATTCAGCGCTGGTCGGGCACTATTACCTGTCGGGCGTCATGGAAACTGGGTCGGAACTGCGGCTGAAGGCCGATGGACGGTTCGATTGGTACATCAGCTATGGTTCCGTGGATCAGATGGCGGAAGGGCGGTGGGGCGCAAGTGGCGGCGCGGTCATGCTTGTTGCCGATCAGCCCGCCGCAGATGCGCCGCTGTTTCGTGCTGACGAGCGCTTCGAATGGAACGAAGACGCTGAACGCCGGATGCGGGAATTGGCAGAGGACAAGGCGGTAGAGGCCGCTGCCGCACTGTGTCCGTGGAATGTCGCGGTGGCGATGTCGCCCCCTGTGCTGTTGCCGGAAGACCGCCCCCCTGCGAGCGCGGCAGATATTGCCTCTGCGCACAAGGCTTTGGCACAGGCGGAAATGGCGCGCGATACGGCAAGCCGCGCTGCTGCGGTTGCAGTGGGATCAGCCTCCATAGATGCAGCGGAAAGCGAACATGCGGCCAACGCAATAGATACCTGGCACAACGCCAAGCAGGCGATGGAGAACGCTTATCGTGTTGCCGGTATGGAAGCGCCCGATATCGGCGCTCCTGTCATGCCGCCTGCCTGCACGCACCGGCGCGTGGATCATGGCGTGGCGATCCCGCAGAGCGAATGGCAGCCGTCCGTTGCGGTCATCGTCGGTGATCCCGCGCGCGAACTGCGGCTTTCGCGCGTGGGTGTGGTGTTCATCTACAGCGACGGCCACCGCGAAACCGCGCAGACCAGCAGGGGCGGATGGGCCTTTGCACCTGCGCGGACGGGCGCGACCGTCAGCCAACTCGTCCTGTCTTTTCCCGAACCGGTAAACCGTTCGCAAACACTGTCTATCCCGCCGATAGCCCACGGCGTCCAGACGGTTATTGCGGACACCCGGCAGATCGAAGCGCCGCCATTTACACAGATGCGCCTTGATGTTCGTGATGGTGACTTGTTCCCCCAAGACATGCCGCGCGGGCGCTATTCGCGGAATTGAAAGGAACTTTCGTGCTGCATCGGCTAGCTGCCTTCGCCTTGATCCTTGCTACTCCCGCGTTTGCGCAGGACGATGAGGAGTTTGATCCTGCTGCGGTAAGCGTGACCGATGCGATCAACTGCCATCTCGATGCGCCCACCTACAACGGCTTTGCGCTGGGTGTTTCGGGCGACGACGGCGTTGCCACGCAACTGGGCTGGGTAAAGATCGAAACCGACAATCCCTTTTTGCTGGAATATCGATTGCCCGAACCGGTCGCGGTAACCGGAGAATGGCAGACGGATCACATTGCCTTTTCGTCCAGCGGTATCCTCGCCGTGCTGGATGAACCTGATCCGGCGGTCATTGCCGGTCCTGAAGGTATTGTGAACAAGATGGACCCCGAAGCCCTGATAGTTGAGATTGTGGCTTCGGGCGCAGCCACGCGGGCAGAGGTCGAGGCGGAAATTCATTTCCGCAAATTCCTTGGCCAACGCGTGCTGGTAGACGTGACCGAACCGGCTGAAAAGCCTGGTGGTTTTGGCACGCACACCGTGATCGCGCGATCTGTATCCAACGCCACCAGCCATCCGGGCAAAACGCTCTATGGCTGTTCATACCGTATCGAACTGCTCGATGGGCAAGGCAATCCGCTATAGCTGGTCAGGCTTTTGGTTTCGCCGGATTCAGCAGGAACACCACGTAGCCTCGGAACATCGGGTGGCGCTCCAGCATGGGCGGGGGCGTCCACGCCCCGCCTTCGACCAGCGCAACGCGAAACGGGATGGGGAAGCGCTCCATCCGCGCAAAATATTGCTCGTAACCGGGAATGGTGGAGCGATGCTGATAGGTTTGCACCACCACTTCATCGACCGTTTGCGCCAACCCGGCCAAGGCTTGCGGATCGCCATGCGCGCTCCAGTCCATCAGGCCGGTGATCGATAGCTTCAACCGTTTGGGCAGGCGTTCGCGCACGGTGTGAAGAAACGTCGCATAGCCTTCGATGCCGCGCGTGGCCGCATCGAAATCGACCTGAAGCCCGGCAACATCATTGCCCGCCGCTTGCCACTTTTCAACGTCGGCAAGGACTGCTGCGTAAGTGGCGTGGTTCCAGTCGAGCCGGTCCGCCCGCACAACCAGCCACACCGACCGTCCCGGCAATTTAGGCACACCCATGCGCAGGCGTTGCAGTCGCGCGGGACCGTTGCGTCGTACTTCACCATCGAGAACATAGACAGTTTTTGCCGCACTGTCTGGCGCGGGGCGTACTCCCGGCCAGACGTAGATCGCGTCAAACTTTGCCGCGTTCGCCTGTTGCGCTTCGGCCTGCGGGTCTGCCTTGCACCCTGCCAGCAGCGCAAAAGCGAACAGTATTGCGGCGCGAAAACTCACCAGTAATAGCGCAGGTTCTTGGCCCATTGGCTTTGGGGATAGCGCTGCTTGAGTTCGGTGAACCACGCCTTGCGTGTGGATTGCGGCGCTTGGGCGGCGTCCATTTCCTCAATCGTGCGCGATGGACCGCTGCAACCGTTGTAGCCCGATGGCGCATAGCACATCACAGCCCGATAGAGCGCATAGGCGCGCACATCTGCTGCGGCAGCCTTATCGGCAATGATGGCGTCATAAATCGCGCCGCGCGATAGCGCTTTGCCGGAAAAGCCATCTGGTCCATTGCCCAGCGCCATCTCATTGTTATCAGGGGTGAACAGCGAAAAGCTGTCAAAACCGTTCAGCCGATAGAAATCGCCAAGGCACAGCCGTGCGCGGGGATCGCCAGGTGTCCGGGCCAGCGTGGCGGCTGTCTCGGCAATGGTTGGGCAAGCGAACCCATCGGACCAGCGGCCTTTACGGAACAACCCTGCCGGAACCGCGTCTTGCCGCGCGAAGTCCCACAGACCGCCATCGACATTCGCGTTGGCAGGGACCAGCACCACATCGCGAGTGAAATCGGCATAGGCACCGCGCGTCAGATCCTTGTAGAGCAGCGTAAACCGCGCGACATCGCGTTCATGCGCAGGACGTGCCGTATAGGCGGCGGCGGCGCGCAGGATTGCGGGGCTGGCAACGGTTTGCAGCAGCACTTCCCGGATCGTAGGATCGGTGATGGGTGAGCTGGTGGCGAAAATCTGATCAACCCGCCGGTCACGCTGCCAGCGCACGGCAAGGCCCATTTCGGCAAGCGGACGTTGATAGAGCGGATTGGCCCCTGCCAGCAACTCGCGCCAGAAACCGGCCTCATTCGGATCGCGCAGTTTTCCCAGAGCCATCCCGCGCACGGTCTGGCGACTGAATGCCAGCGGCGTAAAGCGGGGCTGGCGCGCCGCATCGGGCAGCAGAGCCAGAACGGCTTTCGCATCTCCGCCGCCATAGATGGTGCGGCTCGCCTCCAGCAGACCATAAAGCTCTGTATGGCTTGCGAACAGTTGCTTCTGCGCCGCAAGATCGCTGGCGGAAAGGCCGATGCCGTCATCCCCGCCGGGGCGCATCTGCTTGAAGTCGGCCACGGCCAGCAGCAGCGGGGCTTTGCCTTGTGCAGCGATCAGTGCTGCAAAATCTTCGCGTTGCAGCAGCTTGTTGTCGATTTCTTCGGCCAGATCGGCGGCGGCCTCGCTTGAACCCGGCGTGGTGGCCAGTAGCGTCTCATAGCGGCGCACAAGCGTGGCCATATCGCCGTTCAGCCACGCGACACGACGCTTCAAACCCTCCGCAGAAGCGGCGTAGGTGCCTTTCGGATAGGCTTTGAGATATCTGTCAATCGCGCTGCTTGCCGCATCCAGTGATGGCTTGTCAGCTTTGGCTGAGCCTGCAAAATCGCCCCATTCATCCACGGCATTGGCAATTGCCATGCGCAGCCCGATGCGGATCGGCATGTAATTCGCCGTTTCGGCAATCCAGCCTGATTTGGCGCGGGCGAGGGCAGCGAAGCCCTGGCTCGCTCTCGCCCAGTCGTTCTTGTGAAAGGCATCTGCGGCCTTCAGATAAGCCAGATATTCGCGCCCCGGCTTGCTGGTGATCGCCGCTTCGCCCCATGCGCCTTCGTTGCACCCCGTCTGCGCGCGCATCTCCGTCAACGCGGAGCGTTCACCTGCGGGAAGGCCTGGTTCTGTGCCCATCGCTGCGATGAAAGCGGGTGTGCCGCTAAGCGCAGGTTCGCACACTCGCTCATCGTATCCGGCCTGTTCCGTTTGTTCGGGCTGCGGCCAGTATGCTTCGCGCAGGCCGCCCCATGACATGAAGGTCTTGCCGAATTGCCGGTCCCACGGATCGGGATTGCCCTTGGCAGGCGCGTCCGGCATTGGGTGCAAGCTTTGCATCAGCAGCACCATGTTGATCCGCGTATCGTTGCCGGGGCTGATCATGGCACGCCCGGCGCAATCATAATCCGCTGCCGCAAGTTGCCATCCCGGAGCGCAGGAACTGTCTGCACAGGCCCACAGCGCGCCGCCTGCACCAAGCGTCGAAAGGGTAACCGCACCAGCCACGGTCAGCAGCGGATGTTTGCGCCTCCACGCCAGAAGGTTGCATAGCAGCGGAATCGAACGCTTGTTTTCAGTCATGATCCCTGCCTGCGCACAAGCCAGCGTGCAGGCAATGACAAATGTCACCTCTGTGGATCAGATTTCAGTGATCAGTCCGCAATCCACAAGTTGTGGCTGTCGATCAGCAGGCAGTTGATGGCCCGGTTGGCTTCCGCCCGCGCCAGTGCTTCGCTGCGAAAAGCCGCGTGTGTCAGGCGTTCTGCCAGCAGCACGTCGGCCAGATCGATTGCGCCAAGCTGGTGCCCGCGCCGAGTCTTGGAGAGCGCTGCCATCTGGGCATTCAACGCCTCCCGCGCCCGCTCCCACGCCTGCATCGACGAATGCGCGCGCGTGACATCGCGCGATGCCATTTCCTGCACATCGAGCCGTACCGCTGCCAGTTCCGCCGCCGCTGCCTGTCCTTCGGATTCAGCCATATCCGCCACAGCGCGCCGGTTGCCACCGCCGATGGGCATCGACACGACAAGACCAGCCCCCCGTTCGCGCCCGCCCTGTTCGCTGAACAGGCGCACGCCAAAGCTTGGGTCGGCAATCCGGTCCTTGCGGGCACGGTCTGCCACGGCGGCCATGCGCGCGCTTTCGGCCTTGGCCGCGCCGATTTCGTGGCTGCGTTCTATCACCTGCGCAGCCATCGTTTCGAACGTTTCGACCGGGAGCTTTGGCTGCGGCGGTTCAGGCGCTTCGTCGGGCAGGGCAAGACCGGGAAACCGCGCCATCAGCCGCGCCCGCGCCAGATCGGCTTTCCCGCGCGATTGCGCCGCCACGGTGCGCGCTTCGCCCAGCGCCGCTGCCGTCTGGTCAGCCTCAAGCGGTGCCATATCGCGCATTTCCACGCGCCGCTTGATCGAGGCGAGCGTAGCCTCATAGTTTGCCACGCCTTGCGCATCCACGCGCGCTTCGGCGCTTGCGCCCAGCCAGTCCCACCACAGATCGTTAAGCAGGGTTGCCGCCTGATGGCGTGCATCTTCTGCGCGATTTTGCGCTGCGGTTACGCCAAAATCGCCAGCCTCGCGGTCCAGCTTGCCTTTGCCGGGCAGGCGGATCGCGTGGGTCAAAGTGGCGTCGTATTCCGCCACGTTGCCCAGCCCTTGCACCGAACGGCGCATATGGCTCGCCTGAAAAGTGAACTCGTGCGGTCCCGCGCGCAGGCCTCGCGCTTCGGCCTTTGCCGCTTCTACGCGCGCGTCGGCGGCCAGCACCGAAGGATGCGAAGTGATGGCTTCATGGACCGCTGGCTCCGGGGGTAAGGCAGTTTGAGCAACTGCGGATCCAGCCACACCGATGAGCAATGCGGCGAGTGTTGCCGGGCGGATCATGCGCCTTCTCCTGCCGGGTGCAACCGGTCGCCCGCATCGCGCTCGACCGCACTTTCGCCAAAGCGTTCGTAAAGGATGGGCAGCAGGATCAGGGTCAGCAGCGTTGCGGTTACCAGCCCGCCGATCACCACAATGGCCAGCGGCTTCTGGATTTCCGATCCCGGCCCGCTGGCGAAAAGCAGCGGCACGAGGCCAAAGGCGGCAATGCTGGCCGTCATCAGCACCGGTCGCAAACGCCGCGCGGCGCCCACGCGGACAGCTTCATGCAGCGGCATTCCGTTCTGCCGCAACTGCCGGAAATAGCTGACCATGACCAGTCCGTTCAGCACTGCAATGCCCAGCAGTGCGATGAAACCAACCGAGGCCGGAACCGAAAGATATTCCCCCGATATCGCCAGCGCCACCATGCCGCCCACCGCCGCGAAGGGAATGTTGACGAGGATCAGGGCAGAGGCTCGCACCGACCGTAGTGTCAGGTAAAGCACCACGAAGATCAGCAGCACCGCAATTGGCAGTACCACGATCAGCCTTGCCGAAGCGCGCTGCTGGTTTTCGAACTGCCCGCCCCAGACGATGCGATAGCCCTGCGGCAGCGGCACGTTGGCGCTGATGTCTGCCTTGGCCTCTTCCACATAGCCCACCAGATCGCGCCCAGAAACAAAGGCTTGCACGAGCGCAAAGCGCGATCCGTTCTCATGCTCCAGCTTTACCGGGCCTTCCACGCGGCGAACCTGTGCCACATCGCTCGCCCGCACCAATTGCCCGGCCGGGCTGCGATAGACCTGATCGGCAAAGGCCTGCGGGTCCATGCCTTCGCCGCCATTGCCACGGATCACCACTGGCACTCGACGAACGCCATCGGCCACAACGCCCGCGCGCACGCCTTCCACGTTGGCACGCATCATGTCTTGCAACATATCTACCGGCATCCCGGCGCGCCCCGCCGCCACGCGGTCGATGTCCAGTTGCAGGTAATCCACGCTGTCGTTGGCCACGGTGATCGCTTCGCTAGTGCCGTCGATCTTTTCGAGCCGCTTCTGGATTTGCCCGGCAAGGCGCGAAAGCTCCTTGAGGTCAGGCCCGAACAGCTTGATCGCCAGATCGCCCCGCGCGCCGGTCAGCATTTCCGAAACGCGCATTTCGATGGGCTGGGTAAAGCTCGGCTCGATCCCCGGCATGTCCTGCAAGGCGATGCGGATCTGTTCGACCAGCCAATCCTTGTCCGCCACGCGCCATTCACTGCGCGGTTTCAGGCGAACGAAGCTGTCGGTTTCGTTGAGGCTCATGGGATCGAGGCCCAGTTCGTCGCTGCCGACGCGGGCGATCACGTCGGTTACTTCGGGCACCTTTTCCATGATCAGCCGCTGCACGCGCATGTCGCCCGCCACGCTGTGGTCGATGTTCACGCTAGGGAGTTTCGCAAGCTGCACCAGCGTTGCGCCTTCATCCATCGTCGGCAGAAAGGTCTTGCCGGTGAAAGTATAGGCAATGCCCGCGAGCAGCAGCGATCCGCCCGCGATGAAGCCCACCGTGCGCCGATTGCCGAACGCCCAATCCAGCGCACGCGTATAGGCAGGCGCAATCTTGCGCATCAGCCACGGCTCATGATGGCCATCCTGTTGACGCAACACGAAATAGGACAGCGCAGGCACGAACGTCAGCGAAAGCACCAGCGCAGACAGCAGAGCCAGCACGATGGTTAGCGCAACCGGAGAGAACAGCTTGCCTTCCAGCCCTTCAAGCGTCAGCAGCGGCAAAAAGACCAGCGCGATGATCAGCAGGCCCGAGGCGACGGGAACGGCCACTTCCGATGCAGCAATAAACACTGCATGGAGCTTCCCGCCCGAACGGTGCTTCGGGTCGGACAGGCGTTCGACCACGTTCTCCACCACCACCACCGCGCCATCGACGAGAATGCCCACCGCAATGGCCAGCCCGCCAAGGCTCATCAGGTTGGCGGTAAGGCCAATCGATCGCATGAAGATGAACGTGAGCAGCGCCGCCATCGGCAGGGCCAAAGCCACGATCACCGAAGCGCGCACATCGCCGAGGAACAGCAACAGCAGCACGACCACAAGAATCGTCGCTTCGATCAGCGCCTTTTCCACCGTGCCCACGGCGCTGCCGATCAAGTCGGAACGGTCATAGAAAACGTCCACGCTCATACCCTTGGGCAGGCTTGGCTTGATCTCTTCAAGTCGCGCCTTCACGCCATCGACGACCTTGGAAGCATCCGCACCGCGCAGCGCGATGACGAGGCCTTGCACCGCCTCGCCCTTGCCGTTCTTGGTCACCGCGCCATATCGGGTCAGGCTGCCCATGCCGACGGTCGCCACATCGCCCACGCGCAGTACGGTGCCTTCCTGCGTGCGGACGACGACCGAAGACAGGTCTTCCAAAGATGTGATTGCACCCACCGCCCGCACGATCAGCGCTTCTTCGCCCTGCTTCAGACGGCCCGCACCATCATTGCGGTTGCTGCTCTCAATTGCGGTGCGCAGATCTTCCACGGTCAGGCCTGCCGCTGCCAAGGCGGCATTGTCGGGCCGCACTTCAAAGGTTTCAACAAAGCCGCCCAGTGCGTTCACATCCGCTACGCCATGCACTGTGCGTAGGGCAGGGCGCACGATCCAGTCCAGCACGCGGCGCTTTTCAGGCAGGCTCTGCGGTCCTTCCAGCGTGAACATCACCATGTCTGACAGCGGTGTGGATATCGGTGCCATGCCGCCATCGACGGTGGCGGGCAGATCGCCTGAAACGTTGGCCAGCCGCTCTGCCACCTGGCTGCGCGCCCAGTAGATGTCGGTCCCGTCCTTGAAGTCGATGGTAATGTCCGCAATCGCGTACTTGGCCACTGACCGAAGATTCGCCTGATCGGGAATGCCGAGCATTTCCATCTCGATCGGCGTGATCACCCGGCTCTCGACCTCTTCCGGCGTCATGCCGGGCGCTTTGAGGATGATCTTCACCTGCGTCGAACTGATGTCGGGAAAGGCGTCGATGGGCAGGTTTACGAACGACCACCCACCCCATGCCGCCAGCACAAGGGCAAGGCCCAGCACAGCTACGCGGGCGGCAAGCGCCTTTTCTACCAGCTTGGAAAGCATCCTATTCGCCGCCCAGCAGGACTTTGAGTTCCGAAAGACCGCTGGTTGCAACGCGCTCGCCGGGCTTGACGCCAGAGGCCAGTGTTATCTGGCTTGCGCCGCGGCCTGCGACCACGACCTCACGTTGGGCAAAGCCCTTGGGCGTTGCCACAAAGACGACATCTTTGCCGCCCACTTGTGTCACGGCAGCAGCCGGAACCCCCACGCCTGCAACGTTCTGCCCGCCTTTGAGCAGGACAGAAACCGCTTTTCCGCTGACCAGCGCTGGCGATCCATCGATACGCGCTTTCGCGACCAGCGCGCGCGTTTCCTGATCAATGGAACTGCCGACCGAAACAATTTGCCCTTCGACCGGCGCATTGCCGCTGTCGGCAAGCGCTATCGCCATGCCCGGGCGTACCTGTCCGGCAAGACGTTCTGGAATTTGCAGATCGATCATGAAACTGGCGGTGTTTTCGATCACGAATGGCGCTGTCAGGCCATCAACCGGCCCGCCGGTCTGGACTGCCACCGCAGAAAGCTTGCCAGTGATCGGCGCACGCAGCGTCACTTCGCCGCCTGCGCTTGCGCCGGACTGGTTCAGGATGCGGCGGTTCTCGCTCACCGCCACTTCGGCCTCGCGCAAGGCTGCGCGCGCTTCATCAGCCCGTGCGGCAGCGATGATGCCTTCCTTGGCCAACTGGCCCGTCCGCGCGGCATTGGCCCGCGCTACGGCCAGTTGCGCTTCGCCCTTGGCGAGCGACGCGCCGTACTGCACGGGTTCGATCGATCGCACGATGGCCAGCGGCTGCCCCTTGGTCACCGCCTGACCATTCACCACGAACAGCCGCAGCACCGTGCCACCAAAGGGTGCGGTCACTGCAACGCGTGCTTCGGGGGGGAGGGTGACTACGCCCGGCACCATGCCCAGTTCGGCGGAGCTTGACGCGGTTGCCGCTTCGGTGGTGATGCCCATGCGCTTGATCTGTTCGGCGCTCAGGTCGCCACCGCTTGCTTCGGTTGTGGCCTCCTCAGTTGCAGGAGCATCCTTGCTGGCCCACCAGCCAAGCCCGCCAAGAAGAACCGCCGCAAATGCCGCGCCGCCGATGATCGTGTTGCGTTCCATGCTGCGTCTCATCGCAAGCGAAGCTGACACAAGCCTGACAATCTGTCAGGGTCGCGTCAGCTTTGTGCGCCAATGAAAGGCGGCAAACACGGAAAGAACTGCCGCAAGATGCGTCTGCTGCTGGTTGAAGACGATGCCGAACTGGGCCGACGCCTGTCAGAGCGTCTCGGCTCGGCAGGCATGGCTGTCGATTGGGTGCAGACCGCCGAAGCCGCGCGCGACTGGCCCGATCTGGCCGAGACGGCGGCGATCATCCTTGACCTTGGCCTGCCCGATGGGGACGGGCTTGACCTGCTGCGCCACTGGCGCGCCGCCGGGCAAGCTGTGCCCATCCTTATCCTAACCGCGCGCGGCAACTGGCGTGACAAGGTGGAAGGGTTGAACAGCGGCGCCGACGATTTTCTCGTCAAACCGGTCCGCTTCGAAGAGCTGCTCGCCCGCCTTCATGCACTGTGGCGGCGGGGCAGGGGGCAAAGCGCCAGCACGGTGACGGCGGGGGATCTTGCGCTCGATCCGGTTGCCCGCACCGCCACGCGCGGCGGTGAGCCGCTCGATCTCAGCCGCAAGGAATTCGCGCTGCTCCACCTGTTCCTGCGCCGCCCCGGCCACGTGATCCCGCAGGACGCCATCCTCGACCAACTCTATGCGCTTGAGGCGGAGCGGGATCGCAACGCGGTGGAAGCGCATATCAGCCGTCTGCGTCGGAAAATCGGCCGCGATGCGATCCGCACCGTGCGCGGCCTTGGCTATCGGCTGGACGTCTGACCCATGCGCCTGACCTCGCTTCGCGGCCGCTTTCTCCTTTCGATCCTGCTCTGGGTCGCGCTGGGCATCGGCGCGATCTGGTATTCTTCGGTGCGGCTGTTCACCAGCCACGTCGAATCCCAGTATCACGAAGAGCTGGAAGTCCACGTCCGCGAACTCGGCGGGCTGACCGTGCTGGACGCGCAAGGCCGCCCGCATCTCACGCGCCCGCTGTCTGATCCGCGCTATGCCGAACCGCTTTCAGGCTTCTACTGGCAGATCACGCGGCCCGGTTTCGGCACGCTCAAATCCCCGTCGATGACGCGCGGTGCGCTCGATCATGATATCGCACATTCGCCGAAAATTCTCCACCGCATTGCAGATGGTCCCACTGGCCCAACCATCGTCTACGGCTTCATCCGCCAAGCCCCCAGCGGTGCGCCTGTCCACTTCGTAATCGCCACCGATGAGCGCCACCTTGAACGCATCATCAGCGCCTTCACCCGCGAACTCACGGTCTGGCTCACGCTGCTGGCGCTCGCCTTGCTCGCCAGCGGCCTTGCGATCATCACACTGGGCTTCCGCCCCTTCAACCGCCTCACCGCCGCTATTGATGCCCTGCGGAAGGGCGAAGCGCGCCTCATCGCCGGCGGCTATCCTGATGAGCTTCAGGCCGTCGTCACCGATCTCAACGCCTATGTCGATCGCAACGCCGAAATCGTAGAGCGAGGCCGGGTGGAGGCAAGTTCGCTCGCCCACTCGCTGCGCACGCCGCTTGCTGTGGTCACGGATGAGGCAGAGCGCTTGCAGGAAGCCGGGCAAGGCGATGCTGCGCGGGTGTTCCTCGACCAGTCGGGCAGAATGCAGCGCCAGATCGATTATCATCTGGCCCGCGTCCGCTCTGGCGGTTCAAAAGCGGGCGTCCCGCCGCGCGCTCGCCTCGATGAAGTGCTTCCGCCGCTGCTTGATGCGATGCGCCGCTGCCACCCCGGCAAAGCCTTCACCGCGCACTATCCAACCGGCCTAAGCATGCCGATGGACGCCGATGACCTCAGCGAAACGCTTTCCAATCTGCTCGACAACGCGGGAAAATGGGCGCGCGCGCAAATCCGTGTCGAAGCACGCGAAGCCGATGGCGGCCACCGCATCGAAGTGTGCGATGATGGCACCGGCATCGAACCCGAACGCCGCGAGGCGGTGTTCGCAATCGGTCACAGCAGCGATATCGACCACGGCGGCTGCGGCCTGGGCCTTGCGATATCCCGCGCCATCGCCCGCGATTATGGCGGTGATCTGACCTTTTCTGAAGTGCACCTAGATGGCCTCAAGGTGGTCCTGACGCTACCTTAAGGCTCCTTGTGCAGCCATTCTGCGTGCTTGGGCGCGCGCTTGGTCCGGCTCCACTCTTCCAGCATTACCGGTGCCAGTTCCGCCAGTTCGGCATACTGTTCCGCCGTGCCGATATTGCACGCCAATTCTAACCGGTGGCCGTTGGGATCGAAGAAATAGATCGAACGGAAGATGCCGTGATAGGTCGGCCCCAACACGTCGATGCCCTCAGCCTCCAGGTGCGCCTTGGCGGCCAGCAAAGCCGCCTCGTCCTCCACCTCGAACGCCAGATGCTGCACCCATGCCGGCGTATTGGGATCGCGCCCCATCTCCGGCTGCCCCGGCAGTTCGAAGAACGCCAGCACATTGCCCCCGCCGCAGTCGAGGAATACATGCATATAGGGATCGTCCTCACCCGTTGACGGCACCTTGTCTTCGGCAAAGGCCGTGGTGTAGCGCATTCCCATCACGCGCTCGTACCACGCTACCGTCTCCTTCGCATCTCGGCAGCGATAGGCGACATGGTGGATACGCTTGATCTGAGGGATCATTCTGCCGTCTCCTTCACCTGCAAGACCCCGCGCCGCATCTGGTCGCGCTCCATCGATTGAAACAACGCGGTGAAGTTCCCTTCGCCAAAGCCCTCATCCTTCTTGCGCTGGATGAATTCGAAGAACACCGGTCCGATCTGCGTTTCGGAGAAGATCTGCAACAGCAACCGGGGATCGCCTTCCTGCGTTGACCCGTCCAGCAGAATGCCCCGCCGCTGCAATTCGTCCACTGGCTCGCCATGCCTTGGCAGGCGTTCGTCCAGCATCTCGTAATAGGTCGCGGGCGGGGGAGACATGAATGGCGTGCCAATCGCCTTCAGCTTGTCCCACCCGCCGATCAGATCGTCACAAGCAAAGGCAATGTGCTGGATGCCCTCACCATTATAAGCGCGAAGGAACTCCTCGATCTGTCCGCCGCCCGCTTTCGCCTCTTCGTTCAGCGGAATGCGGATCTTGCCATCGGGCGCGGTCATCGCGCGACTCGTCAGGCCTGTATATTCGCCCTTGATGTCGAAGTAGCGGATCTCGCGAAAGCCGAACACGCGCTCATAGAACGCCGCCCAGTGCGCCATGCGCCCGCCATAGACGTTGTGCGTCAGGTGATCGATCGTGTGAAATCCCGCGCCCTCCGGATGCCGGTCCACGCCGGGCAGATATTCAAAATCAATGTCATAGATCGAAAGATCGCCCTGCGGCGCGCCTTCATTGCGGTCGATCAGGTAAATGATCGAACCACCGATGCCCCGGATCGCAGGCAGACGCAGTTCCATCGGCCCTGTGCGCACTTCCACCGGCTCGGCCCCGCGCTCCAGCGCGGTGGCATATGCTTTTGCCGCATTGCGCACGCGCCAGCCCATGCCGCAGGCCGAAGGGCCATGCTCCGCCGCGAAGTACGCTGCCGGGCTGCGCGGTTCGTAGTTGGCGATCAGATTGATCCCGCCCTGCCGCCAGAGTTGCACCTGCTTGGAACGATGGTTGGCAATGCGGGTAAAACCGATCCGCTCGAACACCGGTTCAAGCGTCTCGGCTTTCGGCGCGGAAAACTCGATGAACTCGAACCCATCGAGGCCCAGCGGATTCTCGAACAGGTCGGTAGATGGTTGCTGGTCGGCCAAACTCTCTCTCCATCAGCGCGCAGAACGAAAACGCTTCCGCACAAAACTGGTTTCAGTTTATACTATATTCTGGTTGATGTCCCGCATAAACCGCGCGTGATGTGCGTTGCACATTTCCCGTTGTGATTGGCCGATGTTTTTGGGCGGCAGACCGAAAGGTTTTTCGGCTGGTCGACCTTGCTTGCGTAGTTTTACGATGGCATACCAATGCTTGTATTTCATATGCTTATGGTACGGCTCAAACATGCCGCATGGTTCGCTTTCTCCAAGCAGCGAATTGCGCCTGCGCGAAATCGCGGGCAACCTGAGGCGCGCCTTTGCCGTTCCCGAATATCAGGATATCACGCTTTCCGATCTCACTCTTGCTCTGGACTCGCCAGAGCTCGCCGCGATCTTCCTCGAAATTCGTGCCCTGCGACAGGAAGAACTGAAGCGCCTTGAACGCTTGCTCTCGCGCATCGCCGATAACGATCCATAGATTTGAGGAAATGGTGCCGGCTACAGGATTCGAACCCGTGGCCCCCTGATTACAAATCAGGTGCTCTACCAACTGAGCTAAGCCGGCCCGCGCGATGCGTTACGCGCGCCTTAGCCGCACAGATCACGCTTCACAAGACCGCTTACACCGCCCCGAATGTCCATCCTTCGGTCCGCGCGATGTCTACCGTCAATTCGCGGGGGTGCCACAGGGCGGGATCGTGGGCAGCATTGCGCAGCCACGCGGCGGTCAGGATGGCATCGCAGGTATGATCGTCCAGCGGCCCTGCCAACCCTGACGGTGCCGAACCCAGCACATGCAGGCCCGCGTCCAGGTCGGCGGCAGAGCGCATCTTTGATCGGCTGGCGCTGCGGCCTGCTGCCATCGCGGCGATGGTAGTGTAAATCTCACAGACGACCGGACCGTGGGCAGGCATAGGGTCGATGGGCCAGACGCTCGCGCTTTGGCCCAAGCGGTGCAGCATCCGCATTCCCGACAGGCTCGATTTGCCGACTTGCGCTGCGCCGACGAGGTTGAAGTTCGAATAGGGCTTGCACCCCATTCGCCGCTGCGCCGCCTCGGTCACGCGAAAGCGTCCTGCGCCTCCACCAAATAGTGCCCCTTCGCGTCCGCCATGTCGCCGAAACCATGCAGACAGATCGGGGTGATCGACCAGAGCGGATACGCTGAGATGCGGTTCATGCGCGCAGATCGCATCGATCAGCGCCCATAATTCCCGCGCGTTTGCCGGGCTGTCTGGCCAACCGTCAAAGAAGCCGCCACGGTCTGCAAACGGCAACGAGATGCCAAGGTCCATGCCAACCAGCGCATCGGCAGGCAAATCGTCGCGCAGGAAATCCAGCACATCCTTGCGCGACCAGCGATGGCCGGCCCGCACGATTTGCGGAGTGGCCTTGCCGCGCGTAGCCATAGCCACCGCAATCCCCTTGTGCCGCTCGCCCGCTGCGCCCGACCAGTCGATCGCCACGAAATGGCCGAAGCGGTTAGGGGTCACTCTGCGCCGCGCTCGCGCCGTTTGCGGTCCCACCATTCCAGCCGCTTCATCACTTCGCGTTCGAACCCGCGTTCAACCGGCGCGTAATAGCTCTGCGGAGCCATGCCTTCGGGCCAGTAATTCGCGCCGGAAAAGCCATCTTCCGCATCGTGATCATAGGCATAGCCTTTGCCATAGCCGATGTCCTTCATCAGCTTGGTCGGCGCGTTCAGGATGTTGGATGGCGGCATCAGCGATCCCGTTTCGCGTGCCGATTTCCACGCCGCCTTGTGCGCCATATAGGCCGCGTTCGATTTGGGCGCGGTGGCGATGTAGAGCAGCGCCTGCACAATCGCCAGTTCGCCTTCCGGGCTGCCTAGAAACTCATAGGCATCCTTCGCGGCAAGGCATTGCACAAGCGCTTGCGGATCGGCCATGCCGATATCCTCCACCGCCATGCGCACCAGCCGCCGCAACACGTAAAGCGGCTCCTCTCCCGCCACCAGCATCCGCGCCATGTAATAGAGCGCCGCCTGCGGATCGGACCCGCGCACCGATTTGTGCAGCGCCGATATCAGGTTGTAGTGGCCCTCACGGTCCTTGTCGTAAACCGCCACGCGCCGCATCAGGAACTTCCCCAAGCCTTCGGGATCGAGCGGCGCGGGCAGCGATACGTCGAACAGCATTTCAGCCTGATTGAGTAGGAACCGCCCATCGCCGTCTGCCGATGCCACCAGTGCCTCGCGCGCGGGCGGGGTGAGGGGCAGGCGCAGACCGGTGATATCCTCGGCCCGGTCGAGCAGCGTGCCCAGTGCTGCTGCATCCAGCCGGTGCAGGATCAGCACTTGCGCGCGGCTGAGCAATGCGGCGTTGAGTGCGAACGAAGGATTCTCCGTCGTTGCTCCCACCAGCGTCACCGTGCCGTTTTCGACAAAGGGCAGGAAGCCATCCTGTTGCGCGCGGTTGAAGCGGTGAATTTCGTCGACGAACAGCAGCGTGCGCCGACCCGCAAGTGCCATCGCTTCGGCCTCGGCAAAGGCCTTTTTCAGGTCTGCCACGCCCGAAAACACTGCGCTGATAGCAACATAGCGCATCCCCACCGCTTCAGCGAGCAGGCGCGCGATGCTGGTCTTGCCGGTGCCCGGCGGTCCCCACAGGATCATTGATGTCAGCTTGCCTGCCGCCACCATGCGCCCAATCGCGCCTTCCGATCCGGTCAGATGATCTTGGCCAATGATTTCCCTCAGATCGCGCGGGCGCAGCCGGTCTGCCAGCGGCGCCTCGGCGCTGGTTTCGGGCGGCGGTCGGTCCTGCGGGGGAGGGGCGAAAAGGTCTGCCATTGCCGTCGAGATAGGCCCTGCGAGAAAAAATTGCACCAGCCTCTTGTCAGATCGCTATAAAGATATATCTTAGACGCATCATGAAAGGATATGAACACATGAGATTCGAACATGGCCATCATAAGGGCGGTCGACATGCCATGAAGATGATGGCGATGATGGGAGGGCGCTTTGGCGGTCCCTTCGGGAAAGGCGGACCTTTCGGTGAGGACGGCCCGTTTGGCGGTGGCTTCGGTGGAGGCGGTCGTGGTGGACGCGGCGGTGGGCGTCGGGGCGGGCGGATGTTTGCCGGTGGCGAACTGCGCCTTCTGCTGCTCTACCTCGTGGCCGAACAGCCACGCCACGGCTACGATCTGATCCGCGCCGTGGGTGATCTGGCGGGCGGCGAATATGCGCCAAGCCCCGGCGTCGTCTATCCAACGCTCAATCTGCTGGTCGACGAAGGCCTGATTGCAGAGGAAGCAGGCGATGGCCCGCGAAAGGCTTTTGCCGTGACCGACGCTGGCCGGGCCGAACTCGCTGGCAAGGAGGCAGAGATCGATGTCGTCGTGACGCGGCTCAAGGCGCTGGGTGAACAACGTGATCGTGCTGAAAGCCCGCCGGTTCGCCGCGCGATGGGTAATCTCCACGCCGTGCTTCGCCATCGCGCGATGGCCAGTGGTTTCGACACCGAAACCGCGCACGCCGTGGCCGACATTCTGGATGAAGCCGCGCGCCGGATCGAACGGCTCTGATGCTCATCGAAGCTGCGCTCTCGCGGCGCTTTGACGATGCTCTGCTGCATGGTATCCTCTCCTCCGATCATAGGGGGAGGGGACACATGCAAAACCTCGAATCCACGCCAACCGCAGCCCGCACACCCGCGCATCTGTGGATCGTCGGCGTTATCAGTCTGCTGTGGAACAGCTTCGGCTGCGTCGATTACACGATGACCAAACTCGATCCGGTCAGCTACATGAAGTCGATGGGGATGGGCGACGTCGAGATTGCCTATACGCAGGCCATGCCAGCTTGGCTCAGCGTGTTCTGGGCGCTTGGCGTATGGGGATCGCTCGCGGGTTCGATCCTGCTGCTGCTGCGATCACGTCACGCGGTGACGGCTTTCGCCGTCTCGCTGCTCGGTCTCGCGGTTAGCCAGATTTACCAGTTCACCGATAGCGCGATGCCCGAAACGATGAAGAGCGGCGCGATGATGGTGATGACCGGGGTGATCTGGGCCTCGCTGCTGTTCTTCCTGTGGTATGCCAACCGCATGAAGACCGCAGGCGTTTTGCGTTAACGCAGCTTCGCCCGCGCCTTCTGACGCACCAGCCGCAGATAGGTATCGGCCACGGCCTGATTGATCCGGTCCCACGAAAATTCGAGGCTGCGCTCCTCGCCAGCCGTGCCGTGCCTTGCCCGCAGACTTGCGTCCTCGACATAGCTGCGCAGCGCTTCGGCAAATTGCCGCACCGCGCCTGGCGTGATCAGCCGCCCGGATACGCCATCGTCGACAAGGCTCTGGCTCCCGGTAGCGGCCGCTGCCACTACCGGCACCGCGCAGGCCATCGCCTCAAGTGTCACGTTGCCGAAGGTTTCGGTGACAGACGGGTTGAACAGCACGTCCATGCTCGCCACCGCGCGGCCCAGATCGTGACCGCCCTGAAAGCCTGCGAACACGGCATCGGGCAGGCGCGCGGCGAACCATTCGTGGGCGGGGCCTTCACCGATCACCAGCACGCGATGCTTCACGCCCTTGCGCACAAGCTGGTCGATGGAATCCGAAAAGACGTCCAGTCCCTTTTCCATCACCAGACGGCCAAGGAAGCCGACCACCACTTCGTCATCCGCGATACCAAGGCTGCGCCGCCACGCCATATCCCGCGCGCCGGGATGGAAGATTTCTCGGTCAACCCCGCGTGACCAGATGTCGATATCGTAGTTCATGCGCTGATCGCGCAGCACTTGCGCCATCGATTCCGATGGGGCGACCAGCGCATCGCAGCGGCGATAGAAGCGCCGCATCAGCGCTTCGACTACCGGTTCGGCCCAGGCCATGTTGTAGTATCGGAAGTATGTTTCAAACCGGGTGTGGACCGAGGCGAGGATCGGCAACTTGCGATGGCGCGCCCACGAAACCGCGCGGTGCGCCACCACATCGGGCGAGGAGACGTGGACCACGTGCGGATCGAACGCCTTCAGATCGCGCCGCACGCGGGGGCTGAGCGCCAGTGGGAAGCGGTATTCGGGGCGGTTCGGGATCGCGAACGACGGGATGCCGATGTGCGTGCCGGTGGCCGGGAAGGCCGGGTTA
Organism: Novosphingobium sp. ERN07; assembly: GCF_012641335.1. Lineage (GTDB taxonomy): Bacteria > Pseudomonadota > Alphaproteobacteria > Sphingomonadales > Sphingomonadaceae > Novosphingobium. The sequence continues at coordinate 138,774 of NZ_JABAID010000009.1, forward strand.
TCCACCTTGGGCGCATAGACCCGCACGTCCGCCCCCTGCCGCAGCAGATAGCCGACCAGCCGGTTCAGTGCCTGGTTCGCCCCATCGCGCACGTAGTTGTAGTTGCCGCTGAACAGGGCGACGCGCAGCCCCGAAAGCGCGGTGGGGAAGGCGGAAGGATCAGGCTGGGTCATCGCCTGCGCCATAAACCCGTCAAACATGAATGGCGAGTGACAGCCGCGCCGCGCCGCAAAGAAATTCCGTTCCGCCGCAGTTTTCCGCGTTTTCAGTCCGATGTGGAGACGAAGCCGGAAACCTTTTCTCGCCCCGCCGGTTTGAGCCGGTGCACGCCCCAAGGCGTTAACTGCAAAGGGATTTTACATGAGGTTCAACAACCTTTTCGCGTGGCCGCTGGCCGCGACGGTAGCGCTTGTCTCGGTTCCGGCAATGGCGCAGGATTCGTCGGCAGACATGCCCGCGACCACCACCGCCGATGGCTTCAACCGCGACAGCCACTTCAACGGCATCTACGTGCAGGGCTTCGGCGGCCTTGGCGTGAACGGCGAAAACGGTAACACCTTTGGCTTCGATACCGATCGCAACGGCACCTACAACGATCAGGTCACCACGCTGGCCGGTGCCAACGCTTTCTCGCCCGGCTTCTGCAACGGTGCCATCGGCGCATCGCGTTCAGCCGGTTGCGCGCCTGACAAGGCTGGGGCCGAATATGGCGCCCGCATCGGCTTTGACGCACGCTCGGGCAACATCGTGTTCGGCGGCCTGCTGGAAGGTTCGCGCAATGACTCGATCGACCGTTCGACCGCGTTCAGCACCACGCCCGCGTTCTACAAGATCGCCCGCTCGGTGGACTATGCCATCTCCGCCCGTGGCCGCGTCGGCTTCACCCCCGGCGGCGGTGCGTTGTTCTATGGCACCGGCGGCGTGAGCTATGCCAAGATCGACCACGATTTCTACACCAGCAACACCGCCAACTCGTTCAGCGAAAACAACGATGGCGACATGGTGTGGGGCTGGCAGGCCGGCGGTGGTGCCGAAGTGATGCTGACCAACAATCTCTCGCTCGGCCTCGAATACCTCTACAGCCGCTACAAGGACGACAAGTACACCGTCTCGGTGGGCCAGGGCACCGCGCCTGCAACCAATCCGTTCCTGCTGAACGGCGGCGGCACGAACATGCGCATTCAGGACAAGTATTTCGACACCCACGCCGTGCGCGCGGTGGTCGGCCTGCGGTTCTGACGAACAGATGACGCGGCCCGCGCCGCAAGGCGCGGGACCGGCGAACCGGGAGAAGCTGCGGTGCGGGAAGCGCCGCAGCTTTTTCATGTGCGGCGCGGCCTGCAAAAGGATCGCGCAGATCGTGGCCGGTCGACCCGTCCTCGCCCTGAAAAGGGGAGGGGGGTTTACACAGTTTACACTGTCCTGAAGAATAATTGGGATCGATCAGTTGGGCGTGATTGATCGGCTCTTGCGATTGACCGGCGCGGCGGCTTGCCGGGGTTTGGATCGAGGATGCGGCGCGGCCTTCTGCGGCGGTGCTGGCTGGGGCGGGGGCTGAGCGGGGGGCGAGGTGCGTCATGCCCCGGAGGCTATGTCAGGTGGGGGTTTGTAGGACAGGGGCTTTTCGCAGGCGTCGATTGTCAGCGCGACCGCCGAACACCCACCCCAACCCCTCGCTCAAGGTAGGGGAGCGAGACTTATCGAATCGTAGGTGAGATTAGTCGCAGCGGGGAGGGCTCCAAGCCTCGCGTTAAGGCAACTCTGCCACCAGCGCCTGCACGTCGCTGATCGGCAGGAACATGCGCAATGCGTTTGAGGGCAAAGGCGCAAAGCCATAGCTGGCATAGAGTTCCTTGCGCCGCTGCGTGACGGCAGCATTGCCGCAATCCAGCACATCGAGCAGCACGACCCTGATCCCGATGGCATCGGCAGCAGCGGCGATGCGGCGCAGGCAATCGACGAGCAGGTCGCCCCCATAGCCTTTGCGCTGGTGACGCTGATCGACGCCGATCATCGAGATATACGCTGCCGGGATATGCCCGTGGCCCGGCCGACCGCGCCGGAAGGTGTCGGGCAGATCGGTGTAATGGACGGCGTGGGCATTGGCGGCATAAAAGCCGATGACTTCGCCGCCCGGACTGGTCAGAATATGAACCCGGACATTGCCGGTTTGCGCCAGCTTGTTGGCCGTTTTCCTGAAATAGTTGTCGACCTGTTCGATCCCGCATGAAAACGCCGCCCGATCATGCCGCGCCGGATCGAGCGGTTCGATGATGCACTGCGCATCCGCCGGATCGCCGGTCACTTGCTGGCAATCGTCTCTTTGTGACGGGTAAAGGCGGCACGCAGTTTGGCACTGGGTGCGGGCGGACGGTCTAGCGCGGCAAAGAAGGCCTGATGATCGACTGGGGCGAGCATCGTATGCTCGTGCGCCGCGATGGTTTCCATTGCCGCTTTGTAGGCTGCGTTCATCGTGAAGACGGAATCATCCACCCCGGCCAGCGCCGCTGCTTTCTGGATAGCGTCCTTGATGCGCGGCTTGGTCCGAAACGACATGCGTTCGGTGCTGCGTTCATCGATTGCGCCGGTGGCGTCGGTGTGGGCCAGCATGAGGTGCTCCTTGTAGGGGAAATGTACGCCATTGTGGCGTACATTTCAATGAGGAGCATTGCTGAGACAGGTGGGTAAAATTTTCGTTTTTAGCAAGCTATCGCTGTTGCCTTGGATACTAGCTGACGTCGCGCACATACTCCCTTTGAAAAAGAGCGTGTGTGCGTTTGACGACCATCAGCATCGTGAGAAGAAAATGACTGTAAATAACGATTGTTAAGGCTGACATTAAAACCCATTCGATCTCAAAAACATAGCTCGACAAACACATTACGAGCGCGACGCAGCAGACTAAAATTAAATATGATGCGTTGGAATTGAGTTCCTCAAGGAGTTGTCGGCGAAGTTCAACTTGCTCGTCGTGGATTATATTCATAACGTCATCTTGGGGAGCGTCGGTTTTACGCTGATAGATCGAAAACATTGCCATCTGAATGTTAAGTAGGAGGGCAATAAATATGCCGAAAAAAGTTATCGATGCATTGTATGAATCTCTACCTAACTCAACTCTCAGGTAAAAAGCTACAATTCCCATTGCTACTGGCAGGCCGAAAAATATGAAGTAGTCAAAATAAGGGCGCTTATTTACATTTCCGCGCTCAATTGACGCGAAATGGTCGCGGATAATCGGCCTTATGTCGACCTTCATTTCATTTTCCTTTTAGGCGACTATAAAAGTCAGCTAGAAGTGCTACTGTTTGAAAGCGCACACTATCCATCGTTGGGTGGCCATCTTCTCCAAATTCGATGTCAGCAGTAATGTCTATAACCCCTGCATTGGAATGGTCGCCAAACATGCCCACAGGCCGAATTTTGTTCCCTACGCGAATCAGCGCTACTGCCTCTTGGAAATCCATGCCGTTGTAAATTATAGCGCCTTCGGTTCGAAGGCTATCAGCAACGTTTTTAAAGTTGCCGAGGCTGCGGCGTTTTTTTGCCTTAACGGTTAGCTCGATATCGACAATCTCAGGCTGGCCAGATTGGTGATATCGGTCAGCGAGATCCGCTTCTGCGTTGCGTTTGATCAGCCGTAAGCTCTTAACGGGTGCAGCATCAAAAATACTCCCATTTGAATCGTTAGGGGCCAGTTTTCTATACTTGAAGATTAGGTCTGGATGAGCAGCCTCAAATGCGGCTTTAAATTGCTCCAGAACGATCTGTACACATGACCGACCTTGAAAGGACTGAAAGGCTGCAAGTGTGATTGACTTGTTTGCAGGAGTCCAAAAATGAAAATACAAAGGTATTTCTTCGACGTCGTCGGTTTGGCGCTCGTAGTTAAGTTCTTTAGTTCTATTATTTCTCAGATTCGCTTTAAAAGCGAACGTACCATAGTGGACGTGGCCAAATATATCCAATTCTTTGGATTGATCGCATTTCTCAAAATACCAACTTCGCTCTAGTTCGCTCAAGCTAGTGGGATCGTTATTTATATCGACAAAATTGGAGATAAGCGTTGCGAAATGAGCGTTAAGCTGGACACCCGCAATAACCGCGACTTTGGCGGCACGCTGACCGGTTTTGTGTTTGACGGGTCGAGTGCGGGCATTTGAGCGGGCTGGTGGGCATTG